>JADYYP010000017.1 GCA_020853575.1 Planctomycetota bacterium
CCTACGAACGCATGAACTGCGGTACCCAACCCGCGAATATCAGACTGCAACGTCGCGAAGCGAGCCGGCGCTCGCCGTCCCCGCACCTTCAACCTCGATCGCTCCCAAGCGATCGGGGCCAGCCGCCCAAGAAAGGCGCCCGGCCCCGCACAATTCAAACCTGTCAGCGTGATCCGTCAGGAGTGCTTGACAGGTCCACCCATATCAGGGCCCGATGACGAAGCGCAGTCCGTCGGTCAGGCCCGTGGTCGTGACGTCGGCGGGATCGCGGTACCAGTACTGCGCGAACACGGTGCGCCCCAGTTGGAGGCGCGGGTCGATGCCCGTTTGGATGCGCGCGTTGAAGTCGAACGCGAACACTCCGGAGCAGTCGTCCGGCGGCGCATTGCCGGCAGAATTCTGTAGCGCCGTGCGCAGCGTCGGGGCCTTGACGCACAACGTGCCGCCCTGGAACGGCAGGTTATTCCACCAGAAGCCGTAGAACAGCAAGCCGTTCTTGTTGTTGAGCACTTGCACGGCGGTGACGTTGAACGGCACGGCGGACGTGACCGAGGGCGAGCCGCTGAAGCCGATGGCGGGGACACATCCCTGGCTGTTCGTCTTCGCGCTGCAGTACGCCACTGGCTGCTCTTGGCCGCGGTCGCGCAGGAACACGTCGTACTGGTTGTTGGTGTCGCCGGCGACGAGGTTGGTGCACTCGCTCTGGAACGCGACGTAGCGCCCGTCCGCGGACAACGCATCGGGGAACGATCCGAAATTCCCGATGACGCCCGCGCTGCTCTGGCTGATCAACGTCGTCACGCCCGTGACGCGGTCCTTGAGGAACGCGTCGAAGTTGAAGTTGGTGTCACCTCCGACGAGGTTCGACGCGATGCTGCTGAACGAGACGTAGCGGCCGTCGAAAGAGAGCTTCCCCAGGCTCGAACCGGCGTTGCCGAGCACGCCGCTCGAGCTGGTGCTGGCGATCGAGACGCTGCCGTCGGAGCTCTTGCGCACGAACACGTCGAGGAATCCGTTGGTGTCTCCGGCCACGACGTTGTTGACCGAGGTCGAGAACGAGGTGAATGCGCCGTCGCCCGAGATGGCCGGATCGGTGCTGTGACCGGGGATCTGCGCGCCGAGCGCGTCGAGGCTGACGCGCGTGGTTTGGCCGCTCACGGTGTCGCGCACGAAGACGTCGAAGCTCGCGTTGGTGTCGTTCGGCACCAGGTTGGATGCACCGCTGGTGAACACGACGAAACGCCCGTCGTCGGAAATGCCGGAGACGTTGGCGGACGCGTTGGCCTGGGCACCGGACGAGTCGACGTTGACGCGGGTCGTCGTGTTGGTCTGCAAGTCGCGCAGGAACAGGTCCTCGACTCCGTTGGTGTCGCCGGCGACGAAGAGCGTGTCGAAGCTCGCGAACACGACGAAGCGACCATTGCCCGAGATGCGCGCGTTCTCGCAGAACTGAACGCCCTGCGTGCCGGACGAGCTCAGGTTGGCTCGCACCACCGCGCCCGTTTGGCGGTCCTTGACGAAGGTGTCCGTCGAGTTGTTGGTGTCGCCGACGATGAGATTGGAAGCGCCACTGGTGAAGGCGACGTAGCGACCGTCGGAGGAGATCGTGCAGCCGCCCGAAGGACCGCCGAGCGCCTGATTGCCGCCGACGTCGACGCTGATCCTCGATGTCGTGTTGCTCAACCGGTCGCGCACGAAGACGTCGGGCTGGGCGTTGGTGTCGCCGGCGACCAAGTTGCTCGCTTGGCTGGTGAACACCACGTAGCGCGCGTCGGGCGTCAGATGAGCGCCCGCCGACACGCCACCGGTGGCCTGGGCGCCAGCGGAGTCGACGCTGATGCGCGTTGTCGACTGCGGTGCCGCGACGGCCGTGGCCGTGGTCGCCAGCACGAACGGAAGGAACGGCAGGGAGAGCGATTGGGGCGAGCGCCGATTCATGGAGCCGAGGGGGTTCTGGGACGAGTGGAAACCGACGATGGGGTGGCGCACCGAGGCGGCCGGCGTGCCGAGATCCGAGCGTAACCCAGGAATGCAATTTCGTGCGGGCGCCCACCGAGCGGCCGCAGAAATCGGCTCGCGCGAGCCGCAGTCGCTGCCTCCGCGCGCCCATCCAGCCGCGGTTCGTGCAGCGGCGCGAGACGCCACTCGTCGCGACCGCGCTCGCCCGGCGACTCGACACGGGTGTGCTCTCCGATCCGTCGCTCTTCCTCCGGCGCCATAGGTGGACCTCGCCTCAATGGCCGAGCAACGACAGGTCGATGCCGCGCGACTCAGGAAGTGGTGCAGCTCGAGCTCGAATCGAGCGCTCAGTCGAATCCTGCGGTGGACGCGTCACGAGGTCGTTGCCGCTGCACGAACGCAGGCTGTCGAGGGGAGCCCTTGGCGGCGGGTGATTCGGCCTAACTCGAGCCTCCTCAACACACCGCCTTGTCCAAAAAACCGTGCGGTCGACCGCCAGTGAGGCTCCCGCGCAAAGTCGAACCGGGGTCCGTCGACGGAGCATTGCCACCGCGCCGCCCGCTCAACCTGCTGCTGTTGCCCCAGAAAAAAGCCGGCGCGTCTGCTGCGCGGGACGCGGGGCTGCGCAATCCGGCGCACAGGTGACAGTCGTGTCCGGGCACATGGGTGACACTTCGCGCTGACATCGGGGGCGGGGCGGTGGTCGCGTTGCCCGGATGGCGTGGCACCAGGTCAAATTGCGGCGAGCGCCGCGGCGGTCGGCGAGCGGCTCCCTTTGGGGGCGATCATGTCTCTGCCGCAGTCGCCCATTCGGTGCCTGCCGAAGCGAGGTTCTAGAGCACACCGCGATTGAAAGTGGGGGCACCGTAGGCCCCTCGGCGGGGTCGGGAGCCCCACTTTCACGGTCGGGGGGCGCGTACATCGCGGAACCTCGCGGCGACGCTTGGGGAGTTCGCGGCGCCGATGCGCCGGGCCGGGCGTAACGAGTTGGCCGGGTCGCGGATCTCATGGGAGTCGTTTGCGTTCACCCAGCGCTCCATCGAGGTCGTTCCCATGCTCATCAGCCTGTCCGTGGCCCTCGCGGCCCAGTCCCTGGTCGCCCCGACGGCCTCCCAAGAGCCGCGCTCGACGCCGGCCATCATCGGCACGCCTGAGTTCGTCGAGCTGGCCCTCGACGATTCGATCCCGCTCCCGAATCCGCCCCAAGTCGTCGCCGGTGATCTCGGGGACCAAATCGTGGCTCCCGCGAGCGGCGACCCGTATTTCCTCAGCTTCGCGCCCGGCGCCTACTACCCGCCGGCCGGTGAGCGCATCGACGCCGAACTCGCGCAGCGCGTTTCGGGGATCCCGAGCGACGGTCGACCGCTGCCCGAGACCTACGCCTTCGTGATGTTCGACAAGCGCATCACCGAGGCGCGCGTCGCCGCGTTGACCGACGCCGGCGCGCGCGTGCTGTCGTTCCACCCGCACTACTGCCTGAAGGTGGCGCTCTCGCCGACCGCGCTCGACGCGCTCGCGGGTCTCGACTTCGTGCGCTGGGTGGGAGTCGCCAAGACCTGGCAGAAGCTCCATCCGACGGCGGTCGCGGCGCGCGAAGCGGCCGGCTCGGCGCCTCTGGATCTGTGGATCAACGTGTTCGACAGCGATCTCGGGCCGCAGTCGACGCGCGTGCCGATCGGCGTCGGGCACGAGGCCGATGCGGACGGCAACGTGTTGCCCGCGAACGACGCCGCGCAGCCGTACATCGTGTTCTCCAACGGCTGGCAGCAGCGCGCGCTCGAGGAGCTCGGCGTCGAAGTGCTCGAGTACGTCGACGAGGTGCGCGCGTTCCGCGTGCGCGTCGCGCCCGAGCGCGTCGAGGCGCTCCTCGACACGGACTTCGTCCAGTTCATCGAGGCCTATCAAGCTCCGCAGGCGCTCCACGACGAGTCGATGCCGCTGGTCAACGCCGACCGTACGCGCGCGAGCTACGACGGAGCGACGGCGACGGCCGGTGTGATCGACAGCGGGATGAACTTCCTGCACCTGGCGATCGATCCCTACGTGATCGGCTGGGAGTACTCGACCGACAACACGCTCTACTGGGACGACCAGAACACGCACGGCACGCACGTCAGCGGGACGATGCTCGGCAATGGAGACATCGAGGACAGCTACACCGGCGCCGCGCCTGGACTGGGCGCCGACACCGCGCACCGCGTGTTCGTGGCCAAGATCCTCAATGCGGCGGGCTTCGGCACGGGCGTGAGCATCTCCGCGGTCTACACGCAGATGCGCACGGCCTACACGGACTCGAACAACGTGACCACCTCGCGGCCGATGGTGGTCAACAACTCCTATGGCACTCCGGGCGGCCCGTACTACGGCACAGAGACCGAAGCGCGCCTGATCGACGACACGGTGTACGACTGGGATCAGTTGTACGTGTTCGCGGCGGGCAACTCGGGTTCGTCGGGGAGCACGATGCTCAAGGAGTCGAGCTCCAAGAACGCGCTCTCGGTGGGCAGCGTGTACGACCGCGATAACCTCGGGGACGATCCGGGCACGGTCGCGGTCAGCTCGAGCCGCGGACCGACCGACGACCTGCGCTGGAAGCCCAATCTGTGCGCTCCGGGGAACTCGATCTACTCCTGCGACGCCAACAACACCTCGGGCTACACGGCGAAGACCGGCACGAGCATGGCGGCCCCGCACGTCACGGGCATCGCGGCTCAGCTGTGCGATCGCTACTCGTTCCTGCGCTACAACCCGGCGGCACTCTCCGCGGTGATGATGGCCGGCTCGATCACCAAGGACAACGCGACGCTCGCTACACCGAGCACAGATCCGCTCAACCACTTGAACGTGTACGGCACGGGCCGCATCGATGCCTACAAGGCCTGGGGCGGGGACAGCCAACAGTCGATGTACTTCTGGAGCTTCGGGCAGTCGACGGCCGGCTATGGCCAGCTCGACTTCGACGTCAACGCCGGAGCGACGCGCGTCACCGTGGTGATGCACTACAAGGAAGAGTCGGCTTCGTCCGGCGCAGGCTCGGCGCTAATCAACGACCTCGACATGTGGATCGACGCACCGCCCCTCACCGCGGGTGGGAACACCGGTGAGTACAGTGCTCAGCAGAGCCCGCGGGACAACACCGAGATCCGCATCGTCAACAGCCCCACGACAGGCACCTGGCGCATCAAGGTGTTCCCCGACAGTGTCGTCGCCGGGCAGACCTGCAAGGTCGGTGTGTGCGCGATCGTGACCTACGCGGACACGACACCGACGCCGACCTATTCGGTGACGACGAGCGACGCGTATGTCCAGCCGAACCAGAACACCACGATCACCGCGAGCTACACCAACCCGAGCTACATCGCGTCGGGCGTGTTCCTCGACTCCACTTCCAGCGGCGACACGCTGCAGAGCGTGGTGACGACGCTCGAGGACGGCGCGACCGCGGATCTCACGGGAAATACGCAGCTCGGGCGCGACGTGCTGCTCGGGAACATCGTGCACGGCACGAATCGCTACGCGACCTGGACGACGAACTGGGCGACGGAGGGCGCCAAGAGCTTCTCGGTCCAGGCGCGCTCGGACAACGCCACGGATGTCACCGACGCGGTCACGATCTACGTCGATGGCACGCCGCCGCCGGTGCCCACCAATCTCGTGAGCACGACGCACACGCCGCTGGTGTGGTCGAACCAGTCGGCGATCTCGTTCCAGTGGACTCAGCCCGCCGACAACGTCTCCGGCGTCGACGGCTACAGCTGGACGCTGGCCGCCACCAACGGCTTGCCGAACGCGACGAAGGACATCGGTGCCGTGACGAGCTACGTCACGAACTTCAATCCTCTGACCGACACCGGCACGTGGTGGTTCAGCATCCGCCCGGTCGACCTTTCGGGAAACTGGTCGACGAGCTACGCGCGCGTCGGGCCGTTCCTGCTGGACTTCATCCAACCCAACTACGTCACCGGCCTGACCTCGCCGTCGCACGCGACGGGCACGTACTCGTGCAATGGCGCGGTGACCATGACCTGGGATCCGTGCAGCGATTCCGGTGGTTCGGGCCTCGCGGGCTTCTCGTACATGTGGGACCACCTGCCGGTCTCGACTCCCGATGCGTCGCTCGAGCTCGGTGCGTCGGCGACCAGCGTGGTCAGCAGTCCCGGCGTCAGCGCCCAGCCGTGGTACTTCCACATCCGGCCCTACGACAACGCGGGCAACGGCCAGAACCAGTTCAATTACGGACCGCTGTGGATCGTCTCTCCGACGCCGCAGATCTACTGCACGGCGAAGACCAATTCGCTGGGCTGCACGCCGTCGATTTCGACCACGGGCTCGCCTTCGAAGTCGGCCGGCAACTTGGTGGTCTCGTGCAACAGCGCGATCAGCCAGAAGAACGGCCTCTTGTTCTGGGGCTTCTCGCCGAGCGCCGCGCCGTTCCAAGGCGGCACGAAGTGCGTCGGGAGCCCGACCGTGCGCACGCCGACGATCAACTCCGGCGGATCGCCCTCGGGCAACGATTGCTCGGGCGCCTACAGCTTCGGGTTCACGACCGCGTACATGAACTCGGTCGGAATCGATCCGGGCGACACGTTGTACGCGCAGTGGTGGATGCGCGATCCGGCGAGCGCGAGCACGACCGGCCTGTCGAACGCCGTGCAGTTCACCGTTTGCCAGTGAGCTGACCAACGCTCGGTGGCGCAACTCGCGAGGCCGATCCCGCCACGACCGGGGTCGGCCTCGATTCGTGGGCGCTGCGCCGCTCTCGGCTAGAACGCGAGCTGTAGGCCGAAGCCGGCGAACCAAATGCGGTCGTCGTAGAACTGACCGTGGGGCGCGTAGCCGTGGTACAGGTCGAACATCCAGCGCGTGCGGCGCGCTCGCTGGGCGGAGTCGAGCTCGATGCCGAAGGAGAGCGCTGCGTCGAGTGCGCCGGAGTGTTCCTCCCAGCTCTTCAAGTCCAGCCCGGCGACAGGACGACCGCCGAACAGCTCGCGCGTGCCGCGCAGCTCGAGTCCGGCGTGTCCGCCCCAACGCTCGAGATCGCGCGGATCGCGGTGGAGCAGGAACTCACCCCCGAGGTAACCGCGCCACGCGCCGAGATCGAGCGAGTAGAGCAGTTCGAGTGACTCGAAGCTCAGGTTGATGCGATCGGTCGGCGCCGCCAGCAAGAACTCGTCGCCCAGGTGCGAGCTCTGGTGGTACAGGCGCAAACGCGCCGCATGCCGGCCCTCGCGCCAGGTCAATGGCACGCCGACCACGTAGTCCGCGTTGATCAAGTCGGCCGAGGCGGTCTCCAGGTCGAATTGCGCGAAAAGCCCGGCCGAAAGGCCGACTTGCAGTCCGTCGCCCGCCTTGCGACCGGAGCGCTTCCACAGCCCGAAGGACTCGCCGAAGCCCACGGCGGCGCCGGTCGTCTCGGCGTCCGGCGTGTCGTAGTGCCGCAGGCTCGCGAAGAAGCGCGGAGTCTTCGGATCGGCGAGCAGGGGCTCGAACACGTCGCCCTGGGGATAGGCGATGTCTTCGCTCGAGAGTCCCAGCAGTCCGGGCAGGCCACCACCGGACGCGATGAAGGCGTCACCCGCGCGCACGTCGGTGTCGTCGACAAGCTCGACGCCGGTCACCCCGGGGACGCCGACCAGCCGGCGCACTTGTGGCTCGCGCACGGCGCGGTCGTTGACATGGATGCCGATCGTCGCGATGCCCGCGCGCACTTGGAGCGCGTAGGTGCCCGGCTCCCAGCCGAGCTCGCGCTCGAGGATCGCCTGCAGATAGCCTGCGCTGCGCGCATCGTCCGCTGGGCTCGGATCTTGGGCCTGCACGCTCGACAGCGAGGTGCCGAAGAGCGCCACGACGACTGCGAAGCGCAAGCTCACCGCGTCACCGTACCCGGATGGGAGCAACCGAGCGCCTGCTCGCCCGCTCTCGCCGCTCGGGCTAGTCGCGCAGGAAGTGGCACGTATAGCCGCCCGGATTGCGCACCAGATAGTCCTGGTGATAGGCCTCCGCCGGCCACCACTTGGCCGCAGGCTCGAGCGTGGTCGCGATCGGCTTCTTCCACTTCTTGTGTGCCTCGACCAGCGCCTTTTCGGCCGCGGCTTTCTGGCGCGCATCGGCGTAGAAGATCGCCGAGCGGTACTGCGTGCCGACATCGTTGCCCTGGCGGTTCTTGGTCGTCGGGTCGTGCATGCGGAAGAACCACACCAGCAACTCCTCGTAGCTCACCTTCGTGGGATCGAAGAGCACCTTGACCGACTCGGCGTGACCGCTCTTGCTGTCGTGGGTGTCGTCGTACTTGGGGTTTTCGAGGTGTCCGCCGGTGTAGCCGCACTCGGTGTCCAGCACGCCCGGGATCTTGCGCAGGATGTCCTCCATCCCCCAGAAGCAGCCGCCGGCGAGGATCGCGGTCTCGGTGGTCGTGGGCTTGGTCACGGGTGCTTCCTTTCCGAACAGCGGCAGAAATCGCCCCAGGCCTTCTTGCTCGAGCCGGTCGACGGGAACGAAGCGCAACGCGGCGGAGTTCATGCAATAGCGCAAGCCCGTCGGTGCCGGGCCATCCTCGAACACGTGACCGAGGTGCGAATCCGCGTGCTTCGAGCGCACTTCGACGCGCAGCATGCCGTGGGTCGTGTCCCGCTTTTCCTCCAGCGCGCCCTCGTCGATGGGCTTGGTGAAGCTCGGCCAGCCAGTGCCCGAGTCGTACTTGTCGAGCGACGTGAACAGCGGAGTGCCGTCGACGACGTCGACGTAGATGCCCGGTTCGTGGTTGTCCCAGTAGGGACCGGTGAACGCTGGTTCGGTGCCGCATTGCTGCGTCACTTGGAATTGCAGGGGCGTGAGCTTGTCGCGGAGCGTCGACTTGTCGATGGGTTCACTCTCGTTGCGCGAGGTTTCGGTCGAGCGTGCCGCGTCGCCCGCGGGCGGCGGCGCGGAGGGAGCGCAGCAGGCGACGACGGCCACCAGCGCCAGCAGCGCGAGCGCGATCAGTGCGGTGCGGAACTCGGGCGTGGTCATGGGTACCTCCATGCTGGGGGACGAGGGTAGCGCGGGAGCGGCGCGAGTGCGCGCCTCGCGCCCCCAACGCGGTGTGCGCGAGCTTGGATGTCCGTCGCGCGTCGGCGTTTCGCGCCGCGGTGGAGAGCGGCCTCGTCGCGCGGCGCGCCGCGTCGGCCCCGGGGACGTCACAGGCCGAGCCCGGGGCGTCCGCGCCCGCGACGTGTTGCACGCCCGCGACGCGTCCAGATTTTCGTCGCGGACCGGATCTAGGAATCCAAGTTCCGCGAGGACTGCGCACTCTTCCTGCTCGAGATGGTCACGAGTACAGTCGCGCCGACGTTCCTATCCCCCAGGAGGTTTGGATGCGAGTTTCTCGAGTCCGTCTACTTGCGGCGTCTTTGTTCCTCTCCGTTCCGCTGGCCGCGCAGGAGCGCGCGCCGTTCGACGGTGGGGCCAGCGAGGGAGCGACGACCTCGGCTGCGATTCCCAGCGAGTTCGTCGCACAGGGCACGACCCATCGCCTGTTCCTCGAGCCCAACGATCCCGCGCTCGCGGAACTGGCGCGCTCGGGTGCGCTGCGTCGCGTCGAACACTACGGTTCGTTCGTGATGATCGAGGTCGCACTGCAGCGCGCAGGCGGCCTCGAAGCGCTTTTGGCGCGCGGCGCGACGCTGGCCGACGCGCAGACGCTGATCAACCTCAACGGCTATCTGCTCGACGGAGCGGATGCCGTTGCGACGCGCACGAACTTGGCCGCGATCCCCGAGGAAATGCGCGCTCCCGAGAGCGCGCCGCTCGCGGGCGAGCGCCGCATGCGCTTGGTGCAGTTCGATGGACCGATCAAGGACGAGTGGCTCGACACGCTGCGCTCGACGGGCGTGCGCGTGGTCACCTACGTCGCGAACAACGCCTACGTGGTGGTCGCGGACTCGAGCTCCCATGGCGCACTCGAGCAACTGGTCGCCAAGCCCTACGTGCTCGGCATCTCGAACTACGAGCCGGCCTTCAAGCTGCGACCGGAGCTGCGAGTGCCCGCGTTGCAGTACGATCAGATCTACGACGTGATCGTGCAGATCGTGGCCGACGAGCAGGGCCAGGCCTTCGCGCAGGAACTGGCCGACCGTTCGTTCGAGCTGTTGGTCGCTCCGCACCGCGTGCTCGAGTACATCGACATCGGCGTGCGCATCGACGGCGCCAACGTGCTCGAGCTGGCGCGTGACCCGCGCGTGTTCGCCATCGAGCCCAAGCTCGAGGCGCGATTGTTCGACGAGGCCCAGGGCCAGATCATGGCCGCCAACCTCAACGCCGCCGGCACTCAACCGACCGGTCCGGGCTACCTCGCCTGGCTGCAATCGCAGGGCTTCCCGGGCTCGAATCCGTTCACGTTCTCGGTCGACGTGCACGACGACGGCGTCGACCGCGGCTCGACCACCGACGTCAACACCGAGTTCAAGGTCGACGGGCTGGCGGCTGGCGCGAGCCGCGTCATGTTCAACAACAACTACTCGGGCGACGCGCTCGCCGACGGTCGCGCCGGCCACGGCAATATCAACGCCTCGATCATCGGTGGCTACAACGACACCGCGGGTTCGGCGTTCGAGGACGCCAGCGGCTATCAGTACGGCCTGGGCATCGCGCCTTGGGTGCGCTTGGGCAACTCGAAGGTGTTCTCCAACGCTGGCTCCGGAGTGTTCAACCAGCCGACGCTGACGCGCATGGGCAACGCCTACAGCGCCGGCGCGCGCATCAGCTCGAATTCGTGGGGTTACACCTCGGGGAACAACTACAACGCCGACACCCAGGCGCACGACACCGCCGTGCGCGACGCCGTCAGCGGCACGGCCGGCAACCAGGAGCTCTCGATCATCTTCGCCGCCGGCAACAGCGGCTCGGGCGCGGGCACCGTGCATCCGCCGGGCACCGGCAAGAACGTGCTCACCGTCGGAGCGTCGGAGAACTACCGCATGACCGGCACGGACGGTTGCGCCATCGGCAACACCGGCGCCGACAACGCGATGGACATCATCTCGTTCTCAGGTCGCGGTCCGACTTCGGACGCGCGCAAGAAGCCCGAGATCGTCGCGCCCGGCACGCACATCGAAGGCGCGGCGAGCCGCGCGACCGGCTACGACGGAACCGGCGTGTGCAATCAGTACTGGCCGAGCGGTCAGACGCTCTACGCCTGGTCGAGCGGCACCAGCCACTCGACGCCGGCCGTCGCGGGCTTTGCCGCGCTGATCCGCCAGGACTACATCAACAACGGCCTGAGCGTGCCGAGTCCGGCGATGGTCAAGGCCGAGGTCGTCTCCGGCGCGGTGCACATGAACGGCGTCGGCGCCAACGACACGCTGTGGTCGAACAGCCAGGGCTTCGGTCGCACCAACATGGCGCGCACTTTCGACTCTGCGGCGCGCTTGCGCGTCGACCAGACCACGGTGCTGGCCGCCACGGGCAACACCTACACGACCAGCGGGAGCATCTCCAACACGACGCTTCCCTTCCGAGTCGCGCTGGTGTGGACCGACGCGCCCGGCGCCACGACGGGCAACGCCTACGTCAACAACCTCGACCTCGAGGTGACGGTCAATGGCACGCTGTACCGCGGCAACGTGTTCAGCGGGGCCAATTCGGTCAGCGGCGGCACGGCCGACGCGGCCAACAACACCGAGTGCGTGTTCTTGCCCGTCGGCACGAGCGGCTCGTTCTCGGTCACCGTGCGCGGAACCAACATCGCCGGTGACGGCGTTCCGGGCAACGCCGACACGACCGATCAGGACTTCGCCCTGCTGGTCTACAACGGCAGCGCGAGCGCTCCGACGCCGGACTTCACGCTCGCGGCGACGCCCTCGAGCCAGACCATCACGGCCGGCAACGCGACCAGCTACACGGTCTCGAACACCGCGCTCAACGGATTCGCGGGCTCGGTGACGCTGTCGGCCACGCCCGCGATCAGCGGCGTGACCTATGGCTTCACAGCCAACCCGATCGCGGCCAACGGCTCGACGACGATGTCGGTGACCTCGACCAGCGCGGCGACACCGGGCACGTACAACGTGACGATCTCCGGCGTCAGCGGCTCGCTGACTCGCACCGCGAACGTGACGTTGGTGGTCAACGCACCGCCGACGCCCACCTTCACCTTGTCGGCTACCCCCGCGAGCCAGACCATCACCGCCGGAGGCTCGACCAGCTACACCGCTTCGACCGCGGCGCAGAACGGTTTCTCGGGCAGTGTCGCGCTTTCGGTCTCGCCCGCGATCTCCGGAGTGAGCTTCGGGTTCAGTCCGGCGTCCGTGGCGGTCGGAGGTTCCTCGACCCTGTCGGTGACCACGACCACGGCGGCGACGGCCGGCACGCACACGCTGACGATCACCGGCGTCAGCGGGTCGATCACGCGCACGCAGAACGTGACGCTGGTGATCAACCCGGTCGGTGGTGGCTCGGCCGCGGCCAAGACCTACTCCGCGGCGCCGGCCTTGGCGGTCCCGGACAACAACACGACCGGGGTGACCAGCACGCTCAACGTCGCCGACGCGCTGACCATCTCGTCGATCGCGGTCGACACGGTGATCCCGCACACCTACAAGGGTGACCTGGTCGTGACGCTCATCGGACCGGACAACACGTCCGCGATCCTGCACAACCGCTCCGGCGGCTCGACCGACAACGTCACCACGACGTTCTCGATCCTCACCGCTCCCGCGCAGGCGTTGAGCGTGTTCAACGGCAAGAGCACCGCGGGCGCGTGGAAGCTCAAGGTGCAGGACCTGGCGGCGGCGGATACCGGCACGCTCAGCTCGTGGAAGATCACCTTCAACGGTGAGAAATCCGCCAGCCCGAGCCTGGCGATTCCGGACAACAACACCACCGGAGTCACCAGCACGCTGACCTACACCGGCACGGGCACGGTGGCCGCCGTGAAGGTGCGCGTCAACGTCACGCACACCTACAAGGGTGACCTCGAGATCGCGCTGATCGGACCGGACAACACGACCGTGTTGCTCCACAACCGCACGGGCGGCGCGACCGACAACGTCAACACCGAGTTCCCCGACTTGACCGTGCCGGCGCAGTCGCTCTCGGCCTTCACGGGCAAGGCGATCAGCGGTGGATGGAAGTTGCGCGTGCGCGACCTCGCGGCCACCGACACCGGCACGCTGGTGAGCTGGACGCTGAGCTTGCAAGCGCAGTAATCACGCTCGGGAATCCTCACGCGAGGCGGTTCGCACGGGTTGCGAGCCGCCTCGCTTCATTTCGCGGGCGCGACGCGCTCACGGTCCGAGAGCGAGCTCTTCCAATTGACTCGCGCGCGCCGAGCGCGCTGCTTCGTCATTGCGCGCGGAGTGCAGGGTGACCAGCATCGCGAGCCCTTCGCGCAGCACCCGCAGGTGGCTGGGCTCACGCACGCCCGCGAGGCCATCGACGCCGCGGTCGAGTTGCTCCAGCGCCTCGTCCACGCGCTGCTGGCCCGCCAGCGCGATTCCGATGCGCACCCGGCACGTGGAGGGCATCGGATGGCCGGGCGGATAGACGTTCTCGGCCGTGTCCAGCGCCGCGCGCGCGTGCGTCTCGGCCTCGTCGTGGCGACCCGCGTCGAGCAGCACCTTCGTCAGGCGCAGCTCGAGGATCACGCGCGTGGGATGCACTGGCGCGCCGCGCTCGAGCTGTGCCTTCAGCGCCGCTTCGACCTGCTCCAGGTACTCCTCGAACGGTCCCGTCGAGGCCAGCAGATTGGCCAGCGCCAGACGGGCCGCGAGCTCGGCCTCGACGTCGTCCGGATAGGCGTTCTGGAAGATCTCGAGCGCGCGGCGTGCGTGCACCAACGCGTCGTCGAACCTGCCCAAGGCCGCGAGCGTGTTCGCCAGCACCTGCTCGGCCTGCAGCGTGTTGCGATGGTCGGGGCCGAAGAACGCGATCAGGCGCGGCAGCTGGGCCTCCTGGATCGCGAGCGCTTCCCACAGCCGCCCGCGCTGTTGGAGCAACGCACCCAGGCGCAGCAACGGAGGCTGCGACTCGAGGTGCTCGAGCCCCCACGTCGCCGCGGCGTTCTCGCACGACTTGAAGGCCCAGCACTCGGCTTCCTCGAGTTGTCCGATGCCGCCGAGCATCGCCGCGAGGTCGCTCTGCACCACCAGCGTCACTTCGTGTGCCGCTCCGAGCTCGCGCTCGGAGACCTCGGCCGCGTCGCGATAGTGGTCGACGGCGACCACCAAGTCTCCGTCGCGCGCCGCCACCTCGGCTCGCATGCGCAGCGCCGCCACGCGCACCTCCGGGTCGAGATCCGGAGCCAGCGGCTCCACCGACTCGTACAGCTCACGCGCCTCGTCGAAGCGCGACTGATAGGTGCGCAGCCGAGCCAACATCAGCTTCATGCGCGCGATCTCGCCTCGCGGAGCGGCCGACGGCGAGCGCTGCGCGCCAGCGAGCGCGATCTCGAGCAG
This sequence comes from Planctomycetota bacterium, assembly GCA_020853575.1. Lineage (GTDB taxonomy): Bacteria > Planctomycetota > UBA1135 > UBA1135 > F1-120-MAGs118. The sequence continues at coordinate 14,391 of JADYYP010000017.1, forward strand.
TTCCGCGCTCTCTTGCACGAGCCCCAAGTCGTAGTAGGTCGAGGAGAGGAAGTCAGCCAGCTCGGTGCGCAGCTCGGGATCGTCGGCGAACTCGGTCTCGAGCCGCGGGCGTTCCTTCTCGAGCAGCTCGTAGAGCGTGACGTCGACCCCTTCGCGACTGGGCGCCGAGGCGCCGAGGATGCGGCGCACCGCGGCCAGCACGCGCTGCTTGCGCCCGAGCTCCAGTCGCGCACTGGCCGCGGCGCGCGCCTCCTGCTCGTGCGCCTCGCGGGCGCGCGCGAGCGACACCGACGTCGAGGTGATGCCGCCGACGAGCGACGCGCTGACCAACGCGGCGCTCGCGACCGCCAGGCGGTGGCGCCTCACGAACTTGGAAACGCGGTAGCTCCAGCGATCGGGGCCCGCGGCGACGGTTTGGCCCGCGAGGAACGCGCGCAGGTCGTTGGCCAGGGCCTCGGCGCTGCCATAGCGCCGTGAGCGGTCCTTGGCCAGGCAACGCAGCGCGATCCAGTCGAGCTCGCGCTCGACCTCGGGTGCGATGCGCGACGGGGCCGGTGGATCGCGATGGCGGATCTCGTCGACGATGTCGGCGATGCGGCGCTCGACGACGTCGAAGGGAGTACGGCCCGCGCACAGCTCGTAGAGCAGCACGCCGAGCGCGTACACGTCGGTGCGCACGTCGATGTCGGCGGCGTCGCCGGAGAGTTGCTCGGGGCTGGCGTAGGCCAGCGTCCCCAGAGCCTCGCCGCCGAGCGTGCCGATGCTCGCCGCGAGCTCCTGGCCGAACACGCGCGCGACGCCGAAGTCGATCACCTTCGGCCGTCCGCGCGCATCGACCAAGACGTTGCCGGGCTTGAGGTCACGGTGGATCACGCCGCGCTGGTGTGCGTGCTGCACGGCGTCGCAGACTTGCGCGAGCAGCTCGACTCGCGCGCGCCGAGGCAGCGCTCGCTCGTTCGCGAAAGCCACCAGATCGAGGGCCTCCTCGACGTACTCGAGCGCGAAGTAGGGCGTCGCCGAGGCGCCCTCGCCCCAGGTGCCGAGCTCGTAGAGCTGCGCGATGTTGGGATGACTCAGACGCGCCAGGATCTGGGCTTCGAGCTCGAAGCGCCGCACGCCGTCGGAGACCCCGAAGGCCCGGCGCAAGAGCTTGAGCGCGATGCGACGGTGCGGCCGCTCTTGCTGCGCCAGATACACGCGCCCCATGCCGCCGGTTCCGAGCAGGCGCACCACGCGGTAGCCGCCGACGCGCGTGTTCGGTGCCAGCTCGGCCCCGCGTTCCGCCGTTTCGACCACGCGGGTCTCGCTGGGCGGCGCGAGGAAGCCGCTGGAGCTCTCGTGCACTTCGAGGAGCCGCGACACTTCGCGCTCGAGCTCGAGATCGCCGCCGCTCTCGCGCGCAACGAAGGCCGGGCGCGCCGCGACCTCGAGGTCGAGCGCTCGCTCGAACAGCTCGCGCACACGATGGAATCTGGGGTGGGTCAAGTCCGAGCTCCGCGCTCCGAGGGAAGTGGCGCAAAACGACGTTCCGCTCCGTCAGGTACTCGCGCATCTTCCCGAATTCCGCGGCGGCCGGCGAGCCGGGCTCCGCCCGGGGCGGGCCTCCTCGGGGAGCCCGTTCAGGCGCGTGGCTGCGGCGTTTCGGCCAGCGCGCGAGCGCCGTACACTTCTCGGCCCACCATGAGCGCACTCGCCCAAGTTCTCGAGCAGGACGGACTGCTCGTCGGTGAACCCCCGCAGCTCTCGCCGGACGAGCTGCGGGCGATGTTCCGTCACATGCTGCGCATCCGCTGCATGGACGACCGCATGCTCAAGCTGCAGCGCGCCGGTCGCATCGGCTTCGTCGGCACGGCCAAGGGGCTCGAGGCGGCGATCATCGGCTCGGCCTTCGCGCTCGAGCCGCGCGACTGGCTGTGGTCGGGCTTGCGCGAGGGCGGCGCGGCCCTGATGCGCGGCTTGCCGCTGTCCGAGTACATCGCGCAGATGTACTGCAACGCCAACGACAGTGCCAAGGGCCGCCAGATGTGCAACCACTTCCAGCACAAGGGCAGCCACTATCCGAGCTGGTCGAGCGTCATCGGAACACAGATTCCGCACGGCGTTGGAGCGGCGCTCGCCGCCAAGCTGCGCGGCCTGGACGAGGTCCACGCGATCTACTTCGGCGACGGTGCGACGAGCTCCAACGGCTTCCACTCCGGGATGAACTGCGCCGGCGTGTGGAAGGTGCCCGCGGTGTTCGTGTGCATCGACAACGGTTGGGCGATCAGCGTCAGCTCGCGCCAACAGACCGCGGCCGAGAGCTTCGCCGACAAGGCCGCCGCCTACGGCATGCCGGGGATCGACGTCGACGGCAATGATGCCCTGGCGTGCTGCCGCGAGATGCGTCGCGCGCTCGCTCAGGCGCGCGCGGGCCACGGTCCGACGCTGCTGGTGCTCAAGACCTATCGCATCATGGGGCACAGCTCGTCCGACGACCCGACCAAGTACCGTGATGCGGCGGAGGTCGAGCGCTGGTCGGCGCGCGACCCGCTGGAGCGCTTCGAGCGCTTCCTGATCGCTCGCAAGCTGTTCACCGATGCGACGCGCGCGCAACTCGAGGCCGAGCTGTTCGCCGAGATCGACGCCGAGATCCACGCCCAGGAGAGCGCGCCTCCGATGGCGTTGCGCACGCTGGTCGAGGACGTCTACGCGGAGGTGCCGCGGCACCTGCGAGTGCAGTACAACAGGTTCGTCGCGGTGGCCGAGCGTCTGGGTCACGCGCAAAAGGGCGACGGCGCTTTCCCGCTGTGACGGCGATCGCGCGGGACCGAGCTCACGGTCCGTGCGCTTGAAAGATCCGCTCGAGCTGGCGCACGAATGACAACGCGCGCCCCACGGGAACCAGCCTGAGCTGGTTTCCAAGCGCGCCGCGGAGCGCACCACGCGCATCACGGACGCGCTCGAGCGAAATCCGTGGCGCGGCGAGGCGGCGCGCACGTCGTTTGCCATGGCGCGCGGCGCGGCGTCCGTCGGGGGGCGTCGTCGAGCCCACCAAGCGCACCTGCACGGAGCAATCCCATGCGTCGATCGAGCATCTTCATCTTGAGCGCCCTCGCGACCCTCGTGCCTTTGCAGCGAGCGCCGGCGCAATGCAGCGACTACAGCCTGCGGTCCGCGCTTCAGGTCACGGGCTACGATCCGCGCGATGTCGTGCTCGGCCGGCTCGACTCCGATTCCCATGTGGATCTCGCGGTGCCCGAGTATCTCTCGGGGTGGGTGCGCGTGTGCGCAGGCGACGGAACCGGGCACTTCGGCGCGCCCACGGCCTTCGCGGGCGGCGTGCGGCCCAGAGCCGCGGCACTGGGGGATCTCGATGGCGACGGTGATCTCGACATCGCCGTGTGCAACGAAGGTGCGCTCGTCGGCGGCGGCTGGCAGAACTACGGCTTCACGGTGCTGTGGAATGCGAGCGGGAACTTCGCGAGCTCCAGCTTCTTCGCCTTGCCCAGCGGAACGATCCAGCCGCGTGACATCGCCGTCGGCGACGTCGACGGTGACGGCGACGCCGACGTGGTGATGGTGGCCAAGGGCACCGGGCTCAATGCGAGCAAGCTGGCGTCGTTCGTCAACCTGGGCGGCGGGAGCTTTGCGCCCGCGGTACTGGCGGCGACGGGCTACGACCCGGTGGCGCTCGAGCTCGGGCATCTCGATGGCGATCCGTGGCTCGACGCCGTGACCGCCAACTCGACCAGCGGGACGATGACCATCCTGAGCGGCACCTCGAGCGGCAGCTTCACCACCACCTTCGGGCACTCGGCCGGCACATACTCGAACGGAGTGGCGTTGGGCGATTTCGACGGCGACGGCGACCTCGACGGCGCCATCTCGTACCGCTACGGCGTGCTCGTGCTGCTCAACACAGCGGGCCTCCTCAATTGGAGCTCGACCGTGACGGCGGGACTGTATCCCTACGGAGTGGCCAGCGCCGACCTCGATCGGGATGGGGACCTGGACTTGGCGATCACCGACGGTGCCAGCGACACGCTGTTCGTGTTCGACGGCGACGGAGCGGGAGCGTTCCAGGCTCGCACCTCGCTGATCGTCGGGGACGTGCCCTCGTTCATCGAGCCCTGCGATGTCGATGCCGACGGGGACTTGGACCTCGCGGTCATGGTCTACGGCGACGACGGCGTGAACGTGCTCGAGAACGCGTGCGTGCTCGGGCGCTACTGCACGGCGAAGAACAACTCCCTCGGCTGTCTGCCCGCGATCGGTTGGCAGGGTTCGCCGAGCCTGAGCGGACCCGACGACTTCCACGTCAACGCCAGCGCGGAGCTCTCCGGCAAGCTGGGTCTGGCGTTCTTCGGCGTCGCGCCCGCGAGCGCGCCGTTCGGCGGCGGGACCCTGTGCGTTCATCCGCCGCTCGTGCGCACCCCGCCGCAGGTTTCGAGCGGCCCGGTCACGCCCAGCGATTGCAGCGGGACCTACGACTTCCACGCCCAGAACGCCTGGCTCAGCGGTCATGGCTGGATCGCGGGCACGACGCTGCACGCGCAGTACTGGGCACGCGACCCGGCACATCCCGACGGCTCGACGATCTCGCTCAGCGACGCCCTGCTGTTCGAAGTGCAACCGTGACCGCCGCGCGCGGTGCCGCGGCACGCGGGTCGGCCCTTTTTTCGCGGATCTGGCCGATAAACCGGCAAGAGGTTTCGCGGTGCCCATGCGAGGGGGGTACCCTCGCTCGCCGTCGACGTGCACCCCCCGTGGAGCGCGACGGCCGCGATCCATGGAACCTCAATACGATCCGAGCAAGCTGACCCTGTCCCTCGACCAAATCGAAGGCCGCGCCCGCCCGGCGCGCATCGCCGCGACGCCCATCGCGCGCCGTTGCGACAACGTGCGAGCCGCCCCGTTGGGCACGCTCAAGGCGGGCGACCTCGGCATGCTGATCGGCCAGCACATCGCGCTCGACATCGTCGTGCCGCGCGCCATCGAGTTGCTCGAGGAAACGCCGCTGATCACCGGCGACGACTTTCCCGGCGATCTGCTGGGCTCCGTGCTGCGCATCGAGCAGGAGTTCTGGTTGCGCCATCCGCGCTGGCATGGTCGCGTCGCCGCGATCGCCGACCGCGTGGCGAGCGCGCCCGAGGAGATCGCGGCCGAGCTCCAGGAATTCCCGCGCACGCTGACGGCCTAGCGCGAGCCGCGCGCGGTCGAGGCCCTGCCCTCGGGCCGCGTCTTGGGCCGCGTCTTGGGGCGTTGCGTGGACGGCGCGAGACGGCGCTCGGTCAGGGCTTTTCGGTGCGCACCGCGAACGAGAAGTCGCCCGTGAACAGCATGTCCTGTTCGTAGACCGGCGCTCCTCCGGCGTTCGATTCGAGCGTCTTGGTCGAGTGCTCCAGGCGCGTGGTGCCGTCGAGCTCGAGCCCGGCGAGCACGTTGCGCTCGAGATCCCATTCGAGCTCGCCGGTGAGCTCGATCAGCTCTTCCGAGCGCTCGTTGGTCTTGCCCTGCGCCACGGGCACGTTGCGCAACTCGCCAGCGACCTCGCAGTGGCTCGAGAACTTGCCCTCGAGCGTGAACAGCGCCACGCGTCGCCCGTCGATCTCGCGCTGCGCGCCGCGGGTGACGCGCCATTCGCCTTCCACGTTGCGCTCGAGCTGCGCGCGATCGACGTGCTCGTCCTGGCCGAGGTCCTCGAACTGGAGCTCGATTCCGCCGAGGGCGCGCTGGAACGGGTGGAATTCGCGCGCCGCGACCTTCCAACTCGCCGCGCTCGCGTCGCGCGGCAAGAACGCGGTCCAGTCGAGGTCGATGGCCAGGGGCCCGAGCAATGCGGCATCGCACTCGCCGTACTCCAGCGTCCGCGGAACATTGGCGTCCTCGTCGAACAACACCACGCAGCTCTCGAGCGCCGAAGAACCCTTGCGCGTACCCTCGTGCACCGTCTGCCCGTCGAGCACCACCTTCGACGCGCTGCTGCCGCCGAGCGAGCGGAACTCGCGGCGCAGCTTGATCGGTCGACCGTCGCGCGCGGTCAGGTGCTCGTCGACGAGCACCAGCTCCAGTGCCTCGCTGGATTCGAGCTCGAGCTTGGGCAAGAACTCGCCCGGGATCCGCTCGCCTCCCATGCGCGCGCTCCACGAGTCGAGGCGGCTCTCGAACGAGCGCTCGATGCGCCGCTCGACCTCGAGCCCGGACTTGGGCGCGAAGCGCGCGTCGGGTGCCTGCGCGGTGGAGGCCAGGACGGGCAGCGTGGAAGCGAAAGCGAGAGTCGTGCGCAGCATGGGGATTTCAGCGGTTGTCGGGGTTGGCAACCTCGGTGCGCCGGCGCCGCACGATCCTCCGCGGGAGCCGAGGTTTTTCGCGGAGGCGTCGACCCGACCGCCGCGCGGCTTGCGAGCGCGTGCTCGGCCGCGCATCCTCCCGGCATGGACTTCCGCGTCGCCGTCGGACTGCTGTGCTCGGCCACGTTCGCGTGCGTGTCGCAGGCGCCTGTCGTGGCGCGGCGTCCACCGAACATCGTGCTCATCGTCGCCGACGATCTGGGCTGGGGCGAGCTGGGGTGCTACGGGCAGCAGAAGATCCGCACGCCGCGTATCGACGCGCTCGCGCGCGAGGGAATGCGCTTCACCCAGTTCTACTCGGGGGCGCCGGTGTGCGCTCCCTCGCGTTGCGCGCTGCTCACGGGCCTGCACGCCGGCCACATGGCGGTGCGCGACAACGTCGAGATCCAACCCGAAGGGCAAATGGCCTTGCCCGACGCCAGCGTCACCTTGGCGGAGCTCCTGCGCGAGCGCGGCTACGCGACCGGCTGTTTCGGCAAGTGGGGGCTGGGGGCCCCGGGGTCCGAAGGCGCGCCCAACGCGCAGGGCTTCGAGCAGTTCTTCGGGTACCTCTGTCAGCGCCAGGCACACGACTACTACCCCGACCACCTGTGGCGCAACGGGCAGCGCGTGGAGCTCGACGGCGCGCAGTACTCGCACGATCGGATCGCGGAGGAGGCGCTCGCGTTCGTGCGCGAGCACGCGCGGCAACCGTTCTTGCTCTACGTGCCGTTCACGATCCCGCATCTCGCTCTGCAGGTGCCCGAGGACTCGCTCGCGGAATACCGCGGGATGTGGGAGGACCCGCCGTACGACGGCCGCAAGGGCTACCGAGCGCACCCGACGCCGCGCGCGGCCTATGCGGCGATGGTGACACGCATGGACCGCGATGTCGGACGGATCGTCGATCTGCTGGGCGAGCTCGGGCTCGGCGACGACACTCTGGTGTTGTTCACGAGCGACAACGGTCCGACGTACGACCGGCTCGGCGGCTCCGACTCGAGCTTCTTCGACAGCGCCGCGGGACTGCGCGGGCTCAAGGGGAGCGTGTACGAGGGTGGCTTGCGCGTGCCGCTCGTGGCGCGCTGGCCCGGGTGCATCGCGGCCGGCGTCGAGAGCGCGCACGTCGCGGCATTCTGGGACGTGCTGCCGACGTTGCTCGAGCTCGCGGGCGGCGCGACTCCGACGGGCGTCGACGGCCTGAGCTTCGCACCGACGCTGCTGGCGCGCGGCGCGCAGACGCAGCACGAGGCGTTGTACTGGGAGCTCGGGAGCTACGGCGGCCAGCAGGCGCTGCGCGCCGGTGACTGGAAGGCGGTGCGGCGTGATCTGGCGAAGGGCGTGGACGCGCTGCAGCTCTACGACCTCGCGCGCGATCCAGGCGAAGCACACGATGTCGCCTCCGAGCACCCCGAGCTCGTCGAGAGCATGCGGGCAAGGCTGAGCGCCGTGCGCGTCGAACATCCCGCGTTTCCGCTGTTCCGCGCGAAGTGACCAGCGGCTCGCGCTCAGTCGCTCGCCATCCCAGCGCGCGCTTCGACGTCGAGTGCGGGCATGGTCAGCGGGTCGGCGGGGTCGAGCTCGCGGGCGAGCTCGCGGCCTTCACGGCGCGCGCGGCGCAACAGCGGGATCGCCTCGGGCAGCGCGAACTGCTCACCCGCGAAGCGCTCGACGAAGCGCCCACCGCGCACGCTGCCGCGCAGCTCCGCCAGCCGCAGGGCGCGCACCAGGTCGCGCCACGGAATGGGATGGCGTTCACGCTCGAGCAACGCGCGGAACACGACGCCATAGCGTCGCAGCAGGAGTGGAGCGAGCATCTCGGGAGTCGTGGCTGCGCGCCCCTCGCGTGCGAGCAACGTCCAGCGGCTGGCCAGCAGTCCGCGATCCGCGCGCCGCGCAGCCGGACGCATCAAGCGCCGCACGGACGCGAAGGCGTCGGCCGTGACGCGCCCCAACGCGATCAGCTCCGCGAGTCCGCGATCCACGTCGACCGCGAGCTGTCCGGTCGCGCGCGCGAGCTCGTCCGCGAACATCGCGCCGCGCTCGGTCAACGCCTTTGCGACGCTGCGCGCCGGCCACGAGAGCTCCAGATCCGCGCCTTGCGCTGGGAATCCGAGCCACACGTCCGACTCGTCGCGCGGGAAGAACGAGATCGGCGTCGCGCGCAGCGCGGTCTTGCCGGAGCTCCACAGCCGTCCCCACACGATGCGTCCGGAGGTTCCGAGCTGGTCGAGATGCTCGGGGCGAAAGCCGGCCACGCGCGCGGGCAGGATGTGGCGTTCCCAGGCGCCGATCGGCGCCTCGAAGCCGGCGAGCTGACGCAGCACGCTCTCGAGCCCGCCGGGGCCGTCGAGCGGTTGCTCGAGGTGCTGCCAGCGCGCGAGGAAGCGCCGCAGGTCCTCGGCGGAAACGGGTTGGACCTCGCGGCGCAGCGCGTCGAGCGTCGCGTGTCGGATGCGCGCCAGCAAGCGGCGCTCGCACCACGCCGGGCGACCGTCGACGATCGTGCGCATCACGCTGCCCTCGCGCTCCAGCTCGAACAGCAGCGGGTCGTCGTCGTGCACTGGTCCGAGGGCCTCCATGCGACCGCGCAGCACGGCCTTCGGATCGCGCGTGGCCTCGACGGCGAACCAACGCTCGCCCTCCAGGACCACTCGACCCTGCGCGTTGAGCTCACCGAGCCACGCCTTCCACGCGCGAGCCTCGTCCGCGCGCACGAAGCCCATCCAGCACAGCGCTTCGTGCACTTCCTCGGCATTGCGCGGATCGGGCCAGGCCTCCTGGCGCACGCGCTCGATCGCCGCCGGATCGAGCGCGCCGATCTCGGCCGCCTCGCTGGCTTTCAGCGCGCGGCGTGCGAGCACGGCCTGCGTCCGACGCTCCTCCAACGGCGCGTCGTCGAGGAATGCGTAGGGCCGCGAGCTGATCACCGCGCGCGCCAACGGAGAGGGCTCGGCGAGATCGACGGCGACGCGTTCGATCGACCCGTCGCGCAACCCGCGCAGCACCGCGAGCATGCCGTCGACGTCCATTGCCTCGTGCAGGCAGTCCTCGATGGTCTGCGCGACGATCGGGTGCTCGAAGGGAATCGGTAGGTCGCCCGGAGGCAGGTTCTCGCCGCAGGCGACGATCTGTGGGAACGCCGCGGCCAACACGTCGTCCGCTCGCATGCGCAGCAGCGGAGCCGCGACGCGCCGGCCCTGCTGGAAACGCTCGACGAGCAGCGCGCGTTGCACGTTCCAGCGCCAGCGCGCCTCGAACATCGGCGAGGCCAGCAGCGCCTGGATCAGCACCTCGCGCGCGGTGCGCGGGTGCAAGTAGTCGAAGACCTCCTCGAGGGGGAAGCTGTGCATCGGCCCGAGGGAGAGCAGCACCGCATCCTCGCTCGCCGCGGCCTGCAGCTCGAAGCCGAAATGCCGGCAGAAACGCTTGCGCAGCGCGAGACCGAGCGCGCGGTTGATGCGGCCGCCCAGTGGCGCGTGCAGCACGAGCTGCATTCCGCCGCTCTCGTCGAAGAAGCGTTCGAGGACCAAGCGCCGCGTGCTCGGCAGCGTGCCCAGCGCGCGCCGGCATTCCGCGTGGTACTCGTCGAGGCTCGCCGCTGCCGCATCGTCGAGGTGGCACTGATCGCGCAGGCGCTGGCGATCGAGCTCGCGCACTTGGCTGAGCTCCTCGGACAGTTCCGCGGTCCGCGCCGGAGCCTCGCCGAACCAGAACGGCAGCGAAGGCGGAGTTCCGTGGGCATCCGCGACGCGCAACGCACCGCGCTCGATGCGCAAGATGCGCCACGAGCTGTTGCCGAGCTGGAAGACGTCGCCGATCACCGAGTCGATCCCGAAGTCCTCGTCGACGGTGCCCACGAACGTGCCTTCGGGCTCCGCGAGCACGCGATACTGGCCGATGTCGGGGATTGCTCCGCCGCACGTGATCGCCGCCAGCCGCGCGCGACGCGTCCCGCGCAGCGTGTGCTGCACTCCGTCGCGGTGCAGCAATGCGGCGCGTCCCTGGGAGTGCAACACGAGCAGCGCTTCGAAGGCCGAGCGCTCGAGCTCGCGGTAGGGCCACGAACGCCGCGTGAACGCGTAGCACTCGTCGTCGCTCCACGTGCGGCAGGCGCTCTCCGCGACGATCTGCTGCGCTAGGACGTCGAGTGGTGCGTGCGGCTGCGGAACGCGGTCGAGCACGCCTCGGTGAGCCGCTCGCAACAGCGCGGCCGCCTCGGCCAACTCGTCGCGCGTCATCGGGAACAGCACGCCCTTCGGGGTGCGACCCACGCCGTGACCGGAGCGCCCGACGCGCTGGAGGAAGGCCGCGATCGAGCGTGGAACCCCCAACTGCACGACCAAGTCGACCTCGCCGATGTCGATGCCGAGCTCCAGCGACGCCGTCGCGACGAGCACGCTCAGGCGTCCGCTCTTCAGGCGCGCTTCCGCGTCGAGGCGGCGCTCGCGCGACAAGCTCGAATGGTGGCAGCCGACGCGCTCGGGATCGAGCAGCTTCGCCAGCTCGGCCGACGAGCGCTCCGCCAGCTTGCGGGTCGCGACGAAAACCAGTGTCGTCCTCTCGCTCCGCGCCAGCTCGGCGATGCGCCGGTAGATCTCGCCCCAGGTCTCCCCGGAGCACACGGTTTCGAGCGGCGAAGGCGGGATCTCCACGCGCACGTCCATGGCGCGCAGGTGGCCTTCGTCGACGATCTCGCACGCGCGCTCGGGGCCGACCAGGAAGCGCGCCGTGTCCTCGATCGGCCGCTGCGTGGCCGAGAGCCCGATGCGTTGGATCTCGCCCGCGAGCAGCGCCAGCCGCTCGAGCGAGAGCGCCAGGTGCGAGCCGCGCTTGTCACCCACGAGCGCGTGGATCTCGTCGACGATCGCCGTTCGAACGTGAGCCAGCAGCGCACGCCCCGAGTCGCTCGTCAGCAAGATCGCCAGGCTCTCGGGCGTGGTCACCAAGATGTGCGGCGGCTTCTTGCCCATCGCGGCGCGCTCGCGCTGCGGCGTGTCGCCGGTGCGCACCAGGACACGCACCTCGGGCAAGCTCGGATCGAGCTCGCGCAAGCGCGCGAGGGGCGCGCTGAGGTTCTTGTGCACGTCGTTGACCAGCGCGCGCAGCGGCGAGACGTACAACACGCTGGTGCGGTCCTCGAGCGAGCTGCCACGCTTCAGGAGCTCGTCGATCGCCGCCAAGAACGCCGCGAGAGTCTTGCCCGAACCGGTCGGCGCAGCGATCAAGACGTGGCGCCCGGCGCGAATCTCCGGCCAACCGCGGCGCTGAGCCGGTGTCGGAGGGCCGAGCTCGCGCTCGAACCACGCGCGTACCGTCGGATGGAACTGCTCCAGGCTCACGGGTGCATTGTAGAGGCCGCTCGCGCCGTGGTTCCGCGTCGCGTGGCTGTCTAGGATGGCGCCGATGGTGTGGGCGAGCGTTTGGGCCATGGCGGCCTTGAGCGGAGGCGACGTGCAGTTGGCCACGTTGTTCGGGGACGGCATGGTCTTGGAGCGCGAGACGCGCGCGCCCATGTGGGGCCGCGCGGCGCCGGGCAGCGAGGTGCGCGTGCGCGCCGAATGGAGCGCCGCGGAGGTGGTCGCGCGGGCCGACGCTCGTGGAGCGTGGCGTGTCGAGCTCGCGACCCCGAGCGCCGGTGGACCCTACACGATCCGCGTCGCCGGCACCGACGAGCTGACGCTGCGCGACGTGTGGATCGGCGAGGTGTGGCTGTGTTCCGGCCAGTCGAACATGGAGTGGAAGCTGCGACCGGGCGAGCTCGGCGGAGTGCTCGACTCCGAGCGTGAGATCGCCGAGGCGCGCCATCCGCGCATCCGCGTGTTCGAGGTCGCGAATCGCGCCGCGCTGCACCCCGCGAGCGACGTGCGGGGCCAGTGGGTCACGTGCAGTCCGCAGACCGCCGGCGAGTTCACCGCCGTGGGCTACTTCTTCGCGCGCGAGCTGGAGCGCGAGCTCGACGTTCCGATCGGAATCGTCGACGCGACCTGGAGCGGCACGCGCATCGAGGCCTGGCTCGAGGGCTCGACGGCGAGTGCACTCGACGCGACGCGCGCGGAGTGGCAGCGTTTCGCCAACGCCCGCGAAGCACTCGACGCCGGTCCGCAACAAGCTCACGAGCTGGATCCGCAGACCATCAGCGCGCTCTTCAACGGGATGGTCGCGCCGCTCGTGCCCTATGCGTTGCGCGGATTCCTGTGGTACCAGGGCGAATCCAATCGCAGCAACGCGAGCCAATACGTCGAGCTGCAGAGCGGGCTCGTGCGGAGCTGGCGCGAACTGTGGGGCTCGGATGCCAAGCCTTTCTATTTCGTGCAGATCGCGCCGTTCGCCTACGAAGACGACGGCGGCGAGACGGGCGCTTTGCGGGACGCGCAGCGCCGCTGTCTGGCGCTGGAGAACACGGGCATGGTCGCGACCATGGACATCGGTGACCCGCTCGACATCCACCCGCGCAACAAGCGCGAGGTCGGGCGCCGGTTGTCGCTGTGGGCGCTCGCGCGCACCTATGGGAGGACCGGGATCGTGCATTCGGGGCCGCTGTTCAAGGCGGTTCGTTTCGAGGGACAGCGCGCGCACGTGACCTTCGACGAGCTCGGCGGAGGGCTGATCTCGGGCGGCGACCATCTCACCGGGTTCGAGCTCGCTGGCGAGGACCGCCGCTTCGTGCGCGCCACGGCGACGATCGAGGGCGACGAGGTCGTGGTCGTGGCGAAGGGCGTGCTCGCGCCCGTCGCGGTGCGCTACGGCTGCCGCGCGGATGCCCAACCGATCTTGTTCAACAAGGCGTGGCTGCCTGCGGCCGCGTTCAGGAGCGACTCGTGGCCGATTCGATGAACGACGACCCGCACTCCGAGGGCGAGCTCTTCAGCGCGGACGATTGGCAACGCTTGCGCGAGCTGCGCGCGTCGTTCCTGCGCTCCGAGGACCGCGTCGGGCCGATCGGGAACTACTGGAACACACGTCGCGACCTGGAGCTGTACGACGCCACGTTCGCGCAGCGCATCGGCTGGAAGTGGGAGCGCGTGTTCGACGAGCTGGCCTTGCGCGGCATCACGCTCGAGGGGCAGGTGCTGGCCGATTGGGGCTGTGGCACCGGCATCGCGGCGCGGCGCTACGCCGAGAGAGTCGCGGGCGTGAAGCGCGTCTTCCTCAGCGACCGGAACAAGCAGGCGACCTGGTTCGCGCGCGACGCCTTGCTCGCCGAGCACGGCAAGCTCGAGACCACGCTGCACGAGCCCGGTCCCGACGAGCCCTTCGACGTGCTGCTGGTGAGCCACGTGCTCGACGAGCTCGACGAGGCCGCGCTGGAGGCACTCCTCTCGCTGGCGCGACGCGCGACGATCGTCGTGTGGGTCGAGGCCGGTAGCCGGCGCACCTCGCGGGCGTTGTCGACGGCGCGCGATCGATTGCTCGAGCACTTCGACGTGCTCGCACCGTGCACGCACCGCGAACGCTGCGGAGCGCTCGGCGGAGACGAGGATTCGAGCTGGTGCCACTTCTTCGGCAAGCCGCCGGCCGAGGTCTTCACCAGCGCCTTTTGGCGCAGCTTTGCCGGCGAGCTCTCGATCGATCTGCGCTCGATTCCCTACGCCTTCGTGGTGCTCCGCCGGCGCGCGACGAGCGGCACGGCGGGCGCTGGGGCGCGCATCCTCGGCCGTCCGCGCATCTTCAAGGGCCACGCGAAGCTGGACGTGTGCGACGCGAGCGGCGTGCGCGAGCTGACGATGCTCGAACGGCTCGACAAGCGCCTCTACAAGCGCCTCGGACAGACCGGGGAGATCCTGGTCGCCGACCTGCGTGTCGAGGGCGAGCGCATCGTGGAGTTCACGCCGCGGCCGGGCGCGTGAGCTTCGCAGCGCTCAGCCGAGTGTTCGAGATCGCGGCCGTGATCTTCGCGGCGCTCTCCGGCATCGTCGACGCGCGCCGCAAGAACACCGACCTCGTGGGGGCCTTCGTCGTCGGTCTTCTGACGGCCTTCGGCGGTGGAACGCTGCGCGACGTGCTGCTCGAGCGCCGACCGCTGTTCTGGGTGGCCCGCCCGGAGTACGCGGTCGTCGTGCTCGCGCTCGCCACGGTGTACTTCTATGCGCCGCGGGCCCTGCGTCCGCTGCGCGAGCGTCGCGTGCAGGCCCTGGCCAACGTGCTCGATGCCGTCGCGCTCGGGCTGTTCGGTGCGCTGGGCACGCAGATGGCGCTCGACCAGGCGATCCCGCCCTTCGTGGCGATCCTGTTCGGTGTGATGACCGGCACGGCCGGCGGCGTGCTGCGCGACATCGTCTTGAACGACGTCCCCATGCTCTTCAGGCCGGTCGGACCGCTGTACGCGACCGCGGTCTTCGCGGGCGGGCTCGCGCACATCGCCGTTGTCGCGCTCGGGTTCTCCGCTTCGATTGCGATCACGGTCGCCGCGTTGCTCGCCATCGCCGTGCGCCTGGTGTCCGTCGGGCTCGGTCTGAGGCTGCCTCCCGCCAAGCCGCTCGACGATTGACCCTCCGCTCGGCGCCCGCGGACATCGCGGGTGATGTCGCTTGGTCGCCGCGCTGTTCCGGTCGGCTCCGGCCCGCGCCAGTTGCGCACGCGCGCTCGGAATGCACTGAGCACTGCAGTGCCGGCCCCGCAGCGTGGGCTTGGAATGGACGGTCGCCGAGCTTGCGAGTCCGCCGCTCACAGCGCTTCGCTCGCCGACCCCGCGAATGGCTCGCGTGCGGACCACGTTCGAGCACTCGACCGCGGGGTTCCTTCCCAGAGCGCCACTCCGCGGTCGCGCTCGCCGCGGGCCGAGCGCACTAGAAACGCTTGAACTCGATCAGCGTATCGCCGCGAGTGTAGGCAATGCCCGAGGCACCGACGGTCGGGGGCTCGTACAGCGTGCCGCGGCCGGTGAAGCGGAATTCGCCCTCGCTGCCATCCGAGCAACGCAGTTGGAAGTAGTAGGTGGTCGCCCCGAGCTTCTCGGAGAGCTCCGTCCGACTGCGCCGGTCGAGCACGCGCGCGGGACGGCGCAGGATCGTGGCGTGCTTGGCATTGCCGCGCACCGTGACCGCGCCGGCGAGCAGGAAGATCGAGATCGCGATCCACAGCACGGCGACCAACACCGGCCAGCGGCCGATGTAGCCGCCCTTGTCCATGAAGGCGGCGCCGACGCAGAACGCGACCGCCAGCGCGACGAACATCCAACCCCACGCCGCGAGGCGCGTGGCCTTGGCGTCGACCTCCGGCTCGAGCGGGGTCCAAGTCATCGCGGCCGCGAAGCTCGGGTGATTTTGGATCTTGGCGAAGAGCCGCTGTGTCTCGTCGTCGGGTGCCGCCGTGCTTGCGCCCATGCGCAGGGGCGCCGCGCAATACGCGCACAAGGACAGGTCGGTGCGGTGCAGCTTCACGCCGCACGTGGGGCAGTTCGTCAGCGGTGCGCTGGTGGTCGCCATGGGAATCCAGCGCACGAGATTAGTCAGCGCGGGCGCCGCTGTCGCCCCCGTGAGAGGCGGATTCGCTCGCGCTTTCCTATAGTGCGCGGCCTTTGCGCGCGCCGCTCGAAGGCTCGAGCGAGCCCGTCGGCGCGCACCCACAGCCCGAAGTCAGACTGTCGCAAGCATGGCCACGCCCCGTTCCGTCGTCGTCCTCGGTGCCGGTCCCGCCGGTTACGTTTGCGCGATCCGCCTCGCGCAACTCGGTCAGAAGGTCACCGTCGTCGAGAAGACCTACCTCGGCGGCACGTGCCTCAACGTCGGCTGCATCCCGTCGAAGGCCTTGATCGCCGCCGGATCGCTGGTGGATCGGATCGGCCACGCGGCGGAGATGGGCATCACCGCGAAGGACGTCGAGCTCGACGTGCGGAAGCTCGTGGCGTGGAAGGCCGGCATCGTCGCCAAGCTGACCGGCGGAGTCGGCGGCCTGCTGCGCAACCACAAGGTCGAAGTGCTGATGGGCGCGGGCCGGATCGTCGATCGCAACACGGTCGCGGTGCAGACGAAAGAAGGTGAGCGCACGCTCAAGTGCGACGACATCGTGATCGCCACGGGCTCGGTGCCGATCGCGATCCCGGGCTTCGCCTTCGACGAGAAGGACGTGTGGAGCTCGACCGGCGCGCTCGCTCCCGATCGCATTCCCCAGCACTTGGTCGTGATCGGAGGCGGCTACATCGGCCTCGAGCTGGGCATGATGTACCGCAAGCTCGGAAGCCAGGTGACCGTGCTCGAAGCGACGCCGGGAGCCTTGCCGGGCCAAGATCGCGATTGCGTCAAGGTCATCGAGCGCTCGATCAAGAAGCTGGGCATGAAGTTGCTCGTCGAGACCTTCGCCCAGGGCTACGAGCGCAAGGGCAGCGAGCTGCACGTGCGCATCAAGACCAAGAAGGGCGACGAGGTCGTGGTGTGCGACCAGATCGCGTCGATGGTCGGCCGCAAGCCCTACAGCGAGGGTCTCGGGCTCGACAAGCTCGGTCTCGCGCTCGATCCGAAGGGTTTCCTCGCCGTCGACAAGCAAATGCGCACGCGCGTGCCGAACGTCTACGCCATCGGCGACATCGCCGGGCAACCGATGCTCGCGCACAAGGGCAGCAAGGAAGGTCTCGTCGCCGCGGGAGTGATCGCCGGACTCAACGAGGCCTACGACGTGCGCTGCGTTCCCGCCGTGATCTTCACCGCGCCGGAGATGGCCTCGGTTGGCGCGCAAGAGAGCGAATTGCAGGCGAGGGGCATCGCCTACAAGTCAGGCTCGTTCCCGTTCGCCGCCAGCGGACGCGCGATGAGCCTGATGGAGACCGAGGGCTTCGTGAAGGTGCTCGCTGACGCCAAGACCGACGAGATCCTGGGCGTGCACATGGTCGGGCCGGAAGTGACCGAGCTCGTGGCCGAGGCCGCGCTGGCGATCGAGATGGGTGCGACGGCGGAAGACCTGTCGCGCACGATCCACGCGCATCCGACGCTTCCCGAGGCGCTGATGGAAGCAGCCGAAGCGGTGCACGGCATGGCGGTGCACATCTTCCAGCCCAAGAAGTGAGCGTCCGCGCGTAGCGCCGTGAGCTGCGCCAACCTGTGGAAGCGGGGGGGCAACTCAGCGGGTGCTCGCGCGCCGACCCGACGAACTCGGCGCGAACACCAAGCCGCCGTCGACTCTGGGTGCAAGGCCCAGCGGCCGCTGCCGACAGGCGCCCGCGAATGCCTGCGAGTCGAGACCGTCGCTGGCGCGGACGAGCGCCTGAAGTGGCTTTCCGGCCGGTGTCGAGGCCTGCGCTTCGAGTGACGGAATGCTCCGGAGTCGAGCTCTGTGTTTCGGCGGCCGGAGACCAACGGTTGCACGTCTCCCAGGGTCTTGCGACCTCGGGCCCGAGTCCTTGCGAGTGAGCGCGACGATCGAGTGAGCCTCGAACGTCGTGCTCGCAATCGGCCTCGAGCACGAATCGGCATCACGAGCAGACGTGCGCGCACCGACGACACGAATTCCGGCGCGTCGCCGATCGGCGGCAGCGCTCGCCCGCGCGGAGCACCGAGTCTTGAACGACTCTTGGCGCGAACCCACGGACTTTCCGCGACCTCGAACGAACGTTGACCGGGCCTTCATCGTCCGCGCCTACCGTGCGCGACAGATCAGCATGAAGCGCATTGCGGTGAGCCCCCGAGGTCGCGTTCGTTGAGTTGGTCACGCGTGTTGGAATTGCGAACTTGGTGCTGGCTCGTGCTGGCCTTGCTCGTGCCTTTGCGCCGCCTTCACGCGCAACAATCGGGCTCGATCCGCGGGCTCGTGCTCGATCGCGAGTTCGATGCGCCGCTCCCGGGCGCGCAGATCACGAACGTCGAGCTGGGCACGCGCGTCCTCACCAGCGAGTCGGGCAACTTCCTCTTCCCCGACGTGCCACCGGGCACCTACACGCTGGTCTTCTCGAAAGACGGCTACGTGCGCCAGGTGCGAGCCAATGTCGTCGTGCGCGCCGGGCTGCTGACGGACGTCGATCTCGCGTTGTCCGGCGAGTTCACCGAGATGGAGGAGTTCATCGTCCAGGACGTCCTGCGGCTCGGCGCTGGGGGTGAGGCGGAGTTGCTCGCCCTGCGCTTCGAGAGTCCGGCACTGATGAACTCGATCAGCTCGGAGCTGATGAGCCGTGCAGGCGCGAGCGACGCCGCCAGCGCGTTGCGCTTGGTGTCAGGTGCCTCGGTCCAAGGCGGCAAGTTCGCGGTGATCCGCGGATTGCCCGACCGCTACGTCAGCTCACAGATGAACGGCGTTCGGCTGCCGAGCGCCGACGAGGACAAGCGCGCGGTCGAGCTCGATCAATTTCCGTCCTCGGTCATCGATGCCATCGACGTCCGCAAGACGTTCACGCCCGATCAACAAGGCGACGCCTCGGGTGGAGCGATCGACGTGCGCTTGAAGAGCATTCCGGAGGAGTCCGGCATCACGCTCAAGCTGCCCTACATCTACAACGAGGGCACCAGCGGGCGTGACGACTTCCTGACCTACCGCGGAGGCGGAGTCGACACCTGGGCGCGCGACGACGGAGGCCGCGACGTCCAGACGCACAATCTCGGATCGAACTGGGACGGCGCCGCGGGTGTGTCGAAGAGCGATGCGCCTGTCGACTGGAAGTTCGCGCTGTCCGGCGGCGGCAAGCACGAGTTCGGCGACGACCTGCGAATCGGTGGCTTCGTCAGTCTGTTCTACGAGCGCGACAGCTCGTTCCACGACGATGGCGTCGACGACTCCTATTGGGTGACGACGCCCGGCGCGGGCATGACACCGGAGACGGTGCAAGGCACGCCCAACGACGGCGACTTCAAGACCGCACTGTTCGACGTCGAGCAGGGCTCGCAGTCCGTGCGCTGGGGCGGACTGGCGACGGTCGGGCTGGAGAGCGATCACCACACGCTCGCGCTGACCTACCTCGCGACGCGCTCGGCAGAGGACGTCGCGACGCTCGCTCAGGACACCCGAGGCAAGGCCTACTTCTTCCCGGGCTACGATCCGAACGACCCGACCGGCACGGGCAATCAACCGGGGCAGACCGACGCCGCTCCGTACCTGCGACTCGAAACGCTGGAGTACACCGAGCGCACGACGGGGACGCTGCAGCTCTCGGGCGAGCACGAATTGCCTGGTGAGGGCGCGCTGGTCGGCGCCGGTGCGACGCTCGCCACACCACAGCTCGCGTGGACCGTCGCACGCAGCGATGCAGGCTCGTACCAGCCCGACAAGCGTCAATTCGGCGCGCTGTGGCATGCACCCTCGTTCAATCCAGGCATCCCGCCCTTCGTTCCGCCGTTCACGACGCCGGCCACCTGGTTTCCCTACAAGCCGGCCGCGAACTTCAACCTCGGCAACTTCCAGCGCATCTGGAAGGACATCGACGAGTCGAGCGAGCAGATCGCGATCGACCTGAAGCTGCCGTTCTCGCTCGACGGCGGCGGCGAGGGCTACCTCAAGCTTGGGATGTTCGACGACAGCGTGCGGCGCTCGTTCGATCAGGACACGTTCAGCAACTTCGGTGACGCCGGCGCATCGTTCGGCGGCACGTTCGGAGATTCCTGGAGCGCGGCGTTCCCGGGAGAGAATCACCCGATCACGGCCTCGGACTTCGACGTCGATTACCGCGGAAAGCTCGACGTTTCGGCGTGGTACTCGATGATCGACGTGCCGCTGGGCGAGCATGCGTCGCTGGTCGGTGGGGCGCGAGTGGAGCGCACGGCGATCAGTGTCGTGAACAGCCCCGAAGCGAGCGCGACCTGGTTCCCCAAGGGGGCGACGGCTCCGGTCGATCTGGATCCGGGAGAGGGCAACGTGTCGTTCGCTCAGTCCGACGTGCTCCCGGCGCTGGCGCTGAGCTACGAGCCGCTCGAGCGCGTGACGCTGCGCGCCTCCTACAGTCAGACCGTGGCGCGCCAGACCTTCAAGGAGCTGACGCCGATCCTGCAGCAGGAGTACCTAGGTAGTCCGATCTTCATCGGCAATCCCGAGCTGGGCATGAGCTCGCTGGAGAACTACGACCTGCGAGCGGACTACGAGCCGTACGACGGCGCGCTGCTGTCGGCGTCTTGGTTCAAGAAGAGCATCGACGCTCCGATCGAGTACGTGCAGCGCATCGTCAGCTTCACGTTCACGACCGCCGAGAACTACCCGCGCGGTGAGCTGAGTGGTTTCGAATTCGAGGCGCGCCAAGACCTCGGCAATTTCTCGGATGCGCTCGAGGGCCTGACGTTTGGCGCGAATGCCACGTTCATCGACTCGCGGGTCGATCTGCCAGCGAGCGAGATCGCGGGCTTCAACCTGCCGAACATCCAGGCACCGATGAGCTCGCGCGACATGACCAACGCGCCGGAGCATCTCTACAACTTGTTCCTGACCTACGACCTGCCGGATGCGGGCACGCAGCTCGCGCTCTTCTACACGGTGCAGGGCGACACGCTGCTCGCGGGCGCGGGCCAGTCGAACGGGAACTTCGTGCCGAGCGTGTACGCGACGGAGTTCGACACGCTCAACCTGAGTTGCATGCAACGTCTTGGGAAGTACGTGAGGCTGCAACTGCAGGCCAAGAACCTGACCGACCCGGAGATCGAGACCGTCTACCGCTCGCAGTACATCGACGGAGACGTCACGAAGACCTCGTACTCCAAGGGCATCGAATTCTCGATCAGCCTCGGCGCGGAGTTCTCGTTCTGAGCGGGACCCGCACATCCACGAGAGGAGCACACGAAATGCAGCAAGAAAACAAAGCGAGAGTGCTATTCCACCCGGCGCGCCGTCGGCGCGGCCTCGTCAAGCTCGGGGCCGTCGCCGCGGCTGCCACGGCGATGGCCGCCAGCGGCCCGCAGGACGGCGCCAGTCGGATCGACGAGGTGCGCTCGGTGCTCGAGCAGTGGGTCGAGGTGCGCAAGACGATCTCGCGCGAGAAGCGCGACTGGCAGGTCGGCAAGGACATGCTGAACCACCAGTGCGGCCTCGTGCGGCGCGAGATCGAAAGTCTGCGCACGCGACAAAACGAGGCGCTGGCGAGCATTGCGGAGACCGACAAGAAGCGCGACGAGCTGGTGCGCGAGAGCGAGGTGCTTGCGTCCAACTCGAGCGCGCTGGCGGAGACGGTCGTCGCGCTCGAGGCGCGCACCAGGGCGCTGCTGCCGCGCTTGCCGGAGCCGCTGCGCGAGCGCGTGAAGCCGCTGTCGCAGCGTCTGCCGGAGGCGCAGGGAGCGACCAAGCTCTCGCTCGCGGAGCGCTTCCAAAACGTGGTGGGCATCCTGAACGAGGCCAACAAGTTCCAGCGCGAGATCTCGATCACGAGCGAGGTTCGCGCGCTGCCCAATGGGACCTCCGCGGAAGTCTCGACGATGTACATCGGCGTGGGCCAGGCGTTCTTCGCGAGCGCCAACGGCAGCGTCGCGGGTCGCGGGAGCGGTGCGGGCGGAGCGTGGACCTGGAAGCAGGACGATGCGGCGGCGCGCGACATCCAGCGCGCGATCGCCATCCAGCGCAACGAGCAGGTGGCCGGGTTCGTGCCGCTCGGAATCGAGATCCAGTGAGACAAGGGCACACCATGATCCCGAATCGAATCTTGCGGCTGGTGACGGTGCTCGCCTTGGCGGCCGGGGCGCGCGCTCAGGGAGACGCTTCACAGCCGAAGTGGAGCAGCGCGACGACGAACGTGCAGAGCGAGCTCGAGGCGAGCATCTCGGAGTTGGCCTCGCTGCGCAACGGCATCGCGTTCGAGAAGGTGCCGCTCAACCGCGCGTTGATCGAGCTAGAGGAGGACTTGGCGAAGCGCCGAGCGGATGTCCAGCAGGCCTCCAGGTTGTTGGACACGCGCACGCTGGATCTCTCGAACTTGACGGCCGAGATCAAGGCGCGCCGCGAGGAGAGCGCCTACCTGTCGAGCTTGTTCGGCGAGTACACCCGCAACCTCGAAACGCGTCTGCAAATCGCCGAGATGCAGCGCTACGGCGCGGACATCGAGCGCTCCAAGCTGGCCGCGGAGAGCCGCTCGATGAATGAGCTCGAGTCCCTGCGGGAGCAGGCGCGGCTGCTCACCGTGTCGCTCGAGCGACTGGAGGACGCGCTCGGAGGCACGCGCTTCGAAGGGCACGCGGTCGACCCGAACGGATTGCTGCGCAATGGGACGTTCGTGCTCGTCGGGCCGTGCGCGCTGTTCCGAACCAACGATGGGCAACTGGTCGGCACCGCCGAACAGCGGCTGGGGTCGCTCGAGCCGGCGCTGGTTCCGTTCGCCGCGCCGGAGGACGCGGCACACGCGGCGGAACTCGTGGTCGCCGGTGTCGGCAAGTTGCCCCTGGATCCGACGCTCGGCAACGCGCACAAGGTCGAGGCCACGCAGGAGAGCTTGGTCGAGCACATTCAGCGCGGCGGCCCAGTGATGATCCCGATCTTCGTGGTCGCGGGGATCGCCCTGGTGATCGCGCTCTACAAATGGGTGCGGATCGCGTTCGTGCGCAAGCCGAGTCAATCGCAGCTCAGCGAGCTATTGGACGCGATCGCGCTCTCCGACCGCGACCGAGCCGTCGAGGTCGCGAGCGGCATGCGCGGGCCCGCCGGAAAGATGCTGTACATCGCCACGGAACACCTGGGCGAGTCCCGCGAGCTGATCGAGGAGGTCATGTACGAGAAGGTGCTCGGTACACGCTTGAAGCTGAATGCGCTGCTGCCGTTCGTCGCGATCACCGCTTCGGCGGCGCCGCTGCTCGGACTGCTCGGCACGGTCACGGGCATCATGAACACCTTCACGCTGATCACCGTGTTCGGCACCGGCGACGTCAAGACACTCTCGAGCGGCATCTCGGAGGCACTGATCACAACCGAGTACGGGCTCTACGTGGCCATTCCCTCGCTGCTGCTCCACGCGTTCCTCTCGCGCCAGGTCAAGGCGGTGATCGACCACATGGAGAGCGTCGCGGTCTCGTTCCTCAACCAACTCGGCAAGGTCCGGCATGTCGCCGCACCGCGCGAGGCAGCTCCAGCGACGCCGGTCGCTGCGGCCAGTCCAGTTCCGGTGCGTGTCTGACAGGGGCGCAGGACGAACATGAACGCCTTGGTGGAGTGGAGTGCGCCGCTCGAGCGGTTGTGGTCACAGGCGCGTGCGGTGTGGATCGCCGGCGGTTGGGCAATGATCGCGATCGCCGCGGTGGCGCTGGTGCTCTTCGCCCTGGGAGCAAGCGTGTACATGCGCTTGTGGGGCAAGGGCCATCGTTCCGTTCCCGAGCGTACCTGGCGGGAGTGGATCGAGCGTCCGCACCTGCGCCGCGGCCCGATCGGCGAGATGCTCGACTTCGTCGGCGGCAACTCTTCGGTCGAGTCCCTGGGCGAGTCGTTCTCCGAGCTGCGCATGACCGAAGTCGCGCCCTTCGAGCGCGACCTGAGAGTGATGAAGGTGTGCGTGGGCGCCGCGCCGCTCTTCGGTCTGCTGGGGACGGTGACCGGCATGCTGGCGACGTTCCGCGCGTTGGCGGAGGGCTCGGGCGGAGAGCAGACGATGGGGCTCATCGCAAAAGGCATCTCCGAAGCGCTGATCACGACCGAGACGGGATTGGTGATCGCGCTGCCAGGCCTGTTCCTGCAATACCAACTGGCGCGCAACTGTGAGCGCTATCGAGCCTTCTTGGCGCATCTCGAGACCGTTTGCACCCAGAGTCTCCATCGCCGCACACCCGAGGCGCGCGCGAGCTCCTGATCACACGCTGGCCACTTCAATCCAACGCGAGGCACGCACATGGGACGCTTCAAAGACGCAGCCGCCGACGACGGGAGCGAGGGCAACATCGACATGTCGCCGATGATCGACTGCGTTTTCATCCTGCTGATCTTCTTCATCGTCACCACGACGTTCGTCGAGGAGACGGGCGTCGAGGTCGACAAGCCGCAAGCCGCGTCCGCGGTGCGCCTGGAGAAGACCAGCTTGCTCTTGGCGCTCACGGCGAAGGGCGAGGTGGTCTACGGCGGCCGCGAGATCGGGATCGCGGGCATCCAGCCGCTGGTCAAGCGCATGCTCCAGCAGGAGGAAATCCCGGTGATCGTCCAGGCCGACGCCGCGGCGCCCTCGGGGCTCCTGGTGCGCGCGATCGACGAGGCCAAGCTCGGTGGTGCCGTCAAGGTCAGCATCGCGAGCGCGAGACCGAGCAAGTGAGCGGTCGGGCCATGCGACACCATCGAGCCCGCTCGCTCCTGCGCTCCGCGGCGCGCTTCGCGGCAATCGTGCTGTGTTCGTTGGGCGCGACGCTCGCACTGTTCCTCGTTCTGCCTTTGATGGAGACGATCGCGCAAGCGCCGGACACGGATCTGATCCTGCAGAGCGTTGACACGGCCGACGTGCCGCCTCCTCCTGCTCCCCCGGAAGAGGTCGAGGACGAGGAGTCGGAGCCCGAGCCCGACGCGAAGCCGCCCGAGCTCGACGAGAGCGCTCCGCCGTTGGACCTGGCCCAGCTCGAGCTCGCGCTGAACCCGGGATCTGGCGGTGATTGGGGCGGCGCCGACTTCGCGGTCAAGCTGAACACGTTCGCCAGCACTGCCAAGCAGCAAGACGACATCGACGCGCTGTTCGCGCTGGCCGACCTCGATCAAGCGCCGCGCGCCGTGTTCCAGCCGAGCCCGATCGTCGACCGCGAGCTGCGCAAGAAGACTCCGGCGACGGTCTACGTGCTATTCGTCGTCGACCGCCAAGGACGCGTCGAGAACCCGCTGGTGCAGAAGTCCACGGACGCGTTGTTCGAGAAGCCCGCCCTGGCCGCAGTGAAGCAGTGGAAGTTCGAGCCAGGGAAGCGCAACGGCGAGGCCGTGCGCTTCCGCATGCGAGTCCCGATCACGTTCCCACAAGGATGACATCGATGTCGACGCAGTTCCGATGGTGTGTATGCGCGATCGCGCTCTCCGCTTGCACGGCCACGCGCAATGAAGCGCTGGCCGGGGCCTCGCTCGGCTCCAGCCTGGAGCCGCGCGTGGCGGTCGCGTCGGTTGGCTCCGAGGAGCAGGGCGGCGTCGAGGCAGCGGATCTCTCGCTGTGGCACGACCCCGCTTTCCGCCGGCAATTCACGGCCAGCTACCTGGCCGAGACCGAAATCGAGCCGACGGTCACGCTTCCGGAGCGTGACGTGATGCAGAACGTGATGCAACGGCTCGCCACCGACAAGGTGGACGAGGCCATCGCGCTCTTGCAGAAGAGCCTCAATCCGGCGAGTAGCGCGGTATTCGACTTCACGCTCGCCAACTTGTACTTCCAGCGCGAGCAACTCGAGCCGGCCGCGCGCTCGTACGAGGCGGCGGTCGAGAAGCACCCGAAGTTCCGGCGCGCCTGGAAGAACCTGGCGTTGATCCACGTTCGACGCGGTGCATTCGAACCGGCGGCGCAGGCCTTGACCAAGGTCTTGGAACTCGGTGGGAGCGATGCGATCACGTTCGGGCTCTTGGGTTTCGCGCACTCGAATCTGGAGCAGCACCTCGCCGCGGAGTCGGCCTATCGGATGGCCTGTCTGCTCGATCCCGCGACCAAGGATTGGCAGATGGGACTGGCGCGCAGCCTGTTCAAGCAACGGCGCTATGCCGACGCCGCGGCACTGTGTGACGACATGTTGGCGGGTGATCCGCAACGCGCGGATCTGTGGCTGCTCCAGGCCAACGCGTTCATCGGTTTGGGTCAACCCCAACGCGCGGCGCAGAACTTCGAGGTCGTCGACCGACTCGGAGGAGCGACCGCGGAGAGCCTGGAATCGCTGGGGGACATCTACGTCAACGAAGAGCTCTTCGATCTCGCGGTCGCTGCCTACGGTCGCGCGCTCGAGAAGCGTCCCGAGGCCCGTCCGTTGCGTGCGCTGCGCGCGGCGAAGGTGATGACCGCGCGAGGCGCGCTCGACGACGTGCGAGCCTTGATCGCGCGCATCGAGGTCGTCGCCGGAGCCACGCTGGACCCCGCGGATCGCAAGGACTTGCTCAAGCTGCGCGCGCGCATCGCGGTGGCCGAGGGTGGCAGCGAGGAAGAGGCCCGCGTGCTCGAGGAAATCGTCGCGCTCGATCCGCTCGATGGGGAAGCCCTGATCCTGCTGGGGCAGCACGCAGGTCGCATCGGCGATCACGGAAGGGCCGTGCTGTACTTCGAGCGCGCGGCGGGCCTCGAGGCCTTCGAAGCCGACGCGAAAGTGCGGCATGCACAGTTGCTCGTGGGCCTGGGGCGCTACGCGGAAGCCCTGCCTCTGCTGCGCCGAGCGCAAGAGCTCCAGCCGCGAGAGAACATCCAGCAGTACCTCGCGAAGATCGAGCGCGTCGCGCAGACCCGCTGACGCCAACGCGCCGAGAACTCGCGAGCCGTCACGTTCCTCGTGGACGTGGCGGCTCGCGCTCTTCGGACGGCGCGCGTTTCTCGAGGCTTCATGCGCGATTCGTTGGGCGTGCACACGTCGCCCCTACTTTCTGCGCGCACGGGAAGAGCACAGTTGCAGGAGGACGAGGACGCCTCCACCCGTGAATCGGAAGCCCCTTTGGAGAACAACACGTGAAGCGATTCGTAAATGGAAGCGCGGCCTCGGTCGCGATCGCGGCCGCACTGATGACCTCGGCGCGCGCTCAGACCGACATTCCGGCTGGAGTGCACGCCACGTCCGAGCACTGGACGCTGGCTGGCTCGCCCTACCGCCTGAAAGGACAGGTTTACTTCGCGCCCGGCGCAACGCTGACCATCGACGCCGGCGTCGTGGTGGCGAGCATCCCGGGCGATCAAGGCAGTCTGGCGATCGCACGCGGCGCGATGATCATCGCCAGCGGCACGCAGGACCAGCCGATCATCTTCACCAGCACCAACGACGTGGCGACGTGGAGCGGCACGACCGGCTCCGGCGCGACGCAGATCCCCGGCGACCACAAGACCGGTGCCTGGCGCGAAGCCATCAACGAGTGGGGCAACGTGACCCTGATGGGACGCGGCTACGTCGCCGAGAACGCAGTGGGCGGCAACACGCCGGTGCCCAGCCCGAGCAATGTCGCCGACATGGAAGGCCTGACCAATGGACCGTCGACCGATCGCTACGGCGGTGGCGACGACAACGATGACAGCGGCACGCTCTCGTACGTTTCCCTGCGCTACGGCGGCAAGGTCGTCGGGCTCAACAACGAGCTCAACGGGCTCTCGCTGGGCGGCGTTGGGCGCGCCACGGACATCCACCACGTCGAGATCATGAACGGTGTCGACGACGGCATCGAGATCTGGGGTGGCGCGGTCAACTTGAAGTACGTCAGCATCTGGAACGTCGGCGACGACAGCTTCGACGTCGATCAAGGTTGGCGCGGCAAAGTCCAGTTCGGACTGATCGTGCAGGGCCACAGCGCCGATGCGGCCCAGGGCTCCGGCGTGGGGGACAACGCCTTCGAGACCGACGGCGCGGAGAACTCGGACTGGCAGCCCGTGACCACGTCGACGATCTACAACTGCACGGTGATCGGACAGCCCGTGGACGGCGACCACGGCATGGCGTTCCGCGACAACGCCCGCATCCAGTACCGCAACTGCGTGTTCATGGACCTGGGTGAGCGCGTGGTCAGCTTCGACAACGTCGACGGCGACGGTGGCAGTGGCTACGGTTTCAACGGGACGCTCTCGTGGGCGAACACCTGGACCACGGCCTACAACGCCGTTCCGGCGCACGCCAACGACTTCACGAGCGGCACGTTCGCGACGAACTACCCCGTGCAGTCCTCGGGGCGCCTGATCGAAGTGACCGACAGCGTGTTCTTCCGCAACCAACACGCAACCGCGTACACGGAAGCGAATGCCCGCGCCGTGTTCGACCCCGCGAACAACAACGTGCTGATCCCGGGATTCGACCCGTTGACCGCGCCGATCGTCTCGATCACGCGCGGGGCTCCCGTGGTCAAGGGCGGCAAGACTATCCTGCCCGTCACGTTCCTCGATCCGCGGCCGGCGAATCAGGCGCTGACGAGCGTGGCGAGCGCGCCGGCCGACGGCTTCTTCAGTCCGGCGAGCTACCGCGGTGCGTTCGCACCCTCGACGAGCGGGACCTGGCTCGGCGACTGGAGCGCTGCCGCGGCCTTCGGCTTCGTGTCGAGCGCCAATACAGCGTCCGCCTACTGCACCGCTGGCACGACGACCAACGGTTGCGTTCCGTCGATCTCCGCCACGGGCTTCGCCTCGGGCAGCAAGGGCAGCGGCTTCACGATCCACGTCAGTGGCGTCGAGGCCCAGAAGCAGAGCCTGTTCTTCTACGGCATCAACGGTCCGTTCGCCGGCGCTTGGGGCTCGAGCTTCCTGTGCGTCAAGGCCCCGACGCAGCGCACGCCCGCGATGAACACCGGTGGCACGGTTGGCCTGTGCGATGGCAGCGCGGCGCTCGATTGGAACCTGTACGTCGACACGCATCTCGGTGCCCTGGGCACGCCCTTCATCGGAGGCGAGACGGTCAACGCGCAGCTGTGGTTCCGCGATCCGCCGGCCCCGAAGACGACGAATTTGTCGAACGGGCTGCAGTTCACCGTCGCTCCGTGAGGACTGCTTGAACTCGATGCCTCGCGCTCGCCGCGCTCGCGGTGGGCGCGAGGCTTTCGCACTGGACCTTGGTCAGAGGAGCTGAAAGCGCTCGGCGCTAGGGGTGTGAGTACGATGACCACGAACATTGGATTGGCACTGGTTCTCGTCGCGCTGTCGACGGGCCTGCGCGATTCGCGCAGTGACGCCGCACTGGAGCTCGACGGCGTGGCGAGCACGCAGCTCGCGGCGCAGCCGGCACCCAGACAGCTGGTCGACATGCCGCGGAGCGCGCAGAGCATCGCGCTGTTGGCGCTGGCGCAGCGCGCGGCGGGCGCTCTGCCGGCGGATCCGCACCTCAAGACCAAGGCCCGGCTGCAGGAGCTCGTCGCTCGAACGAATCTCGAGCTGGGTCGCATGCGCGCTGCCCACGAGTGCATCCAGAGCATCGGTGACTGGAGGCGCGGCGCGGCACTGGCGGAACTCGCGGCGCAATTGGCCGAGCAGGGTTGGTCGTCAGCAGACGTTCGGCCCTATGTCGAGGGCGCGCGCGGCGTGCTCGAGAGTTGGAGCGGCGCCGGCGCACAGGATTGGCACCAGGAGCGCATCCGCGCGGAGCTGGCGCGCGCGCACTTGCTGTTGGGTGAGCGCGACGCCGCGGCGCAGCTCAGCGTCGGAATCTCCGACGCCCAAATGGAGCAGTTGGTCGAGCTCTATGCGCGCGACCTGCAGCAGGACGAGCTCGCGCGCCGACTGCAAATCACGGACTCGATCGCGGTCGGCGGCGGGTTCGACGCCGTGCGCAACGAGCTGAGCTTCCTCGCCCAGCTGCACCGGCGCTTCTACGCCGACCGCGAGCATCGCGAGGCCTTGGAAGCCAAGATCAAGGCCTCTTGGAGCAAGTTGCCGATGCCCCTGCGCATCGAGCTGCTGTTCGAACTCGCGCGGAACGCGCTCTCGAAGGGCGACAACGAGGAGGCACTGTCGTTGACCGACGATGCGCGCGGCTTGATCGATGCCGCCGGTTGGTCGGTCGACTTCCAAGTCCCGTTCGCGGCGCGGCTGGCCGCGCTGGTCGTCCAGAGCGGCGCCACCGAGCGCGGGTTCGCGATGCTCGCCGCCGCGAGGGATGCCTACGACGAGGGACGCGCTGAAATCCTCGACATCGACCGCGCCGACGTGCTCTTGCCTCTGGCCGAGTCCTACGCGGAGAGCGGTGCGAGCGACGAAGCGCTGGCGATCTACGGGCGCGCGCTGCGCGAGGGTCGCGTGAACCCCAACGCGCGCCCGCGGGCCGAAGACCTGACCGCCCTGTGTTGCTCGCTCGCGCGGCACGACCTCGGCGTGAGCGAGGACTTGTGGTCCGAGCTGAACGCGATGTTCGAGGGCTTGGCGGCACCGTGGTGAGCGCGGCGCCGCCAGCCGAACTCACTGGCTCGCGGTGATGCCGAGCGAGACGAAGTCGATGTCACTGTCGTGGCCCGTGGCGCCTTGGTCACCGGCTTCGATGATGCGGAACCACATCAAGCTCAGGCCGAAGTGCTGAGTGGGGTCGAGGAAGTAGTTGACGCCGCCACCGATCACCGCGCTGACGCCACTCTCGTCGGCGCCGTAGTTCGAAGACACGCCCTCTCGGCCCAGGCCCGGCGGGGTGTAGCCTTCCTCGTAGTCGACGTCCTGCTGCCAGTAGGCGGCGCCAGTGAAGCCGAGGATCGCCGTGCTCGGCGCGATCGGCCACGCGGCCATCGCGCACAGAAGCGTGCTCTTGTAGCCGACTTCGTCGTCGAACGGACTGCCGCCTTCGCCGACCGGGCCGCTGGCGCGCACGGAGCCGTGGTCGATGTAGCCCATCAACACGCCGTAGTTGGGCGTCCAGCGATACCCGGTGAAGAGCGAGAACGCGGTGTCCGTGTCGTCGACCTCCGCGCCGGGTAGGCCGTCGAGCTCGTAGTCGTGGAAGGTCGACTGCCCGAGACCCAGGCCGCCGAAGAAGCCGATGCCCGGGCTGGCCGCGAGTGGTGCCGGTGTGCGCGGCATTGCGAAACCCGGTTCCGTGGCGAAGGAGACGGCGCGCGGTTCGGTCGCCGCGCAGGCGGCGGAGAGTGCGAGTGCGAGCGAACCGGCGGCGCGCACACAGTGGGGAGTCAGGCTGCTCATGGTTGGACCTTTCTGCGCCGAGAAAGGCCGGGCGAGCGCCCGCGCAACAGCGATTTCGGAAAGTCGCGCGGGATCAGGGCCGCGGGTCGAGCTCGTCCTTCAGCCAGGCCTGCGCCGTGGCCCAGGCGCGCTCGACACTGCGCGTGGACATGTCCAGGGCCTCGGCGATCTCGGCGGTGGTCGCTCCAGCGAAGAAGCGCATCTCGATCACGCGCACGAGCTCGGGGTCGAGCTCGCCCAGCTTGGCCAGCGCTTCCTCGAGCTCGAGTAGCGGACCGCCGCGCTCTTCGAACAACTCCAGCAAGTCCTCGTACGGCCGGCGCTCCAACGCGCCGCCGCGCTTCTCCGCATCGCGGCGGCGCGCGTGGTCGATCAGGACTCGCCGCATGGCTTGAGCAGCGGCGCCAAGGAAGTGCGCCCTGTTGCGCGGGGTCGCGAGGTCGCCCTGCAAGCGCAGCCAAGCCTCGTTGACCAACGCCGTCGCTTGCAGCGTGTGCTGGCGCCGCTCCTGCGCCATGCAACTGCGCGCGAGTCCGTGCAATTCGTCGTACAGCAATGCGAGTAGCTCATTGGACGCCGATGCGTCTCCATCGGCGAGCCTGTGGAGCAACTGCGTGGCCTGGCGAGTTTCGGGGAGCTTCGACATCTTGCGCGCGCCTCACTTTACGCGCGGCGCGCCGCGTCGACAGTCTCCAATCGAGCTCGCACGCGGGCCGGCGAGAGCGCGGGTGAACTCTTCGTCATCCTCGCCGCTCGTCGGGTCGGTGGGCATCGCGCCCGGCGGCATCGCGCGGCGCGCCCTCGTCCTTGAAGGGATTGCGCTCGGGCGCGATGTCGTGGCCGAGCCCACCCAGCAGGCGCTGCAAGAGCAGATTGGCGACGGGCACGCGGTGGCGGATCCACAGATGCAGCGGTACCGGCTTCGCGCCCAGGCGCGCCTTGGGCTCGAGCGCGGTGCGGCCGAAGGAGATGCGCGAGCAGCCGAGCTCGAGCGCATCAGCGACGACGCACTGCAGCAACCGGAAGTACAGCGGGAGCGTCGCGTTGGCCTCGCGGTCGAAGCCCATGAAATAGCCGACTGCCGTCGAGCGGTCCTTCAACGTGGTCACGAAGCCCAGGCGCGTTTCACCGCGGCGGATCGTCGTGCAGCGGAAGTCGCCACCCAACGCCCGGCCCAGCGCGGGAACGTATTCGGGCGTGATCGAGACGGGCCGCACCGCCGCGCGTTGTTGCACGCTCGCGTACAGTCGGTGCAGATGCTGCGCTTCCGCGTGCAGGTCGCTGGCGCGCTCGACACTGCAGCCGGCGGCCTCGATCTGCTTGATGGTGTGTCGCACTGCCTTGCGGTACTTGGTCGAGAGGCCCGCGAGATAGTCGTCGAACGTGCGCCAACGCGGGTCGAGCTCGAGCACCATGTCGGGCTCGGTCTCGAGCTCACGGAAGCTCAGCGGGGCGAGCGCGCTGGCCGCGGCGCTCTCCGCGGCGTCGAGGTCCTTGACGAGCACGATGTCGGTGTTGCCGGCGAGGCGCTCCGCGCGCCGCATCCGGTACAGCGCCTCGGCCACTGCCGGCCACGCCGTGGCGGGGTCGACACCGTCGGCGAACGCCACGCCGTGCTGGCCCCACGCGAGCAAGTTGCCGCACACGAGCACGCGCGCCTCGATGCGGCGCACCGCGGCGGCCTGCAGTCGGGCGCGGGCGGCGCGCACGACCTCGGCGACCTTGCGCGAGGGCTTGCAGGTCGTGTCGGCCTCGCGCGGCGTCCGGACCGCGTCGGCGATCCGCTCGCCGTGAACGTGCACGATTTGTGCTGCCACCGCGGCCACGGGGCCGCCGTCGGATTCGATCAGCGCGTAGCGCGGCGCGAGGTTGTCGGGGAGCGCGGACTCGAGCGCGCGCAGGTACTTGCGCCCCAGGAACACCGAGGTCCCGGCGGCGATCGCATCCCAGCGGGCGGCATCCAGCAGCTCGATGCGGTCGGCCAACGCGAAGCGCATCCCGGTGGCGGTGTGACGCAAGCGGTGCTCACGCGCGAGGCGCGCGAGTTGGCCGCGGTGGTTCTCGACGCTCTTGGGGGCGGAGGGGCGTTGCGCCATTGAGTCGGGGGAAGCTCGTCGGTCCTTCGGAACGGGCTGAAGCGCCGGGGCAGCGCCGTGGCTCGCGCTCGAGGCGCGCGCGGGTCAGTAGCGCTCCGGCTGAGCAGGCTTGTTGGCCACGATGGCCTCGATGCGCGCGACCACGCCGGCGTCGAGCTTCGGCAGCACCCCGAGGGCTCCGAGATTCTCGGCGAGCTGCGCGGGCTTGGTCGCGCCGAGGATCACCGTGCTGACCCGCGAATGGAGCAGGCACCAGGCGATCGCGAGCTGCGCGACACTGGCCTCGAGCTCGCGCGCGAGCTCGGCCAGCGCTTGCGTCTTGCGCACGTTCTCGCGGCCCTGCGCCGACTCCAGCCGTTCACGCAGCCAATGGTATTCGGGCAGCGCCATGCGCGAGTCCGCGGGCACGCCGTGCGCGTACTTGCCGCTCAGGATCCCGGACGCGAGCGGAGACCAAATCGTCAGGCCGAGCCCGCACGAGTCGTACAGTCGCGCGAACTCGCGCTCGACCTTCTCGCGCACCAACAGGTTGTACTGTGGCTGCTCCATCGTCGGTGGCGTGGCGTGCAGCGCGCGCGCCACGCCGTGTGCTTCCGCGATCTGATCGGCGCTCCACTCGGACGTGCCCCAATAGAGCACCTTTCCCTGCAGGACGAGCTCGTGCATCGCGCGCACGGTCTCCTCGATGGGCGTGTCGAGGTCCGGTCGATGGCAGAAGTACAGATCGAGATAGTCGACCTGGAGCCGCGCGAGCGCCGCGTCGCAGGCGTCGCGCACGTGCTTGCGCGAGAGACCCTTCTGCGTCGGCTTGTCGCCCCCCCAGAACACCTTGGAGGACACCGCGAACGAATCGCGCGCGAGTCCGAGCTGGCGCAGCGCGCGGCCCATGATGCGCTCGGACTCTCCCGCCGCGTAGGCCTCGGCGTTGTCGAAGAAGTTCACGCCGGCGTCGTAGGCCTGCTTCAGGAGCGCGCGCGCGCCAGCGTCGTCGAGCTGGTTCTTGAACGTGACCCATGAGCCGAACGAGAGCGCGCTGACCTTCAGTCCAGACGATCCGAGGCGGCGGTACTGCATGCGCGTCACGCTACACTGCGGAACGGCCGATGGAACCGCGCAAACTGCCCGACCGCTATCCCGACGGGGTGCTCGACGTGAGGCGCTGGCCGCGCACCGAGTACGCGGAGGCGCACCGCCGCCAGCAGGAGTTGCTCGAGCAACGCATCCGCGGCGAGATCGGTGACGTGCTGGTGCTGACCGAGCACGAAGCGGTCATCACGCTCGGACGCGGCGCGGCACGCGCGGACCTCGCCAGCGTCGCGCTGCCGGTGGTCGAGGTCGAGCGCGGCGGCGAGGCGACCTACCACGGCCCCGGACAGCTCGTGGCCTATCCGATCCTGGCGTTGGACGAGTCCAGGCGTGACTTGCACCGCTACCTGCGGGACCTCGAGGAGGTGGTGATCCGCGTGCTCGCGGAGGTCGAGGTCACAGGCACGCGGCGCCCCGGGCTGACCGGCGTGTGGATCGGCGACAAGAAGGTGTGCTCGATCGGAGTCGCTGTGCGGCGCTGGGTGGCGTGGCACGGATTGGCGCTCAACTTGAGCACGGACCTCGGCCATTTCGCGCAGTTTCGGCCGTGCGGACTGGACGCGAGCGTCATGACCAACGTCGCCGCGCACACCGAGCTCGCACCGACGCGCCTGTTGTACGAGGTGTTGCTGGTGAAGCACGTGTGCGAGGTGTTCGGGCTCGAGCTCCCGCCGCCGCCGCCAGCTCCTCCGCTCGACCCGCGCAGCTTGCCGATCCTGGGCTGACCCGCGGGGCGCCGCGCGTCGAGCCCGCGATGTCATTTCATCGCTGAGGCTGGACGCGGATGCGGCCCGCGCGATGGCCGTGCGGAAAATCCTGCCGCCGCGCAGGAGTTTCCAGTGCCAAAGGGCTCCGAAATTGGGGCTGCGGTCGAGTCGCGCACCGCACTCGACCGATGCAAGCAAACCCAATCGACCGCTGCCCGCGCAGTCGAGAACCTCGCATGCATCCCTCCGAGCCCGAATCCGTGATCGACGCCGGCGTCATCGCTGGACTGAAGGAACTCGGCGGCGACGAGGATCCGGGACTGTACCTGGAGGTCATCGAGTTGTTCCTCGACGACGCGGCTCAGCAGATCGTGAACCTGCGCGAGGCCATGGCCCGCGGCGACACGCGTCAGCTCGAGCGCATTGCGCACACCCTCAAGTCGTCGAGCGCCAACGTCGGCGCGCTGCGCTTCTCGAAACTGTGCTTCGAGATCGAGCAACTCGGGCGGTGCTCCGACCTCGCGCACGCCGGCTCGCTCGTCGAGCGCGCCGCCGTCCAGTACGACCAGGTCAAGGCGGCGCTCGAGGCCGAGAAGCGCTGAGCAGCGCGGCGCCATGAACGAGAACCGTCTGGACGAACTGAAGCTCACCGGGCAACTGCCCTCGCCGACCGGCGTGGGGCTGGCGATCCTCGAGCTCACGCGCGGCGAGGACTACGCCATGGGCGACATCACCCGCGTGATCCAGTCCGATCCGGCGTTGACCGGTCGCATCCTGAAAATCGCGAACAGCGCGGGCTTCGCCGGATCGCAACCGGTGACGACGGTGGGGCAGGCGGCGATGCGCCTGGGCGTGCGTTCGGTGCGCAACGTCGCGCTGGGCTTCACGCTGGTCAGTGGCAACCGCTCGGGAACTTGCCCGGGATTCGACTACGAGCGCTACTGGGCGGACTCGCTGGCGATCGCGGTCATGGCGCAGGGCCTGGCCGAGCTCTTGCACAGCGTTCCGCCGGCCGACGCTTTCACTTGCGGGTTGCTGTCGGGCGTCGGCACGCTCGCGCTGGCGAGCATCCACCCCGATCGCTACGCGCAGATGTTGGAGCGCGGACGCAGGCCGGGCGCGGACACCCTGATGATCCTCGAGCACGAGACCTTCGATCTCGACCACTGTGAGCTCGCGGCCGCGATGCTGCGCGACTGGCGCTTGCCCGAGTCGTTCGCTTTCGCTGTGGCAACGATCGAGCGTCGCGAGGGGTGCATCGATGCTCCCGACGAGGCTTCGCGTCGCATGGCGCTGATCGTGCGCGCGGCGCGACACTTGGCCCACGTGTGCCTCGAGGGCCTCGACGAGGTCCACGCCAGCGAGCGGCTGGCGGAGCTGATGAACGAGCTCGAGCTGGGTCGCGATGACCTCGAGCGCTTGCGCCAGAGCAGTCGCGAGCAGTGGATCGAGTGGGGTCGCACGCTGCAGATCCCCGTCGACGTCAAGGTGCAGCCTCACGAGATCGTCGCGGAGGCCGCGCGCCACATGGCCGTGCCCACCGACACGACGGTGCGCGCCACAGCCGAGCGCAAGGGACTGCGCATCCTGGCCGTCGACGACGATCCGGTGTCGCTGCGTTTGCTCGAGCACCACCTCACGCGCGACGGGCATCAGGTCATGCGCGCGGCGAACGGCCGTCAGGCGTTGATCCTCGCGCTCGAGTCGAATCCGCAGATGGTGGTGACCGATTGGATGATGCCCGAGGTCGACGGCCTCGAGCTGTGCAAGTCGCTGCGGCGTTCGAACGAAGGTCGCGGCATGTACATCCTGCTCCTGACCGGACGCGAGGACGAGAACCGCGTGGTCGAGGCCTTCGATGCCGGCGCCGACGAGTACGTGGTCAAGCCCTTCAACCCCAAGATCCTCCTGGCGCGCGTGCGCGCCGGGCAGCGCATGATCGAGCTGCGTGAGCAGGTCGAGAAGGACCGGCAGATCCGCGATCGCCAAGTGGCCGAGATGGCCGTGCTGAATCGCAAGCTCGAGGCCGCGGCCATGACCGACGTGCTCACGAAGTTGCCCAACCGGCGCTTCGCCATGCGCACGCTCGAGAGCGAGGTCAGCGCGGCGTTGACCTCGAGCTCGCCACTCTCGGTGGTGATGATCGACATCGACCACTTCAAGTCCGTCAACGACACCCACGGGCACGACATGGGCGACCTGGTGCTGCGCGAGACGGCCAACGTGTTGCGCAATGCGGTGCGCAAGGGCGACTTCGTGTGTCGCCTCGGCGGCGAGGAATTCCTGGTGATCTGCGCCAAGGCCTCGCTGGCGCAAGCTGCGATGACCGCCGAGCGCCTGCGCGCGGCAGTGGAAGAGCACGTCATCGGCTTCGGCTACGACAAGCACGTCACCGTGTCGCTGGGCGTGGCCTCGCTGGCCTGCGGCGCGCGCAACGTCGACGAGCTGATCAAGTTCGCGGACCGACGCGTGTACGACGCCAAGGCCGGCGGGCGCAATCGCGTGTGCTCGACGGATCCGCCGCCGAACCTGGCGAAATCGGCCTGAAAAGCCTCACTCCACGAAGACCGGGCTCGACCAGGCCATGCCGCCGTCGAGTTGGAGCACGCGCACGTAGACGAACTCGCCGGGCTTCAGGTCGCTCAGCGTCGCGCTGGCGCTGAACTCGAGCTCGTTGCGGCAGGGAATCGAAAGCAACTCGCTGGCGCCGACGACGACCTCGATGCGCTCGAGCGCGGACGCGCCGACGACCTGCAGGTACAGATTGCCCTCGCGATTGACCTCCGCCGCCGGGATCGCCTCGCCCATGCGCGCGCGCCCCAGCGCGAAACGCAACAGGATGCGCGGTCCAGAAGTGGCGTAGCAGCGGCGCGCGCGCAGGGCGCGGTACACGCCGTCGCTGGTGAGCTCGTCGGCGAGGATCGCCGCGAGCCCACCGGTCGGGTAGTGCGGGCCCTTCCAGGCCAATCCGGGGTGTCCGTCATGCCCGTCACCGCTGCCCACGAAGCCCAAGCGGTAGCCGCGCGCCAGCGCGTCGCGCGCGAAATGGCCTGGGCGTGGGGAGTGGATCACGCGCGCGCAATCGAGCGCTTCGCTCGTGCCGTGGGCCGAGCACATCTCGACCACGGGCTCGAGCTCCGGGTCCGGCGCGTGGCGCCAGTCGATCGCGATCGGGCCTCCGGCCGGATGGTGGGGCACGATCAACGCGTGCTGGTCGCGCAACGTCTCGCGCAGTTGCTCAGGGCTCTCGTAGCGCTCGTCCATCGAGGAGAACAGCGGAGCCTGCTCGCCGAAGTACAGCACGTGGCGATGGCCGGTGAGCCAACTGGTCCACTCGTAGCCCGGCAGCGCCACGAAGCGCCCAGGCTCGTGCGCGCGTCGTGCGGAGTCGACCTGTGCTCGCCACAACTCCGGTTGCTCGTCGACGAACAGCATGCCCCAGTGGTCGTGGTCGGTCAGTGCCGCGATGTCGAGCGCCGCGACGTTGCGCGCGAAATCGAAGTAGTCGTTCGCGGTTCCGCTGCCGTCGGAGACCGCCGTATGTCCGTGGAAATCCGCCCAGAACACGCGCGGACCCGGCCCGACGGAGAGTGGATTCGAATCCGCGACCAAGGTGCGTTCGGCGAGCACGGCCCGCGCTTGCACGCGGTAGACGCCATCGGCTGGCGCGCGGCCCACCAGCGTTTTCCGACCGCGGTCGTCCGCGCCCAGGACCACGGAGCTCGGCAGCTCGAGCTCGGACGCGGCGCCGGTGAGCTCGAGCGTCGCGGCGCAAGCTCCCGCGGCGTTCGCGCGGGCGTCGAGCAGCGCCAGCGTCAGACGCACCTCTTCTCCCGCGCGCGCGCTCGAGGTCAAGGTCGCCACCAACATCGCGGGCGGACCGGGGAGCACGTCGATGCCCGGCGAATCCGCCAACACCTTGCGCACTCCATCTCCGTCGCCGTCGACCGCGATCCAGAAGCGCGAGTTGGGCTCGGCGTAGGGATCGACCCGCGCACCGGCCGGACCGCACCCGTAGTCGATCGTGATGCGCTCTCCCGCTCGGAGCTCTCGGCCGCCGAGCTCGATCCCGAGCAGTTGCTGGTCCAACGTCTTCGCCGACAGTTCGACGCCCTCGGCCTCGGTCGCGATGCGCGTGAAGCCCGCGGCGTCCGGCGCTTCGACCTGTGGCGTGCTCCACTCGAAGAACGGCGAGACTTGGAAGTACACGGCGCCGCCGCGCGCGACTCCGAGCTCGCCCGCCTCGTACACGATGCGCCAGCGTCCGGTCGTGCCGGCCGTGACCGCGAGCGGCGCTCCATCCAGACTCTCGACCCATGCACGACCGCCGCCATCACTGGCGTGCTTCGTCGCGCGCTGCGCCAGCTTGAACGCGTCGTGGATGTCGCGCCGTGCGATGTCCTGCTCGTCCCTGGGCGACTCGCTGGGAGCGGGCGTGCCGGGAGTGGGTGCTACGTCCGGCGTGTCGTCGCACGCCGCGATCACCGCACACGCGCACAACAAGCTCGTGCGGAGCGCGCGGCTCATGCCGAGGGCTTCCGCGCTGCACCGCGATAGGTCGCCTTGACCCACGCGAACGCCAGGCCGCCATAGAAGAAGTAGAGGAAGTGCAGCAGCACACCTTGCAGCGCGAACAGCGCTCCTCGGCGCCGCAGGAACATGCGGTACAAGCCGTTGTTCACCAGCAGCACGGGCACCAGCAATGCCGGCGGCGTCAGTGCGAACCACGGGCTCGCGCCGAGTGCGAGCGCGATCCACAGCGCGGGCAGCGCCAGCAGCGCGAGGAAGACGCACACGACGCACAGCTTCTGCGCCAGCTCGAGGTTGAGGTCGCCTCCGGTCCCGGGCCGATCGATCAACAGCTTGGTCCAGGGAATCGCGCGCTTGGTGACGTCGACGTACACCATGTTGAACAGCTTCCAGTGCTTGAGGTGCTTGCACTGGATTTCGGGCAGGAGCAGGATCCGTCCGCCGCTGGCCTTGATGCGCATGCCGAGCTCGATGTCCTCGATCGACGGACGGCGATAGCTCTCGTCGAAGCCGCCGACGGCTTCGAACACGCGTTTGCGGATCGCGCCGCAGCCGGCCCAGAACGTGGAGGCTTCGCGCGGGCCGTGGTGGTGCACCCAATGGTGCAGCAGGTTGCGGTAGGCCGAGATCGCGGTCGGGTGCGCGGGATTGTCGTCGTACGATCCGAAGAGCGCGCTCGCGTCTGGATCGGCCTCGAGCGCGGCCTGCATCTTG
Organism: Planctomycetota bacterium; assembly: GCA_020853575.1. GTDB lineage: Bacteria > Planctomycetota > UBA1135 > UBA1135 > F1-120-MAGs118. Next base: position 54,445 of record JADYYP010000017.1, read on the forward strand.
GCCAAGGCGCCTTCGTGCACCACGCAGTCGGAGTCGACGAACACCAGCACATCGGCGCGTGCGACGCGCGCACCCGCGTTGCGCGCCACGGCTGGCCCCGAGTTCTTCTCGATGCGCACGTAATGTTGCGCGGCGGCCTTGGCGAGCTCGATCGCGCGCGCGTCGCGCGAGGCGTCGTCGACCATCACCAATTCGAAGGGCGCGGTCGAGCGGCGCAGCGCGGCCAGGCACAGCTCGAGCTGTCCCGCATTGTCGTGGAACGGGACGATGACCGAGAGTTTCGGCGGCAGCGAGGCGTCACCCATCGCGGCCCAGACTACGGCAAGCGCGCACCCAGTCCCAGGCATCGGTTCCGCGCGAGCACACGCTAGGCTGCACGCCTCTGGAGGTCGCTCACATGTTCGCTCGAATCCTGGGTTGGGCCGTCGTGGCGCTGGCGGTGTGTGGAGCAGGCGCGCGCGGCGAGAAGCCGTGGGCCGAGATCGTCGGACCGAGCCAAGCCAAGCTGCCCGCGCCGCAGGACAAGCTGGAGTGGCGCGGCGATCTGGCCCAGGCGCTGGCGGAAGCGCGCGCCACGGGCCGGGCGCTGTTCGTGACGCTGCGCTGCTTGCCCTGCAAGCAGTGCGCGAGCTTCGACAGCGCCGTGCTCGAGGGCGGCGGTGAGCTCGAAGCGCTGCTCGCGCAGTTCATCACGGTGCGCCTGACCAGCGCGAGCAACATCGACCTGCGCCTGCTGCCGGTCGAGGGGTGGCAAGACCTCGACCTGTCTTGGTGGGGCTGGCTGCTCGCGCCCGACGGTCGGATCTACGCGATTTTCGGCGGAAAAGACCACGTCTCCGACTCGACGCGCATCTCGCCCGCCGCCCTGGCGAACACGCTCAGGCGCGTGCTCGAGCACCACTACGATCCGCGGCGTGCGAGCTGGGACGTCGACGGACCGGCGCCCGCGCTCGAGGGCCGCGCGCCCACGCCGCTCGACCTGCCCGGCGCGGAATCGTGGAAGAAGCGCGGCGGCGCTTCGCTCTACAAGGACGGTTGCCTGCACTGCCATCAGGTCAACGAGATCCTGCGCCAGCCCGCGATCGAGGCCAAGCGCTTCGACAAGGCGCGCGACCTCGATGTCTGGCCGCTGCCGGAGAACGTCGGGCTGACGCTCGAACGCGACGACGGGTTGCTCGTGAAGCGCGTCGAGCCCAAGAGCCCGGCGGCGCGCGCTGGAGTCGCGCTGGGGGACCGCCTGGTGGTCGCCGGCGAGCGCAAGCTCTTCGGTCAGGCCGATTTTCGCGGCGTCCTGCACCGCGGACCCGCGGGGGCGGGCGCGATCGAAGTGCTCCTGAAGCGCGGAACGGAATTGGTGCGCGTCACGCTCGACGTGCGCGAGGGCTGGCGCGACACACAACTCGGCTGGCGCAAGTCGATCGCGGACGGGAACATCGGGGCCGCGCCGGGATTCGCCTGGCCGCTCGAGGTCAAGCCCGAGCAGCGCCGCAAGCTCGGCATCGCGGACGGAACGATGGCCGTCAAGCCGTTCTTCGGCAAGGACGGCGCGCAGTGGCCGGCGCTCAAGGCCGGACTGCGGGAGGACGACGTGATCGTCGCCGTCGGTGGCCGCTCGCCGAACGTCGTGCAGCGCGAGTTCATGACCTGGTTCCGCTTGAACTACGAACCAGGCGACACGGTCAGCTTGACCGTGCGCGATGCGCGCGGCCGCGATCGCGAGGTGCGCTACTCCGCCCCCGCGCCGGGGCGCGATTGATGGCGGCGGCTCGAACGCGCGCTCGCCTCACACGACGCGCGTCACGCCCGGTGTCGGGATCGGATAGCGACCGTCCCCGTCGGGCAATGTCGGCGGATCCGTGGTCCATGTCAGATCACCGGGCGCCGCGGGCCACAGCGCGACGTCGGACGCGAGCGCCGCGTCCCAGCTGAGCGGTTGTCCGCCGTAGGTCGCCATGCGGCCCAGGATCGCGGTCATGGTCGAAGTCGCACCGTACTCGGCCTCGTTGTGCGGCGTGTCCTCGCGGATCGCTGCGAACAGCACGTCGTGCTCGACCTGATAGGGGTCGGCACTCTCCAGCTTCGAGCGCCACTTGCTGCCGTCTTTCGCCGTGATCGTGGCCGCGCTGATGTCGCACGCGCCATTCGATCCGTGGGCGTGCTCCGACACGCTCGACCACGTATTGGACTGATGGCGGCACTGCGAAAGGCACGTCGAGCCGTCGGCGTAAGTGAACTCGACGAAGTGGTGGTCGTAGATCTCGCCGAAGTCCTTGCCGGTGCGCACTTGGCGCCCGCCCTGTCCTTGGGCGCGCACCGGAGGGCCACCCTTGAGCCAATTGACGACGTCGATGTTGTGGATGTGCTGCTCGACGATGTGGTCGCCGCACAGCCAATTGAAGTAGTACCAGTTGCGCATCTGGTACTCCATTTCGGTCATCTGGGGCTGACGCGGGTTGACCCACACGCCGCCGGAATTCCAGTAGCAGCGCGTGAAGTTGATGTCGCCGATCGCTCCGTCGCGCAAGCGCGCGATGGTCTCCACGTAGCGCGCATCGTGGTGGCGCTGCAGGCCCACTCCGACCTTCAAGTTCTTGGCCTTCGCGACCTGCGCGGCCTCGAGCACTTTGCGCACACCGGGAGCGTCGACCGCAACCGGCTTTTCCATGAACACGTGGCGCCCACGCGAAATCGCGTATTCGAAATGCCACGGCCTGAAACCGGGCTGCGTGCACAAGAGCACCACATCGCAGTCGACGTCGATCGCCTTGCGGTACGCGTCGAAGCCCAGGAAGCGCCGCTCCTTGGGCACATCGACCTTGCCAGGCTGTGAGCGCGAGATCTCGGCCAGGCTGCCCTCGAGGCGATCGGTGAACGCGTCGGCCATGGCGACGAGCTTGACCGGGCCGGCCGTGGAAAGCGCCTGCACCGCGGCGCCAGTGCCGCGACCGCCACATCCGACCAAGACGACGCGCAATTCGGGCTCGCCGAGCGAGCGCGCCAGCCGCGCCGCTGCCGGCTGCGCCATCGCAGCGCCGACCACGGCGGCCGACGAACCCACCAAGAACTGACGTCGAGCGAGACTCGAGCACTCCGCGCTGATGTTCGTTTTCATGGCTCCTGGGCTCCGCGAACGGAGCGCGCAGAGGATGACACGAACGCCCTGAGATTGCGATCCACGCTGCGCCGCGACCGAGGTCGCGGGCCGGGGCGCGCGGTGCTTGCGCGCCAGCGCGAATCGCGCTCTGCTTCGTTTCATGCATAGCGGCATGCGCGCCAGGCCCGACGACGACCGTCGCCAGCGCATTCTCGCCACGGTCGACAGCATCCCGCGCGGGGCGGTCGCGAGCTACGGACAGGTCGCGCGCGAGGCGTTGCTTCCCGGCCGCGCGCGGCTGGTCGGGCGGGTGCTGGCGGAATTGCCCGCGGGCTCGAGACTGGCCTGGCACCGCGTGTTGAACGCCGCTGGAAAGTGCAGCTTTCCGCCGGGATCGCCGCACGCGGTCGAGCAACGCCGGCGCCTCGAGCGCGAAGGCGTCGAGTTCTCGGGCACCGGGCGCGTCGATCTGGCGCGCTTCGGCTGGTGTCCGTGACGGATCGCCCTGCGCGCGGTGCGCATGGAGTAGTCTGGAAGCGAACATTGCGCCCCCGCGCACGTCGAACGACGGTCCAACTGTCGCCTTATTCGCTCCGAGGAGTGTCCCGTGGCCATTTCGATCCTGGCGTTCTCGATCCTCACGCTGCCCCAAGTCCAGGGAGCGCCGCTGGATCTCGCTCTCGCGCGCTTCCGCACCGATCACGGTGCGCAGTGGCGCATCGACGTCGACGAGGGCACGGGCTTCGCGGAATTCCTCTACGGCGGTGCGCTCGAGGGCGAGTTCGTTCCCCGCGAGGACGCCGAGTGGTTCACGCTCGCGCGCGCCGCACTGGAACGAACGAGCGAGCTGCACGGCATCGAGCCCGCGACGCTGATCGAAGAGCGAGCGTTGCACTTGCCGCTGGGGTTCGCGGGGACCAGCGACAAGTTCACGCTGCGCTTCCGGCAGGTCGTGAATGGCGTGCCCGTGGACGACGGGCGCGTCAACGTGCTGTTCGACATGCGCGGGCGACTGCTCTCGGTGCAGACGCGGGCGCTTCCGGGCGTCGCGGCGCTGCAGACGGTGCCCGGGGTGACCGCGGAGCAGGCGCTCGAACGCGCCGAGCGCGCCTTTCGCTCGGACCACGGCCTCGCGGCCACGCAGAACTCGACCCCGCAACTGTGCATCGCGCAGATCGAGCGCGACGGCTGGCGCTCCGGCGCGCTCGCGTGGAAGGTCGACGTGCAACGGCTCGTCGACGGCGACGGGCCGCTGGGCACGACGTTCGTGCTCGATGCGCACACGGGCGAGGTGCTGCGGCGAGACACGTCGATTCACTACTTCGACGTCAGCGGCACCATCTCGACCCGGGCCACGCCTGGACTGAACCCCGACACCGGCTCCAATCCGACGACGGTGCAGCCGCTCGCCTACACGAGCGTGTCGAGCGGCAGCGTGACGGCGACCTCCGATGCCTTCGGGAATTTCACCTTGGTCGGCGTCGATGCTCCGGCGAGCGTGATCGTCGGCTACGACGGCGCGTACAACAACGTCAACAACTCGGCCGGCAGTCCGCACACGGCGACGTTCAACGCGCTGACCGCGACGGGCAACACGTTCGTGTTGAACACCGCTCCGACGGAGTTCGTCACCGCGCAGGCCAACGTCAACATCGCGGTCAACGCGATGCGCGACTGGGTGCGGTCGATCAACCCCTCGGATACGCACGCAGACTTCGTTCACAACGCATTCGTCAACGTCAATTCCGCCTGCAACGCGTTCTACAACGGATCGAGCATCACCTTCTTTTGGGCAGCGAGCGGTTGCGTCAACACCGCGTACTCGACGGTGATCGCGCACGAGGACGGGCACTGGCTCAACGTGCGTTATGGCACGGGCAACGGCGGCGACGGCATGGGGGAGGGCAACGCCGACACGTGGGCCATGTACCTGTACGACGACCCGATCGTCGGCCGCGGTTTCTGCGGGACGAACTGCAACATCCGCAGCGGCGACAACACGCGCTCGTTCTGCGGTGACTGCTGTCCGGCGTGCTACGGCGAAGTGCACGCCGACGGCGAGGTCTGGATGGGCGCGGCCTGGAAGATCCGGCGTAATCTCGACCTCCTGCTCGGGAACAGCGCCGGCGACGCGGCCGCCAACACGCTCTTCCTGGGCTGGATGAACGCCTACAACCAAGGACAGATCAAGTCGGTCATCGAGGCGCAGTGGTTGACGCTCGACGACGACGACGGTGACATCGACACCGGCACGCCGCACTTCTCACAGATCGACAGCGCGTTCCGCCAGCAGGGCTTCCCGGGGCTCACGCTGCAGCCGGTGTACATCGGCTCCGTGACGACGCTGCCCGACACGCTCGACACCAACGGTCCCTACGTCGTCGACGCCGAGGTCTACTCGAACGCCTCGGCGCCGCTCTCCAGCGTGCAGCTCTTCTATCGCACGCACGCGGGTTCGTTCGTCGCATTGCCAATGAGCGCGCTGGGCGGCGCGACCTTCCGCGCCTCGATTCCCGGTCAGGCGGCCTCGACCAAGGTCTACTACTACGTGCAAGCGTCGAATACCTCGGCCTTCACGGTGCGCAAGCCCAGCTCGGCTCCCAGCGTGTCGTCGTTCTTCACCGTCGGCCCCACGACGGAGGTGTTCCACGACACGTTCGAGTTCGCGCAGGGCTGGAGCGTGAGCAACGATCCGTCGCTGAGCGGCGGCGCTTGGGTTCGCGGAGATCCGCTGGGCACTTTCGTTGGCACGCGCGCGGCGCAACCCGAGGACGACGATCTGGCCGATGCGGGTCCGTCGGCGATGTTCACCGGTCAAGGCAGCTTCGGCGGCCCCCCCGATGACGCGGACGTCGACGGCGGTCCCACGCGCTTGACCTCGCCGGCGCTCGATCTCGCGGGCACGATTCCGCAGATCGAATTCTCCTACTGGCTGTTCAACCTGACGGGAGACGACTCGCTCACGGTCGAGCTCTCGCCCGACGGATCGACGTGGTTCACGGCGCGCGTCTACACCGGCGGGCAAGGCGGCTGGCAACGCGACGTGCTCGACGTGAGCTCGTATTTCGTTCCGACGGCGAACGTTCGCGCGCGCTTCTCGGTCGCGGACGTCGCGGGCATTTCGGTGACCGAGGCAGCGCTCGACAATGTCGTCGTGCGTGCCTTGGGTGCGAACCTGTGCGCCGTGCCGCAGGTGTTCTGCACGGCCAAGGTCAACAGCGCCTTCTGCGTACCGACCATCGCCGTCAGTGGCACTCCGAGCCTGACCAGCTCCCAACCTTTCACGATCGGCGTCAGCCGCGTGCTCAATCAGAAGTCAGGGCTGTTCTTCTACGGCTTGGGCGGGAACTCAGCGCCCTACAAGGGTGGCTTCATGTGCGCCGCGCCGCCGTTGCGTCGCACGCCGACGCAGCAAACGGGCGGCAATCCGGCGCTCGAGGACTGCACCGGCACGATGACCTTCGACATGAATGCCTGGCTGCAGAGCGGCGCGGACGCCAATCTGATCTCGGGCGCACAGGTGGCGGGCCAGTTCTACTATCGCGATCCGCAGGACCTCCACACCCTGGGGCTCTCCGACGCGGTGCTGTTCAGCGTGTGCCCCTGATTGCGCCCGGCTCGATTCAAGCGTCGCCCCAGGGCACGAAGAGGATGTGCCCGCCCGAGCGCTCGCCCTCGGAGCGGTAACGGAAGAGCCTCCACAGGAACGAGACTTCGGTCGTGCGGGGGGAGCTGTCCCAAGTGATGAACGGGAAGATGTCGCGGCGTGTCTGGTCGCCCGAGGTCTCGCTGCGGTAGGCGTAGAACAGCACGTTGAACTTGGACGAGCCCGGGCGCGTGCGCGAATTGACCAGCCACAGCGGGCCACTCCACTCGACCGAATCGGGCTTGCTCTCGTAGTTGAAGATCAGCGGCAGCCGCAGCTGGCTGCGCTCGACGAGCTCGGTGGCTTCGTCGGCCAGCTCACGTGCGGCTTGCTGTAGCGCGGGGAGCTCTTCGCTCTCGAGCACGTGTCCGTGTCGCGCGAGAACCGCGCGCGCCGCCGTCGTGTCTCGCGACGACGCGTGGCGCGAGTCTCCGTTGTCGGCGAAGGGAGCGAGAACGCGTGCCTCCTCGTCGGTCAGCGAGTCCTCGCGCCACACCCGGTAGGTCTCGTTCTGGTGCGCGAACAGGCCGAAGAGCAGGGACTGCTCACTCTCGCGGACGCGGTTCCACGTGCTCAGTCCGCGACCATCCGGGATCACTTCCGCGCGACTCTCGGCGCTGGACCAGCCGAGAACGGTCAGCAGTCGTGTCGACAGCCGAGTGCGGCGCGCGTCGGTGCGCCGCGTGCGCACGAACACGAAGGGCGAGAATGCGTGGGTCTCCTCGTGGCCTTCGAACTCGGAGTGACCGAACAGTGTCAGCCAGCCCAACAGCGACTCGTCCTCGACGCTGCTCGTGCTCGATGCGAGCGGCCACGCGTACCACGACCTCGCCGCGCCACGCCGGGCGTAGCCGCCGAATCCGAGCAGATAGCGGCCGACGAAGTCGTCTCCCGTGCGCGAGCTCCAGAACAGCGGGAACAGCCGGTGCTTCTCGGTGTCGCCATAAGCGCGATGGCCATAGAGCGTGAGGTCGTACAACAGGCCCGGGCCGGACTCGACGTTGCTCGTCGAGTACAACGGCCACAGCCGGTGGGAGCTCTCACTCGCGCTCGAGCGGTGATGTCCCAGGCCGAGCGCGAACCAGCCTTCGCTGTTTTCGCCGTCGCTGGTGTTCGAGAAGAACGGCATCGAGCGCGTGGTCGTCCGCGTGCCCTCGCGCTCGCGCTCGAAAAGCGGCCAGACCACCGCCGTGCGTTCGGACACGCCGTCGACGCTCTCGCTGTGGTGGTACAGCGGACCGAGCACGTTGACGTAGCGCGAGGCGCCCGATGCGCTCCAACCGCGACCGCCCAGAGGCGTCAGCAGCGTGCGCTCGTCACCGTCTTCGGCGTAGTAGAACAGCGGCAAGAGCATCTTCGAGGATGCATCGCGCGTGTGGCTCGACCACCACAGGGGATAGAGGTTGAACGAGCCGCCGTCGTCCTCGACACGCCGGTTGCCGAGCAACGTGAAGACCTGCGTCTCGTCGCCGCGCTTGCGCTTCCAGTAGAACGGCAAGAGCGCGGTGTCCGCATCGTCGCCACGCTCGTGCTCGTAGAAGAACGGCAGCAGCCAGTTCTGGGTCTCGTCCGGGCTGGAGTGGGTGCGCGCCAGCCCGAGCAGATAGGTCCGCGTGCGACTCTCGGCCGAGAGCTGGTGGGCGTAGAAGGGCGCGAAGGTGAACGTGCTCGCGTCGGCGTTGCACCACACCAGCGGGAACACGCCCCAAGCGCGGCGCTCGTCCGGCTCGCGCTTCCACCACACCGGTCCGACATGGCGCGTGTCCGCCGTGCCGAACACCGGGAACACGCCGAAGCCTGGCTCGTCGCGTTGCCACCACAGTGGACCGACGTAGTTGAATGCGCCGAAATGCGCCAGCGGGAACAGTCCACCCGAGTGCGGCTCGGTCGAGCTCCACCACACCGGTCCGACGTAGCTGAAGTCGCCGAACAGCGCGAGCGGGAACAGCCCGCCATAGCTCGAGCTGGCGTGCTCGCCCGACCAGAACACCGGCCCGAAGAAGTTGAAGGCGCCGAAGTGGAACAACGGGAACAGACCCTTCGAGTCGCCGACCCAATAGGCCGGGAAGGCCCAGCCGTTCCCGCTGCGCGTGTCGTGGCGGAACCAGGGGTAGAGGAACTCCCAGGTGCTGTCGTCGTGCGCGATCAGAGGGCGCAGCGCGAAGCCGCGCGGATCGACGTCGAAGAACGGCCACGCGACCGCCGTTCCCTGGCCATTGTGGTAGACGAGCGGCCACAGGCTGATGCGGTCCGCCGCGGCGTCGCCGACGAGCGGCGAGAGTCGACCGAGTCGATCGAGCGACGCGCAGGACGAGCAACAAGCGGCGAGAGCGACGGCGAGCGAGAGCGAAGCGTTCGAGCGCATGGAAGCGACCCTCCGCGCGCATCGTAGTCATGCCGAGCTTCGCCGCGCGCGCCGGACGAGGCTCTAGCCTCGAATGCACGCGATAGGGTGCGCGAAGCGATCGAGGTGCAGGTCGCCGCTCGCGTCAGCGACCGCCCTTGCGCTGGCGATCGACGATCTCCTGCACGCTGTCGAGATCTGCATTCCAGTAGCGCTGTTTCTCGGACTCGCTGGGCTCCTGCAGCGGCCGCACCACGCGGAAGCCCACGAACTTGGCGTCGGTCAGGTACCAGATCGACTTGGGGAGCTGTGGATCCTGCACCTTCCACGCAGGCGACGAGCCGCGCCGCGCTGCGCTGCGCAGGCGCTCGGGGTCGTCGTCCCACGAACCGCCGCGCACGACGCGCGGGTAGATCTTCGTCGGCCACGCGATCGGGTTCTTCGGGAGCGCATCCGTGGGCTGCGCGTAGAAGCCTTTCTCGTGCTGATCGAGCACCCACTCGGACACGTTGCCGTGCATGTCGTAGAGCCCCCACGGATTGGGCTTCTTCAACTTGATCTTCTGGTACTTGCCGTCGGAGTTGTCGAAGTACCAGGCGTACTCTCCGAGTTGCTTGACGTCGTCGCCGAAGGAGTAGGCGGTCTTCGTTCCCGCGCGGCAGGCGTACTCCCATTCCGCTTCGCTCGGCAAGCGGTAGAAGCGACCGGTCTTCATCGACAGCCACTTGGTGTAGTGCTTGGCCGCGAACTCGGTCATGCACACGGCGGGAAAGCCCTCGACGCCCATGCCGAAGTCCATCGGCACGTAGGGCGGCGTGGGGCGGCTGACGGCGTCGGCCCACTTGTCGTTGTCGAGCGCGCTGAACTTGCCGGCCTTGCGCAGCTCGATGTCGAGCTTCGACTGGAACAAGCGGTACTCGTCCCAGGTGAGCTCGTGCTCTTCCATCCAGAAAGGCGCGATCTCGACTTGGTGCTGCGGCCCTTCGTCGTCACCGCGGTCCTTCTCGCTCTCCGGGCTGCCCATGGCGAAGGTCCCGCCGGGGATCGGCAGCATGCTGAACTTCACGTCCGAGCCCCCGATGGTCTCGACGTAGCGCTTCATCTCGGCCGCGCTCGCGGCTTCCGCGTCGGGGTTGGGCACACGCGGCGGCGCGCCCGCGGGCATCTCGGGATAGACGAACAGCTCGCCCTGGGTCGCGCCGTGCTCTTGGAGCGGCAGCGAAAGGAGTGCGGTGAAGCTCAGTGCGGTGAGGATCGGCATGGCGTTTCGAACTCGCTTGGTCAGCGCGTGCGTTCGCGCGGCTGCGCACAGTATCTTGCATCGACTCTCGCGATGCACGTCAAGTTCCTCGCTGCGGCGTTGCTCTCCGTTTTTGCCGTTGCATGCGGTACGCCACGCCGTTTCGAGTTCGAGGAACGTGCCATGGGCACACTGTTCCGCGTGGTCGTGCACGCCGAGTCGGCGGAGGCGGCCCAGCGTGGCGCGAGCGCCGCCTTCGCGCGCATCCACGAGCTCGATCAGCGCATGAGCGACTATCTCGAGTCGAGCGAGCTCTCCAACGTTTCGGCCAGCGCCGGCTCGGGTCGCGCGTGTGCCTTGAGCGAGGATCTGTGGCGCGTCCTGGCGCTCGCGCAGTCGTTCAGCGAAGCCTCCGCGGGAGCGTTCGATGTCACGGCCGGACCGCTGATCGACCTGTGGCGGCGCGCGCGACGGCAGGGCGAGTTGCCGAGCGCGACGCGGCTCGAGCTCGCGCTCGCTCGCGTCGGGTGGCGCGCCCTCGAGCTCGACCCCGTCGCGCACACCGCGACGCTGGCGCGCGGCGGCATGAAGCTCGACCTCGGCGGCATCGCCAAGGGCTACGCGGTCGACGCAGCGCTCGACGTCCTTGCCGAGCACGGCCTCGAAAGCGCGTTGGTCGTCGGCGGCGGAGACGTGGGCGTGCGCGCCGCGCCGCCCGGCGAGCAGGGCTGGGCGATCCTGATCGCGCCCTTCGAGGACGCGGGTCAGCGCGTGGTGCTCGAGCTGGCGCACGCGGCGGTCTCGACCTCGGGGGACTCGATGCAGGCGTTGGTGCTCGACGGCAAGCGCTATTCGCACATCGTCGACCCGCGCACGGGGCAAGCGCTCGCAGCTCGCATTTCGGCCACCGTCGTGGCTGCCGACAGCACCACCGCGGACGCGCTGGCCACGACGTTGTGCGTGCTGGGCGACGCCTCCGGCCTTGCATGGGCGCAGCGTGTCGGAGCGCGCGCCGCGCGGATCGTGCGCGAGTCGGAGAACGGCCGGGAAAGCTCGAGCACGCCGAGCTTCGACCAACTTATCCTGCACGCGCCGAGGCCCAGAACCCTCGAGCGCGCATCGAATCCATGAAGAGCAACTCCACGCAGCCCTCGTCCGTTCCCACTCGCCGCGACCTGTTGAAGACCGGAGGGATCGTGCTCGCCGGCAGCGCGGTGGCGCACGCGTTGCCCTCGGGTGGCGTGATCGGCTTCCATCCCCACGGTTCCGAGGTGCTCAAGGTCGGCCTGGTCGGCTGTGGCGGGCGCGGCACCGGCGCGGCGGCTCAAGCATTGACCGCGGATCCGCAGGTCGAGCTCGTGGCGCTCGGCGATGCCTTCGCCGACCACGTCGACAACGCGCTCAAGTCGCTGCAGGGCATGCCGAATCTCGCGCCGCGCGTGAAGGTCGACGACGCGCACAAGTTCACCGGGTTCGACGCCTACAAGCGCGTGATCGACGCGGTCGACGTCGCGTTGTTCGCGACCTCGCCGCACTTCCGGCCGATGCAGGTCGAATACGCCGCGCAGTCGGGCAAGCACATGTTCGTCGAGAAGCCGATCGCGACCGATGCTCCCGGCGTGCGGCGCGTGATGGCCGCGTGCGAGCTCGCGCGCCAGAAGAAGCTCGCCGTGGTTTCGGGGCTGTGCTACCGCTACGAGCACAAGAAGCGCGAGACGATCCAGCGCATCCACGACGGCGCGATCGGGCAGATCCTCGCGGCGCAGACGACCTACAACACCGGAGGCCTGTGGCATCGCGGTCGGCAACCCGAGTGGACCGACATGGAATGGCAGATGCGCAACTGGCTGTACTTCACCTGGCTCTCGGGCGATCACATCGTCGAGCAGCACATCCACTCGCTCGACAAGGTGGCGTGGGCCCTGGGTGGTTACCCGTTGTCGGTGACCGCGAGCGGCGGCCGCGCGCAGCGCACCGACCCGAAGTACGGCAACATCTACGACCACTTCAACTCGGTCTACGAGTTCGCGGGCGGCGTCAAGGTGTTCAGCTCGTGCCGGCAGTGGAACGGCGCCTCGAGCGACGTCAGCGACCACGTCTTCGGAACCAAGGGCATCGCGCACCTCCAGTCGCACGCCATCGAAGGCGAGAACGCCTGGCGCCACCGCGGCAAGGACGACGAGTCGGACGACATGTACCAGAACGAGCACGACGAGCTGTTCGCGTCGATCCGCAAGGGCGAGCCCATCGACAACTCGGACTACATGTGCAAGTCGACCTTGATGGCGATCATGGCGCGCATGGCGGCCTACAGCGGCCAGACGATCACTTGGGAGCAAGCGCTCAACAGCCAAGAGGACCTGCGCCCCGCGTCCTACGACTGGACCTCGATCGAGGCGCCGCCGGTGGCCATCCCGGGTGTCACCAAGTTCGTCTGACGCGCCGCCCGAGGGCCGCGCGTCACAGGTAGCCGAGCTTGCGCAACTGCTCGACCACGTCGTTGCCGATCTCCTGATTGGCGCGCACGTCGGCCGTGGCGGCGCGCCAAGCGCCCAGGTCCTCGTGCATGTCGTCGAAGGGCATGAACGGCACGTGCTGGTCGACGCGCAGATCGCGCAACTCGCCGGGGTCGGTCTCCAGTCGATAGAACTCTTCGCGCTCGGGCATGCGCGTCGTGTCGAGCCAGTGCGACGAGGACCAGATCAGCTTGTGGCCCTTGGCGCGCAGCGAGAGGCGCCGACCCTCGATGCCGAAGCCCGAAACGTCGCCGGAGATGTCGCCGATGGCGAACGAGGGTCGCTCGCGCTCGTCGGGCAAGCGCTTGGCGAGCGGAACCAAGCTCGCGCCGCTGGTGGCGAGCAACGCTTCGAGTCCGAGCACGTCGAGCACCGTGGCCGCGATGTCGAGCGAGCGCACCTGACCCTTCACGCGCGTTCCGGCGTGCGCCGCGCCCGGGAAGCGCAGGATCAACGGAACGTGCAGCTCCTCGTCGTACAGGTAGGTCCCGTGGTCGAACCAGTAGTCGTGGGAGCCCAGGCCCTCGCCGTGATCGCTGGTCAACACCACCAGGGTCTTGTCGAGCCGGCCCGACGCGCGCAGCGCATCGAGCAGTCGTCCGACCTGCGCATCGGCGAAGCTGATCTCTCCGGCGTAGAGCGCCTTCATGCGCTCGACGGCCGCGGGGTCGCTGACCAGCGCCTCGCGCTCGCGCGTGTCGAGCTCGTACCAGTTCACGCCGCGCTCGTAGTTCGCGTCGTGCAGCTTCGCGTACTCCGCGGGTGGCTCGTAGGGAGCGTGCGGGTCGTAGAGGTGCACGAAGGTGAAGAGCGGCTCATCGCCGCGCGAGTCGAGCCAACGAATCGCGGCATCGACGGTCTCGTTCGCCGGGCGATCGGCGCGGCGCACCTCGTATCCGCGCTGTTCCGCGACGCGGATCACGGCGCCCACCAAGTGCAAGCGCTCGGTGACGCGCGGCAGGAAGCTCCAAGCGAACATCTGATCGTCGTACCAGTCGAAGCGCTGTGCGAGCCCGCTGGCCTCCTCGACCAGCGTGAAGCCCGACACGAAGGCCGCGGTCGAGTGTGTGCGAGAGAGCACGTCGGCCAGGGTCTTGACGCGGTGCGAGACGCGCACGCCGTTCGACAGCGCGCCGTGCTCCGCGGGATACAGCCCGGACAGGATCGTCGTGTGCGACGGGCCGGTGGTGTTCGCCTGCGAGGTCGCGTCCTCGAACAGCACGCCTTCGTCGGCGAGCCGGTCGAAGGTCGGCGTGACGGCGGTTTCCGCCCCGTAGCAGTGCACGTGGTCCGCGCGCAGCGTGTCGACGCTGACGATCAGGACATCGGTCTGGCCCGCGGTCGAGATCTCGGGCACGCGCCGCTCGGGGTGCGAGCCCGCGACGAGCACGATCAGCGCCAGCGCACCGGCGCTGGCTGCGTGCGGCGCGCGTCGACCGACGACGGCCGCGCCGGCCGCGAGCAGGTTCATCGCGACCAGCGCGTACGCGACCCACTGCGTCGCTCCGACGGCCCATCTGTAGGCGACGATGGCGATCGAGATCGAGGAACCCAGCCCCAAGAGCGCCCACCAAGTGCGCGTCTGCGTCGCCATGGGCCACCACGCGAGCAACTCGCGCAATGCGAGCCACAACGCGGTGGCGGCCAGTGCCGCGGGCAAAGTCAGCAGTGCGCTGATCCATCCGGTGCCCGCGAAGGCCACGAGTGACAGCGCGACTCCCAGGCCCGCGCACGCCGACGGCGGCGCCGCACGGTGCTGGGGGCGGCCGAAGAGCGCCAGCGCGAACAGCGCGCAGGGGACCGCGAGCAGCGCACCGAGCAAGGCGTAGCCCACCCCGCCGAGCGCGATCAGCTTGCAGCCCCACTGCACGTAGCGCACGTCGCTCGTCGCCAGCACCTTGGCGCTCTCGGCGAGTCCGATGGCCGCGCCGGCCAACGCACCCAAGGCCGCGGCGCGTGCGATGGCACGCGGCGCGCTCTCGAGAGACGGAAGTTCCTTCGCGTCGGGGCTCATGGGGGCGGGACGATAGCCCCTATCGACGGAGCCTCCAAGCGCGCCTGATCCCGGGAGCGCGCCGCGTCGCAGGCGGGGGAGCGCACTGCGTGACGCCACTCGGTCGATACTGCACACTTCCGCGCTCGGCGCGCGCACCGCGATGCTCCCGTACCTCCAGGTCCAGTCGTGCTATGTCCTCGGCGCGGGCGTCGCCACCTTGGCCGTCGACCGTTGGTTGGGGGCCAGGCTGGAGCGCGCCAGCGCCCCGCGGCTCGGCCGCACGATGCGCGCGCTGGGCACGCTGCTCGCGCTCGCCCTCCCGCTCGCGGGGTGGATGCTGCTCGTGCGCGCGCTCGACCACTCCCACACGAAGTACCAGTTCGCGTCGATCGCTCTCGGCTACTACGTGGCGGCGTTCTGGTGGCCGCTCGTCACCATCGCGCATGCTTGGCGCCGGCCGCGCGCGGTCGCGCTCGTCTCGTGCGGCGTCCTCGCGCTCGCGGGCGGACAGTACGCGCTGTGGATCGAGCCCGACCGCATCGTGACCGCGACGCACGAGTTGGCGTTCGCGCAATGGCCGCGCGCCGAGCCGCTGCGCGTCGTGCACATTTCCGATCTCCAGACGGTGGGCGAGTGCCAGCGCGAGCGCGACGCGGCGCGCATCGTCAACCAACTCGCGCCCGATCTGATCGTGGTCACCGGAGACTACGTCGCGGGGCCGTTCTTCGACGCCGAGCCGGGCATCGCCGCGGCGCGACGCTTCTTCCAGGAGCTGAGCAAGCCGCGGCTGGGCATCGTGTGCGTCGATGGGCACTGCGAATCGGAGCGCGTGCGCGGCCGGGTGTTCGAGGGACTCGACGTGGTCTACTTGCGCAACGAAACGGTCCAGTTCGAGCTCGGATCGGGCCGTCGACTGCGCGTGTTCGGCGCGAAGACGCTCAACCTCGGATTCGATGCCACCAGCCTCGTGCGACGCGATGACCCGGGCCTGGTCACGCTCGCGGTCTCGCATGAGCCCGACGTCTCGTGGGAGCTGGAGGGGCGCGGCGTGGACCTGCACCTCGCCGGCCACACGCACGGGGGACAAATCGCATTGCCTTTCGTTGGTGCGCCATTCACGCTGAGCGCCTTGCCGCGGCACTTCGCGCGCGGCCTGCACGAGTTCGGAGATCACTGGCTGCACGTCAGCGCGGGCATCGGCATGGAAGGCAATCACGCTCCGCGGATCCGCTTCCTGTGCCCGCCGCAGATCGACCTGCTGCTGCTCGATGGCGGGGGCCCGCCCAAGCAGCGCGCCGAAGTGCCCCCCAAGGGCCGTCCATGAGCGCCAGCGCTGAGCATCGGAGTTCTTGGATCGAGGGCGCGTTGCTGGCCTTCGCGCTGTGCTTCGCGGCGTGGTGGATGGCGTGCGTCGTCAACGCGGAAAAGGAAGGCGCGGCCGACGACGCGTTCATCACCTACACCTACGCGCGCAACCTCTCCGAGGGACACGGGCTGCGCTACAACTCGAGCGACGTCGAGCCCACCTCGGGGGCCTCGAGCCTGCTGCACGTGTGGATCGTCGCCGCGGGACTCGAGCTGGGCCTCGACCCGCTGGCGTTCACCCGTTCCTTGGGCATCGCGGCTCTGCTCGGGGTGGGGTTGGTGTTCGGCCTGCTCGCCAGCGCTCTGACACGCGCGCCGCCGCTGGCCGCGGCGCTGGCCGGGGTGTGCGTGGCGTTCCTGTGGTCGACCAGCGCGGACACGGCCGTGCACCTCGCTTCGGGCATGGACACGTTGCTCTTCACCCTCGTGCACGCGCTGGTCGCGGCCTGGGCGGCGTGGATCGCGAGCGACGATCGAGCCGTGCTGGGCGTGCCGCGCACGGCGCTGGGCGCGGGCGCGCTGGTGCTCATGGTGCTCGCACGGCCGGAAGGCGCGTTGCTCGCGCTGCTCTACCTGCTCGTGCTCGCGTTCGTGCGCAGACCTCGCGGCAGCCTGCGTTCGAGCATCGCTGCTCTGGCGCCCGTCGGCGCGGTGCTCGTCGTGTGTGTCGTCGCGCTCGCCGTGTGGCGCATCTCGTACTTCGGCCAGCTGCTCTCGAATCCCTACTACGTCAAGGTTGCCAACCGCATCTTCGGCAGCGACGGCGCGCTGTTGCCGGGAGCGGACACCAGCGCGCGTTTCGTGGCCTTGCGGCTCGCGCCGGTCGTGTTCCTGGTGGTCGCGTTGGCCGTCGGCGCGCGCGCGGGTTCCGAGAGCTTGCGGCGCGGTTTCTGGCTGCTCGTCCCCGCGACGGTGGTGACGCTGTCGTACGCGCGGGCGATCCACGAGATGGCCGGAGGCTATCGCTACGAGTTTCCGATGCTCGCGCCATTCGCCGGCGCGCTCGTGATCGGAGTGTGCGCGCTGCGCCAGCGCTCCAAAGGGCTGTTCGCGGGCGTCTTGTGCGGCGGAGCGCTGGTCGTGCCGTTGCTCGCGACTCCGTCCAGTCCCGTGCTGGTGCACTGGCTCGCGCATCCGCGCAGCGTGGCCACCGGCTGGTGGCCCAAGCACGTCTCGCGACTCAACGCGCTCAGTCGTCTGGGGCAGGACCTGGCGGACACCGGACTCGAGCAACACGCGACGATCTTGCTCTCGGGGGCCGGTCAAGTGCCGTGGTATTCGCGCTTCCGTGCGCTCGATTGGATCGGGCTGAACCACAACGCGCTCAGCGGCCGCACGGCGATGTCGATCGAGGAATTGTGGCGCTACCTCGACCAGCAGGCCCCCGACCTCGCCTTCTCGATCCTGCCGCCAGCGGCTCCGGGCTCGCAGCGCGCTGAAGACGATCCGAACTACACCAGTGCTCACGTGCAACGCACGCTCGCGGGCCGCGGCAGCGCGCTGTTCGAGCACTGGGACCGCGCGCGCGTCGCCGAGTCGTTCTGGCGCGAGATGCTGTGGCTGCGCGAGCGCTGCGAGTACGCGACGTGCTATCGCCTCGGTGATGCGTGGGGCGACGCCTGGTGGGTGATGGTCTACGTGCGCCGGGCCTCGCCGCACCGCGAGCTCCTGATGGAAGTTCTTTCGCGCTCGCAACGCGCCGACCCCGACGAAGAGCTCGGGCGCGCGTTCCCGTTCGACCCCAAGAAGCTGCGCGCGCGCTGAGCGCCGCGGCGCCGTTCGCCGCGCCGTGCTTTTGCTTCGGTGGGCTGAGCGCAGGGCTCGATAGGGAGGCCCTCCGCCTGTCCCTTTCGGCCCCAACCCCGCATCGCCCATGCTCGTTTCCACGGAGCTCGCGTTTCAGGCTCGGACTTGCGTCTCGGTCTTCGTTCCGCTGTTCATCGCCGCGCCAGCCCTTCCGAGCAGCGGCGGTCCGACGCGCGAGGATCCCAAGCTCGAGGTCGTCGAGCTCGCGCCGCGACCGGTGCAGGAGCCCGCGGCGCCGACCGCCGCCGCAGGCGACGAGCGCGCCGACGCGGAGCCCGCGAGTGAGCTCGGCGAGGCCCTCCAAGCGCAGCTGCCGTTCAAGCTCTCGGTGCTCGGCATGGCCTCGTACCAGTCGCTCGACGGTGACACGAATGCCGGTCGCTTGGGTGACTACCTCGTCGGCTATCTCGACGTCGTGGTCGAGGCCGAGCTGTGGGAAGGCACGACGGGCGTCGTCGAGTGGGAGTCGGTGGGCGGCAACGGACCGGACGAGGACGCGCCCAGTTTCGGCGGTGGCGCCGGGCTGCTGGGCTGGAACGCCAACGCCGGGTCGGCCCAGGACCCCGACGGCTTCGACCGCTTCTATCTGGCGGAAGCGTTCGTCTCGATGGGCGGCTGCTGCGACGGCTGGGTGCTCGACCTCGGCAAGATCGCGAGCTCGAGCTACATCGACACCGTGCGCGTCGCCAACGACTCGGTGGGACAGTTCATGACGGGCGCGTTCTGCAACGCCTCGACTTTCCAAGCACCATTCCGCGGCGGGGGCGTGGCCGCGAGCTATGTCGGCAACGAGCGCTTCGACGTGCGCGCGCTGGCGATGCGGCCCGACAACTCGGGCCACGACGCCGCCAGCGGAGTCTTCGGTGCGGCGCAGGTCGGCGTGTATTGGTCGCAGGACACGCGGCCCGGCTCGTGCGCGCTCTACGGTTGGAGCGATGGCTCCGACGACGACCAACTCGGCGTCGGGCTCAATCTCGACCAAGACCTCGGCACGCGCGTGACGGCCTTCGGGCGGCTCGCTTTCCAAGACGAGGACGACGCGCCCAACACCGCGGACTTGCACCGCTCATGGAGCCTCGGCTTCGAGTTGCGCGAGGGCTTCACCGCGCGCGAGAGCGACCTGTTCGCGATCGCCAATGGCGAGAACACCTCGGATGATTCGACGCTCGAGAGCGAGTCCCTGTTCGAGGCCTACTACAAGCGAGCGTTCAACGCGCACTGCGAGGGCTCGCTGCACATCCAGAGCGTCGACAACGCGGGTGGCGCCGACGTCAACGACCGCATCACCGGGCTGGGGCTGCGCCTGGTCTTCATGTACTGAGGATTCCGACGGTCGCGCGCTTTCACGGGCGCGCGTCCAGGGTTCGAGACGGGCCGCGCTGGATCGAGAGGATCGAGCGCGGCCTGCTTCATGTTTGAGACATCGCAAGCCGATCTGCTCGCTGGCCTCCGCACTTCGGCCCGGTGGTCGCAACTTCCTTCCGAGATCCGTCCCCGATGCTCGAACTCCGCAACCTCTCCATTGCCCGCAAGATCCAGCTGCTCGTAGGAATTTCCATTCTGGGAATCCTGGCCGTCGGCTGCGCCGCACTCTGGATCACCGCGCGTCTCACCTCGGCAACGTCAGACGTTGGACGGACGCAATTGCCCGCGGTGCACCGCATGACGCTGTGCGACATGATGCACGACGGCATGCTCGCGTGCGTGTACCGCGCGTTGCTGGTCTCGGAGTCCACGGACCCGGTGGCGATGGAGGCGGCATCCGAGGAGACGCGCCAGTTCGCCGCGAACTTCCGCGAGTACTTCGCCGCGCTCGACGAGCTCGACGTGGTGCCCGAAACGCGTGCAGCGATCGAGACCGCGCGGCCGGACGTCGAGGCCTACATCGCCGGCGCGGAGCAGTTGGTCGCGCTGTGCGCCGCGAGCCGGCGTGACGAGGCCGTGGCCGCCATGGCCGACGTCCAGGAGCTCTACGACACGCTCGAGATCGATCTGGGCGAGCTCGGCGAGCGCATCGAGCACGACGCGGAGCGCGCGGTGGACCAGGCCGAGTCGCTGGCCAGCTTCGCCTCCAGCGCGAACCTGGGCATGGTCGCTCTGACCAGCGTGCTCACGCTGATGATCGCGAGCGGCATCGCGCGCGGCATCGTCCGGCCGCTCGACGCCGCGGTGGTGGCGCTGGAGAGCTCCGACATCACGGGCCTGGCGGCCGTCGAGCGTTCGGACGAGATCGGACGCGTCGCGAAGGCGGTCGTCGCCACCGTGCGGCGCATGGAGGAGAGCGCCACCGAGCTCGCCGCGCAGAAGCGCACGATCGAAGCCAACGCCGAGGCGATGCAGGCTTCGGCACGCACGGCCGAGGAGAACGCCGAGCGCGCCGAGCAACTGGCGCGCGAGGCGGCGCGCGTGGCGGCGATGGTCGAGAACTCGCCCGCGTGCATGATGTACGCCGACGACACGATGACCGTGCGCCACGTCAATCCCGCGGCCAAGGCCGAATTGGCGCGCCTGGGAGGTCGCTGGGACGCCGAGGCCTTGACCGGCAAGCCTCTGGCGGACTTCTATCGCCACCCGCGCGGCAATCGCGAGTTCTTCGCGAAGGATTCGAACCTGCCGTTCCGCACGCAGACCGCGCTCGAGAAGGACGTGGTCGAGATCTCGTGCAGCGCGATCCACGACCCGTCCAAGGCGCGCACGGGCACGCTGATCACCTGGGAGATCGTCACCGAGCGCATTGCCCAAGAGCGGCGCGCCGCGGCCTCGGCCGCCGAAGCGGCGCGCGTCGCGTCGATGGTCGAGAACGCAGCCGGCTGCATGATGTACGCCGACCGCAACTTGGTGCTGCGCTACCTGAATCCTGCCGCCAAGGAGCTCCTGCCGCGCCTGCGCCTCGATCCCGAGCACTTGGTCGGTTCGCCGATCGACACCTTCTGGCGCCACCCCGAGGGCAGCACACGCTTTTTCGCCGAGCCTCAGCACCTGCCGTGGTCGCAAACAGTCCAGTTCGAGGCCGAGACGGTGCAACTGGCGGCGAGCGGCATCCAAGATCAAAGCGGTGAGATGATCGGCGTCATGTTCTCGTGGGAGGTCGTCACCGAGCGGCTCGCGGCCGAGGCGCGCGCGCGTGAGCTGCAGGAGCGCGAGCTCGCCCGAGCGCAGGAGATCCAGTCGAAAGTCGAGCGCATGCTGGTCGCCGTCGACGCCGCGTCGAAGGGCGACCTGACGGCGCGGATCGATGTCTCCGGCGACGACGCGATCGGCTGCATGGCCAGCGCGCTGACCCGGCTGTTCGCGGACCTGCGCGCGAGTCTGTCGCGGATCCACGAGAACGCGGAGCAACTCGCCCGCGCCTCCGAGACGCTGATCGGCGTCGGTCGGCGCATGAGCGACGAAGCCGAGCAGACTTCGACTCAAGTGCACGTCGTCGCCGACGCGGCCTCCAAGGCCTCGGTTTCGATGCGCACGGTCTCGGAGAGCACCTACGGCATGACGCAATCGATCGGAGAAATCGCCACCAGCGCCAGCTCCGCGGCCAAGGTCGCGCGCACCGCGGTGGCGACCGCCGAGGAGACCAACAAGACCGTCTCGGAGCTCGATCGCTCGAGCGAGGAGATCGGCAAGATCCTGAAGACCATCACCGCGATCGCGCAACAGACCAACCTGCTGGCGCTCAACGCGACGATCGAGGCCGCGCGCGCCGGAGAGATGGGCCGTGGCTTCGCGGTCGTGGCCAACGAGGTCAAGGAACTCGCCAAGGAGACCGCCAAGGCGACCACCGACATCAGCGCCAAGGTCGAGGCCATCCAGTCCGGCTCGCGCGGCGCGGTCGAGGCGATCAGCAAGATCGGCGCGATCATCAAGGAGATCGACGGCCTGCAGACCACCATCGCGGCCGCGGTCGAGCAACAAACCGCGGCGACGCGCGACATCACCAGCAACCTCGACCAGGCCACGCGCTCGAGTGCCGCGATCACCGAGAACATGGGGCACGTCGCCGGAGCCGCCCGCACGACCTCCGAGGGCGCGGCGAATTCGCTCGAAGTCGCGGGCGAGGTCGCCAAGCGCGCGGAAGAGCTGCGCACGGCCATTTCACGCTTCCGCTGCTGAGCGCCGGACGGTCGCGCCGCCCGAACGAGTCGTGTGTCTCCGCGCGCAGCCTTCAGGGCAGGGCCTTGAAGCGCGCGAGCAGGGCCTTGGCTGTCTGCGTGGGCTTGGTGTCATTGGGCGTCGCGCGCAGGAAGGCCTCGACGGCCTTGGCGAAGCGCTTGCCTTCGGCGTCGTTGCGCGCCGGAAAGAACAACGGGCGTTGCCCGGAGAGCTCGGCCCACTTGCGCGCGTCCGCCGTCCGCCCCGCGTTCATGGTCGTGGCGTCGATGCGCTTGAGCTCCTCCTGCGCCGCGAGCTTGGTGGGCTTGTCGAACCCGGCCTGCAGGATGGCATCGAGCTCGACCAGTTTCTCGATCGCCTGCGCCGCGGCCGCCTGGTGTGCGCGCGCCACGAGATCGCGCTCGTGCGCGTCGATCAAGCCGATCACGTGCTCGGCGTCGGTCCGTGCCGCCGGCGCTTGCTCGGGCGACTTGGCCAGCTTCTTCAGCGCCGCGCGGGCCTTCTCGAACTTGCCGTTCCAGTAGTCCGCGAGCGTCGCTTCGAGAGCACCGTCCACTGTGCGCTCGATGCGCGGCGCCTGGACGCGGCCCAGTGCGAGCTCCAGCGCGGCGCAGAAGGCCTTGGTGTCGGCGACCAGGTCGCCCTTCCAACACAGCTCGCCACTGCGCCCGACCACGAACCCCGCGCGCGAGCCGTGGCGCTCGCGATCGAAGTACAGCCCCGTGCCAGGAGTCTTGGCCGAGCCCAGTGGGTTGTTCATTTCGGCGTACTCGAGCGCGCGCTGGGCACCCTCCACGTCGTTGGCGTCACATAGCGTGATCACGAGCAGGCCTCGGTCCGCCGCGGCCTTCTCGAGGTCGCGCAGGGTCAACAGTCCGGTCGCGATCATCTGCGGGTCGTGCGAATCGAGCGCATGCACGATGACCACGCGGCCGGCGAGCTCGCGCAACCTGGGCGCGCCGAGCGACTGCACCGCGGCCTCGAGGTCCGTGGGATCGATGGGCAAGTCGCCGCCGAACTCACCGCCCGACTTCTTCACGATCACGCCCGGCCGCGGGCTGTCGACACCTCGAGCCCAGGTGCACTCCTCGAGCTCCGGTGCGGTTTGCCCGACGCGCAACTGCAGCGCTGGCGCCGCGGCGGGCTCTTGCAGCGAGACGAACGCGCTCGACATCCACACGAGGCACGCGACGAACATCAGGAGACTCCCGAGCGATCGAGGAGAATGGACGGACGAAGTCAGAGGTTTTTTTCCGCCGCTTGAGGCGGCGGGGCGCGGTGCGACCGACGAGTCCGTGCTCTTCGATGCCGCTCGAACTCGCGGAGCCTGCGCCACGGTGTGGCTGGAGCTCTCTTCGTGCGCTCGCAGTATCCCCGCTCGGCGCGAAGTTGTCGCGCGTGCCAGAGCTCGGCCGGTAAGCGTCGAGTTCGGGGCGTGTCGCTCGAACGCGCGGGCTACCAGTGGAAGTACGAGCTCGCCAGCCAGCGGGCTGGGAGACGCGGCGCGGCGGCGAGGATCCGCGCGAGGGCCTCGGGCGCGTCGCCGGCCTGGCGCACTTCGGCCGAGAGCTCGACGGCGAAGACGCTCTTGAGCGCGGCCAGCTTGTCGGCCAGCTCCAACGCGAGCGCCGGCGACTTGGCGATGCGTGGCGTGTAGGCCTCGACCATTTTCAGCGCGCGCTCCCAGTTGCTCGACTGGGCGTTGTCGAGGAACGGCTTGAGCTGCGCGAGCTGGCGCTTGTCGAGCTCGACTCCCGCCAGTCGCGACCACTCGACGAGTTGCCGCAGCGCGGCCGCGCGCTGCGTCTTTTCGAGCTCGGCCCCGACCTTGGTCAGGTCCGTGAAGGCGGCCTCGATCGCGTCCAGCTTGCGCTGCACGTCGTGCACCAGCGGCACAAGAGAGCCATCGAGCTCGCGAGCCTCGCGCAGCCGCGGCCAGACCTTTTCCAGCTCGCCGGCGGCGAAATCGCGCGCGCCGTTCGCGTTCCACTGTTCGAGCCAGGCCTTGAGGCGCTCGAGCTTGCGGCGCGCGACCAACTCGGCCAGCGGCGCATCGAGGAAGCTGTCGCCGCCGTTCCAGGGCTCGTTCATCTTGAAGCCCGGATCGCCCTCCCACACCACCTTGCCGTCGATGTCGAGGAGCAACAGGCGCGGCAGGTTGAACTTGTGGACGAAGAACGTGGTGAAGACCTCGCCGATGCCGGTACCCGCGCGGCGGTCGACGCCCAGCGCGCCCGGAAAGCGGTGCTCCGCGAGATAGCGTTCGATCTCGCGCTCGTCGTTGGGCGAGCACACGCTGACGATCTCCAAGCCCAATGGCCCGTACTTGGCGTGCAGCGCGGTGAGCCACTTCTCCAGCGGCACCAGGTCGTTCTGCGCGATCGACCACAGCACGAAGAGCTGCGGAACGAGGCCCTTCTCGTTCCAGCTCGAGCGCGGCGCTTGCACCCAGCGCGCGACGTTCGGGAATGGCGGAACCAGTCCCACGAAGCTGCCGCCGACCGCGCCCGCGCCCTTCTGCGCGAGCCTGTCCATGCGCACCGTGCGCTCGATCGCGCCCGCCGGATCCCGCGGATCGCGCGTGACGAAGCGCACGTCCTTGAAGCGCGCCTTGCCGCGACCTTGCACCAGACCCATCGAGCCCAGCAGCACGTCGCGCGTGCCGAATTCCTGGGTGGCGAGCAGCTCACCGTCGAACCAACAGTCGACCTTCGAGCCCGCGACGTCGATGCGCAGCTTGTGCCAGCGCGCCGTCGCCGAGCGTTGCTCGCTCTCCGCGGGCGCGCCGGCCACCGGATTGTGGCGCCAGGTCTTGAAGGTCCCGCCGCCGTAGAAGCTCGTCAGGTCCACCCAGGAGTTGTCGGCAGCCTTGCTGTCCGCCGCGCGCGGTGCGCCGGGGAAGAACAGCAGCGCTTGGAAGTTCTGCGCGTCCTTGCGACCGAAGATCACGCCGCTGAAGTTGCTCTGGCCGCGCTCCGCCTGCACGTCGACTTCCAGCGAATAATCGCCGGCGGTCACGCGCTGCAGGGCCAGCACCTGGTAGTCGAAATCGCGCTCGGAATAGCTCTGGAAGGCCGCGTCGAGGAACAGGCCCGCGGCCTGGAACGAGGTGTTGCCGCCGTTGTCCCAGCCTTCGAGGTTCTTCTCGTTGTAGGCGAGCTCCCACAGCGCGAGCGAGCGATTGGACGCGCGCAGCGCCTTCTCGTACATCGCGAACAGCTCGCCGATGCCCAGGTCGCGCCCCAAGCGCCAACTGAGGTCCATCACCATCATCGGCAACTGCGCCGCGTCGTACTTGGCCACGATGGCTTGCGCCGCGCTGGCCAGCTCGCGCTGGGTGCGCTCGATGGTGGCACGCTTGGGATCCCACTTGGCGAGCAAGCGGTCGAGCTGGTCGAGCGCCTTCTGGTCGACGGGCTTGCGCGTCTCGAGCGTCTGCAGCGCGGCGAGCGCGAGCTTGGCGGCGCGGTCGGTGTTCTTGTGGTCGGCGAGGAACTGGGCGAACTCGCGCAACAGCTCGACGTCGCTGGGGTCGGCCACCAGGCCCTTCTCGAAGTGCTCTTGCGCCGCGCCGTCGTCGCGCGCGATCAACGCCGCGCGCGCCCAGCGCAGGTACGGCCGCTGGCGCTGGATGCGACCGATTTGCTCGTCGCGCAGCTCGATCATCCAGCTCTTCCAGACGTCGTCGAGCTCGTCGATCGTCTTGGGCTGCGGCACGTCCGGGGCCTTCTCGCGGTCGAAGCCCTTGATCGGCGGCAGCGGCGCACCCAGCACGACCTCCTCGAACTTGCCGACCGCGGTCTTGCCCGTCAGCCCACCCGAGGCGTTGATGTACTCGCGAAAGGCCTTGCGGTACACGAAGCGGCCATCGACCGGGTCCTGGTAGTTGTAGCAGAAGAACACCACGCCCCAGGTCGGCGCGTACCACGGCGGACCCCATTGGTAGTCGTTCTCGACGACGATGCGGAAGGTCGGCGACTTCTGGGGCTCGCTCTTCGATGGGTCGCTTGGATCGATGCCGTCGGTGGCGCTCGACATCCAGCCCTTTTCCATGCGCTCGGCCAAGGGGAACAGGCGCTGCGGTGCGGGCAGGTTCATCAGCACCGTGCCATTGGGCAGGATGCGGCAGCCCTCGAAGAACGAAGCCAGGCCTTCGTTGAGCCAGCCGGCGGCGCGCGTCGCGAGCGAGACGAACTGGTGCGCGGCTTCGTGGAACAAGGTCGAGGTCATGCCCTCGAAGCCGTTGCCTTCGACGTAGGTCTCGACGGCGTCACCGGTGAAGTGTCCGCCCGACCATTCGACCGGCGGACCCTTGCCGAGCTTCAGGTACTCGTCGCGGCGCGCGAAGATGTTGAGGTCGATGCGCGGGACGCTCTTGCCATCCTCCTCGGTGCCGTACTCGAAGAACACGCGATAGAAGCGGTTCATCTGCTCCATCGCTTCCGCGGCGCGCACCAGCACCTCGTAGCCGGCGTTGGTGTAGGTCGTGTAGTTCTCGCGCTCGAGCTTGGCGCGCGCCTCCCAGGTGGCGTGCTCGGCGTCGAACTGGCGGATCCACTCGTCGCTGACGTCGGCCAGCAGGTCCTTGGGCTTGGCGTCGCCGGCCAGGCTCGGATCCGGCAGCGAAGCGATGCGGTCGATGGCCTCTTGGCTCGCGACGCGTTCGGGATCGATCGCCAGGATCAGCTTGTGGACGGCGATCGCCGAGTGCGGACGCGCTTCCTTCTCGTATTGCTGCGCGAGCTCCTCGAGCGTGGCGATGAACTTGGCGTTCATGCCGAACAGCTCCGCGGCGTTGGCGTCGAGCGTCTTGAGGCGCTCGCGCAAGGCGCCGATCGCGGCCTTGGGCGCCTTCTGCGCGATCATCAGGCGCAGCTCGGTGTGCAGCGCGTAGACCAGCTCGTCCCGGTCGTTGGCGGCCTCGGCCCAGCGCGCGCGCAGCTCCCAGGCGTCGATCGACTTCGCGTCGCGTTCGAGAGCGCGCATCACGAATTCGCGCGCCTTCGCCAGCTCCTGGTTGTCGAGCGCACGCCGCGCGCCGTCGAGCGCGGCGCTGAACGGCGAGACTTCCTTGGCGGGTGCCTGGACCGCGCGCAGCGGCAGCATGCAGGCGAATGCGAGCAACGTCGTCTTCAGCATCATGGTGGGTTGGGGACGCGGATGCTAATCGCTCGCGTCGCTCGGCACGCCTCGCCGCGCGCCAAGAAAGGCCTGGAATCGAGGTCTTACGCGCTGCGCCCGCGGCTCGGCCGACGGACGGACCCTCGACCCGGCCCGCCGCATCCCTAGAATCGCGCCCGATGGGCGAGCAGTACTCGAGGATCTTCTTGACGGGCGCGACAGGTGTCGTCGGTCGCGCGCTGTTGCAGCGGCTCGCGGGCGACAAGCGCAGCGCGGGCAAGGGCATGCCGACGGTGCTGGCGCTCTCGCGCAATGTCAGCGCCTTTCCCGAGCCGGGCGTCAAGGCCGTGCACGGGCGCCTGTCGGAACCGGACGGCTGGCGCGGGGCGCTCGAGGGGGTGACCGAGGTGATCCACATGGCCGCGCTCACGGGCAAGGCCAAGGCCAGCGAGTTCGAGCGCGTCAACGTCGAAGGCACGCGCACCTTGATCGAGGAGTGCCGGCGCGCCGGAGTGCGACGCTTCCTGTTCGTTTCGAGCATCGCGGCCAAGTACCCCGAGCTCGAGGCCTACCCCTACGGTCGCTCCAAGCGCGAGGCCGAGCGTGCGGTGCGCGAGAGCGGGCTCGAGTGGGCCATCGTGCGACCGACGATCGTGATGAGTCGACGGGCGAAGATCTGGCACACACTCGAGGGACTCGCCGGGCTGCCGCTGGTGCCGCTGTTCGGAACGGGCCAGGTGCGGATCCAACCGATCCACGCCGATGACCTGGCCGAGTGTCTGCAGACCTGGCTCGAGGAACCGGCCTACGATCGCGGCGAGTACGACCTCGGCGGCCCCGAGGTCCTGACCTTCCGCGACTTTCTTGCACGCATCCACCGCCGCAAGCGCGGCCGCCAGGCGCGTTTCCTGCGATTGCCCGGGAAAAGTGCGATCGCGCTGCTCGCGCCCGTCGAAAGACTGCTGCTCCCCGTGCTCCCCATGACCGCCGGACAGTTCTACGCCTTCGTGTACGACAGCACGGCCCAGCCCAACCCGCTGGCGCAGCTCCACCGCGCCAAGCAGCGCGACGTCGACGCGACCCTCGACGACTTGCTCAAGTACGACTGAGAGTTCGTGAAGCAATCGGGATACGAGCGCTCCGAGCCCGGCGAGCTCGCACGAGAGTGCGACGTGTTCTGCACGTATCTGTGCGGCGCGCCGCAGGACGCGTACGTGCGCGACAAGTACCTCGCGGCGCATCGCGCCGGAGTGGTCGAGCTGCCCCACACATCGCGTTTCGAACACGCGCTGGTGCGCATCGCACGGACCGCGCCGTGGCTCGCGCGCTGCATGGACGCGCACTCCCGCGTCTTCGGCAACGGCAACTTGCTGCGGCGCAAGTTGGTGCTGCTCCTCGGCGTGCTCGAGTCGCGCTGGCCGTCGGCGGAGCTCGTGGACGCGCCGACACCGGGCTCGAACCTGGGGATGTTCGCGCGCATGGCCTGGCTCGCGGCGCTGTTCGCGCTGCGCGTGGTGCTGAGCGCGCTCGCGTTGCTCCCGGTGCGGCTGGCGTGCGCGTTCGGAGGCCGGCGGTGAAGCGCGTCGTCGTCGTCGGATCGGGTGCGAGCGGCGTGCACTTCGCGCAGACCGCGCTCGAGGGTGGCGCGCACGTGACCATGATCGACGTCGGACGCGTCGCGCCGGCGGCGGTGATGCCCGATGCTTCGTTCGCGGCGCTCAAGCGCGAGCACTCCGATCCCGCCGGCTACTTCCTGGGCCAGCGCTTCGAGGGCCTGCTGTTCCCGGGCCACAAGGGCGAGTACTACGGCTTTCCGCCGCACAAGGGCTTCATCTTCGAGGGGCACGAGCGCTTCCGCTGGAGCGCGCGCGGTTTCGATCCGTTGGTTTCGTTCGCGCGCGGGGGACTCGCCGAAGCGTGGACCGGGGGCTCGTTTCCGTTCAACGCCGACGAGATGCGCGACTTTCCCTTCGAGTACGGCTCGTTCGCGCCGCACTACGGGCGCATCGCGGGCCGCATCGGCATCAACGGGGCCGCTGACGACCTGGCGCGCTTCATCCCGACCCACGAGCACCTCGCGCCGGGGCTCGAGCTCGATCCGCACGCCCAGTGCTTGATGCGCCGCTACGAGCGCGAGAAGGCCCGCCTGAACGCGGACTTGCGCGTGTGGCTCGGGCGCTCGCGCTCCGCGGTGCGCGGCGACGATCGCGACGGACGCAACGGCTGCACGCAGCTCGGTCGCTGTCTGTGGAGCTGCCCGCGCGAGGCGCTCTACACCCCGTCGATCACGCTGCGCCAGCTGTCGAAGCACGAGCGCTTCACCTACGTCGACGGCCTGTTCGCCACGCGCTTCGACGTCGACGACGGCCAGCGCGTCAAGCGCCTGCACGTGGTCGAGCTCGCCAGCGGTCGCGCGCGCTCGCTCGAGCTCGAGACGCTGGTGCTCGCCGCGGGCACGCTGGCGTCGTCGAAGTTGTTCCTCGAGTCGCTGCGCGCTGCTTCGGGGCGTGAAAGCACGCTCGAGGGCTTGATGGACAACCGCCAGGTGCTCGTGCCGTTCGTCAACCTCGCGATGCTGCGCCAGCGCTACCAGGCCGAGTCGTACCAGTACCACCAGTTGGCCCTGGGTCTGGAGCGCGACGATCCGCGACACTACGTGCACGGGCTCGTCACCACGCTCAAGACAGCGCTGATCCACCCGATCGTGCAGAGCATTCCGTTCGACCTGACCAGCGCGCTGTGGATCTTCAAGAACGCGCACGCGGCGCTGGGGCTGGTCAACGTCAACTTCCACGACGAGCGCCGGAGCGAGTGCCAACTGGCGCTCGAGGGCGCGGGCGATTCCTCGAGGCTGGTGGTCTCGTACACGCCGTCTCCAGACGAGCCCGCGCGCATGCGCGCCGCGCTGGCCACCGTCAAGCGCGCGCTGTCGCGGCTGGGTTGCGTGGTGCCTCCGGGCATGGCGCACGTTCGGCCGATGGGCGCGAGCGTCCACTACGCCGGCGTGCTTCCGATGAGCTCCGAGCGGCGTCCGCTGGCGACCTCGCCCGACGGCCAGAGCCACGACGTCGCGGGCCTGTACTTCGCCGACGGCACGACCTTCCCTTTCTTGCCCGCGAAGAACCTGACCTTCACGCTGATGGCCAACGCCGACCGCATCGCGCAGCGCTGGCTCGAGGCCTGAAGCTCCGCGCCGTTCGTGGCCCCGCGCCGCGCCGCATCGCAATTCCGCGGGCGCCGATGTAGGTTCGCCACGGGAGACGAGCGTGACCAGCGAAGGTTCCGAAGACCCGTGGCAGGTTGCCGAGCGCGTGCTGCTCGAGGAAATGGGCGATGACGGCGCCATTGCCGACGTCGACATCGATCGGGCCTGCGCGCGCGCTCCGCAGTTCGAGCGTGAAGTGCGCGAGCTGTATCGCACTTGGCTGCGCCTGGCCGGCACCGTCGGTGGACGCACTCCCAGCGAGGGCCTGGTCGCGAAGCTCTCCGAGGAACTCGGTCCCGAGGCGGTTCCGAGCGTCGTGCTCGCCCGCGACGAGCGCGAGACGCGCGAGATCGACGAGCTGCTCCGCAGCGTGCGCGCGCAGCGCAAGCCCGGAGAACGCTACCGATCCAAGGACGTTCTCGGCCGCGGCGGCATGGGCCAGGTGGTGCGCGCCTGGGATGCCGACTTGAAGCGCTTCGTCGCGATGAAATTGCTGCGCGGTCCGGTGACGCCGATCGCCAACGGCTCGGAGCACCCCGCCAGCGCGCGCACCATCGGCCGTTTCCTCGAGGAAGCGCAGGTGACCGCCCAGCTCGACCACCCCGGCATCGTCCCGGTGCACGACATCGGTGTCGACGAGCTCGGGCGCCTGTTCTTCACCATGCGCATGGTGCGCGGAGTGACGCTCGAAGTGGTCTTCGGGTCGGTGCGCGCCGGGCTCGACGGCTGGACCACGACGCGCGCGGTCAGCGTGCTGCTGAAAGCCTGCGAAGCGCTGGCGTTCGCGCACGACCGCCGCGTGGTGCATCGCGATCTGAAGCCGGCCAACATCATGGTGGGCCGCTTCGGCGAGGTGTACGTGGTCGACTGGGGGCTGGCGCGCTTGGTCGACGGTCCAGCGAGCGGCGCTTCCGCTTCCCAGCGGCCCGACGCGCCCGAGCGTGTGCGCTCGGCGCGGCAGGAATTCTCGAGCTCCGACTCGTCGATGCAGACCGAGGCCGGAGACGTGATCGGCACGCCGGCGTACATGTCGCCGGAACAGGCCGCAGGCGAGCGCGACACGCTCGACGAGCGCTCCGACGTGTATTCGATGGGGGCGATCCTGTACCAGTTGTTGGCGGGCGCGCGGCCCTACTCGGACGAAAAGGGCATCGAGTCGCCGCAGCACTTGACCTCGATCGTCGCGCACCGCGGGCCGACGCCGCTGATCGGGCTCGCGCCGTCCGCGCCCGACGAGCTGGTCGCGATCTGTGACAAGGCCATGTCGCGCCAGCGCGAGCGGCGTTACGCGAGCATGCTCGAGTTGTCCGACGACCTGCGCGCCTACCTCGAGAACCGCGTGGTCAAGGCGCACCGCACGGGAGTCGCGACGGCGCTCACGAAGTGGATGGTGCGCAACCGAGCGCTGGTGCTCGCGGTCGGCGGAGCCGCACTGATCTTGAGCGTCGTGCTGGCGGCCTTTTCCCTGCGTCTGCGCTTCGAAATCGACGAGCGCGAGCGCATTCGCCGCGATGCCGACCGCGTCAACGATCGCCTGCGCGCGGACGACGCCATGGCGCGCGCGCTCGACCTGGGACCGATGATCCCCAGCAACGTGGCGGCGCTGGAGCAATGGCTGGCCGGGGCCGATTCGATCCTCGCCTCGCGGCCCGGCCACGAGCAGCACCGCGATTTTCCCGACGAAGTGGTCGACGAGACCGTCGAGCGCCAGTGGCGCGAACTCTTCGGCTCCCTGGACGCCCTGGCGCTCCAGCGCTCGCGGCTGCACGCGGATCTCGAGCGTGCGCGAACGCTGCGTCGGCGCTCGATCGAGGAGCGCGACGCCGACTGGCGCGCGGCGATCGAGGCCATCGCGCGCGAACCGCGCTATGCCCTGCCCGACGGCTCCGCGCTGCGGATCGAACCGCAGCTCGGCTTGGTGCCGCTCGGCCCAGACCAGCACACGGGGCTGTGGGAGTTCGCCGTGCTCGACAGCGGCACGCTGCCGCGCCACAGCGATGCACCGGACAACGCGCTGCGCTGGGAGATCGAGCCCAGCACGGCGATCGTGCTCGTGCTGCTGCCCGGCGCGACCGCGACCATCTCGACGGGGTACAATCTGCACCGCTCGCAGGGGCATGCGCTGCTCGAGGTCGAACTACACCCGTTCTTCGCCGGCAAGTACGAGGTCACGCAAGCCCAGTGGTGGCGCACCATGGGCAGCAATCCGTCCGCGTTCGCCGCTCGACCGCAGCACGCCGGGCCGGACACCCCGGACTTCGCCGCGATCGAGGGCGAGTGGTGTCGCCCGGTCGAGTCGGTGACCTGGACCGAGAGCCAGCGCTTCGCGGCGCATTTCGAGCTGCGCCTGATGTTCGACGCTCAGGCGGACTACGCGGTCTACGCCAACTCCCGCACCCGCTTCTGGTTCGGCGAGGATCCGCTGGCGGCGCGCGACCGAGAGAACATCTCGATCTTGGCGGACAACAGCGTCGAGGACATCGCCGACGCCTGCGCGAACACCAGCCCGGTCGGCGCCTTCGAGCCCAATGCCCTCGGGTTGTTCGACAGCGACGGCAACGTCTCCGAGTGGACCCGTTCGACGCGTCTGGGCGGGCTCGACTCTCCGCCGCGTCCCGGCGACGGCGCGGTGCTGTCCGAACGAGCCCACGACGCCACGCATCTCGTGCGCGGGATGTCCTGGCACGCCGATCCCCGCGACGCGCAGTGGGGGGTGGCGCGCAACGCGACCGACACGTCGCGCAGCCCGGCGACCGGATTGCGCGTCGCTCGGCCCCTGTGGCCGTGCCCGGCTTGCCCGCCGGGCGCGGCTCCTCACGAGTAGCTAGCGCCGGCGGCGCGTGGAGGGCTTCGCCGCGGCCGGAGCGCGACGATCTTGCGCGGTCTTGGGCTTGGCCTTCCCGTGCTTGGAGGCCTTCCCGGGCTTGCCCGCCGCGCGCTTGCCTTTGGCGAGCTTGTCCTTGGCGAGCTTGCTCGGCGCGCGCTTGCCTGTCGCGGCGCGTTTCGCGCGCTCGCCCTCACCGCCGACGACCGCCAGCTCTTGCTTGCCGCGTGCGCGCGGTCGAACGATCTTGGCCGTGCGCGACTTGCGGCGCGAAGGGCCTCCTTGGTCCGCGGCGATCATCAACTCGGGGATCGGCAGCGGCACGTAGATATCGAGTTGATCTCCGCCGTTGGTGCACGTGCAGCACCATTGCGTGGGCTGGTCGTTCGGAACCGGGTCGGTCGCCTGCCGGCAGATGGAGCAGTCCTTGGGGCAGACGTCCTTGTGGCTGGCGTCGTTGACGAAGCGCTTGATACCCATGGCGAGTCTCCGAGCAATCCCTGCTTGTGCGAGCGGAGAGCTCGGGCTCGAAGTCGCGCGAAGGTGCGAGGCCTCGCCGAACCCACCGGCGCCGCGCCGCAGGTGGGCACGGCGGAGCGTCGACCGCGCTCCGCCGTTTGGGGTCAACCGCCGGGGCTCAGTGGACGATCACCTTGAAGCCATCGATCTCGACTTTGCCGTTCGAGCTCGCCCCGTTGACCGAGATGCGCACGTACATCGTGCCTTCGTCGTCGCGGAAGCGAGCTGCGTTGCCCGGGAGCGCGGTGACGAGCGTGGTCGCTGGGCCTGAACTGACCGGCGTCGCCGAAACGGTGACGAAGGAGCCATAGGGGAAGCTCGCCGTCGACCAATCGTAGAATTCGATGATTTCCGTGCCGTTGGTGTTGGTGTACGCGCGGTTGTAGACGACCTCGATGGCGTCGATGTCGGGCACGAGCACCTTGCGCAGCACCAGCTCCGTGTAGATCCAGCCGTCGTTGCGCGCGGTGCAGGTCGCGCGCGTGCCGTCGATGCGGTAGGTCTCGAGGAACGCGCCGCTGGTCGTGGGATTGCCCGGGCCCGAGGTGCCGAGGTCGCTGGGCGCGTAGTGCCAGCCGCTGGTGCTCTCCCAGGTGATCGGCGTCAGTTGATTGACGTTGAGCGCGACGAAATAGCTGTTGATCGCGTTGCTGACGCCGGCGAGCTCGACTTCGTTGCGCGTGCGGCGCACCGGCTGCACCTGTTGCAAGTTGGGGTAGAGCAGGCGCGCGTTGAGCGGAACGTCGAAGTGCGTGCCGTAGAGGATGAACGGCGGCAGCTTGTCGGCCGTGCTTCCGGTGGGGAGCTCGCTGGGGCTGCCACCGCAGGGCGCGAGGAAGTGGAAGCGCGCCGGGCTGGTCGAGCACGTCCCCGAGAGGCAATTGAGCGCGCCCGGCGCCCAGATGCGGCCGTAGCCCGTGTACTCGCCGAACGGCGCTTGGACCACCGGGATCGAGCCGTTCTCGAGCGCCGCGCGGATCTCCGCGTTGGTCTTGGTCGGATTGGCGCCGCGCAGCAGGGCCGCGAGCCCCGCGACGTGCGGGCAAGCGCCGGAAGTGCCCGCGAAACCGGTGGTGTAGCCCCCGCCCGAAGTGGTGGTCGTGATCGAAACCCCAGGCGCCGCCACGTCGACCCACGAGCCCCAATTCGAGAAGCCCGCCTTGTTGAAGCCCGTGTCGAGCGCCGCGACCGCGATCACGTTCTCGTAGGCGCCGGGGTAGTAGGGGAACACGCGCGCGTCGTTGCCCGCCGCGGCCACCGGAACCACGTCGTGGTCCCAGCAGTAGTCGATGGCATCGCGCTCGGCCGGCGTGACGTCGTCCGAGTAGAAGCTCATCGAGATCACCTCGAAGCCCTCGTCGGCGCAGTACACCATCCCGGGGACGTTGGCGGAGTCGTACAGGTAGCCCGAGTCGATCGCGGTCTTGACGCCAGCGACCTTGCACAGCGGCGCCACGCCGCAGCCGCCGATGAAGTTGTCCTGCAGCGCGGCGATGATCCCCGCGCAGGCCGTGCCGTGGCCGAAGACGTCGTCGGGGGTGGGGTCGTTGTAGGCGAAGTCGTAGCCGTGGACGTCGTCGATGTAGCCGTTGCCGTCGTCGTCGATCCCGTTGCCGGCGAGCTCTCCGGGGTTCGACCAGACGTTGGCGGCGAGGTCGGGGTGCGTCGTGGTCAGGCCCGTATCGATGACGCCGACGACCACGCTCGGGCTGCCCTTTTGGGTGTTCCAGGCCTGGTCGGCGCCGATCATCACCATGTGGAACATGCCGGGCCACATCGGATCGTTCGGCGTGTAGGCCGGCTTGCGGCCGCG
The DNA here is from genome assembly GCA_020853575.1 of Planctomycetota bacterium. Classification (GTDB taxonomy): domain Bacteria; phylum Planctomycetota; class UBA1135; order UBA1135; genus F1-120-MAGs118. The sequence goes on from JADYYP010000017.1 coordinate 90,041, forward strand.
ATCGAAGTCGGCGCGCTCGAACACCTCGCGCGTCGCGCGATACTGGTCGCGCGACTCGAGCAGATCGCCGGAGACCTCGACCACCTGCCAGCGGATCTGCGGGATGTCGCGCAGCACGCGCGCGCCGATGCGGCGATGCGCGGCGGCGACCTCGCGCGCGCTCGCACCCTGGCGAAGCTTCACCATCAGCCTCGTCGGGTGAATCGTCTCTCCTTGAGCACCAACCGCCAACGACGCCGCGATGAAGAGGGGGAGCATGACTCCATGGTAGGGCGGCGACGCGCGTGCGGTGCGCCGGAATCCGGAGGGCTCGCGGCCGTCTGCGTTCCGTTCGCCCGCAAAACTCGCGCGCACGTCAGGGTTGCTCGTGGAGCGCGCCGGTCGCGCCCTCCTGCGGCCACCCTCAGCGCAACAAGTCGCGGTAGGTCTCGAGCTCCGCGCGCGCCGCGTCGACCCCGGGGGCTTTCTCCCAGGCTTCGAGGACCTTGGTCAACTCGGCCCGCGCCGCGGCGCGTGCCGGCGAACTCTCAGTCTGCAGGCGCAGCTCTCCCGCGAGCATCTCGGCGGCTCGCGCGAACTCTCCGCGCTTGCGCAGCACGTCCCCCAGGTAGCGCCGGACCGTGATGCGCTCCGTGTCCTCCAGCGCCAAGCCCGCGGCGTCGCGCCAGGCGTCGGCGAGCTCCGCCTCCGCGCCGTCGACATCTCCCGCGGCGATCAACGTGGCCCCCAGCTCGGCGCGCAGGCCAAGCGTCTCGCGGTGCGTCGCTCCGAGGGCCTCGACGGCGCCCGCGAGGCACTCGCGCAGGAGCTCCACCGCGCGCGCGTGCTCACCGCGGTCGCGCAGGATGCGCGTGCGCCACAGCGTCGGACGGATCAGCTCGGCGCTGCGCTCGCCGTAGATGCGTCGGCGCTCCTCGAGCACGCGCACGAACTCGCGCTCGGCCTCGTCCTTGCGCCCGACGGCGTACAGCGCCGCGCCCAGGTTGTTGTGGGCCGTGATCGCGTCGGGGTGGCTCGGCCCGAACACGCGCTCGATCGAGCTCAGTGAATCCGCCAGCACGCGCACCGCGTCCTCGGCCTTGCCCTGCCCGCGCAGCACCGCCGCCAAGTTGGTGCGCATGCGCAGTGCGTCGCTGGAGTCGCCCGCGCCACGGGCGTCGAGGATCGCCAGCGCTTCGCGCAGCCCGGCCTCGGCCTCGACGAACCGACCCAGGCCGTGCTGCGTGGCCGCCAGATTGGAAAGCTCGGCTGCCAGCATTGGATCGTTGGGACCTGCGCGCGTGCGCAGCGTCGCGACGTTGCTCTCGAAAAGCGCCAGGGCCTCGGCGGGCTTGCCCAGCGCGAGCTGCAACGCCGCGAAGTTGGAGCGCGTGTCGAGCAGGTGCTCCGCGGGATCCTCGGTCCGCAGCTCGAGGATGCGCAGGGCCTCGCGCATGTGACCTTCGGCCGCCTCGAGCTCGCCGCGGTGGTACTGGACCAATCCGAGGTTGTTGTGGGCGATGCCGACGAGCAGGCCATCTTCCGGCGCGCTGCGCAGGGTGAGCTCGAGGCTCGCGGCCAGCATCGTCTCGGCGGTCTCGAATTCTCCGAGCTGGCGGTAGACCTCGCCGATCACTCCGCGCAGCTCGGCCTCGATCACCGGGTCGGAGTGCAACTCACTCTCGACGCGCCGTGCAGCCGAGTCGAGCACTTCGCGCAACAGCGCCGTGTCGCGGCCTTCGGCGACCGCTGGGCCGACGCTGCGCAGCATGCTGGTCATGAAATCGATGCCCATGCGCGCGCGCTGCGCCTCGGCCCGCGCGATGCCCTCGCTGTGCGCTCGAGCCAGCTCCGCTTCCTCCGACCTGTGCCGCGCGTCGCGCTCCTGGGCCAGCGCCAACGACGTCGAAATCAGTCCGCCGAGCAGACTCAGCCCGACCAGCGCGGCCGCCGCGACCCCCAGCTTGTGGCGCCGCACGAAGCGCGTGACGCGGTAGCTCGCACTGGGCGGCCGCGCGTTCACCGGCTCGTTGGTCAACGCGCGGCGCACGTCGTCGGCGAGCGCCGACGCGGTCTCGTAGCGGCGTACGCGGTCCTTGTCGAGCGCCTTCATCACGATCCAGTCGAGGTCGCCGCGGATGCGCGCCGAGAGCGCCGCGGGATCGGTGCGCCGCAGGGCCGCGACCAGCTGCGCTGAATCGTCGTGCTTGCTGACGCGCGTGCTCGGCCGCGGCGGATCGACCTCGCGCAGGGTGCGCAGCGCGCGCTCGACGTTTTGCTGGAGCAGCGAGCGCATCTCGAACGGCCGCGTGCCGGTGAGCAGCTCGTACAGCAGGACGCCCAGCGAGTACACGTCGGCGCGCGTGTCGACGTCGACCTCCGACAGCCCCGCCTGCTCCGGCGCCATGTAGTCGGGCGTGCCGAGCACTTGGCGGAACTCGGTGAACAGCGTCGCGTCGGTCAGGCGCCCGTGGAGCGCCTTGGCGATGCCGAAGTCGATCACCTTGGGGACCGCCGTGCCGTCGCGCAGCGTGACCAGCACGTTGGATGGCTTGAGGTCGCGGTGGATCACGCCCTTGTGGTGCGCGTGCTGCACCGCGCCGCACACCTGCAGGAACAGCTCGAGGCGCTCGTCGGTCGAGAGCTTGGCTTGGTCGCAGAACTCGGTGATCGGCAGCCCGCGCACGAGCTCCATCGCGAAGTACGGGCGACCGCTGGCCGTCGCGCCGGCGTCGAACACGCGCGCGATCGAGGGGTGCTCCATCAGCGCCAGCGCTTGGCGCTCGGCCTCGAAGCGCGCGCTCACTTGCTTGCTGTCCAGCCCGGCCTTCAGGACCTTGAGCGCGACCTGGCGCCGCAGGGGCTGATCCTGCTCCGCCATCCACACCAGGCCGAAGCCGCCCTCGCCGATGCGCTCGAGCAAGCGATAGGGGCCGATGCGCGCCCCGGGCTGCTCGCCGTCGAGCTGCGCCAGCAACTGACCGGCGCCGCCGCTCTCGACGCCCAGCCCGCGCAGCTCGTGCGCCGCGAGCAACTCCTCGACCTCGCGCCTCAGCGCGGGATCGCCGCGCGTCTGGCTGGCGACGTAGTCCGCGCGCTCGGCCGCCGGAACGGCGAGCGCCGCATCGAACAGTTCCTTGGCGCGATTCCAGGCTTCGGTGTTCATCGGCGAGCGGGGGCGCTTCGAAGTTGGCGAGCCCGAAGGCGTCGAGGGCTAGTCGCGCGGAGCCAGCTCGCGCTGCAGCCAGGCGCGTGCGTAGCTCCACTCGCGCTTGACCGTGCGCGGCGACACGCGCAGGGCCTCGGCCGTGTCTTCGACCGACAGTCCCGCGTAGTAGCGCAAGCGCACGATCTCCGCGACGCGTGGATCGCGCTTCTCCAGGCGCGCAATCGATTCGTCGAGGGCCACGAATCTGGCCAGATCCTCGTCGCGCGCGAGATCGGCGATCTCCGACCACTCCGCGTCGCCGCGCAGCTCGCTGCCGCCGCGCTTGAGCCGTGCCTTCGAGCGTGCGTGCTCGATCAGGATTCGGCGCATGGCGAGCGCCGCCGCGCGCAGGAACTCGGCACGGTCCGCGGGGGTCGGCAGGCGCGCCACGCGAATCCAGGCCTCGTGCACCAGAGCCGTCGCCTGCAGGGTGTGGCCGGCGCGCTCGCCGCGCATGCGCTCGCGAGCGATCTCCATCAGCTCGCCGTAGACGCGTTCGTTCAGCGCATCGCCAGCGTCGCCCGCGCCTTCGACCGCTCGATTGTGCGCTTGGCGTTCCACTCCGCGCGTCAGGGTAGCAGAGTTTCGCCGCGTCGCGGCGATCCGCGCGTCGCCGCGCGACGATCTCGAACTTCGCCTCACGTTCGCGCCGTGCTCGCGTAGCCCGAGCCCCGCACGCGGAAAGCCGCTCGCAGCCTCGATGAACCACGCGCTCAAGTTGGGTTTCGCCATGTGCGTCGCCGGCTGTGCTCTCGCCGTGCTCTGGACGTCGACGCGCGTTCCGGGAGAGCTCGGAGCGCCCGCCGAGCCGCAGCCGCGCGCAGAGTTGGATGCGCGGCGCGAGCGCCAACCCGCGGAGTTCTCGCTCGCGCCTCCGGCGGCGGATATTGGCCAGGGCACCGGCCCAAACCAGCCTGAACGCAGTGAGGTCAGGCCATCGGGCGCGCGGCGCTCGTCGGTGGTCGTCTCCGGAACGCTGCTCGGTGCTCGCTCGCGAGCACCCGAGTTCGAGATCCGCATCTACCCGCGCTTCGAGCGCGCTTCGGCGCCAACTCCCAGCAGCGCGCCGTTCGAGTTCGAGGCGCTCACGAGCACCTCGAGCGGCAGCGCGGCGCTCGAGCGCTCGCCCTGGATCTCCGACGACCTGCTGGGCTTCAGTGCGTGCGCGCGCCCCGACGGGACCTTCGAGCGCGATGTCAGCGAGGCCCTCGGCGATGCCCGCGAGCTGCCGCTCGGATTCGACGTGCAGCTGCTGCACCGCAACTTCGAGCCCGCGGCTGTCTTCGTCCCCTTGGCCGAGGGCGGTCGCGCCCTCGACGGCGAGCGGCTCGCCCGCGGCGATCGCATCGTCCTGGCGTTCTCGTGCAGCGTGCAGCCGATCTGTCGCGTCGTCGGCTCCGCCACACGCTTCGATTCCGAAGGCCGAGTGCAGGTCGAGGTCTGGAAGCTCGCCGGGGAGACGCCGGTGGCGCTGGTCGCCGAGGCGCAGGTCGAGCGTGCAGAGCAGCTCTTCGAGCTCGCGCTCCCGATCGACGGCCGCTTCGCGGTGGTCGCGTTCTCCGAGGGCTACTTGCCGCAGACGCGCACGCTCTACACCTTCGACGAGCTCGAGGTGGCGCTCGCGCCCTTCGTGCTCGACCGCGGCCAACGTTTCGCCGGTCGTGTCGATCTGACACGGCATTCGCTGGGCGCGAGCACCTGGGTGTACCTCTCGCGCGAGCACCCGGTGTTGCGCAAGGACCGCATGGGGCGCCATGGCTTCCTGTGGAGCCCCTCGGGCTTCGAGGCCGAGTCCCAGGCCGTGCGCACCGACGATCAGGGTCGTTTCGTGTTCGCGGGCCTCGCTCCCGGAAACTACGAGCTGCGACTGGGGATCGACCGCGAGTGGTGGACCGAGATGGACCCGGTCGAGCTGGTGCAGGTTCCGAGCGAGGGCGTCGTGATCCGGCCGCGGCTGGCGCACGTCGAGCTGCGCATCGATCAAGCAGGAGAATTCGTGGATCGCCGTGGCGTCACTTTGACCGGAGTGGGTCGCGGCAGCTCGTCGGGGAGGGCCGATCTGGCGACGGATCACAGAGGTCGCGCGGACCTGTGGCTCTTCCCCGGCGAGCCCTATTTGGTGCATGTCGCGCAGCCCTGCGGGACACCCTGGGTGTACGGCAAGGTCGTGTCCTGGAGCCGCCTCGAGAGCGTCGAATCGATCTCGATGTGCGCCAACTCGTGCCCCTAGCGGCGCGGTCCGTGCCGGATCTTCCGCGGCCGAGCCGCGCTCGCGCGCCTGCGCGAGTCTCGTCGCGCCGAGCTCGTCCCAAGCGTGCACGCAATCGAGTACTCTCGCCGGGCCCCGACTCAAGCGCGGGCGCGTTCGAGCCGTTCGTCCTCGCATGAAGCCCACGTCCCCGCCCGAGTCCACGCTCGCGCCGCGCCTTCGCTCGGGCTCGGCAGCCGCCGGGTTGGCCGCGCTGTTCGCCTTGCTCGCGTTCTGGAAGGCCTACGGTCTGGTGTCCGACAACTTCCGCGTGCAGGAGGAGTGGAGCTCGCGTGTCTATCTCGTGGCATGTGTCCAGGACCTGCTCGCGTGGTGCGCGCTCGCCGCGCTGTGGCTGTTCGCGCTGGCGCGACGCCCCAAGCTCGGTCACCTGGCGCTGATCGGACTGTCGTTCGCGTTGCTCGCGGCCCAGATGGTCGATGCGCGCATGAAGGTGCGCTTCCTGCATCCACTGTCGGTCGATTGGATCGCCTTCAGCCTGCGCGAGATCGACACGCTCGGCCCCGACTTCACGCTGTTCACGGGCGGGGGCTACTGGCGCTCGGCGTGCGCTTCGCTGGTCGTGCTCGCGGGGGCCTTCTCGCTCCCCTGGTGGCCCTGGGTCGGGAGGTTCGCCGGCGGTCTGGGCGCTGGCGCGGCGCGCCTGCGCTGGCCGCTCGCGGGCGCGGTGGCCGTGCTCTTGGTGGCCGTCGCGGCGAGCCCGGCGTTGCCCTACGGGCTGCACCGCAACTTCGCGGTCGCGACGCTGCTGCGCATCGACCGTCGTCCCGAGGGCGTGCGTGACCACGCTTCGCGGCGCAGCGACCAACCGTTGCGGCTGGCGACGCGCGAGGATTTCGGCTGCGTGCGCGACCCGTCGATCGCGCTGGCCAAGGGCTGGAACGTCGTGCTCTACGTGCTCGAGAGCACCGCGCTCGAGCAGACCTCGCTGGGCTCGCGCGGCGCCGACACCACGCCCTTCCTGCGCGAGCTCGTCGAACGCGGCGGCGTGTGCGTGCCGTGCTACGCGCAGGTCGCCAACTCGGCGAAGGCCACGTTCGGGCTCTACAGCGGGCTGTACGCGTCGACTTCGATGGAGGTGCTCGAGTGCGGCATCGAGCGCACCCCGGGACTCGCGCGCACGCTGAAGGAGCAGGGCTACGCGAGCTGGTTCGTGTCGCCGCAAACGCTCTACTACCAGGGCCAGCGCACGATGTTCCGTCAGATGGCCTTCGACGAGGTCGTCGGCTTCCTCGATCTGCGCGAGATCGCCGCGGCGCGCAACGTGCCTTTCGTCGAGCAAGGTCCGGCGATCAACGACGATCGGCTGATGATGCTCTGGGACCACGCGGTGTTGCCGCAGCGGCAACCGTTCTTCCTCTCGTACTACACGCAGTCGACGCACTTCGGTTACCGCTACCCGGGCTTCACGCCGGGCCCCGACGAGGAACGGCACGCGCGAGCGCTGCGCTACGCCGACCAAGTGCTGCGCGAGATCGTGGAGCTGCACCAGCGGCTCGGCGTGCACGAGCGCACGCTGTACGTGATCACCGCCGACCACGGCGAGGACTTCCGCGGCGGCGCGTTCGCTCCGCGCAACAGCTCGCTGGCCGAGAACGGGCACCGCACGCCGCTCGTGATCTACGCTCCGGGCGTCGATTTGCACCGCTTCGCGTTGCCCGTCGCGCGCCAAGTCGACGTCGTGCCGACGATCCTCGATCTGCTCGGCCTACCGCTCGAGGGTCTGCCGCTCCAAGGACGCAGCCTGTTCGACGGTCGCGGCGAGAGCCCGATCTTCCTGGGCTCCTACGGCACCGAGCGCGTCTTCGGCTTGATCGAGGCCGGGCGCAAGTGGGGACTGGACGTGCGCAGCCGGACGCTGCGCACGGTCGACCTGCGCGCGGATCCGAGCGGGCTTTCCTGGAGCGCGGCGGACGTCGCGCAGCACGCCGACATCGTGCGCCGGCTCGAGGAGTTCGACACCTACAACGAGGCCTGCTTGCGCGATCTCGCGGCTGCCGGCGGGGCCGACGCGTTGCGGCGCTGAGCGCGGCTCGCGCGCTCGCGTCGTCGCGGCTGGCGTGCGATGCTGCGCTGGACGTGACGCGAACCTCGAACTCGAAGGCCTGGCCGTGGGTCCTGGCGCTGCTCGCGGCGGTGCTGGCCGTGTATTGGGTCACGCGCACCTCGCCCGGCGGCGGGTCGAGTGCGCCGGGTTCGGAACCCCATGTGCTCGAGCCCACACCCGCGACTCCGCCCTCATCCGACGAGCCGAGCGAGCTGACCGCGGCGCCCGACCCGCGCGAGCGCAGCGCGCCTCCGCCGTCCGAGGAACCGCGCCAGCCATGGGCGCGCATCGTCGCCATCGGGCGCGTGACCTCGGATGATCGCGTGCTCGATCACGCGCTGGTGATCGCGCGACCCGGGACCTCGGCGCACGGCGCCTACCACGGCAACGCCTCGCTCGCCGCGTGGGGCTCGCTCGATGCCGAGCACGCCTTTCGCATCGAGCTCTCGCACGCGTTCCAACGCGAAATGGACGTATTGCCCAACGTCGTCCGATTCCAAGTCGTGCTCGACGGTTCCGCGCCCTGCGAGACCCACCTCGAAGTGCCGTTCACGCGCGCCGACTTCGAGGTCGGCGGCACGCTGGAGCTCCGCGCGAACATCGCCTTGCCCTGGCGCTGCGTGCTGACCGGCCGCGCCTTCACCTCCGAACGCAGCGAGCTCGGCATCGTCGTGGCCGCCTTTCGCTTGCAGAACGGCCGGCCGCAGGAATTCCCGGAGGTCGTCGCGCAGGTCGATCCGCGCACGCACGCGTACCAGCTCGACGTCGACTGCGACAGCGAGCTGGCGCTGATCGCCTTCACCGATCAGTTCCGCCCTTCGACCGTGGTGCTGGGGACCAGCCGTCGCGCGCCGCCGGACATGATCGTGGAGCGCGGCGAGCTCATCCGCGGAACGGTCTCGAACTCGGGCCGGCCCTTCGAAGCCACGGTTGGCGCATTCCTGACCGGCGTTCCGCCGCGCTTCCCGTCACCGACGGTCAACCAGTCGCGCTTCCTGTGGATCGACGGGCACTTCGAGTGGGAGCGCGTCAGCGCTCGATCGCGCAGCGACGGCAGTTACGAGCTCGTCGGGCTCGGACCGCAGCTCTACAACGTGCACATCGTCAACGCCGAACAGCTGGATGACGCCTCGCGCAAGGACGTGCGTGCGCCGGCCGATGGCGTCGAGCTCACTTCGAGCGCCTGCATCGTGCTCTTCGACGTCGTGCGCTTCGGTCAGCCGGTCGCCTTCGAGCAAGTCGACGGCCTGGAGATCCGCGCCGACGGCTCGACGCGCCCGTTGCACGGCCTGAGCGACGAAAGCGGCATGGTGCAGTTCGCCGTCGCTCGCGGCTCTCAAATCCGCTGCAGGGACCTGCTGGTGACCGCCGACGCGGCCGCGGGCGAACCGCCGCTGCGTTTCACGCTGCTGTGGTAGCCAGGCCGGCGCGCAGCGGCACCGGTTGCTTGCGCAGGTCGAGCCACATCGCGATCGGACCGATCACCGCCAGCGCGAAGATCGCCGGAGCGGTGGCGAAGGGCGCGGCCCAGGCTTGGTGCTGATCGTTGGCGATGCGCAGCCCGCATTCGGCGAGCGCGATCAGCACCACCACGAGCATGCGACCCTTGGTCGAGCTCACCGTGGTGCGCGGGTCGGTCAGCATGAAGAACATCAGGAGCTGGTACATCGGGCCGGTGACCGGAGCGATCTCGGTCAACCAGCTCGAGCCGTTGAGCGCCGCGCGCAGGCCCCCGAGCATCACGAAGCACACCAGGTAGGTCAGCGTGATGTGCAAGAGCTTGGCGCGCGTCACGACCAGCAAGCCCACGCACCAGATCACGCCCACGGTCCAGGGCTCGTTGCCCCACTCGTGGCTCAGGATCGCCACCGAGCCCGGCGCCGCGAGCAGCATGAAGCTGATGGCGAAGTTGGTCGGGTTCCACAGGTGGCGGTTCCTGTACATCAGCACGTACTTCGAGGTGATCGAGATCAGTGCGCCCAGGAAGAACGGCCACAGGATCCCGGCCTGGGGCTTGGTGAGGATCACGATCGAGTTGCCGCTGACGTAGGCCGACAACACGCTCGACCAGTGCCCGCGCAGCCAGCGCGAGAAGAGCGCCTCGCTCAACATCGACGTGCCCAGCGAGGTCATCAGCACCAGGTAGTCGTCGATGAACCACAGCCCGGTCAGTGGGTGGCTCTCGAGGATTTTGAAGCGCCATTGGCCGAGCACGAGGATCAGCGTGACCAGCGCGCTGACCAGGTGATTGGGCTTGATCTTGGACCAGATGCCGCGCGCTGCGGGAGCGCTGGGCGCGAGTTGGGTGGCCGTCACGGTTGCGGTTCCTCGAGCGTGTGCATGCGGTCGAGCTCGAGTCCGCCGAGGACCTGGAGCGCGCCGTTGGGCCAGCGGATCGTAACGCGATCCACGCGCTCCGCGTCGCCCAGCCCGAAGTGCAAGCGGCGCTCGTTTTGCGCGCAGAAACCGCTGCCGGCTTGGACGGATTGCACCTGGCGCGCACCCGCGAACTCGAGCGTGACCTCGGCGCCGATCGCGCTCGGATTGCCACGCCGTCCGACGAGCTTGAGCTGCACCCAATGCCGCGGCGCGGCGAGCTGGTTCTCGTAGACCAGCAGCGGACCCTTCTGGTTCGCGACGATCACGTCGAGCACGCCGCGATTGCCCAGGTCGGCGAAGGCCACGGCGCGCCCGTCGAACTCGTCGTCGACGCCCACTTGACCCGCGACGTCGCGAAAGTGCCCGCCACCCTGGTTGAGCAGCACGCGCGAAACCTCGTAGCCCGACAGGCTGGCGTCGCCCATCGGCTCCCACAGCGTCGCGTCCTCGAACAGGTTGCCCGCGCCGCCCGCGACCTTCGACATGCCGTACCAGTAGTCGCGCTCGCGCGAGGCCGAGACGAAGCCGTTGGCCACGAACAGATCGAGCCGACCATCGTTGTCGAGGTCGCCGAACTGCGCGCCCCAGGCCCAACCGCAATCGACGATGGCGCGCGAGCTGGTGCTCGAGGTGTCGGCGATGTTGAACAGCTTGCCGCTCTCCGCCAGGCGATTGCGCCGCAGGTTGTTGCCTTGGAACAGGAAGCGCTCCTTGGAGATGTTGGTGACGTACACGCCGAAGCGCCCGGAGTTGTCGAAGTCGCCGAGCGTCACGCTCATGCCGCTCTTCGACGACTCCTCCAGACCAACGCCGCGCAACAGCTCGAAGCGCTCACCGCCGACGTTCCGAAACAGCTCCTCCGGCCCGTAGTCGTTGGCGAGGTACAGATCGACGAAGCCGTCGCCGTCCATGTCGGCGGCGGCCACCGCCAAGGTCCAGCGCGGACTGTCGCAACCGGTGGCCGCGGTCACGTCCTCGAAGGTCCCGTCGCCGCGGTTGCGCAAGAGCACGTTGTGTCCGCCGTTGCTGGCGAACTCGAAGCTCTCCTGCATGATGCGCGTGCTGGCGAGGTTCCACATGTCCACGCGCTCGGAGAAATAGCCAGCGACGTACAGGTCGACGAAACCGTCGCGGTCGTAGTCCAGCCAGCAGGCGCCGTTCGAGTTCATCCAGCGCCGCACGCCACTCACCGCGCTGACGTCCTCGAAGGTCCCGTCGCGGCGGTTGCGCAGGAGCTGCTGCCAGCCCCACTTGTAGACGAACACGTCCTCGAATCCGTCGTTGTCGAAGTCGGCCCAGATCGAGCCCATCGAGACGCCCTCGCCGGCGCGGTTGAGCTCGGCCAGCCCGGCCTGCGGCGCGACGTCGCGGAACTGGCCGCGCTCGTTCTTGAAGAGCGCGTTGGCGCTGCCGAAGCGACTCGAGGTCGCGTACAAATCGCTCCAGCCGTCGTTGTCGAAGTCGACCACCGACACCGCTGCGCCCATGGCCGAAACGTGGGGCGCGATGTTGGCGAGCTTGGGGTCGAGGGTGGTTTCGCGGTGCGTGAAGCGGATGCCGCGCTCGGCGGCGCGCTCGAGCAGGCGGAAGCCGGGCGCGGGCTGCGAGGTCGGGGGCGCGACCGAGTGGGCGCGGTGGTCGAGCCACCACACCGAGGCCAACATCGCCGCGAAGGCGATGCTGACCAGCGTCGAGGAGAGGGGTGTGCGTGCCATGGGGGACGCTCATCCTAGAGGTCGCGCTCACCCAGGGGCATCCGCCGCGCGCAGATACGAAGCGTAGACGCCGCCGAGTTTCGTTGGCACAACGCCCTCGCGGGCATTCGGGCCGACCCTGGGAAGTCTCGCGACTTTCGGCGGATTCGAAACTCGTCATGCCGCGTTTCGACGTTCGTGGTTTCACTTGGTGTCGTCCGCGGGCGGTCTCCTGAACTGCACGCGGGCCGAGTCCAAGCAAGCGTCGCGACGGAAGCCCGTCGGTGCTCCTGACACCGGCGGGCTTTTTCTTGGGTGTCGAGCGCGCGCGTCTTCGCGGCGCCTTTCCGCGCTCCAGCTTCCTCCGCAGTCTCGGGCGAGATCCCAGTGGCGCGGAGGCCTCGAGTGAATCGCGGCCTCGACTTCCCTCGCGCCCCGAGTGCCGCGGAGATCCTCAGCCCTTGACGCACACCACCTGACGCAGCGTGTGCACGATCTCGACCAGGTCGCGTTGCGCTTCCATCACGGCGTCGATCGGCTTGTAGGCCGCGGGCGTCTCGTCGATCACCTCGCGGTCCTTGCGGCACTCGACGTGCGCCGTCATGCGCTGGTGATCGGCGATCGAGAACAGCTCGCGCGCCCTGGTGCGCGAATGTGCCCGGCCCGCCCCGTGGCTGCAGGACTCGAAGCTCTCGGGGTGGCCCTTGCCGCGCACGATGAACGAGCGCGCGCCCATCGAGCCCGGGATGATGCCCAGCTCGCCTGCGCCGGCGCGCACCGCTCCCTTGCGGGTCACGAACACCTCGGCTCCGTAGTGGCGCTCGCGCTGCACGTAGTTGTGGTGGCAGTGGACCGCCATCACACCTGCCTGAAAGCGCGGCAGGCCCGGGAGCGCCCGCACGGACTCGACCACCGCTTGCATCATCAGCGCGCGGTTGGTGTGAGCGAAACGCTGAGCCCAGGACACGGCCTCGACGTAGTCCTCGAAGTGCTCGGCACCCTCGCTGAAGTACGCCAAATCGCGGTGCGGCAGCGCGCCCAGGGTGTGTTGCATGTCCCGCTTGGCGAGCTCGATGAAATACGTGCCGATCTTGTTGCCGACACCGCGCGAGCCGGAGTGCAAGAGGAACCACACGCGCTCCAACTCGTCCAGGCAGACCTCGATGAAGTGGTTGCCGGAGCCCAGCGTGCCGAGCTGCGAGAGGGTGTTGGCGTGCTTGAGCACGCGGTGCTTGGACGCGATGCGCGCGAAATCGTCCGCCAGCTCGGCCCAAGCACGCTCGACGCGTGCGGGGGCTTCGCCCCAAGAGCCCCGGTCGCGCCCGCCGCGTGACTTGGAGATGCCGTGCGGCACGCCGCGCTCGATGCCCGCGCGCATGGCCTTCAGATCGTTGGGCAGGTCGTTCGCGCTGAGCGTGGTCAACGTGGCCAGCATGCCGCAGCCGATGTCGACGCCGACCGCCGCCGGGACGATCGCGCGGTAGGTCGGGATCACGCTGCCGACCGTGGCGCCGATGCCTAGGTGCACATCGGGCATCGCAGCCACCCACTTGTGGATGAAGGGCAGGCGCGCGACGTGCTCGAGCTGCGCGCGCGCGCCCTCGTCGAATGGGACGCCGCGCACCCAGGCCTTGATCGGCGCACAACCTTCGCGTTCGAGCCGCAGGTAGTTGGAGTCGCTGGTCATCGGGGCGCTCCAGCGTAGTGTGCGCCGGCCGCGATCCGCTGTGTCGCACCGAACGCGCCCGCGCGCCGACGAGGTCGAGCAGCCGCGCCCCGGAGGCAACGGGTGCCGCTCTCGGTGCGCTCGGGCGTCAGGCGCCGGAGTGCGGGAGCGTTGCGCAGTCCCGCACGCGCTGGGTCACGCCCGCCGGGGCTCCTTTGCGGCTTGCTCTACGAGGCGTGCGCGGCCCACTTCTCGGCGATACGCCGCAGGTCGGGACGCTCGGCGCCTTCGTCGTCGCCGAAATAGCGGCGCTCGATCGTGGCCATCTCGTCGGCCAACTCGCGGTGCTTGTCCTCGGGCAGGTGGTTGGCGCCTTCGATCTGCCGCATGAAGTGCAGCACGGTGAAGGGCGTCAGCGGTTCGGGGATACGTGGCCCGCTGTCGACTTCTTGCTCGATGCGGCGCGTGCGGCGCAGGGCGAACACCACGGCCGCGATGGCAGCGGCGGCGGCGGCCAGCCAGTAGGGCCAGGTCGAGCGCTTCTCACCGTACTCGTAGTCGAGCGGCACCGTCTCTCCGACCGCGGCCAGATCGGCGTCGACGTAGCGGAAACGCTCGTGGGTGGTGGTGTCGAGCTTGGGCTTGCCGAAGGTGAAGGTCGCCGGCAAGCGATCGACGCCTTCGCGACCCGTGAGCGTCACCGTCCACATGCGCTCGGAGACCACGCCCTGGCCCTCGTCGTCGAACTTCGCCAGGGAGTTGCCGCGGTCGTCGATGGCCGCGATGTCGAAGCCCTCCGGCTGGAAGTCGAGCAGTGCGTCGAAGCTCGGCACCAGTCCGATGCCGCTGGCCTTGATCTCGAGAATCAGCCTCTTCGACTTGGCCTGACGCTCGTCGAGCGTCTGCGTCAGAGCGAGCTTGGTGAACGGGCGCTGCTCGCCGCGCGGTTCCTTGGCGTCGATCACGATCGGCGCGGACTCCACCGGCAAGACGGCGTAGCCCGAGGTGTCCAGGAAGTCGAGGTCGAGCTTCAGGGGCGGCACGCGGTCGACCGCGGGGCTCTTGGGCTTGAGCAGCAGGTACGCGTAGGGCGTGACGCGCCAGCCGTACTCGACATCCGCCTTGGAGGTCGTCTCGGGCTTGTTGAAGGTGATCGAGAGCACCTCGAAGCCTTCCTTGAGCGACTCGCGCGCCGCCTCCTCGAACTTGTCGCGATAGTCCTCGAGCGGGCGCCCGTAGTTGTAGGCGTAGTTCTGGCTGTTCTGGTTCTGCAGGTACTTGGCGAAGCCGCCAGCCTCGCGCTCGATCTCGCGCGTGTGGCGCAGATCGATCGCCAACCCGAACGGCTCGCCGTGTCCGACCGCGGTCGAGCCGTCGATCGTCGCGCGCAGCTGGATCTCGGTCACCAGGTCCTTGTAGTAACCGTGCAGCTGCGCGAGCTCGCGCGTCATCTTGGTCTCGCCGGTGATCGCCAGGCCCTCGCGCACGTAACGCGACTTGACCGCGGGATTGGCCGAGCCGATGCGCGTGGTCAGCGCGTTGCCGAACATCTCCATGTGACGCTCGGCGCGCTCGGCCGGCAGGCCTTCGAGCGCCGCCTTGATCTTGGGGATCTCGGCCGCAACGAGCTGTTTCTCGTGGTCGACCTTGGCCAGGTCGCAGGCGCCGAGCGCCGCGTAGAACCAGGTCTCGAAGACCTGCGTGGTCTCCTTCTCGGTCGCAAGAGTCGCCGCGGCGTCGGTGTACAGCTCGCCCGCGCGCGCGAAGCTGGCGAAGGCCGCGTCGCGGCGCTGCGAGTAGTCGGCGCTCTTCTTCAGACCGTGCTCGAACTCATTTTGGTCGTGCTCGATCGCCGCGCGCGCCAAGGCCAGCTCCCAGCTCTTGGGATGCGACGCCGTCGCCGCTTGCACCGTCGTGCGCGCCAGCTCGTAGCCGCGCGCGACCTCGGCCTCGATGTCCTTCTGCTTGCGGTTGGTCTTCTTGTCCTTCTGCAGCGCGGGGTCGCGCCACACCGCCACCAGGTTGGCGCGCATGGTCTGCACGAGCTCGGCGATCATCGCCGGCTCGAGCTGCTGCATGGGGCCGAAGATCAGCTCCATCGACTCCAACCGGAACACCTCGGCCGTGCTGTGCGCCGAGCGGAACGCCTGCGCCACGAGCTTCTGGTCGATCTCGACCGACAGCGCGCGCAGCCGCGCGACCCATTGGCCGAGCTCGATCAGATTGCGCTCCTGCTTGGAGCGCGTCAGCGGGATGGCGTTGGCGCGTTCGTCGAAGCCATAGAAGTAGACATAGGGGTTGCGGCGGTTGTTCGACTGGTTGGGATCGTGGTTCTTGGCCCACACGCGCAAGAACTCGTCGACCAGCTCCTTCGCCGGCTTGGGGTTGGTGCGCGCCAGCTCCTCGATGTAGGGGAACGCGTCGCTCTCTTCGCCGACCTTGAGATAGAGCTGCGCGAAGATCATCGACAGCCGCGGTTGCAGCGTGTCGTCCAGGCGCGCGATCCACTCCGCGGTCGGCCGATTCTCGAGCACCTGGCCGGCCTTGATCGGCGTCGGGTAGTTGCCGCGGCCGCCGTAGTAGCTGTTCCCGTACTCGTCCTCGTAGTAGTAGTAATTGCCGTAGCGATCGCGCTGCATGCGCGGGCCGAGCGAGGTCGAGTCGTCGAATTGATAGGTGATCTGCGCTTCGCGCAGCCAGTTCGAGGCCAGCAGGTTGAGTTGCGGCTTCCACTGGTCGGCCAGGGCCGGGGCCGCGCTCAGCAGCGCGTTGGTGGCGGTGGTTTGGAGCTCCAGGAGCTTCTGGCGCCGATCGAGGTCGAGCGGCTTGGCCGAGGTCGTGGTCGAGGCCGTGCTGCCGATCGCGGCCAGGATCTCCATGCCGCGCTCGGGGCGCGCCGCGAAGCTCTCGTCGAGCCAGGCTTGGCCGAGCTCGTCACGGATCTTGGGCGCGATGTCGACGGCGCGCGTGATGGCCTCGGTCTTGGCCTCCTCGGTGACCTCACCGACGGCGAGCACGGCCTGCGTCGCGGACCAGGCGCGCTCGAGCCACGCGACCTTCTTGTCCTCGTCGTGCTTCGCCAGGCACCAGCGCGAGATCAGATTGAGCCCGTCGCGGTCGCCCGCCTTCTCGGCCTCTTCGAAGCTCGGCAGGTAGTCGCCCATCGCCGCCGCTTGGTTGGCGTTGACCAGCACCAGCGCCATGCGCCGGCGGTTGAGCGCGAAGCCCTCTTCGTCGACGCGCGGCTTGACAGTGGCGAGGAACGTCGCGAGTTGGTGCCCCTGGGTCAGGGACTGGCTCAGGATCTTGCCCAGGAGCGCCAGGTTCTCCTTGCTGATCTCGAGGGGCGCGGCCGCGGCCAGGCCGAGCACGTCGGCCGGCGAGAACACGTTCTTCTCGATGTACTGCTGACCCTGCGGCGGGACGTTGGGGCGTTGGCGCGGACCTTCCTGCAGCGACTTGAGGATCTGCTCGTAGCCCGCCTTCTTCTCGTCGTCGGCGAGTCCGGCAAGGTAGCTCTTGACCGCGGGCCAATCGCCGAGCGTGACGTTGCGCTTGAGCGTCGCGAGCTCCTCGTCGATGGCCTTGGCTTCCGCCGCAGCCTTCTCCGCCGCTTCCTTGGCCTTGGCCGCGGCCTCATCCGCCGCCGCCTTGGCCTGGGCCGCTTCCTCGGCCTTTTTCGCGGCGTCGGGATCGTCGGCGGCGACGCCGCCCGCGGTGGAGCTCGCTGGCGCGGCGCTGGTCGCCGCTGCGCCGCCCGCGGGAGCTTGCGCAGCGCTGAGCGGTGTTCCGCTGACCGCGACAGCCGGGGCGCTCGGAGTCGCGGCCACGCTTCCACTCGCCGCGGGTGCGGGTGCGGGCGCGGAGCCAGCGGTCAGCGCGGGCGTGCCCGCGACCGACACCACGGCGCTCGAGCCCGCGGCCGGCGTGCTCGAGACCACGTAACCCAGCTTGGCGAGCGCGCCCGCCACCGCCTGCTGCTGCGGCGACTCGCTCTCCGGCACGGCTCCGGTCTTCAGCTCCGCGCCGTCCGTCGCAGCGTCCTTCTTGGCGCCCGGAGGCTTCGACCAGGCCGCGAGGATCGCCGACGGGCGCCGGTCGAACTCGAGCTTCTTGAGCTTCTCCGTGCGCGGGCCGGGTTTGGCCGCGGGCGTCTCGCCGTTCTGCCCCGGAGCTTCCTGGACCTCGCCGCCGTCGAAGAACTCCTCGCCGCCGTCGAAGAACATCACTTCTTGGGCGCGCGCGCGGCCTCCCAGGAGAAGCGCCGCAGCCAACGAAATCGCAGTCCAACGCAGGTTCATGCCCATTCTCCAACCTCGCGCGGCACGCCTGCGCCGCGGACGAAAGCAACGCCGATCACGGACGACGACGGATCAAGAGCCAACGACGACGACGGTTCGAGCACCACGCACCATCAAGAGCCAGAACCGTCCGGCGGCGGGCCGGAACCGGCCCCACGCGCGTCGTCGGGTTGCTGTCCCTTGCTCGGCTGCTTGCCAGGCTTCTTGCTGCCGCGACCGCGGCCGCTCCCACAGCCTTGTCACTGCGAGGGCAAGGGCAGCCCCTGGAGCTCCTTGATGTCCAGGCGCGCCAAACGGATCGACGACTCGAGGTTCTCCTCGGCGCTCTTGGCCGCCGGCGCATCGGAGCGCGCTCGCGCGTGCTCGGCGACGAGCTTGTAGTTCTGGCGCGCGGCGTCGATCTCGCGCTCCCATTCCACGCGCGGTGCGCCCTCGAGGCGCATCAGCCAGGTGTTGTAGTACATCGCGTTCGCCAGGGCGTCGCGCGCGGAGGCCACCAGCGCCGGGTCGGCCTGCGGATCGTCGTCGAGCTCGTCGACCAGGGTGTCGAGCTCGCGTCGCGCCTCGGGCAGCTTGGAGATGTACATCTGCGCCTTGGCGCGCTCGAGCTTGAGCTGCCGCGCTTGGGCGACGTGCTCGGCCGGCAAGTCCGCCAGCGCTTCGGTGAAGGCCTGCTCGGCCTCCGCCCAGGTGCCGCGCGCCGCGCTCTCGCCCTCCTTGGCGGTGATTTCGCGCGCTTCGCGCACCAGCGCCAGCGCGCGCTCGGCGGCGTCGGACGCGTCGTCGGAGCGCATGCGCTCCTGCCCCGGACCGTAGTGGTAGGCCGCGGCCGCGACCGGCACCAGCAACCACACGAACAAGACCAGCTTTCTCATGACGAACGAGCCTCCTCTGTCCCTGGCCGAGCTGCGAGCGCGGCGCGCACCATGCTACCCCGCTGCGCCCGTTGCGCATGCGCTTCGACGGGGCGCGGAATCCACTTGTCTTCGACGACGCCGGGGCGCCATTGCGTCCCGAAGCGATGCAACAACACCGGCAGGGCTGCGAGTAGGAGTGCGCCGAGCGCGCAGGCCAGCAGGGCGTACTCGCGGCGCGTCAACGCGGCGAACGGGTTCTCCGACTCCAGACCGAAGGCCTCCGCCAGCAGGCCGGTCGAAACGTGCGATTCGTTGGCGTTGTGGAACACGCCTCCCAGGCGCGCGGCGATCTGCTTGAGCGTCGCGACGTCCTGGCGTGAATTGCGCCCGTCGATGAACTTGCCCGCCTGAGGGTCGCCCACTCCGATCACGATCGTGCTGCGGATCGAGGCCGGCATCTTGGGCATCCCGGTGGCAGGCACCGTGTCTCCGTCGGAGACCAGCACCAGCGTGGCGCTTCCCGGATTCCAGGGCTGCGCGATGCGCGCCGCCTCCTCGAGCCCGTCGAACAACTTGGTCTTGCCCGAGCGGAAGGCGTGGTGCATGGGCAACTCGCCGAGGATGTTGCGGATCACCTCGAAGTCGGTGGTGTCGACCACCACGGCCTTCGCTCCGTTGTAGACCGCGACCACGCTGACCGCATAACGCGAGAGCGGCACGCGGTCGAAGAACGACTCCATCACGGCGCGCGCGCGCTGCATGCGGCTGAGCTTGCGCTGCGGTCCCGCGTCGACCAGCCGCATGCTCGGGCTGACGTCGAGCACCATCAAGATGTGGCGCGGGTCGCGCGCGTCGCTCACGCTCGCGCCACCGTCGGTCGAGTGCTTCTGGGGCACGAGCACGAACAAGGTCGCCAGACCCCAGGTCAGCGCGCCCACCGCCAGCGAGCGCAGGTAGGGCGCCGCTTGTGCCCAAGCCGCCGCACGGCCGAGCGGTCCGAAGGCCAGCCGCGCCATGCGCTTGGTGCGCCGCTCGTGGAGCCACTCCGCGCCCAGGGTGAGCACCAGCAGCGCGCTCGCGGCGATCTCGGGCAGGTACTCGAGCTCTACCACGGCGTGTACCTCAGGCCGAACAGCGTCAGCACCAAGGTCGCGAGCACTCCCAGCCCGACGGCGCACCAGGGCTGGAAGTCGTCGCTGGCCTCGGGCTGGGTCTTCTCCAAGCGCGCCTTCTGCATCTGGTCGATGCGCGCGAAGATGCGGTCGAGGCCGTCGGTGTCCTCGGGCTTGAAGGCCTCGCCTCCGGTGATCGCGGCGATGCGCACGACCTGGTCGGGGATCTCGCCTTCGGCGATGTGCACCGTGTAGACCACGATGTTCTCGCGCCGCAGCTCCTGGGCGATGCGCTCGTCGTTGCCGTCGCCGAGGTCCGAGCTGTAGCCGTCGGTCACGAGCACGATCATGCGGTCGCCGTCCTCGCGCTCGACCAGCACCTTGCGGCAAGCGCTCAGGGCCTTGCCGATCTCGGTGCCACCGAACCACGACGGCAAGTTGCTCGGGTGCATGAAGGGCGGCGCACAACGGAATGCCGAGACGTCGCTGGTGAGCGGCACCCAATGCAACACGCTGTTGCCGAAGAAGGTCAGCCCGAAGGCATCGCCGGTGCGCCGATCGAGGAACGAGTTGATGGCGCGCATCGAGGCGTCGTAGCGGTCGCCTTCGCCGAACTTCGCCAGCATCGAGCCCGAGACGTCGACGCAGAACTGGATATTGGTCAACGCGCGCTTGGAGCGCGGCTCGGCCCACGACTGTGGCCCGGCCAGGATCGCGATCGCGATCGCCAAGAGCAGCGCCGGCAGGCACTCGGCGACGCGCAACAGGTGGCGCACCCACGTGCTGCGCGCGCGCGTCGCGTGGTCGAAGGGCAGCGCGATCGCGCGACCGCGCCGGCGCCAGGTCCACAACAGCAGTGCGGCGGGCACGACCAAGAACATCAGTACGCCCGGATGGCGGAAGGCGTCGAGCGATTCCATCGTCAGCGAGCTCCTCCGGTGGCGCTCTCGAGCTCGGCCGTTTCCAACACTTCCGCAGGCAAGTCGCGGTAGGGCGCGAGCAAGCGCTGTAGGTCGACGTCGCGCGCCGGCTCGGGCCGGTGCAGCCAGTCCTCGAGGCTCTGGAGCAGCGGACCGGCTTCGGCGTGGCGCCGCAGCTCGCTCAGCATTTCGGTTGGCCTGCGCTCGTCCAGCGCGAGTCGCCGGCGCCAGTAGGCGACCAGGCTGAGCTCGAGCTGCGAGCGCTCCTCGCGCGAGAGCTCGCCGCGCATGGCGCGCTCGACCAGTGGGCGCAGGTGCTCGGCCAGGGTCCGCGGTCGCTGCGGAGCGGCCCGCAACACGCCGTGGCGCTTGCGACCGGCGGCCAGCAGCGCGATCAGCCCCACGGCCCACGCCACGCCGCCCGCGACCATCCAGGTGCGGTAGCCGCCGAAACCCGGCACCACGTTGGGCGCAGGATCGTGCGGCGCGACTAGCCCCGGCTCCGCCAGCACTGAATTCACCTGCACGGCGATCGCCGGCAAGTCCGCGGTCGAGGTGCCGTCCTTGCGGCGCAAGTAGGGCCGCAAGTCGTGCGCGCCGGGATCGAGGCCCCAGTATTCGAGCTCGTAGCGAAAGCCGTCGCCGTGCGGCCGCGCGGCGACGATGCGCAGCGCGACGGGTGCGCGCGAGTCGCCGTTGACCACTTCGAGCTCGGTTCCGGGCAGGACCAGATCGCGGAGGCGCGCGGGCATGCCGACGGTCGAAGAGTCCTGGGCCTGGAGCCCCGAGCACAGCGCAGCCAAGGCCCAGGCGCGCAACACTCCACGGCAGTTCATCGCGCACCTCGCGCGACGGCGCCGCGGTTGCGGAACATCTGGCGCAGGACCGAAGCGCAGGGTTCGTCGGTCGAGAGCCGCAGGTGGTCGACGCCCGCGCGGCGCAGATCCGCTACGTGGGCCTCGACGTCGACCCACTGCGAGCGCCCGTGCGTGACGAACTCGTGCCCGGTCTCCGCTTCGCGCGCGCGGAAGAAGCCCGAGCCCTTCAGTCCGCGCTCAGCGGGGTCGACGAGCTGCAGCACGACGCAGTCGTGCACCTGGCTGACGTGCTTGATCGCGGTCAGCGCCTGGGCATCGTGCAGGTCGCTCAAGATCACGATCAGCGAGCGTTGTCCGAGGCTCGGGCTGACTTCGAAGATGCGCGCCCCCAGGCGTGTGCACTCGTCGAAACGAAACGTGCGCAACTGCAACAACCACTGCAGCACGCGCGCTCGCGACAGGCTCGGCTGCACGCGCATCGTGCGTTCGCCGACACCGATCAGGCCCACGGGGCTGACGCGGTCGAGGCACGCCAAGGCCAGGCCACCCGCGATGTACAGCGCGAGCTCGTACTTGCTGCGCGGCCCGGAGGCGATGGTCATCGAGGCCGAGGTGTCGAGGAAGAAGTACGCCGGCATGCTCTTGGGCGCTTCGTATTCCTTGACGTACGGCTTGCGCGTGCGCGCCGTGACGCGCCAGTCGATCGAGCGGATCGGGTCGCCCCATTGGTAGGGCCGCGACTGCACGTACTCGGTGCCGCCGCCGACGAAGGGCGACTTGTCTATGCCGTAGCTCAGGCTGTCCGCGAGCTTGCGGATCGCGATCGCGAACTGACGCGAGTCGAGGGTCGCGAACTCCTCGATGAAGCCTTCCGGCGCGCGCATGGCGCGTCACGCACCGGCGGGGGTTGCCGCCGAGCCGCCCATGGAGCGCAGGATGTCCGCCAGCACGTGCTTCGAGGTGCGGCCCTCGGCCACCGCGCCGTACTTGAGCCGCATGCGGTGCAGCATCGCGTCCTCGGCCAACGCGTACAGGTCCTCCGGGATCACGTAGGCGCGGCGGTGCATCAGGGCGCGGGCGCGCGAGGCCTTGATCAGCGAGATGCCGGCGCGCGGGCTGCAACCGAGCTCGACGTCGGGATGCACGCGCGTGCGATTGACGAGCTCGACCACGTGGTCGACGAAGGTCTCGCTGACGTGGATCGAGTTGACCGCCTCCATCGCGGCCACGATTTCCTCGGTCGAGCCGACCGGCTTCTGGTCGAGCACGTCGAACTCGGTCTGCACCACGGCGCCCTTGTCTTGGCGTTTCACGCCCAGGGCTGCGTTGCGCGCCAGGATCTCGCGCTCCTCGTCGCGCGACGGATACTCCAGGCGGTGCACCAGCATGAAGCGGTCGAGCTGAGCCTCGGGCAGCTCGAACGTGCCCGCTTGCTCGACCGGGTTCTGCGTGGCGATCACCAGGAACGGCGCCGGCAGGCGGAAGTTCTCGTTGCCGATGGTCACCTTGCGCTCCTGCATCGCCTCCAGCAGGGCTCCTTGGACCTTCGGGGCCGCGCGGTTGATCTCGTCGGCGAGCAGCAGGTTGGTGAAGATCGGGCCCTTGCGCACGCGGAACTCGTTGGTGCGTTGGTCGAGCACCTCCGCGCCGAGGATGTCGCTGGGCAACAGGTCGATGGTGAATTGAACGCGCGCGAAGCCCAGGTCGATCGACTTCGAGAGCGCCGAGACCAAGAGCGTCTTGGCCAGGCCCGGCACGCCCTGCAGCAGGATGTGTCCGCCCGAGAAGAGCGCGATCAGCAGGCGCTCGACGACGACGTCTTGTCCGACGACGACCGTCCCGACGCGCGCGCGAACGCCTTGGATGAAGTCTTGGGTCTGCGAAAGGTCCGTGCTCGGAACGCGAGTCGTGGTCGTCGGCATGGAGTGCAAGCGTGGGCGGCCGATGGTCGGGCAGGATCCGCGGCGGCGGGAGGGAGCTAGGGACGCGCGCGGCGCTCGGGATCTTCCCATGGCTCCAGCAGCGCGTCACCTGGAGCGTGCCTGTTATGCGCCTGGCGTGCGCTGGTTGCGCTCCGCCTCCGGAGAACCCGGCGGGCGCTCCGATTCGGGGACGGCTCGTCGCCGCCGGTCGAGCTTTCGCGCGACGAGCAGCGCCCGGGTGGCGACCCGACAGTCCGGTCGGCTCCACCCGGGCGCCGCGTTTCAGCTTCGCCGCGTCCGCTCCCGGCCGTCCCCAGCCGCAGCCCGGGGCCGGCGAGAGCGAGCAGCGCTCACGGCTGGTACTCGAGCCCCAGTCCGCCCGTCAGGCTGGTCGTCTTGCACGCCGCCGGATCGCGGAACCAGCCCTGGACGAACACCACGTCACCCGCCGTGAACGGATTGCCCAGCGAGAACGGGTGCGTCGTTTGGAAGTTGCTCCAGTCGAGCACCAGCGCGCCGTTGCAAGCGCCCGCGGTCCCGCCCGTCGACTGATTCAGCGTGCGCTGCGTCGGCGGCTTCACGCACAGGAAGCTCGAGCCTCCCGCGGCGCACCACGGGCTCTGCGTGGCGCGCAAGCCATAGAACAGCAGCCCGTTCTTCTGGCCTTCGACATTGGTGGCCACGATCACGCACGAGCTGCCGTGACCGACGCGCGGGTGGGCATTGGCCGCGATGCGCGGGATGCAGCCGTTCGAAGTGCTGCCCGCCGCGCAGTAGTTGAACGGCAAGCACTCGTCGCCGCGCCGGCCGAAGACGTACCAGCTCGAGAGCGCACCGACGTCCGCCGAGGCGTACCAGTCGTAGATGCGCAGCGTGTACACACCGCCCGGGATCACGGGGATCTGCGACAGCGGCGTGTTGGAGATGCCGTTCGTGCCGCTGGGCCAGGTTCCGAACCACTGGTTGTAGACGTTGGTCGTGATGTCCGCGTTGGTGGGGAACAGCGCGCCGCCGCTCTCGACCACGTGGACGTGGCCGTTGAAGTCGTACGAGCTGCCGCAGCACGTGCCGCCGGTCAGCCCGATGCGGTTGAACAGCATGTGGCCGGCGCCGGTCGGGTCGAACAGCACCGCGCTCACGTCGCCCACCCAAGTGTGGGTCAGGCCGAGCAGCGAGACGCGTTCGATCGCGCGCGCGTCCCAGGGCAGCATGAAGCTCGACTCGAACGCCGCGCCCGGCAAGGTCGTCGGATAGGCACCGCCGGTCCCGGTGAGCGCTCCTCCGGTGTTGCCCTCGAAGTACGAGGTGTCGACGCGGAAGATGTCTAGGCCCACGCCGCCGGTTCCCGCGAGGAAGGTGATGCGCACGCGGTCGAAGGTGCAGCCGTCGACCAGCGCCACGTGCAGCGGGGGAGCGGGGAACGCGCTGGCGTAGACCGACTGCTGGTGGCCGAGCGAGATGCCGCCTGCGAGGAGCTCGACGTCGAAGCTCATGCCCGCCTGGTCGACGAACAAGAAGCCCAGCTCGCGCGTCGGGACATTGAGTTGGATCTCGAAGCCCGCGCCCGCGGCGGGCTGGCTGAGCGCCTCGCCCACGCCCGCGACCGCCAGGGTTGCGGCGCCCTGGACCACCAGCGACTGGCCGCTGTCGTTCGAGCCCGAGGTGATCGTGTCACCCGCGGCGTACCAGTTCCCGAAGGGCGTCACGGATCCGATGTCGTGGTACTGGTAGAAGACCGGCGAGACGGGCGAGATCGGCCCGCTGGCCACGAAGGGATTGTCGAAGTCGAGATAGGAGCGCAGGTAGGGCGAATTGCCGCTGAGCACCTGAACGCGCGTGTCACTCGCGCGGAAGTTGTCGAACGTCGTTTGGCCGTAGCCGGCGATCCCGAAGCTCGTTCCGAAGTTCGGCGCCAGCGCAGCGACTCCGGTCCTGCTGTAGCTCTGATCCGGCGCGCCGTCGAAGTCCGTGTCGATCTCGGCCACGAGCGTGTCGGCGTTGGAGCAGTACACGCGCAGGCGTCCCGACGTGAAGGGCGCGCTGAGCGCCGCGAAGCCGGTGCCCGTTCCGCTCCAGAAGTTCCAGATCGTCCCGCTCTTGTGGTACAGGCCGATGTGCGTGAATTGGCCGACGGTCGTGCCTTGGTGTTGCAGCTTGACCAAGATCGCGTCGCTGCCACCCAGACCGATGTGGATCCCGGTGTAGTACACGCTTCCGGCGTTGTCGAAGACGTCGAGCTCGGCGACCGCGCTCGCATACGAGCTCGAGGCCAGGCTGTGCTGGATGATCTCGTGCGTCACCGCCGGCCCGTGCTGACCTTGGTTGGCCGACACCGCCCAGGTGCCGCTGAGCACCGTCCAGGACCCACCGATCGCGCCGTCGGCGCGGTTGAAGTCGTCGCTCCAACTCGCCGTGGGAGCCATCGTCTGCGGCGGCGCGCCACCGCGCTGTGCGTCGCCGATGTCCCAAGTCTGTGCAGGAAGTGCGCTGGTCGCCGAGGCCATGAGCATGGCCGTCCAGATGAGCTTCATCGCGAGACCCTCCTCGTTCCGAGTGTTCGAGTGCCTCGCGCGGCGTTCGCGCTCGATGCGCGGGATCACCGCGCGGCAGGGCCACTATTTTCGCTCGTCCGTCGAACGCGCGGCAGGCGAATACCGCAGGCAACAAAGACCCAGCCACGCTTGCCCACAGCGACGGATGTCGCGCGCGCGAGCGGTTGATCCGCACGCGGGCTCGTCGCCGATCAAGCGCGCTCGGGCGTGCCGGCCGCGGCGCGGCGCTCGCGCCAGGCGCGGCTCCACAGGAGCTTGCGCAGGCGCCACAGTCCCTTGATGTCTTCCCAGGCCGTGCTGACGATCTTCACGCGGCTGTCGTCGTCGTCGATCCACTTCACCGGGATGTCGGCGATGCGGTAGCCCTGCTTCTCGCCCAGCACCAAGAGCTCGGTGTCGAAGAACCACGCCTGGTCGCGGATCTGCGGCACGACGTCGCGCACGACGCGCCGCGACGCGGCCTTGAAGCCGCACTGCGCGTCGGAGAAGTGCGTGAACAACATCAGCTTGATCATGACGTTGTAGCAGCGCGAGATGACCTCGCGCTTGAGTCCGCGCTTGATGTTCGACTGCGGCAGGAGCCGCGAGCCCGTGGCGATGTCGCAGCCCTGCTCGTGGATCGCGCGGCACAGCTTGGTCAGCGCCTCGAGCTCGGTCGACAAATCGACATCGGTGTAGGCCACGATGTCGGCGTCGCACTCGCTCCAGGCCTTGCGCAGCGCGCGCCCGCGGCCGCGCTCGGGGATCGTGAAGTAGCCGACCTGGCCCGGGTATTTCTGGGTCAAGCGCTCGGCCAGCTCGGCCGTGCCGTCCTTCGAGCCGTTGTCCGCCACGAAGATCTCCCAGCGGTAGGGAAAGTCCTTCGCCAGGAAGGCGCGGCAGGTCTCGACGCTCCATTCGAGCTGCTGGACTTCGTTGAGGCAGGGAATCACCAGCCGAACTTTGGGCAGCGCGTGCGTCATCGGATCGAGGTGGCGAAGCATACCCCGCGATTGCGGGTGTCAAGCGCCGCCAGCGCGCTCGGCGCGGCTTCCCAGGCGCCACAAGAGCACGCACAGGGCTCCCACCGCGAACAAAACTCCGGCGGGCAGCAACGGATTGCCGAGCCATGCCACGTGCGGCGAGGTCTGCCGCAAGACGGTCAGCCAGGGAAGCTGCGGGCCTTCGTTGCAGAGCCGCACGAACGACTGCGGCACCGGCGTCTCGCTGAGCATCAGCGTCCAGTAGCCCTCGAGCTCGCAGGCCTCGACCCCCAGCTGCACCGCGGCCTTGCGCAGGTCGTTTTCGGTGTCGCTGACGTGGCGCGTCATCGAGAGCACGACAGCGTGGAACACGACGGCGCAGCTCAGCGCGGCGAGCCAGCGGCGCTCCAAGCGCGCCAGTGGATCGGCGGCCAGCAGGAACAGCAGCGGCACCAACGGCAGCAGGTAGCGGAAGCCGGTGTTGAACTGCAGGAGCGAATACACGTTCATCGCGCAGAAGGCCGCGAAGCTCGTCGCCAACAACCACACCCAGACGCGCTCGCGTCGCGGCAGGACGCGCTGCTCCTCGCGCGTTCCCCCCGCGCCGATGAAGGCGAATACGAGCAGCGGAGCGAAGGGCACCAGACCCCAGCTGGGGCTGAGCAAGTTCTTGAGGAAGATCTCGGGGCTGGGCAGGGCGATGCCGCGCGTTCCGATGTCGACGTACTCGTTCTGCTTGGGCATCACGAACTGCCCGGGCGTGAAGGCGTCGCCGTACATCGCCCATTGGGTGCCCAGCAGGAACACCAGCGGCGGCAGCGCCGCCAACACGCACGGCAGGGCCTCGCGCAAGGCGCACGCGAGCCCGGCGCGTCGGGCGCGCGAGACGACGAAGTACAGCGCCAACATGCCGGCTGGAACGACTCCGGCGTAATCGAGCGAGAGCGCCATTCCGCACAGGAAGCCAGCCCACGCGCGGCGTGAGATCGACAACGGCTCGCGCTCACCTGGCTTGGGCCACAAGAGCAGGAACGCACCGAACAGCGCGACCATCAGGAACACGTTGTGATTGAGGTGCGCCGAGCGATAGAAGACGGGCGTCGCGAAGGCGAACAGGAACGCCAGCCACACGGCGCGCTCGCGCGCCACCGAGCGTGCGCGCAGCGTGGCGTACATCAACACCACCAGACCCGCGCACAAGGGCGCCATCAGGAACGCCGAAGTGATCGCCGTGGACGCGCCGAAGCGCAGGTCGAGCCCGGCCTCCTTCACTTGCCGGAACATCTTCTGGCGCAGCGGATAGCGCGTGTCGTAGGTGGCCTCGATCTCGCGCCCCGCGGCGCGCGCTTCGGCGAGCTTGGCCAGCGAGTGCTGCTCGAGACGGTCGAGCAGGGGATCGAACACGAGCAGCGGCGGCACCGCGATCAACGAGCCCATCACGTTGTTGCCGGTGTAGACGTGCCCGTCGGTGTGGCGGAACAAGTCCCAGTGCATCCCGGCGTAGCGGTCGCACACCCAGTCGCCGCGGTCGATCAAGGCGAACGCCGGGTAGTGCTCACGCACCACGTTGGTGGCGAAGAACGTGCTGTAGACGATCCAGCAGATCAGGAACAGCCGGACCTTGACCGAGGCGAGGAACTTCATTGCGAGCCGACGCGGGCGGAGCGCTGGCGCGGGGCGCGCAAGGTATCGAGCGCGGCAGCGCTTGTTGAGGAGGCAATCCGCGGGCGTCAGTTGGCTTCGAGCCGGATGCGCACCTGCGCGTGACCGCCGGCTTCGACGCGCACCGACGCGCGGCCGGAGTTGCGGTCGTGGTTGGTGGCCCTGATCTCGTAGGTGCCCGGCGACAGCGGGCCGAGCCAGCGTCCTTCGCCGCCCGTCGGTTGCGTGCCGCCGAGCCCGAACGAGCTGCTGCGGCCGGTCGCGTCGACGACCTCGAACGAAGCGCCCACGATCGCGCCCGTGGAGTCCTCGACGACCGCGTCCACCCAGCCCGCGCGCTCGAGCCGTAGCTCGACGCGCACTTCGGCGGCGCTGGCCACCTCGACCATTGCGCTCTCCGCCGAGATCTCGTCGCCGCCGCTGGCGCGCACCGAGTAGCGCCCGGGCGCGAGGCCCTCGATGCGGTACTGGCCGTCGCTGCCGACGTGATCGAACAGACCCTCGATGGCCTCGCCGTCGGCCTCGCGCACCGAGACCCAGGCCCGGTCCGGCGCCGTGCCGTCGGCGCGCGTCACACGCCCGACGATGGCCCCGCCCTCGTCCATCACGAGCTCGATGCCGTCGATCGTCGCGCCCGCCGCGAGCACCAGACCGCGCTTGCTCACTCGCCCCAACTGTGTGTTGCGCGTCGCCTTCGGTCGCCGGAACGAGCGTCCTGACGCGGTGACGGAGAAGGTGCCGGGGCGCAGGTTCGCGAACTCGAACGTGCCGTCGTCTCGCGTGGTAGCGTTGCCGTACATGCCTTCCGCATGCAGCTCGCTCTCGGCGCGGTCGACGCGCAGCGTGACTTGCGCACCGCGCACGGGCGTTCCGTCGCGCTGAACCACGCGCCCGCGGAGCGTGCCCGCGCCGAGCTCGAAGTCCTCGTTCTGCGCCGCGCCCGAGGCGACCACGACTTCCCTCGAGATCTGCGTGCCGTCGGCTTGGACGTTGAACCAGTAGCGCCCCGGAGGCAGCGCGATCGAGTAGCGCCCGCCGGCGTCGGTGCGCACGCTCGAATTGAGGTACTCGCCGTCGTCGTTGCGCGAGATCGAGATCTCCGCGTCGTCGATGCCTCGCGTTCCCGCCCGCACCGAGCCGCTGACGGTCACCAGGGCACCGCTCTCGGCTCCGAGCACGATGTGCACAGTCTGACCGTCGAGCACTTCCACGCGCTTGGAGATGCTCGCGCCCACGCTCACCTCACCGTCCTCGGCATGTTGCTGGGCGCTCGCGTTCACTTGGTAGGTCCCACCGCTCAGCGCGTCGAACTGAAAGCGCCCCGCGGCGTCGGTCTCGGTCGATTTCCATTCGTTGGCCGCCTCGTTGTGCACGTTGACGGTCCAAGTCCCGCCCTTGTTGCTCGAGCTGGCGCGGATCTCTCCTGTGAGGCGCGCACCGGCGCGCAGGCGCAGCTCGAGGTTCTCCTGCACTGCTCCGGGGGCGAGCTCGAGCTCGAGTGGCGGGCTGTCGGCGAAGGCCGGCAACGTCGCGGTCAGCTTCACGCGGCCGACCGGCGCGCGCCGCAACTTGAAGTTGCCCTTGCTGTCGGCGGTTGCGGAATTGGAGCCGCCGAGGATCGAGAAGGACGTCTGTTCGCCGTTGTGCTCGACTTCGACGACGGCCTTGTGCGCGGGCTTGCCCTGCGGGTCGAGCACGCGGCCGGAGATCGAAGCCGCGCGCGGAATCGCCAGCGTCAGCGCCGTGGCGTGGCCCGGGATGGTGACGTCGACCGGCCTCATGTCGGCGTAGCCCAGCGCGGTTGCGCGCACCTTCCACGTGCCGTCGCTCAAGCCCGAGAGCGTGAACGAGCCGTCGGCGCTCTCGCAGCGCTTGCTGAGCGTGTCCTGGGAGTTCCTGCGCCACGGCGTTCTCGGGTCATCGAGCACCGCCACCAGCGTGAAGCGGTCGAGCGCGACGCCGCGGTCGTCGGTGACGTGGCCGGAGATCGAGGCGCCGCCTTGCAGCACGAGCTCGAGCGCGCTGGTGTGCGCGGCGATGTTCTCGACTTCGACCGACCAGCGCGGTCCGCGCGGCTTGTCCTCGCGCGCGCCGCTCGCGGCTTCGACCGGCCGCGCTTCGTCGCCGGTCTCGCCCGCGGCTCGCTCGTCGTCCTGATCGGCCTGCTCACCCGAGCTCTTGGCCGTTGCGCTGACCTTGTACGGCGCGCCCTTGAGGCCCGTGACGCGGAACGATCCGTCGCTGCCGGTCTTGGCGGACGGCGATCGGAACCCGCTGAAGTCGAACTCGTCGTCGTCCTCGTCGGCGGTCGCCTCGACCGTGACGACGGCGTTCCAGGCCGGCTTTCCGTCGGGCCAAAGCACCTTGCCCGACAGCGTGTCACCCAGGGGCAACGCGAGCTCGAGCGCCTCGCGCGTGGCGCCGTCGTCGATGCGCCCGAGCTCGCTCTTGGCCGGGAGCAGACCCTGCTTGGACGCGTCGATGCGCATCTCGCCGGCCTGCGCGCCGCGCACTTCGAAGCTGCCGTCGTCCTTGGTGGTCGTGGCGCGCTGCGAGCCCCACCAATCGCCCTTCTCGTTCTTCGTGCGCACGACGACGTTGGCCTTGGCGACCGCTTGGCCGGCTTCGTCGCGCACGCGTCCTCGGACGACCGCGCCGAGCTCAAAGGTCAGCTCGAGCTCGAGCGTTTGCCCGGCCTCGAGCTTCAGCTGCTGGCGCGATTGCTGCGGCCACACGATTGGATCGCAGCTCAGCCAGTAGTCGAGGTTCGGCGGCACGCCGCGCAGCTGGAAGCGCAGATCCGCGCCGACCTTGCCCAGGCGCGTGACCGCCGACTCGATCGAGGCCGACCAGCCGCGCAAGTTGACGCTCACGTCGTGCAACTGAGCGCCGGGATCGACGACACCCAAGGGCGGCGTGATGCGACCTTCGATCAGGGCACCGAGCGCCGGCTCCAGCACCTGGGCTTCCTTGGCCGGCAAGCGCACGCGCAGAGGCGTCTCCAGGTACAGATGCGGAGCGTCGAGCCTGAGCCAGCCGGTCTTGGTTTCCTGCTGGAAGGCGACGCGGAACGAGCCGTCGTTCGCCACCCGCGCGCGGTGCCCGTCGCGGTGCTTGAAGTCCTTGCCCTGCGCGAGCACGAACACCTGCTCGTCCAGCGGGGAACCGTCGGGAAACACCACTCGTCCCTCGACCCACAGGGCTTCGTCGAGCTCGCGCTGTGCTTCGGGCGTCACTTCGGCGCGGTCGTCGCTCACGCTTGCCGCGGCACGCGGAGCGTCGGGAGCGGTCGGGCGCAGCTCGTCGTGCGGCGCGTCCGCGTGCACTTCACCCTGCTGCGGCGTCCCGTGCTCGACGAGCGGGCTCGGCGGAGCCTGGGTCAGCACGAACGCCGCGACGGCGCCAACGACGGCGAACAGTGCGCCCAGTCCCAGGATCAACGCGTGAGACGATCGCTGTGCCATCCAAACTGCTCCCTTCGCGCAACGCGCTTGCGAGGGGAGCGAGTATAGCCAGCGCGCAGGCGCGGCCCGCGCTCACAGACCCTGCATCGAGGCCTGCGTTTGATTGGCCCAGGAGAGCGCGGAGAGATAGCACTGCGCGCGCTCGGCCGTGTCGAGGCTCGACAGGGCGCCGCCGTCGAAGTCGGCGAGCTCGGATTTGAGTGCCGAGTCGAGCGCGTCGCCGAGCTTGCCCGAGCGGCGCACCAGCGCCTCGGTGAGGTCGCGGTCCAAGGACAACAGGCCGGTGATGTGGTCCATGGTGTCGTCGAGGTAGGCCTCGAGCACCGAGAACAGCCCGACCACGAAGTACTTGTGCGCGTCCTCGTGGAGCGCTTCGCCGACCAGTTGGCAGTAGCGCGCGCGCACCAAGGCCAACGTGGCGAGCTCGCTGGGCTTGTCCGCGGCCGTGCCGAGCATCAACAGCGCCGCGCACGCTCGCACGCGGTCGAGCCCGAGCATCGAAATCGCATCGCGCAGATTCTCGAACTTGACGGCGCGGCCGGTGCGCGCGGAGTTGGCCTGGCGCATCAGGCGGTAGGCCAGCGTGACGTCGGATTGCACCAGCTCGGTCACGCTCTGCACGGTCGCGTCGGGATGGTGCAGCTCGGCCAAGAGCCGCAGGATCTGCACGCGGTTGGACTGCATCGCGGTTCCGTGCACCAAGGACGGCCGCGTGAAGAAATAGCCCTGGAACAGCGTGAACCCAGCCTCGCGGCAGACCTCGAAGATCTCGCGCGTCTCGACTTTCTCGGCCAGCAGGCCTCGGCTGGGCGCGGCCAATGTGCGCGCCTCGCGCTCGATCTGCGCCGGAGACTTGTTGAAGCAGTCGACTTTCACGTAGTCGGACACGTCGAGCAGTGCCGCGTTCTCGTGCGAGACCTCGAAGTCGTCGAGCGCGATGGTAAAGCCCTGCGCGCGCGCCTCGAGGATCGCGTCCAGGACCTCGGGCTCGGCCTTCACCGACTCGAGCACTTCGAGCACGATGCGCTCGGGCGAGAGCGCCTGGAACGTGCGCTGCACCAGGAAGTCGCGCGAGCAGTTGATCCAGGCGCGGCTCGGACCGATCAGCGTGTCGAGACCGATGTCGAGCATCGCGCGCGTGGCGACGTCGGCGGTCATGCTCTCGGCGGACTGAGCATCGGACGAGCTGGCCTCGCTGGAGCGGAACAGCAGCTCGTAGCCTGCGATCTTCAGATCCAGGTCGAGGATCGGCTGCCGAGCGAACAGAATCGAGCCTGTGTGGGTCATCGAGCTTGGGGGGGGCGCCCGGGGACTCCGGGCGCGGAAGGCGTGGATCGGAGAAGCGGCCGATCGAACTTCACCGGATTCGTGGCGATTCCGCGGGTGCGCCGGGAGAGCGCGGCGACCTGCGCAATGGAGCTCGAAGCGAGGCACGGAATTGTCCACACTTGCGAGCCTCGGCCCCGCGGGCTCGTGCCCCACGCGCGGGTCGATACCCATGCGGATCACGGCTCTCGCCGGCCTGCCCGGCACCGGAAAAAGCAGCCTGGCGCGCGCTTTGGCGCGGCAAAGCGGGGCGGTCGTGCTCGACAAGGACCGCATGCGCGAGGCCCTGTTTCCGGGCCAGGTCGATGCTTCGCGCGAGCAAGACCAGCTCGCTACGCGCGCGATCCACGCCTGCGTCGAAGCGCTGGCCGAGTCCGGAATGGCACACGTCGTGCTCGACGGACGGACCTACACGCGGCAGACGGACGTCGAGGAGCTCACCCAGCTCGCGCAGCGCTGCGGGGCGCGGCTCGAGTGGATCGAATGCGTGTGCGCGCCCGACGTGGCCCGCGCGCGCATCTCGCGCGACGCGCGCGACGGCGTGCATCCCGCGCCCAACCGTACGCCCGAGCTGTACGACGAGTTGCGCGCGCGCGCCGAGGAGCTGCGTGTGCCGCGACTAGTGGTGGATACGACTCGCGCGGGCGCGGACGAGCTCGCGCGCATCCTGTGCCAGCCATGAGCGCGTCGACGAGCGACGACGCGCGTGCCTCGGGCTCCGTGCGCGCCGCGGTGGGCGTGACCCTGGTCGTCGCGCTGCTGCTCGCACCCGGCGCCTTCTTCTGCCTCCCCGGAAAGTCCGTCGCGGGAGCCTGGCGCGTCCTGCAGGGCGAGGTCCCGTACCGCGATTTCTGGTCGATGTACGCGCCGGGCGAGTTCCTGGCCGTGGCGGGGTTGCTCGCCGCGGCCGGCAGGCAAGTCGTGGTGCCGGCTCTGGTGGCGTGCGTCGTGCGCGCCTGCGCCTGTGGCGTCCTCACGCTCACGCTGCGACGAGT
The DNA here is from genome assembly GCA_020853575.1 of Planctomycetota bacterium. GTDB lineage: Bacteria > Planctomycetota > UBA1135 > UBA1135 > F1-120-MAGs118. The sequence continues at coordinate 124,174 of JADYYP010000017.1, forward strand.
CGGAGTGACCAAGCGCGCCTCGATCGCGGTCGGGCTGGTGCTGGGCGCGTCGCTGTTCGAGCTCTCGCCGGAGCTGTCGAGCTATCCGCCCGCGTTCCTGCTGGTCGCCTGCGCGCTGGCCGAAATCGCGCGCATTTGCGCCATCGCGCCCCAGTCGTCACTCGCTCGCGCGGGCGTGCTGCTGGGTTGCGCTGCGCTGTTCAAGCACGATGTCGCGGGCTACGCGGCGGCCGGTTGCATGCTGGGGCTCGCGCTGGCGCGCGCGCTTTCGCCCGCGGCGTCGCTCCCGAGCACGAAACGCATCGTCGTGGAGCTCGGCCTCAGCGCCACCGCGGTCGTCGCCGTGCTCGCGGCCGCGCTGGCGCTGCTCGCAGGGCGCGCGGCATGGACCGACCTGATCGAATTCCCTTGGACCGACTTCGCCGCCGTGCGCGGTGAGCCCTACCCCGGGCTCGCGCCGAACCTGGCGCTGATCCGCGAGTTCGCGGCCGACACCTCGCAGCTCGCCAAGGCGCGCGACGTGGCCGAAATGCTGGCCGAATGGTTGCTGGGCAATGCGCCTCAGCTCGCGTTCCTGGGCTGCACGGCCTTCGTCGTCCGAGCGCGGCGCGACCTCGAGCCCGCGCAGCTCGCTCTGGCGTGCATCTGGCTGGCGCTGATGCCGTTCTACTGGTGGGCGGCGCACACGCAGCAGAACACGCACTTCACGACGCTCGCTTGGCTCTCGTGGTCGCTCGGAGCGCTGGCGTGGGGACACGTGTCGTCGCGCGCGGCTCGCGTGGCGCTCACGGCCTTGGCCGGGTTGTACGCGGCGGGGCTGTCGATCCGACCGGCGTCCGAGCTGTACTTGCCGCTGCGTGTTTGGTCGCAGCCGGTATTGCTCGAGTTGCCCGGGACACGCGGCCTGTGGGTCTCGCCGCGCGAACGCGAGGTCTACCGCGCGATCCACGAGTACGTGACCACGCACACCGAGCCCGACGAGCCGATCCACCTGGGGGTCGCGCGCCACGACGCGATCGTGATCAACAACCCGCGCTACCTGTGGCTGCTCGACCGGCCCTGCGCCACGCGCTACCACGAGCTGCACCCCGGGATCACCGATCGCGAGGACGTGCAGCGCGAGATGCTTGCCGATCTCGAGCGCAAGCGCGTGCGCTGCGCCGTGATTTGGAACTTCGGTTGGTCGAACGAGGTGCTCGAGCGCATTCTCGCGCGGCGCAAGGCCGTCATCGCGCAGTGCGGGGCCCCGCTGCTCGACCAGTACTTCGCCGAGCATTTCCGGGTCGTGCTCGAGAGCGGCGAGTACGCCGTGCTGTGGCGCGATCTCGAGCGTTGAGCGCCGCGCTGGCGCGGCTGCGCCAGGGACACTGCGCGCCGAGCGGGTCGTGGCCGCGGGATGTCTCGATCCGAGGCCTCCGGACGTCGCTCAAAGCCGTCGATAATGCCGCTCACGCTTCGTAGGTTGACGCGCGTTGGTCGCTGGCCCCCGAGACTCGGATCCGTTCGCGCTTGCGTGGGCCTTCGTCGGCATCGCAGCCGCGCTCGGCGTGCTCGCGTGCAGCGCGCGTTGGCGGCGCGCGGGTGCCTGGCTCGCGCTGGCGCTCCTCGGTCAGACCGCGTCGCTGGCGCTGTACGTCGCGGGACCGCACGTCTCCTACCACCACTACCGTCTCGAGCACAGCACGTGGCTCACGGCGACGATCGCGAGCGTGCTCGCGGCCCAGGCCCTGCTGGTCGGAGTCGGCCTCGTGCGCCACGCGACGGAGCTGCGCGCAGCTCTCCAGCGCGCCCTGCCCGGATGGCGACTGCTGGCCGGGGGAGCGCTGGCGCTCGCGGCCGCGGCCAAGATCTCGCGACCGGCGGAGCGCTCGGCGCTCGAGTTCGCGCTGGCCCTCGCGCTGCAACTCGTGGCACTGGGCAACCTCGCGCTGGCCGTGCGTGCTCTGACACCCGACGCGTTGCGCGGATTCGGAAGCGGGTTCGAGCGCGTGCTCGGGCCGCCGAGCGCGAGCCCGGAGCCCGGTGGTCTGGACGCCTTCGCTTGGTGCACGGCGGGCGCGGCCTGCGCGCTAGCCGCGCTGCTCAACGTCGCGGTCTACGAGCGCGTGCCGCACGTGCCCGACGAGGTCGTCTACCTGCTGCACGCGCGCTATTTCGCCGCCGGGCGCCTGTGGCTCGATCCGCCGCCCGTGCCCGCGGCCTTCGACCTCGACTTGATGCTGCTCGACGGCGACAAGTGGTACTGCCCGGTGCCGCCTGGGTGGCCGGCGGTGCTCGCGCTGGGAGTGCGAGCGGGAGTTCCGTGGCTGGTCAATCCGTTGCTCGGCGGCGCGAGCGTGCTCGCGGCCTATGCGCTGTTCCGCGAGCTCGGTGATCGCCGCGGCGCTCGCATGGGAAGCGTGTTGTTGGCTGCGAGCCCGTGGTTCACGTTCCTCAACGTGAGCTTCATGACGCACTCCCTGACGCTCGCCTGCACCTTGCTCGCGGCGCTCGGTGTCGCGCGCTCACGTCGCACCGGGAGCGTGGGGTGGGCCGCCCTCGCGGGCGCCGCGATCGGAGTGGTGGCCCTGGTGCGACCTCTCGACGGCATGCTGCTGGCGCTGGCGCTGGGTGTGTGGTCCTTGGGATGGGGCGGAGCTCGGCTGCGTTGGGCGCCGCTCGCCGCGCTGGTCGCGTGCACGGCGCTCGTCGGCGGTCTCACTCTGCTCTACAACGCCGCGCTCACCGGCGACGCGCGCAACTTCCCGATCCAGCACTACGTCGATCTGGTCTACGGGCCCGGCAAGAACGGCATGGGCTTCGGGCCGGAGAAAGGCCTGGGCTGGAGCGGGCTCGATCCCTGGCCGGGCCATTCGCCGGCCGAGGCCCTGGTCACCGCGCAGTTCAATCTGTTCGGCCTGGGCGCGGAGACGTTCGGTTGGGGCATGGGCTCGCTGGTATTCGTGTGGGTCTGGCTCCTCGGCGCGCGCTGGAGTCGCACCGATCGCGCGCTGGCCGCCTTCGCGCTGCTGATCGTCGGCTCGAGCCTGTTCTACTGGTTCAACGGCGGCCCCGATTTCGGCGCGCGCTACTGGTACCTGGCTTTCGTGCCCTGCGTGTGGTTGAGCGTCTCGGGCTTGCGCGCGCTGGTCGAGCGCGGCTTCGACGTGGCGCGGGTCACGTCGTTCGCGGCGTGTGCCGTGCTGCTGGCCTCGACGACGTGGATCCCATGGCGCGCGATCGACAAATACCGCGGCTACCGCGGCGTCGAGCGCATCGAGCTCGAACACTCCGATCAGCTGCGCAACGCGCTGGTGCTGGTCGTCGGCGCGCGCCATCCCGAGTACGCCGCGGCGGCGCTGTTGGGCGAGTTCGATTGGACGGGTGAGCGGCCGGTCGTGGCCTGGCTGCGCGACCTCGAGACCCTGAACGCATTGATCGAGCGCTTTCCGGGGCGCACGATTTGGCTGCTCGAGGCGGGTCGCACCCACGGGCCCGTCGACTTGGAACAGGCGCGGCTCGCGGCACGACGCTCGCGCGCGGCGGCCGCCGCGGACCGAGCCGGAGACGAGGACGGAACACGATGAGGACGTTCGAGGCGTACGACGGGGCGAGAGTGTTGGTGCTCGGCGGATCGGGCTTCATCGGCCGTTGGGTGGCGAGCGTGCTCGCGAGCAAGGGCGCCAAGGTGATCGTGGTGGCGCGCGACGTCGCGCGCACCAAGTCCTTGCTCGCAGAGGACGGAGCGCGCTGCGAGGTGCGCGCCTACGATCTGGCGCGGCGCGGAGAGCTCGCGGCGCTGCTGGACGTGCTGCGGCCGGCGGTGGTGTTCAATCTCGTGGGCTACGGCGTCGATCCGAGCGAACGCGACGAGGCTCTGGCCGTGCGGCTCAACTCCGAGCTCGTGGCCGAGCTCGCCGAAGCCGTCAAGCCGGACTCGCACTGGCGCGGACAGGCGCTCGTGCACGTCGGCTCGGCGCTCGAGTTCGGCACGATGGACGGCAACTTCACCGATCCCTGGGCGTGCGCGCCGACCACGCTCTACGGCCGCACGAAATTGGAAGGCAGCCGCAACCTGAGGGAGATCTCCGTGCGCCGCGGGCTCAAGGCCTTCACCGCGCGGTTGTTCACCGTGTACGGGCCGGGCGAGCACAACTCCAGGCTGGTCCCGACGCTGCTCGCCGCTTCGCGCGAGAGCGCGCCGATCCCCTTGACCGCGGGCCTGCAACGTCGCGATTTCACCTTCGTTTCCGACGTCGCGCACGGGCTCCTGCGGTTGGCCTTGACCCACGATCCGGTGCCGGAACGCGCGTTCAACTTCGCGACCGGCAGCTTGACCCCAGTGCGTCAATTCGTCGAGACCGCGGCGCGCGTCTTCGGCATCGAGCGCGAGCGCTTGCAGTTCGGCGCGCTGCCGACGCGCGCGGAAGAAATGTCCCACGATCCGGTGTCGATCAGCGCGCTCGAGCGGCGTTTGAATTGGAAGCCCAGCACGACGATCGAGCAGGGCCTGACCGAAACTCTCGCCTTCGAACGGCGGAACGGCCGAATGTAGTTTGCTACGTTCCCCGCGGATGCCCACCGAACGCTCGATGCACCACAAGCGAACCACCTGCCGCGCCTGCGGTGGACGTGACCTCGAACTGTTCCTGCCGCTCGGCAAGGTCGCGCTGGCCAATTCGTTCCTCCGGAGTCCCGCGGAGTTCGAAGGCGAGCTGCGCTTTCCGCTCGACGTGTACTTCTGCCGCACGTGCTCGATGGTGCAGCTCCTCGACGTGATCGACCCCGAGGTGCTGTTCCGCAACTACCTGTACGTCACGGGCACCTCGGACACGATCGCGCAGCACAACGTCGGCTACGCCCAGGCCGTCGTCGATTTCGTCGACGCACGCGCCAGCGATCTGGTCGTCGAGGTCGCTTCCAACGATGGCTCGCTGCTCAAGCGTTTCAAGGACCACGGCGTGCGCACGCTGGGCGTCGAGCCGGCGAGCAACATCGCCGCCAAGGCCAACGCGGACGGCGTGGCCACGGTCAATCGCTTCTTCGATTCCAAGATCGCCGCGGAACTGCGGGCCGAGCACGGACCGGCGCGCGCGGTGATCGGCAACAACGTGCTGGCGCACGTCGACGATCCCGTCGACTTCTTGCGCGGCTTCAAGCTGCTCTTGGACGAGCGCGGGCTGGCGATCTGCGAGGTGCCCGAGCTCGCGGAATTCGTCGAGCGCCTGGAGTACGACACCGTCTATCACGAGCACCTCTCGTACTTCTCGGTGACCTCGCTGATGCGCGTGTGCCAGGAAGCCGGGCTGCGCATCGTGCGCATCGACCGCGTCAAGGTGCACGGAGGTTCCGTGCGCATGTACGCCGCGCCGGTCGAGCGCGTGCGCGAGCACGCGGCCGAGGTCGTGGCGCTCTCGAAGGCCGAGCTCGCGGCCGGGATCGCGAGTCCCGAGCGCCTGCGGCGATTCGCGCGCGAGGTCGAGGCGCAGCGCGCGGGACTGCTCGACCTGCTCCACGCGCTCAAGCGGGAGCGGCGGACCCTGGGTGCCTACGGCGCGCCGGCCAAGGGCAACACGCTGCTCAACTACTGCGGCATCACCACCGAGCTCCTGCCGTTCACCGTCGACAAGAGCCCGCTCAAGGTCGGGCTGTTCACTCCGGGCTCGCACCTGCCGGTGCTGCCGGCGAGTGCGCTGCTCGAGCGCCAGCCCGACTTCTGCGTGATCCTGGCCTGGAATTTCGCGGACGAGATCATGCGCCAGCAGGCCGAGTACGCGCGCCGTGGCGGACGTTTCATCCTTCCGATCCCGCGCGCGCGCATCGTCTAGCGCGTCGCCCGCGGACGAGGATCGCGGCCTCGAACTCCGTAGAGTGCGCGCGTGCGCAGCGCGCTGGCCTTTCTCGCGATCGTCGTCGCCGTCGCCGCGGCGTTCGCCCCGGCGTGGAACGCGGGGTTCGTCAACTGGGACGACGCGGACCTGCTCTTCGGCAACCGCTGGTTCCGCGGGTTCTCGAGCGAGCACTTGGCGTGGATGTTCACCACCAATCACGTCGGTCCGTACCAGCCGCTGACCTGGCTCAGTTTCGCGCTCGATCACGCCGCGTGGGGCTTCACGGACGCATTCGACGCCCCGCAGGCGCGCGGGTTCCACGCGACCAGCCTCGCGCTCCATGCGGCGACGGCCTGTGCGACGTTCGTGCTGGCGCGGCGCTTCTTGCCGAGCGCGGGAGCCGCGCTGGTCGCCGCCCTGCTGTTCGCGGTGCACCCGCTGCGGGTCGAGTCGGTCGCCTGGGTCACCGAACGCCGCGACGTGCTCTACGGGCTGTTCTTGGTGCTGTCCGTGGTCGCCTGGTTGCGCTGGCGCGACGCCGTCGGATCCGCGCCGGTTCAGCGCGCGTGGTCGCTCGCGGCCTGCGTCACGGCGGCGGGGAGCGCGTTCGTGCTGCTGGCGTCGACCACGAGGCCCGCGGGTCCGCAATTGCGCTTCGCGTTCGAGCCGCTCGGAGTGTGCGCCAGCTTCGCTCTGCTCGCGGCCTGCGTGTTCGCGGTCTCGCGCGCTGTTCCGAGCGCGCGCCCCGCATGGCTCGCATTGGCGGTCGCGGCCTTCGTGTTGTCGACACTGGCCAAGGCCGCAGGAATGGCACTGCCGGTCGCGCTCGCGCTGCTCGAGCTGCGCGCGCTGGGGAGCGCGGGACGCCGCGTATGGCTCGACAAGCTGCCGTTCGCCGCGGTCGCGTTCGTCGTCGCGCTCTTGGCCTACTGGGGGCAGGCCGCCCACCCCGAGGCCGTCGTGAGTTGGAGCGATCACACGCTGTCCGAGCGCCTCGCGCAGTCCGCTTACGGTCTGGCGTTCTACGTCGGCAAGAGCCTCGCGCCCAGCGATCTGGTCGCGCTGCGCGGTTTGCCGGGAGAGGTGCACTGGGGCGAAGCACGCTTCGCGCTGCCGGCCTGCGCCGTGTTGGCGAGCGCCGTCGCGCTCGCGTTCGCGCGCCGTCGCGCCTCCGCGCCGCTCACGGCCTTTGCGCTCTACGCGGTCCTCGTCGCTCCGATGCTCGGACTGGCACAGTGCGGCCCGCAGCTCGTCGCGGACCGCTACAGCTACGTGCCGACGATTCCGCTCGCGATCCTGGCCGCCGGCGCGCTCGAACGCGTATCGAGCGCGCGCGTCGCCCGCGTGATCGGCGCGGGCTGCGCGTTGGCGCTGGGAATCGCGACGCAGCGACAAACGCGCGTGTGGCACGATTCCGAGACGCTGTGGCGCGCCACGCTCGCGCTCGAGCCCGCGAGCGCCATCGCCAACGCTGGTCTCGCCGACGCGCTCAAGCTGCGCGCCTTCGCGGAGCCGGAGCCGGTGCGTCGGCGCGCGTTGCTCGAGGAGTCGCTGGGGCATTTCGAGCGCAGTTTCGTGGGTTCCGCGGCACCGCGCAGCATGTCCAACGCCGCGGTGCTGTCCTTGGAGCTCGCGCGACTCGACTCCACGCGTGCCGTGGAGCTGCGCGAGCGCGCCGTCGACTTGGGCCGAGCGGCAGTCGCGCTGGCGCGGCGCCGCGGCGAATCCGCGAACGGCCTGCGCCTGGCGTTGGCCGTCGCGCTGTTCGACACGGCGCGCTTCGACGAGGCCATCGACGAGTTGCGGGCGTGCGTCGAGCTCGACCCGGCCAGCTTCGTCGCCTGGTCGCACCTGGGCCTGGCTCTGGCCGAGAGTGGCCGCGCGGCCGAAGCACTGCCCGCATTGCGCCGCGCCACCGAGCTCGCCCCCGACGAGCGCGGCCCGTGGTGGTACCTCGGATGCTCGCTGGAAGCGCTCGGGGAGCGCGAGGCCGCGCTGACGGCCTTCGAGCAGGTGCTGCGCATCGCGCCGGCGCACGCCGCGGCTCGCGAGCGCGTCGAACGCCTCCGCGCGCGCTGACACGCAAGCACATTCTTCCGCGCCGAGCTCGACTTCGCGCTCAAGACCCACGCGCCCGCGCCCCGATGGGGATGGATCCCAACCCCCGAGCCCGACACAATCCCCCGCATGAAGTGGAAGAAAGAACAGGTCGTGATCCTCTGCGGAGGCGAAGGCACGCGTCTCCGCGAGGAGACCGAGTTCAAGCCCAAGGCCTTGGTCGAGGTCGGCGGGCGCCCGATCCTGTGGCACTTGATGCGCATCTACTATCGCTGGGGCTACCGGCGATTCGTGCTGTGCCTGGGCTACAAGGGCGAGCAGATCAAAGACTACTTCCTCAACTACCAGTGGCACGACTCGGACTTCACGCTGTCGCTGGCGTCGGGCAAGAAGGTGATGCACACCGAGGAAGGCGACATCGAGGATTGGGAGATCACCTTCGTCGAGACCGGCGCCAAGACCCAGACCGGTGGACGCCTGTTCCGCGCCAAGGAGTATGTCGAGAGCGAGACGTTCCTCTTCAACTACTGCGACGGTCTGTCGGACATCGACATGGACCGCTTGGTCGCGCACCACAAGAAGATGGGCAAGCTCGCCACCCTGACCGGCTTCCATCCGCGCTCGCGCTACGGCGTGGTGGCGGTCGACGAGCGCGGCATCGTCACGCACTTCCAAGAGAAGCCGATGATGAACTCGCTGACCAGCGGCGGGTTCTTCGTGATGAACCGCGGCGTGTTCGAGCACCTGGACGCCGACTGCATCCTCGAGACCGGTCCGCTCGACGAGCTCTCCAAGCGCCGCGAGCTCGCGCTGTACCAGCACGACGGCTTCTGGTTCTCGATGGACACCTACAAGGAAGCCCTGACCCTGAACGAGATGTGGGCGCGCGGCGAAACGCCGTGGAAGGTGTGGAAGTGAGCAGCTGGAGCGGCACCAACGTCTTCGTCACCGGCGCGACCGGCTTGCTCGGTGGCGCGCTGGTCGAGGAACTGCTGGCGCGCGGCGCCAACGTCACGTGCCTGGTGCGCGACTGGGTGCCTCAAGCGCGGCTGTACAGCGAGCGCCTGGTCGAGCGCTGCAGCGTCGTGCGCGGTGAGCTCGAGGACCTGGAGACGCTGCTGCGCGCGCTCAACGAGCACGAGGTCGAGTGCGTGTTCCACCTCGGCGCGCAGACCATCGTCGGCACCGCGAGCCGCAGCCCGCTCTCGACCTTCGAAGCCAACATCAAGGGCACGTGGGTGCTGCTCGACGCGTGCCGTCAATTGCCGCGCTTGGTCAAGCGTGTGATCGTCGCCTCCAGCGACAAGGCCTACGGTTGTCACGACAAGCTGCCGTACACCGAGGAGGCCGCGCTCGTCGGTCGGTTCCCGTACGACGTGTCGAAGTCCTGCGCGGACTTGATCTGCGCGAGCTACTTCCACACCTACAAGCTGCCGTTGGCGATCACGCGCTGCGGCAATCTCTACGGCGCGGGCGATCTCAACTGGAATCGCTTGATCCCCGGCACGATCCGCTCGCTCGCGCGCGGGGAGCGACCGATCGTGCGCAGCGACGGGAGCTTCGTGCGCGACTACTTCTACGTGCGCGACGCGGCTCAGGCCTACCTCGCGCTGGCCGAGCGGCTGCGCGAGCCCAAGTTCCACGGGCAGGCGTTCAACTTCGGAACCGAGGAGCCCAAGTCGGTGCTCGAGATCGTGGCGCTCGTGCGCGAGGCCATGGGTTGCACGGCGCTCGAGCCGGTGATCCTCAACGAGGCCAGCCACGAGATCCCGCGCCAGTTCCTCGACTGCGCCAAGGCGCGCCAGTGGCTCGACTGGAGCCCTCAACGCTCGCTCACCCAGGGCCTGGCCGAGACCATCGCCTGGTACCGCGGGCTGCTCGCGCGTCCGGGCTGACGAGCGTGTGCGTCTGAGCTGCACCCGCCGCCGGCTGGCGCGGGTGGTCGCGCTTCGTCCACCGACGCGGCTCGCCGGGATGCTCCCGCGGAGCGCGGGTGCGAGCCGGCCCGCGGGCGGTGTTGCGGGAGTGAAGCATGGTCTGGGGCGCCGCGGGCCAGTGCAAGCGCGCACCTCGGCGCGCGCCGCGCCCGCGCTCGGTCGAGCGCCGCGCACGTTCCCTGCAAACGAAGCGCTCGCCGTGGGTTTCGGAATCGACAGGCCAACGTAAGATGGGCTCGGCATCGGGCGCTGTTCCGCGCTGTGCGGAGCGCGCGTCGAAGGGTCGCTTGCACGGAGACGGTGGCACATGCGGATCTCGGGCTGGTCCTGCGTCGCGTTCCTTTCGGCGCTCTCGGGCCTGCCGTCCGCGCACGCGCAGTCGCTGCCCGGAAGCGCGAGCGCGACATCGCTGACGACGCCCCAGCAAGCGACGACGCCGCCTTGCCCGGGATTCACGGTCACGACGCAGGGGCTCAGCGGCGCTGGTGGCGCGATCGCCGACGCCTCGACGACCAACTTCGTGATCAACGTCAGCGGCGCGCAGCCCTACGTTTGGGATCTCGACGTCACGACCTTCATCACGCACACGGCGTGTTGGGACCTCGACATCCGCCTGATTTCCCCGGCGGGCACGAGCGTCGCGCTGACCACCGACAACGGCGGCTCCAACGACGACGTGTTCAACGGCACTCTGTGGGACGACTCGGTGATCGCAGTGCCGGTGACCGACTTCGGGTTCTCCAACGGCGTCACCGCCACTCCGGCCAGCCCCGAAGGTTCGTTCACGCGTTTTCGCGGCGAGAACCCCAACGGTGCTTGGACGCTGGCCATCACCGACGACGTCGCCAACGAAGTCGGGAGCTTGGCGAGCTGGCGCCTCGACATGTTCTCGGTGCCCAGCATGCCCGGGACGTTCCCGCTGACCTTCGCCAAGCAAGCCGGGCTCACGCTCACCGACAATACCACCGTCAGTGACTCGCTCCCGATCTCGAACATCGGGACCTCGATCGCGAAGGTCGCGCTCTACGTCGAGGTCTTGCACACCTCCTCGGGCGACCTCGACATCAATCTCACCTCGCCGCAGGGCGTGCCGGTTCCGATCACTTCCGACAACGGCTCGTTCAACGACAACTGCTTCAACGGCACCTGGTTCGACGAGGACGCGCCGACGGTGCTCACGGACGCGACCTTCTCCAACAACGTCGTGATGGTCTTGGCCCAAGCCGAGGGCGCGCTCGACAGCCTGGTCGGCCAGAATCCCAACGGCACCTGGACCATCGACGTCACCGACGATGCCAACACCAACACCGGCACGTTCGTGCGTTGGCAGCTGAAGATCTGGACCTGCGGAGCGTGCTCCGGATCGGTCACCAACTACTGCACCGCGGGGACCTCGAGCTCGGGCTGCGTGCCGGCCCTGAGCGTCTCCGGCGCGCCGAGCACGACCTCGTCGTCGGGCTTCGTCGTCACCTGCAACAACCTCGAGGCCCAACGCAGCTCGATGTTGTTCTACGGGACGAGCGGTCGAGTGGCGTGGCCCTGGACCAACACCGGCAGCAGCAGCTTCATGTGCGTGAAGTCGCCCGTGCAGCGCACGCCCGCGGCGTCGAGCGGGGGAACCTCGGGCCAGTGCGACGGGCAGTACTCGATCGACCTCAACCAGTTCTGGTCGACGCACCCCAGCGCGCTCGGTCAACCGCTGACCGCGCTCGCCACCTTCCAAGCGCAGGCGTGGTACCGCGACCCGCCGGCGCCCAAGGGCACGCACTCGTCCAACGCGATCGAGTTCTTCCTGTGCCCCTGACCGACCATCGCCGTCGCGCCGACTTCCAGCGCGTGGTGGCGACTCTCGAACGTTCGAATCCGTCTCACAAAGTTCGCTAACGACGAAGGAGTGTCCGCGATGACTGTGCTTCTCCCCGTGCTGACGCTGATCGCAGCCAGCGCCCAGCAATACGTCGAGCCCGGAATCCCGGTGACGGGCGAGCTCGTCGACGCCGGCGTGTTCAACTGGACCACGAAATCGTGGGTGCAGCCCGACCGTGTCGCGCGCCTGCGCGCCGCGTCCCTGACCGTCTACAACAACACCTGCACGTACACCTCGGGCAACAACTACGACGGCATCGGCCTGTGCACGACGTTCTTCGACGAGGGCCGCATCCCGAGCACCAGCGATCCGCTCGCGCCTCCGGCGGCCAGCGATGACAACCTGATCTCGAGCTTCGAGATCGCCTACTGCACGCGCAACGCGAACGGCACGATCGACCTCAAGGTCGGTTTCTACAACAACTGGGGCGGCTGCATGTCGGGCATGGCCGGCACGCCCTGGACCGGCACGCTGTCGAGCGTCGCGACGGCCTATTTCGATTTCGGCGCCGCGGCCGGTTTCCCGTTGCCCGGCGACCCGGTTCCCGGCGGCTCGTACCAGTGCAACAAGGTCACGATCGCCCTGGGCAACTCGGCCTTCTGCCTGGCGAGTGACGGCGAAGGCTTCTACGACAACCAAGTGCAGCTCGACGTGTTCGCCTGGTCGGTCGAGAGCAACACACCGGCCAGCGGATCCGCGCCGGGGATCAACCTGATCCGCGCCGGCGAACCTTCGCTCTCGCCGCGCGGCGGCTGCACCTACAACATCCCCTGCGGCTCCGACCCGACACCCTGGACGCAGTTCGGCCCCACGCCGCAAAACTGCGGACACGGGCTCGACACCGAGGACCACTGGTGGATGAACGTCGACAACGAGCCCTGGGGCGGCGGCCAGACGGGCTCAACCTGCACCACGGCGCCCACTGGCGGCTCGGGCTGCTACTGGTTCGGCGGCAACCCCGGCAATCCGTTCGCGAGCTACTGGCTCGTGCTGGGCTCGGCCGGCAGCTGCTCGGGCTGCAACGGTTTGCCGCTCCCGTACTGCACCAGCGGGACCTCGACCTCGGGCTGCAACGCGACCATGACCATGACCGGCGTCCCCAGCGCGGCGAACACCGGCGTGTGCAACATCACCGCCACCAACGTCGACGGCCAGAAGACCGGCCTGATCTTCTACGGCATGACGCAGGTCGCGGTGCAGTGGGGGACGAGCTCGAGCTTCCTGTGCGTCAAGGCTCCGACGCAGCGCACTCCGGCCTCGAACTCGGGCGGCAATGCCGGCCAGTGCAACGGCACGATCTCGACCAACATCAACGCCTTCTTCGCGGCCAATCCAGGCGCCCTCGGCCAACCGCTCTCGGCCGGCCAAGTGCTGAACTTCCAGTGCTGGTACCGGGACCCGCCCAGCCCCAAGACGACCAACTTGTCGAACGGGCTGTCGATCACGATGTGTCCGTAGCTGCCGTTGAGGCGGCGGCGGGTTGCTTCGGCCAGCGCTTGCGCTGCGCGCAAGCTCGGGGGATCCCTCTCGGAGGACGCCAAGGCGTCCTCCGAGCTTCTCCGTCGCGCCGGCAAAGCGCGCCGGAGAAGACGGGCTTACCCGCCCCGGCGTGGGAGGGGGTGGGGAGTTCGCGGTGCAGCGAGGGGCGCGGGCTCCGCGGTGCCCCGAATCCGACTCCGGCGCCCCGGGGCTCGGGCTTGTCCACGGGCGCCATCGGATAGGATCTTCCGCGGCGCGTCGCGTGCGGTGGGGAGGTCTGCGGGCGGTGGCTCAGGAATGCCGCTGCGAGCACCCGAAAAGCCAACCGGCTCCCCCGCAGCCCGCGCGAAGCCCTCCCCAAGCTCCACCCCGACGCCCGATGCGCATCTTCCTCGCCGATCTCGGCCACAACCTGCTCACCTTGAGCTCGGACGTGTACCCGCTCGGGGTCGCCAACCTCGCGACCTACGCGCGCGCCCATGCCGGCATCGCGGAGCCGCTCGAGATCTCCATCTTTCGTGAGCCTCAGGATCTGAAGGCGGCCCTCGACGCGGGCGCGCCCGATCTGCTGGGCCTGTCGAACTACGCCTGGAACGAAGAGCTCGCCTACCACTTCGCCAGCTACGCCAAGCGCCGCAACGCCTCGACCTTGGTCGCCATGGGCGGCCCCAACTATCCGCTGGTCGACAGCGTGCGCGAGCAGTTCCTGCGCGGCCTTCCCAACGTCGACGTCTACGTCGACGGGCCGACCTATGAGGGCGAGCGCTCCTTCACCAACCTCGTGCGGCGCTTCGCCGAGGTGCGCCGGCGCATCGAGGGTGTGCGCGAGGGCGCGCTGGCGGGTGTCGATTGGATCGATCGGCGCAGCGGCGCGTTCGTGCGCGGCGGAGAAGTCGAACGCATCAAGGACTTGGACGAGATCCCCAGTCCCTACCTCGCGGGCCTGATGGACCCCTACATCGCTACGGGCTACTTCCCGATGATGCAGATCTCGCGCGGCTGCCCGTTCACCTGCGCCTTCTGCAACTCGGGCGTGCGCTCCAACAGTCGCGTGTTCGCGCATTCATTCGACAACGTCAAGGCCGACCTCGCGTACCTCGCGCAGCGCGTCAAGCCCGAGATCACGTTGTGCTTCGCCGACGACAACTTCGGCATGTACGAGCGCGACGAGGAGATCGCCGACTACATCGGTTGGCTGCAGGACACGTACGGCTGGCCGCGCTACATCCGCACCACGACCGGCAAGAACAAGGGCGAGCGCATCATCAAGGTGATGCGCAAGATCAAGGGCGCGCTGCCGATGACCGCGGCGGTGCAGTCGATGAATCCGGTCGTGCTCAAGAACATCAAGCGCGACAACATCAAGCTCGAGACCTATCGCGAGATCCAGAAGGAGCTCGAGAGCTTCGGCATGCAGAGCTATGGCGAGCTGATCTTGTGCTTGCCGGGCGAGACCAAGGAGAGCTTCCAGAAGGCGGTGTCCGATCTGCTCGACGCCGGCGCCAAGCGCATTTCGGCGCACCAACTGATGCTCTTGCACGGCGCGGAGCTGGCCAATCCCGCGGAGCGCGCCAAGTTCGGCTTCGACACGCGCTTCCGCGTCGTGGCGCGCAACATCGGGAACTACACCGGCGAGCCGCTGATCGAAGTCGAGGAGATGGTGGTCGCGACGCCGCAGTTCTCGTTCGCCGACTACCTCGAGATGCGCGTGTTCCACCTGTTGCTCACGATCTTCCACTACGAGGGCAACTACGACGAGCCGTTCGCGTTCGCGCGCCAACACGGCGTCAAGCCCTTCGAGCTCGTGGTGCACATGCAGAAGGTGCTGGCGCGCGCGCCGGCCGCCTTCCGCAAGGTGATCGACGACTTCGTGGCCGAGTCGCAGCAGGAGATCTTCCCGACGCGCGAGGCGTGCTTGGCCTGGGCGCGCGCGCACTATCCGGAGCTGGTCGAGGGCACGCTCGGCGGCAACCTGCTCTCGAAGTACTCGATGCTCGGGCGCTTCTACACCACGCATGAGTCTTTGGCGTACTTGCGCACGGCGATCGAGAGCGTGCTCGACGAACGCGGCGCGAACTGCGATCCGCGCGAGCTCGATGCGGTCTTCGAGTACATGACCAACGTGGTGTTGCACGTCCCGTTCGCGGAAACGAGCGCGCTGAAGAAGACTTGGCGCTCGCGCTACGACGTCGAAGCCTGGGCCGAAGCCAACTACGCACAGCCGCTGGCGACGTTCGCCAGCGCCGAGCCGCGCTCGTTCCAAGCCGAGTGCAGCGCCGCCACGCGCGCGCTGATCCTGTCCAAGGTCGCGACCTTCGGCGAGCACGCTTCGGGGCTGGGCAAGTTCACGCGCACGATGTTCGCGCGCCAACTGCGCCGAGCGCTGGATCGCGAGCACGCCGCGGCATCCGCCTGATGAGCCCTGTCCACGAGCCGCAGTTCTCGCTGATCGTGCCCTGCTACAACGAGCAGGAGACGATCCCGTACACCATCCCACCGCTGGTCGCGGCGTTCGAGAAGGCCGGCGTGCGACTGGAGCTGATCCTGGTCGACAATGGCTCGAAGGATCGCACCGGCGAGGTGATCGACTCCTTTCTCGCGCGCGGGATGCCGGTGGTGAAGCACCGCGTGGAGCTCAACGAAGGCTACGGCTGGGGCGTGTTGCAAGGCTTCACGCGAGCGAGCGCCGATTGGATCGGCGTGATTCCGTGCGACGGTCAGGTCGATCCCGAGGACGTGGCCAAGCTGTTCGAGGCCGTGCGCTACACCGACGGCAAGGTGATCGGCAAGGTCCGCCGGCGCTTCCGCATGGACGGTCCGCTGCGCAAGGTGGTTTCGATCGCCTACAACTGCCTGGTGTTCGCGCTGTGGCCGAACATGGGTTCGATCGACGTCAACGGCAGCCCGAAGATCGTGCACCGCGAGGTGCTGCGACGCTTGGATCTGCGCTCGCGCAAGTGGTTCCTCGATCCCGAGCTGATGATCAAGGCGCACTACCTGGGCGCGCGCGTGATCGAGGTCAACGTGTTCGCGCGCATGCGCAGCCACGGCTTGAGCCACGTGCGCGCCACGACCTGCTGGGAGTTCTTCGCCATGCTCCTGCGCTATCGCTTCGGATCGGAGATGCGCGCCTGGCGCCGCCAGGTCGAGCCGCTCCCGAGCGCGCCGCTCAACGTGGTCGAGAGCTACGAGGGCTTGCACGCGGCGCGTTGAAAGGGCCCGCTCACGGCTTGCGCTTGGCGCGGCAGGCTTCGATCCGGCGCTCGAGCGCGGCGATGTCGGTGCCCTCGAGGGGCCGGATGCGCTCCAGCACTCCGATCGCGAGCTCGTATTCGCCGCGGGCTTCGTGCACCAACGCCAGCGTGTCCAACAAGTCCGGGTCGGGCGCCGCGGCGATCGTCACCGCCAACTGGGCCGCGCGCAACGCGAGCGCCAGTTGCTCCGCGCCGGGCCGAGCACTGCCGCTGACCAGGCAGTAGGCGATGTTGTTGAGCGCGTTGGGATTCTCGGTCGCGCGGGCCAGCTCGAACACCGCCGGAGCCAAGGGCACGACGTCCGCATAGCGATCGAGCTGGACCAAGGCCTCGTAGCGCAACCAGCGCAGGTGATCGGCCATGCCGAAGCGCACAGTGAAGGACTCGATCTTCTCGAGCACGCCAGCCGGGTTGCTCGCGCGCTCGTCGAGCAAGTCGTGCACGAGTGCCGCCGCGTCGCGGGCGCGCTCCGCGGCGCCTTCGCGCTTGAATTGACCGGCGAGCATGTCGCCGAGCACTCCGTCGACCACCAGCGGCAACCCGACGAAGCTCAACACTCGCTCGCCATCGATCACGAACGAGCACGGCAGCGCGGTCACGCCAGCGGCTTGCACGTAGGCTGCGATCGCGCGTTGATCGGAGTCGAGCGCGATGGAGTGGTTGAACAGCTCCTTGCTCTCGCTCACGCGCTTCTCCAGCGTCTCCAGCTTCGTCTGCCCGAGCGCGCAAGCGACGGTCACGAACTTGACCTTCGTGCCGTACACGTTTTGCAGGTAGGCCGCGCGCCGCACCGCGTGCTCGCCGCCAGCGGTCGTCGGATCGAGGAAGTGCAGCACGTGGATGCGACCCGGCTCGAAGCGCAGGAGCGGCTTGCCTACGAGCCACTTCGCGACCTGGAGCGCGGGCGCCTGCGCACCGGGAGCGAGCTTCGGCTGGTGCGCCGCGTGCTGCGGCGGAGCGCTCGGTTCCGCGGGCGGGGCCGATTGGGCGAGGGGCAGCAACAGCAAAAGGGCGAGCATGCGATGTCTGTCCTTCGACGTGTCGAGGTAGGCTAGCGCCAGCGGCGTGGTTCGCCAGTCGCGCGAGCGGTTGCGCAACGGCGCGGAACGGTCGCGCGGCCGGTGACGGCGCCGCGACGCCCCCCAGGCGCCAAGCCTTGTCGCTGATCGATTCGTTGTTGCGTCGTTTGCGCGGCGAAGGCCGCACTCGCCGGTGTGCTCGCGAGGAGCTCACGGTCCGGTCGCTGCGAGCGTGGGGAGCGTCCGCGGGACGGCTGCGCTTCGCGCTGTGCGCGCTGGTGCTCCAAGACCGGGTACCGACGCTCGGCGTGCTCGCGGGGCGAGCGCTCGAGCACGGGGCTCCCGCGACGAGCGCGCGCGTCCGCGTCTGGGAGCGTGCGCTCGAGGATCCGGTCCAGCGCTGGGACAACACGCTCTTCCCCGACGCGTTCGGCTGGTCGTTCGATGCGCGCTCGCCGACGGTCCATCTCGGACGCCCGCGCGAGCTGACCGTCGATGGCGCGGGGCGCTTCGAGATCGAGCTCAGTGACCGCAACAGGCATCTAGTCGAGCTGGTGACTCCTCACGGCGCTTCGCTTCGCTTGGATTCGGTGTCGCTGTCCGGACTGTCGCGCGTCGAGCTGGGCGACCTCGAGCTCGTCGCGCCTGGTGCGCTGCGCGGTCGCGTCACTTTGCCCTCCGGGTTCACGACGAAACTCGTGAGCGTGCTCGTGTGGGGCCTGGGGCGCGTGGAGGCGGAGCGCCCGACGAAGCTCGCCGTCGCACCCGACGGCACGTTCGAATGGAGCGCGGCTCCCTCGGGCGAGTTGGTGGTCCTGGCGGTCAGCGCGCATCCGCGTACCGGTTCGTCGGTCGTGACGAAGGTTCACGTGAACACTGGCGAGCGCACGCAGGCCGAGCTGGCCCTCGAGCTCGCGGTCGCGCAGAGCTTGCCCGCGCTCCTCGAGCGCGAGATCGAGGTCCGCCTCAACGCGCAGGTCCCCGGACGCGTGCGCTTGGACCTGCGGCCCTTCGACGGGTACTTCTCGCACCAGGCGCAGTGGACCAACGAGGAGGGCTTCGTGCGCGCGTGTTGGAGCTCCGTCGGCCGCAGCGCGCTGGAGCTGAGCTCGCCCCTAGGGCTGGCCATCGGCCGGGCGCCGTTCGAGCTCGAGTGGAGCGCGCAGGAACCCGATGCGGTCGCCGTCGAGCTGGCAGCCGGACGAGTGCGCCTCGAGCTGCCGCGGGAAGCGCGCGAGCGAGCAACTTCGCTGGCCTTGGTCGATGGCGTGCGCGAGGAACTCGACTTCGACGCGCGCGTGATGCTCTCGGGCGCGCCAGCGCAAGAACTCGGCTGGGCGCGCGTGGGCTGGCACACCTTCGTCCTCGAGGAACGCGCCGGGCCCGCGAGCGCGGCGCGGCGTTGGCGGCGGCGGGTGCCGGTGGTGCCGGGGCGAACGACGACGGTCGTCTTTCGCGAGCGCGATCGAGTGGACGCGCAGTGGTAGCATCGCCCGGCGCTCGCGCTGGAGAGCGAGACCATGGCTGCACCGCAGATCCCCACGGCGCGCGTCGCGACGCTCTTGATCGGGCTGGGCGTGCTCAACCTCGTCGTGACCGCGTTCATCGCGTTGGTCGCGGCGCGCGGTTGGGGGACGCTGAGTGTCATCCACGCGCAGATCGATCTCAGCGGGGGCGACGGCGCGCGAGTGGCCCGGTTCGAGTTCGCCACACCGTCCGAGATGTCCGCGCTCGGTGACGGCGATTTCGTGCAGCACGTCGAGCTTCCCCAGGGAACGACCGCGGAGGTGCGCGTGCCACGCGGCGACCTCGCGCGCATCGCGAGCACGTCGAACACGCTCAAGGTGCTGCAGCTCGCGCTGCCGCTGGCGGTGTCGATCCTGTTCCTCGTCGCTGGTCTCAAGCTGCGCGGCGCCGTGCGCTCTCGCTGAGCTGGTCTGACGCTCCGGGTGCTCCGATTCGCGGCGCCTATCGAGGGCCTTGCCGGGAATGGCCACCGTTCGGGAGCACTTTCGTCGACCCTTCCTGGGTGACGACGACTTCGACGGAGTTGTGGATCGCGGGCTGGAGCTGCGTGCTCGCCGGCTTCGCCAGCGGGGCGCTGATCGGGCTCGGATTCGCCGACGAGCGCTTTCTCGGCGGCTACGCGGGCTGGAGGCGCCGGCTGGTGCGGTTGGGACACATCGCCTGCATCGCGCTGGGCATCTTGCAGATGCTGGCCGCGCTCTCACCGCTGGGGAATGCCGACGACACGCTGGCTCGCGCCGGCGCCACGCTGTGGATCTGCGGTGCGCTGGCGATGCCGACGGTCTGTTTCCTGAGCGCCTGGCGAGCTCCGTTTCGCCACCTGTTCTTCGTTCCCGTGCTGAGCCTGTCGTCGGCGGCTGTCTGCACGCTCGTTTCCATCGCCAACGCTGCACACTGATGGAGGACTCGCCATGAAGATCGGTTTCCTCGCGATGAGCGGCATCCGCGCGCACGACCCCGAGTTGCTCAAGCTCGGCCTGACCCTGCCCGGTTTCGTCGAGCGTTCCAAGCAGATCGCGGCTCTGCCGAGCCTCGGGCTCCTGCAACTCGCGGCCGTGACGCCCGCGGGACACGAGCTCGCCTACTACGAGGCCGCGGAGGATCGCAGCGAGCCGCCCGCGCTGTACGACTGCGACCTGGTCGCGATCAGCACCTTCTCCGCGCAGATCTTCGAGGCCTACGCGATCGCCGATCGGTTGCGCGCCGCGGGTGTACGCGTCGCCCTCGGCGGATTGCACGTGAGCGTGCTGCCCGAGGAGGCCGCGCAGCACGCGGACTACGTCGCGATCGGTGAGGGCGAGCGCGTGTGGCCGCGGATCGTCGATGCCTGTCAGGCAGGTGTGCCGCACGCGCGGTTCGGCGCCAGCGACGAGCCCGCGGTCGACATCGGCCAGCTTCCTACGCCGCGCTACGACTTGCTGCAGGAGCGCCCGTACAACCGTTTCACGGTGCAGACCTCGCGTGGCTGCCCGTGGCGCTGCGATTTCTGCGCCTCGAGCGTGATGCTCGCGCAGCGCTATCGCAAGCGGCCGGTGGCCTGCATCGTGCGCGACATCTTGGCGATCCGGCGCCTGCGGCCGACGGCCTTCATCGAGTTCGCGGACGACAACACGTTCGTCGACAAGGAGTGGGGCAAGGAGCTGTGCCGCGCCCTGATCCCGCTGGGCATCAAGTGGTTCACCGAGACCGACGTGTCGGTCGCGGACGACGAGGAGCTGCTCGAGCTGATCGCGCGCTCGGGTTGCCGCCAGCTGTTGATCGGTCTCGAGAGCCCCGAGGGTTCGGCGCTCGAGGGGTTGGAGCTGCACGCCAACTTCAAGGCGCGTCGCGCCGAGCGCTACGCCGAGGCGGTGCAGCGCATCCAGGCACACGGGATCACCGTCAATGGCTGCTTCATCCTGGGGCTGGACTCGCACGACGAGAGCGTCTTCGGGCGCGTGCTCGAGTTCGTCGAGGCGACCGGGCTGTACGAAGTGCAGATCACCTATCTCACGGCGTTCCCCGGCGCGCCGCTGTACGCGCGCTTGCTGGAGCAGGGCCGCGTGCTCCGCCCCGGGCGCTGGGACTTGTGCACCCTGTTCGACATCAACTTCCAACCGGCGCGCATGAGTGTCGAGGCGCTGCGCGCGGGCTTCCACGAGCTGACCAAGCAGCTCTATTCGTCCGATGCCATCGAGCGGCGGCGCGCGCGCTTCTTCCACGGGCTGCGCGAGCCGCGGGCCGCGGACGGTGCGGCGCTCGCGCCGACGAGACCGCGCGTCACGGCCTGACGGACACGCGCTGCGTCGGGCGCATCAACGCTCGCGCAGCACGAGCGTCCAATCCGCGCCCGGCGCGAGCTGGTGCTCGATGCAACGTTCCCAACCGTCGTCACCGCGCAACGCGAAGCAATAGAATCCCGGCGCGACGTCGTCGAAGCGCACGCTTCCGTGCTCGTCGAAGCGCGTGATGGGGAGCTCTTCGATGCCCCAGGCCGACAGCTCGACGTGAGCCGGGTCACGGCTCTCGGGCAACTCGAGGCGCACCTCGAGCGCACGGCGCTGGTCGAGCTCGAGCGTTCCCAGTTCGCCGCCCGAGCCCACCTGCACCCAGCGCGGCGCGCAACCCTCGGCTTGGATCGAGAGCACGCCATCGCGTGGCACGCTCAGCTCGAACGCGCCCGCCTCGTCGACGGCGTGCGGCTCGCCGGCCGCGAGCACGGCGATGCCGCGGGATGCGACCCAGGCCTGCACGGTCGCGCGGCGCGCGTTCGCCGCGAGCTCGCCGCGCACCAGGACCGGCGCGTGCAGCTCGAGCTCGAGCTCGTCGCCGCTGGCAGCGTCGAGCACTGCGCTCGCTCCGTTGGGGGCGACGACGGCGACACCCAACAGCGTGTCGCGCGCCTCGTCGATCGCGAACGCTCCTCGGGCGCCGCGCATTTCGCGCGTGCTGCGCAGGCCTTCGTTGCGGGCTGGCCAGAAGCTCAGCTCGAACTCCTCGGCCGGCTCGCCGTCGAGGAGCACCGTCCCCGCCAAGCGCGCGCCGTGCTCGAGCGTGACGGCGAAGGCGCGCTCGTCCGCGGTGGCCAACGCCAGCGGTCCGGCGAAGGCCGTCGCGTGCCCGGGGGCACGCACTTCGAGCGAAACGATGTCTCCCGTGTGCGTCGGCACGTCCAGGGCACCGTCGGAGCGCGTCGCGCACGCTACTTCGACTGTGCCTCGCGGGCCGCGGATCTTCGCCAGCACCTCTGCGCCTTCGAGTGCGGCTCCACGAGCGTCGCGCACCAGCAGTTTCAGGTTCGAGTGCTGCTCCTGGAGGCCTGCACCCCGCTCGCCAGCGTCAGCGCGGTGAGATGTGGGTCGCTCGAGCTCGGGTTCGCCGCGCGCGCCGTGCACCACCGGCTCGACGGCCGCGGAGCGCTCGCTCGGAGCCTCCGGGAGTTCCTCGCTCGTGTGCGCCGCTTTCTGGAGCGCGGTTGTGGGCTCGCTGCTCGCCGGGAGTTTCACGCGCACCTTGGGGCGCTCGGGGGACTTGCGAGCAGGCTCCGCGGCTGCCGCGCGGACCGGTTCGGTCGCGTGCGCGCGCTTGCTGGGCTTGGGAGACTTGAACCACACGACGCCGGCCAGGGAGCCGATCATCAACAGGAGGGCGAGCACGATGCCGGCGATCTTCATCGGGGAGAGACCTTGCGGGAACGGGGACCAGAGCGGCGGCGGGGCGCCCGCGCGCAGCGTCGGCCGCTGTTCTCCGCGCGCTTGAGCGGCAAGGCACTGCGCCAAGTCCTACGTCGGGCGGCCTGCATCTTTTTCCGATCACGCCGCGCGCGGCGTTGACAAGCTCGTGCGCGGCTGCGCACGCTGGCTGGAATGACCAGCGTTCAATCGAGTCTGCTCGTGGCGCTCCTGGGCGCCTTGTCCGTTCCCGCGGCCGCTCAAACGAAGCTGCTGCGCTTCCCCGATGTCCGCAAGGAACAGGTCGTGTTCTGCTACGCGGGCGATCTGTGGCTCGCGCCTTCCAACGGAGGCAGCGCGACGCGCTTGACGGCGCACCCGGGGATCGAGCTCTTCCCCAAGTTCTCTCCCGACGGCCAGTGGATCGCATTCACAGGCCAGTACGACGGCGACGAGCAGGTCTACGTCATTCCCGCACGCGGTGGGGTGCCGACGCAGCTCACGTTCTATCCGGCGCGCGGCCCGCTGCCGGCACGCTGGGGCTTCGACAACCAGGTCTACGGTTGGTCGAGGGATTCCAAGCGCGTGTTGTTCCGCTCGATGCGCGAGGGTTGGGATCTGACGGACACGCGGCTGTACTTCGTTTCGATCGACGGTGGCGCGCCGCAGGCGCTTCCGATGCCCGTCGCGGGCGGCGGCGATCTCTCGCCCGACGAGTCCAAGGTGGTGTACTCGCCCCTGACGCGCGATTTCCGGACGTGGAAGCGCTACCAGGGCGGATGGGCGCAGGATCTGTTCGTCTTCGACCTGGCGACGAGCGAGATGACACCGGTCGCGCACCACGTGCGCACCGAGCGCGACCCGATGTGGATCGGAGGCCAGATCTACTTCGCATCCGATCGTGACGGCACGCTCAACCTCTACTCCTTCGATCCCAAGGGCGGCGAGACGCAGCAACTGACGACCAGCAAGTCGTGGGACGTGCGTTGGCCGTCGAAGGGCGAGGACGGCGAGATCGTGTACGAGCTCGACGGCGAGCTGTGGATCTTCGACACCACCAAGCGCGCCTCGCGCAAGCTCGACATCACGGTGCCCGACGACGGCCTCGCCAGTCGTCCGTCGCGTGTCGCGGTGGGCGACGCGATCGAGGACTTCGCGCTCAGCCCCAAGGGGGAGCGCGCACTGTTCACCGCGCGCGGCGACGTGTTCACCGCACCGATCGAGCACGGGCCCTCGCGCAATTTGACGCGCTCTTCCGATGCGCACGAGCGCGCCGCCGAGTGGTCACCCGACGGCGCGACGATCGCCTTCGTGTCGGACAAGAGCGGTGAGGAGGAGCTGTGGTTGGTGGCCCAGGACGGCGCCAGCTCTCCCGTGCAGCTCACCAGCGGCAACGATCGGCGCATCGACGGCTTGCGCTGGGCTCCCGATTCCAAGCGCATCGCCTTCAACGACAAGTCGAATCGTCTGCGCGTGGTCGACGTCGCGTCGAAGTCCATCACCGACGTCGCGCGCAATGCCGGAGGTGGGTTGGGGGACGCCACCTGGTCGCCGGACAGCCGTTGGCTGGCCTTCAGCCTGACCGACACCAACGGTTTCAACTCGCTCTACATCTGGGGCGGCGGCGACGGGCAACTGCACCGCGTCACGGACGAGTTGTGGAACGAGTACGAGCCGGTCTGGGATCCCAAGGGCAACTACCTCTACTACCTCTCCGACCGCGATTACCACCCGCAGCTGTGGAGCAGTCTCGAATGGAACTTCGCCACCAACCGCACCACCGGCGTGTACGCGCTGGCGTTGCGCAAGGACGTCGCGCACCCGCTGCCGCCGCGCAGTGACGAAGTGACGCTCGCCTCGAAGGACGAGGCCAAGAAGCCCGCGGACGCGAAGGACGGCGACAAGGCCAAGGAGGGCGAGAAGCCGGAGGATTCGAAGAAGGACGGCGCCGTCACAGCGCTGTCGATCGACTTCGACGGCCTGGCGTCGCGCGTGGCGCGCTTGCCGATCGAGGCCGACAACTACCGCTCGCTCAACGCGAACGCGGGGCACCTGCTCTTCACGCGCAGCGGAGCTCCCTACTACGGTCGCGAGAGCGAGCGCCCGACGGCCTTGATGGCCTTCGACTTCGAGAAGCGCGAGGCCAGCGCGGTGCTCGACGAGATCGGCGGCTACACGCTGAGCGCCGATGGCTCGAAAATGCTCGTCGCGGCCGGCGGCGGTTTCGCGCTCTACGACGCCAAGGCGGGGGCCAAGGACTCGAAGAAGGACGTGTCCACGGCGAATCTGTATGCGGATCGCATTCCGCGCCAGGAGTGGAACACGATCTTCGCCGAGGTCTGGCGCCGCTACCGCGACTACTTCTACGTCGACAACATGCACGGCTACGACTGGCCCGCGCTGCGCAAGCAGTACGAGCAGCTCTTGCCGCACGTCGGGCACCGCGCGGACCTCAACTACGTCATGGGCGAGATGATCGCCGAGCTGAACGTGGGCCACGCCTACGTCACGGGAGGCGATTGGGAAGTCCCGGCGCGGCCGCGCGTCGCGCTGCTCGGAGCGCGCCTCGAGCTCGACAGCGCCGCTGGGCGCTACAAGATCGCGCGCATCCTGCGCGGTCAGAACCAGGAGGAACGCTATCGCTCGCCGCTGACCGAGATCGGAGTCGACGTCAAGGTCGGTGAGTACCTGCTGGCGATCGACGGCGAGGATCTCCCGGGCAACGTCGATCCCTACAAGCTCCTGCGCAACAAGGCCGACAATCCGGTCGAGCTCCTGGTCGGCGCGACGACCGACAAGGCGGCCGCGCGCAAGGTCAAGATCCGTCCGATCACCAGCGAGACCGACCTCAACTACCTGGAGTTCGTGCTGCGCAACCGCGAGCGCGTCGACAAGCTCTCCGGCGGTCGCTTCGCCTACATCCACATCCCCGACATGGGCGAGGACGGCATCGCCGAATTCATCAAGTGGTACTACGGCCAGGTCCGCAAGGTCGGCCTGATCGTGGACGACCGCAACAACGGTGGCGGCAACGTGTCGCAGATGGTCATCGAGCGCCTGCGCCGCGTGCTGCTCTCGACCGGTTTCGGGCGCAACTCGGATTACACCGAGACCTACCCGAGCGTGGTCTTCAACGGCCCGATGGTGTGCCTGCTGAACGAGAACTCGGCCAGCGACGGCGACATCTTCCCTTGGATGTTCAAGACCTCCGGCCTGGGACCGTTGATCGGCAAGCGCTCGTGGGGCGGCGTGGTCGGCATCACCAACCACGGGCCATTGCTCGACGGCGGCACGGTCAACGTGCCCGAGTTCGGCAACAACGACCGCAACGGCCAGTGGGCCGTGGAGGGCCACGGAGTCGATCCCGACATCGTGGTCGAGAACGACGCCAAGTCGGTGCTCGCCGGCCGTGATCCGCAACTCGAGCGCGCCGTCCAAGAGCTCCAGAAGCTGTGCGAGACGCGCAAGGCCGCGCTGCCGGGCAAGCCCGCGGCGCCGGTCAAGACCAAGTAGTCCGGCCGATCGGTCGAGTGCCACTTCGTTCGTTTCCGCGGGAGCGCAGCCGCGTGCGTCTTGGACTCGCACGCACGCGAATGCGCCTCGCGCGGCCGAGCTCGCGAACGGCGTCGCGCGCCCCGCCTCCATTGGTCGCGATCCCAAACCGATCACGCGCGTGCGGGCTCGGCGATTGCGCGGCACGCTCTCGACGTGAGATCAGCCTTCCGGCGAGCGCCTGAACTGCGGTACCCAACCCGCGAATATCAGACTGCAACGCCGCGAAGCCAGCCGGCGCTCGCCGTCCCCGCACCTTCGACCTCGACCGCTACCAAGCGATCGGGGCCGGCCGCCCAAGAAAGGCGACCAGCCCCGCACAATTCAAACCCGTCAGCGTGATCCGTCAGGAGTGCTTGACAGGTCCACCCATATCACGGGCACAGCGTGAACTCGATGCCGTTCGTCAGGCTGGTGGTCTTCGCGGCGGGGGGATCGCGGAACCAGCACTGCGCATTCACCACCTCGCCGCCGGCGAACGGCGAGCCGAGCGCGCCCGGATTGGCGGCGCGAAATGCGTTCCAGTCGAGAGTGATCACACCGTCGCACGCGGCGTTGGTCCCGCCGCTGTTCGAGGCCGAGGTGCGCTGCGTGGGCGACTTGACGCACAGGAAGCTGGTGCCGGTGCCCCACGCGATCGCGGCTGGCCCGGAGAGTCCATAGAAGAAGAGCCCCTGCTTCTGGCCCTCGACGCCGCTGGCCGTCAGCACGAATCCGCTCGCTGCCGACGCGCTCGGCGTGCCGACACCCGAGACACTCGCAGTGCAGCCGTGGGTCGACGTCCCCGCGGTGCAGTAGCTCGTCGGCGCGGAGCACGGAGTGACGCTGTGGAACTGCAGGTCGTCGTAGCCAATCGTGCCCGAGGTCTGGGTCAGCTCGATGCGTTGGATGCCGGGCACCGCGATCGGCAAGGTGAGACCGGCCGAGCTGTCGGCCACCGTGTTGGACGCCAGCAGCACACCCGAGGCGGAGTACGCCTTCATCGTGGCCGT
Organism: Planctomycetota bacterium; assembly: GCA_020853575.1. Classification (GTDB taxonomy): domain Bacteria; phylum Planctomycetota; class UBA1135; order UBA1135; genus F1-120-MAGs118. Next base: position 151,319 of record JADYYP010000017.1, read on the forward strand.
GCCCGACACCGCCGACTTGTCGCCGCGAATCTGCACGAAGTCGGTCGTCGCCGGCGCGCTCGGATGGGCGGGATCGACGAACGAAATCGTGATCAGCTGTGTGTAGCTCAGCGCTCCCGCCGTCGTCGCTCCGCCGAAGATGTTGGGCACGCTCGGTGTTGGGGCGCCATGGTTGACGATGGCCACGAATCCGCCCGGCGAGGTGAACTGCACTCCCAGCGTCGACGCGAGCTGCGTCGACAGCCGGCTGGCGGCCGGCACGATTTGGCCCGATCCGTTGGGCATGCCCGGAATGTTGTCGAAGTTGATCAACACGTTCTGCGCCGCCGCGCTTGCGGACAGGGCGAGGATCGAGGAAATGCAGTTGCGGAGTTGGCGCATGGTGAGCCTTCGGTCGTTGGTCGGGGCGGGGTCGTCGCTGGGTGCGTCGCCACTCGGCGTTGCGCACGGCTGTCCGTGTCCAGGCCGGCGCTCGCTTCCGCGGCCACAATCCCGCACTTTCCTGGCTCGCGCGCGGCAGGAACGCGCCGAGCGCGCGTTGCTCGTGATCCCTCGCAGCTCGAGGGTGCCAGTTCGAAGGCTCGCCAGGTGCGAGTTGTGCTCGATACCCGGGTCGACCCGCGGCGCCCATGTACCGAGCGGACGCGCGCCACGGACACCACGCCACGGTGTCGTGATCCCATTCGTGTGCCGACTCGGCGATTCGCGACCGGACGCTCTCGGGCGGACTCGAGTTGCGCTGTGGCCGGGATCACCGACGGCCCGGTCGCGCTGAGCGCAGCGCCACCCAGGCAACACTCGATGCGCCCGGACCCGTCGTGCCGGCCTCGCTGGTTGGCCGCGGGTTGGCTTCGGCCTGCGGTGCGCGGTCCGACACGCGCTTGGGTCGGCGGGTCGTTCGCTTCGACCGCTCGCGGCGACCGTCGGTGGGTGCCAGCGGTCCACAGGCGCCCGCGTCCCGGCGTCACGCTCTCACCGGGCGCCCACGGACATGAGGCTCAGCGCAGTGCCTCATTCGAGACCGGCCGCGTGCCTGTCTTCGCCGTTCGGTTTCCCCGCCGCCTTCAGGCCTGAAAAAGCGCCCGCTAGCACACCGAACACCGCCTGTCCGCAGCCGTGGCGCCGCGAGCATGGGCCTCGCGTGACACGTTCACTACAGTGGCGCCACGCAGCGCGCGAACTTCGGGTCACATTGGCCGTCGCGTTCCGCTGTTCGCCTCGTGCGCCCGAATTCCTCGCGACCTCTGCTGACCGCCACGCCTCCGCCGGCCCCGGACGCAGCGTCGGCCGACGTGCCGTTGGGCAGCGTGGAGGAACTGCTGGTCGACTTCCTCGCCCAGCGGCCCGAGCCTTCGGACGCGGATTTCGATTCGCTGTGCGCCGCGCACCGCGAGCACGCCCAAGAGCTGCGACGCCTGTTCACCGAGTGGCGCAGTCTCGACCGCATGCTCGGAGGCGTCCAAGAGCCCGCGTTGGGCGGAGCACCTGCCTCGCGTTCGTCCGGCGGCTCGAAGATCGAGGACGTCCAAGCTCGCATGCGCGAGCGAGGCACGACGCACACGCGCTTCGAGCGCTTGCGCGAGATCGCCCGCGGCGGCATGGGCGTCGTGTTCGAGGCCTGGGACCCTGACCTGCGTCGCAGCGTTGCGATGAAGATGCTGCGCCGCGACAAGCACCGCCTGGAGCGGCTGGACACGCCGCAGCGCGACCGCATCGTCGCGCGCTTCCTCGAGGAGGCACAGATCACGGGCCAGCTCGAGCACCCGGGAGTGGTGCCGGTGCACGAGCTGGGCATCGACGCGGAAGGAACGGTGTTCTTCACCATGTCGCTGGTGCGCGGCATGGAGCTCACGCAGGTGATCGAGCTCGCGCGCGCGCAACGCGACGGCTGGAGCATGGCCAAGGCGCTCGGCGTGCTGCTCAAGGTGTGCGAGGCCGTGGCCTATGCGCACTCCAAGGGGGTCGTGCACCGCGATCTCAAGCCCTCCAACGTGATGGTCGGGCGCTTCGGCGAGACCTATGTGATGGACTGGGGGCTGGCGCGCGTCGTCGGGAGCTCGGCGCGTGAGCGCGACGGAGACGTGGGCATCGAAACCGACTTGCGCGAGGAGCTCGCCAGCACCCCGCAGTCTCCGCTGCGCACGCGCAACGGCGCGGTGATCGGAACGCCCGCGTACATGTCGCCCGAGCAGGCCTTCGGCCGCACCGAGTCCATCGGTCCGCGCACCGATGTGTACGCGATCGGCGCGATGCTCTACCACCTGCTCACCGGGCAGATGCCCTACGTGCCATCGGGCTCCAAGGCCACTCCGCAGAGCGTGCTGGTCGCGCGCTTGCTCGGGCCACCGAGCCCCGTGCTCGAGGTCGCTCCGCAAGCACCGCCGGAACTGGCCGCGATCTGCGAGCGGGCCATGCATCTCGATCCCGATCGGCGCTACGCCACGGCGTCCGAGCTCGCCGCGGACATCGAGCGCTTCCTGGACCGCCGTCCCGTCGGAGCTTACGCCTCGTCGTTCACCTACGCGCTGCGACTCGCGCTCGTGCGCAACAAGCGGCTCGCGGCGCTGCTCGCCACGCTGGCCCTGTGCGTGGTGGCCTTCAGCGTCCGCGACAGCCTGCAGACGCGCGCGGCGTGGCGTCGCGAGGAAGGTCTGCGAGAAGTCGCAGAGGCCGGGCGCGCGCGCCAACAGCGGCTCGCGGATGTCGCCGGCGCCGCACAGTGCATCGCGGCCGCCGACGAGCTCTATCCAGCCGTTCCGGAGCGCGCCCCCGACATGCGGGCCTGGCTCGAGCGCGCGGAGGAACTCGTCTCGCGCCGTCCGCTCTACGAGCGCGAGCTGCTCGCCGCGCTGGTTCCGAGCGACACACGCGAGCACCTGGCGAACCTGACGCGCATCTCCGGGCTGTGCGTGGAGATGCGAGCGCGTGCACAGGCCGCCGAAACGCTCGTCGAGCGCACTCTCGATGCTCGAGCGCAGGCCTGGACTCGCGCGATCGACTCGATCGCGAGCAGCGCGGCCTATGGCGGGCTGCGCATCACGCCGCAGCGCGGCTTGATCCCGTTGCAGGCCAATCCGCGCTCCGGACTGTGGGAGTTCTGGGTCGACGGCACGGGGCTCGAGCCGCGCCTGCGCGACGCGCGAACCGGCGAGCTCGAGCTCGATCTGGAGTCCGCGTTGGTGCTCGTGCTGCTCCCGGGCGGCATGCTCGAGCTGGGCGCCGACGCGACCCAGCGCCAGCGCGAGAACGAGCCGCGCCGGAGCGTCGCGCTCGCACCGTTCTTCCTCGGACGCACCGAGGTGCCGCAGTCGGTGTGGATGCGCACGATGGGCGACAATCCGTCGCAGTGCCGCGACGACGACACGACGCCGTACGACCCGTGGTGTGCGCTCCTGCCCGTCGAGTACGTCGACTGGACCGCGAGCGCGCGATTCGCGCGTCGACTCGACCTGAGCTTGCCGAGCGAGGCTCAATGGGAATTCGCGGCCAGCGCCGGCGGTGGCGAGAGCTACCAGTTCGGCGCGAGCGACGACGAGCGCTGTCTCGACGGACGCGAGAACGTCTATCGACTCGCGTTCGCGAGCGGAGGCTGGCGCGATGGCTATGCGCTCACAGCGCCGATCGCGAGCTACGCCGCCAATGCGCTCGGACTGCACGACGTGCTGGGCAACGTGAGCGAGTGGTGTAGCGACCTGTACAGCGCCGTGCCGTTCGACGGCACGCCTCGAACGGAGAGCGAGGGCCCGTACGAATTGCGCTCGATCCGCGGCGGGAGCTACTACACGCCCACGTCCGAGAGCTACCGCCCGTCGTTCCGCCAGTACGACCGGCCACAGGGCGCGAACCAAACGCGCGGCCTGCGCGTCGCGCGCGACCTGCGGCCCTGATGCGAGCGCCACGGCGTGCGCGGCGCTTGGATGTGCCGAGCGCGCTCCAGGTGACGAATTCCGGCCACCTGCGTTGCCCGAGCTCGCGTGGATCGGAAACGAAGCCGACGCCCGAAGGCGTGCCCACGACTCAGTCGGGGCTCTCTTGAATGTCCGTGGGGGACACGCGTGGCTTCGCTGCGAGCGCTGCGACGACTGGCCAGCGCGATGCGCTCGCCTGACGCCTCGCGCGTCACTTCTTCGGGCCGCGGGGCTGTTTCATGATGTCGAGCTCGTCGCGGGCTGCCGTGTAGCGCACGTAGAACATCAGCGCCAAGGCCAGGGCCAGCGCGGCGAGCACCCCCAAGCCGATCGCGAACCACAGCGACTGAGGCGGAGGCGTGTTGACCACGACCACTCCGATGTGGCTGCCCGGAGGGACGAGCTCGTCGGGGTTCGTGCACTGTTGCCCGACGTACTGAACGCGCTGGGCGGCAGTGGGCGCCGAGGCCTGCGCATCGCTGTCGCAGCTCGTCACCACGTCCATCACGAGGCAGCTCTCGGCGAGCACCGTGTTGGCGGTCGAAACCGTCAAGCCCACGACATCGGGGACTGGCACGAGGTTGACCACCAGGAACGTGGGCGTTTCCTGTGCACCGAGCGCCTCGCCCGGCAGGGGGCTCTGCCACAGCACGCAGCCACTCGCTTCATCGGCGCTGATCTCGTGCAGGTCGCCGTCGAGGAATCGAGCGCGAGCTCCGAAATCGGCGCGCGCTCGGTCCATGTTGGGCCCGAGGTAGTCGCGCATGACGCCGTCCTGCGCGCCGATCGGCGCGCTCCACGGCGCAGTGTTTCGCCCAAGTCCGAGCAGCATGACGGGTCTCCCTACGAGCAGCGGTTCGACAACGGCGCGGCGGATCGTAGGGGCGCGGGGAGGGGTGGTCAAACCAGAGCGACGATGGACTTGCCCGTGCTGGTCACCATACTCATGCGCGCCGAGCCGCCCCCCGGATGAGCAAGTTCGTCGTCACCACGAGCCTCGCGATCTTGGCGCTGGCGTTCCTGCTGCCGGTCGCAGCGACCGCGCAGTGGCTGGCGGGAGCGGATTCAGCGCGGCTCGACGACGTCGCGCAAGGAGTGCTGATCGCCAAGGGCGTGCTCGCGGTGCACGGGCTCCTGTTCGTGATCGCCGCGCGTTTCGCGCCCAAGGGCGGGAGCTTCGAGCCGCTGATCGAGAGCGGCGTGCGGGCGCCCACGCGCTTCACCGCGGCTTCGCTGTGGGCCGTCGGCGGCCTGATGTGCCTGGCTCTGGCGCTGCGACTCACCGCGCTGGACTCGGGCATTTCCTTCGATGAGATCGACACGCTGGTGCACTACGCGCGCTTGCCCATGGGGCGCATCGTGAGCACCTTCGACAGCCAGAACCAGCACCTGTTGTTCTCGGTGCTCGCGCGGCTGTCGTTCGAGCTCCTGGGCGAGAGCGTGTGGGCCCTGCGCCTGCCCGCGGCGCTGCTCGGGGTGCTCAGCATCTGGGCCATGTACCGTTTCGCGTCGATCGTCAGCGCTCCGCGCGAGGCGATCTTCGCCACGGCCTTCCTGGCGCTGTCGTACCACCACGTGTGGTTCTCCCAGAACGCGCGGGGCTACACCGGGCTCTTGCTGTTCACGCTGCTGGGATCACGGGTGTTCTTGCTGATGCTCTCCGAGCGTGAGCCGCGGGGCTTCGGCCGGCCATTCGCGTACGGGCTGTGGATGGCGCTCGCGACGTCGATCCACGCCACCGCGGTGTTCGTCGTCGCCGCGCACGGGCTGGTGTGGTTGGGCGTGCTGTGGAGCTCGCGCAACCGCGCCGCGGGTCCCAACCGGGTGCAGCCCGGGCTGGGATTCGTGTTCGCCGCGAGCCTGTCGCTACTGCTGTATTCGCTGGTGTTGCCGCAGTTCTTCCACACCCTGCTGGCTCCGACGATGCCGGGCGCGAAGACCGAGTGGAAGGACCCGCTGTGGTTGGTGAGCGAGACCGCGCGCGGCCTGTCGGCGGGGATTCCGGGCGGGAGCTTCGGGATCGTCGGCGGGCTGGTGATCGCGATGCTCGGGATGCGCTCGTACTGGCGGCAATCGGCGGCGGTCGCGAGCTCATTCGTGCTCGCCACGGTGGTCACGGTGGCGGCGTTGCTGGCCACCAAGCACAACCTGTGGCCGCGCATGTTTTTCTCGAGCGCCGGTTTCTTCGTGCTGATCGGACTGCGCGGTGTGGTCGAGTGGGGGCGCATCTTCTCGTTCGGGCAGATGCCGGCCTTGATCGGCAAGCTGACCACCGCCGCGCTGGCGGTGCTGTGCTTGATGAGCGCCGCCACCTTGCCGACGGCTTGGTTGCCCAAGCAGGACTTCGAGGGCGCCCTAGAGTTCCTCGAGCGCAGCGCCGCACCCGAGGACGCCATCGCGACCGTCGACATGACCGTCATGCCCTACGCGGAGTATTTCAATACGCGCTGGACCGCGGTCGATAACGTCGCAGACCTCGCGGCCCTCGAGGCGGCCCACCCCCGGACCTGGATCGTGTATTCCACCCCGACTCGCATGAAAGCGGCCCAGCCCGCCATCTGGGAGCGACTGCAGCGCGACTACCGCGCGGAGCAGACCTTCTGGGGCACGCTCGGCGGCAGCGAGCTCGTGGTGATGTCGCGGCAGCGCGCGCTGCGCTGAAAGAACTTCCACGCGATGTCCAAGCCCAAGGCCAAGTTGCTGCTCAAGGTCGCGGTCAGTCTCGCCTTCCTGGGCGGGATGGCGTGGAAGCTCCAGCAGGGCGACAAGTGGCAGCAGATCAGTGACGCGCTCGGCCGCATCGGTGCACTCGAATGGGCCGGCATTTGGCTGGCCTTCGTCGCAGGGCACGCGGCGGGCATCTGGAAGTGGCGCTACAACGTCAACCTCGGCATCAAGAGCGAGCGGCGCAAGCTGCGCGGCGCGGACGCCGCCCAGTGCTATTCCGCGGGCATGTTCGCCAACCTGTGCTTGCCGAGCATCGTCGGTGGTGACGCGCTCAAGGCGTTGCTCGCCGCGAAGATCACGCGCCGCACCGAGGCCGCGGTCGTCGGCGGCCTGATCGAGCGCCTGATCGACACCTTCGCGTTGCTGGTGTTGATCGTGGTCGGTGCCTTGCTTTCGCGCGAGCACATGCCGGGCTGGCTGCAGAGCTTCGTGCTGGTGTCGGTGATCGTCGGCTGCGCCGGCTTCGTGTTGTTCCTGCCGCTGGTGCTGCGCATGAAGCTCGCGCGCTGGCCGCGCAAGCTGCGCCGAACCGTCGGCCGCGCCTTGGTCGCGATGCGTCGCTTGGCCGAGCGTCCACACCGCGCACTGATCGTGCTCGGGCTTTCGCTCGCGATCCAGGCCTGGTTCGTGTTGCTCAATGCGCGCCTGGGTCGCGCCATCGGCGTCGAGGCCAGCTTGGCCGTGTGGTTCTTCGCGGTTCCGATGACCAAGGCGATCACGCTCGCCCCGATCAGCTTCGGCGGATTTGGATTGCGCGAGGTGGCCCTGGCCAAGTTCTTGACCGGCATGGCGGGGGTGGCGGAAGTCGACGGCTGGGCCGCTTCGGCGCTGTGGCAGTCGGTGCTGATCTCGACCGGGTTGATCGGTGGAGGATTGTGGTGGGTGCTGGGCCTGCGCGCCCACGCGCAGACCGGTGCAGGTCACGGTTCACTGATCGACGAGCAGAGCGTGGCCGGAAGAGCGAGCACCCGCCATGGCTGAGCCGCGGGTGTTGATCCTCGGTGGAGGGCCGGCCGGAGTCGGCGCCGCGCGCGAGCTCGCGCGCCAAGGGCGCGGTCGTGCTCTGCTCCTCGAGCAGGGCGCGCACTTCGGCGGAAACGCCGGGAGTTTCGAGGCCTGCGGCCAGTGGCTGGATTACGGCAGCCACCGCCTGCACCCGGCCACCGAGCCGGAGATCATGGCCGAGATCCGCGCGCTGTTGGGCGAGGATCTGCGCGACCGGCCGCGCCACGGACGCATTCGGCTGCTGGGCAAGTGGATTCACTTCCCACTCAAACCCGTCGACTTGCTGCTGCGCCTCGACAAGAGCTTCGCGCTCGGCTCGCTGCGCGACATGGCGGCCAAGCACCTGCCGGGCCGTCCTCCTGAGGGCGACACGTTCGCGAGCGTGCTGCGCGCCAACCTCGGCGCGACGATCTGCGACGAGTTCTACTTTCCCTACGCGGTCAAGCTCTGGGGGCACACGCCCGAGTTGCTCTCCGGCGTGCAAGCGAAGAAGCGCGTGGCAGCCGGCTCCTTCGGCAAGCTCGTGCGCAAGGTGCTGAACGCGGTGCCGGGCTTCAAGAAGCCGGGCGCGGGCCGCTTTTTCTATCCGGTGCGCGGCTTCGGCCAGATCAGCGAGGCCTACGCCAGCGACGCGCGGGCTCGCGGCGCCGAGCTTCGGCTGGGTTGGCGCATGCAGTCGATCGAGCCGCCGCGCGATGCGCGCTCGCCCTGGCGCGTGACCGCGGCGTCGAATGGCGCCACCGAAGTGCTCGAGGCCGATCACCTGTGGTCGACGATCCCGATCAGCGTGCTGGCCAACGCGATGACCAGCGGCGTGCCGGCCGAGGTGCTCGAGGCCACGCGGCGCATCTCGTATCGCTCGATGATCCTGATCTACGCGCAACTGCAGGTCGAGCAGTTCACCGAGTACGACGCGCACTACTTCCCGGGCGCCACGACGCGCATCACGCGCTTGTCGGAGCCCAAGAACTACTCCGCCCTCGGACGTCCCGCGGGCACCACCGTGCTGTGCGCCGAATTGCCCTGCACGTTGGACGATGCGGTGTGGCGCATGAGCGACGAAGAGCTCGGCCGGCTGCTCGCGGAGGACCTGGCGGGTTGCGGGATCCCTCTTCCAGCGGCGCCGCTGAAGGTCTTCTCGCGGCGCTTGCCCGCGGCCTACCCGATCTACCTGCGGGGCTACGAAGAACCGTTCGGCATCCTCGATCGCTGGGCGGAGTCCGTTCCGCGCCTGCTGTCCTACGGCCGCCAAGGTCTGTTCGCGCACGACAACACGCACCACGCGCTGTTCATGGCCAATGCGGCCGTGGCGTGCCTCGGCGGCGCGGCCTTCGACCAGGCGAAGTGGGCCGACTACCGCCAGCTCTTCGCCAAGCACGTCGTCGAGGACTGAAGCTCGCGCCGCGGCCGCGGTCCAGGACGCGTTCTACGCAGCACGTCGGACGCGCGGGCGGCACAGTTCGAGCGCTCCACGGACTCGTCATGTCGGCGGTGCCGCGCGTCCGATTAGGGTTGTGTCTCGTCGATCGTGAGGCGCGCGGAACGGACACTCCGCACCCGCGCGGCCGCGAGCGACGGGAACGATTGAACTCTCCTGAAGGACGTCGTGCGCTGACCTGACCGCACTCCGATTCACAACACAACGCCCACGACGAACACGGAGCGCGCGCCGGAGATCTTCCGACGCGCGCTCTGCCTCTCTCTCGGGCCGCTGGGTCACTGACCGATCCTGTCGATGGCCGCTTGCACGGCCGCGCGCAGCTCGGCGTCGTCGCGCGCCAGCAGGCGCACGAGCTTGGGCAGCGCCCGACGTGCACGGACCGCCGCGAGCGACTTGACCGCGCCGAGCACCACATCGCGCACGTTGCTCTCGAGCAGTTTCTCGAGGGCCTCGATCGACTCGCGCTCTTCGTTCGTCGCGTGCGTCCACTTCTGGAACTCCTCGAGTGCCTCGCGCTGCACCCGGAACTTCTGGAAGGCGTTCTGGGCTTCGGTGCGCACGCGCACGTCGCGGTCGCGCAGCGCTTCACCCAGGAGCGGAACGGCGGGCTCGTAGAGCGCCTCGACGAGCTCGGAGATCACCTGGCGGCGCGTCTCGGAGGCGTTCTCCGGCAGTCCCGGGTAGCACTCGAGCAAGAGCGCCAGGGCCGCGTCCGGTGTGCTCGTCTGACTCGCATGGAAGCTCTGGAGGAAACCGTCGCAGAGCGACGCACGCACGTCGTCGGGCAGCTTCTCGGCCCACGCACGGCGCATCAACTCGATGCGTTGCTCCAGCGGCAGAGTCATCGCCGAGTACGTCAGGCGTGGCACGAGCGCGGACGCGTCGGGGTTGCCCTTGGATGCGGCGATGCGCTTCCAGAACTCCGCCAGAGCCTGCTCCGGCGCCGCACTGGCGGCGCGTTTGACGACTTCCAAGAGAGTGCTCGAGTTCACGTTCAGCTCGGGGATCGCGGCCAAGGTGTCGAGCGCGCGCTCGAGCAGCTTGCGCTCGCCCGTGCCCGCGAGGAGCGCGAGCCCGCGATCCGCGTGGCTCGGCCCGCGCGACGCGAGCAGCCAGTCGGCCACGACCCGGAACGACTCGGGGAAGCTCTCGCTCGGCGGCAACTGCGCTCCGCGGACGCGCAGCACCTGGGCTGCCCAGTCGCGCGCGGTGTCGGAGAGTCGCTTGCGCTCGTCCGGGCCGATGTGCTGCGCGAGCTCGACGAACGCCGTGGGTTGGTTGCTCGCGTTCGAGGCGTCGGCCACGAAGCGTGCGAAATCGACCAGCGCGCTCACCGACCTTTCGTCGGTCCAATCGGCATGCTTGGCCAGGGCGGTGTAGGCCGCCGCGTACTCGCTGGGGGTGATGTCCGCCGCGGGCCCCCAACGCGTCAAGCTGCTGGTCAAGGCGTAGAGCAGGGCTCCGGAGGGCCGCTCCGCAAGGGCTCCGGCGATCTGGAGAACGACGCCCAGCACTTTGCGCGGCTGCGCGAACTCCAGAGCGGAAATGAGCGCGGGATGGCGCGTGAGCACACACACGTTGAGCAGGCGGGCCTCGAACTCGGGCGTGAATTGGGCCGTCACCGGAGCGGTGTCCCCGAGCCGCTGGCTGGTGACGATCTGCGCAGCACATTCCGTCGCGAGCTTGCGGACGGTGCCGCTGGACGCGCGCAGCGAGCGCTCCGCGAAGTACTCGAGGTCGGAGCTCGAGAGCCCAGTCGAGCCGGCCAAGCCGTTCGTCGCGAGCGTGACCTCTCCGGAGTCGAGCAACTCGAGGGCGCGTCTCGGAGCGAACCGTTGTAGCCAGACCCACGCGTTCCCGTCGCCAGCGCGCGCCTCGCGCACCGCGATGTCGGCCGCGCGTCGGTCCTCGCACCGCACGAGCTTGTCCACGGCCATCCGACGCACGGCCTGGGCCGGATCGTCCGCGCCGACGAGCAGCAGCTCGACGTGTGCCTCGACGCGCGCGTCGGCCACGATCGCGCGCCGGAGCACGGGATCGGACGAACGCAGGGTGGCGAGCAACGCGGCCTTCGACTCCGGCGTGTCGATCCGGCACAGGGCGCGAGCCGCCAGTTCCGGATAGACCGTGATCGAGCGGTTGCCGACCTTGACGTCGCTGTCGCGCGGTTGACCGAGCATCTTGGCCAGCACTGGCACGGCCTGCGCGCCATACAGCGCGATGTCGCCGAGCCAGCCGTTTTCCGCGATGGGATTGGACACGCCTTCGCCTTCGGCCAAGAGCCGCACGAGCGCGTCCGGCAGCTGCTCACCCTGAGCCGCCACCTTGAGGCCTTGGCGCACGAGCACGTTTTCGAGCGCTGCCGCCGCGTCGCGCGCGAGCGCCGCGTCACCGGCCTTCTCCGCTGCCGCCTGCGCCTCGCGGAAACCGCGCTCGGCCGCGGCCAAATCGTGCTCGTGCTCCTCGGCGTAGTGCGCCTTCTCGAGCAATTCGCGCGGAGTTTTCGGCGTCGACTGGCCGAAGACCGGCGTGAGCGCGAGAGCGGCGAAGCAGATGGCGAGCGTCGTGGTCTTGTTCATGGATGTCCTCGTTGGGGAACTAGGCGGCATCAGACGCTCCATCGCCCGCGAGCTTGTCACGACCCGACGCGCGGGTTGTCAAAAGTTGTGAAGCGCGCTGGCGCGTCTCACGGCTCGAGACGGTAGCCGACGCCGAAGGCCGTCAGCAGGTGCACCGGGTTCGACGGGTCGGCTTCGAGCTTTTGGCGCAGCTTGACCACGTGTTGGTCGACGGTGCGCGTCGTCGGGAAGCTCTCGTGCCCCCACACCTCGTCGAGGAAGCGCTCGCGTGACACGGGCCGACCGCGTTCGCGCCACAAGAGCTTCAACATGTCGACCTCGCGCAGGCTGAGCTCCTCGGTGCGTGTTCCGAGCTGCACGCGCATCGCGCGCAAGTCGACGCGCGCCGGGCCGAGCACGAGCTCCTCGGGCACGTCCGCCGCATCGCTCGCGCGCCGCCGGAGTCGCGCGCGCACGCGCGCCAGCAACTCGACCAAGCTGAAGGGCTTGGTGACGTAGTCGTCGGCGCCGAGATCGAAGCCGTGGAGCTTGTCGACCTCCTGGTTCTTCGCCGTCAGCAGGATCACGGGGACCTCGCGGCCGTCGCGGCGCAGTTGCGCGAGCACGTCGAAGCCCGAGCGCCGCGGCAACATCACGTCGAGCAGGACGAGATCGGGCGCGCTCTTGCGCAGGGCCTCGAGCGCGGCGGCGCCATCGCGCGCGACCGCGACCTCGTAGCCCTCGCGCACCAGGGCATACTCCAGGCCGACCGCCATCGCCTCCTCGTCCTCGACGACCAGCACGCGTACTCTTGCCATTCAGCCCTGCTCTCCGGGGAGTTCGATCCAGAAGCGCGCGCCACCGCCCTCGCGCTCCGCGCACGCTGCGCGTCCGGCGTGTGCTCGCGCGACGCGCCGCACGAGCGCCAGGCCCAGCCCGACACCCGGCTGCTCACGCGTCAGTTCGTCGCCGAGCCTGCGAAACGGCTCGAACACCTGCTCGCGCGACTCCGCTGGCACGCCGCGGCCACGGTCGAGCACGCTGAGCACGACACGTGGGCCGTCGAGCGCGATCTCGAGCTGCACGCCCGCGGCGGCGTCTCCGTACTTCGTCGCGTTGTCGACGAGTTCCGCGAGCGCACCGATCAGAGCGTCGCGATCTCCGCGCAGCTTGGGGCTGGGACCGTCGATGAGCTCGATGCGGAAGCCACGCGCTTGCGCCAGGGGTGCGACGGACTCGATCGCCCGCGTGGCCAATTCACGCGCATCGAGGCGTTCCAATGACTCCGCGTTCAAGCCGCCCTCCAGGCGCGAGAAGCGCAGCACGGAGTCGACGAGCTTCGCCAGCCGATCGGACTCGGCTACCGTGCGCGCGCCGAACTCGCGCACCCTCGCGGAATCTACGTCGCCGCGCTCGAGCAGTTCCGCGAGCAAGCGAATCGACGCCAAGGGTGACTTCAGCTCGTGCGTGACGGCCGCAACGAACGATTCGCGCTCGCGCGCCGTCTGGGACTCGCGCTGAACGGCCCTCAGCGTGGCGCTCGCTGCCACGAGAGCGGCGGCGAGCGCGACCGCGGTCAGCACGGCGACGAGCACGAAGCGTCGGCGCTCCGCGGCCGCGAAATCCTCGAAGGTCGTTCCGAAGGCGCGCACCGTGAGCTCTCCGAGCACTCCGCTGGCGCGCTCGGTCGTCGCGGGTGCATCCGCGGGTGGCGCGGCGCCGGCGAGGAGTCGGCCGGAGCGCTCCTCGATGGCCGCGTCGAAGCCCAGCGCTCGCCAGTTGTCGCGCTCGGCGCGAATCAAGGCTCGCTCCGCGACGCGCTCGAGCTCCAGGGCCGTTCCGCGCCAACGTCCCTCCGCGAGCGTGGCTCGCACGAGCGCCTGAGAGGGGCCGGAGTCGGCCAGCGCCGGGTCCGCGGCCCACGGGACCGATGCGACTCCCTCTGGCGCGCCGCGGGCGATCCAGTCCGAGAGTCCGAGACTCCAAGACGCCAACAAGCGCAGCTCGCGCGCCTGTGCCACGACGGCGCCGCGCAGCGCCGTGCCGCGCTCCGGTGCGCTGGCCGCGATGCGCTCCGCAACGCGCGACGCGAGGGCTGGTGTGGCGCTGTCCGCCAAGGATGCGCGCGAGGCCACCACGTCGGCGTGCAAGCGCTCGAGCTCGACGAAGCTCGACGAATCGAGCGCCGCCAGCTCGGCGCGCGCGGCCAGAGCACGCACGAGACCGCGCTCGTCGCGCTCGTCGGGGAAGCTCTCGATGAGTTGCTGCCAGGCTGCGCGTGCATCCTCGAGGCGGCCCTCGCGTTGCGCGCGCGCCGCGCTCCAGGTCAAAGCCCAGGCCGCGAGGGCCGGCCGCTCGGTGTGGGTCGCGAGCTCGGCTAGCCGTGCTCGCGCGCGCTCGGACTCGCCCGCGCGCTCGAGCGCGTCCAGCTCGCTCGTGACTGCCTCGCGCAGGCTGCGCTCGAGTGCGCTCGCACGCGACGGGGGCGGCGCAACGGGCTCGAGCAACGCACCGCTGGTTTCCGCCATGAAGCGCAAGGCGTCCGGGTCGGTCTCGAGCTCGCCCGCGACGGCCTCGAGCGCCGCGTTGACGTTGCGCGCGAAGGTCGTCGCCTGCTCGAGGTAGCGCGTGCGCGCGCGCTCGACGTCGCCGGCCAATGCGCGCAGTCCCAACACTCCGACCGCGATCAGCGGAATCAAGAGCGCGGCGAAGAGCACTGCGAGAACGCGGGGCGAGCGCACACCAGACGCTAGACCGGCTCCCGGCACGCGGTCAATCACCGGCCGCCGCGCGCAGCGTGAGCAGCGAGACTTCCGGTGGGCACAGGAAGCGCACGAGCGGGGCCGCGCCCCGCTCGGCGCCGACCCCGCGCGACACGTAGAGTCGGAATCCGTCGACTTCGTGCAGGCCGCCGGCGGCCGCTGCGCGCGGTACGGAGCTCAGCGTCAACGGCGGGCCGAAGAACGGGAGCTGGACCTGGCCGCCGTGTGTGTGCCCGGCGATCGTCAAGTCGATCGATGCCGCGCGCCCGAGCGCGAGCACGACGTCGGGATAGTGCGCGAGCAGGATGCGCAGCTCGCCCTCGTCCCGCGCGCCGAACTCGTTCAAGAACGCGCGCGACGAGCGCGACGCGAACGAGAAATCGACGCCCGCGAGAGCGATTCGACGGCCGTGGAACTCGAGCTCGACCAGCTCGTTGCGCAGCAGGCGCACCTGGGTGCCCTCGAACGCACGCCCGACGAGCTCGGGCGTGTCGGTGTTGCCGACCACGAAGTAGACGCCCAGCGGTGCGCGCAACGGCGCGAGCAACTCGCGGAAGCGCGGCGTGACCCGCTCGTACTCGCGCTCGTCCTCGAGCTGGATCAAGTCGCCTGGGAGCACGATCAGGTGCGGCTCGAAGGCCAGCGCGCTGGCAACCGCGTCGCGCAGGTGCTCGTCGACGTCGCGCGACTGCAAGTCCGCCAACACGGCGATGCGCAGCGGCTGGCTCGGTGCGACGCGTGCCTCGAGCGCGACATCGACGCGCTCCTCGACCAAGCGCCGTGGCTCGATGCAACTCGCGTACACACCCAGCGCCGGAAGCAACGCCAGCGCGCACAGTGCGAGCGAGCGCACTGCACGAGCCACACGCCGACGCGGCGAGGCGAGCAGCACCATGAGCGCGGCCAGCGGCGTGACGACGACCAGGTCGGCGTAGCCCAGCGCGACCGCGAAGAAGAAGCTCTGCACGACAACGCAGAGCACCACCATCTTGACCGTCGCGAACGCCGCAGTGGCGATCAGCGCCGATGTCAGTCGCGCGAGCGTCAGCTCGCGCTCGGGCCGCGCACGGAGCAGCGCGACGAGCAGTGCGAGATCGAGGATCGACGACAGCCCGAGCAGAGCGAGGTGCGCTGAACTCATGCAATCACGGCCCGGGGCCGCTCATTGTGCTCGAGCACGCGGCTGCTGGCCAACACGCCTCCCGGGGCTCAGTCCGCGAGCTGCTCGTGCAGCTTGCGCACCTGCGCCTCGAGCGCGGTGTCGCGCGGGAACTGCACGGGTGCGGCCAGCGCGCTCTCCAGCTCGCGCCGGGCGGCGTCGCGCTTGTCCGCCGCGACCAGGACCTTCGCCAAGATCAGCTTGTTCTCGCGGCTCGGCCAAGCCTCGCACGCGCGCCGCGCGAAGCTCTCGGCTTCCTCGAGACTCGAGTCCGGCGCGCCGAAGGCCATCAGGTCGGCGATCCACGGCAGCGTTTGGAGCCGCAAGTGGACGATGGCCAACGTTGCCAGCGCAGTCGGTTCGTCGGCCTGCTCGGAGAGCGCACGCTGCGCCGTCTCGAGCGTTCGCCGCGCGTGAGCCGCGCGCTCGAACATCGGTTGCAGATGGGTCGTCGTGCCCATGGTCCAGGCGAGTTGAGCGCTCGCCGGCCCACCTTGGGCGCCGAGAGTGAAGGCATCGGAGGCGTAGTGCAACGCACTGAGCGCGGCCAGGTTGCGCGACGCCTTGTCGCTCTCCTCGAACAGGAACAGGCCGTCGGACTCGGCGCGCGAGGCGAGCAGTTGCACGCTCGGGTCCTGCGGATTCTCGGCGGCCAGGGACAGGGTCAAGCGCCGCGCGCGCGCCAGGTCGTCGGCCTGGCGGGCGCTCTCGACGGCCGCGACTTCGACCGCCAGCTGACCGCGTTGGTCGAGCGGGCGCGCGATGGCTTCGTGGGAGCGCCACGCGACGACCTCGTCCGCTCCGGGGCCGGCGCAAGCCGAGGCGAGCAGCAAAGTGAACAGCGACAGGGAGCGAAAGACGTTCATGACTTTTCCTAGGGACTCGACCGGGATCCGCGCGAGCGATGGACGGCACGCCGCGGGGACGGCTACTCTCCACCGATCATGCGCTTCTTCAAGAGCATCGTGGCGTTGTTGTGCGTCAGCGGGTGCGCGATGGTGGACTCGGACGACTCGGTGGCGTTCACCTCGCTCGTGCGCGGCGCCCAGACCGGGCTCGGCGCCACGCGCGTGCGAGTTGCGCGTTCGGCGGCCGAGTGGGAGCTCCTGTGGAACGCGCACGCGAGCCAAGCGCTCGGCGCGGCTCCCGCTCCGCTCGTCGATTTCGAGCACGACATGGTGGTCTTCGTCAACGACGGTCAGCACCCGACGAGCGGCTGGGCGCTGGAGGTCACGGGCGCGCGCATCGTCGCGGGCGAGCTCGTGCTGCAAGCGCGCGTGACCGCGCCGGCCCCCGAGCTGCTGCAGGCCCAGGTGATCTCGACACCCTTCGAGGGCATCGTCACCGAGCGCAACGCGCTCCCGATCCGCGTCGAGTACGAGCGCGTGACGGCTCAGGTGCGCTGACCGGCGACGCAAACGCCCTGCGTCGCGCGAAGGTGACGCAGGGCGTTGGCGATCCGACTCGCGAGCCCTGAGAGGGCGCGAAGCGCGCGCTCAGTCCGTCTTGTGCGGAGCGCGCAGCAGGCGGAACGGCCGCCGGTAGGGCGAATTCGGCGCCAAGGTCGATTGCGCCGGCGCGACCACGAAGTCGAGACCGTTCTCGCGCTTGCCGGCGAACAGGTCGAGGATTTCCACCTCGTCGAGCGTCGGATAGGCCCCGAAGTAGATGTCACCGGTGTCACCGATGTCGAGGTCGCCCTCCTCGTCGGAGCCGCACACCAGGATGTAGTCGCCCGCAGGAATCGGCAGGAGCAGCGGATCCGAGTCGAGCTCCCAGTCGAGCACGGTCGTCGGGTTGAGGTCGGCCTGCGCGATGGTCTCGAGGTCGAACGTGTCGGGATCGACGATGCGCACCAGCAGCAGGAACAGGTCGACGTCGACCGGCGCCGGCGCGGTGGTCACGTCCATCGATACGTCGACTTGCGCGGTGCCGCCGTTGACGGTCGGGATCGAGACCACGCCCGAATAGGTGCCGTCCGCCAGGCCCCCGCGATCGACGGTCACGCGCACGGAGGTGATGTCGGTATTGCCGGTGCCGGCGACGGTCGCGAGCGTGGCGAACACCGGATCGGCGCCGTTGGGCGTGAACGTGGGTGTGCCCACGTCGAGCGTGCCGCCTCCGACGTTGCTGATGCTGATCGAGAGCAGCGTCGCTGCCGTGCCGAAGTTGAGCGCCGCGGGCGAGGCCTGGATCACCGGATTGGGGTTGGTCGAGCCGGCCGCCGCGGCGACCGCGAGATCGGCCTGGATCAGGCCGTGTCCGAAGATGTTGTCGCGCCCCGCCGCACCGAGGTCGACCGCCGTGTCCTGCAGGAAGTTCTCGATCTCCGCGGGTGTCAGAGCGCCGTTGACCGCGAGCATCAGCGCGGCCACGCCGGCGGCGTGCGGGCAGGCCATCGAGGTGCCCTGATAGAACACGAAGTTGGGGGCGAAGGCGTTGTTCTCGTCGACCAAGGTCGAGAGCACGCCGTCGACGAAGCCGTCGCCGTCGAGGTCCACCGAGGTGTCTCCGCCAGGCGCTGCGATGTCGACTTTCGGGCCGAAATTCGAGTACGGCGCCTTGTTCGCGTTGCGGTCGACGGCCGACACCGAGACCACGCCGGTGTAGCTCGCCGGGAACGACGACAGCGACGAATTCTCGTTGCCCGCGGCGGCGAAGATCACGACGCCGGCGTTGCGCGCGGCGCTCACGGCGCTCTGCATGGTCTGCGTCGAACCCGGTCCTCCCAGGCTCATGTTGATCACGTCCGCGGCCTGCGCCGGTGTGGTGCCCGAGCTGTTGGAAAGGCCGGCGGCATAGCGCACGGCCTGCGCGATGTCCGCGTCGGTTCCACCCTGGAGGCCCAGCACGCGCAGGTGCATGATCGACACGTCCCAGTTGACGCCGGTCACTCCGCTGCCGTTGTTGCCGACGGCGCCGATGGTGCCCGCGACGTGCGTGCCGTGGAAGCTCGACGGGGTCAGGCCGTTGCCGTCGCCGGGGTCGGTCGGATCGGCGTCGATGCCTCCGCCGTCGCCGGCGTTGCTCGCGCTGCTGATGAAGTCGAAGCCCGTGTTGGTCAAGTTGGCGTCGAGATCGGGATGCGTGCGCAAGCCGGTGTCGATCACGGCCACGACCACGCCAGAGCTGCCCTGCGACAGATTCCACGCGCGCGGCATGTTGATCAGGTCGTAGTGCCACTTCTGCAGCGTGTAGAACGTGTCGTTGGGCTCGGTGGTCGCGCCTCCGCTCCAAGCACTCGCGCGACGGATGCGGTTGGGTTCGGCCCACTCGACGCGCTCGCTGGCCTCGAAGGCCGCGATCGCCGCGAGCGTCGTGCGCGCACCGTCCTGGGCGTCGAGCCCGCTCGGCAAGTCGAACGCCAACAGGTCGCTGGTGTCGGGAATGCGCTGTTCGAGCCGCGCGGAACGACTGGCCATGTCGGAGTCGAGCGTTGCGCCCTCGCGCGCGCGCACGAGCACTTCGCCCGGCACGAACTCGTGCGTGACCTCGGTGGCTGCGGATTCGAACGCCGCCAAGCCGAAGACCGAACGCTCGAGCTCGGCGGAATGGACGCGCGCCATGGGGCGAGCGCCCGAGGCCGGCTGGGCCTCGAGCGCGATCGTGCGCGGGTGCTCGCCGCTCGCGACCAACTCGATCGACTGCAGCATCGCCGCCGGCACGTGCGTTTCGCCGCCGCCCTCGGGGATGCGAGCGATCTCGAAGCCCTCGATGTCGCGCACCGAAAGCGCTCCACTGGCCGTGATCGAGAGCTCCAGCGCCTCCGCGCACGAGAGCTTGGCGCGCGCGCCGTCGTGGGCGCGCAGCGCGAGCTCGTCACCGGCGAGGAACGTTCCCAAGTGGCCCTCGAGCTCGACGTGGTCTCCCAGCGCGTGCGCGCTCACCACCACTTCGTAGGGCCCGTTTTGTCCGTGTGCGACGAGCTCGAACGGACCGCGCGCGAGGAAGCGCACTTCGCTCGCCGGCGCACCCAGCGCGAGCGAAACGGGATCGAGGTGGGCGATGCGGACATCACCGTCGGACACGACGCGCGCGGTGACGGCCACGCGCGCTCCTGCGCGCAGCTTGAGCGCATCGCGGCCGCTCTCGAGCGTGCTGCGGATCAGCCGCGAGCGCCCGTCGTCGAAGCGCACCAACGCGCGGGTCGCATCGATCGCGTGACCGGAGTCGCCCGCGGTCAGCGGAACCGTCTCGGGCACGAACGCCACTGTTCCCGAGAGGTGGATCGAGTCGTCTCCGCCGCCCCCTCCGCCGCCCGAACAGGCTGTCGCGAACGTCGCCAGGATCCCCCAGAAAAAGCGCGTGTGTGTGTGCATGTGCGTCGAATCCGCGGTGCTGAGCTGCGGCCCTACACCGCAGCGAGCGAGAGGATAGCGAGCCGGACGCACTCACGGGCAACGAAGGCGGCGCGGACCTGGGAGAGCGAATCCCCGACCCGCGCCGCACTCCAGGATCGGCCGCGCCGGAGCGCGGGCCGAACTCGGCGAACGTTGGTGTTCAGTCGGTCACGCAGCCGCCATTGAACACGCGGCCGTCGATCGCGCGGATCACCGGAATGACCTCTCCGCCGACCAAGGTGTCGATGCTGTTCTTGTCGATCACGCCCGAGAATCCGAAGCCGACGTTTTGGTGGAAGCCGACCCCGCAGGACAGCGCTTGCTGCGCTGCCTGCAAGTCGATGACCTTGCTCTTGAAGTCCGCGTAGCTCGAGAGGTACTGCATGTCGACCGCGGACGTCAGCGGGTCGACCGAGAAGTAGAAGAAGATCGCCTGCGAGATGTCGACCCAGGCGAGTTCCTCGATGCCCGTGCACGAATCGGCGAAGTCGTCGAAGGGATACATGTCGCCGTCGAAGTCGATGCCCAGCAGCACGCGCTCGTTCAGATCGTCCCAGCCCGCCGTGTCCGAGCCCGGCGGAACAGTCGCGCCCGGGACCAACGCTCCGGCGTTGAGGATCGACGTACCGAAGGCTCCCGCGCCCGACTGCGCGTAGTTGGCCCAATTGACCTCGAGCGAGTCGCCCAACTGCGCCCGTTCGCGGTGCAGCGAGTTGGAAGCGATGCACGGTGCATTGTTCCAAGCATTGTTCGAGGGCAGCGTGCACGCGGGTGTGCCGCTCTCCCAAGACACGTACTTCTGTGTCGCGTCGGACGAGACGTAGATCTCGAGACGGCGGATGGTCCAAGTGTTCGCACCGCCGCTGGAGTGGTCGACGAAGGCCGTCAGTGCGCCGACGTCGATGTCGAGGTCGATTTGCGCGCTGTCCCCGCAGGGTCCGGAGAGCTGCTGGCCGTCGTAACCCTGTGGCCCGGTCAATTGGTTGTCGAAGTACGCGTCGACGACTTGCGTGAGCTGCCAGCCGCTCTGCGGGCCGACGAACACCTCGCTTCCCGCTCCGACCGCGACCGTGACATCGCCGCTGATCGTGACCGTGGTCGCGGGGCCGCCCAGCGACGCAAGGAAGGCCTGGGGCGGGTAGGGCGAGCCATCGCTCTTGAGCACGCCTGCGTCGAGCAGCACGAGTTGCGTGTCGTCGACCAACCCGACCATGCCGCCGAGGCTCGAGGTCTGCAGGAAACCGCAGCGCGGTGTTCCGCTCCATTGGCCCGCGCCAGCGCTGGCGAAGCTCTCGACGCCGACTCCGATCGCTTCACCAGGCTGCAGGCGCTCGGCCGCTCCGGTGAGGTCGCGTACCTCTCCCAGACCCGTGAAAACCAGGCACTGCGTGAAGTCGCCACTGAAGGTGTCGCCCGGATTGGTCGCGATCGGTGTGTTGGTGCCGGCGTCGATCACGCTCTGCACGGCGAGCGTGATCAGCGTCGGGCCTCCGCCCGTGTCGACGCTGGCGACGATGCCGTTGACCACCGCGATCCCGGTGGTATCGAACTCGGTGCGCAGGAAGTGGGGGTGGTAGCGCACCGCGTTCTGTTCGAGGTCATCACAGCCCGGATCGACGCCCAGCACGCCGTCCATCACGACGCTCGTCCCGACGTCGAGGTTCGCGAACGCGATCTGCGATCCGATGCCCGCGCTGGATTGGTCGAAGCCGGCGACGAAACTGGTGCAGTCGGTGGGCTCGACGACGTACGCGGTGCCCTTGTCGTCCTCGACCGCGAACACGCCCTCGGTCGCGTCGATCTCGGTGATCGTGCCCGCCAGAGCCATCGGAGTGCGCGTCGAGAGGAAGATGCGCGGGCCGACGGTGATCGAATCGGTGACCACGCCGCTAGCCACCGAGTTGGCCACGTCGATATGCAGGAACAAGTAGGGCTGGTTCTCGTCGGCCGGCTCGGCGACGGTGAACGAGTTCAGCGCACCGAGCGGAAAGGTGGTCTCGACGCCGGTGTAGAGACTGCCGGCGGGATCGAACAGCGGATAGACGGGCACGTCGGCCTGCGAGAGGTCTTTCGCGGTGATCGTGAGCTTGAAGCTCAGCGTGTCGTAGCTGCCGGCCGCGATCGGACGCGACGCGATCGGCGCCGCGGTGCCTTGGTAGGCCAGCGCGTCGATCGTCACCGGCGCGTCGACGCCCTCCTCGATCAGGTAGGTTGCGCCGCCGGACCCGATCAAGGCCAGCTCCAAGAAGGTGATGTCGAGCTCGCTCAGGTCACTTGCGCCCACGTCGCCCAGCGCGACGGTCGCCGCCGGATTGCGCAAGAAGTCGCTGGTGTTCGAGCCACCGTCGTCACCGCCTCCGCCACCGCCGCAGGCGCTGACGAGCAGGGTCGGGTAAAGAGCGAGAAGCGCGCGAGAGCGCGCGAAGCGTGCGTGCATGGGGAGTCTCCGTCGTCGAGGTACGGCCCGGCCATCGACGACGAACTCGGCGCGCTTGAGCGCGGAGCGCCGCGGGCCGCGGGGATCCGCCAGACTGGCTCAGCTCCAGGAAAGTCGGGCGCCGAGCTTCAGCTCTGCTTCAGGGCTGCTTCAGGACGTTGACATCGCCGGCACGCGCACCGACCGCGATCACCGGCCTCACGAGCGGGAGTACGCCAAGCCGCGCAGGACGCGCTTGAGCTCCGTGCGACGCACGTCGACGTGCAGCGTCACGATCACCTCGTTCGCACCCGCGCCATACTCGATGCTGGCGCCGCAGTCCTTGCCGCCCGCAACGCTCAGCGCCCGCGCCGCGGTCTCGAGATTCGCGCGCAGCGTGTGCATCGCGCCGAAGTACTCGCCGGCGTCGCGCTCGCTGTCCCAGACGCTCACCCAGCGCAGCACGCACGCATCACCGTTCGAGATCAGCGCCAGCCGGTCGCCGTCCCAGCCCTTGGCGATCTCGCTCGAGAAGGCGATCCCGAGGATCGCGGCGGGGCTCTTGAGGTCGATCCCTTCGCGCTCTTGGGGCGGAGTGCACTGGATCGCGATCATCAATTCGCCCAGCGTGTCCTGGCGCTCCAGCGACCAGCCCTCGGCGAGCCCCGAGGTCTCGAAGGTCAAGCGTGTCGGTTCGTCGCGCTGCGCGGGATCCCAGTACTTCGCCGGGTGCAGGATCTGCTCGGTCGAGCGCGGTGGCTCCTTGAACGCGGCGCGAATGTCCGCGCTGTTGACGGGCTTGGTCTGCGCGGCCATCAGGCTCTCGGTGCGCTGCAGGAACGCTGCACCCGCCATGTAGACGCCGAGCATTGGCTTCCACATCCACGCGGGCGCGCCGCTCAGCGAGGTCATCTGATCCATGTCCTGCTGCGAGATCGACGACATGTCGAGCGAGCCTGCGTTGGCCAGCGTCCACTGCGTCATCACGGCCGTGCCCGAGCCTTCGACCACGGCTTGGAACGCGAGCTGTGCATCGGTGTCGTCGCCCAGGCGCTCGAGCGTGGCGTCGATGCCGAAGAGTTGGTCGTCCAGCGCGTGGTCCAGCTCGTGCGCCAGCGTGATGCGTGTCAGCGCCAGCGGGAGCTCTTCCATCAAGCTGAACGAGTCGGTGTCGGGGTCGTAGAAGCCCGCGACCTGGCTCTCGAGCAGCTCGAAGGTCTTGGCGCGCAGGTCGAGGTCGGGCGGAATCGCGCCGAGCAGCTTGGCGATGCGCTCGTCCGCGCGTTGCACCTTCGGGTCGACGTGCTTGGCCTCGCGCTGCTTGGCGTACTCGATCAGGTCCGCCTTGCTGCTGATGCGCACGCTGACCGGACGCTCGAAGCGCTCGCCGCGCAGGCCCTCGATGTCGGCCTCGATCGTGCGGCTGAGTTGCTCCAGCTCGGCCTGCGTCCAGCGTTTCGCGCCCGGTTTGGACTGCGGGTCCTGGCGCACGGCGGGAGCGGACGCGGACGAGGAGAGCGGCACGCAGGCGAGGAACAGGGCGAGGATCTGCATGGCGCAGAGGATAGTGCGCGCGGCGTGCGGAGCGCGCGCTCGGCCGGGTTCCAACGCGCTTCGAACGCGCTCTCCGTCAACCCTTCTTCTCGTGGCAGCACTGGTCGATGACGACCGCGGACGCCAAGAGCAGTACATCGTCCTCGCCGTCGGAGACCTCGATCCCGTAGCTGTCGCGGAACGCGAACCACTGCTTGCTCACGCGCGCCACGAGCGTGCCGTGGCGCCGGAACTCGTACTCGTGCTCGAAGAAGTCGCCGTCGGCCACGAGGTCGTCGGGTCCGGGCACGTCGACGGTGAACTCGCAGTGGAAGAAGGTGAACAGCGTCTTCCTGACCGTGGCGAGCACTTCGCTTCCGCGGGTGATCTCGAACGTCGGCCCCCAGGCGAGCAGGCGTTGGCGGATGAAGGCCAACTCGTGCCCCTGCATGTCCTGGAAGGACAGCTTGGCACCGAGTGAGAACGCGCGTCCGTCGACGAAGTAGCGCTCGCGGTCGAGCTCGTCGCGGATCACGTAGTCGTCGCCGAAGGCGAGTAGGTTCTGACGCATCTTGTAGCGGGTCAAAGTGCTGCTACTGGCGAGGTGGGGGAGCGCCAGGCTACGCGTGCGCGGCGCGGCTGTTCGCTCCGATTTCGACGCGAAATTCGCTGCGCACCCCGCGGCCTCCGCGCTCGGGGAGGCGGGCGCTCGGAGCCGGGGGCCGCGAGGCTAGACTCTTCGGCGCGTTTTCCGTCCCCCCTGGCCCCGTGGAGTTCGCCATGCGCCGACTCGTGCTCGTCCTCGCGTCCCTGACCTCGACTGGCTGTGCGACATCGAATCTGCGTGTCGTCGAGGCTTCGCGCCCCGCCGATCGCGCCACTTTCGAGCGTCTGTGCAAGCTCGCCGGAACGTGGCAGTCGCAGGATCCCAGCGGAGCGTGGTACGACGCGGCGATCTTCCGCGTGTCGTCGAATGGCAGCGTGGTCGTCGAGACCATGTTCCCCGGCGCGCAACACGAGATGACGAACGTCTACCACCTCGACGGCGCGTCGGTGGTGCTGACGCACTATTGCGCCGTCGGCAATCAGCCGCGCATGCGAGCCGCTGCGACCGGCGGGGACTCGGTGGCCTTCGAGTTCGACTCGGTCACCAACGTGACGGATCCGCAGACCGACGTGATGAGCTCGATGGACCTGCGCTTCGTCGACGACGACCACGTCGTGCAGTCGTGGGGCTCGCTGAAGAAGACCACGCACCCCGAGCCGGTGGTGTTCGAGCTGCAGCGCAAGCGCTGAACGTTTTTCGAGGAGCTGGGCGCGGGGGCTGGGCGCGGTCGAGGATCGCGGCGCGCGCGCTCCGCGAAAGGGCTTCCAGGGGACGCGGCGCTTCTCCTGCGAATTCGGGCCCAGTGGTCAAGTCGGCCACCGAATCCACTCGAACTGTGGCGCGGCTCCCGGTCCAGACACCCGGAGCCGCAAGGAACCAAGGGTGGAATCGCAACGCCGCAATCGAGTTCCGCGACGACGGGGAGCGTCCGCGGGACTGACCCTGCTCGAGGTGGTCATCGCGATCACGGTCACGACCGTGATCCTGATCGCTTCGGCTGCCGCCTTCTCCGGCAGCGTCAACGCGGTCAACCAGGCCAAACGCATGGGACGTGCCGCGGCGTTCCTCGAGACGGTCATGGAGGATCTCGCTGCGCAGTCGTACTCGGACTTGCCGAGCTTCAACGGCAACGCGTTCTACGACCAAGCCAGCCAGGCCGACTCGGACTTCGGGGTCACCGTGACGGTGTTCCTCTCGGCCGTCGACCTGTTGCAGTTGCGCGCGGTGCTCACCGACTTGCGCACGGGTGAAGTGATCGGAGACGTGGTGACGTTGAGGACGCGCCGATGAAGCAGCGACGAGCGGGTTTCTCGTTGGTCGAGACCGTGATCGCCATGGGGGGCTTCCTGGTGGTCGCGTACGCCTTGGTGGTCACGCTCGACATCGGGCGCGACACCGAACAGCTGGTGCGCACTGGAGCCGTGCAGAACCGCGAGATCCGCGCGGCGTCGCGGCGTCTGGTCGACGAGTTGCGCTCGTCGCGCGATTCGGCGATCTCGGTCACGACGCTGGCCGATGGCAACCACGAGCTGACGTTCATGGTGCCGATTCAACTCGCGGGCGTGAACTCGTGGGGCGTATACGACCGTTCGCTGGGCAGCGACGAGGCCTCGCAGAACCACGAGGACTGGCAGATCCGCTACACCGTCGACGCGCAGGGGCGATTGGTCCGGCAACTGATAGACGAACAGGCCGCGGTGCAGACCCAGACCGTCGTCGCGCAGCTCGCGACCAGCGACGCGGCGCCCGGGTTCCAGGTCGAGGATTCAGGCGACGTGTGGGTGATCACGATCACCCGCGCGTCGAGCAGCACCCAGGGGAGTGGAGAGGTGGAGGTGTTCCATGTGCAGACTCGCAACGACGACTGAGAGCGACTTCGTTTCGGAGGTTCGCGAGCGAGAGCTCGCGCGCCGCGGCCAACGTGGATCGGCGCTGATCGGCGCCTTGATCGTCACCATGGCGCTGCTCGGGCTGGTGTACGCCTCGGTCTCGATGTCGTCGGTCGAGGTGCTCGACGCTCGTCGCGCGGTCAACGAGGTGCGCGCGCGCCAGGTGGCCAGCGCAGGCATGGAGCGCGGGCTCAACTTCATGAGCACGGCGGCGGAGAACGCCGGCATGCAGAATCCGATCACGATGCTGGCCGACTTGTTCGCCGGCGGGGCCACGATCACGCCCTACATCGGCGAGCCGCTGATGAACGGAGCCCAACAGGTCGGCGCCTACACGGTGTCGATCACCCTCGTCAGCCAGACGAACTCGGAAGTCAACATCCTGGTGCGCTCGACGGGCTACTTGCCAGACGCGCCGAACGATGGCGGTCGCGTCGAGGCCTGGCACGCGATCGAGGCCACCGTGCGCTACGCGCTCGCGCCCAGCGAGGTCTTCGACTACGGGTACTTCATCAACAACTGGGGTTGGTTCTACGGCAACACCATCGCCTGCCGCGGCAACATCCGCAGCAACGGTCAATTCGATGCCGCGGGCTACGCGCCCTACGCCGGTGGGCAACCGATCTACGACTCGGTCTCGACCTCCGGCGGGTCGACGACGCTCACGGGCTACCACGACGACAACGGCGACGGACTGACCGACGGCAACGATGGCGGCATCTTCGCTTCGTGGGACATCATCGGAGCGCAGAACATCACCGGCGTCGGTGGGCAAAGCTCGAATCAGCACGAGTTCGAGGAGCAGATCGAGATGCCGAACTTGAGCGACCTGACGCGCTACGAGGTCAACGCGCTCGCGGCCAACAGCTCGATCACCATCGGCGGGGTCACCTACAGCGACGCGGTCTACGGTGACGAGGCCGGCGAGAAGCAGAACCTCTACTTGGTCGGCACCGCCGCCAACCCGATCGTGCTGAACGGTCCGGTGGTGGTTCGCGGCGACGTGGTGATCTCGGGCTACGTCACCGGTCAGGGCGCGATCTACTCCGGTGGCAACGTCTACTGCCCGAATTCGATCCTCTACAAGAACGGGCCGACGACGACGCGCCCCGCGAACAACACGCAGGCCGCGACCGAGGCCTGGATCACGGCCAACGCGAGCAAGGACTTCTTGGGACTGTTCGCGCGCGAGAACGTGGTCGTCGGCGACTACACGCACACCTGGTGGCAGTACTACGTCAACAGCTGGATGAACGCCTCGATGAACAAGTCCGAGGAGGACGCAGGCGAGGACGGCATCCCCAACACGTACGCGGGCCGCGACGGCGTCGTCGGTACCGAGGACGACGACCTGCTCGAGGACGACGGCGTGTTCACGATCGACCACTACACCGACGCCGACGCGCTGTTGGGCTTGATCCCGCCCGGTTCGGACGTCGGTGACCCGATCCCGGGCACCGGCGAGGACATCGACGGCGACGGCGTGTACGACGACGGCGCGGTGCTCGCGGACGTGATGCTCGGGTACTCGCTGAACACCACCAACTTCGGCGGCAACATGCCGGGCGCCGGCATCGCCAGCTACAGCTCGATCGCCTCGGTGTACGCCAACCGCTTCGACGCCGTGTTCTACACCAATCACTCGTTCTGCTGGCTGGTGCTGGGTGGCGCCGCGGCGTCGATCAACGGTGCGCTGATCAGCCGCAACGAGAACATCGTGTACGGCACCCCGAGCTTGGACACCAACTACGACTGTCGCTTGCTGGGTGGCGCATCGAGCATGGCCGCGGACTTGCTCCCGCTGACCCTGCGCTCGGCCGAGATCCTGCGCTGGAACTCGCTCGACGAAGACCCCAACCGCTACGTGGTCGCGCCGTGAGCTTCCATTCACTTCGACGGGCGCCGCAGCGCGCACTCCTGCTCGGCGTCGGTGTGCTGGCGCTCGCGGTGGACGTACACGCACAGCAGGCCGACCCGCAGCCGAGTGAGTTCGACCGCCGGCAGATCGAGCGCGTTCTGGCCGGGCGCAGCCGCGACACGCTGCACCCGTCCGATGACCCGCTGCTGATCGTAGGGCGCGAGCAAGGAGACAACGACCTGCGCTCGGGCACGCCGGCCTTGCAACGCAGCGATCGCCGAGTGCTGACCGAGGACGCCGAGGTGGCTCGCGCGCGCCGGTTGGCGATGTACGAAGAGGGCGCGACCTACACTTCGCCCTTGCCGTCGGAGGAGCCCCAACCGCGCCCCGAAGGCACGCGCATGCGCCGCTTCGCTGCCCCGGAGGCGAGCGAGGAAATGGAGTTCGGCGTCGGGTTCTGGGTCGTTTGCGCCGTGCTCGGCGCGCTGGGCGTCGCCTGGGCGATCAAGTGCTTGCCCGAGGCTCAACCCCGCCGCTTGCAGCCTGCGTCGCACTCGCCCGCCGTTTCGCACGGGCACGCTGCGCAGCATGCCGCAGCGCACTCGAGTGCGGCGGCCGGGCACGGCCCGTCGCAGACTCCGCCGCAAGCGTGACGAGCTGCGATCCGCGGCTCAGCGGCGCGGCGTTTCGAGCTGGCCGCGATCGACGATCATGATCTTCTGCCAGATGTTGCGGCTGAGTCCGTGCGCCATCGACTCGACCTCTGCTACGGCGGCCAACACGACTTCGTCCGCCAGCGACTGCGCGTGCAGCGCCGCGAGCTTGCTGATCAACGCCAGCATCTCGCTGCAGTAGTCGAGGTAGCGCACGAGCTCGAAGGGCGAGAGCACTCGCTCGGGTGACGATGGTGTGTCGGCCCTCGGCTGCGCCACGCGCTCCGGATCCTTGGTGAGCTGGTGCATGTCGACGATGTGCGCCAACGAGCGCAAGGTGTGGATCGACTTCAGCGCGCGCTTGCGCTTGATGCGTGTCTCGAGCGTGACCAGGAACGCGATGAACAGGCCGAAGAAGATCAGCTCGTTGATCACGGCCTCGAGCCCCTGGACCAAGTCCGAGACGCTCTCGAACAGCGTGGCCTGGGGCGCGAGCGCCGCGATCGACGACGCGATCAACCCCAGCGCCGCGGCGATCACCAGCATGGCCGGCACCCGCACCCAGTAGATCGGACGACCCAGGTCGGCGATTTCGCGCGCCGTCGCGCACGCGACGCTCTCGAGCTCCACGGCGACACGTCCGAGATTGGCCTCGGGGAAGCGCTCGCGCACGCGTTGGCGCAGGCGCTCCGCGGTCCGGGCGATCTGCTCCGCGTCCAGCTTGCGCAGACTGCTCGACGCAGGTTTCTCGAGCGCGGGGTCGCGGGGCAGGTCGTCGTTCATGCGAGCGTCGCGCGGCTGTACCAGGCTTCGCGCGGACCTTCAAGCTTGCGCAGCCGCGAGCGGGCCCGGAGTCGGCCGCTGCGACTCACTGCGACACACTCGGCGGCAGCGAGTACTCGAGCTCTTGGTCGAAGGCCACCGCGGCTTCGCGCACCAGGCGCAGTGTCGAACCACTGCTCTCGATGCGCACGTCCGTGGCGTCCCCGGCCCAGGCACCGAGCGTCCGTGGATAGGTTCCGGTCGCCAGGCGCTCGCGCGTCGCGGCCAGCGCAACTCGCGCCAGCGAAACACGCGCATCGCTCGCATGCACGAAGACGATGCGACCGACCGTGCGCGGGACCGCCAGGGTCGCGAGCAGGCCGCGCGAGCGCACCAGCTCGTCGCGTCGGCCGGCGCGTTCCTCGCGCGCAGCGGCCAGCAGCTCGGCCAGCGGCCGCCGGGAGAGCTCGGCGAGCTCGTGCAGCGCCTCGCGGTAGCCGTGCACGTCGGTGCTCAGGCTGAATGCCGAGTAGAGCGTCAGCGCGGTCCAGCCGAGCGGGGACGACCCGTCGAACACCTCGACCGCCGCGTCCGAGTCCGCCAGCGACGCGAGCATCGTGATGCCCCAGGCCTCTTCCATCCGCAGCGCGTCGGGTACAAGTGGAGCGAAGTCGTGGCCCAGCGCGAGCGCGAGATCGTCGAGCTCGCGGACGGTGACGTGCTCGTCCGCGAGCACATGCCCGAGCGTCTGCAGGCTCACCTCGCGCAGTTGGGTCGCCCCCAACAGCGTGATCAGCGAGGGTGTGCGCGAGAGCTGTTGCGCCACGCGGAGCGCGGCGGCGACGTCCGCGACCGCGAGCTCGCAGCGGCCGTCGGCGAGGTGCACACGGGCTTCGGCGCACAAGGCTTGGGTGAGATTCACCATGCCCAGGACCGGCGGGACGGAGCCCAGCTGATCGTCCGTGGCGCCGAAGCGGCACTCCGGCAGCAGGCTCGCCGCTCGCACTTCGGCGAGCTCCGTGGAGCAGCGCGCGAGTCGCGCGCGCAGCCCTGGCGCCGCGGTGTCGAGTCGCTCGCGGTTCGCGAGTGCGCCGCCGAACTCGCCGAAGTCGAACTGCTCGGCACCCTCATCCCAGTGCTTGGCGATGCGCTCGTAGATCGGCGCCGCGTTGCTCGCGTCCGTCGTGGGCCGGGCGGTGAGCGCGAACGCGGTGCGACCTGCCTCGACTTGCAGATGCAACAGCTCGTTGCGCGCTTCCGCGGCACCGATGCGCAGCAACGTCACCTCGAATCCCGCTGCGACGACGGCCGTGGTCACGAAGCGTTGCACGCTCCAACCGAGGACATCCGCGCCGCGTTGGGCGCGCTGCAGCAAAGTCATCGCACCGGCGATGTGCGCGACGAAGGCGCTCACCGCGAACGCCCAGGGCACGTTGAGATGCGGAGTCGCGGTCCGCGCGTACAGCGCCGAGCCGGCGAGATAGGCGTTGAACAAGAGACACGGGATGATCCCGAGGAAAGCTGCGAGCGTCGCACGCCGCGAGCGGTTCCCGCGGGCGTGGGGCGCGAGTCCGGCGCCAGCGAGGGCCAGCGAGAACGACGTGTGCGCGATCCACAGCAGGGTGAGTTGCATCTCAGGAGCCTCGTGCGGTCCAAGGGGTCGTGCTCTGCACACCCAAGGCGGGAGCGAGCGGGGTGAGCAGGGCGCGAGCCGCGAGCACGCGTCGTCGCGCCAGTTGGCGCGGGTCGATGTCGAGCTCCGCGGCGAGTCGCGCCTCGGCGCGCGTCGGCTCCAACTCGCCCGCGGAAACCGACGCACGCGCGGGGGCGGCCTCGAAGGCAGCGTTCAGCGCGAGGAAGGCCAGAGCTGCGATTGCCGCCGACCACCACTGCGCGCGGCGCTCGCGCGCGCTCTCGGCGTTCAGCGAGCTCGAGATGCGCAGCCGCAGCTCGCGGCTCGGGGTGGCGCGCGGGCGTGCGGCGAGGGCGCGCTCGAGGCGCGCGAATTCGGACTCGTCCAGGGGCGTGCTCACGGGCTTCCTCCGAGGCGTTCACGCAGCCGTTCGAGCGCGCGGCGGTAGCGACTGGCAGCGGTGTCCGCCGGAATGGCGAGCAGCGCGGCAATTTCGGCGAAGGTCAGCTCGCCGTCGATCTTGAGCGCGACGACCTCGCGTTGTTCGTGGGACAGCGTGGCGAGGGCGCGCTCGAGCTCGGAGTCGGGCTCGGCGGTCTCGTCGTGCCCCGCGCATGGCGCGCGGTGCTCGTCGAGTGCCTCGAGATGCGCGCGGCGAGCGCGCATCAGGCCCGCGACGCGGTGCAGCACACGAAACGCGTAGGCCCGCGGCCGCTCGGCTCTGGCGAACGAATCGCGGGCACGGAAGAGATTCAGGAAGGTCTGCTGCACGGCGTCCTCGGCGTTCACCCGCGAGTTCGTCAGCGCTCGTGCGGTGCTGAGCAGCGCCGCGGCGTTGGCATCGACGAAGTCCTCCCACGCGTCGGGCAGGCCAGCGAGCAGGCGCGCCCGAAAGCTCGAGTCGTGGGGGTGGGACATCGCGGGTCACGCGCTACGAGCGCGCCTGCCAGCCGCAGTGTCCAACATTCCGGGGTTTTCTCGCCACGGTCGCGCTTCGACGGGGCGGCGCGTGGGGCTAGCGAGTCGCGCGCGCGCGGCGGTAGAGCGTCGGAGACATGCCCGCCCAACGCTTGAACGCGGTGCAGAACGCGGCCTCGCTGGAGTAGCCCACGGCACGCGCGAGTTGGCCGGAGGCCAGGCGCTTTTCGAGCAACAGCGCCGCGGCGCGCTGCATGCGGCAGTCGAACAGGTAGGCGCCGGGCGCGCGCCCGATCTCGCGCGTGAAACGCTCCGCGAAGACCGAGCGCGACATCCCGGCCTCGTGCGCCAGCGCGCGCAAGGTCCACTTCTGTTCCGGATTGGCGTGCATCGCGAGCAACGCCGGGCCGAGCTCGGGCGCGAGCAGTGCTCGCAGCCAGCCGCTCGAGCGCGCATCGCTGGCCGTGACGTGCAGGCGCACCGTCCCGATCACTGCCGCTCGAACGAGGCTCTCGAGCATCGCCCGCGCGCCCAGCTCGCGATCCTCGGCCGCTGCCGCGACGGCCGCGGGCCAACCGGCGCGCCACGAGTCGCAGCGCGCGTCACCCGCGCGCGCCAGCACGACCGCGGGCAGAGCGGAGAACAGCGGGTGCAATGCGCGCGGGTGCAACTCCAAGCCAGCGGAGAACACGCGCACGAGCTCGCTCGCGCCGTTTCGCGCGTCCGTCGAGCGGGCGTCCGTCGAGCGGGCGGGAAGGTCCTCCGATGTCGCCCAAGACGCTCCGCGCTCGTGCGCGAGATGGTGGGGAGCCGCGGCGGACACGAGCGCGACGTCGCCCGCTTCGAGCCAGTGCCCGGCGCCCGGGTCGCCGTCGAGCTCGAGC
The DNA here is from genome assembly GCA_020853575.1 of Planctomycetota bacterium. GTDB lineage: Bacteria > Planctomycetota > UBA1135 > UBA1135 > F1-120-MAGs118. The sequence goes on from JADYYP010000017.1 coordinate 184,372, forward strand.
CAGGCACGCCCCTCGAGCAGCGCGTACAGCGCCGGTGCGCCATGTCCGCCAGCCAGTTTCCCCGGAGATGGCAAGGTCGACAGGCGAACGTCCGAGCAATCGGCGCGCAGCTCGCGCAGCATCCGACTGAGCGGATCGACGCCGGAGTCGTCCGGGCGCGGGAGGTCGGTCTCGAGCTGCGTCGGTTGGACTTCGGTCGGCGGCGCGGTCGATCTTTCGTCCATGGGGATGGCGCCCTGCAACCCAGTCCGCGCGCGCGAGTTTCGAGGCTCGCGCGGATCCCATGCGACGCGCTACCCTTTCTCCATGGAGTCATCTCAGGAGCGAAATCTCGGGCCGCAGCCGCTGCTCCTGTTGCTCGAACGCCATCAACTCCGCGCCAACGACTTGGTCGAGGCCTCGCAAGCGCAGCTGACACACAAGATGGTGGCGCGCGCGGTGAAGGGCCGGCGCTTGACGCGCAACGTGATGGGCAAGCTGGTCGACGCGCTCAATCGCGCCGCGCACACCGAGTATCGCGAAGCGGACCTGTTCAACTACGATCCGCTGACGAGCATCCCGCGCGCGCCGCGGGCGTGAGCGCGCGCGCCGACCGCTCACCGCGCTGCTCGCGCTCGGCGAGCACGAAAGCCAAGGCGGCGAGCGTCAGCGCCAGCCCGTAGATCAGCCCTGCTGCGAACAGTCGTTGGTGGCGGTTCACGTGCGATGTCCTGGTGGGATGCGCATCAGACGCTTCCGTGCGCTTTCCTTCCCGCCGACGGCCGACTTTGGCGCGAGCGGTGCGTCGGACGGCGCGGACGACGGGCGCGTGGGCGCCGGTGGTCGCGCTCAGCGACATGCGCTCGGCGACATGCGCTCAGCGCGCGCTGGCCGCGCGCGCGAGCGTCGCGTGGCACAGCTTGAGCGTCAGCACCGCGTACGAGGTCGCGAGCACGGGCTCGGCCTCCCACCACTGTGCATCGCGGTTGGCCCAGGTGCCGTCGGGGCGCTGGGCTGCGAGGATGCGCGTCGCGAGCTCGCGCGGCCAATCGTGCTCCACGCCGTCGGCCGTCACCAGTTTCGGCTCGCCCATCGCGCTCAGGGCCTTGGCGACGACGAAGTAGTAGTAGTACAGACCTTGGGTGCCGGCGCCGAAGCCCTCCGCGCCGTAGCGCTTGGTCAAATCCGGATTGCGATCCGGCGTGTAGTACTTCTCGAGCGCTGCGCGCGCGCGGCGTGCGAGCTGCTGCTCGGGTGAGAGCTCGAAATACACGAAAGGCAGGAGGTCGTCGTACGAAAACGCGTCCTCCGCGGAGGCGCGCGATTGCGGGATGGCGATGCGCACGCGCGCTGGGTTGCGCAGCGTCTCGACGTCGCAGCGTGCGAGGAACTCCAGCGCGCGCCGGCGCGCGGGGTCGCTCGTCGAGGGCAACAGCTGGCGCGCGGTCTCGGCCGCGTGCGCCGCCTGCTCGGTACCCGGCGCCTGGGCGTCGACCACGGACTCCGGCGCGCCGCGGCGGTAGGTGAAGAGCTCGACGGCTCCCAGCGCGCGCGCGAGCTCGGGCCAGTCGCCGCGCGGTCCCAACGTGCGCAGCGCGCGCGCGCTGATGCCGCTGGTGTAGACCGCCAGCCCGCGCTCCGGATCGTAGATGCCGCCATTCTCGCGCACGTGTCGGAGCAGGAACTTCGCGGCGCGCTCGACGCGCTCGGCCTCGATGCCGCGGGCCGGCGACTCGTTGAGACTCCACAGCGCCATGGCCGTCAGCGCGACGCGGCACAGATCGCGGTTGCCCGTCGGGGCGAAAGAACCGTCCTCGCGCTGTGTCTCGACCAGCGCGACCGAGGCGCGCCGGATGGCACGCTCGATCTGCGGCAGCGGGTTGTCTTGCGGCGCCCCTTGCGGAGTGCAGGCGAGGATCAGCGAGATCAGGGCGGAGATCACTTGGCACCTCCTTGGGGCGCGCGGCGGAAGCGCGCGATCACGGCCGTTCCGATCGCCGGCAGCGCGGCTTCGTTGGCCGAATAGGACGTGTCGTCGAGTCCGGCGGCGTTGGGGTTTTCGAGCAAGCTCGAGGCATCGTGGTAGGTGACGACCAGGCTCTTCACCGCGTCCGCGGCGAACGAAACTCGACCCTCGCGCTCGGGCAGCGGCTGCTCGATCGAGCCGGCGAAGATCCACGGTGCGCGCGCCATCGGAGCGCCGCGCGCATCGTCCCAGATCCAGTCCTCGGCGTGCGCCCGTTGCTCGCGGCCTTGCGCGTCGCGCCAAGTGAGCTCGATTTCGACCGGCGCTCCCGTCGGATCGCGGTACTCGCCTTCGCCGCCGAACACCACCGGTGTTCCTGGCTCGAGCCCCAGCGCGAGCAGCCCCGCTTGCAGAGCACTCGGCACGCAGTCGAGCACGACGATCGACTCGTGCAGCTTGCCTTCCGGCGCGCACGCGAAAACCTCGACCGCTCCGCTGCGCATGTTGACGCGCCCCTCGACCGCCACGCAGGCGCGCTCGATGTCCAGCTGCACGCCGAGCCCGGCGAGCAACTCGACGAACGCGTCGCGCTCGGGCACTGCGCGCGCTGCCGCGGGTTCGTCGGCGGTCGGCGGCGGCGTGGACGGTCCGTGCTGGTCGAGGGCGGCGCAGCTCGCGAGTGCGGAGCTCGCGAGCAAAGCGAGCCAGGGTCGGTGTGAGGCCAACGTCGAAGTCATGGGGAGCATCCTCCAGTTCCAACGGCAGCGAGGGCAAGGGACTCGCGTTCGAGGCCGTGCCGCTCCCTTGGAGCGCAGCGCGACCGGCCACGGAATACGTTGGAGTTCGCAATCCGGTGCACGGCGGCGGACGTCGGCGTTTGGCGCGCCTCCCCAATGGCAGCGGGCCCACTCGCGTGGGCCCGCGCCGACTCATCGCCGCCGCAACGCGCGACGGCGCCCTGCGGTCAGGCCGCGTGGAGCACTCGCGAGCTCGACGCCCAACGCCCGTTGGAGAGCATTGCGGTCGAAGGGCTCGAGTCGTGGGTCTCCATCGCGGGCCTCGTCGTCTCAGCGTCGGACGGTGATCCAGTCCGTCAGCGAGAGCGACTCACCCATGTAGGTCTTGGCCGTGACGATCACGGTCACGAGTTGCCCATCCGGCAAGCTCCCCAACTTGAAGCGGCTGCGCAGAGCGCGGGCGTTCGCGCGCAGCGTCAAGTCGAGGTGGCCATCCGCACCGAGCGCTTCGCACGGGCCGTTCTGGCCGTAGTACGGAGCGGTGACGTCGACGTACGCGAAGCTCGTCAGGTACTGGCCGAGCTTGAGCGGCAGCCCAACGCGGTCAGCGCGGCGCACGAGCACCGTGGACGGATCGATGTCCATCGCCGAGTTGCGCCACGTGCCGGGGATGGTGATGTCGAAGTACGGAGTCGACGGACCGATCTCGTTCGGGCAGCTGTTGGGCTGCATGTCGAGCGTCAGCGCGCCACCCTGTCCACCCGGGCTGAGCAGCGTGATCGTCTGATCGCACGACAGGCTGGAGCCGCACCCGTCGGTCAAGCTCCAACGACGCGTGATCACGACCTCGGGCGCGCCCGGATTCTGCGGCGTGTTGGGCACGACGCTGATGTCCGTGTAGCCGAGCTGGATGCCCAGCGTGCAGTTGTCGGTGTAGGTCGCCGTGCCGGTGTGGCTCGGATCGGCCTGTCCGACCGGGATGCCGCCAGCCCAGATCTCGGTGAAGTCCGGCGGGCAGTTGAGGACCGCCGGAGCGCCCGAGCACGGGTCGTTCGGGCTGAGCACGCGCACGACCGAGAAGTCGACGTTGCTGCCGCCCGCATCGTCGGTCACGCGCAGCGCGATGTCGTACACGCCCGGTCCGAGCGCCAAGAAATAGCTCGTGGCATCGACCGTCGGACCGGTGGCGTCACTGAAGTTGAGCGGCGGCTGCGGGCTGAAGTCCCACTCGTAGAGCACGACCGAGCCATCCGGGTCGGACGAGCCGGTGCCGTCGAGGATCCACGGCTGGTAGGCCGGGCAGAACTCGTACGGGCCTCCCGGATTGGAGTTCGGCGGGAACGGCGGAGGCGTGATGCTGACTTGGCACGACGAGGTCGACTGCAGCGGCACCGGCTGCGTGTCGTCGGTCACGCGCAAGGTCACGTTGTAGACGCCCTGTGTCGGGTAGCTGTGGATCACGCCGAGCCCGGTGGCGTCGAACGTGCCGTCGCTCTCGAAGTCCCACTCGTAGTTGACGATCGAGCGGTTCGCGTCGGGGTGGTACGAGAACGCACCGCTGAAGGAGACCGGGAAGGTCGCGGCGGTGTTCTCGGGGTCGGCCTTGCAGATCGCCACGGGACCGACGCTGACGATCGTGCTCGAGAGGACGATCGTCGACCAAGCGGTGGCGATGTCGTCGACGACCCAGTAGCCGTCCCAAGAACCATCACCCTGCTGCAGGTTGACCAGGCGGCGCGCGAGGCCGTCGACCGGATCACCCAGCGCCGTTTGCGCGCGATACCAGTCGAACGACGTCGAGCCGCTGTGCAGCGTCTGCACCGGCGTCGGCACGGCCAAGCGCATCGCCTTGGCGGCCGCGAACATGCCGTAGATGCGGTTGTTCAGCGTCAACGTATTCCAGTTGCGCACCATGTAGGCCTGCGCGGCGTCGAAGCGCGGGTCGCTGCTGGGGATGTCGGCCAGCACGAGTTGCACGATGCCCGAAGGCGTCGTGTTCATCATCGCGACGTCGACGTTCGAGAACTGACCCGAGTACCCGAAGTGGCCGTCGGAACCCGCGAACGACCCGTCGCGGTACTGCGAGTAGGCCAGCCAGTAGTTGAGGTTCTCGTCCTTGACGAACTGCGGCACGACACTGCCGAAGACGCGCTCGGCGGCGATGCCACCGATGGCCATCCACTGGCACGCCGAGTTGTCCGCGTCGGCATTGAACGAGTAGCGCCAACCGCCGCGCGCCCAGCTGTTCTCCGACTGACCCCACGAGTACATGTCGATCATGTCCTGCACGATCGTCGCGTAGGTCTTGCCGAGCACTTCCGGGCTCGGTCCAGTGCTGGCGACGAGGTTGGGTGCGTTGCTGGCGACGATGGCGTCGATCACTTGACCGCCGACGTAGATCGCCGAGCCCGCATACGGCGCTTGCAGGCCGATGCCGTTGCCGTTGACGTCCGGATTGCCGTAGGGCTGCGCCGCGATCGCCACCGGCTGCAACTCGGTCATCAGGTGCGCGAGTCCGCGCTGCACGTCGTCGACGTACGGGTCTTCCGCGCCGTTGCCGGTCGGCAGGTGCCCGTGGATTTCCATCGCTTGCACGGCCGAGGCCGTCGCGGCCGCGGAGCTCTGCGCGGACCAGTACCCGGTCGGAACACCGCCGACGCTCGACAGCGTCTGGCGTTTGTGGAGGTTCCACAGTCCGCGGTCGATCGCCATGTCGACCTCGACGTCGAGGGACTGCGCCAACACCACCACGCGGAACGTGTCGCTCTTCTGAGTGCCGCACGAATCGGTCACGGTCAGAGTCGCGGTGTAGGGCTGGTTGTTCACGCCGGTGTAGGCGTAGTTGAGCTCGAGCACGCGCGGGTTGCCCACCGAGACGCTCACCGGCGCGCTGCCGTCACCCGGATCCCACACGGCGCTGGTGAGCGGGCAGCCCGGCGCTGGGAGCGCGACACCTTGCAGCGTCAGCGTGGCACCGCTGTAGACCTGGTGCGGCTGGGTCGGGTCCCCACGCCAGGGAACGGTCTTGACTTCGAGCACCTGCGCGCTCGCGGCACCGCACAGCAGCGCGACCGCGAGCAGCGCACGGCTCGACATTCCGTGCGCCGAGTGCATTCGTTGCGAACGCATGATCATTCGTCCTGTCTTCGAGCCACGGGAGTTCGAGCAGCGGGGGAGTACTGCGGGGTCGGGCGATGTCGCCGTGCGCTGGCTCTCGATGACGCGCGGGACGTCTCCGAAGCAGACGTCTCCTCCTGGAACGACGGTATCCTAGGAACTCGGATTTGGCTGCGCCGGTGGGCACAGAACGCAGGAGCGTGCGCACTTCGAAGCTACGCACTCTGCGTAGGACTTCTCTTCCACGGCTCGCGCCGGCGCGAGCCGCGGCCAGGCGCGGCGAAGTCCGCCGGGGGAGCGTCGGCTTCGCGGGTCGAGAGTCGGCGCGGCGGAAAGGCCGCGGCGTCCGCGGGAGGCGCCCCGGCAAAGCGGGAGGCGCCCCGGGAAAGAAAGGGGGCCGGTGAACCGCCGAAGCGTTTCACCGGCCCGGGAGAGAGACCCCGTTGTGCTTCCCGGGAATCCGCATCGCTCGCATTGACGCGGATCCCTCACAACGAGGCATCGCGAGAGAGAATACTCGATCCGCGCGCGGCTGTCAGCCGAGTGATGCGCGGCGCAGCGGAAAAAGCATGTATCGAAACAGCCATCCGGGGGGCGACGCAACGCGCTCGCTTGCCTGAATCTTCAAACGACTTGCATGTTGCGGAGTGGCGCCGATCAGCGCAGCGCGGCCCACTTGGGCGCCGGGGCTTCGAGAGCGAGCTCGCGGCCGTCGCGTGGGTGCTCGACGAACAAATGGAAGCCGTGCAGCATCAGCCGCGGCCCGGGTTTGCCGTAGCGCGCGTCACCGACGATCGGATGGCCGAGCCAGGCGAGGTGCGCGCGGATCTGATGGCGCCGTCCGGTGTCGAGCTCGACCTCGAGCAACGTCTGCGGCCCGCGCGCCTCGAGCGTCTTGTAGTGCGTGCGCGCCGGCTTGGACTCCGGACGGTCACCGACGCGCACGAACAGCGCCTGGTCCTCCCACAGGGGTTGGTCGATTCCGCCCGACGCCGGGCGCGGCGCGCCCTCGACGAGCGCCAGGTAGATCTTGCGCGCCGCATCCCAGCGAGACTGCACCGCCTGTTGGGCCTCGCGCGACTTCGCGAACAAGAGCACGCCGCTGGTCTCGCGGTCGATGCGGTGCACCGGCCACAGTCGCACGTCGCCGCCGCCGCGCGAGAGGTACTCGCGCAACAGCGCATGGGCCGTGCGCTCGCGCTCGTCGGGCGAGGCCACGGCCAAGAGCCCCGCGGGCTTGTCGATCGCGATCAGATCCTCGTCCTCGTGCACGATCGCGATGCCGGCCGGAGGGGGCCGCTGCGCCGCCGCTTGCGCGACGCTCTCCACGCGGACCCGGTCGCCGGCCGCCAGGAGCTCGTTGCGCGACACGCGCCGCTCGTTGACCTGCACGGCACCCGCGCGCAAACGCTGCTCGAGCGTCGAGCGCTTCCACTCCGGCAGGCAGCGCCGCAGGAACTCGATCAAGCGCACGGGTGCGTCGACTTCGAACTCGAGCATCGCGCGAGGCTAACCAGGAACGGGCCGAATTCGAGCGCTAGAACGCATCAACGCGACTTGGCTCGCTCGCGCATGCGCGCCAGCGATTGCGCGAACTTCTCGGGCAGCTCCAGGCCGCGGCGCGCGCTCTCCGCCTGGGTGCGCTCGAGCACGGCGAGCGCCTCGGGCACGCGCCCGGCCTTGGCGAGCAGGTTGGCACCGTCGATCGCGAACGCGGCCTCCGTGGGTGCGAGCTCGTGAGCCAGTCGCAGTTGCTCGAGCGACAGCGACTCGTCCTTCGCGAAGTAGTGCGCGATCCCGAGCGCGTAGTGGGCGGCCGCGGAGTGCGGGTCGATGGCCAGCGCGGTGCGTGCGTCGCGGATCGCGCCCTCGAGGTCGCCGCCGGAGCGGCGCGCCGCCGAGAGCGCGCTCCAGGCCTCGGGGCTGTCGCCAGCGCGCTGCGCGCGGCGCTCGAGCTCGGGCAAGTCCGCGGGCGAGCGCTCGTCGGAGCTCGTCGCGGCTCGCTCGCGCTCGGCCCACGCAGCGCGCACGGGCGCGCTCTCGTCCAGCGGCGTGTTGAGCAGTCGCTCGCGCGAGAAGAACGGTGCGCAGCCGGCGAGGGCGACCGTCAACGCGAGGCTCCACAGCGCGGCCTCCGCACGGCGCGCCGCGCGCGCGAGCGCATCGAACCCGAGCGCGGCGAACACGCACAGCGGCACGACGACACTCGATGCGTAGACCGCCTTGGCCTGCGCCCAAAACGGCACGTCGAGGTTGAGCGCGGTCCACGCCGCCAGCGTCGCCGCAGGAGTTCCGAGCAGGATCCAGTCGGCCGTTCGCGGTGCGCGGAAGAAGCGCGCCGACGACACCGCCAGCCCAACCAGCAAGGCCAGCGTCGGCACGAGCGCGAGCAACATGTTCGCCGCGTTCAGTTGGTAATCCCAGGGAGGCCGCAGGTCGATGCGACCGCTCCCGCCCAACATGCCGTCGCCCCACATCGTCGAGTACGCGGCGTCGAGCACGGAGTCGAGCGAGCTGAACAAGGGGCGTCGGAGCGCCGCACCGAAACGTGCGAAGTCGCCCGCGGTGTGCAGTCCCGGATCCTGCCACCACGCGAGCCCGCTCAACGGGTCGTTGTTCCAGACGAACAGCTTGCCGAAGCGCTGGAAAACCGCCGCGTAGTACCAACCGCACAGCGCCAGAACCGCTAGCGCGCTCACACCCAATCCCCGTAGCCAAACGTGTGGCGAGAACTCGCGCCGCACGACGTGGCGTGCGCCGAGCACGCCGAAGATTACCGCCAGCGCCAGCGCCGCGGAGAACTTGGTGAGCAGCCCCGCGCCGAGCGCGACACCGAGCCACAAGTGGTCGGTCCAGCTCGCCTGCTCGCGCTGGGCGATGCGCAACGCGCACAGCAGCGCCGCGGAGACGCACGTCGCCGCCAGGGCCTCGTTCGTCGGGTATTGATACAGGTACAGCGGCATCGGGAGCAGCGCGCCGAACACGCTGCCCGCGAGCGCCACTTTCGGCCGCTCTCCGAACAGCAGCCGCATCGATGCTGCGATGCAGGCGATCTGCGCGACCCACGCCAGCCACTGCAGTGCCCGCACGACGTGCACGCTCGACGCGTCGAGTTGCTCGAAGCCGGCGAGTTGGAGCGCGCCGGCCGCCAGCGCGTAGTACAGCGGCGGCTGGTACATCTCCCAGCCTTCGTCGGCGAAGGGCACGCTCCACGTGGCGCGCATGTGGTCGACGTACTCGACGTGCGCGCGAGCGTCGAAGCCGGCCTCGATCGAGAGCTCGCGGTTGTGCCAGAACAACGCTGCGCCTGCGGCAGCGGCGACGGCGACGACCGCGGCGACCGAGCGCGCGCCGAAGTGAGCCGGTGCGCGGCGCACGACGCGACCCAGGGCGATCACCAGCGCGATCGCGATGGTCGCGCACGCCGCCAGCGTTCCGCGGCGCTCGCTCAGCCCGTTCAGCGGGGTGGGGTTGAGTTCCGTCGAGGCCAGCGCGCCCATCGCGGAACCGGTGCTCGGTGTGCTCCATGCGGACATCGGTTCGGTCGCGAGGCGCACCGGCCGCTCGGCGGAGCCCGCGCAGCTGGCGCGCCAGGTGCTGTCGCTCGCGATCCGCTGACCGTCGCACTCCAGCGTGGCCCACACGGCAGCCGGGCCGAAGGCCGTGCGCGCGCGCAGCTCGATCTCGTTCACGCCGGGTTGGAGCAGCTGCGCGACATCGCAGGCCGCGGCGCGCTTCCAACTCGCTCGCGCATCCGCGTCGAGCACGACCGCGCGACCGTTGACGAGCACCTCACCGCGCTCGCGCAGCCGCACGCGCAACTCGGCGCTGTGCGGGACGTGGGCGAGCTCGAACTCGCGCACGAAGGTGGTCTCCAGCTCCACGCCGGCCCGCACGAACGTCGAGGGCGCGCGCGCGAACGTGATCCACTGCGCGCCGTCGGCCTCGGGCAGGAACGGTGTGCGCGGATCCGAGCGCGCCTTGCGCACCAGGTACAGCGCGACGAAGGCCAGCACCGCCGCGACGACGATCACCGTCCAACGGCTGGCGTGACGCGTGGGGGACGGATCCAAGGGGAGCTCCGCGCGGGATCGTAGCGCCGGCCGCAGGCCGGGGAAGTCGCGGGACCGCGCCGCGCGGCGTTCGCGGCCCCGGGCCGGCGCGCTCGGAGCTCTCGCCCTTGGGATGCGCGGGGCGCGTCGCTCAAGCCGCACCCGGATCGTTCCGACGCTCCCCAGCATCCACGCCAGCGAGAACTTCCCATGATCGATCGCTTTGTGCTCCTGATCGGCGCGATGAAGGCGGGCACGACGGCGCTGTATCGCTACCTCGAGCAACACCCCGAGATCGCGCCTAGCCGCGACAAGGAGCCCGAGGTGCTCAGCAACCCCGAGTTCCACCCCGCGCTCATGCCCAAGTACTTGGAGCAGTGGGATTGGATCGCTGGGCGCCATCGCTGGGCGCTCGAGGCCTCGACCGGCTACACCAAGATGCCCGTGCGACCCTCGGCGGCGCTGCCCGCGTTCGCGCTGCGGCGCGAGTGCGGGGCGGAGTTCCGCTTCCTGTACATGGTGCGCGATCCGATCGCGCGCATTCGGTCGCACTACTTGCACGCGCTGGCCGAGGGCTGGCTCGAGCGCGGCATCCGCGAGGAGTTCAATCCGCGTCCGCTGTTGTTCTCGAACTACCACTTCCAGTTGGCTCCCTATCTCGCCGCGCACGAGCGCCAGCGCATCCACGTGATGTCCTACGAGGACTTCCAGCGTCGCCCGCTCGAGGTCGCGCGCGGCGTGGCGCGCTTCCTCGAGATCGACGCGAGCTTCGAGTTCCACGACACCGGGCCGCAGAACTCGAGCGAGCACTTCCGGGCCAAGTTGCTCGGGCGCCTGATCAACCGCAGCGGTGTGCTGCGCGAGCCGCTCGACCTCGCGGCCTGCGCGCAGCGGCCCTACCGCGAGCTGCGCACGGTGCTCGGCGCGCTGCTCGAGGGCTGCGGATCGTCGCGCAGCGTGGCCGAGTTCGAGCGCGAACTCGACGAGGCCATCACGCCCACGCCCGAGCTCGTGCAGCGAATCCACGAGTGTCTCGACCGCGATCTCGAGCGCTTCCGCGACGACTGGGGCATCGACGTGTGGAAGACCGAGAGCACCAAGGCCTGGTCCGACGTGCTCGCGCCGCGCGAGCCGAGCGCCGCCGCACGTTCGGCGTGGCTTTCGCATGCCTGAGCACCCGTGGGGCGCGCACATCGGCCGCGCACGGGGCACCTCGAGCCCGAAAACGATGTTGCTGGATCGAAAGCCGTGTTCGCGCTCGACGCCCGTCTCCCGCGGACCGCGCGCTGCGCTGAAGAGCTAACGAAACGGAGAGGCCAGCGCCTGTCCGGCGGGCGACGCGGGGAAGTAGACTCTTCGCCCCCAATGTTCGGCGCGAGCTGCGGAGTCGTCTGCTTCGAGCGTCCGCCGCGAGGAGTCCCCCCATGCAATCCAAGTCCCAGCATCGCTGGCAGTTTTCGCGCTCCGGTGGCTTCGACCAAGTGCGTCTCGAGTCGGCCGAGGATCTCAAGCATCTCGGCGAGCTCGACCAGAAGTTGTGGGCTGCCTTGGCGTGCCCGGTCAAGGGCCTGGAGTTCGACGAGCGCACACTGGCGATGATCGACGGCGACGGCGACGGTCGCGTGCGCGCGCCGGAGGTGATCGCCGCCGTCAAGTGGGCCGCCGAGCACTTGAAGGACGTGGCCGTGATCAAGTCCGGCTCTCCGACGCTGGCCTTGGCGCAGATCAACGACGCGACGGCCTCCGGCAAGGCGCTGCTCGCGGCGGCCAAGCAGATCCTGCGCGACCTCGGCAAGGCGGACGCCAAGGAGCTCGCGCTCGAAGAGGTCAGCGACACCGCGCGCATCTTCGCCCAGACCAACTTCAACGGCGATGGCGTCGTGCCCGCCGACGCCGCTGGCGAGGACTCGACGCGGCAGTTGATCCTGGACGCGATCGCCACGACGGGTGGTGTGACCGACCGCAGCGGCAAGCCAGGCATCGACGCGAGCAAGCTCGACGCGTTCTTCTCGGCCTGCGCGGATTTCAACGCTTGGGCCAGCAAGCCCGAGAGCGACGCCAGCGTGCGCCCGCTGGGTGACGCGACGCAGGCCGCGCACGACGCCTGGAAGGCCGTGGCCGCCAAGGTCGACGACTACTTCGCGCGCTGCCGCTTGGCTGCGTTCGACACGCGCGCGGTGACCGCGGTCAACCGCAAGGAAGAGGAGTACCTGGCGATCGCCGCCAAGGACCTGACCATCAGCGTGCAGGAAATCGCGGGCTTCCCGCTGGCGCGCATCGAGGCCCAGAAGCCGCTGCCGCTCACCGACGGCGTCAACCCCGCGTGGGCGGGAGCGCTGGGCGCCCTGCGCACGGCGGCGGTCGAGCCGCTGCTCGGCAAGGGCAAGAACACGCTGACGATCGACGAGTGGAGCGCGCTCGGCGCCAAGCTCGCGCCGTTCGGCGCCTGGTCCGCAGCCAAGCCCGCGAGTGCCGTCGAGAAGCTCGGGCTGGCACGCGTGCGCGAGATCCTGGCCGGCAAGGGCAAGGACGCGGTCGCGGCCTTGATCGCCAAGGACAAGGAGCTCGAGCCCCAGGTCCAGGCCATCGCGCAGGTCGAGCGCCTGGTGCGCTACCAGCGCGATCTGTACCGGCTCCTGTGCAACTTCGTGAACTTCTCCGACTTCTACGATCCCGACGAGTTGGCCACGTTCCAGGTCGGCACGCTGTACCTCGACGCGCGTTCGTGCGATCTGTGCGTGCGCGTCGACGACGCGGGCAAGCACGGGGCGCTGGCCGGATTCTCGAAGTCGTACCTGGCCTACTGCGACTGCACGCGGCCGTCGGGCGAGAAGATGCAGATCGCGGCGGCGTTCACCGACGGCGACTCGGACTTCTTGATGGTCGGGCGCAACGGCGTGTTCTACGACCGCAAGGGACGCGACTGGGACGCCACGATCACCAAGGTGATCGAGAATCCGATCAGCATCCGCCAGGCCTTCTGGGCGCCCTACAAGAAGCTCGTGCGGATGATCGAAGAGCTGGTGGCCAAGCGCGCCGCCGCCGCCGAGGCCTCGTCCGATGCGAAGCTGGCCCAGGCCGCGAGCGCGACCGCGAACGCCGACCAGACCAAGCCCGCCGAAGCGCCGAAGAAAGTGGACGTCGGCACGGTGGCCGCGATCAGCGTCGCGATCGCCGGCATCGGCGCCTTGATCACCACCGTGATCGGCTATGTCGCGGGGCTGTTCACGCTCCCCTTCTGGCAGCTCTCGCTGGCCTTGATCGGCATCCTGCTCCTGATCTCGGCGCCGTCGATGCTCATCGCCTGGCTCAAGCTGCGTCAACGCAACCTCGGGCCGATCCTCGACGCCAACGGCTGGGCGGTCAACGGACGCGTCAAGATGAACGTGCCCTTCGGTCGCTCGATGACAAGCGTCGCCAAGCTCCCGCCGGGTTCGACGCCCGCTCCCGACCCCTTCAGCGAGAAGCCCAGCCCCTGGCCGGGCATCCTCAAGGTCGCGTTCGTCGTGTGCTTCCTCTACAGCTTCGCCAACAGTCAGGGTTGGGTGTACGCGGCGACCAAGCCGCAGTCCTGGTTCCACCAGACGTTCCACTTCTCGCTGGGCGAGGCGCCGCAAGCAGCCAGCGACGGCGCGACGACCGACGCTTCCGCGCCGGCTTCGCCGACCAAGTAGGCGCCGCCGTCCGTCGGACGGCATTCGAGCGGCGGAGCGTGCTGGCCTTGCGCTGCACGCTCCGCCGAGCCGTTTCAGCGGGTCCTCGCCGCGCCGTGGCGCGGCGCTGGCCAACCCGCGCAGCGCGTGCTGCAATGGGTGCCTTCGTCCGCGCTTCGCCGCACGCATTCCGGAGGGTCCCATGCGCCGCTCGTCCGCACTCGCACCGCTGGCCGTGATCGCACTCGCGCTCGCGCTGCGCGCCCAGAACGTGTGGCACGTGCGTTCCGACGCGCTCCCGGGCGGCGACGGCTCGAGCTGGAGCTCGGCCTTCGATTCGCTCGACAGTGCGCTGTCCGCGGCGCGCGCCAGTGTCGCTCAGGACGAGATCCGCATCGCGCGAGGCCGCTATCGCCCCGCGACGCGCACCAATCCCGCGGACCCGCGTTCGGCGACCTTCTTGGTGCCCTCGGGCACGAAGCTGCAGGGTGGCTGGAACCCGTTCACCAATGCTCCGCCGCCCGCCGGGCTGGCGGTCGCGACGCAACTCGACGGCGGACTCGGTTCGGTCGGTGCGGCGTACCACGTGGTGACGATCGAGATGTTCAACCAGCCCACGGATCCGCGCGCCGAGCTCGCCAACTTGACAGTGACCCACGGGCGCGCCAACGGCGTGGCCAGCGGCGACGTCGACGGCGGCGGCGTGTATCTGCCCGCGGCGACCTCGTCGGTGCGCTTGGACACGTGTCTGGTGGTCGGCAACTCCGCCGCGCGCGACGGCGGCGGGCTGTACGCGTACTGCATCAACGTGCAACTGAAGTGGTCGCGCTTCGCCGACAACCAGGCCGGTGGGAGCGGCGGCGGCGCGTGGGTGAAGGCGAGCACGTTCCTCAGCGGCACTTCGTTCGCGCGCAACTCGGCGACCGATGGCGGCGGCTACGTCGGCCTCAAGCCGTTCATCCCGACCACCGCGGGAACGGTGCACCTGCGCATCAACGGTTGTCGCTTCAAGGCCAACGAGGCCACCAACCTCGGTGGCGCGATGCACTTCCCCGGCACCGGCATCAACAACGCGGCCAACTACCGCATCCTCAACTGCACGTTCAGCGACAACCAGGCCGGCGTCGCGGGCGGCGCGCTCTCCGGGCCGCTGGGCGGGGTGGGGTGGATCATCAATTCGATTCTGTGGGGCGACAGCGCGCCGCTCGATTCCGAGCTGACGCTCGGGATCCCTGTCGACTACAGCATCGTCGACGGCCCCGGCGTGTACCCCGGATCGGTGGGCGCGACGAACATGAACTTCGATCCACTGCTCAACGGCGATCAGTCGCTCGCCAGCAACACCAGTCCGGCGATCGACGCTTCCAGTGGCCTGTTCACGCCGCAGGACATCCTCGATCTCGACGGCGACGGCATCACGGCCGAGCCGCTGCCGCTCGACATGGCGCGCGCGCCACGTTTGGTCGGCAACGCGATGGACCTGGGAGCCTACGAGCATCCCTGAGCACGTTCTTCCGGGCCCATCGCGCGCTACCATCGCCCAACCCTGGAGGGCGAACGATGAGCGCGATGACGATTTCGAACTGGATGGCGTGGGAAGCGGGCGTCGATGTCGCGGGTTCGACGGCGAGCGGATTGGCGTTGCCCAATCTGATCTTGCACGTCGCGCGCGTCGTGCACACGCCGCTGGGATCCGCACCGGCCGGACTGGTGCTGTGGCAACCCAATCCGCAGGCCGCGCCCGTGCTCGCGGGCTTCGTGTGCGCCGACGCCAAGATCGGCGCGTACTTCGGGCCGCGCATCTTCGCTGGAACTCCCTTCGAGCACGCTCCGGTGCTGACGGCCAAGATCGAGGTGCGCGTCGACCTGCCGCGCAGCGTCGCCTCGCGCATCGAGGTGGGCGGGCACGTGTTCGAGGCGCGCCTCTCCGAGTTGGGTCCGAGCGAGCTCGTGCAGCGCGGCTGCGGCGCTCCCATGCCGTTTGCCCAGCAGGGTGTCGAGGCCTCGGCCGCGCGCGTCGTCGTCAGCGTCGATGGCGCACCGCTGACGTTGAGCATCCCGCCGATCGGATTGTCCGGAGGTCCGGGTGCGGTCTGGGCTCCGGCGGGCGTCTACGCGCGCTGAGGCGCGGCCTCGAGCTCGCTCTTCCCGGGCGGGCGCGGCGCCAGTGCTAGACTCCGCCGGCCCATGGTCTCCGACGCATCGACCGCGCCGTCGCCGAGCGGGAGCTCGACCTCCGCGCGCTGGTTCGAGCGCCCGGGTGCCTGGTTTTGGTGCGCGCTGGCCCTGGGGGTCGCCGCTCGCTTCGCGCTCGCGTGGTGGTCGGCTGGAACGACCGACGTCGAGCTGTGGACGCAGCACGCCAGCGGAGTCGCGCGCCAAGGACTCGAGCGCTACTACAAGATCGCGCCCGAGTTCAATCATCCGCCGCCGATCGCGTGGGCGATGGCGCGTGCGTGGAGGTTGTCGAGCGAATGGGGGCTTCCGTTCGCGAGCGTCTACCGCAGCTTCGTCGCGCTCGCCGACGTCGCCGCGCTCGCGTTGTTGTGGCGGGCGCTCCGCGGACATGCCGCGCGCGTCCCGAGCGTCGCGCTGTACGCGCTCTCGCCTCTGGCGCTGGCGCTCGCGGGCCAACATGGCAACACCGACGCGCTGCTTGGAGCGGTGTTGCTGGCGTGTGTGGTGCTCGCCGCGGGCGAGCGCGCCGTGCTCGCCGGAATCGTGCTGGGCCTGAGCAGTTGGATCAAGTTGCCCGGCTTGCTCGCCGCGCCCGCGATCGGCTTCGCGTTCCCGCGTTGGCGCGAGCGCTGCGTGTGTGCATGCGTCGCTCTCGCCGTCGCCGTCGTTGGGTTCGCCCCGAGCTATTTCGCGGCGCAAGCTCTCGCGGCGAGCAGCCCCGGAACGATCCCAGAGGGCGTCAACGTGATGGTCGAACGCGTGTTCGGCTACCAAGGTTGGTACGTGCGCACGACGAGCGACCCCCCGACCTTCGTGTGGGGCTTCAAGAACTTCCTGTTCGCCGGCTTCGGCCCCGATCCGCGCGCCTGGCCGAGCTGGGCGCGTTGGTGGGTCGACTTCAGTGTCTTGCCGACGGTCGATCGCAGCCGCACGGTCGCGCTCGCGGCCATGTTCGCGCTGGCCTTCCTGCGTCGCCGCCAGCGGACCGCGCGCGAGCTCGGCGTCACCGTGGCCTTGTCTTTCGTGCTGTTCTGCGGGTTGGTGGAGACCTGGACGTTCCAGTACTTCGCCTGGGGCATGGCGGCTTGGATGCTGCTGCGGCCTTCGGGGGTGCTGCTGACGCACGTGGTGGCGGGCGGCTATCTGTATTCGGTGTACGCCTTCGTGTGCGGCGATTGGCGGCTCGTCGCGACCTGGGACTTCCTCGGGCATCCGCACTGGCCGCGCTGGCTCACGCTGTGGCGCGACATCGCCAACGTCGCGCTGGCGCTCCTCGGGCTGGCCGCCCTCGCCGGCGCGATCGTGGGCGAGCTGCGCGCGTGGCGTGGGCGGAGCGCGCAGCAGCAACGCGGCTCGCCAGCCGCGTGACGAGCGGTGTGCGGCGCGAAAACGACGAGAGCTCGCCGCGGTCGCGGGGAGCTCTGCTCGATGGTCCGCGTGCCGCGCTGCGCTGCGGCTGGGCGCGTCAGCGCTCGACCTGGTAGTGCGCCAGCGCCGCCTTGAGCTGGCTCGACAGTTCGCTCAAGCGGTCGGCCGCCGTGCGCGCGTCGCTGGTGCTCGCGCGTGTCGTTTCGGCGGAGCGCGCCAGTTGCTGGACGGTCGTTGCGATCTGGCTCGTGCCGCTGGATGCGTCGGCGATGCTGCGCGCGATCTCGCGCGTGGTCGCCGATTGCTCCTCGACGGCGCTCGCGATCGTCACTTGGAAGTCGGCGATCTTCTTGATGATGCCGCTGATCGCACCGATGGCGTCCACCGAGCTCGAAGTGTCCTTCTGGATCGCCTCGATCTTGCGGCTGATGTCCTCCGTGGCGCGCGCGGTCTCCTTGGCCAGTTCCTTGACCTCGTTGGCCACGACGGCGAAGCCCTTGCCCGACTCGCCGGCGCGCGCGGCCTCGATGGTCGCGTTCAAGGCCAGCAAGTTGGTCTGCTGAGCGATGCCGGTGATCACCTTGACCACCTTGCCGATCTCCGCGCTGCTCTCGCCGAGCTTGGACACGGTGGAGTTGGTCGAAACGGCGACCGCCACGCCCTCGGAGGCGACTTTCGCGGCCTGGCTGGCGCTCTTGGCGATCTCGGTGATGCTGGCGTTGAGCTCTTCGATGCCGGTGGCCACGGTTTGCACGTTGCGGCTGACGTCTCCGGCGGTCGACGAGGACGAGCTCGCCAAGCCAGAGGCCTGCTCGGCCGTGTCCGCCAGCGAGCGACTGAGGTTGGTCAGCTCGTCGGCGCCGCGCTTGACGACCTCGGCGTTGCCGAGGACGCCCGAGATGTTCGAGCCCATGCGCTGCACCAGGTTGGCCAGCTCGTTCCACACCGGAGCGAGCGCGCTGCCGCGGGGGCTGGGCATGCGCAGGCGTAGATTGCCGTTGCCGATGTCGCGCAAGCACGCGGTCAGGTCGGCGAGTTCGGCGGGCTCGACCGCGCAGGTCGAGTTCGTTCCGCGTCGGGGAGCGATGCCTTGGGGGTCGTCGGAGCCGCGGTCGGTGGCGCCGCGCACGGCGGTGTCGAGGGAGTCGTTCATGGGTGCCTTGAGGCGATCGGTCGAGTGGGGGGCCGCGGAACGCGCATCGGGAGCGACCCGCTTCCGCCCTGGTGTGTCGGACACCCGGAACCGGAACCCGAGCCCGCGCGCGGCCGCGGCCCAAAGCTGCGACGCCCGCGCCGGGGTCGCGTGCCGAACGCGCGAACTCCACTCGTTCGGTGACTGCGGGCACGGGCTGGGATAAGCGCCCGGGTGTCGCTGGGCCGCGCTATCATCGCGGCCTCGCACGTATCAGGCTTCGAAGTCACATCGCTGCTCAGGAGTGTCCGAGATGTCCGTCCTCATCCTCGCGCTGGCGCCGTTCGCCGCGCCGTTCCAACAGGCCCTTCCGTCGGGTGCGCCGATCACAGCGGAGATCGTCGACGCCGGCGTGTTCAACTGGTCGACCAAGTCGTGGGTTCCGCCGCACCGCGCCGCGCAACTGCGCGCCGCGAGCACGACCGTCTACAACAACACCTGCACCTACACGGGTGGCAACTCGTTCGATGCCATCGGCACCTGCGTCACGTACTTCGACGAGGGCCGCATCCCGAGCTCGACCGATCCGGCGGCGCCCGCGGCGGCCACCGACGACAACCGGATCGACAGCTTCCAGATCGCCTACTGCACGCGCACGGCCAACGGCCTGATCGACGTCAAGGTCGGGTTCTACGCCAACTGGGGCGGCTGCATGCAGGGGCTCGGCGGAACGCCGTGGTCCGGCTCGCTGCAGGCCAATGCGACGGCCTATTTCGATTTCGGCGCCGCGGCTGGCTTCCCGCTGCCCGGCGACCCGGTGCCCGGCGGCGGCTACCAATGCAACAAGGTCACGATCGCGCTGGGCAACGCAGCGTTCTGCATGCCCAGCGACGGTGACGGTGTGTTCGACAACGTGGCGGCCTCCGACACCTTCGCGTGGTCGCTCGAAAGCAACACGCCCGCGAACCCGCCGACCGAAGGCATCAGCCTGATCCGCGCCGGCGAGCCCTCGCTCTCGCAGCCCGGCGGATGCACCTACAACATCCCCTGCGGTTCCGACCCGACGCCCTGGGGCGCGTTCGGTCCCGCGCCGCAGTCCTGCGGCCACGGTCTGGGCACGCAGGATCGCTGGTGGCAGAACATCGACGGCGTGCCGTGGGGACAGGCGGGCGGCACCTGCGCCACCGTGCCCGGCGGCGGCGGTGGCTGCTACTGGTTCGGCGGCAATCCCGGCAACCCGTTCGCGAGCTACTGGCTGGTGCTCGGCTCGGCGGGGAGCTGCGCCGGCTGCACGGGCTCGCCGACGACCTATTGCACGGCGGGCACGTCTTCGGGCGGCTGCAGCGCGACCATGGGCATGACGGGGCAACCCAACGTGAGCAGCACCGGTCCCTGCAACATCACGGTGTCGAACGTCGAGCCGCAAAAGGCCGGACTGATCTTCTACGGTCTGACGCAGGTCGCGGTGCAGTGGGGCCCGAGCACGAGCTTCCTGTGCGTCAAGTCCCCGACGCAGCGCACGCTCTCGCAGAATTCGGGCGGCACTCCGGGCCAGTGCAACGGCACGTTTTCGACCAACATCAACCAGTTCTTCGCAGCCAACCCGACGGCCATCGGTCAGCCCCTGTTCGCGGGCGAAGTGCTGCACTTCCAGGCCTGGTACCGCGATCCGCCGAGCCCGAAGACCACCAATCTCTCGGACGCGCTGAGCATCACGATGTGTCCGTGATGCAAGCGTGCGAGGCGTGAGCGCCGCTCACCTCGAGCCGACGAATTGCGAGGCGGTCCCACGGGCCGCCTCGCTCGCATTTGGAGTGGACGAGCGCCTCGCCCGCGGACCGTCAACGCACGGCGCGCAGCGGATGCCCGGCGCGGGCGAGCCGCGCTCGCACGATGTTGCTGTGCGGTAGCGTCTCGTTCTGTTCCTCTTCGACGGCGAAACCCGTGCGCGCGAGCAGAGCGTGCATCAGCTCCACGTCCATCGGTGCGAAGCCCGGGTTGCCGGCCGCGCGCGGCTTGCGCTTGTCGGAGTATTGGATCACGACGTGCGCGTAGGGCCGCAGCAGCGGAGCGAGGTTGCGCAGGTACTCCTCGACCAGCGGCGGATCGAGGTGCACGAAGGTGCCGAAGGAGAACACGAAGTCGAGGCTGCGCGCGGGAACGCTGGGGAGGTCACTACCGGTGCTGCGCACGAAGCTCACGTGGGCTTGCGGGCCGAAGCGCTCGAGCAGGTAGTGGAACATCTCGGCGTGGATGTCGACGCAGTACAGCCGGCCGAAGCCCAGCAGGTCGCGCGTCCAGCGTCCGCCGCCGCAGCCGATCTCGAGCGCGGTTGCGCCGGGGTCGACATAGGGCAAGAGGAAGCGTTCGCGCACCTCGCGCAGGCAGTCCATCTGGTCCGGGTCGCCCCACTGGTACCCGAAGGGCTGCTCTTGGCCTTCCGCGGTCCACTTCTCGAGGTCGCGTTTCCAGCGCTGGTTCCATTCGATGGTCGGCATCTGGAGGCGATCGAACTCGCCTTGCGCGCGCCTTGAGCCTCCGGGGGCCGCCACAGCGCGCAGTCTCGGCCTTGGGCGAGGGGCGCACCCGCGGCGTCGCGAGCGTCAGCGGGCCGCCGGCTTGGCCAGCGCCAGGTGCGCGCGGTCGAGCTCGAGCAGCAGTTGCGTGTAGGTCTTGTCGTTGATGCCGCCGTCGTCGCGCAGCCGCAGGAGCTCCGTGCGTTGCGCGACGACCACCGCCCGCCGCACGTCGAGCGACACCGCGAGCCGCGTGCTGGCCGCCTTGCGTGCTTCGACATCGGCATCGCGCAGGGCGCGCAGCTCGTCGTCCATCAGCGAGCGCAAGTGGTGCACGGAAATCGGGCAACTGTGGTCGGAACAGAACTCGTCGAGGCGCGCGATCCCCGCGGCGAGCAGTGCCTCGCGCGCCGTGCGCACCTCGCTCGCGGTGTCGTCTTCGCCGCGGATGCCGAGCAGCGCGATCAAGGGCTGTAGCGTGAGTCCCTGCACGAGCAAGGTCGCCATCACCACGATCAGCGTGCACGCGACGATCTCGCTGCGGCCGGGGAACGGCGCTCCGTCCGGCAGGTTGGTCGGAAGCGCGAGCGCGGCGGCCAGCGACACCGCGCCTCTCACGCCTGCCCAGGACACGATCGCCACCGCTCGCGCTGGCGGATAGCCACCTTCACTGGAGCGCAAACGCGGCGAGAGAAAGAGCGGCACGTACGCGCCGGGGAAGCACCAGGCCATGCGCGTCAGCATCACGATCAGCGTGATCACGAGTCCCGCGACGACCCAAGCGGGGTCCGCCGCGGCGATTTCCGGCGCCGCGAAGCCGATCAACAAAAAGCACAGGCCGTTGAACACGAAGGTCAGCATGTCCCAGGTCGCGTACAAGCCGACGCGCGTGTCGCCGTCGAGCGAGTGGATGCGCCACGCGACGACGAATCCGGAGACGACCACCGCCAGCACGCCCGACGCGCCGAGGAGGTCCGCGAGCCAGTACGACGCGTAGGGCGCGAGCAGCGAGAGCGCGAACAGCGCATGCACGTCGCGAAACAGCGTGTTGAGTCGCGCGAACAGCGCACCCACACCGAGGCCGACGACGACACCCAACCCCGCGACGCGCGCGAACGAGAGCGCGGCGTCGACGGCGTCGAAGCCGCCGACGAGCACGACGGCGACGGTGACCTGGACACCGACCAGTCCCGTCGCGTCGTTGACCAAGCTCTCGCCACCCAGGATCGCCGTGATGCGCCGCGGCACGTGCAAGCGCTCGATCACGGCCTGGACGGCGACGGTGTCGGTCGGGGACAGGATCGCGCCCAGGAGCCAACACGCCGAGAGAGGCAACGTCGGCAGCAGCCAATGCGCGGCCCATCCCACGCTGAGGATCGTCGCGACCACCAAGCCCACCGCGAGCATCACGATCGGCCGCAGCCAGCGCCGGAAGTCGAGCCACGAGGTCTGGAAGGCGTCGGCGTACAGGAGCGGCGGCAGGAACAGCACGAGGATCAGGTCGGGCTCCAAGCGGATGCGCGGAATGCCGGGCACGAGGGCGGTGGCGAGACCCGCGAGCGCCAGCAGCGCGGGCGCGGGCGCGCGCAAGCGTGGCGCGAGAGCGCTCGTGAGCGCGAGCAACGCGAGCAACAACAGCAGGCGGGGGAGGGCGTCGTGCATGTGCGCAGCATGGTGGACGATCCGTCGCGAGTGTCCAGCTCCCTGGTGCGCCGAGCGCGTCGGAGCGCGCCCGGACGCACTTGGGTGCCGCAGCGCGGCGACGCCGACGCCTCCCGGCGAACGCGCCGCCACGGTCGCGACCGCGCTGCGGGACGAGCACTTCGCCATACCGTGCACGCAGGCCGAGCACGCCGTATCGTGGAGCGCTTCGTGAGCACTCAGCCGAATCGATTTCGTTCGCTCGCTGCCCGCGCCGCCGGTTGGGGGCTGGGCAGCGCGTGGTCTGGTGCATGCGTCGGCGCGCTCGCCGTGCGCGGCAACCTCTCGCTCCAGGGGCCGGAACAGGCTTGGCCCGCGTTGGCCTGGGTCGTCGCGCTGTACCTCGCGCTCGGAGCAGGTTTCGCCGCAGTCGTAGAGCTCGGCGCGTGGCGCGCGACGCGCGCGACCTGCGCTCGCCGCGCCTTCGTCTCGTCTCTGTGCGCTGCGCTCGCCGTGTTGCCGGTGTTCGCGGCGACGCAAGCCACGATCGCGCAGGTCAA
Organism: Planctomycetota bacterium; assembly: GCA_020853575.1. Lineage (GTDB taxonomy): Bacteria > Planctomycetota > UBA1135 > UBA1135 > F1-120-MAGs118. Next base: position 207,271 of record JADYYP010000017.1, read on the forward strand.
CTGGCGTGGGGCATCGCATCCGACGAACGTGGCGCTGGCGCTCGCGGCGGCGGCGCTGACGGCGTTGGCGCTGCGCATCGTCGTCGCGCGACGCGAGCGACTCGGTTCGGCGCGCGTCGCGGGAGTGTGCGCGTCGCTGGTGGCATTCGGGACACTGGCCATCGCGCTGTGGGGCGCGAGCGCGGCCCCTGCGCGTGAGCTGGGCGAAATGCCCAAGCTCGAACGTGCCCCGACCGCGCTCCCGCGCGTCCTGGTGATCGGCATCGACGGGCTCGACTGGGAACGCCTGCGCCCGCTGGTCGAGGCCGGTCGCGCCCCACACTTCGCGCGCTTGATCGAACAGTCGTACCGCGCCCCGCTCGCGACCTTCGAGCCGACTTGGTCGCCGATCGTCTGGAACACCATCTCCACCGGTGTCCCGATGGAGCAGCACGGCGTGCAGGATTTCACCGAGCTCGAGATCCCTGGCTTGGCTCGCGGCGCGCAACGCTTGTACCCCAAGCTCTTCAGCGAAGCGCTCTTGCCCGAGTTCACCGGGCTCGCCAACGTCGCGGCCGAGCTCGCCGATCGCGGTTGGGTTCGCGAAGTGGCGATCAGCGGCTTGCAGCGGCGCAGCAAGGCGTTTTGGAACGTGCTCTCGGAGCAGGGCGTCGACGTCGGCGTCGTGCGCTGGTGGGCGAGCTGGCCCGCCGAGGACGTCCGCGGTTGGTTCGTCAGCGACAACGATCCGCTGTCGCACGCGCTCTCCAAGTCGAAGATGAGCGTGAAGGACGGTGAGATCGCGTTGGCGCACATGACGTCGCCGCCGGAGCTGGCGCACGAGCTGATCTCGATGATCGAGCCTCCCGCCGGCGACGCGCGCGTCTCGCGCGAGGCCTTCGACGCCATCCTGCGCGATCCGATCCTGCGCGACCTGACCGCCGAGGACGTCGCGCAGCTGCGCGACGACGCGGTCAACGTCCGCTGGTTCGACATCATCCGGCGCGGCGACGAGTTCTCGACGCGTGCGGCGCTCCATTTGTGGAGCGAGAAGCGCGTGACGCTGTGCGCCGTGTATCTGCGGGCGATCGACAACCTGAGCCATCGCATGTGGCGCAACACGGGCGTGGTCGACCACACCTACGAGTTCACCGACGCGCGCCTGGGTGAGCTGCTCGCGGCGGTCGGCGATGACACGACCGTGATGGTGCTCTCCGATCACGGTTGGTGCTACGAGCCCGGCCCGCGCTTCGCGCACAATCACGCCCCGCCAGGCGTGCTCATCCTGCGCGGCCCGGATGTCGCGCCTCGCCAGGTTTCCGGCGAAGACGACATGCCGACTGTGTTCGACATCGCACCGACGCTGCTCGCGCTGTACGACGTGCCCAAGAGCGCCGCGGTTCCAGGGCGCGTGCTGAAAGAGGCCTTCCGACCCGGTGCGCTCGCTGCGGGTGAACGGAGCGACATCCCGACCTGGGGTAGTTACCGACCGAAGTGGACCTCGCGCGCGGCGCGCGGCGACGAGTCCGGGCGCAAGGAAGCCGCCGAGTTGTTGCGCCACCTCGGATATCTCGACAACGGTCGCTCGCAGCGTTGAACGTCGTGGGCTCGCGTTCCGAACGACGTTGACAAACCAAGGCTGCGTTCCCACGCTCTGCGCGCTGAACGTCCGGCGGAGGATTCGGATCCCGATGAAACACTACGTCATGGCTTCGGCCGCCGTGCTGCTCGCGGCGTGCACCACGTACACCGAGCGCGTCGATCCGGCGGACGTGCGTTTCGAGAAGCCCGCGCCGAGCGCGGACCAGACCGATCCGAGCTCGACGGATCCGCGGCGCATCACGCGCGAGAGCTTCGCGCCGTTCGTCGAAGCGCTGCGGCGCAAGGCGCCCGAGGGAGCCAGCGTCGGGTTCCTGCCTCTCGCGTGCTACGACTTGCGCCGCAACGGGCCGTTCGTCTCGGACCTCGCGATGTTGGTCCCCGATGAGCTCTGCCGGCAAGTCGAGTCCGACGGAGTGCGTCGCACGCTGCTGGCGCCGCGCGACATGGAGGGGCGCATCGCGGACTCGAATCTCGCGCGCAGCGAGCTGTTCGCGCGCTCGTCGATCGAGCTGCGCGCCGAGCGCATGGGGGTTGACGTGCTCGTGCTGGGCGAGCTGCGCCGCGAGCGCGACGTCGGGCGTTCAGGACGCGACGAGCTGCGCGTCGAGATCGTCGCCATCGACGTCGAGAGCCGTGCCGTGCTCGCACGCGCCGATGCGACGAGCTACTTCAGCGACGTCGAGCGCAACGTTCGCCTGTACCAGCTCGCGGACCGCGACGGACTGTGGCTTTCCGACAGCAAGTGGGAAGTGCCCGAGGACGAGCGCACGCTCGACCGCGAGCTGGCGGTCGCCGCGCGCGTGCTGGCGCGCCGCGCTGGCTCCGCATGTTCCTCCGCGCGCTCCACGGGCGCGGTGTACGTCGCGCCGACCGACACCGGCAACCTGGTGAGCCAGCTCGCTTACTTGCGCGCCGCGCAGGGCGCCTACAACGCCGAATTGCGCCGCCGCAGCGAGAGCGCGGTGCGCAGCGGAGGGCAACTCGACATGACCGCGCCGGTGACGCTCGTCGACGGCGAGTTCGAGTCGATGCAGGCCGCCGAGGCTTTCCTCAAGCACCTAGAGGAAGCCGCGCGCGCGACTCCGGCGATGCGGTTCGGCGAGGGCTTGAGCGCGCGCCTGCGCGCCGAGCTGCAGCAGCAACCCAGCGGCCGCGAAGTCCGCGATTTCGGCTCCGCCGCGTCGGCCGACACGCAGCGCGCCAGCTTCGTGCTCGCGACCCAAGGCTTGGCCGCCAGCCCCGAGGCGCGCAAGGCGCTCGCGGGCGAAGGCGTCGGCGTCGTGCTCGCGCCGCGCTTGGAGCACGTGGGCTCCAATTGGATCGTGCGCGTCGACGTGCTCGATCTGGGAGCCCAAGGCAGCACACCGACGAAGTCGTTCACGCTCGACTCCAAGTTCAACCAGGCGCTGCAGGCGGAGCTCGGCCTCGAGCGCATCGGAGTGTCCGTGCCGGTGCACGAGTTCGTGCGCGAGCGCCGAGAGTCCTGGGAGCGCGTCTTCGCCAACGCCGAGAGCGGCGTGGTCTACATCGAGGGCACGGGCGGCGCGGGCACCGGGTTTCTGGCCACCAGCGCGGGGCACATCGTCACCAGCTCGAAGACCGCGCAATCGCTCGGCGCCAACGCGGCCGTGTACTTCTCGGATCGTTCCAAGCACGCCTTCAGCGTGCTGCGCGACGACGCGCTGTGGGACATCGCGGTGCTCAAGGTCGATGCACCGCCGGCCGGTGCGCGAGCGCTCGAGTTCGCCGATGCATCCGCGGCGCGCGCCGGAGCCGCTGTCGCGGTGTTCGGGCATCCGCTCGGCACCAGCGGCTGGGTGATCTCGCCGGGTTACTTGGGCTCGACCACGGAGCTCGAGACGCGCGCGGCGGGAGCGCGACAAGCGCTGCTCTACAACTGCCCGACGCGCGAAGGCAACAGCGGCAGCCCAGTGCTGTTGGCCGACGGTCGCGTCGTCGCGGTGCACTCGCACGCCATGCCCGGCGCGGGCAAGAACAGCCTCGACCCGCAGGCCTTCACGGGCTTTGCCTACGGCGCGCCGGCCGACGAGGCGCGCGCGATCCTGGCCTCCGCGCTCGCACACTAGACCCACCTCGATCGGCGTCGCCGGTCGACCTCCCTTCCTCGTTCGATTCTCACTCCTCGAGACACCTGTTCCATGAAGACCAACCTTCTCTTCGCCTCGCTCGCGGCCGCGGCCGCGCTGTGCTCCTCGTGCGCGACCGGCCGCGTGATGTCGAACGACGAGCCCAGCATGGTCGGCGCGACCAACGCCGGCTCGGAGGTCTACGACGCGGCCGTGCGCAGCGTTCTGCAGAAGGTGCTCGACGAGCACACGCAGAAGTTCCTGCACAATGCCGCGGGCAAGTGGAACGTGGCCTTCATCGGCGTCGAGAACAAGAGCGCGGAGGAGCTCGGCGACTTCGAGGAAGCGATCTACTCCAACATCCAGGACGTCTTGTCCAATTCCGAGCTCTACACGCCGATCGATCGGCGCTACGTCACCGCGGCGCTCAACGCCAACCGCCTGACGCCCGACCAGCTGTTCCTCGAGGTGCCGCGCCAGCAATTCCGCTCCGTGATCGGCAAGAACGGCAAGACGCCGGACATCCTGCTGTTCGCCAAGACCACCTCGCAGACCACGCGCGGGTCCAAGGACATCCTCGGTCGTCAAGAGTCCGAGCGCACGTATCAGTTGCAGCTCGACTTCGTGAGCGCCGAGACCGGCGAGCAGCTGACCACCAAGAAGTCCGAGCCGATTCGCAAGCAGTACACGAAGTAGAGCGGCGCTGGTCTCGATGAAGCGACGTCCCGATCCGCTCGCGCGTCGGCGCGCGCACGGCCCGCGCGCCGTGCTCGCGTCGGCGCTGCTGGTGCTCGCGCCGGCCTGCAAGACCTACTCGGAGGAGCTGGAGCAGTTCTCGAACGAGTGGGACGTCGGCCGCTTCGAGGCCGCCAACGCCACGCTCGAGGAGCTGATCGCGGACGACTCCGACGTCGAGCTCGAGTTGGTCGCGCGCACCAAGGGCACCGACGAGTCCATCGACCTCGAGACTTCGAACGGTTGTGCGCTGCTGCTCGAGAAGGGCATGGTCAACCTGGTGCTCGGCGACTCCGAAGCGGCGATCAAGGTCTGGCGTCGCTGCCGCGACACGCTCGACGTGCGCTACAAGAACGGGGCGACCGAGTTCTTCTCGACGGCACTCGGCGACGACACCGGCCTCCAGTACGCGGGAGCGGACTACGAGCACATCCTGGTGCGCGCGATGCTGGCCCTGGCCGAGCTCGTCGCCAACGGACCGCGCGGCGAGGCCTATCCCTACGCGCTGCAAATCGCCGAGAAACAAGAGGAGATCATCGGTTCGAGCTTCGGCGAGGCCGAGGGCTACAAGCCGCGCGCCCAGTACCAACGCGTCGCGCTCGGCGCGTATCTGCAGGGCGTGATCCTCGAGGAGCAGCTCTCCGTCAGCGAGGCGCACAAGGTCTACGCACGCGGGCTCGAGTACGCGGGGCAGTCGGAACTGCTCGCGGAGGCCGTGCGGCGCACGCAGGCCGGCGAAGCGCGCTCGTCCCAGGGACACGCGCTGGTCCACGTCTTCTACCTCGCGGGTCGCGGCCCGAAGCTGGTGGAGAGCCAATCTCCCGCCACCGACATCGCGCGCGACATCGTCGCGGTGCGTTCGATGGTCCACGACCAGCTGCCGGTCGCGCTGTTCCAGAAGCCGATCCCGATCCCTGCGGTCGCCGTGCGCGATCCGCTGGTGGCGCCGCTCGAGATCGCCGTCGACGGCGAGCGCGCGGCCGCGACCCAAGTGCTGCTCGACCTCAACGTCGTGGCCACGCAGCAAGCGCTGGCCAACTTGCCGATGATCCTGGCGCGCGCTGTCGTGCGGCGCATCGCCAAGGGCGTCGGCAGCCACGCGCTCGGCCAAGCGGCGGGCGAGTCGGACAAGCAGGCGGGCCAAGCGGTCGAAGCACTGGCCAACCTGTTCTCGACGGTGTTCGAGCGCGCCGACACGCGCCAGTGGTCGACGCTGCCAGCGTTCATCCACGTGGCGCGCTTCGAAGTGCCGACGGGTGAGCATGCGCTGACCTTCGGGGCCGTGCTCCCGCCGGTGCGCATCGCGGTCGACCAAGCGCGCGACACGTACATCGTGATCGTGCAGCCCAACACCAACGGACCAGGCGCGGTGCTGGTCGACGCCTACAGTCGAGTCGACGCGCTGCCTGCGTCGAATTGACGCCGCGGCTCGGTCCAGCCGCAGCCGATGCGTCAATCGAAGTGCGGGTGCGCCTCGAATTGGACGGGCACGTCCGCGAACTCGCCGGTGTTGTTGTAGTTGATGCTGAGCTCGTCGCCCGGGGCGATCTCGCGCAGCGCGACGAAGTCGATCACCAACTGGTCCTCGCGGCTCTCGAACTCGAGGTTCGGCGTGAACGAGTGGTTGTAGAGCGAGCCGTATCCGAGCGCGAGCGCGCCGCTTTCCTCGTCGGCGCCCCATTCGAAGTAGTAGCGCGCGAGCAGCGTTCCGCGGATCTGCGCGAGCTCCTCGGGCGTGAGCACGATCACCGGAGCTCGCTCGACGAGCTCCCCGACGGCGAAGGCGCGCTGGGCCACGACTCCGCGGCCTCGGCCGGGGGTGAAGACGACGGACAGAGGCGGGGCGGAGAGCGGCGGCGAGGAGGGTTTCACGGCTCGAGTGCGCAACGCGAGGGCGGAGTGCAGCGCGGGATTCTGCGAAGCGAAACGGCACTGCGCCATGGGGTGGACGCGGGCCAGGGAACGGCGGCTCAGCGGCGAGCGGCCGCGAGCGCGCCGATGCGACTCGCGCGTTTCGCCCCGCCGTGCGTGACCTCGCGGCGGTGCGAGGGCAGCTCGTCGGCGTGCGCATAGGTGCAGCGATCGGAGACGTCGATGCTGCGGCAGCCGGCGCGCTCGAGCTGGATCCGCGCGGCGTGCTTCAGATCGACGTGCGGTCGCGCGGATCCGCGCGCGTGCACCGCAGCGCCGAGCTCCGCGCGCTCGAACAGCTCCGCGACCTCCGGGCCCATCTCGCAGCGCTCGAGCGACAAGCACGGGCCGATGGCCGCGACCAGCGGGGCTTCTCCGAGCACCGCGACCGCCGCTGGGATGACGCCCGCGATCAAGCCGCGCCAACCCGCGTGGATCGCCGCCACGCGGCGTCCATCGGCTGTCGCGACCAGCACCGGCACGCAGTCGGCGGTGTACACGAGCAGCGCGCGATCGGCGCGACTGGTGACCAACGCGTCGCCCTCGCAGTCGGGGGTGGGCAGCTCTGCGAGCACCTCGTGCACGCTTGCGCCGTGGACTTGGCGCAGCGAGACGAGGGGCCACTCCGCATCGAAGCCCGCGAGCTCGCGCAGCGTCGCATCGGCCTCGTCGTCGAGTCGACCGAGGTCGAGCTCGCGCCGCGCGGGGCCGATCCGCGTGGTGAAGGCGTGCGGCACGTGCAGGGCCGCCAACGCCGGCGAGCGGTACACGACGGTGCCGTTGCGGTGCGCGACGCGTTCGAGCATCGGTGGAGCGTAGCGTCGGGCCGCGCTCACGCGAGCCGCGGAGCCCAGTCCTCGTATTCCTGGCGCAGGTGCAGGCGGTCGGCGTAGCAGAAGCGCTCACGACCGAAGCGTCGGGTGAGGCGCTCCTCGAGCTGCGCGAAGTGCTCGGGCGGCAGCATCAAGGGCTCGAGCAACTCGGCGCCGCGCGCGGTCTCGGGCGGGTAGTACATCTCGCGCAGCGTGAAGCTCACCGCGCCGAGCGCTTCGCCCCACTCGACGACGCGTTCGATGCCCGGGAAGCTCGCGGTGGTGACCACGATGTTGAGATTGAGGCGAATGGCCGGCGCGGCCGCCAGCAGGCCGCGCACGTTGTCCTGGATGCGCTCGAGCTTGCTGCCGCAGCGCACGCTGGCGAGCACGTCCGCGTCGGTCGAATCGAGCGACAAGAACAGCGCATTCAAGCGCGTGGCCGCGATGCGCTTCCAGTCGTGCTTGTGCAGGAGCGTGCCGTTGGTGATCAGCATGAACAGCTCGCGCGGCGGCAGTGGCGCGCGCCCGGCGGCCTCGAGGAAGTCGCACAGCTCCTGGCTGACCGTCGGCTCTTGTCCGCAACCGATCGCCAGGTTGTCGAGTCCGGTGACGTTGTGCGCGAGGAAGTGCTCGAAGTCGGCCAGCGCCAGGCGCTCCTTCGTGCGCAGCGCGATCGTCGGGCAGTAGACGCAATCGAGGTTGCAGGTGTTGCTGATGTCCACGCGCAAGGTGCCGAAGTGCATCGGTGGAGCGTGCAGCGCGCGCTGGAACACGAGCGGGTTGACGATCAGCTCGCGGATGCGACGGCTCACGGTCACGGGCGAACCGGCGAGCTCGAAGCCGGTGCCTTCGACTCCGATGCTCAAGCGTTGCCTGTCGTGCTCGCGCAAGAGCTCGGCGGGGAGCTCGACGTGGAACGCGTGACTGCCGTCGCCTTTCCCTGCGTGCAGCAGATCGCGCCGGAAGCGGTCGGCGACGCCGCGCGCGACTTCCACGCCCGCGCGGCGCACGACCACGGTCACGCGCTCGCTGGGCCGGTCCGTGCGCCAACACCAACCGACGACGCACGTGCTGTCGCAGTCGTCGACGAAGCCTTCGTAGGGGATCGAGTCGTGGTTCAAGTGAGCTCTCACGCGCCCGCGGCGAAGCCTCGCGAGCGCAGTCCCGCATTGTGCCCGATGCCCGCGCGGGCACCAGGGGCGAGCGCGCTCCGAGTTCGACCGTCCGCGCCGGGAGAGCTGGGTCACAGCGCACCCTTGCGCTGGCGTGGGGCAGCCGCGATCCGGCCTTCGCGCGCGATGTGCCCGATTTGCGGAGCGCGCGCGAACAGCCGATTTCGTGCCACCACGAAGCCCTTTGGATCGAGCCGCAGGACTCGCCTCGCGATCTAGGGTGTCGCTGCACGTTTGGCGGAGCCAGCAGCGAATGCGCGTTCAGCGCTGCGCCGTGTTTCGTCGGTCGGCCGTATTCCTGGGACGCGCCGTCACTGGTAGGGTCGAGCCACCGTGGACACATCGAGTGCCAGCTCGCCCGCACCCTCGTGTGGCTCTGAGTCGGACAGGGAATTCAACCTCGCCTATGCGCAGTTGCGCGCTCTCGCCCACAACATGTTGCAGGGTCAGCGAGCGGGCCACACCCTCCAGGCGACGGCTCTCGTGCACGAGGCCTACATGCGGCTGCTGATGAGCGGAGGTTCGGTGCTCTCCGACGCCGGCCGGTTCCACCGAGTGGCAGCGGTTGCGATGCGCAACATCCTGGTCGACCACGCGCGCGGTCGAGCTCGTCTGAAGCGCGCTGGGCGCATCGAGCAGTTGTCGCTGGACGCGGTCGAGTTGGCGGGACGGGGCGCCAACGACGAGATCTTGGTCGTCGACGAGGCGATCGAGCGCCTCCGAGGGTCTCACCCCGAGCTCGCCAACTTGGTCCAGATGCGCTTCTTCGCCGGCCTGACCATCGAGCAGGTTGCAAGCGCTCTGGGGCAGTCCGAGCGGACCATCTACCGAGATTGGACCTACGCCAAGGCGCTGCTGTTGCGCGAGCTGCGCGAGTAATTCCTGTCAGGTTCCGGCGGGCGGCGACGTCTTGACTGGGACGAAAGTCGGCCGGAGATCCAACCCATGAGTGGTGCACCGCAGCGCAAGGATCGGGCGCGAGAGCTGTTCGACATGGCGCTCGAGCACCCTGCCGCCGAGCGCGCGGCCTTCCTGGCACAGAAATGCGCGGGCGACGTCGAGCTGCGTTGCGAGCTGGAGGTGCTGCTCAAATTCCACGACGAAGCCCAAACGGCGCTGCGCGATCCGGCGTCACTCGTGACCGAGCAGCCCGGCGATCGCATTGGCCGCTTCAAACTGCTGCAGCGCATCGGCGAGGGCGGCTTCGGGACGGTCTGGATGGCCGAGCAGGAGGAGCCCGTGCGACGCAAGGTCGCGCTCAAGGTGCTCAAGGCCGGCATGGACACGGCCCAGGTCGTGGCGCGCTTCGAGGCCGAGCGCCAAGCGCTGGCGCTGATGGACCACCCCAACATTGCCAAGGTCTTCGACGGCGGAGCGACGCCTCAAGGCCGGCCCTACTTCGTGATGGAGCTCGTGCGCGGCGTTCCGATCACGCAGTACTGCGACGAAGCCTCGCTCACGCCGCGCGAGCGCCTGGAGCTGTTCCTGCCGATCTGCCAGGCGGTGCAGCACGCGCACTACAAGGGCGTGATCCACCGCGACATCAAACCGAGCAACGTCCTGGTCACGCTGCACGACGGTCTGCCGGTGCCCAAGGTGATCGATTTCGGCATCGCCAAGGCCACCCAGGGGCGCCTGACCGACCGCACGATGTTCACCGAGTTCCGCCAGATGCTGGGCACGCCGGAGTACATGGCGCCCGAGCAGGCCGAACTGTCCGGCCTTGACGTCGACACGCGCGCCGACGTCTATTCGCTGGGCGTCCTGCTGTACGAGCTCCTGACCGGCACGCGCCCGTTCGACTTCAAGACGCTGCTGCAGGCCGGCTACGCCGAGATGCTGCGCACGATCAAGGAGGTCGAGCCGCAAAAGCCCAGCACGCGCATCAGCACCATGGGGGCGTTGCTCTCCGGCGTCGCGAAGCACCGCCGCATGCACCCACGCGCTCTCGGCCCGCTGATGCGCGGCGACCTCGACTGGATCGTGATGAAGTCCTTGGAAAAGGACCGCAACCGCCGCTACGCGACGCCCGCCACGCTGGCGGAGGACGTCCAGCGACACCTGCGCAGCGAGCCGGTGCTCGCCGGCCCACCCAGCCGGCTCTACAAGCTGCGCAAGTACGTGCGGCGACATCGCACTGGCGTCGCCGCCGGTGGCGCGATCGCGCTCGCACTCCTCGCCGGCGGCGCGGCCGCCGTCTGGGGCTGGCGCCGAGCGAGCGACGAGTCCCGGACCGCGCGCACCGAAGCAGCCAAGGCGGAGGCCATGGTCGCGCTGCTCGAACAGATGCTCGCGAGCGCCGACCCGGCCGCGCAGCGGGGGCCGAACTACACCGTCCGCGAGCTGCTCGAGGACTTCGACCGCGAGACGCTGCGCCGCCTCGATGGCGAGCCGGAGGTCAAGCTCGCGCTCGAGCACACCATCGCCCGCAGCTACCTCGGGCTCCGGCTGGCGGACAAGGCGCTGCCGCACGTCGAGGCGGCGCGCCGTCTCGCGGCGGAGCTGTTCGGAGCCGAGAGCGCCGCGACGGATGAGAGCGAAGCGCTGTACGGACACTACCTGCAGGATTGCGGTCGCTACCAGGAGGCCGGCGCGCACTTCACCGCGCTGTTGGCGCGCTCGAAGGGGCGCGTTCCGGTCGAAGTGTCCGATGATTGGCGCCTGTCGCTGGCTGAAAGTGCACGTGTGGGGGGGCAGTACGACGACGCCATCGGCTGGTTGCGCGAACTCGCGGCCGAGCAGAAGCAGCGCGCGGGGGATCAGCGCGGAGCCATCGCGAAGACGCAGCGCTTCCTCGGCGTGGCGCTGTCGAACCGCAACAATCCCGGTGACTTCCAGGAATCCGAGCAGTTGGCGCGCTCGGTGCTGGGGACGCTACGCGAGCTGCTCCCAAGCGAATCGCCTGAGATCACGAGCGCCCTCACCAGCCTCTCGAGGGTGTTGGCGGACTCGGGGCGGGTCGAGGAGGCACTCACGCTCGCGGAGGAGGTGCTGGCGCGCGACCTCGCGCACTTCGGCCCCGAGCACGTGATGGTGGCGAAGTCGAAGATCGACCTCGCTGAGCTGCAGCGCGCCTCCGGACAGGCGCCGAAGGCAGAGCCGCTCTTGCGCGAGGCCGTCGAGAGCTACCGGCGTATCGGCACCGATCCGGTGCAGCTCGCGTGGGCGTTGAACCAGCTGGGCTCTGTGTACTACTCGCAGGCCAAGGCCGCGCCAGCGGCGGAGGCGTGGCGTGAGTCGCTCGAGATTCGACGGCGCGAGCTGGGCGACCACGACTCGGTCGCTCGCACGATGCAGAACCTCGCACTCGCGATCTCCAGCACGAATCCGCAAGAGAGCCTGGCGTTGATGGAGGAGTCGCTGGCGATGCGCATCCGCATCCATGGCCAGACTCACGCCGAAGTTGCGATGGCGCAGAACGGACTGGCCTCGGTGCTACTGGCGCGCGGGGACTTGGAGCGCGCTGAGCTCCTCGTCCGCTCGGCACTGGAAACGCGCCGACAACTCCTGCCGCCTGGGGACTTTCATACCTTCCAGTCCCAGGTCACCCTCGGCAACTGCCTTGTTCGGCAGCACAGGCTCAATGAGGCTCTCGAGGTCCTGGCAAGCGCGCTCGCGTCGGGTCGAGAAACGCTGCGTGCCGGACATCCGGAACTCGCTCCCGTACTGGTGTGGATCGCGCAGTCGCGCTGGCAGCAGGGCGAGTTGGAAGCGGCCGTGACGGCATGCTCGGAAGCCGTCGCCATCTGGCGAGCCGAGTTCGGTCCGACTCAGCCGATGGCCATGAACTCTGCACAGGTCTTGGTCCGGCTGCTCGTCGATGCCGGAAAGGACATCGAGGCGCGCCGCTGGGCCGATCAGGTCTTTGCCGACATGAGCACGTCCATGGCAGCCGGAGACGTCCGATTGGCGGGCGCCTGGGTCTTGCGTGCGCGTGCCCATCGTCTGGCCGGCGAGCCGGAGGACGCCGAGCGTGCATTGGGCGAAGCGTTGGCGCTGTGTGCCAATAGCAGCGTGCGCGAGCTCGGCCTCGCGACCGCGCAGTCCGTGTGTGCCGCATACCTGCTGGAACTGGAGCGTGCTGCGGAGGCGGAGCCGCTCTTGCGCAAGAGTCTTGACCTGTGCGTCACGATCGCGCCGGAAAATCAGCAGCGCTGGACCGTCGCGAGCCAGCTCGGAAGCGCGCTCGTGCAACTTGGACAGCTCGCCGAAGCCGAGCCGCTGCTGTTCGAGGCGATGGGCAAGCTTCCACGTGGCATGCCGCTGCCTGCGGGGAAGGTCCAGACCGAAACGTGCCAGCGGCTGATCGAGCTTTATACGCGCTCTGGCAAGGCCGCCGAGGCCGAGGTTTGGCGCGCCAAGCTGGACGAACTCGGGCCTCGATGAGCGCTCACGACCCCAGTTTCCCACGAAATCCTGTCAGTCGCCCGCCCGCATCGCCGTCCGGCTGGTCGAGGCGCGCGGACCTCGGTCTGAGCAAGCCGCCGCACCCGTTCCCAGGCCCCAAGCTCGGCAGACATCGCCATGCAGACGACAAACACGCGCTATCCGATCCTGGTCCCCACGCTCGCCTTGGCTCTGGCCGCCGCCGCCCCGCCCGCGGTCGCCCAGGTCTCGGGCGTCATCACCCGCGCCAGCCTGTCCTCGACCGGCGTGGATGCCAACGGAGCGAGCGTGACGAACTCCGCCACCCCGCTCTCGATCAGCTCGGACGGGCGCTTCGTGGCCTTCAACTCGGCCGCGACGAACCTCGTGTCGGTCGACACCAACGGCATCCCGGACGTCTTCGTCCGCGACCTGCTGCTGGGGACGACCGAACGCGTCAGCGTGACGAGTTCCGGCGGCCAGGCGATCGGCGACAGCTCCGCGCGCGGCAGCTACGGCACGGCGCTCAATGCCGACGGACGCTACGTCGCGTTCTACTCGTACTCGCCCAACCTCGTCTCTGGCGACACCGGCGGCTTCTGCGACGTTTTCGTGCACGACTGCGCGACGGGCGCTACCGAGCGCGTGAGCGTCTCGACCTCCAACGGCTCTCCGAACAACGCCAGCCAGTACCCGTCGATCAGCTCCGACGGCCGCTACGTCGTGTTCCAGTCCGGCGCGACGAATCTCGTGTCCGGCGACAAGAACAACAACGTCGACGTGTTCTTGCGCGATCGGAGCACCAACGTGACGAAGCGCGTCAGCGTCAGCACGGCGGGCAAGGACGCCAACGGCCTCAGCTCTCTCGGCCTGGGGAACACGGCGGTCAGCGCCGACGGGCGCTACGTCGTGTTCCACTCGAGCGCGACCAACCTGGTTTCGGGCGACACGAACGGCCAGTACGACGTCTTCCTGCGCGACCTCGTCGCGAACACCACGCAGCGCATCAGCCTGACTTCGACCGCTGCCCAGACCAACGGCTGGAACGGCCAGGCCTCCATCAGCGCCGATGCCCGCTACGTGGCGTTCTATTCCTACGCGCCGAACCTCGTGCCCGGCGGCGCGACCGTGCCGCAGCCGCAGGTCTACGTGCGCGACCGCGTGCTCGGGACCACGGCGTGCGCGAGCGTCTCGTCCTCTGGCGTCGTGAGCGACCGCGCTGCCGTCGTGCACCCCGCGATCAGCGGCGACGGCCGCTTCGTGACGTTCGTGAGCAACGCCACCAACCTCGTCGCAGGCGGAACGACTCCGGGATACCACGTGTTCGTCCGCGACCTCGCACTCGGGACGACCACCTGTCCGACCGCGTCGGCCGCCCCCGGGACGACGCTCATCGACGTGGCCATCGACTCGCTCGGTCTGCACATCGCGTTCGACTCGCTCGCCACGAACCTCGTCCCCGGCGACACCAACGGCGTGCAGGACGTGTTCGTGATCGAGTGAGACTCGCGGTCCAAGTCCGTCGACTCGTGCGAAGTGAAAGGTGCATGAACATGAAGCGCGATTTCAGCTCGTCGTTGGGCGTGGGGCTCGGGCTGCGGACTCGACGTGTTCGCGTCGAACGCAGCGGTTGGTTGCTTTGCCTCGCGCCTCTGTCGACCTACAGCGCCTCGAGCGCGCTCGCGCAGTCGGAGATCGTGGCGTGGGGCGACAACCAGTACGGTCAGTGCAACATCCCCGCGCCTCCGAGCGGACTCCCGTACTCCGCTGCGTCGGGCGGAGAGCGGCACAGCGTCGCACTTCGCAGCGACGGTTCGGCCGTGGCTTGGGGATCGAACCTCTACGGTCAATGCAACGTGCCGGCGCTTCCCAGCGGTGTCTCGTACACCGAGGTAGCGGCTGCGTGGCGTCACACCGCTGCACTGCGCAGCGATGGCTCGATCGTCGCGTGGGGCGACAATCTGTTTGGCCAGTGCGCTGTGATTGCGCTCCCTGCTGGACTCTCCTACGTCGAGGTTTCGGCCAACGGATATCACACCGTCGCGCGCCGCAGTGACGGCTCCGTGGTCGCTTGGGGAATCAACAGCTACGGCCAGTGCGATGTACCGGCGCTTCCGCCAGGCCTCTCGTACGTCGAAGTGGCGGCCGGCGGACACCACACGGTCGCACGTCGCAGTGACGGAGCCGTGCTCGCCTGGGGCGACAATTACTCCGGTCAGTGCAGCGTTCCTTCGTTCCCGTCTGGAATCGGCTGCCTCGATGTCGCAGCGGGCTCAGGCCATTCAGTCGCACGTCTCAGCGATGGTTCGGTCGTCGCGTGGGGCTGGAATCTATGGGGGCAGTGCAACGTACCCGCACTTCCCAGCGGTCGCACCTATGTCGAGGTGTCCGCGGGCGGCGCCCACAACCTCGCGCGACGCAGTGACGGTGTGGTGGTCGCCTGGGGCAACAACCACTTCGGTCAGTGCAATGTGCCAGTGCTCCCCAGCGGGCTCAACTACGTCGGTGTATCGGCGGGGCTGGGCCATTCGATGGCGCGCCGCGACGCTGCCTGCGGAACAGCCGTGCCTTTTTGCACCGCCGGGACGACTACCAACGGATGCGTCCCTTCGATCGCAGGCACTGGCAGCGCGAGCGCCAGCGCGGGCAGCGGATTCAGCATCTCGATCAGCCACGTCGAGGGTCAGAGAACGGGACTGATCTTCTACGGCATCAACAACACGAGCTGGTCGC
>JADYYP010000018.1 GCA_020853575.1 Planctomycetota bacterium
CATCGCATCCTGGGGCTGAAGGAGGTCCCAAGGGTTTGGCTGTTCGCCAATTAAAGCGGTACGCGAGCTGGGTTTAGACCGTCGTGAGACAGGTCGGTCCCTATCTGGCGTGGGTGTAGGATGATTGAGGAGGTTTCTCCCTAGTACGAGAGGATTGGGAGGGACGGTCCTCTGGTGCTCCAGTTGTCTCGCTAGAGGCACAGCTGGGTAGCTATGACCGGAACGGATAAGCGCTGAATGCATCTAAGCGCGAAGCCTTCTCCTAGACGAGTCATCCCAACTAGTTCCCTGGTAGACTACCAGGTTGATAGGCCGGCGGTGTAAGCGTGGTAACACGCTGAGCTTACCGGTACTAATTGAACGATTGGCTTAACCACTTTTTTCTCTTCTGTGCGATATGCACAGACTACCTGTCTACAGGCGCTACACGGACCCGATTCACCTTCAACATTCGCGTGCTCTATAGAGCCGCGCACTCCCGGTGACCATAGAGTCCTGGTCATACCCGTTCCCATCCCGAACACGGTCGTCAAGCAGTACTCGCCGATGATACCGCATAAGCGGGAAAGTAGGTCGTTGCCGGGTTCTTATAGCCCCAGCGTTTCCGCTGGGGCTTTTTTTTTGCCACTAGCCTGACTTGAAAGGTTGTCGGTCAAGACTGGCCCTGGGGCGTGTGCCAGGGTCGTTTTGTTGCTGACCGTTCCCACTACATCGGTGCATCTTGAGCGGCTTTCGCAAGCGCTTGGGGAGCCTCAGGCCGAGGCGCTCGAGGGGGCTCGCGAGGACTGGGTCGGGCTCGACGACGCAGCGCAGTCGTAGCTCGGGACCAGCGACAATTGGCAGCACCACGTCGACGCACTGGATGTGCATGAGTCCCCCGAGCAGGGTCAGAGGGCTGTTACCCATCCCGGCGCTTGATTGCCAGCCTTCGAGCGTGTTCCACAGGCACAACGCGAGGAAGCACACGAGGATGTGCGCTTGCACGAGATCGCCGCGTTGGTGCCAGATCGGGCGCAGCGAAGGGTCGCTCTTCGAGATTCGAGAAGCCGCCTCGGCCTCGCAGATCTGGACGTAGGTTCGCCAGAGATCCTCGTCGCTCCAGTCCGAGACGTTGGTGCGCAGGATGTAGGTCCCTTGACAATTGTCCAGAGAAGCCGGGCGGGGGAGGAAGATACACTTGCACGCGCTACTGAAGTGGTGGGTCTTGATCGGGGGCGTGCGCTCGAAAGTGGTGAGCTAGACTCAGGAGCCGGGTCATCTCGGTGGAGAAATGCTCGCGGCGAAGGTATGTGACAAGGTAGTCGAGGAAGTCGAGCGGTAGGATTACGCCGTAGTAGGCGAGCCAGAGACCCCGAATGGTCCCGAACATTGGCTGCAGACCTCTGTCGGCCGTAGCCAGTGCGTCAAGCGACGTCGCGACAGTGAGCAGGAGCAGACCAATGTCGAAATTGGTTGCAATGGCGCGCAGGGTGACGATGTTGAGCCTGAGACGAAACGGCTCGACAGAACGAGAAGACTGGGTATGCGCAACGGGCGACTGGAAGGGACTCGATCGTGGCGCATCGGAAGCCGAGGGGCCGGCTGAGCGTTTGAGGACGTCCTTTAGGAAGAGTATTCCAGGAATCTCAATCAGTATTTTTCGCCAGAGGGTTGCGATCGCCGCGGTAAAGGCCGCGATTAGGGGCCACGTCTGGCCGGTCGCCGCACAGGTGCCTACTCCAACGCCCAGGAAGGCAAGCGGCTTGATCAACATGTGGAAAAGGTAGTCGAAGTACCCCCAGTGGACGTTGACGACTTTCTGCCACCGCGCAACCTCGCCGTCTACGCAGTCGAGCACGTAATAGAGCACGAGCAGTACCGCACCTATGGCCGCCCAACTGCCAGACGCGAACTGGAGTCCCGCGCCGATCAAGCCACACATGAAGAAGCCAATCGAGGCGTAGTTCGGGCTGAGCCGCAGATCGACAAAAACCTTAGTTATGAGAAGGGATGCGTGGTCACCAAAGATCAGCCCGGCAACGTCGTTTCCGTCGCGGACCGGTCGTTGGCAAACATCGCGCAGCTCTCGCCAGCTTGCTCCCATGGTTTCAGTCGAGGTTAGGGGGGGGCGGTTGGGATTGGACTCGGACCAGATCCTACTCTGTCGGATGGGAATTCCGACCCGCTAGCTTTCGCGAAATCGTGAGGACTGTCGCGGTGCACGCGGCGCGTTCGGCCCGATCCAGCGCGACTCGCCAGGCAAGCAACGTCCACAGGGCTAGGGCGACTCCGCCCAGAGCATGGTGAAAGTGAGGCGGGACGAGCGATCGTGCCGCGACCACCACGAGGCTGGCGAGCATGGCAGCGAGCGCCGGCGTCAGGATGCGGCCCCAGCGATGAAGCACTGCATACTCTACATGGGCCTTGAGTCCGGTGCATATGCACAAGACTGCAAATGTGAGCGCTGTTGCGACCGCCGCGCCGAGAAAGCCGAGTGCTGGGATGAGTGAGATGTTCAGGAACACATTGGTCACAAGCGCGCTGAACGTGAGTCTGGGAAGTAGCTGCGTTCGCTTGGACACGAAGAAGCCCGTTTGAAGGATCTGGAACAGCCCCCAACACCAGTAGCCAGTTGCGACCCATGGAACAGTGCCCGTGGCGGCGATGAAACCGTGCCCCCTAGACGCGGAGCCGACCAGGACGTCGGCGAACAGCGAGGTAGCCAGTGTAGCGGCGGTCAGGACGAGCATGAAGTAGGGGGTCAGACGGCCGATCATTGACCGCCGGACTTCGTCGCTCGGGAGAGAGAAAACGAAAGGATACCATATGAGAAGAAATGGTCCGAGAATCAGGTAGTTCGTGACGTACCCGAGCTTGTAGCCAAGCGCATAGAGTCCGAGTGCGCCTCCACCGCACAAGGCACTGATGAAGTAGCGGTCCGATGAGTGAAGGCAGAACTGCAGGATTCCATTTGGAACTAAAGGAAGTGAGTACGCGAGGAGGCGGCGAAAAACACTGACCGAGAATCGAACCCCTATCGACGGCAGCAGAATGAATGCGTGAATCAGCGCGAATGAGCACTCGGTGATCGCAACCGCCTCGAGGAGCCCGATGAGACCGGCTCGCAGTTTCACGAGGAACAAGACCTGTAGGCCGACCTCGGCAGCCAGCTTCGCCAGTGAGAGTGTTCCGTAGAGGATCGAGCGTTCCTGGGTCTGTAGGACCTTGCTCTGGATCTCGCGTAGGACCTGCAAAACAAAGATGCCGATTGTAAGTCGGAGAATCACTGTTTTGTCTTCCCCGGGGAACGGGAGCAGGTGCGCCCAAACGCCCGCGGTTCCAAGTGCGATGGCCCCGACGACGATAGCCGCGGCTGCTACGCTCAGTATCGACGTGCTGATGACCGCGCGTCGCGCGTTGTCGTCATGCGCGTCGAAGTAGAAGCGCGACATCGCAGCCGAGATGTTGACGCCCGCGAGTTGCGCCAGAAGGGTGATGGTCACCGCGACGAGTTCTCGTGTTCCGAACTCGACTTCACCCAGGTACCCGGTCGTCAGAGGCAGCAGCAGGAAGCCTGCGAGGCGGCCGAGCTGCTCGGCGGTCGAGTAGATCAGCGTGTGGCGCGATAGCCGGTGGAGGGCAGCTCGTATCACAATGGCCAGCTCGACCGCCGCGTCGGCGAGTCACAGCGAAGCTACGTGAAACGGCCTGTCGGGACAACCACCTTGGAGGAGGGCGGTGCTCGCAAGAACTGCGATCGCTTTGATCGTCAGGCGGATCTCGTCGCGCCGCTGCTTCGCGACCTAGAGCGCTTCGCGTTTCCGCTCGCGTGTGTCGCTCGACAACCCTTGTCGCGTCAGTCGCGACGAGCCCCTAGCGGCCGTAGCGGCGGACGACACCAATGACGACGCCTCGAACCTCGACTTCGGCGACGTGGATCGCCTGCAGCTCGCGATTGGCTGGTTCGAGCCGGAACCCGCCACGTTCACGATAAACCCGCTTCAGCGTGGCTTCCTCCTCGGGAAGCACAGCGACTACCATGTCTCCATCGCTTGCGTTGGAACGCCGCTCGATCAGCACGATGTCGCCGTCGTGGATACCGTCGTCAATCATCGAGCGACCTGACACTCGCAGCGCATAGACGTCCCGGTCGGCGGGGATGAGGTCCGCGAGATCGAAGGCCTCGGGTGCCTCGATCGCTTCGATGGGGCTCCCAGCTGCGATTCGCCCCAGGATCGTGACCGTGGATGGGGTCCGAATGTCGGCGCCACCCGGTTGGTCGACGACCAACATGCCTCGGCTGACGCCCTTGGCCGCGCGCGTGAGAACACCTTTTCGTTCGAGCGCGGCCACGTGGCCAAAAATCGTGACCTTGTTGACCCCGAAGTGCTGTGCAACCTCTTCGAGCGTCGGACTGATGCGATGCCGTGCCGCATAGGCGCGGTAGTAGTCGAGGATCTCGAGCTGACGCTTGGTGAGCGCGACGCTGGGCATTCGTGGGGGACCTGAGGTTGGGGTTCCGGAAGTCACGGGAGTTGCGGTCGATTCCATGGAGCGAGGCCGCTCGCCGTCGGCGGGGATGTCACCGCGAGCCGCGCGATGGCTGCAACCGCCGGCGGGTGCACTACACGAGGAAGGTGAACGCAATCAGTCCGAGGAAGAACAGGAAGGTCGGGCCCTCTCGTCGTGCTCGATCGAACATCTGTGCCATCTTCAATCTCCTGGGGTGCGTTCGCCGGTGGGCTGCCAGCGCTACCTAACAGCCGCCTAAGATTGGACCGGCCAGGCCTCGCCGCGTCACCTCGAATCCTCGAAAAGTTCTCCGGATGTTAGGGTCGCGCCTTTCTCCCCGCCATGCACCCGGAGCCCCAGGCAGGTCGCGCAGCAGGATTCGGCGCGGGGATAACGCGTCGGTGGCCATGGGCCCCGAGCGAGCGCGACTACAATCTCCACCCCCCTTTGCCCCCCCTCATTCGTCAGGCAGCTTCCATGGACCGTGTCTTGTCCGTTGAACTGGACGCCGAGCGCTATCTCGCGCCTTTCCACGCCCGTCGGCTTCCGGTGTATCGCTTCGATGTCGTCGTTTTGGGCTCTGGCGTCGGCGGGGCGAGCGCAGCGCTGGCAGCGGCTGCCGCGGGGAGCTCCGTGGCGCTGATTGCGAAGGACGAGTTGCGGGAGACCAATACCCACTACGCCCAAGGCGGGGTGGCTGCCGTCCTGGGTGCGGACGACACCTTTGACCTGCACGTAGCCGACACCCTGCAGGTCGGTTGCGGAATCTGCGACCACGACGCCGTCGATCGCGTCGTGCGGGGCGGACCGGCGGCGATCGAGCGCCTGACTCGGTGGGGCACGCACTTCGACCGCGCCGGGAACGGCACACTGGATCTATCGAGGGAGGGTGGACACAGCCGGCACCGGATCGTTCACGCGGGCGGCGCCGCGACTGGAATCGCGATTCAGCACGCGCTTGCGGATTCCGTCGTCGCTCATCCGGACATCGCGACCTTCAAGTCGACCTTCGCCATCGACTTGATCTCGGATGCAACCGGCCGGGTAATCGGAGTTCTGTGCCAAACGGACCGCGGCGAACTGGTGGCGTTCTCCGCTGCGCAGGTCATCCTCGCCACGGGTGGCGCGGGTCAGCTCTACCGCGAGACCACCAACCCAGCGATCGCGACCGGCGACGGGGTCGCGATGGCCTTCCGCGCAGGCGCGAGCATGCGTGACCTCGAGTTCTTCCAGTTCCATCCGACGTGCCTGTACATCGCAGGCGCGGCGCGAGTGCTGATCAGCGAGATCGTCCGAGGCGCGGGCGGCGTGCTGTTGGACAAGAACCGCGTGCGCTTCATGCGCGAGTACCATGCGCAGCAAGAGCTCGCACCGCGCGACATCGTGAGCCGCGCGTGTTTCGATCGAATGGTCAAGACCAACGACACGAGCGTGTATCTCGACCTGTCCGATCTGGAGAAGAGCCCTCACGAGTTGTTCCCGCACATCAGTCGGATCTGCCGCTATTTCGGCATCGACATCGCGAAGGACCCGATTCCGGTGCGTCCGGGCGCACACTACATGATCGGTGGGATCGCCGTGGACGCCGACGGTCGCACCAGTGTGCCGGGGCTGTGGGCGGTCGGCGAGTGCGCGAGCAGCGGGCTCCACGGCGCCAATCGCATGGGGTCGAACTCGCTCCTCGAAGGGTTGGTCCTGGGCACGCACGCCGGCGAGCGCGCTGCCGAGGACAGTCGGGATTTCCCGCTGATTCCGATCGATCGGCACCTGCGTGCCGATCGCCCGAACGGATCCAGCGACGTGCGCCTGGGAATCCATGACATGACCTACTCGCTCAAGAGCCTCATGTGGCGGCAGATGGGGATCGTTCGCAACGGGCGCATGATCCGCGACGCCATCGAGAAGATCGACTTCTGGGCGCGCGCCGTACAGCAACTTGCCACTGCCGAGCCGCGCTCCTGGGAACTGCTCAACATGCTCACGATCGCTCACTTGGCCGCGCTCGCGGCGGACGCGCGTGAGGAGTCCCGCGGGGCACACTTCCGTGAGGACTTCGCCGAAGTCAAGGACAGTTGGCGCGCCCACACCGTGTTGACTCCGGCGGGAGATGGAACGCGCGTGCGCGCGGTTCACATCGGGCGCGCGAGCGTGCGCGATTCCGTGCTCGCTCGATGAGCAAGCAGCCCATCCCTAGTCGCCGGCCGCAGGAGCGGATCCTGGTGTGCGGCGTCGTATTCCCCGGACAAGCCGAGGAACACGAGGGAGCATTGACCGAGCTTCGCGCACTGCTGCTCGCGGCGGGTGCCGAGCCGATTGGGAGCGGCATCGTGCAACGTAAGCTCGCACCCGATCCAGGGACACTGATGGGCCGAGGCAAGGTCGCGGAAGTCGCCGCGGAAGTCGAGGCGTTGGCGCCCGACGCCGTCGCGCTCGACAACGATCTGACTCCCGGGCAGATCCGCAATCTGGAGAAGGCTCTGGGGGTGCGGGTGCTCGATCGCTCGGAGGTGATCCTCGACATCTTCGCGCGTCGCGCGCGGACACGGCAGGCGCGACTGCAGGTGGAATTGGCGCAGGCGCAGTACCTTTTGCCGCGACTGCGGCGCATGTGGACGCACTTGGAGCGGACCGAGGGCGCAGTCGGGACGCGCGGACCAGGTGAAACTCAGCTCGAGACGGACAAGCGTCTCCTGCGCAAGCGCGTGCTCGACCTGAAGCGCGAGCTCGAGCAGATCGAGGACCGTCGACTGCGCGAGGTGCGCTCACGCTCGGATCACTTCAGTGTCGGTCTCGTCGGTTACACCAACGCTGGCAAATCGACGCTGCTCAATGTGTTGACGGGGTCGAGTGAGCTGGCCGCCGACATGCTCTTCGCCACCCTCGATACGCGCACACGGCAGTGGAAACTGCGCGACGGACGCACCGTGCTCCTTTCCGACACCGTAGGTTTCCTCCAGCGCCTGCCGCACCATTTGGTCGCTTCGTTTCACGCGACACTGGAAGAGGCCGTGCACGCGGACTTGCTGATCCACGTGGTCGATGCCTCGCATCCCGACGCAGCGACGCAGATCGCCGCCGTCGAGGACGTGCTCAATGGCATCGCGCCGTCGGACCGCAACGAATTGCTCGTGTTCAACAAGGTCGATGCCGTGGGAGAGCCGCTGGACCTCCAGCTCCTGGCGCGTGAGCTGAGGCACGAGATCGTGCATGTCTCGGCTCGACGCCACGACGGGCTCGAGCGGCTCGACGCGGCGGTCGCTCGGCGCCTCGACGCGCGATCGCTGCGCGTCGAGCTCGACCTGCCGTTGGCTGATGGACGAGCCATCGCAGCTGTCCGTCGGCTTGCGGCCGTGATGTCCGAGGACGTCGTCGAAGGCGAACGCCTGCGCGTCGTCGCGCGCATCTCGGAAGCAGCACTCGGAAACCTGAAGCGCACGGCGAAAGGGCTGCTCGTTCGCGACCTCGATGCTTGAGCTCGGCTCCAATTCGGCGAGCGCCATCGAACGCTCGTCGCCGAGCACGCGCGCCTCGCTGTCGGTGTCGCTGTCGCTTCGACGACAGCCTCGCGCTTGACTCAGCGCGGGAGTCGATCCAGTGCGGGGAGGCGCAGTTTCTGTCCGTCGCGCAGGGCGTTCTCGTCGGTCATCGAGTTGTACTTCGCGAGCGCCCTGACCAGCTCACGCGCCGCGCTGCCGTAGTGCGCACGAGCGATCTCCGAGAGCGTCTGTCCGGCCTCGACCGTCACTTCGTAGTCGCCCACGACGGGCGATGTCCCATCCCCCGGCCCGGGCGGAGGCGCTTCCTGCTGCGCGGAATTCGTCGCTTGCGACTCGTCCTGCGACGGCACCTCGACGGGCGACGTGCCCGAAGGGCGGCCGACGATGACGTTGGCCCAACCGGCTTCGATCAGGCCGCTGGGCCCCGCGACGAGCTCCCCGTCCTGAATGCGAGCCGCCGTTTCGCGTGCCGCACGCAACTCACGCACGCGCTGCGACTGCCACAACGCCGCCGCGCCGAACGCGGCGGCGAAGCTCAGCATCACCGCGATCGAGCGCACGACTAAACCGCTTCTTCGACTGTCGGGTCAGAGCTCTTGGGCGTTCCCGTGCTCAGCGCGGTGGTGTGGCCCTTGCGCCGCGCACGCTCTTCGAGCCAAACGAAGATCGGGGCTGCGACGTAGATGCTCGAGTACGTTCCAGCGACGACCCCGAAGGTCAGCGCGAACGCGAAGCCCTCGAGCGCGTTGCCCGTGCCGAAGTTGAAGATCAGGATGATCAGCGCCGCGACGATCGTCGTGCCGGACGTGATCACCGTGCGCGAGAGCGTTTGATTGATCGACAGGTCGCAGACTTCCGCCAACGTCCCCTTCACGCGCGGCAGGTTCTCGCGAATGCGGTCGTACACGACGATCGTGTCGTTCAGCGAGTAGCCCAGGATCGTGAGGAAGGCCGCGATCATGGTCAGGTTCATCTCGATGCGGATCCACGGCACGGCGATCAGGAACGCCATGGCCGCGACGGTGGCGAGCACGTCGTGCAAGTCCGCGAGGAGCGCGCCCCAACCGTAGCTGTACTCCGCGAAACGCACGCGGATGTAGAGCAGGATCAAGAGCGACGAGAGCGCCAGGGCTTTGATCGCGCTGTCGCGCAACTCACCGACGACCTGGGCGCCGACCACGCTCGACTCGGGGATCGGCATGGCCCACTTGAATTCACGCCCGTTCGAGTCGCTCTTGCCGTCGAAGGCGAGGCTCAGGGTGTTGCGCAGCGTCTCGGGGGCGACCCCGCTGGCCGCTGTCCCGCTGACCACGAACACGTTCCTCTGCTCTCCGCGGAAGCTCGCGGTCGCGTCCGCCAGGCCGCCAGTCGCGGCCAGGTTCTTGACGTCGTCCAGCGTGTGCTCGGCCTCGAAATACAGCACCGCGTTGGCCTTCACCGCTGCACCCGAGGTGTCGAGCTCGACTTCGATCGGTCCCCGCTGCAGCAGGTCCTTGAGCGTTTGGGACACCTCCGCTGCGAAGGTCTTCTCGACGTCCGCTCCGGACTGTGAAGCCGTCTCGGGGTCGGTCTTGTAGGTGATGCGGAACTCGTGCGCGCGCCCCTCGGAGTCGCGCATGCCAGGGAGGTCGACGACGTCGGCCGACGCCATGGCTCCGCCGATCGCCTCGACGCGCTTGCGCAGGTCCTCGACGTGCATCGCTTGCTCGGTGCGCACCTTGACCGTCGCTCCACCGAGGAAGTCGATGCCCAGCTTGTCGTGGTCGTCCTCGGCGATGAACCAGCCACAGCCGCCGACGATGACGATCAGCGAGAGCGCGACGGCCGGCTTGCGCCAGGACATGAAGCGGAAATTCGCGTTCTGGAAGAACTGGCGCATCTCGAAGCGCTGCACGCCGCGCTTGAGCTCGTAGTGGACCAACACCCGCAGCATGACCAGCGCGCAGAACATCGTGGTCAGGATGCCCAGGGTCAGCGTCACGGCGAAGCCGCGGATCGTGCCGGTCCCGACGTACATCAGGATGATCGCGGTGATCAACGTGGTCAGGTTGCCGTCGATGATCGCGGACTTGGCATTGTCGAATCCGTCCTTCGCGGCCTGGATCGGCTTGCGACCCTTCTCCTGCTCCTCGCGCATGCGCTCGTAGATCAGGATGCTCGCGTCGACGGCCATACCGATCGTCAGCACGATGCCGCCGATGCCGGCCAGCGTGAGCGTGCCATTGACGACGACCATGGCGCCCATCAGGAGCAGCAGATTGGTGAGCAGCGCCGCGCTGGCCCACAGGCCGAGTCGCCGGTAGTAGAAGAGCAGGAACCCGACGATCACGGCCAGCGTCGTCGCGCCGGCCCAGATGTTCTTGCGGACGTAATCGTCCCCGATCGACGCACCGATCGACTCGCGGCTCTCGAGCTCGGGCTTGATCTTGAGCGACCCCGAACGCAACACCGTGACCATCGCGTCGCGCTCGGTCAGCGCGAACTGCCCCTTGATGATCGAGGTGCCGTAGAGCGCCTCGTCGATCTTCGGCGCGGTCACGATCTCATCGTTGATGATGATCGCGAGCTGCTTGTCGCGCAGCTTCTCGGTGAACTTGCCGAAACGGTAGTACGTGCCGTCTTCGGTGTTCATCGCGAACTGGATCGCCGGGAAGCCCAGTTCATCTTGCCCGGGCCCGACCAACGCGAGGTCCGAGCCCGAGAAGGTCTCCTCGGGCGTGGGCTTGACGGTGAACAGGCCGCCGAGCTCTTGCTGCGGCGCATCCGCGCGCGGCTTGTAGGGGAAGTAGTAGAGCCCGTTGGGCGGGCCGCCGGCCTCCGGCGCGAGCTTGTTGTAGATCGCGATCGGCAGCGCCGCGTTCTCGGGCTTGGCGCGCCACTCGCCGATCTTGGTCTCGGCGGCCACACGGTCGGTGCCGGCGCGGCGGAAGTCCGCATCCTCGGCCACGGCCATGAACTGCATGTTGCCCAGGTTCTCCAGCGCCGCCTTGACCTGGTCCCCGCTGACCAGCGCCACCGCGGCACCGGCAGTGTGCGCGCTCGGAGTCGTCCGGCCGTAGCCGCGCTCCTTGATCGTCAAGCTCGCTCCGCTGCGGCCCGAGTAGAAGATGCGCTCGTCACCGATCTTGACCACGCCTTCCATCGGGAAGTTGTCGTAGGCCTGCGCGATGTGCTTGCGCGGCGCGTTGGGATCGGTTTGCGCCGGCTCCGGCGTGCTCGCCAGGGTCAGGACGCCCAGGCTGTCGGCTGCCACATCGCTGGCCAGTTGCCCGCTGGCTTCTGCGGACTGGGCCGAGATGCGCGGTAGCGAAACTTCGATGCGATTGGTGCCCAGGCGGCGGATCGAGGCCTCGGTATTGCCGCTGGCGTCGCAACGCTGGCGCATGACCGCGATGATCTCCTCGAGCACGTCGGCATCGGACTGGCCTGGCTGCACGATGCCCGCGGCCTTGGCCGCGTCGAGGTCGATGCGGTACAGGAGCCGCTCGCCGCCGGCGATGTCGAGGCCCAGAGGGAACGGCGGGCGTCCGTTGACCAGCGGCTTGTAGGCGAGCAAGAGGACCGCGCCCAGTATCAGGGCGACGATCAAGGTGACCTTGCGTCCGACGTTTTCGACCATGGCTAGCTAGCTCTCAATCGAGCGCTCGACGCGTCGCCCAACGGGGCGCGTCGAAGCGCGTGCTGCGAACGATTCTGGAAAGGCAGCGGATCGCCGGGCCCAGGGCACGGCGATCCGACGTGGACGGGACGGACCCGCGGAGGGAGTGAGGCGCGGGAGCGCCAAGTGAGCCTCGGTTCAGCGAGCGCCGGCGGTCTCGGGCTCGTCCGCCGGTGCGTCGTTGGCCTCGCCCTCGCGTTCGCCGAACACTTCGCGCAGGCGCGTCGACTTGCCGACGCGGTCGCGCAGGAAGTACAGCTTGGCGCGGCGGGTCTCGCCTTGGCGAGTGGGGACGATGTCCTTGACGCGCGGGTTGTGCAGCGGGAAGACGCGCTCGACGCCCTCACCCTGCACGATGCGTCGTACCGTCACCGAGCGCCGGATGCCGCGGCCCTTGAGCGCGATCACCGTGCCGATGAACAGCTGCACGCGTTCCTTGTCGCCTTCCTTGATGAGGTAGTGGACCTCGACGGTGTCCCCGACTTTGACGTTGGGCAGGGTCTTCTTGCCCAGTTCCTTCTCGATCTGTTGCATCCGGTGCATGTTGGCTCCAAGTCGCGACTCGCGCGGTTGTTCCTGGTGGTGTACGTGTTCAGTGGGCGGGGGGTGGGGGCGGGGCGCTTGCAGCCGATGGACTCGCCGCGCGCCCGAACAGGTCGGGGCGCAGCGCGCGCGTGCGAGCAATCGCAGCGGCGCGCCGCCAGCGATCGATCGCCGCATGATCACCCGAGAGCAAGATCTCGGGCACCTCTTTCCCGCGCCACACCCGAGGGCGGGTGTAGTGTGGATGGTCCAGCAGGTTCGCGCCGCCGGTGAAGGAGTCGCGCAGCGCGGACTCCTCGTCGCCGAGCACTCCGGGCAGCAAGCGCGCCACCGCTTCGACCACGCACAGCGCTGGCAATTCGCCGCCCGAAAGCACGAAGTCACCGACCGAGACGACTTCGAAGCCCAAGGCCTCGCGCACGCGCTCGTCGAATCCTTCGTAGCGGCCGGCGAGGATCAGGACGCGCTCGTGCGCGACCAGCTCCTCGGCCAGCGCCT
Source organism: Planctomycetota bacterium (assembly GCA_020853575.1). Taxonomy (GTDB): domain Bacteria; phylum Planctomycetota; class UBA1135; order UBA1135; genus F1-120-MAGs118. The sequence goes on from JADYYP010000018.1 coordinate 12,688, forward strand.
GGCGGAACGGGCTCCCGCCTGGGCACATGGCGAGCTTGCGGAAGCTCCCGTGCTTGGCTTCGAGCCATTCCACGGCTTCGGCGATCGGCTCGGGGCGCAGGACCATGCCGGGGCCGCCTCCAAAGGGGCGATCGTCGACGGTCCGATGGCGGTCGCGCGTGAAGTCACGGAAATCGACCGTGAGCACACGCACCAGGCCGCGCTCGCGCGCGAGTCCGAGGATGCTCGCGGCCAGGTAGGGCTCGATAGCCTCGGGAAAGAGGGTCAGGATGGCAAAGAGCGGCACGAGGCCCGCCTCGTTCGAAAGGCTGAGCAGGGTAGAGGCGAGCCCCCGGAGCGTCAAGGATTTGGGGCGAAGGGCGACTGGCCTGGGCTCTCAGGCGGCGCTAGCTTCCGCCCCCATGTTCACCGGCATCATCGAGGCCTGCGTGCCGATCGTGGCCCGCGAGCCCGTCGGCCAGGGGGCGCGCCTGTTCGTGGCCGAACCGTCCGGGGACTGGGATACGGCCCTGGGGGACAGCATAGCGACGTCCGGATGCTGCCTGACCGTGGCCCGCCGAGTGGCGGCACCCGACGGGAGCGCAACGCTGGTCTTCGACCTATCGGCCGAGACCCTGGAGCGCACCTGGTTCCGCAGCGCCGCGCCCGGGCGCGCGCTGAATCTCGAGCGCGCGGCGCGGCTCTCCGACCGCCTCGGAGGCCACTTGGTCAGCGGACACGTCGACGGGCTGGGCCACGTGACGCGCATCGAAGACCGCGGCGACGGCGGCCGAGAGATGCACTTCGAGGTCCCCGCGGGCCTCGAGCGCTATCTGATCGAAAAGGGCAGCATCGCCATCGACGGGATCAGCTTGACGGTGGTCGAACCGCGCGGGCGGTCGTTCAGGGTGGCGCTGATCCCGGAGACGCTCAAGCGCACGACGCTCGGACGCGCCGCGCTCGGCGACGCGGTCCACCTCGAGGCCGATCTCGTCGGCAAGTGGATCGAGCGTTTGCTCGACGCGCGTCGCTAGCGCGCTCTCACCAACCGCTGAAGAGGATCGAGGTGAAGGCGGTGATCGGCGCGGCCTCGCGGTACTCCTGCAGCGTGCGCGTCAGGATCTGGAGCGCCTTCTGGACCTCCTGGTAGAGGTCCGCGTCCATCACCAACTTGCCCAACGTGCCCTTGGCCTCGCGCAGGGCGGTCGTCGCCGCCGCGAGATCGTCGGCGACCTTGGAGAGCTTGCCGTAGATCTCGTCGTTGGTGAACAGCTTGCCGAGCGTGCCACTCTCGAGCTTGTCGCCGAAGGCCGCGATCTGCCCCGCCAACTTGTCGTCCTCGAACAGCTTCCACAGCGTGCCATTTCCGGTGTTGACGCGGTTCGCGATGTCCTTGATCGTCGCCACGGCGGAGGCCACGTCCTCGGAGAGCTTCTCGTCCTTGACCAACCGTCCGATCGTGCCGCGTCCGGCGCTGACGTCGCCGCTGATGGTCTTCAAGTCGGCCGACACGGTCTGCAGGTTGGTCACGACCTCCTCGAACTTGCGCGCCAGGTCGTCGTCGGTCGCGAGCCTGCCGAGCACGCCCTTGCCGGCCTTGATGTCGTTGGTGACGGTCTCGATGTTGTCGAAGCTCGTGCGGATCGACTTGACGCCCGCGGAGATCTCGTTGGAAAGCTCGTCGTCGCGCAGCAGCCGGCCGATCGTGCCCTTCCCGGCCTTCGCGTCGGCCACGATCTGGCGCAGGTCCTCGATGAAACCCGCGACTGAGGAGCTGTTGGAGTCGATCAATCGGCCCAGTCCGTCCAGCGCGCCGCCCTTCACGCGTCCAGGGAGCGGGCCAGCGGTTGTCACCGGCGCGCCTTCGAAAGGGCCGGGATCGATCGAGATCTGCTTGCCCCCGAGCACGGTCGCGTCCTCGATCGCGATGTCGAAGCCCTCGCGCAGACCGACGGCGCTGTCCATCAAGAGCGTCGCGGTCACGCGGCGTTCCTTGGGAGCGGCCGAGTCGCGCACCAGGTTCTTGACCCGACCTTCGCGGATGCCGGTGACGAGCACGGAGTCGCCCTGGCGCAGCCCGTAGGCGTCGGAGAAGTGCACCACCAGGGTGTGCTGCTCGCGGAACAGCGAGAAGTCGGTGAGGAACAGCGTGTACACGCCGAGCAGCGCGAACACGACGACGAAGAAAGCGCCGAGCAGGAATTGTCGAGTGCTGTTCATCGTGCAGTAGTGGGGCGTGGGGGTCAGTCGAGCTTGTCGCCGAGGAAGCGCACCAGACGCGGCTCGGTGGAGTGGATGAACTCTTCGGGCTTGGACACGAAGTTGAGTCGGCCGTTGTCGAGCAGGCCGACGCGGTCGGCCACGGTCTTCACCGTGCCGACGTGGTGCGTGACGATCACGCTGGTGACGTGCAGGGTCTCGGCGAGCTCGCGCATCAAGCGGTTGATCGAGGCCGAGATCTCCGGATCGAGCCCAGCGGTCGGCTCGTCGTACAGCACGATCTCAGGGTCGGTGATCAGAGCGCGCGCCAGCCCGACGCGCTTCTTCATGCCGCCCGAGAGCTCGCTGGGCATCTTGTGGTAGACGTCGGGCACCTTGACCAGGGCCAGCTTGGCGTTGACCTTGTCGACGATCTCCGCGTCCGAGAGCTCCGTGGTCTCGCGCAGCGGCAGCGCCACGTTCTCCCCTGCGGAGAGCGAGTTGAGCAGCGCCGCTTCTTGGAACACGTAGCCCATGCGAGCACGCAGCTTGCGCAGGTCGCCGCGGGAGATCGTGGACATGTCGTGGCCTTCGACGGTCACGCTGCCCCGGTCCTGCTTGAGCAAGCCAATGATGTGGCGGATGGTCACCGACTTGCCGCAGCCCGACGGGCCCATGATGCAAAACGCCTCACCGCGATAGACGTCGAGATCGAGGTCCTTGAGCACGACCTTCGCGCCGAACGACTTGCACACGCCCTGGTAGCGGATGATGACGTCTCGGTTCATCACGCGTTGAAGAAGAACCAAGACAGGAAGTAGTTGGAGATGATGATCGCGATGATCGAGTCGCGAACCGCCTTGCGCGTCGCGTTGCCCACGCCCATCGCGCCGCTCGTCGCGTTCAAGCCGGCGGTGCAGGAGATGATCGACAGGATCACACCGAAGATCAGCGCCTTGAACAGGCCTGTGTAGACCTCTTTGGGCAACTCGAGCGGCAAGCCGCGATCGTTGAGCGCGTCGATCACCGAGTCGTAGTAGAGCGCGACTCCCACGTTGAGTTGCGAGTCGGCGATCAATCCGCCGCCGACGATACCGATGGTGTCGCACAACACCGTCAGCAGCGGGCACATGATGGCCACGCCCACCACGCGCGGCATCACCAGATAGCTGATGCGGTCGATCGACATCACCTCGAGCGCGTGCAGTTCCTCCGACACCGCCATGGTGCCGATTTCCGCGGCCAGCGCGCTGCCGACGGTCGCTGCCAGGATCACTGCCGTGATGAACGGGCCCATCTCGCGGCACATCGAGAGCGCGACGATCGTTCCGATCTGATCCTGCTGGCCGAAGTTGGAGAGCTCGATGCCGGTCTGCAGTGCCACGATCATGCCGATGAACACGCCGACCAGCAGCACGACGTGCACGACCTTGAGGCCGGATTGGAACAGTTGCTCCGCGATCAGCGTGCGACGGCGCGGCGCCGAACCCAGGCGCAGCAACACTTGCAGCGTGAGCTCCAGTTGGAAGCCGACGTCTCGCAGGAATGAGGCAGCGACGCTCAACACCGTGTGGGTCCGAATCTAGGGGTTCGAGCGCTCGCGCGCGGGCCAACCGGGTCCAGGGAACGCTGGGCGGAGAATTTCGAAGCCATCCGCGCTCGAGGTGCGCCAGCGGACGAGACCGAACAGGAGCGCATGCTCGCGCACGGTTCCGCTCGCGCCACGATACTTGCGCCGCGACCACAATCCACTGACGTAGTCGCGTTGCTCCAGATCGTCGGTCTCGCGCCGCCACAGGCCGAGCCACGAGCGTTCATGCACGAGCTCGCCCTCGACCTCGCGCGTGTAGAGCTCCCACAGCCAGGCGTAGTGCTCGTCGATGTCCGGCATGTGCCAGGTCGGCAGAAGCGTCGGCACTCCCAGCCGCGAAGCGTGGCCCTCGGCGTGGTACTGGTACAGCGGCCACAGCTTGGACCACGCGCCGACTTGGTCGTCGTGCGCGTCGAACTCGACGTAGCTCTGCCAAAACGGAACGACGTTCTGCGCGACGCGCCGACCGTCCTTGTACTGCTCCTCGCGCGAGTTGAAGAATGGCCACGCGACCCACTGGCTCTTCAGACCGTCGCCCTCGAAGTAGGAATAGAACGGCCACACGCGCGTGCGGTAGGCCTCCTTGCTCGAGCCCGGGCGCGTGATCCGCACCAGCGGCCAGGGCCCGTCCCATGACCAGTAGCCCGAGCGTTCGTCGCGCGACCAGCCGAAGAACGGCCACAGCACAGAGTGGGCGCTGAAGGTCTCACCGCGCTTGCGACCGTAGAACGGCCAGAGCATCCAGCTGTGCAGTTGCTTCGAGGGTTCGAGGTACAGGCGCTCGGTGCTGGAGGTGAAGAACGGCCACAGCACGTAGTTGCTCTGGGCGCTCCCCGGGCGCGCCACGCCGATGAACGGGAAGACGTGGAAGTCGAGCTCGTTGCGACCGTTGCGGCCCCAACTGAACAGCGGCCAGAGCACGTGATGGAAGGTCCCGCCCTCGCGCTCGGTGCGCATGTAGAGCGGGAACAGCGCGAACGCGACGCGGTCGTATGTGGCGATGCGCTCCCACACGCCGAACAACGGGAACACTCCGCGGAAGGTGCGCTCGGTCGAGTCCTCGGCCCACACGATCGCCGGCAGGCTGATCCAGTAGCGCCGCGTCCCACCGTGGCCGTCCGGTTCGGTCTGCAGGCGGAACAGCGGCAGAAGTTGTGTCAGCGAGTGCTCACCGTCGACATCACGCTTGCCCAGCGGAACCAGGAAGCGCGTCAGGGAACTCGCGGAGCCGCGTTCCTCGTGGCACACCAGCGGATGCAGCTCCCATTCGTCGAGCGGAGCACCGGGGGCGCGACGCTTCAGCTTGACGGCTCCTCCGAGAGCCTCGACCTCGTCCGCGCCGCCGGCGACGGACACGTGCGAGACGAACGGCGCGAGGTGGATCTCGTCGGACAGACCGGCGCACGACGCGAGCGCCAGCGCCGACGCGAGCGCCAGCGCGCCGCGAGGTCCATGGAGCGGGGCGAACATGCCCGCAGAGGATCGTGCATGTCGAGCGCGACTTTCAAGGGCTCACCTCGAGGTGACCGGCTCCGGCGCGACTCGCCTTGTCGCGTCTCGCGTGCGTTGCTAGTGTCCGAAGTCTCGCCATGAGCACCTATCTGAGCGGCATCCAACCCACGGGCTTGCCGCACCTCGGCAACTACTTCGGGGCGATCGCGCAGCACATCGAACTGCCCAAGCGCGGCGGCGAGCACTTCTACTTCATCGCCGACTACCACGCCCTGACCACCAGTCGCGATCCGGCGGAGCTGCGTCTGCGCGTGCGCGAGATCGCGATCACCTACTTGGCTTGCGGCTTGGATCTCGAGCACGCGGTGTTGTTCCGCCAGAGCGACGTGCCCGAGGTGTGCGAGCTGACTTGGCTGCTCTCGACGGTCAGCGGCATGGGGTTGCTCGAACGCGCCGTTTCGTTCCGCGACAAGGTCGAGAAGGGTATCGCGCCCAACATCGGGTTGTTCATGTACCCGGCGCTGATGGCGGCCGACATCCTGGCCTACGACTCCAACTTCGTGCCGGTGGGGGTCGACCAGAAGCAACACGTCGAGATCGCGCGTGACATGGCCGGCGCCTTCAACGCGGCCTACGGACAGACGTTCGTCTTGCCGGACGTGCTGATGAGCGACAATCCCAAGGTGCCCGGCGTCGACGGCGAGAAGATGTCGAAGAGCTACGGCAACACGATCTGGATGTTCGAGACCGGCAAGCCGCTCAAAAAACTGGTCGGCACGATCCTGACCGACTCGCGTGCTCCGGAGGAGCCCAAGGACCCTGGCGGTGTGCTGCTGTTCCAGTTCCTGCGCTTGTTCCTGTCACCGACGGAACTGGCCGAATGGGAGCAGCGCGTGCGCCGTGGCGGCGACGGGGCGCCGGGCTACGGCCACCTCAAGCAGCGCTTGATCGAGGCGCTCGAGGCGCACTTCGAAGGGCCGCGCCGCCGGCGCGAGGAGCTGCTCGCAGACCCGGGCGAGGTCGAACGCTGCCTGAAGCGCGGCGCGGAACGGGCTCGTGCGCGAGCCGCCGCGACGTGCGATCGCGCGCGGGCCGCGTGCGGACTCCGCTGACGAGCTCGACGGTGGCTCGCCCGCCCGTGGATCACTACAGTCGAACGAGGCGCCGTTGAGGTCGGTACGCGATGCACGCACGCACGAATGCAGCTTGGTTGGGCTGGTTGGCTGTGCTCTTGGTAGCGAGTTGTGGAGGCGAGTCGCGCGCGCGCGAGGCCTCGGCGCCGCGCGTCCCGCAGCCGGTCCCCTGGACCGAGGAGTTCCGCGAGCCGAGCGTGCTGGTGGCGGCGCGCATCGAGGTCCGTGGGCCGATCGGCCTGCGTCAACACCTCGCCGTGCGCCAAGATCCGGCGCGCCACGAGCACCGCGAAACGACCACGGCCGAGGGCTATCGCATCGAGGCGCGCCAACGACCCGAGTCCGACGGTGAGCAGATCGTGGCGCACCTCGACGCGCTCGAGATCCACGCCGACGAGCTGTTGAGCGTGTTGGAAGGTCCCGGAGAGCGCGACGTCGTGGTGCACGCCGAAGGCGACGTCTTCTTCCGCGTGCTGCGCACGGAGCAAGAGACTCGCTCGCCATCGCTGCGCTTGATCGGCAAGCCGTGACTCACGCCTGGCGAACGCGCGGGCTCGCATCCTGGCTGCGAGCGACGCTCGTGGGGCTGGCGTGCACCGCGTGCGGCGCGGGTTCGCGCAGTCTCGACGAGTATCGCGCTTCACCCAGCGATCCGCGCACTTTCGACGAGCGTCAGCGCGCCGATCTCGAGCTCGCACGCCAGGCCTACGAGAGCGGGGACTTCGGTGTCGCCAAGACGCTCTTCGACCAACTCGCCGCTGCGCGGCCGGACGACCTGGGTTTGGCGATGCTGGCCCAGGAGATGGCCTTCGCTCCGGCGGCCGCCGAACAGCGCCAGCGGATCGCCGACAGCGCGCGCCAGCGCGCCGAGCTCGAGCCCAGCGCACTGAACCTGTTGCTCGCTGCGCGCGTCGAGCCCGACCCGGTCCGTGCTCATGCCTATGCGCAGCGTGCGCTCGAGCTCGCTCCGAAGCAGCCGTGGACGCACTACGCACTGGGATTCCTCGAGGCGCGCGCCGGGGGCTGGAGCGAAGCGCGCGCGCATGTCGACGAGGCGCTGGTGCTCGACCCCGGACACCGTCCGGCGCGGCGGCTCGAGGCGGCGATCCTGGCGCGCTCCGGGGAGCTCGAGGAGGCTGTCGACGCGCTGCAGGTGTGGCTCGAGGCGGTTGAGGGCGACCCCCGCGTTTCCAGCGACGAACGCGCTCTCGCGCGGCTCGACTTGGCGCAGGTGTTCGCCCAACTGGGAGATGACGAAAGCGCGCTCGCGGCGCTCGACGCGCTTCCCGACTGGGGTGGCCGAACGCTGCAGCGACTGTGCCTCCAGGCTGCGGTGCAGCAAGGCCTGGGGCATCCCAGTGAGGCGCGTGACACCACGCGCGCAGCTCAGTCGCGCGACCCCAACGCGGTCATGCCGCTGGTTCAGGAGGCGTTGCTGCTCCAACACCACCTCGACGATCCCAAGGCCGCTCTCGAAGCCTGGCAGGCGGTCTTGGCGCGCGTGCGCCGCGAGCAGGGGCTCGAGGCCTTGATCCAGGGACTGCGGGCGCGCGTGATCCTCGAGCGCGCCGGAGCAAGCTCGCTGTGAAAGCGGTCGTGCAGCGCGTGGCACGCGCGAGCGTGAGCGTCGACGGACGGGTCGAGGGCGCGATCGAGCGCGGAGTGTTGGTGCTCCTGGGCATCGAACCCGCCGACCAGCCGGAGCTGCTGGACGGGTTCGCGCGGCGCCTGGCCCAGTTCCGCATGTTCCCCGACGAATCGGGCAAGACCAACAAGTCGCTGCTCGACCTGGGGCTCTCCGCGCTGGTCGTCAGCCAATTCACGTTGTGCGCCGACCTCGGGCGCGGACGCCGGCCGTCATTCGACACCGCCGAGCGCCCGGAGCGGGCTCGCGCCCTGGTGGAGCACTTCGCTCGCGCGCTCGAGCGGCAGGGTTGCCGCGTCGCTCAGGGGCGCTTCGGCGCGCACATGCTGGTCGAACTCGCCAACGACGGACCGCTCACATTCGTTTTCGAGCGCTGATCCCCCAGTGGCGCAGCACGCGCGTAACCCATGCTGGCGGCTTGACTTGGAAAGGGGGTCAGGTCGATACTCGGGCGCCGTCCCGCCGCCGGAAGCTCCCGCATGACGTCCCAAGAGCCGCAAACCGTCACCAAGAAGGAACTGGTCAACCGCATCGCGGACTCGACCAAGCAAACCAAGGTGGTGGTCAAGGACATCATCCAGCGTTTCCTGGACGAGATCATCATCGAGCTCTCCGCCGGCAACCGCCTGGAGTTTCGCGAGTTCGGGGTGTTCGAGATCAAGGACCGCGCTGCCCGCCGAGCGCAGAATCCGCGCACGCTGGAGAAGGTTCAGGTTCCGGCCAAGCGCGTGGTCAAGTTCAAGGTCGGGCGCTTGATGCGCGAACGGATCGGCGACGAGCCCAGCCCGCCGCCGCCCAAGCCGGTCAAGGCCCCGCCGCCGACGGCCGCCAAGGTCGCACCGCCGCCGCCGCCGACGCCCAAGCCGCCGCCGTCGAACTCTCCGTTCTGAGTGCGCATTCGCGCGCGCAGCTGGCGTCCCGCGGCCGCGTCGGCCGGAACCTCAGATCTTGGCCGTGCTCGCCCGTGCGGTCGCTCCGGCATGCGCCCTGGAAAAGGCCTGCTCGAGATCCTCTCGCAGATCCTCGACGTGCTCCACCCCGACCGACAGTCTCACCAAGCCGTCGGCGAGACCTTGGGCACGGCGCGTTTCCGCTGGAATGCTCGCGTGGGTCATGCTCGCAGGGATCTCGATCAGCGATTCGACACCGCCCAGTGATTCCGCCAGCGTGAACAGGCGTGTCGACGAGGCCAGCGTGTTGGCGGCCTCGAGTCCCGCCGCGAGCTCGAACGACAGCATCCCGCCGAAGGCCTTCATTTGGCGCACCGCGACGGCGTGCTGGGCATGGGATGCGAGGCCCGGGTAGATCACGCGCGTGACTTCCGGTCGGCGTTCGAGCCAGCGGGCCAGCTCGAGCGCGTTCGAGCAATGTCGTTCCATGCGCAGGTGCAGCGTTTTCGTGCCGCGCAGCACCAGGAACGCGTCCATCGGTCCCGGCGTGCCGCCGACGGCGTTCTGGAAGAAGGCCAGTTCCTCGCGCAGCTTGGGGTCGTTGCCGATCAGCGCGCCGCCGACCACGTCCGAGTGTCCACCGAGGTACTTGGTCAGAGAGTGCAGCACCAGGTCGGCGCCGAGCTCCAACGGTCGTTGCAGGAACGGCGTCGCGAAGGTGTTGTCGACGACCAGCAGCTTGCCCTTGGCGTGCGCGACACGCGCCAGCGCCGCGATCTCCGACACGCGCAACAGGGGATTCGACGGTGTCTCGACGTAGACATAGCGCGTGGCGGGCTCGATCGCAGCCTCGACGCTGGCGAGTTCGGTGGTGTCGACGAAGCTGAAGCGGATGCCGTAGCGCTCGAACACGCGCCGGAAGATGCGGTAGGTGCCGCCGTAGAGGTCGTTGCCTGCCACGACGTGATCGCCGGGCACGAGTCGATCGAGCGCCGCGTTGGTCGCCGCCAGTCCGGACGAAAAGCACAAGCCCCACGCGCCACCCTCGAGGGCAGCCAAGTTGTCCTGCAGTGCCGTGCGCGTCGGATTCGAGGTGCGTGAGTACTCGTAGCCGGCGCGCGGTTGGGCCGGCGCGTCCTGCTTGTAGGTGCTCGTGAAGTACACCGGCGTCATGATCGCGCCATTCGTGGGGTCCGCCTCTTGGCCGGCGTGGATGGCGCGCGTCTCGAAACGATCGCTCGGGCTGGTGCTCATGGCGCCATCGTAGGCGGCAGACTCGGTCCGCATCTACAATCGCCCGCAGCGGAACTCGTTCGGCAGTCTCGAGACGAATCGATCATGAAGCGCGCCCCACTCCCGACTCCGCTGGCGCCCGACACCGCGCCGGCCCGGGAGAGCTTCGGAGTCTCGGGGCTCGACCTGGACGCGGTGCGCGGCCTGTTCGAGAAGCTCGCCAAGAGCTCGCTGGGCGCGCGAGCCGTGCGCGAGCTCGCGCCGCGTTCCGCATCCGATGCACGTCGCGCGCTGAACAGAGCGGCGGAGATGGCCCAGCTCGTCCGCGCGCGCGACGTGGCCTCGTTCGCTGGCGTAGTCGATTTGGCGCCGGTGCAGCTCTCGATCCAACGCTTCCACCGACCGTTGGAGCGCGATGAGCTCGCCAGCGTGTGGGGCTTTCTCGAAGCCTCGAAGCGGTTGGTGGCGTGGGTTCGCGAGCGCGCGCGAGAGGCACCCGAGCTGGCGGCGCTCGCGGTTGGCTTCCCAGAGCTCACGCGCCTGCGCGAGGCGCTCGAGACGGCGGTCGACGAACGCGGCGAGTTGCGCGACGACGCCAGTCCGCGCCTGTCGAAGCTGCGCCGCGAAATGCGCGAGCTGGGAGACAAGCTGAGCGAGATCGTCGGCAAGTTCACGGCGGATCCAGAGCTGCGCGCGCACCTGGCCGACTTCAAGGTCCACCGCCGCGGCGGGCGCCGGGTGCTGGCGCTCAAGGCGCGCAGTTCCGGACGCATTCCGGGCGTGGTCCACGAGCGCTCGCACAGTGGCGAGACGGTTTTCGTCGAGCCGCGGGAGGCGGTGTTCCACTCCAATCGCCTGGTCGAGTTGGAGCAGTCCGCGCGCGCCGAGGAGGCTCGCATCCTGGTGGAGCTGACGCGCCATTTCATCGAGAATTGGGAGCAGCTCGTCGAGGCCCAGGCACGCCTGGGGGAATGGGAGCTCGCCGCTGTTTCCGCGGCGTTTTGCGAGCGTTTCGGTGCCCGCGTGCCCGAGTTGGCCAGTTGGGAGGACGCCCGCGCGCACGAGCGCGGGATCGTGCTCAAGGCAGCGCGCCACCCGCTGCTCGTCGATCAGGCCCTGGAGGGCAAGCTCGAGGAAGTCGTTCCCCTCGACGTGCGCTTGGGCGGGGACTTCGACCTGCTCGTGATCACCGGCCCCAACACCGGAGGCAAGACCCTGGCTCTCAAGACCGTCGGCATCGCAGCCTTCTGCGTGCGGCTGGGCTGGCCGGTGTGTTGCGCGGAGGGAAGCCGCATTCCGCTGTTCGACGGGCTGGTGGCGGACATCGGCGACGAGCAAGAGATCAAGCAATCGCTCTCGACCTTCGCCTCTCACCTCGAGCGCATCCGACTCGGCCTCGCGCGCGCCCACGCGCGCACGTTGTTCTTGCTCGACGAGCTCGGTGGCGGCACCGATCCGGCGGAGGGCGCGGCGCTGGGGGAGGCGCTCCTCGAGCACCTGCTCAAACTCGGCGCACCCACGTTGGCCACGACGCACTTGGGCAAGCTCAAGGAGTTTTGTTTCGCCCACGAGCGCGCCGAGAACGCCAGCGTCGAGTTCGATTCGACCACCCTCAAGCCGCGCTTCCGCTTGCTGGTCGGCACGCCCGGCGAGAGCAACGCGCTCGTGATCGCCGAGCGACGTGGGCTCTTGCCGTCGATCGTGCAGCGCGCGCGCCAGCGACTCGAGCGCCGGGACCGCGAGACCGTCGAGCTCATGGCCAAGTTGCGCGGCGCGTCGGAACACGCCGAGAAGGTGCGGCGTGCGGCGGAGTCGCGCCTGCAAGACGTCGAGCGCACTGGAGCTCAGATGTTGGAGCGCGAGCGCGAGTTGGCGCGCCGCGGCGAGTTGCTCGAGGCCGAGGCGCAGCGCGGACTGGAGGAGCGGATCCGCGACGCCAAGCGCAGCCTCGAGGAGGCCCGCGCGCTCGTGAGTCAATTGCCCGCGGATCGTGCGCGGGCCATGCGCGAGGCCCTCGAGCGCACCGAGACCGCGCTGACTCGGGCGTCCCTCACCGAGCGCCGCAAGGCGTTCCTCGAAGGGCTCGCCAAGGGCGAGTTGGTCTACGTTCCGCGTTACCGCCAGCGTTGCGCGGTGCGCAAGGTCGACCATGCCAAGCGCCAGGTCACGGTCAAGCTCGGCGGGATGGACCTCGCGGTCCCATTCGACGAAGTCACCTGGTACGAGTCGCTCTGAACGCTACTCTGTGGGCGTGTCCGAGAAGCCTGCGTCGCGCGACTCTTTCCGTCGCTCCGGGGACCTGTTGATCGTCGAGAACGACGAGCGCATCGTCGAGTTGCTGCGCTGGTTCCTCGAACGCCGAGGGCACCGTGTGCGCGCCACGGGGTCGTTTGCTGCCGCGCGTGAGCTGATCGCGGAGCGCGCACCCGACCTGCTGCTGTCCGACATCGAGTTGGGCTCGGAAAACGCTCGCGAGTGCCTGCCCCGGTTGGCCCGCGAAGGCGTGCTGCCCCCGACCCTGGTGGTTTCCGGATACGTCGACCGCGACGTTGCCGACGAGCTGCTCGCGATCCCCAACGTGGTTGGCGTGCTCCCCAAGCCCTTCGAATTCGAGCGCCTCGAACGCTGGATCGAGGAGCATCTCCAGCGCGTGCGCGCCGCCGTCGCTGTCAGCGCGCCGACCGAGCTGTGACCGTCCTGCGCTGGACCACGGCCGGTGAGTCCCATGGCCCGGCGTTGCTCGGAATCCTCGAGGGCTTGCCCTCGGGTCTCGCGCTCGACTTCGCGCGCATCGACGGCGAGCTCGCGCGGCGGAGATCGGGCCACGGCCGCAGTGGGCGGATGAAGCTCGAGAGCGACGCGGTCGAGGTGCTCGCGGGCGTGCGCGCCGGCCGAATCCTCGGCTCGCCCCTGGCGTTGCGCATCACGAATTTCGACGCGACGATCGAGCGCTTGCCGGTGCCGACCAGCGCTCGGCCGGGGCACGCCGACCTGGCCGGGTGCCAGAAGCACACCGCCCGCGACCCGCGCTCCGTTCTCGAGCGCGCCAGCGCGCGCGAAACGGCCATGCGCACCGCGCTGGGGGCCGCCGCGCGGCAGGTGCTCGAGCATTTCGGCATCGAGATCTTCGCCCACGTCACGAGCCTGGGCGGGGTCGACGCCGCGCTCGATGCCTTCGAGAGCGCCGGCGAGCGCCGGGTGGCCCTGCGGGAAGCCTCGGAGTTCGCCGGTCTGGACGCGACCGTCGAGTCGCGCTGGCGCGAGAGCGTCGAGCGTGCTCGCGAGCAAGGTGACACGCTCGGTGGGGTGTTCGAGGTGCGAGCCCTGGGCCTGCCTCCGGGATTGGGCAACTACCAGTCGGCCGGAGAGCGACTCACCGCGCGCTTGGGCGCGGCGCTGTTCTCGATTCCAGCGATCAAGGGGGTCGAATTCGGGCTGGGCTTCGCGTCGGCGCGGCTGCCCGGGTCGGACGTCCACGACTCGATCGTCCTGCGACCAGGACGCTACGGCCGGTTCGGTCGGGCCAGCAATCGAGCCGGTGGGCTGGAAGGCGGCATGACGACCGGAGAGACCTTGCTCGTGCGCGTGGCGATGAAACCCATCTCGACCCTGCGCCGCGGACTGTCGACGGTCGACTTCGAGAGCGGAGCGCAAGTGCTCTCGACCTACCAGCGCTCGGACGTCAGTGCCGTGCCAGCGGCCTCGGTGGTTGGCGAGGCCGTCGTCGCGCTGGAGCTCGCTCGAGCGTTCCTGGAGAAGTTCGGCGGGGACTCGCTGGCGCAGGTCGAGGCGAGCGTGGCCGACTACGTCGAGCGTTTGCGCGAGCTGTGAAGGCGCTCCGCGCCGCTGCCGCTGCGGCGGAATTCCGAACTGGTCCTTGACCGGGTAGCTTCGCTCCCTAACATGCCTCGCTCTCCGCACCGCGGTGGGCAGGTCCCAAGCCTGCAACCCAAGCTCGGCCGCGGGCCCCGCGTGGGTGGACCAACCGCCGGCGTGGCTCAATTGGCAGAGCACCTGATTTGTAATCAGGGGGTTGTGGGTTCGACTCCCATCGTCGGCTCCACGCGCGGAGGGCTTCGAAACACGGTCGGATTCGCCGGGCGAGCTTGCTCGCCGAGAGTCCCCCGACTTCGGTCGGGCTGTTCCATGGAAACACGACACCTCACGGATGACACGGGAGCGGAGCGCTCCTGGCGAGCGCCGCTTCGTCGGCGAGCTCCAGGGTCGAAAGTCGCCTGCGTTTGCACCGCGCATCGCGCTCATCGACCCGACCTCTAGTAGGCCGGATCGAAACGAGGGGAGATTCCAGAGCGGCCAAATGGGCCAGACTGTAAATCTGGTGGTATCACCTTCGGCGGTTCGAATCCGCCTCTCCCCACCAGTCCACGCTCGCCAGCGGAAGCTGGTGGGGCGAAGGTCGGCCACCGCCGGCTCGCGGAACTGCGCGCGCGTGTCGGTTCCCTTTCTCCCCGATCCTGCGCTCCTCCGCCCGCCCCCTCGTTTTTTTTGGGTGGGGGCGCCGCGCACGAGCGAGGGCGCCGAGCAATCGGTTGCCGGCGATGGCGGGTCGGCCGCAGGCTTAGCAGCTGCGAGCTCTTCTCCAACGCTGGGCCCTCTCGACTGCGGGCCTCTCGGTGCGGACCCTCTCCATTGCGGGCCCTCTCCATTGCGGGCGTAGTTCAACGGTAGAACTTCAGCCTTCCAAGCTGATAGCGTGGGTTCGACTCCCATCGCCCGCTCCACTCTCATCGGGGCACTCCAAAGTCGACGCGTCCTCCGTGAAGTCCGCTGCCCCGCGATGCGCCCATCGTCGGATTCCTCCCGGATCCGCGGTTGGCCTCGCCCGACCTTCTGTCGCCACCCGAACCGCGAGTTCGGAGCGCGAGGCCGAGGCGCTGTTCGCGGGGTGGAAAGCAGAGCCACGGCTCCCTCGCGGGAGCTGTCCTCCGCTGCTGTAGCTCAGTGGTAGAGCACTTCCTTGGTAAGGAAGAGGCCATGGGTTCAATCCCCATCAGCAGCTCCAGTCACCGATCGAGCCTTGATCCCAACGCACACACCAACACCTCGGGCCGCCTGGCCCCGCGCCGCCGAAACCAAGCACGGTTCGGCGGTGGGGGCGAGGAAGCCACACACGAAAGACACGAGCAGCCATGGCAAAGGACGTCTTCAAGCGAACCAAGCCCCACGTCAACGTCGGCACGATCGGTCACATCGACCACGGCAAGAGCACGCTCACCGCGGCGCTCGCCGCGCGGTCGTCGCACAAGTACGGCACCAAGGTGAAGAGCTACGCTGAAATCACCAAGGGTGGCACCGTGCGTTCGGCGGACAAGACCGTGACGATCGCCGCCTCGCACACCGAGTACGAGTCGGACAAGCGCCACTACGCGCACGTCGACTGCCCCGGCCACGCCGACTTCGTGAAGAACATGATCACCGGCGCGGCGCAGATGGACGGCGCGATCCTGGTGGTCTCCGCGGCCGACGGTCCGATGCCCCAGACGCGCGAGCACGTGCTGCTCGCCCGCCAAGTCGGCGTGCCCTACATCGTCGTGTTCCTCAACAAGGTCGATCTGCTCGACGACCCCGAGTTGGTGGAACTCGTCGAGCTCGAGATCCGCGAGCTGCTCAAGAAGTACAACTTCCCCGGCGACGACACCCCGATCATCCGCGGTCAGGCCAAGCTGGCGATCGAGTCCGGCGGAGGCGACGACAAGGCCAACAAGTGCATCGACGACCTCGTCGCGGCGCTCGACTCGTTCATCCCGACTCCGCAGCGCGAGGTCGACAAGCCCTTCCTGATGTGCATCGAGGACGTGTTCTCGATCTCCGGGCGCGGCACCGTCGGCACGGGCCGCATCGAGCGCGGTGTGATCAAGGTCGGCGAGACCGTCGAGCTGGTCGGCCTGCGCGCTGAGGTCACCAAGTCGGTGGTCACGGGCGTCGAGATGTTCAACAAGACGCTCGACTCGGGCGAGGCCGGCGACAACGTCGGTGTGCTCTTGCGTGGCGTCGAAAAGGAAGGCATCGAGCGCGGCATGGTGCTGGCGAAGCCCGGCACGATCACTCCGCACACCGAGTTCGAGTGCGAGGTGTACGTGCTCTCGAAGGACGAAGGTGGCCGCCACACTCCGTTCTTCTCGGGCTATCGCCCGCAGTTCTACTTCCGCACGACCGACGTGACCGGCAACGCCGCGCTGCTCGGCGGAGCGGAAATGTGCATGCCCGGTGACAACGTCAAGATGAAGGTCGAGTTGCTGACCCCGATCGCCATGGACGAGAAGCTGCGCTTCGCGATCCGCGAAGGCGGCCGCACGGTCGGCGCCGGCGTCGTCACCAAGATCCTCAAGTAGCAAGTCGACGCCCCGGGGATTCGAACGCGCTTCGGATCCCCGGAGCAACGTCGGTGAGAGTGTCGACCACACTCGCCGCGAGCGACCCGAAAAGCCACCGACCCTCCACCCAGCTGAGGCGACGAGATGAAGACCAAGGAACGGTTCGTGTTCCTCGAGTGCACGGCCTGCAAGAACCGCAACTACACGACCTTCAAGCGCCAGAAGTCGGGGTACAAGCTCGAGAAGAAGAAGTACTGCCGCTTCTGCCGCAAGCACGTGTCGCACAAGGAGCACAAGCTCTGATCGTGCCGCGCGCTGCTCCGCTGGCCTGCTCGCACAGCCCCAGCTGAACGCGCGCCCCGCTCGCGATCTCGTCTTCGGGCGAGATACGTCTCCGAGCGAGCTTCATCTTCCGACCCGACCCCGAAACACCCCAGGATGACCCGCATGGCCGCGTACAAGAAAGACCAGGGAAGAATGGTGCGGATGGCCGTCTTTTGGACGGTCGCCGTGCTGCTCTTCTACGGTTGCTCGTCGCTGCGCCAGACGCTGTCCGCGTACTTCGATGGGCTCAAGGCACCGCTGTTCGAGGCGCTGCCCAAGCTCCCGGTGCTGGGCGTGATGCTGACGGGCGCGCTGGTGATCTCGCTGGTGGCCTTCGCGGTCGCGTTGTATTTCGCTCACCGCTGGCTGGAAAAGCCCAAGTACGCGGACCTGTTGATCGAGACCGAGTCGGAGCTGCGCAAGGTCACCTGGCCCACGGGTCAGGAAGTGTTCAACTCCTCGTTGGTCGTGGTGGTCTGCGTGGTGCTGCTGATGGCGTTCCTCGCCGGCGCCGATTGGTTCCTGGCGCGGTTGGTCAACCCGGTGCTCTTCTAGGGAAGCGGAACATGGCGCATCATTGGTACTTCGTCCGCTGCCAATCGGGTCAAGAGGACTCGATCTGTCGCCAGGTCCAAACCCGCGTCAAGATGGCCGGCCTGCAGGATCTCGTGCCCCAGGTGCTCGTGCCGTTCGAACGCGTGACGGACATGAAGGGCGGCAAGACGCGCGTGGTCAACAAGAAGCTCTACCCGGGCTACTTGATGCTGCAAGCCGACATCGAGGACCTGGGCGACCCGCGCTCGAAGCAGGCGCAGTCGGTCGTGCGCGATACGCCGAAGGTCGGCGATTTCCTCGGCGGCCACGGCGAGCCCGTCCCGTTGTCGGATGGCGAGGTGCAGTCGATCCTCGTGCGCATGTCGGACAGCGACACGGCCCTGCAGGTCAACATCGGCCTGTCCAAGGGGGACATGGTCAAGATCAAGTCGGGGCCGTTCGACGGCTTCGACGGGACGATCGAAGAAGTGTTGCCCGACAAGGGCATGGTGACGGTGATCGTGACGATCTTCGGTCGTCCGACGCCGGTGTCCCTCAAGTACTGGGAAGTCGAACCGGTCTGACGCGAGGCGACGCCCCCCCCCCCCAAGCTCTCGCGCGTCGAGTTCGGCTCGGCGCGCCTCACGAACGGAAGTGAATCCACATGGCGAAAGAAATCACCGCCAAGATCAAGCTCCAGTGCCCGGCGGGCCAAGCCACGCCGGCGCCGCCGGTCGGACCCGCGCTGGGTTCTCACGGCGTCAACATCGCGATGTTCGTCAAGCAGTTCAACGACGCCACGCGAGCGCAGATGGGACTGATCATCCCGGTCGAAATCACGGTCTACAAGGACCGCAGCTTCGACTTCATCCTCAAGTCTCCGCCGGCGGGCGTGCTTCTCAAGAAGGCCGCCAAGCTGGAGAGCGCCGCGAAGATGCCCGGTCACGAGACCGTCGGCAAGGTCACGCGCGCGCAGGTCGAGGAGATCGCCAAGCTCAAGCTCAAGGATCTCAATGCACGCGATTTGACCGCCGCGTGCCGCATCATCGAAGGCACGGCGCGCGCCGCAGGCATCAAGGTCGAGGGGTAACCGCGAGTCATGGTGACACACAGCAAACGCTTCCGCGCGGCCGTCGCGAGGGTCGACCGCAACAAGCTCTACGAGCCTGCCGAGGCCTTGACTCTGCTCAAGTCCCTCCCTGGCGCGAAATTCGACGAGACCGTCGAAGTCGCGGTGCTGCTGGGCATCGATCCGAAGAAGTCGGATCAGCTCGTGCGCGGCGCCGTGTCGCTGCCCAAGGGGTTGGGCAAGACGATCAAGGTCGTGGTCTTCGCCGAAGGCGAAAAGGCCGCCGCGGCCAGCGCCGCTGGAGCCGACCTGGTGGGCTCGGGCGAGCTCGCCGAGAAGATCATGGGGGGCTGGACCGACTTCGACATCGTCATTGCCAGCCCGGACATGATGAAGCACGTCGGCAAGCTCGGAAAAGTCCTGGGCCCCCAGGGCAAGATGCCCAGCCCCAAGTCCGGAACAGTGGCCGCCGACGTCGGCGCCGCGGTCCGCGAGTTCAAGGCCGGCAAGGTCGAGTTCCGCACCGACGCCGGTGGAAACGTGCACGCCGCGGTCGGCAAGCGCTCGTTCAAGGTCGAGGACCTAGAGGTGAATCTGCGCACCTTCCTCGACCACCTCTCGGCGATGCGTCCGCCGGCGGTCAAGGGTCAGTTCGTACGCAAGGTCTCGGTGTCGACCACGATGGGACCGGGCGCCTGGATCAACTACGGAGCTCCGGTCAATGCCTAATCTCGTCAACAACCTGATCGCGTCCGAGTACGACGCGCTGCTCAAGTCCGCCGAGGGCATCCTGGTGATCTCGCTGGGCCGCGTCACCGTCAAGGAGCTCGAGCCGCTGCGCAACAAGCTCGCGAAGGACGGCGTGCGGGTGAAGATGGTGCGAACGTCGTTGCTGCGCCGGGCGCTCGCTGAAAAGGGCTTCGAAGCCACGCCCGAGATGCTCGCCGGCAATACGGGGATCGCGTTCGGTTCGATCGAGGGCACGATCGCCGCAGCCAAGCTCTTGACGTCGCTGGAAGTCAAGAAGCCCGGCAAAATCCTGCTGCGTGGAGCAATCTTCGACGGCGCTCTGCTCGGCCCCAAGGACGCCTTGGCGCTGGCCGACCTGCCCGACAAGAAGACACTGCGCGCCCAGCTCGTCGGCTGCATCCAGGGGCCGGTCCGCGCTTTGGTTTCGACGCTCAACGCGCTGCCTTCCGGTACCGCGCGTGTGCTCCAGGCGCGCGTCGATCAACAGGCTGGCGCAGCTCCCGCGCAGGACGCCGCGCCTTCCGCGTCGTGAGTCAACGGCCGATCGCGCTCGAGCGCGGTCGGCCCCGCCCAATACACCGTTCGCGCCGCGCGCGAGTGGAACGTCCGTACAACCCCGAACCAATCTCTCCAGGAGAAAGACAATGTCCGATACGAACGTGATCGAGCTCGAGCCCGAGCTCAAGGCAATCGTCGAGAAGCTGGATGGACTCACGCTCCTCCAAGCTTCCAAGGTCGTCAAGCACCTCGAGCAGCGCTGGGGTGTCAGCGCGGCGGCGCCGGTCGCCGTCGCAGCTGCTCCGGCTGGTGGTGGCGCCGCCGCCGCTCCGGCCGCAGAGGAGAAGACGAGCTTCACCGTCGTGCTCGAGAGCGCGCCGGCCGACAAGAAGATCGCCATCATCAAGGAAGTCCGCGCGATCACTGGCCTGGGCTTGAAGGAAGCCAAGGACGTGGTCGACGGTGCCCCCAAGCCGGTCAAGGAAGGGGTCACCAAGGACGAAGCCGACAAGATGAAGAAGCAACTCGAAGACGCCGGCGCCAAGGTCAAGTTGACCTGATCGGCCGAGTCACGAGCCGCTTCTTTCGGGTGCTGTTCCGCGCGCTTTCGTCGAGCGATCGACCCGTGGATGCCGTTTCGAGCGGCGTCCATGGGTCCCTAGTGCCTTGGCGACGAGCGTTCGTGGAGTCGAACTCGAAGTCTCCGTTGCGACCTGTTTCATCCCTCACCGCCGACCGTGCGTGCGTAGCGTTCGCGATTCTCGCGAGCAGCGCGACCCAGCGGCGGTCTCAATGCGCTTCAGCGCTCTGCCCTTCGCTCGCGGACGCCTCGTGAACACGAGGCGTGCCGCGTCCGCGTCGTCTCTCGAGTGACTTGCTCCTGCGCGCCGTTCTCCGGCCGCAGCCCCATCGACGCCCGGTTGCGTGAACGAACTATGACCCTGACCAAGCCCGCCCCGAAGAGCTTCGCGCGCTACCCCAAGATCATCGACGTCCCCAGTCTGATCGAGATTCAGACCGCGGCGTACGAGGCCTTTCTGCAGCTCGACATCCCCCAAGGCTCGCGCAAGAGCCACGGCCTGGAGTCGTTGCTCAAGGAAGTGTTCCCGATCTACAGCTACGACAAGACGATGTGCCTGGAGTACATCGGCTACGAGCTGGGCAAGCCGCGCTACACGATCGAGGAGTGCCGCCAGCTGCGACTGACGTTCGGCTACCCGTTCAAGGTGCGCTTGCGCCTGATCAAGCCTGAACCGATCGAGGAAGAGGTCTATCTGGGCGAGATCCCGGTGATGATCGGCGGCGGCGAGTTCATCATCAACGGTTCGGAGCGGGTGATCGTCAGCCAGCTGCACCGTTCTCCCGGTGTCGACTTCTCGATGGATCACTCGACCAGCGAGAAGAAGCTCCACAACTGCTGGATCATCCCCGAGCGCGGCAGTTGGATCGAGCTGAACGTCACGAAGAAGGACGTGCTCACGGTGCGCATCGACCAGTCGGGCAAGTTTGCTGCCTCGACGCTGCTGCGCGCGCTCGATCCCAAGCTCTCGACCGACCAGGACATCCTGCGCGTCTTCTACACGACGAAAGTCGTCAAGAAGACCAAGGCTCAGACTCAGAATGCCTTCGCCAAGCTGATCACCGACAAGATCGCGGTCGGCGACATCGTGGTCCTCAAGACCGGCGAAGTCCTGGTGCCCTCCGGGATGCCGATCCCCGAGACCGCTGCTCTGGAAATCGCGGCCAGCGACCTGGCCGAGGTCGAGGTCATCGACGCCCGCGCCGAGGACCTCGACATGTTGATCATCAACACGATGAAGGAGGATCCGACCAAGAGCCACGACGAGGCGCTCTTGAAGATCTACTCGCGCTTGCGCCCCGGCAATCCGCCGCAGCTCGAGAAGGCGCGCGAGCTGTTCCACGAGAAGTTCTTCGATCCCCAGCGCTACCGTTTGGGCCGTGTCGGTCGCTTCCGTCTCAACCGCAAGTTCGACCAGAAGATCGCGGAGGACGTGCAGATCCTCCAGCCCGAGGACATCGTCAACTCGATCAAGTACTTGATCGGCCTGCGCAACGGCAAGGGCATCATCGACGACATCGACAACCTGGGCAATCGTCGCGTGCGCACGATCGCCGAACTCGCCGGCGACGAGTTCCGCAAGGGACTGTTGAAGCTGCGCCGCACGGCGCAGGAGCGCATGAACCTCGAGAATCCCGAGACGGTCAGTCCGCGCAACCTGATCAACTCGAAGACCTTCTCGAGCGCCATCGACTACTTCTTCGGTCGCGGTGAGCTGAGCCAAGTCGTCGACCAGACCAACCCGCTGTCGCAGCTGACCCACGAGCGCCGACTCTCGGCCCTCGGACCGGGAGGCCTCAACCGCAAGCGCGCTGGCTTCGACGTGCGCGACGTGCACCTGTCGCACTACGGCCGTTTGTGCCCGATCGAGACCCCCGAAGGCTCGAACATCGGTCTGATCTCCTCGCTGTCGATCTACGCGCGCATCGACGAGTACGGGTTCTTGGTCACGCCCTACCGCAAGGTGAAGAAGGGCAAGTTGACCAACGACATCGACTGGATGCGCGCCGACGAGGAGTACGGCCACGTGCTCGCGCCTGCGGACACCGAGCTCGACGAGAAATTCCAGATCGTGGGCGACCGCGTGCTGGCCCGCAAGGACGGGGAGAACATCGAGGTCGCTCCCGAGGACGTCAACTACGTCGACGTCGCGCCGCAGCAAATCGTCGGCATCTCGGCGGCCTTGATTCCGTTCCTCGAGCACGACGACGCCAACCGCGCGCTGATGGGCTCGAACATGCAGCGCCAGGCCGTGCCCTTGCTCGTCGCCGAGCCGCCGCTGGTCGGCACGGGCATGGAGACGGTGGTGGCGCGCAACTCGAATTTGCCGCTGTACGCCGAGAAGTCGGGCACGGTCAAGTACGTCGACAGCCAACGCATCCTGATCGACGAGGAGGAGTACCGGCTGACCAAGTACCGCGGGCTCAACGAGCGCACCTCGCAGAACCACAAGCCGCGCGTGGCGGAAGGTCAGAAGGTCGACAAGGGGCAGCTCTTGGCGGACGGTGCCTCGACCAGCCAGGGCGAACTGGCGCTCGGCAAGAACCTACTGGTCGCGTTCATGACCTGGGACGGCTTCAACTACGAGGACGCCATCCTGGTCAGCGAGCGGCTGGTGCGCGAGGACGTGTTCACCTCGATTCACATCGAGGAGTACGAGGTCGAGGTCCGCGAGACCAAGCTCGGCAAGGAAGAGTTCACACGCGACATCCCCAACGTCGGCGAGAAGGCTCTGGCCTCGCTGGACGAGTCGGGCATCGTGCGCATCGGCACCTTCGTCGAGGCCGGTGACATCCTGGTCGGCAAGGTCGCGCCGAAGTCCAAGAGCGAGCTCACGCCCGAAGAAAAGCTCTTGCACGCGATCTTCGGCAAGGCCGGGGTCGACGTGAAGAACGCCTCGCTGACGATGCCTCCGGGCACGCGCGGCGTGGTGATCGGGGCCCAGAAGTTCTCGCGTCGAGTGAACCTGACCGACGCCGAGCGCAGCAAGGCATTGGCGCAGATCCGCGACGCGGAAAAGGACTTCCTGCGGGCGCTGCGCGACTACACCGCGGCCATGCTGCGCGACGTCAAGCAATCGCTGGGCGGCGAGGTGATCGACGACCTGACCGGCAAGCCGATCCAGTTCGACGACACGGCCACCTACGACGAATTGCGCCGCGTGCGCCTGTTGTGCATGACCTCGGCCGAGGATTGCGCGCAGAAGGATGCGAAGCAAAAGGCCCTGGCCGCAGTCTCCGAGTACCAGTCGAAGATCGAGGCCCGCGAGGCCGAGAAGAACAAGATCGTCAACCGCCTCTCCCGCGGCGACGAGCTTCCGACCGGTGTGTTGGAAATGGTCAAGGTCTATGTCGCGACCAAGCGCAACCTCTCGGTGGGCGACAAGATGGCCGGTCGGCACGGCAACAAGGGCGTGATCAGCAAGATCATGCGCCTGGAGGACATGCCCTACCTTCAGGACGGCACGGCCGTCGACATCGTGCTCAACCCGCTGGGCGTGCCCAGCCGCATGAACGTCGGGCAGATCCTCGAAACCCACTTGGGGCTCGCAGCTCTGCGCCTGGGCTCGCGCTTCAGCTCGCCGCCCTTCGACGGCGCGAGCGAGCAAGAGATCGAAGAGCAACTCGAGAAGGCTGGCTTGCCGCGCACCGGCAAGTTCACGCTCTTCGACGGACGCACGGGGCAGGCATTCGAGCAGGAGGTCACCGTCGGGGTGATGTACGTGCTCAAGCTGCACCACCTGGTCGACGAGAAGGTCCACGCTCGTGCAACCGGACCCTACAGCTTGATCACGCAGCAGCCGCTGGGTGGCAAGGCGCGCTTCGGCGGGCAACGCTTCGGCGAGATGGAAGTGTGGGCGCTCGAGGCCTACGGCGCCGCGCACGTGCTGCAGGAGCAGCTCACGGTCAAGTCCGACGACGTCGAGGGCCGCACCAAGATCTACGAATCGATGGTGAAGGGCCTGAACATCCTCGAGCCCGGCACGCCGGTGTCCTTCGAGGTGCTGTGCAACGAGATCAAGGGGCTCGGACTCAACATCCAGCTCCACAAGAAGGCGACCCTGTAGGCGCGCGCGAGGAGAACTGACTCATGGTCGAAACGGTCACCAATCGCATCAACGACTACGGCAGCGTCACGATCAGCTTGGCGAGCCCCGAGGACATCCGCTCGTGGTCCTACGGCGAGGTCAAGAAGCCCGAGACGATCAACTACCGGACGTATCGCCCCGAGCGCGACGGCTTGTTCTGCGAGCGCATTTTCGGGCCTGAGAAGGACTGGGAGTGCTTCTGCGGCAAGTACAAGGGCATCAAGCACAAGGGCATCGTCTGCGACAAGTGCGGCGTGATGATCACGCACTCCAGAGTGCGCCGAAAGCGCATGGGGCACATCAACCTCGCAGCGCCGGTCGCACACATCTGGTTCTTCAAGGCGATGCCCAGTCGCCTGGGCACGTTGCTCGGGATCCAGACCTCGAACCTCGAGCGCGTGGTCTACTTCCAGGACTACATCGTCATCGAGCCCGGTGACACCCCGCTGCAGGAGTACCAGCTCCTGACCGAGGAGGAGTTCCGTCAGTCGAAGGCCAAGTACGGCTCCGAGTTCGACGCGGACATGGGCGCGGAAGCGGCGAAGAAGATCCTGCGCAAGCTCGATCTGAACAAGCTTTCCGGCGAGTTGCGCGAGGAGCTGCTCTCGACGCGTTCGAAGCAGCGCATGAAGGACATCATCAAGCGACTGCGCACGGTCGAGATGTTGCGCGACTCCGGACAGAACGCCGAGCACATGATCCTCGACGTGATCCCGGTCATCCCGCCGGACCTCCGTCCGTTGGTGCTGCTCGACTCGGGCAACTTCGCGACCAGCGACCTCAACGACCTCTACCGTCGTCTGATCAACCGCAACAACCGCCTCAAGAAGCTGCTCGACCTCAACGCGCCCGAGGTCATCATCCGCAACGAAAAGCGCATGCTGCAGCAGTCGGTCGACGCGTTGTTCGACAACGGTCGCTGCCGGCGCCCGGTGTTGGGCTCGTCGAACCGTCCGCTGAAGTCCTTGACCGACATGATCAAGGGCAAGCAGGGGCGTTTCCGCGAGAACCTGCTGGGCAAGCGCGTCGACTACTCGGCGCGTTCCGTGATCGTGGTCGGTCCCGAGCTGCGGCTGCACCAGTGTGGTCTGCCGAAGAAGGTCGCGCTCGAGCTGTTCCAGCCGTTCATCATCCGGCGCCTCAAGGAACTCGGACTCGCGGACACCATCAAGTCGGCGAAGAAGATGCTCGAGCGCCGCGACGAGGAGGTCTGGGACATCCTCGAAGAAGTGATCCGCGATCACCCCGTGTTGCTCAATCGCGCGCCGACGTTGCACCGCATGGGCATCCAGGCCTTCGAGCCGGTATTGATCGAAGGCAACGCGATTCGCTTGCACCCGCTGGTGTGCGGCGGCTTCAACGCCGACTTCGACGGTGACCAGATGGCGGTGCACTTGCCGCTGTCGTACGAGGCACAGATCGAGGCCTCCACGTTGATGCTCTCGACCAACAACGTGTTCTCGCCAGCCAACGGCGCGCCGATCATCTCTCCCTCGCAGGACATGGTGCTCGGGATCTACTACCTGACCAAGAATCCGCCCGAAGTCGAGCGCGACAAGGTGGCGCGTTTCGGCGGTCTCAACGAGCTCTTCCTGGCCTTCGGCCACGGCGCGACGCGCACCCATCGACCGGTGATGGTGCGCATGGAGTCCGGCCGGCGCGTCAAGCTCGGCCCCAAGGGTCCGGAGATCGACGTCGGTGACGACGGCCGCGTTCCGACCGATCCGCGCGACGCCAAGTCGAAGCGCGCGCTGCTGACGACCACGATCGGACGCGCGATCTTCAACGACATCCTTCCCCCGGGGATGCCGTTCTACAACTACGAGCTCGACAAGAAGGGCATCCAAGCGCTGATCAGCGACTGCCACCGCCTGCTCGGCCGTGACGCAACGCTCAAACTGCTGGACGATCTGAAGGACCTGGGCTTCAAGGCCAGCACGCGCGCCGGACTGTCGTTCGGCAAGGACGACATCCGTGTGCCGCCCAGCAAGCAGCGCATCCTGGGGGACACGCAGAAGGAGATCGACAAGGTCGAGAAGTCCTTCCAGAAGGGCGTGATCACCGAGGGCGAGCGCTACCTCAAGATCATCGACCACTGGACGCACGCCCGCGAGAAGGTCGGTGAGGACCTGATGCAGGTATTGCGCGAGGACCACCGCCAAGACCAGATCTACGTCAATCCGATCTTCTGCATGGTGCAGTCGGGCGCGCGTGGATCGATCGATCAGGTGCGTCAGCTCGGCGGCATGCGCGGTCTGATGGCCAAGCCGTCGGGCAAGATCATCGAGACCCCGATCAAGGCCAACTTCCGCGAAGGCCTCAAGGTGCTCGAGTACTTCAGCTCGACCCACGGCGCGCGCAAGGGCTTGGCCGACACGGCGCTCAAGACCGCTGACGCGGGTTACCTGACGCGCAAGCTGACCGACGTGGCGCAAAACGTCGTGATCACGATGGAGGACTGCGGCACGGCCAACGGCATGACCAAGGGCGTCGTCTACAAGGGCGAAAAGGTCGTGGTCAGCCTGGCACAGGCGATCCGCGGTCGCGTCGCGCGCTCGACGATCATGGACGTGGTCAACGACGAGGTGATCGTGCGCGAGCACGAGGTGATCACCGACGACGCTGCGTTGCGCGTCGAGGCGCTGGGCTACGAGAAGATCTCGGTGCGCTCGCCGCTGACCTGCGAGGCTGGCTTCGGCGTGTGCTCCAAGTGCTACGGCATGGACCTGTCCCGCGGAGCTCTGGCCGAGCGCGGGCTGGCGATCGGCATCATCGCCGCTCAGTCGATCGGCGAGCCTGGGACGCAGCTCACCATGCGCACGTTCCACATCGGTGGCACGGCCAGCCGCGCCATCGAAGCCTCGGAAGTCAAGGCCAAGCGCGCGGGCAAGATCGCCTTCTCCAACCTCAAGGTGGTCAAGAACTCGTCGGGCGCGAGCGTCGCGCTCAATCGCAACGGCGAGATGCGCTTGCTCGACGGGCGCGGTCGCGAGATCGACCGCTACGCGGTGCCGACGGGCGCGACGGTGTTCGTGACCGAGGAGCAGGAGGTCAAGCCCGGTGACGCGTTGTGCAAGTGGGACCCCCACCACGTGCCGATCTTGTCCGAATTCAAGGGCAAGGTGCGCTACGAGGACTTGATCGAGGGCAAGACGTTGCGCATCGAGCGCGACGCGCGCCGCGGCACGATCCGCAAGCAAGTCATCGAGCACAAGGGTGATTTGCACCCGCAGATCGTGCTCGAAGACAATTCCGGGCACCCGCTGGCGCTCTATCCGATTCCGGAGCGCGCCTACATCGAGGTCGAGGAAGGCGCGACCGTCGGTTCGGGCGAACTCCTGGCGAAGACCGCGCGCGACATCCAAGGCACGCAGGACATCACCGGTGGCTTGCCGCGCGTCACGGAGCTCTTCGAAGCGCGCCGTCCCAAGGACCCGGCCGTGATCTCGGAGATCGACGGCGTGGTCGAGCTCGGCGAGAAGAAGCGCGGCAAGCGCACGATCTTGGTGCGCGCCGTCGGACAGAAGAACGAGGTGATCGAAGAGCGCGAGCACTCGGTGCCCCAGACCAAGCACTTGCGCGTCCACAAGGGCGACGAAGTGCGCGCGGGTGAGCCGCTGGTCGATGGACCGCTCGACCCGCACGACATCCTCTCGATCACGGGTGAAGAGGAAGTTCAGAACTACCTCTTGCGCGAGATCCAGAGCGTCTACCGCTCGCAGGGCGTGACCATCGACGACAAGCACATCGAGATCATCGTGGGTCAGATGATGCGCAAGGTCTCGGTCAAGGACCCCGGTGACTCGGAGTTCCTGCCGGGCGCGGTCGTGGACCGCTTCCGCTTCCGCAAAGAGAACGAGCGCTTGCGCAAGGAGCGCAAGAAGCCCGCCACTGGTGAGACGCTGTTGCTCGGCATCACCAAGGCCTCGCTGTCCTCGGAGTCGTTCATTTCCGCCGCGAGTTTCCAAGAGACCACCAAGGTCCTGACCGAGGCGGCCATCGCCGGCCGGCGCGACAACTTGGTCGGCCTCAAGGAGAACGTGATCCTTGGGCACCTGGTTCCGACTGGAACGGGCTTCCGCGATCACAACCGCACGCGCGTGAAGAAGAACATCGACTTCGGCGAGCTCGGCAATGCCGCGCAGTTCGAGGCGCGCGCACCCGATGCGGAGCTCGACGCGCTGGTCGCCGGCTTCGATCCGTTGGCGGCGGAGCCGAGCATGTTGCTCGCCGCCGGCGCGGGTCGCGCTTTGGCTGCCGAGGAGGAGCTCACGCCGGTCGCGCTCGACCTTCCGCTGCCCGCCGCGGAAGAGGAAGAAGTGAAGCCCGAGGAGCCGGCCGAAGAGCGCGCGGAGTCGGACGACGACGATGACCTCGACGCCGACTTCGACGGCGAATCCGCTGAGGCCGCCGACGAGGACTTCTGAGCCAAGCTGAGCCACGCATCCACCGAGCTCACCGCGCTTGCTGCGCCGTCCAATCGACGGCAGCAGCGAGTCCAAGTGAGGTGGCTGGGCGCGCCGCGCGACTCCGCCGATCGTTTTCCCTGCCGAGCACGCTCGGTGGGGGTCCCATCCAACCCCGATTCTCGCACCACGCGCTCTCGAACTCGCCTTGACCGGGGAGCGCGCGTCCCTACAATGCTCGGCCCCTTTTACGACGGTTCCCTATGCCGACGATCAACCAGCTGATTCGCAAGCCCCGCGAGGTCCAGAAGCGGCGCACCAAGTCGCCCGTACTGGATGCATGCCCGCAGAAGCGCGGCGTGTGCCTCCAGGTCAAGACCATGACGCCCAAGAAGCCGAACTCGGCTCTGCGCAAGATCGCGCGCGTGCGTCTGTCCAACGGCAAGGAAGTGACGGTGTACATCCCCGGTGAAGGGCACAACCTGCAGGAGCACTCGGTGGTGCTGATCCGCGGCGGACGCGTGCGCGACCTGCCCGGCGTGCGCTACCACATCATTCGTGGCACGCTCGACGCCTCCGGTGTCGACGGTCGCCATCAAAGTCGTTCCAAGTACGGCGCGAAGCGCCCGAAGAAGTGATCGGTTCCTCCTAACCGTCGAGCGTCCGACCTTCTCCGCTTCCTTTCAGCGCTTCAAGCCGCACCCGCTCTCGAGGATTCCCCGCGATGCCCCGCAACTACAAGTCGACCGAGCCGCTGCTGTCGCCGGACCCGAAGTTCGGGTCGATGCTGGCGACCAAGATCATCAACAAGATCATGTGGAGCGGTAAGAAGTCGACCGCTCAGGCGATCTTCTACGAGGCCCTCGACCTGGCGCAAAAGAAGCTGCCCGAGGTCCAGGACCAGACCGAGATCTTCACTCGCGCGATCGACAACGTGCGGCCGGCCGTCGAGGTGCGTTCCAAGCGCGTCGGCGGTGCCAACTACCAAGTGCCGCGCGAAGTGCGCCGCAATCGCCAGCAGTCGCTGGCCATCCGTTGGTTGGTCGACAACGCGCGCGGCAAGAAGGGCAAGCGCATGTCGATCCGACTCTCGGAAGAGTTCGTCGACGCCTTCAACGGCACCGGCGCCTCGGTGCAGTGGAAGGAACAGGTCCACAAGATGGCCGAAGCCAACAAGGCCTACAGCCACTACGCGCACTGAGCGCCACCCTCGGCGCGTGTCGCTGGGGACGTCCGGCCGCCGCGGCCGCCACGGCTGGCGCCGCATGCGTTCCAATCAGCGCGTCGAGCGGTCGCCTCTACAGCTGCTCGCTGGCGTACACGGCCTCGCCCCGGATCACCGCGGCGAGGCCGAGTGCTTGGATGGGCGTTGCGACGCCATGAGGTGCAGGTGATCGACGTCATGATCGTCCGCGATCCACGGGAATCGCAGAAGAAGTGCTCGCTCACTCCGTTGCGGGGAGCGCCGGCAATCCACTTCGTCTCCTACGATCCAGAGCGACGTGTCCAGTGCGGACGGCGCATTTGGTTGCACCCCGAGGGGGAGCTGATTGGTCCAAAGGACCGCGGTGCCGACCTGCTCTTGATCGACTGCGCCTGGCGTCGGGTGGCCCAGCTGCGGCGCACACTGGACGGCGAACTGCTTCCGCGGCGCCTGCCCCCGTTGCTCACGGCGTACCCACGCGTGAGCAAGCAGTTCGACGATCCTGCGGGCGGGCTGGCCTCGGTCGAAGCACTGTTCGCGGCTCTCGTGCTGCTGGGAGAGCGGCGGGATGAGTTGCTCCGCGGCTACCGCTGGGCCGCACAGTTCCTGGCGCTCAATCCGACGATCGGCGCAACGGTCGCTTGAGCGCGCGTCGCTAGGATGCGCGCGTGAACCTCGCGCTCATCCGCAACATCGGCATCGCGGCTCACATCGATGCCGGCAAGACGACGGTCTCGGAGCGACTGTTGTTCGTTTCGGGCGTCGAGCATCGCATCGGGCAGGTCGACGAAGGCACCGCGACCATGGACTACATGCCCGAGGAGCGCGAGCGCGGCATCACCATCACGGCCGCGGCCACCACACTCCCGTGGCGCGAGCACTCGATCAATCTGATCGACACGCCGGGTCACGTCGACTTCACCGTCGAGGTCGAGCGCAGCTTGCGCGTGCTCGACGGTGCGGTGCTGGTCATCGATGCCGTGGCCGGTGTTCAAGCGCAGTCCGAGACCGTGTGGCGGCAGATGCGCCGGCACGCGGTGCCAGCGATCGCCTTCGTCAACAAGTGTGATCGCGCCGGCGCCGACTTCCTGGCCGCGGTCGCAACGATCCGCAAGCGTTTGCAGGCGCCCGCGATTCCCGTGCAGTACCCGATCTACCGCGACGGCCACCTGATCGGTCTCGTCGACCTGCTGAGCGGGCGAGCTTTCGACTTCGTGGCCGGGGACCGTGCGCCGGACGAGCCACCGGTCGAGATCGAGGTGCCGCACGACGTGCGCGACGAGGTCGGAGTGCTGCGCTCGGAGTTGCTCGACGCGCTCGCGGACTTCGACGACGCGGTCATGCAGTCGGTGCTCGAGTCGCGCGAGCTCCATTCGGCCGAGCTCAAGCCGGTGCTGCGTCGCGCCGTGCTGCGTTCCGCGCTCTTGCCCGTGGGGTGCGGTGCGGCACTGCGCAGCATCGGAATCGAGCCCCTGCTCGACGCCGTTGTGGACTACTTGCCATCCCCGCTCGACGTGCCGGCGCTCGTCGGGCGCCGGCCCAGCGACGGCGCATCGCTGACGCGCCGCGCCAGCGAGTCCGAGCCGCTGACCGCCTACGCGTTCAAGATCCACGCGGAGTCGCACGGCGACCTGACCTTCGTCCGGATCTACTCCGGCACGCTGCACGCCGGCGACGCGCTGCTCAATCCGCGGATCCACAAGCACGAACGTGTCGGTCGAATCCTGCGCGTGCACGCCGACTCGCGCACACCGCTCGAACGCGCCTGTGCTGGCGACATCGTTGCGCTGACCGGACTCAAGCACACGACGACCGGCGACACGCTATGTTCGCCTCAGGAGGAGATCCTGCTCGAGGCGCTCCACTTCCCAGAGCCCGTGATCTCGATGGTCGTGGAGCCCAAGTCGACGCTCGACCGCGACAAGTTGCGCACTGCGCTCAAGCGACTGGCGCGCGAGGACCCGACCTTCCATGAGCGCGAGGACGACGCGACCGGCCAATGGCACGTCGCCGGAATGGGGGAGTTGCACCTGGAAGTGATGCTGCATCGCCTCTCGAGTGAACACCGCATCGACGCCGCGATGGGCAAGCCACGCGTGGCCTATCGCGAGACCATCCGCTCTGGCAGCGCGCCGACCGAGGGCGCTGGTCGCGTCGAGCGCAACCTAGCAGGCAAGGATGTTTTCGGTGCAGTGCAACTCGAGCTGGCCCCGGCCGCAGCGTCGGAGGGTACAGCGGCAGCGGTCCGCGTGGAGTGGGCCGAAGATCTGGCGATTCCGCGCGAGTTCCGTTCGGCCATCCAGCAGGCACTGCTCGACAGCTCGCACTCCGGACCGCGGTTCGGTTTCCCACTGGTCGGATGCCGCGTGATCGTCACAGGCGGCGAGAGCAAGCCGCGGGCGGACTCGGAGCTCGGCTTCGTGCAGGCGGCGGCGATTGCCTTGCGCGAAGCCACTTCCCGGGCTCCCGTCGACTTGCTCGAACCCTGGATGGCATTCGAAATCGAGACGCCGTCCGAGTTCGCCAGCGGCATCATCGCGGACCTCAACGCGCGGCGAGCCGAGGTCGAGAGCGTCGAGAGCTCCGGCAGCTTGCGGGTGGTTCGCGGTCGGGTCGCGCTGGCGCAGATGTTCGGCTATTCGACGGCCGTGCGGTCCCTGTCCCAGGGGCGCGCGAGCTTCTCGATGGTGCCCTCCGGACTGGCCGTGGTTCCCGAGCAGGAGCTGGCCGAGCGCGGGCTGACCTGGGGCTGACCGCGAAAGTCGTCAAGTTTCGTGCGACGACTCGTTGACGGACCCTAGGGGCGCTGATAACTTGCCCGGCCCTCAAAATCTGCCAGCCGCCGGACGCGGCTCGCCGGATCGCGAGGAACCCCGCCGATCCCGCCTCGATCCCCGCGACACACGGGGCACTCGGCCCGCACTGCCATGATGAAGGACAAGATTCAGATCCGGATGGAAGCGTACGACCACGAGGCGCTCGATCAGTCGTGCCTCGAGATCGTCGAGACCGCCAAGCGCACGGGCGCCCGCGTCGCTGGCCCGATTCCGCTGCCCACCGAGATCGAGCGCTACACCGTCCTGCGCTCTCCCTTCATCGACAAGAAGTCGCGCGAACAGTTCGAGATCCGGACGCACAAGCGCCTGATCTACATCTCGGAGCCCACGAGTCAAACCGTGGACTCGCTCTCCAGTCTGAACATGCCCGCAGGGGTGGACATCCGCATCAAGGCCTAGCGCCTCGAGCGCGGCACACGTCTCTGGCTCGCGGCTCACGCCGCGAGAACAGGGATACGGTCCGCGTGGGAGTCGCACCGGTTCGCTCCGGTGCGCCCGTCCTGCCGAGCATTTGAACGCAAGTTCCTTCGAATCCTGCGCCGCCGTCGACACCTCGATCGCCGGCTGGGCAGAGTTCGTCGCTCTCTTCCATCGACACTGAAGCCGCGTGGCCGGGCGTTGGGCCTGCTCAAAGTGAGCGGGCCCCCGGTCGAACCGGCGCAACCACGAGGTTCCACGCATCATGACGCTGATCCTGGGACGCAAACGCGGGATGACGCAGTTCTTCCGCGACGACGGCACCCTCATGGGGGTGACGGTCGTCGAGGCAGGCCCCTGTGTCGTCGCGCAAGTCCGCACGAAGGACAAGGATGGCTACGACGCCGTCCAGCTCGGCTTCGAAGACAAGCCTGACCGGCTGGTCAAGAAGCCGCAGCGCGGCCATTTCAAGAAGGCCGGCATCGCGCCCAAGCGCTTCCTGCGCGAGGAGCGGCTCGAAGCGGCCGCGAAGCTCGCCGTCGGGGACGTCGTCAAGGTGGATGCGTTCAAGGAGGGCGACTACGTCGACGTCGTCGGCACCACCAAGGGGCGCGGCTTCGCTGGCACCATCAAGCGCCACGGTTTCAACCGCGGTCCGGAAACGCACGGTTCGATGAACGTGCGTGCGCCTGGATCGATCGCCAGCCGCCGCATCGGCAAGCTGCCCAAGGGCAAGCGCATGGGCGGGCACTATGGCGTCGAGCGCTGCACCTCGAAGAACCTGCAGGTCGTGCGCGTCGATGCCGAGCGCAACTTGCTGTTCGTGCGTGGCGCAGTGGCCGGGCACAACGACGGCCTGGTGATGGTCCAGTCCGCCAAGACTCCGCGCAAGCGCGTGGCCAAGGCCTGATCCAGCGGAGGCACAGACTCATGCAACTCAAGGTCTACGGAAAGAACGCCAGCAGCTCGCGCGAGTTCGACGCGAGCGCTTTCGGTGAGAAGGTCTTCTACCGACTGCTCAAGGACTCGGTCGACATGTTCCAGGCGAACCAACGCCAGGGAACGGTCAAGACCAAGATCCGCTCCGAGGTTGCGTTCTCGGGCAAGAAGCCCTGGAAGCAAAAGCACACCGGCCGCGCCCGCGCCGGCGACAAGAAGTCGCCGATCTGGCGCAAGGGGGGCACGACCTTCGGTCCGCGTCCGCGCGATTACAGCTACCACATGCCGGCGCACCAACGGCGCGTGGCGCTGCGCACCGCGCTGCTCGGCAAGTTCAACGATGGCGAGGTGGCCTGCTTCGACGCCGCCGGTTTCGACGCACCCTCGGCCAAGTCGGCGCGCGCTGTGCTCGCGGCCGCTGGCGCTCCGCGGCGCGCGTTGATCGTGCTCGACGCACCCAACGAGAACGTGCTCAAGTCGTTCCGCAACTTCCCGCGCGTCGAAGTGCGCGTGGCCATCAATCTGTGCGCGCACGACGTGCTCAGCGGTGGCTTGGTGCTCGCCGAACCCAAGGCGCTCGAGGCGCTCGCCGCCCGAGTCGGCCAGACCAGCGGAGGTGTCGCGTGACCGACATGGACCGTTTCTATCGCATCGTGCAGAAGCCGGTGCTCAGCGAGAAGGCGACCGGCGACACCGGGCGTCGCAACGCCTACCACTTCCGCGTACCGACCGACGCCAACAAGATCGAGATCAAGCGCGCGGTCGAGAAGCTGTTCAACGTCAAGGTCGTGCGGGTCAACACGCTGAGCAAGCGCGGCAAGTCGATGCGCCGGGGCTGGGTCGGCGGATCGTCGCAAGCGTGGAAGCGCGCGATGGTGACGCTCGGACCGGGGCAGACCATCGAGATCCTCTGAGCGCTCAACACTCCGAGCCTGCATACACACGCGAGTCCTGATCCATGGCCATCAAGATCTACAAGCCGACCTCAGCGGGGCGCCGTCACGGCACGGTGCTCGATTTCGCCGAGGAACTGACGCGCTCGACTCCCGAGAAGAGCCTGCTGCGCCCGTTGCGCAAGACTGGCGGGCGCAACAACCACGGACACCAAACCAGTCGTTGGCGCGGCGGCGGTCACAAGCGGATGTACCGCGTGATCGACTTCAAGCGCCAAAAGGACGGCGTTCCCGGCAAGGTGGTCTCGATCGAGTACGACCCCAATCGCTCGGCCAACATCGCGCTGGTGCAGTATGCCGACGGCGAGAAGACCTACGTCCTTGCCGCGGTCGGCGTGCACGTCGGTCAGACTCTGATGAACGGTGACAAGGCCGAGCCGAACGTCGGCAATTGCCTGCCGCTGGCCAACATCCCCGTCGGCCTGGAGATCCACAACATCGAGATGCAGGAAGGGCGCGGTGGCCAGATGTGCCGCACCGCCGGCACGGCTGCGCAGCTCACCGCCAAAGAGGGTGACTGGGCGATCTTGCTGATGCCGTCGGGGGAAGTGCGCCGGATCCACTTGCGCTGCCGCGCGACCATCGGGCGCATCGGCAATCTCGACTGGCAAAACGTGTCGATCGGCAAGGCTGGCCGTCACCGTCACATGGGCCGCCGTCCGCACGTGCGCGGAACCACGATGAACCCCGTCGACCACCCGCTCGGTGGTGGAGAGGGGCGCACCAAGGGCGGTCGGCATCCGTGCAACTTCAAGGGTCAGAAGGCCAAGGGTCTGAAGACGCGCAAGAAGAACCACCCGACCGACCGCTTCATCGTCCGCAGTCGGCACAAGGTCTAGGAGCACTGATCCATGAGCCGCAGTCTCAAGAAGGGCCCGTACGTCGACGCCAAGCTGATGAAGAAGGTGGCGGCGCAGCAGAAGTCGGGCAAGAAGGAGCCGATCACCACCTGGGCGCGCTCCTGCACCGTCACGCCCGATTTCGTGGGCTTCACCTTCATGGTCCACAACGGTCGGCACCACTTCAGGGTGCTGATCACCGAGGACATGGTTGGTCACAAGCTCGGCGAATTCGCGGCCACGCGCGTGTTCAAGGGACACACGAACAAGAAGGAAGCGGACAAGGCTCCCGAGGGAGGAGCGTGATCCATGGCTGATGCAACCAAGTCCGACGCGCCCAAGGCGTTCATGGCCAAGCACCGCTACGCGCGCATCACCGCGCGCAAGGCGCGACTGGTCGCCGATCTCATCCGCGGCCGCGGCGTGAATGACGCGCTCGAAGTGCTGCAGTTTCAGCACAAGCGTTCGGCGGGCTACTTCTCGCAGCTCGTCCGATCGGCCATGGCGAATGCCAGCCACAAGGACGAGTCGGTCAACGTCAATCAACTCGTCGTCAAGGACTGCCGCGCCGACGACGGTCCGATGCTCCAGGGACGCATGCGCTTCCGACCCGGTCCGCAGGGACGCGCGATGCCTTTCAAGAAGATGACCGCGCACCTGACCGTGGTGCTGAGCGAAGTCGAAGGTGAGAAGCGTTCGCGTCGCAAGCAAAAAGCGACCGCGGGGAAAGCGCAGGAGGCGTAGCCGATGGGCCAGAAAGTACACCCGACCGGATTCCGTCTCTCGAGCATCGAGCCCTGGCGCTCGCGTTGGTATGCGCGCAAGCAGGAGTTCGGCAACCTGCTCTTGCAGGACGACAAGATCCGCAAGTTCATCGCCAAGGAGTTCAAGGGCGCTGGCATTCCGCGCGTCGAGATCGAGCGCACGGGTGAGGCGGTCAACGTGATCGTTCACACGGCTCGCCCCGGCGTACTCGTCGGGCGCAAGGGAGCGCGCGTCGATCAGCTCAAGGAATCACTGCAGTCCATGGCCGGGCAGACGGTGCACCTGACGGTGCGCGAGATCAAGCGGCCCGAGCTGGAATCGACGCTCGTGGCCGAAGTGATCGCCGAGTCGCTCGAGAAGCGCATGGCCTTCCGGCGCGCCATGAAGAAGGCCATTCAGACGACCATGCAGGCTGGAGCCAAGGGCTGCAAGGTCGAGCTGAATGGGCGCCTGGGCGGAGCCGAAATGGCGCGCCAGGCCAAGGAGCGCGAAGGACGTGTTCCGTTGTCGACGCTGCGCGCCAATGTCGACTACGGAACGGCGCTCGCGCGCACGACCTACGGCATCATCGGGGTCAAGTGCTGGATCTACAAAGGCGATCTCGAGCCTGGTCAGAAGCTCGACTACCAGCAGCAGAGCGGCATCGCGCCGCGCGCCGGCGACGGCCCGCGCTCGCCGCGTCGTGGTCGCATCTCTCGCGAGTCCCTGACCTCTCAGCCGGGCGCCTGATCGGAACGGAGACCTGACCCATGGCGATGCAACCCAACCGCACCAAGTTCCGCAAAGTCCACCGCGGTCGAATCCGTGGCACCGCTACGGCAGGACATCGCGTGTCGTTCGGAGATTTCGGTCTGCAGTCGCTCGACGCAGCCTGGATCAGCGGACGGCAGATCGAGGCCGGTCGCGTGGCCTGTGCGCGCGCTACCGGTGGCCAGGGAAAGATCTGGATCCGCGTCTTCCCGCACAAGCCGATCTCGGCGAAGCCTGCCGAAACGCGCATGGGTACCGGCAAGGGCGAGCCGGAGTTCTGGGCGGCCGTCGTGAAGCCCGGCACGATCCTGTTCGAATTGGGCGGCATCACCGAGGACAAGGCCAAGCTCGCGTTCAAGCGCGTGGCGCACAAGCTGCCCATCAAGGTGAAGATGGTGAAGCGTCTGCCGACGACCTGATCCACCACAGACGCACAGCGCAGGAACCAAGGAAACAGCGATGAAAATCGACGAGATTCGCGGCAAGACCGATGGTGAGCTCGAGTTCGAGTTGAAGGGCCTCACCAAGGAGCTCTTCGACTTGCGCTTCAAGACCGCGACGGAGAACTCCGCCAACCCCTCGCGAATCCGCGAGGCGCGCCGTTCGGTGGCGCGCATTCACACGATCCTGCACGAGCGATCGAACAAGATTCGCGGACAGGAGCCGCGCTAGGCCAATGAGCGAAATCCAAGCAGACGGGCGATCGACGCGTCGCACTTTGCGCGGCACCGTGGTGTCGACGAAGATGCAGAAGACCATTACGGTCCAGGTCGAGCGCATGTACAAGCACGCGAAGTACGGCAAGTACCTGCGCGAGCGCAAGCGCTACCACGTCCACGCCGAGGATGGCGCGGCGAAGAACGGAGACTTGGTCGAGATCATGTCGATCCGGCCGATGAGCAAGCTCAAGCGCTGGCGCTTGGTGCGCGTGGTGACTGCGGCGGTCGACCGCGGCGCCGAGGTCTCGGAGATCTCCAAGATCTGAGGTTGATCCATGATCCAGATGCAAACTTACCTGGACGTCGCCGACAACACCGGCGCCAAGCGTGTCCAGTGCATCAAAGTGCTCGGCGGAACGCACCGTCGAGTGGCTGGCCTCGGTGACATCGTCGTCGTGGCCGTCAAGAAGGCTCTGCCGAGCTCGGACGTCAAGGCGGGCTCGGTGGCCAAGGGCGTGATCGTCCGCACACGCAAGGCGACCCGTCGCGAGGACGGCACCTACGTGAGGTTCGATCGCAACGCCATCGTGCTCATCGATGCCGAGAACAACCCCAAGGGCACGCGCATCTTCGGCGCCGTCGCGCGCGAGCTGCGCGAGCGCAATTTCATGAAGATCATCTCGCTGGCCCAGGAGGTCGTCTGATGTCCCAGGCCAAGCTGCACGTGAAGAAGGGCGACAACGTCCTGATCCTGTCGGGCAACGACAAGGGCAAGCAGGGCGTGGTCAAGCAGGCCTTCCCGCGCGAACAGCGCGTGCTCGTCGAGGGTGTCAACTTGCGCTGGAAGCACAAGAAGCCCACGGCGCAGAACCAGAAGGGCGAGCGAGTCCAAGAGGAACGCTCGATCCACGCCAGCAATGTCCGTCGCGTCGAGGGCGCGACCAAGAAGACGAAGAAGGCGGCCAAGTAGCCGTTCACCAGGAGCGCACCATGGCACCGCGTCTCAAAGAGAAGTACGCGAGCGAGGTCAAGGCCAAGCTCAAGAGCCGCTTCAACATCACCAACGACATGGCGATCCCCAGGCTCGTCAAGGTCGTCGTGAACATGGGGGTTGGCAAGGCGGTCGAGAACAAGGCGCGCGTCGAGGCCGCCGCCAAGGACCTCGGCATGATCACCGGCCAGCAGCCCACGATCCGCAAGTCGCGCGAAGCGATCTCCGCGTTCAAGCTGCGCGAGGGCATGCCGATCGGTTGCGCGGTCACGTTGCGCGGCGATCGCATGTGGGAGTTCTCCGACCGGCTGATCTCGATCGTCCTTCCGCGTATCCGCGACTTCCGCGGAGTGAAGGACCGACTCGACGGTCGTGGCAATTTCACGCTCGGGCTGGCGGAACAGACCGTGTTCCCCGAGATCGAGCTCGACAAGGTTGAGTTCGTTCAAGGCATGGACATCACGTTCGTGACCACGGCCGGCGCCGACGAGCAGGGCTACGCGCTGCTCAAGGAATTGGGGATGCCGTTCGTGCAAAAGGAAGCCGGCGACAAGAAGGCCAAGAAGAAGGTGGGCTAACGCGATGGCCAAACTGTGTCTGATCAACAAGTGCAACAGCACGCCGAAGTTCAAGACGCGGCGCTACACGCGGTGCGGCATCTGTGGCCGCCCTCGCGCCGTCTATCGCAAGTTCAAGATCTGCCGCATTTGCCTGCGCGAGAAGGCGCTCAAGGGAGAGATCCCGGGCATGCGCAAGGCGTCGTGGTAGGAGCGCACAGTCATGATGACCGATCCGATCGCTGACCTCCTCACCCGTGTTCGCAACGGCAATTCCATCGGCGCCAAGACGGTGTCGATGCCCGGCTCCCGCGTCAAAGTCGGAGTGGCCCAGATCCTCAAGGAAGAGGGTTTCGTCGACTCCTACGAGGTGACTCCGGGCACGCCCACGAGCACCTTGACCATTCGTCTGAAGTACGGCCCCGACGGCGAGAAGGTGATCCGCAAGCTCGAGCGCATCTCCAAGCCTGGACGGCGCGTGTACAGCCCGGCCCACGCCATCCCGACGGTGTTGCGCGGACTTGGGGTGTACATCCTCTCGACGAACCAAGGCGTTCTTTCCGATCGGACCGCGCGCAAGCTCAATGCGGGTGGCGAGATCCTCTGCAAGGTCTACTAACGATGAAGGTCAGCTAGCCATGTCGCGCATCGGAAAGCAGCCCGTCGCGATCCCCGCCGGCGTGCAGGTCGAGGTGACCAGCACCCGCACGGTCAAGATCAAGGGTCCGAAGGGTCAGAACGAGTTCGCGATTCGTCCGGAGGTCTCGGTCGCCGTCAAGGGCGCGCAGGTCACTGTCGACCGCGCCGGCGACGATCGTCAATCGCGCGCGTTCCACGGAACGACCCGGGCGCTGATTGCCAGCGCGATCCGCGGCGTCACGACCGGGTACCAAAAGGAGCTCGAGGTCGTCGGCGTTGGTTGGAATGCCGCGGTGCAGGGCCGCAAGGTCGTGCTCAGCGTTGGATTCTGCAAGCCGGCGATCATCGACCTGCCCGAAGGCGTCAATGCGGCTTGTCCGACGGCGACGCTCATCGTGCTGACCGGCTTCGACAAGCAAAAGGTCGGGATGACTGCCTCGCGCATCCGATCGACGCGCAAGCCCGAGCCCTACAAGGGCAAGGGTGTTCGCTACAAGGGCGAGTACGTCCGTCAAAAGGCCGGCAAGAGCTTCGGCAGCTGATCATGAAAGCGACCATCGTCAAGCAAGTGCGTCGTCAACGGCGCAAGTGGCGCGTCCGCGCGCAGATCCGCCGGACCAGCGCGCTGCCGCGGCTGTCCGTGTTCCGCTCCTCCAAGCACATCTCGGCGCAGGTGATCGACGACATCAAGGGCACCACGTTGTGCTCCGCGACGACCGCGTCCAAGGCCATGGCCGATGTGCTCAAGGGCAAGTCCAAGACCGATCGTGCCAAGCACGTCGGCAAGGAGTTGGCGCAGAAGGCGCTCGCCGCCGGAGTTACTTCGGTCGTGTTCGACCGTGGGGCCGCGCGCTTCCACGGGCGCATCAAAGCTCTCGCCGACGCCGCCCGCGAAGCTGGCCTCAAGTTCTAAGGCGTCGACCTCTCACTCTCCGTAACGCAGCGCGTCTCCCAAGGAATCACGATGGAAGGTATTCGCTATCTCGACATCCGCGAAGTCGAGCAGCTCTCCTCGCTCGAGGAAGTGCTCGTCGGCGTCAATCGCTGCGCGGTCGTCGTCAAGGGTGGTCGTCGTTTCTCGTTCGCGGCGCTGCAAGTGTGCGGCAATCGCGCGGGTGTCGTCGGCCTGGGCTACGGCAAGGGACCTCAGGTTCCCGGAGCGATCGAGAAGTCGGCTCGCGATGCACGCAAGCACTTGGTCCGTGTTCCGGTGACAGACGGTGGCACGATTCCGCACGAGTGCGAAGCGACGTTTGGCGCCTCGCGCGTCCGTTTGGTGCCGGCGGCCCCCGGTACTGGGATCATCGCGGGACACTCGGTGCGCGCGGTGTGCGAGATGGCGGGCATCAAGAACGTGCTGACCAAGTCCTACGGCAGCACGAATCCGGTCAACTGCGTCAAGGCAGCTTTGAACGCTCTGGCGCAGCTGCGCACTCGCGAGACGATCCGCGAGTTGCGCGGTGTCGAGATCTGAAGCGCAGCCGCGCGACTCAAGCAGTCCTCCAAGACCCCGTCCACACGACTCACTCTCTCGGCCGCTGGCCCCGAAGATCCGCGATGAACCTCAAGACCGTTCAAGACAAGGGAATCAAGCACGCTCAGCGCAAGCGCGTCGGACGCGGTCTGGGCAGCGGCCTGGGCAAGACCTCCGGTCGGGGCCACAAGGGATGGGGCGCCCGCTCCGGAACGAGCCGCCGGCCTGGCTACGAAGGCGGTCAGATGCCGATCTATCGCCGAGTCCCCAAGCGCGGTTTCACGAACGCACGGTTCAGCATCGAGTACACGGTCGTCAACGTGGAGACGCTCAACGCCTTCGACGACGGGGCGACGGTCGACATGCAGTCGATCCTCGACCAAGGCCTGGTGTCCAAGTCGGCACCCTTGCTCAAGGTGCTCGGGGACGGCGAGCTCAAGAAGCGCCTGACCGTGCGCGCGCAGAAGTTCAGTGCCACAGCCAAGGCCAAGATCGCTGCCGCAGGCGGAAGCGCGGTGACGGTCGACGCCCGTGGGGCCGAAGTACAACCGGAGGCTCAGGGGTAGTGGAAAACCAGGGCGGCGCACTCCAGCTCCTCAAGATTCCCGAGACGAGGCAA
The DNA here is from genome assembly GCA_020853575.1 of Planctomycetota bacterium. Taxonomy (GTDB): domain Bacteria; phylum Planctomycetota; class UBA1135; order UBA1135; genus F1-120-MAGs118. The sequence goes on from JADYYP010000018.1 coordinate 55,036, forward strand.
AAGATCCTCGTCACGCTCGGGCTCTTGCTTGCCTACCGGCTCGGCTTCCAAGTGCCGATCCCCGGAATGAGCCCCGCGTTCTTGCAGGAGAACGCGCTCGGTGCGTCGACATCGGTTTTCGGCTTGATGAACGCCTTTTCCGGCGGCGACATCGGGCGCACCTCGGTCTTCTCGCTCGGCATCATGCCGTACATCTCGGCCTCGATCATCTTCTCGATGCTCTCGAAGGTCAGCCCGAAGATCGAAGCGATCTCGAAGGAGGGCGCCTCGGGCCAGAAGCGGATCAATCAATGGACGCGCCTGCTCGCCGTCCCGATCGCGCTGATCCAGGCGCTCTTCGTGTACACGGGTGTGTTCCGCGCGAACCCGCTGATGATCGACTCGAGCATCGGGAGTGGCGTGTCGCTGGCGTTGATCGTGATGCTGTCTCTCACTGCAGGCGCGATGTTCTGCATGTGGGTCGGCGAGCTGATCACGGAGTACGGCGTCGGCAACGGTGCATCGCTGATCATCATGGCCGGGATCATCACGGACATTCCGATCGCACTGGCGCAGATGATGGGCAGCCAGGACTTCTACGACCTGGTGATCTATCTCGTCGGGCTCTGGCTGACGATCGTCGTCGTGATCGTCTACATCACCAAGGGCACGCGGCGGATCCCGATCCAGTACGCTCGCCTGCAGCGCGGTCGCCGCGTCTACGGTGGCCAGCGTCACTACCTTCCGCTCAAGATCAACATGGCCGGCGTGATGCCGATCGTGTTCGCTTCGATCATCTTCGTTCTGCCCGGTGTGGTGTTCGCGGCCATCGACCAGCCTTGGCTGGCGCGGATCTTCGAGGACCGGCAGGGGTTCATCCACATCACGCTGCAGATCACCCTGATCTTCGCGTTCTGCTTCTTCTGGAATCGACTGATGTTCCAGCCGGACCAGATCGCGGACGACTTGCGCGAGCGCGGCTCGTTCATCCCCGGTCGACGTCCGGGCAAGCAAACCGCGGAGTTCCTGGACCACACGTTGACGCGCATCACGGTCGTCGGAGCCGCGTTCCTGGCACTGCTTTCGGTGCTTCCAGGCTTCGTCACGGCGAGCACTCCGCTGACTCCGGCGATGGCGTACTTCCTGGGTGGCACGTCGGTCCTGATCGTCGTGGGTGTCGCCATGGACGTCGTCGACAAGCTCAACGCTCAGCTCGTGATGCGCAACTACGACGGCTTCATGAAGGGCGGCGCTGGGTCGTCCGCTGCGGGTTGGACCAAGAAGCAGTGATGCCATGTCCAACGTGCTCATCCTTTTGGGGCCTCCGGGGGCCGGCAAGGGAACTCAGGCGGTGCGTCTGAGCGCCGCGCTCTCGTTGCCTCACGTCTCGACGGGAGACTTGTTCCGCGAGAATCTGGGCAAGGGCACCGCGCTCGGGCAGAGGGCCAAGGGCTTCATGGACGCCGGCCAGCTGGTACCGGACGAGTTGGTGATCGACATGCTGTTCGATCGCGTGTCCCACTCGGATTGCGGGGCCGGCTACCTGCTCGACGGATTCCCGCGGACCGTCGCACAGGCAGTCGCGCTGGACGCTCGACTCGGTGCCACCAAAGCGCGTGCGATCAATCTGGTTGTCGCGGACAGCATCCTGGTCGGTCGATTGACCGGACGCTGGACCTGCAAGCAGTGCGGGAACATCCACCACGAGCGCACCTCGCCGCCCGCCAAGCGAGGCCTGTGCGACAAGTGTGGGGGACAGCTGTTCCAGCGCAGCGACGATACGGTCGAGGTCGCGAGCAAGCGCCTGGCCGTCTACCACACGCAAACCAAGCCCGTCGAGGACCACTACGGCAAGCGCGGACAGCGCTTCGACGTCGACGGCAGTCAGGCGCCCGACCAAGTGTTCGCGGCGATGCTCCAGTGGGCCAAGCAAGGAGCGCACTAGTGGCCAAGGAAGAACCGATCACCGTGGAGGCGATCGTGACCGAGGCGCTGCCCAACGCGCGCTTCCGTGCGAAACTCGCGTCCGGCCACCAGATCCTGGCTCACGTCAGCGGCAAGATGCGCATGCACTACATCCGCATCCTGCCCGGCGACAAGATCACGGTCGAGATGTCCCCCTACGACTTGACCAAGGGCCGCATCATCTATCGCGGCGACCGCAAACCTCGGAGTCCCCAAGAATGAAAGTGCGTTCCAGCGTGCGGCGCATGTGCGCCAACTGCAAGGTCGTGCGCCGCCGTGGCGTCGTCTTCGTCATCTGCAAAGAGCCGACGCACAAGCAGCGTCAGGGCAAATAACTTCCTGGGCAAGGAACCGGAGTAGCACGAAACATGCCCCGTCTCATCGGCGTCGACATCCCGCCCCAGAAGCGCCTCGAAATTGCGCTCACGTACATCTACGGCATCGGCCGTGAAACCGCGCAGAAGATCTGCGACTCGACCGGTCTCGACCGCGGAATGCGCGCGCGCGACCTGAACGAGGATCAGATCGCGCACCTGGCGACCTACATCCAGAAGACCTACGCCGTCGAGGGCCAGCTCCGTCGGCAGGTTGCAGCCAACATCAACCGGCTGCGCGAGATCGGATGCTACCGCGGCATGCGTCATCGCCGCGGACTCCCGGTTCGCGGGCAGCGCACGCGCACCAACGCACGCACCCGCAAGGGCCCGAGAAAGACGGTTGCCGGCAAGAAGTCCGTGAAGGGGATGAAGTAAGCCATCATGAGCAAGGCCGCAGTCAAGAAGAAGATCAAGCGCAACGTCGCGCGTGCCGTCGTGCACGTGAAGGCGTCTTTCAACAACACGCACGTCACCGTGACGGACGCGAAGGGCGACACGATTTCCTGGGGATCGGCGGGCATCGTCGGCTTCAAGGGCACGCGAAAGAGCACGCCGTTCGCAGCGACTCGCGCCGCAGAGCACGCCGCGCAAAACGCCGCTCGGCAGGGTGTGCGCGAAGTGCTGGTCAAGGTGCGTGGCGCAGGCTCGGGCCGTGAGTCCGCGATTCGGGCGTTGTCCAACGCTGGCCTCAACATCATCGCCATCGAGGACTGCACGCCGCTCCCGCACAACGGCTGCCGTGCCCGCAAGCGTCGTCGCGTCTAGGCGCATCTCGAGGAAGAACACATGGGTCGATTCGTAGACAACAAGTGCAAGCTGTGCCGCCGTGAGGGCATGAAGCTGTTCCTCAAGGGCCAGCGCTGCTTTACCGACAAATGCGCCGTTTCCCGGCGTGACTATCCGCCGGGCGTCCACGCCCAGAAGCGCACCAAGCCCACGGACTTCGGCGTGCGCGTGCGCGAGAAGCAGAAGCTCAAGCGCATCTACGGCGTGTGGGAGCGGCAGTTCAAGATCTACTTCCACGAGGCCGAGCGCATGAAGGGCAACACAGGTGAGAACCTGATGGTGCTGCTCGAGCGCCGGCTCGACAACGTCGTCCTCGCCGCGGGCTTCGCTCTTTCGCGCAACCACGCGCGCCAGCTGGTGAACCACGGTCACTTCGCCGTCAACGGCCGATTCGTCGACGTGGCGTCGTTCAGTGTGCGTCCCGGCGATGTCGTCACCGTGCGCAACAAGGAAGGCGTGCGCAAGCAGGTCGCCGAGTCGCTCGAAGTCAACAAGTCGCAGCCCGTGCCGGCCTGGCTCGAGGTCAATCGCGACAACCTGACCGTCCGCGTCGCAACCTTGCCCAAGCGCGAGGACGTTCCGCACCCGATCCAAGAGCAGCTGATCATCGAGCTCTGCTCGAAGTAGTCGGCGCCGCACGAGGCCCCCAGAGGACCCACTCATGAGAATCCGTTGGCGTAACTTCGAACTGCCGAGCAAGGTCGTCCCCGACAAGTCCACGCTCACCAAGGAGTACGGCCGCTTCGCGGTCGAGCCCTTCGAGCAGGGGTTTGGTCACACGATCGGCAACGGCTTGCGGCGCGTGCTGCTCTCGTCGATCGAGGGCACCGCGGTGACCTCCGTTCGGATCGAGGGCGCAGCCCACGAGTTCGACTCGCTTTCCGGCGTGCTCGAGGACGTGACCGACATCATCTTGAACGTCAAGAAGCTGCGCATTCGCCACGACGGCAACGAGCCGATCGTGTGTCGCATCCAGAAGAAGGGCAAGGGACCTGTCACCGGCGCCGACGTGCAATGCCCCGGTGACGCCAAGGTGATCAGCTCTGACCTGCACCTCTTGACCTTGACGTCCGACCGCGAGTTCAAGATGGAGCTCGACGTGCGCAAGGGCCGCGGGTACGTGCAGTCCGACGAGAACCTGATCGACAAGAACGCGCTGGGCACGATCCCGGTCGACTCGGTCTATTCTCCGGTGCACCGGGTCCGATACTCCGTCGAAGCGACGCGCGTCGGCAAGTTCACGAACTACGACCGCTTGGTCCTGGAGATCTGGACCGACGGCACGGTCACGCCGGATCTGGCGTTGATCGAAGCCGCCAAGATCTACCGCAAGCACCTGAATCCGTTCGTGCTCTTCGAGTCGAGCCGCGACGAGTCGCCGTTGGCCGAAGATCCCTCGGTTTCGCCGTACAACGAGCGCAACCGCGAGCAGTCGAAGCTCTCGGCTGTGCTCTCGCAGCCGATCTCCGAACTGGAGCTTTCGGTGCGCGCGCGCAACTGCCTCGACGGCGCGAACATCACCACGCTCGGACAGCTCGTTTCGATGAGCGAGAACGACGTGATGAACCTGAAGAACCTCGGCAAGACATCGCTGACCGAGATCAAGAACAAACTCGCCGAGCGTGGACTGTCGCTCGGCATGAAGGTCACGAGCTGATCCGCCGCGAGCGGATCCAAGAGGAGCCCGAGTCATGCGACACGGACGAGCTGGCAATCACCTGTCCCGAACCACCGCGCATCGCGACGCGCTGATCCGCAATCTCGCGGCGGCGTTGATCGAGCACGAGCGCATCCGTACGACCCTGCCCAAGGCGCGCAATCTGCGGCCGTTCATCGAGAAGCTCGTCACGCTCTCCAAGGACGGGAGCCTGCATCGGCGTCGCTTGGTTGTGTCGCGGCTTCACGACAAGACTGCTGCGAAGAAGCTGTTCGACGTGATCGGACCGCGCTTCAAGAGCCGTCCGGGCGGCTATACCCGCATCCTGAAGCTGGCGAAGCGTCGCCTGGGCGACGGGGGCGAGCAGGCCATCATCGAGTTCGTCGAGCGCACGCCCAAGGGCGAAGGGCAGCCGGAGGCGAAGGCGGCCGAGGTCGCCCAACCCAAGGCCAAGAAGCCGGCGAAGAAGGCCTCGGCAGGAGCCTGACCACCGGGCCTCGTGCCCAGTGCTCAGTGCCCAGTGCCGCGGACGATCGCCTGACCGCGGGAAACGACTAGACTTCGCCGGGACGCGCCACTCCGAAGCGGAGGGCGCGTCCTGCGCTCTTGTGGGCTCACATGCGCGCGAGCCGCACGCGGCCCTTGCCCAGGATGCGATCGACTTGCTCGGCCAACTCGGCCGAGATGTTGACCCTGAAGTTGTTGCCCGCTCGAACGCGGCGCAGTGCCCCGTCGCCACCACGGACCTGGAAGTAGAGCGGGCGGCGCCCCTGGAACTTGAGCAGCGTGTCGCGCAGCGGGTTCAGCAGACCTGCGTCCTCGGGTTCGAGGTGCACGATCACTCCACCCTCGAAGCGCGAGAGCGCTTCTTCGACGAGCAAGACCTCATCGAGGACGATGCCTGGTTCTTCGGCGCGCTCTTCGACCTTGCCGCGCACGATGACGACCGCATCTGGGGCGAGCTTGTGCTTGAACTGCTCCAAAGTCCGCGGGAAAACCGTGACGTTCACGGCTCCGTCGAGATCTTCCAAGCGCAAGCGCGCCATCTTCTGACCGGCCAACTTGCCGTTCTTCACGACGCTGGTGGAGAGCTGCACGATCAGGCCGGCCACCTGGACCTCGGAACCTCCCGAGCGCTCCGCGAGCTCGGTGGTGCGACAAGTGGAGAGCATCGCGAACAGCCCGGCGCGCTCCTCCAAGGGGTGACCGGAGAGGTAGAAGCCGAGTGATTCGCGCTCGGCCTTGAGCGTCTCGCTCTTCGGCCAGGCTTTCGAGTCGTCGATCCCGTCGCCGACGGACGCGGGTTGCACCGGGCTCACGCTGGGCCCACCTCCGAACAGCGAGCCCTGGCCCGAGCGACGATCCGCGGCCGCGCGCTGTGACTCCGTCATCGCCACGTCGAGCGCCGCGAGCACGGCACCGCGGTTGTGCCCGGAGAAGTCGAACGCGCCGGCCTTGATCAGCGCTTCCCAGCAAGTGCGCGGCACCTCCGTGGGATCGCAGCTGCGGCAGAGCTCGTGCAGCGTGATTTGCGCGGGCTTCTGGAGCAGCGTGTCACGCGTCAATTCGAACGCACCGATCGCACGCTCACCCGTGCCCTTGATCGCGCCGAGCCCGTAGCGGACGGCGCCAGCGTGGGGCTCGAAATGCCAACGAGAGGTGCGCAAGTCGGGCGGATGCACGACGACGTGCGCGCGCTTGGCGTCGTCGATCAGAGCCTTGACCTTCTCGGACGACTCCATTTCGCACGCCATGTTGGCGGCGAGGAACTCGACCCTGTGGTTGGCCTTCAAGTAGGCCGTCTGATAGGTGATCAGCGCGTAGGCCGTCGAGTGCGACTTGTTGAAGCCGTAGCCTCCGAACTTGACGATGTTCTCCCAGATCTCGCGCGCCGCGTCTTCAGCGCAACCGTTCTTCACAGCGCCCGCCACGAACTGCGCCGCGAACTTCTCCATGATCTCCGGCTTCTTCTTGCCCATCGCCTTGCGCAAGTTGTCGGCTTCGTTCAGCGAGAATCCTCCGAGGGCGCTGGAGATCAGCATCACCTGCTCTTGGTAGACGATGCAGCCATAGGTGTCGCGCAGAATCGGCTCGAGGCACGGGTGCTGGTAGCTGACTTGCTCTTCACCGTGCTTGCGCCGGATGAACATCGCATCCATGCCCGACTCGAGTGGACCAGGTCGGTACAGAGCGAGCACCGCGATCAGATCCTCGAAGCGGTCGGGGCGGATGCGCGCGAGCAGCTTGCGCATGCCTTCCGATTCCAGCTGGAACACGGCCAGCGTGTCGCCGGCCGTCAGCATCTGATACGTCTTGGGATCGTCGGGCAGGGAATCGAGATCGGGCACTTGGGCGCCCGTGCGCCGGATGTAGCCGAGCGCGCGTTCCAGGATGGTCAGCGTGCGCAGGCCCAGGTAGTCCATCTTGAGCAGGCCGAGCTCCTCGAGCTGCGGCGCGGGCCACTGCGTGACGATGTCGGTGTCGTGGCGCGCCAACGGCACGTAGTCGACGATTTCACGATCGGCGATCACCACTCCGGCTGCGTGCGTCGAGATGTGGCGCGCCATGCCCTCGAGCTTCTTCGAGAACTCGAAGACCTCGGCGAATTCCGGCTTCTCGTCGCGGATCGCGATCAGCTCCGCGTCCTTCTCGAGCGCTTCTGCCAGGCTCGGGGCGTTCGGTCCGGCCTGGATTTTCTTGGCGATGCGGTCGATGTCCTTGAGCGGGACGTCCAGCACGCGGCCGACATCGCGCACGACCGTGCGCGATGCCATGGTGCCGAAAGTCACGATTTGCGCGACGTTCTCGGCCCCATAGCGGCCGCGTGTGTAGGCCAAGACCTTCTCGCGACCCTCCTTGCAGAAGTCGATGTCGATGTCCGGCATCGAGATGCGTGCGCTGTTCAGGAAGCGCTCGAACAGGAGGTCGTACTTGAGGGGATCGACCTTCGTGATGCCGAGCACGTAGGCCACGATCGCTCCAGCGGCGGAACCGCGCCCCGGACCGACGGGCACCCCGTTGTCGCGGGCCCAACGGATCAAGTCCCACACGATCAAGAAGTACGAGACGAAGCCCATCTGCCGGATGATCTTCTTCTCGTACTCCAGTCGCTCGCGAGCGGCAGCGTGCTCGCGACCGTACCAGCGCGCCAGGCCCTCTTCGCACAGGCGATCGAAGAGCTCGTCGGGCGACTCGTCCGTGTCGGGCTTGAACACGGGAACGTGGTACTTGCCGAATTCGACGTTCACGTCGACCTGTCCGGCGACGTCCAGCGTCGCTTTCAACGCTTGCGGCAAGTCGCTGAAGATCTCGCCCATCTCCTCGCGAGTCCGGAAGTAGAGCGAGTCCGTGTCGAACTTGAAGCGCTTCTCGTCCGCGCGCTTGGCGCCGGTGTTGATGCACAAGAGCACGTCTTGTGCATGGCAGTCCTCGTGGCGCAAGTAGTGGATGTCGTTGGTTGCCACCAGCGGAGCGCCCGTGCGCGCGTGCAGTCGCATCAGGGCGTCGTTCGCTCGGCTCTGGATGTCGATGCCGTTGCGCTGCAACTCCAGCCAGAAGTGGTCGCGTCCGAAGAGGTCGCGGAATTGCTCCGTGACGGCCTCGGCCTGCTTCTCGTCGCCGCGCAGGAAGAGCTGGTTGATCTCCCCGGCCAGGCACCCGGACAGGCACGAAATCCCAGCGGCGTGACGCGCGAGATACTCCTTGTCGATGCGTGGCCGGGTGTGCAGACCGTGAACGTATGCCTCGGAGCACAGCTTCAGCAGATTTCGATAGCCCTCGTTCGTTCGCGCGATCAGCGTCAGATGGTGGTAGCCGTTGTCGGTGCGATTGTGAGGCTCGAGGCGCGAGCGCTTGGCGACGTACACCTCGCAACCCAGCAGCGGCTTGATCTTCGAGGCGCGCGCCTTCTGGTAGAGCTCGATCGCGCCGAACATGTTCCCGTGGTCGGTGAGCGCGATCGCGGGTTGTCGGTCCTTCACGCACGCCGCGACGAGGTCCTCGATGCGGTTGGCACCGTCGAGCAACGAGTACTCGCTGTGGACGTGGAGATGGACGAAGTCCGGTGCAGTCATGGTTCTCGCGGGTGCCGTGCCGGAAACTTGGCGACGGCGAGCGCGCAAGATAGCGCCGCTCCCGCGCAGCGTCAGAGCCGGAGGGAGAATCGCGTGCGTCGGTTGCGCACCACTGGCGCGCGCCGCGCGAGACCGATCAGCGGAGCCGGCCGGCGTGGCCGCGCCACGCCATCTCTCAGCTGCCCAGCAGCAGCGAGAGCACGGCCTTCTGCGAGTGCAGCCGATTCTCCGCCTGCTGCACGATCAGGCTGCGCGGACCGTCGAGCACCTCGTCGGTGACTTCGAGGTTGCGGCGCACGGGCATGGCGTGCATCAGGCGCGCCTCCGCTCCGGATGCCATCAGCTTCTCGTCGATCATCCACGAGTTGGCTCGAGAGCGCCGGCTCGCCGCCAGCGTCGGGTTGCCGTAGTCCTCGAGGCTGTGCCATGAGCGCGCGTACACGACGTGTGCTCCGCGCGCGGCTTCCGGCATCGAGGTCGTGCTCAGAATCGAGGTGGCGTTCTCCTGGGCCAGTGCTTGAGCTTGCGACATCACCTCGCTGTCGAGCTCGTAGCCCGCGGGAGCCCCGACTCGCACGTGCATGCCTTGGGAGATCGCGGCGAGCAGCAGCGAGTGGACCGCGGCCGGGTTGGCCGGTGTCGGTGAATGCGTCCACACGAACGCCAGCTTCTTGCCACGCAGGTCGCCGAGCGACTCACGCATCGTCATCAGATCGGCCAAGGCCTGCAGCGGGTGCCACAGGACGCTCTCCATGTTGATCACCGGAACACGGGCATGCCGCGCCCACATGCGGATCTCGGCGTCCCTCCGATCGACCGACCACGACGCGCCCGCGGGTTTGGGGCGGATGGCCAGCGCATTGACGTAGCACGACAACACGGCGGCGGCGTCCTTGACGTGCTCCGGCGCGCGGCCGTCCATGATCGAGCCTTCGGCCGACTCCAGCTCCCAGAAGTCGCTGGCAGCGGAGAGATTGATCGTGTTGCCGCCCAGTTGTGTGGTGGCGGCCTCGAGGGACGTGCGCGTGCGCAGGCTCCCTCGGAAGAACAGCAGACCGACCGTCTTGCCGGACAGGCTGGCCTTTCCGGCGCGCCGCTTGAGGCGCATCGACAGGTCGAGCAGGTCGTCGACTTGATTGCGCTTGAGCTCGTGCAGGCTGATGAGGTGGACGGGTGCGCGCTGTTCGGCCATGGAGAGAGCCTACTGCCGCGCGGCGCGCAATCCATGGCGGGGCCCGCCAACCTCCGCTTGACACTCCCGGCGCGGAGCTCTACAACCTTCCCCCCTCACGCACCCATAGCTCAATTGGATAGAGCATCTGACTACGGATCAGAAGGTTGAAGGTTCGAGTCCTTCTGGGTGTACCAAGATCAACTTCCGGCGCGATGCGCGCCCCGCTGCTGGAAGAGCCCCTCGAGGCGGAACGGTCGACACCTTGGCACGAGCAGACTCGAGCGCTGGTGTGGTCCGCGACGACTCGCAGGGAATGGACCTGGCGCTCGAGGAGGCCCGCGCGGCCTTCGACGAGGACGAGGTCCCGGTCGGCGCGATCGTCGTGATCGGCGGACGTGTCGTCGCTCGCGGCCACAATCGAACGCGCGCGGACTGCGATCCCACGGCTCACGCCGAGATCGTGGCGCTGCGAAGTGCGGCGCGAGTGGTCGGTGCGCAACGCGTGGTCGGTGCTACGGTGTATTCGACAGTCGAGCCGTGCTTCATGTGCGCCGGGGCGTTGTCCCACGCGCGTGTGGCGCGCGTCGTCTGGGCGGTGCGAGATCCGAAGTTCGGTGGCGCGGCCTCCATGGGCCAGGTGCTCACCGATCCGCGGATGAACCATCGCTGCGAGGTCGCGGAGGGCGTGCACGCCGAGGTGGTGCGCGAGCTGATGCGGCGGTTCTTTGAAGGCAAGCGCCGCAAGGCGCAAGGCGAGTGACTCACGCGCGAGTGGCCCCAGGCCGCTCGCGCGCGGTGGAGAGGTGGCGGAGCGGCTGAACGCGCCGGTTTCGAAAACCGGTGTGCCCGCAAGGGCACCGGGGGTTCAAATCCCTCCCTCTCCGCCATCCTGTTCCTTGACATCGATTCTCATGGGATGACCTCCGCGCGTCAGCGGAAGTTCCGCCAGCGGCCGACGCCCTGCCGACGACTCGAGCGGTCGAGCTGGAGCTCTGCTGCCCGACGGTATGCAGTTGCTTCGAGCTTCCGCCAGCGGCCGCGGCCCTGCCGACGACTCGAGCGGTCGAGCTAGTGCTCTGCTGCCCGACGGATGGCAGTTGCTTCGAGCTTCCGCCAGCGGCCGCGCCGCAGCGCGGCCTCGGGGGCATCCCTCTGCAGAGACGCCAAGGCGTCTCTGCAGCGCCGGTCGGCCACATGCCGACCGGCGACGGGCTTACCGGAGAGGTGACCGAGCGGCTGAAGGTGCACGCTTGGAAAGCGTGTGTACGTCACAAGCGTACCGCGGGTTCGAATCCCGCCCTCTCCGCCATCCTCGTCGGTCTCGTCACTTCGGTATCGACGACGCGGACGCGCAAGTGGGTTCGGTCTCTCGTGATGGTTCCGGTCCGAACCGGGTCAGATCGGGAACGAAGCAGCTCTAAGGTCACGGCACCAGGTGCGTGAGCCCGAGCCCTCTTGCGCGCCTGCACACGCACCGTGTCGTGCCACCGATCGCAGGCGCCTCCCAAGGACCGCGAACGGTTCTCGCGCCGAGGCCCGCGAGTCGAAACTCACCCAAGTCTGGACCGGCGCCGCTCCGCGTCGTCGCCGCAGCTCGAGCCTGGCGCTCGCTGCATGTGCCGCGCGGTCCATTCGCTTGCTCGAATCTCCGAGCGCCGCGCGGACCACGCGGCGTACCATCGGACCCTCGCCGCTCCACTGCGATGTCCTACCTCGTCCTCGCCCGCAAGTACCGTCCGCGCACGTTCTCCGAAGTCGTCGGCCAGGAGACTCCCATGCGCACGCTCCAAGGCGCGATCGCCGAGCGACGGGTGGGACACGCCTACCTGTTCTGTGGTCCGCGCGGGACCGGCAAGACGACCACGGCGAGGATCCTGGCCAAGGCTCTGATCTGCGAACGCGGGCCGACCGCCGAGCCCTGCCTCGAGTGTGCGCACTGCCGCGATGTCGAGAGCGGTCATGACGTCGACGTGATCGAGTTCGACGCGGCCTCGAACACCGGAGTCGAGGACGTGCGCATGCTCAAGGAGACCGTCGGCTTCGCGCCCATGCGCGCGCGCTTCAAGATCTACATCATCGACGAAGTGCACATGATGTCGAAGCCAGCGTTCAACGCGCTGCTCAAAACGCTCGAGGAGCCGCCGCCGCACGTCAAGTTCCTGTTCGCGACCACCGAGCCCGAGAAGGTCATCGAGACGGTGCGCTCCCGTTGCCAACTGGTGCGCTTGTCGCTGATCCCCGAAGCGCGCATCGCGGCGCACTTGGACGCGGTGCTCGAGCGCGAGCAGATCCATCCCGAGCCCGGAGTGACATCCGAGCTCGCGCGGCTCGCGCGCGGTTCGCTGCGCGACGGGCTGTCGATCACCGATCAGTTGATCGCACTCGTCGGCGACCGTCCGAACGCCGCCGACGTACGGCGCGTCGCACCGCAAGGAGGAGCCGAACAGATCGAAGCGCTGCTGGCGCAGATCGAGTCCTCGGACCGCGCCGGAGTCCTCGCGAGCCTGCCCAAGACCGAGGGTGGCGAAGCCGAGCTGTGCAGCGCGCTGCTGCAGCACCTGCGCTTGGGACTGATCTGTCACTTGTGTGCCGCGGACGCGGCGCTGTTCGAGCCCGACGCGGAGTTGCGCGCGCGGCTCGCAGAGCGCGCCAAGCGCTTGGGCCCCGAGAGGCTCCAGATCTGGTTGGAGGAGCTGCTGCACGCGCGCGAGCGCATCGAGTTGCTCCCGCAGCAAGCGCGCATCGTGCTCGAGGTCGTGCTGCTCGACCTGTGCCGTCCAGAGACCACGGTGACTTTCGCTGCGATCGAGCAGCGACTGCAAGCGCTCGAGCAACGCTGCGCGCAGGGCGTTCCACCGCGCCCTCCTCCCGCGCCGGCGCTCCAGAGCGCACCGCCGGCGCGAACCTCCAGCCTCGCTCCACCGACTCCGGTTCAAGCACCACGCGCCACGCCTGAGCCCGTGGGCGAGGCGCGCGTTCGGTCGTCGCCCCCAGCTGCTCCCTCGGCGCAGACTGGACTCTCCCCGACGGCCGCGGCAGCGGGAATCGGCCCGGAGCGCGACAAGATCCTCGTGCCGCCCGCACCCCCGGCTCCGCGGTCGCCGATCGCGGCGGATCCGCCGAGCGCCAAGCTGCCGGCGCGAGCGAGCGGCGCCAGCGGCAACGGACCGGTGTGGAATGCGCTGCTCACCGAGCTCGCGAGCCTTCGGCCGGACCTCAGGGACGCGCTCTCGCGCCGCGGTCAGCTGGTCGACACGCTCGGCGCGCGCGCCACGATCCAATTGAGCCGCGCCCTCGAGCACGAGCGCGCCCTGTTGCGCGAGCCCGTCGCTCTCGAACTCCTCGAGAGCATCCTGTCGCGCCTCCTGGCTCGGACGATTAAGGTGATCATCGACGACCCCGCGACTCGCGCGGGCGGCGCGAGCGACGACTTCACGCGCAACGTGGCTGAACTTTTTTCGGGGCAGATCGAGGACCACCCATGACCGGTTCGTTCGGAGAGCTCGGCAGTCTGCTCAAGCAGGCCCAGCAGATGCAGCGCGACCTCGACAAGGTGCGCGAGGAACTGAAGAGTCGCACCGTCGAAGGCACGGCTGGCGGAGGATCGGTGCGCGTGTGGGTGACGGGCGATCGCAGCGTCTCGCGAGTCGAGATTGCGCCGGAGCTCCTGGCGAAGCCCGACAAGTCCTTGCTCGAGGACTTGTTGCTGGCCGCGCTGCGCGATGGCTTGGGCAAGGCACAGCGGCTTTCGACCGAGGCCTTCGCCAAGATCACCGGCGGCATCAACCTGCCCGGCCTGTTCTGAGCAGCGCGCCGTGGCCTATCCCGAGCCTCTGGAGCGCCTGATCGAGGCCTTCGAGCGCTTTCCCGGCGTCGGCCGGCGCACCGCGGAACGGCTGGCCTTTCACGCCCTGCGGGAACCCAAGGCCCGCGAACTCGGACCCGCACTGGAGCGCGCCGTGCGCGACACCCGCCTGTGTCGCTCGTGCTGCAACGTCACACGCGTCGAGACCTGCGAGATCTGCGCCGACGCCGAGCGCGATGCGCTCACGCTGTGCGTGGTGGAGCATCCCAGGGACGTCGAGGCCATCGAGCGCGCCCGGGTCTTCGCCGGCAGATACCACGTGCTCATGGGCGCGCTCAATCCCTCGGACGGCACCGAGTCCACGCACCTGTTCGTCGAGCGCTTGGTCGAGCGTGTGCGGCGGGAGGGGACGCGCGAGGTGATCCTGGCGACGGACCCCGACGCGGAGGGCGAGGCGACCGCGCGGCTGGTGCTCGAAGCACTGCACTCGGCCGGGCTCGCGCCGCGCGTGACGCGAATGGCTCGCGGGCTGCCGGCCGGGAGCGCCATCGAGTACCTGCACAAGGGAGTGCTCGAGGACGCGCTCGAGGGTCGCGTGGAGCTGCTTCTCTCGCGAAACGACCAGCGCCGCGGCTGAGCTCGCGCAGGAGTGAGCACACCCGCTCGCGCCATGTTGGGCGCGCCGTCGCTCGGACGACGCCGGATGCCGAGCGCGCTCTCAACCTCGAGCGGGAGTCGTCCGATAGCACTCCCGTGGCCCTGCGACACGAACTTCGCCAGTCGATGGGGCAGGAGATGCTGCTCCTGCCGCGCATGCTGCAGTCGATCCAGATCCTGCAGTTGCCGGGCTTGGAGCTCGACGCGTACTTGCGCGAGGCAGCCGAAGAGAACGAGGCGCTGGTGGTCGAAGAGCCCGAGCGGGACGAGCCGCTCGCGCCGCTCCGTCCGCGCGCACCGCGCGACGCCAGCGAGCGCCATGACGAGTGGCTCCAGAACCAACCGGATCGCAAGCACGGCGTCGTCGACGCGCTGGAAGAGCAATTGGCGTTGCTCGATCTCGAGCCGCGATCGATGCGTTGGGTGAGTTTCCTGGTCGCTTCGATCGACGAGCGCGGGTTCCTCCCGTTTTCCGATGACGAGTTGCTGGCGCGCGCCAACGCCGAGGGACTCGAGGGCGGGTGCGACGAGTTGCAGAGTGCGCTGGCGGTGCTGCACGGCTTCGAGCCGCGCGGCATCGGCGCTCGCAACGCGATCGACGCACTGCTGTGCCAGCTCGATCCGCAGGACCGGGACTATGCGGCGCTGCGCCGTTTGCTCCAGGAATTCCTGGGGGACATCGCCAAGAACCGCCTGCCGACCGTGGCCAAGGCCATGGGGCTCGAACTGTCGGAGATCCGTGCACTGATCGCGCGCTTGGGCGAGCTCGACCCACGACCTGGCGCGCAGCTGGACGATCAGGCCGCGCCCGGCATCGTCCCCGACGTGGTCGTCGAACGTACGCCCGATGGCACTTGGGAAGTGCGCGTCGAGCGCTCGGCGTGGCCGGCGGTCGGGCTCGATCCGGGGGTCACTCAACTCGCCGGTGACAAGCGCCAAGACCGCGGCGTGCGTAGCTATCTGCGCGGCAAGCTCGATCGGGCGCGCTGGATCGTGGAAGCCGTCGAGCACCGCGGCCGGACTTTGGTGCAGATCTCCCAGGCGTTGTTCCGCCACCAGCACGCGTTCTTGGAGCAAGGCCACGGACACCTCGCACCGCTGCGGATGACCGACCTCGCCGCCGATGTCGGCTTGCACGTCAGCACGGTCAGTCGCGCAGTCGCCGGCAAGTTCGTTCAGACGCCCTGGGGCATCCTGCCGCTGCGGCACTTCTTCCAGGCCGCGGGCTCCGACGGAGACACGGCCCGCGACGACGTGCGCGAGCAGGTCAAGCGGGTGTTCGACGCTGAGGACCCGACCCGACCGCTGTCCGACGACGACGTCGTCGAGGCGATGAAGCAGCGCGGAATCGATCTCGCGCGGCGCACCGTCACGAAGTACCGCAAGGAACTCGGCATCCCCAGCTCGTATCGCCGGCGCCGCTACTGAGCGCGCCTTACGGTGCTTGCACGGCGCCGTGCGCGAGGACTAGCCTGCGCGCCCCGTCATGCGCAACGTGCGAGCACTCATCGCCTACGACGGGTCGAAGTTCTTCGGTTGGCAACGCCAGGAGGGCTTCGACTCGGTGCAAGAGACGCTCGAGGTCGCGCTCGAGGCGCTCTTGGGATCGCACGTGGCCGTCCACGGCGCGGGTCGCACCGACACCGGAGTGCACGCGCTCGGGCAGGTCGCGAGTTTCCACGTCGACACGCATCTCGACGACGACCGAGTGCGGCATGCGCTCAACGCGAACCTCCCCGAGGGCGTCGTCGTGCGTCGCCTCGAGACCTGCGCGGACGAGTTCCATGCGCAGTTCCATGCTCGGGGCAAGCGCTACGGCTACCGCGTCGCGACGTCGCGCTTTCGCCCACCGTTCGCTTCCAGCTACTCCCACTGGGTGCGCGACCCGCTCGACCTCGTCGCGATGCGCGACGCGGCGGAGCGCTTTCTGGGCCGGCGTGACTTCGCGGCGCTGGCGACCAGCGGCTCGCCGCGCGCCACGACCGTGCGCACCATCCGTTCGCTGCACATCCACGCGCGCCGTGAGTGGTTCGCGATCGTCGTCGAGGGCGACGGGTTCCTCTACAACATGGTGCGCACGATCGCGGGGACCTTGCTCGACGTGGGGCGCGGAAAGCTCGTCGCCGACGATGTCAGCGCCATCTTGGACTCCAAGGACCGGCGCGAGGCCGGTGCCACGGCACCTCCGACCGGGCTGTACATGCTGCGCGTGCTGTACTCCGAGCCAGTTTTTCGCGGTCGCGACCGCGGCCCGCGCGGCGTGCCCGGTCTTTTCCAGTACGGCTCCTGAGGCCGGTTGGAATCGCCGCTTGGCCTCGATCCTCGGTCGTTCGCAGGCCGATGTCAGCGCTTGGTGGGACTGAGTAGGGAACCGCGTCAGCAGGCCTTGACCGATCCGCGCCGGCGGTCCATCGTGAACTCGTTCTCCGATGGTCGGCGTCCTGCACAGACCGGATCGGCTCGCGAGCACTTCCGCTCGAGCGGAAGCGGTCACGGAGAACAAGCGTTCAGCGCTGCGCGTCCTCGCGCATGTCCCACCGCGAACGTCGCCGGGCGCGTGTGCGCTCGGTCACGCGTGTGCGCGTGCTCGCCCCCGGCGATCGCGCGACATGGACCCGATTTGCCGTGATGGGCACCGACGCCCCAGGAAGGACATTGCTTGAAAACCGTCGTCTCGATCCCGCACCACGACTATCCCGCCCGAGTTCGAGCGTTCGTCGAAGGCAAGCTGCAGTCACTGTTCGACCACTACGACCGGGTGATCTCGCTGCGCGCGTTGTGCGAGCGGCAGAGCGCCATGCACCGCGTCGAACTGGTCGCCAACGTCGGGCATCACGCGACCCTGGTCGTCGACGCGCGCGCGGATGCCTTCGATGCGGCGCTCGAGGGCGCTCTGGCCAAGATGGCGCGGGTGCTCACTCGTCACAAGGACCGACGCATCGATCGCCATCGCCGGGTGCGCGGTAAGCGCTGAATCCAGCGCGCGCACAAGCGTCCGATTCGGCCCGTTCGCCCCGACGAAAGTCGCACGGCGCGCGGGCCGTCACCGTCTGGGTCGCCGCGTGTGCTACCCTGGCGTGCACCACCTTTCGAGCCTCCCAACCCTCGCGTCGCGCGCACGGACCTCCACAGTGCAAGCGGCGTTCACTCCATGACGTTTTGGAAGCAGTTCAAGCCCAAGGCCTGCTCGGTCTCGTTGTCGGCGACGACCAAGGAGGACGTATTGCGCGAAGTCGTCGACAACCTGGTCGCGTCCGGCGTCCTGGACGACTCGCTCTCGACCAAGGCCTACACCGCGCTGATCGAGCGTGAGCGCATGGCCACGACAGGGGTCGGCATGAGCGTGGCCATTCCGCACGTGAAGCTCGCGGGCTTGGAGCAGACCGCCGCCGCGCTCTCGGTGCACGCGGCCGGAGTCGAATGGGGCAGCGTGGATGGAGACGCCGTGCACGTCGTTTTCACCGTCATCCGCCCGGACAAGGCCGGCGATCGGCACGACCCCGAGCAGCACCTCGAAATGATGCGCTGGATCGCACGACTGTCGCGTACGGCGGACTTCCGGCGCTTCTGCCTGCAAGCCCGGACACGCACGGACCTGGTGGAGCTGCTGAAGGAGATGGCCAGCGTCTGAGCTGGAAATTCCTGTCGCCATGCACACCTACGCCGCCTCGACGCGGCTGGTCAACGCTCGCGGTCTGCACGCTCGACCGTGCCACCAGCTGGTCACCATCGCACTGGCCCACCGCGCCAAGTTGCGCGTCAAGTGCCTGGACCGCGAGGCCGACGGCCGCAGCATCCTGTCGCTGATGACACTCGGCGCCCCGCACGGGGCCGTGCTCGAGTTCAAGGCGGAAGGCGACGACGCCGAAACGCTGGTGCGCGAGCTGTTGGCCGTCGTCGACGCGGGTTTCAGCGAAGTCGACTAAACATCCGACCGCGCACGCTCCGAAACGTGCCTCCGACCCGAGTCCCGCGTGGACACGGGCATTCCCGCAATCCCTTCCGGGCGAGGCAACAGTGTTCCGCAGAGGCAAGAGCGTCGTGGGCTTGGACCTGGGCAGCCAGGTCGTCAAGGCCGTGGAGATCACGCTCGAAGGGCCCGAGCCGGTCGTCACCGGTTTCGCGCGCATCGAGATCCCCCCCGGTGGCGACAAGGCTCAAGCCTTGGCCGAACTCTTCAAGCGCGGCCGCTTCCGCGCCAAGCAAGTCGTGACCTCGGTTGCCGGCCAGTCGGTCGTCGTGCGTTACGTGCAGATGCCGAAGATGTCGGAGAGCGAGCTGCGCCAGGCGATCAAGGTCGAGGCGGACCGCTACGTGCCGTTCGAGCTCGATGAGTGCGTCATGGACTGCCAGCCACTGCGCCGGCACGGCACGAAGAGTGGCGAGGGCGACGCCAAGCAAGCCAAGGACGACAACATGACCGTGCTCTTGGTCGCCTGCCGCCAGCAGATGATCGACGAGCAGATCAAGCTGGTCCAAGCGCACAACCTCCAGCCCTTGGCGATCGATGTCGACGCATTCGCGCTGGCCAACGCCTGGGAGCTGTGTGGGCTACCCGACGAGGACGCCGTCGACGAGCCGGCCGCGAGCGCGGACGGCAGCGCCAAGCCCAAGGAGGAGAAGGCCATCGCGCTGGTCGACATCGGCGCCTCGCGCACTTCGATCAACGTGCTCGCGGGCGGCGAAACCTGCTTCAGCCGCGAAATCGGCATCGGCGGGCACGACATGACTCAGGCCGTCGCGCGCAAGCTGGGCCTGGAGGTCTTCGAGGCCGAGGCGATCAAGCGCGCCGGGGACGACAAGGAAGCCGATGTCGCGCGCTCGATCCAGCCCGTGCTCGAGGACTTGACCAACGAGATCTCGCTCTCGCTCGACTACGTCGAGAACCACGAAGGTCTGCGCGTGGAGGAGGTGCTGCTGTCCGGCGGCGGAGCGCTCGCGCCAGGCGTCATCGCCTACGTCGAGCAGGCCACCGGCCGCACGGCGCGCACCTGGAATCCGCTCGAAGGTCTGCGCGTGGCTGACGATCGCGTCGATGTCGAAGAGCTCGAATCCTGGGCGCCCTCGCTGGTCGTGGCGTTGGGCCTTGCATCGAGGGTGCGTGCCGCATGATCCGCATCAACCTGCTGCCTGAACAGTATCGCCGCAAGACGCGCACGTCCGTGCGTGTCCTGGCCACCGTGATCGGCGCCGTCGCCGTCAACGGCATCTTGATCGCCTGGTACGGCTGGCTCGCCTTCGGCGTCAAGAACGAGGTGGAGAGCGAACGAGCCGTGCTCCAGACCGAGGTCGATGGCCTGTCTTTGCAGGTCAACTACCACAAGTCGCTCGACGCCGAGAAGAAGCGCTTCTCCGGCCGCGAAGAGGCGCTCGCCAAGATCACCAAGACACGCATCCTGTGGACCAGGAAAGTCGACGAGCTCGTCTCGGTCGTCAACCAGGGCGGCGACGGCAAGCGCCACTTCGTGTGGCTCGACGATCTGGTGGTCACGCAGAACTCCGACCCCAAGGCCAAGTCGCCGGGCTCGCTCAAGTCTGCCGGTCACTCCGGCGCGCCCGAGTTCGATCAAGTCGCCAACTTCCTCGAGGATCTCGAGAAGTCGGCGTTCCTCGAGGACTTCATGCCGCCGGCCCCGCCGGAAGGCACGCAAACCCAAGAGGACCCCGAGCTGCAACCTTCGGTCGTGTGGAACTTCCCGATCAGCCTGCAGCTCAAGAGCAAAGAACCCCCCAAGCCCGAGCCGGCGAAGAAGGCTCAAAAGCCCCAAGCGAAAGAGGGTGAGAAGCCGTGAACGAGAAGAAGCTCCTCCTGTACCTCGGTAGCGGTGCGGGCCTCGTCCTCGCGGGCCTGGGCTACCTGATCTGGTCCGAATACGGTGCCATCGGTGAAGCGCGCGAAGCCACGCTGCAGCTGCGCCAGAACATCGATGCCTCCCGCAAGCTCTTGACTGCCACGACCCAGCTCGAGAAGGACGTGATCGTGCTGCGCGAAACCGAGCAGGCGATCAAGGGCATCCTCCCCGACGACAAGGACCTCTACAACTTGCACCGCGAGTTGCAGGCCTTCTGCGAGGCGAGCGAAGTGCGCATCACCTCGATCAAGAAGAAGGACCAGGCCTCGGGGCCCAAGAAGAAAGACGCGGAGGCCTTCGAGAAGGTGACCTACGAGCTGACGCTCGAAGGCGACGCGTTCCAGATCCTCGCGTTCCTCGATCGCGTCGAGGGGCACCAGCGATTCATGCGCATTCCGACGATCCACTGGTCGGCCAGCACCGAGAAGGTGATCGCCGAATCCGGTCGCGCGGCGCACAAGGTCAAGCTCGAGGTCGAGACCTTCGTCTACAAGCCCCAGGGTGGTCCCGATCCGGTGAAGATCGAGGGCTATGCGCGCAAGCGCGAGCTGCTCTTGGGCGAGATCGCCAAGCACCGGGACGCGGTTTCGGTCGAGCACTATGCCTACCGCGGTCAGCGCGGTCGGCGCGATCCGTGGGTCGACCCGCGCGTTCCCGTGCAAGGGCTCGATCCCAACCAGAAGCCGATCCAAGAGCAGACCTTGATCGTCGACGGCCTGGTCGAGGGTATGGGCGACCTGAAGAAGTTGTGGGAGCAGTTCCGCAAGCCCGACCTCAACGTGGTCGAGCAGATGCAACTGCGCGCCGACTTCGAGACCAAGCTGACCGAACTCGAGGACGACTCGCGCAAGGTCGCGGCTTCGGGCACCGTGGTCTTCCCGCCGGCGCAAAATCGCCTGCAGCGCGAGGTCCTCGAGCCGCTGGCCAGCCTGCACAACGACTACAACATCATCATCGGCAACAAGGGGCCCACCGCGGAGAACCTGCGCCAGATCCTGGCGCGCATGCAGGGCGAGATCGACGGTGGTCAGCCCAAGTCCGCGCTCGAGATCTACATGACGGTCGAGAGCTCGCTGCCGATCGTGCAGAGCGATCCCGTGCGGCGCGCGATCGCCGATTCGCTCAAGCGTACGGCCCAGGAGGCGCGCATCCTGATGGACTTCCAGCAGGTCGACCTGCGCATCGGTGGCATCGCCATCCAGGAAGGCGTGCCGCCGGTGATCCTGATCAACGGTCGCGCGCTGTCGGAGGGGGACGCGATTTCCAACGAGCTCGTCATCCGCGGGATCCGTCCGGGGGAACTGGAGCTGATCTTCCGCGGCGTAGTTCTAGTCCGACGCTTCTGATCGCCGATAGGGGCTGCGACCCGGATGGAGTGCCCGGGCGCAACCACGGAGTGGAAAGGTGATCCGAAAAACAGTTTGTGTCCTCGCCGCCGCGTTCGCTTTGAGCGCGCCCGCGATCGCTCAGTCCATCGGCAAGGACGCGCGGGTCAGCCTGCGCGTGGAAAGCCGAGAATTGGCCGAAGTCGTCGACTACCTGCGTGAGCAATCGGGTGCGAACCTGGTGCTCTTGCCAGGTGAGTACCCGAAGATCTCGGTGCAGCTCTCGGACGTTTCGTGGCGCGACGCGCTGGATGTCGCGGCCGAAACCGCCGGCTGCGTGGTCAGCGTGCGCACCGGCGGCATCCTGGTCATCGAACGACCGGTGCGCGTCAAATACGAGACGACCGAGCCGACCGACATCACCAAGGTGATCGATCTGATCGGCAAGCTCGCCGGAGCCAACATCGTGGTCGCGCCCGAAGTCACGGGCACGATCTCGCTGCGGCTCAACGACGTTCCCTGGCGCGACGCGCTGGACGTGGCGGTCAAGACCCTGGGATTCACGGTGATCGAGGAGAACCGCGGGATCCTGCGGGTCGTCGATCCGGTGACGCTGCAGGCGCAGATGGTCACGAAGAGCTATCAGCTGCGCTACATCCGGCCCAAGAGCAAGTTCAAGCCGCAGATCAAGTCGGAGTTCCTGCAACCGATCCAGGTCTCGCAGGCCAAGAACGACGACGTCTCGAAGACCTTCACCGTGCTCGAGGCGCTGCGCAAGGCGCTGACCGGCGGTGGCGAGCTGGACTACGTCGAAGCACAGAACGTGATCATCGTGCGTGACACCGCTCAGGTGCACGACGAGATCAAGCAGATGATCGACCGACTCGACGTCGAGCCCGCGCAAGTGTTCGTCGACGTGAAGTTCGTGTCGACGCTCAACAACGACATCCTCGACCTCGGCGTCGACTACGGCGACAACGGTCCGCGCGTGGTCGTCGGCGGCGGCCAGGTACCGACGACCTTGCCCTTCGGTCTCAACGGTGGCGATTGGGAAGACATCATCGCCGTCAGCGAGCTCGGCCACTCGGCACCGGTCAACGACTCGAACGTCGCGCTCGGTTCGCTCACCGTGCCCGACACGGTGTTCGGCGTGCTCTCGTTCACCGGCGTGAACGCGACGCTCAAGATGCTGCAACGCGACACCAAGAGCGAAGTGATTCAGGCGCCGAAGATCATCGCCCTCGATGGTGTCGAGGCCACGATCTTCGTGGGCGAGACGATCCGCTACGCCGAAGCCAAGACCGAGCAAGGTCAAGCCGGCGGCTTGTCGCTCGCGCTGACCGAAGCCGAGAGCTCACCGGTCGACGTCGGCTTCCAGCTGCTGATCGTGCCCCACGTCGTGCCCGGCACGAACACGCTGACGATGGAGGTGATTCCGAAGGAGACCAGTCTCTCGGGCACCGGTCAGTCGGCGCTGGCTCCCGCTGGATTCGACGTGTTCACGATCGGCGCCGGCGGTGAGGAAGGCACGATCGCACTGCCGCGCACGCGCTCGTCGACGATCGTCACCACGATGCTGCTCGAGAGTGGCCAAACCGCGATGATCGGGGGCTTGACCACCGACCAAGACACGCGCACGGACTCGGCCGTGCCCTATCTGTCACAGGTTCCGTTGCTCGGCGAGCTCTTCAAGCACGAGAAGTCCGAGCGCACGCGGCGCAGTCTGCTGGTGTTCTTGACACCCACGATCGTGCACACGGGCGCCGACACGGAGAAGATCGTGCAGGGTGAGCTGCTGCGCCGACGCTCGCGTCTCAAGGACGAAGTCGAGTCGCTGATGACGCCCGAGACCAAGGCGATCTACGAGAAGCTCAAGGAGAAGAAGGAAGGCAAGAAGGCCGACAACTAGGCCTGCGCTTCCTGACGCACCTTTCCAGGGGCCCCGTCGCGGCGACGGGGCCCTTTTTCTTTTCTCCAAGGTTTTCGGGCTTTGGCTTCCAATCCGGCCTGTCGATAGGGGAGCATGTCCGCGCCTTCGGCCTGGTGCCGAGGGCTGCGCGACGCAGCGGCCGCGCTGGTTTGCTCCAGCTCAGGCCGACGACGCCGCGCGCATCTTTCTCCAGAACACGTTTGTCCGGACCGAGGGTCCGCGACTGCGTCCACGATTCTCCGTACCGTCGACCGCCGCACTGCGTCGCGTCGTTTCGAACCGGAGCCGGCGCAATCGCGACGCCTCTGCACCCCGTGCGTTGCTCCCAGGTCGAGCGCGGCGATGTTCGCCGCGCCGCGGGCCGGCGCGCGGGAGGGGCTCGGCCGCGCCCGGACACGAAAGCCCTTTCTCATGACCGATCAACGCCCCTCGGAGGCCGAGTGGCCGCCGAGCTTCGGAGCTGGCACGGACGATCCGCGCCCGACTCCGCCCTCCGGATCTTTTCCCAACACTGCTTCATCGCCTGACAACGACGCCCCTGCGTCGTCGCAGCACGGCACGGACGCGGGCTCTAGCGAGCCCGAGTCCGGCGCACCCGCCGGCGATGGATCCGATCCCGCACCCGCGCGGCGTCGCCGTCGACGCGGGGGCCGAGGCCGCCGTCGCGGCGAACGGCGTGAGCCCGGCGGCGAAGCTCTGCACGAGGCCGACGCAGCTGCTCCGCGGCACGCGGCGGATGAATCGCCCTCGGACGTCCCCGAGGACTCCGAGGAGCGGCCTGTGCGCGCAGCCGGTGGACGGGAACTCGCTCCCGACCACGACGACGATGCGCTGCCCCTGGCGGAACCCGCGGTTCCGGACTCGGACGAGCGCGCCGATCCTGGCGCGGACGCCGCGGACGGTCCGCGACGTCGCCGCCGTGGCCGCCGCGGTCGAAGAGGCGGAGCTCGTCGCGGTCGCGACGCAGCCCAAGCGGAGCCGTCGGCTCTCGACGCGGCGCCGGGACTGCACGCGCTTGCCGCTGACGCGAACGAAGCCCCCAACGAGATTCAGTTCGATCACTTGGAGCCGCTCCCCGAGGACGGCGGGCTTCCCGCGGACAGCGCGCACGACCACGACGTGTTCGTCGCCTCGCCCGCGCTGCCCACGGGCTCGTCCGAATCCGAGGTGCGCCGGCGCCGGCGTCGACGCGGCCGGCGCGGTCGTGGCGGTCGCGATCAAGAAGGCGTGCAACCGTCTCAGGAATCCGATCAAGGAGACGCTTCCGAGGAGCCGCAAGCCACTGCCGAGGAGCAGGCGCATCCGTCGACACCGCCGGCTTCCCAAGACGAGCTCGACGGCGACGGCGGACGCAAACGTCGCCGCCGCCGGCGGCGAGGTCGCGGTCGCGAGCGCGAGGCCGGGAGCGGTCCGGTGGGAGTGGAGGTCATCCCGGGCGACGACGACGAGCTGCCGCAGTTGGAGAGCGCGCCGGCAACCGCTCCGGAGGCTCAACGCGAGCGGCGTGGCGAAGGTCGCGCAGGTCGCAAGGAAGGCCGCGCACGCGCCGAAACGCGTGATCAGGAGGCTCGTGGAGAGGAGCCTCGCGCTCCCAAGCCGGGCAAGAAGAACATCATCTTGGTCAACGCCTCGGACCGCGAGGAGACGCGCGTCGCGGTGGTCGAGGACGGTCAGATCGTCGACTTCCAGATGCACGTCAAGCGCCACGAGACGCTGGTCAACGACATCTACCGTGGCAAGGTCGTCAATCTCGAGCCCGCGATCGGCGCAGCCTTCGTCGACTTCGGTCAGGGCCGCAATGGATTCCTGCACACGTCGGACGTGCTCTCGGTGTACGGCGAAAAGGACTGGAGCCTCGACAAGCTCCTGACCCACAAGATCGACCCCGAGGAATGGGACGAGAAGTCGAGCCAGCCGCACGTCGGATTGGAGTTCTCCGACCGCGCCGCTGCCGCCGCTCGCGATCGTGGCGCGCACCACGATGACCACGCCGACGAGGCTCACCACGAGCACGACGGAAGCGATGACGAGCACTCCTCCGACGATCACGAGGCGACGCTCGACGAGCACGCCGAAGGGCACGAGGACACCGCAGTCGAGCCCGACCACGAGGCCCACGACGAGGAACTCGTGACCGGCGACGGCGAGCTCGAGGAACTGGTCGAAGTCAGCGCGCTCGAAGCCGCACCGCCCGCGGCCCACGCCGTCGAAACTCCGCCGCAGCCCAAACGCAACTCGCGGCGCGGGCGCGACGAGCACCGCGGGCACCACGGGAAGCCCCAGCACGGTCGCCACCGCGCTCGGCCGCGCTTGCCGATCTCCGATCTGCTCCAGAAGGGCCAGTCGGTGGTGGTGCAGGTCACCAAGGACGCGATCGGAGACAAGGGGCCGACGCTGACCACCTACATCTCGATCCCCGGGCGCTATCTGGTGCTGATGCCCTCGATGTCGCGCACCGGCGTCAGCCGCAAGATCGACGACGAGAAGGAACGCCGCCGCCTCAAGCGCATCCTCGAGAGCCTGGACATCCCGCCCGGCATGGGCGTGATCGTGCGCACTGCCGGAACGGGTTGCACGCGCGACGATCTCAAGCGCGACCTCGACTACCTGATGCTCTTGTGGGACAGCTTCGGCAAGCGCCTGCACCTGGGGCGCGGCCCCGCGGCGCTCTACGAAGAGTCCGACGTTGCGATCCGCACGATCCGCGATCTGTTCAACGACCACACGGAAGCGGTGATCGTCGACGACGAGCGCGTCTACAACCGCGTGCGCGAGTTCATGGAGAAGCTGATTCCCGAGAAGTTGGACCGCGTCCAGCTGCACCAGGGACCCAAGCCGCTGTTCCACACCCACAACGTCGAGCAGGATTTCGAGCGCATCTTCGCGCGCCGCATCGATCTCGCCAGCGGCGGCTCGATCGTGTTCGATCAGGCCGAGGCCTTGGTCGCGATCGACGTCAACTCGGGCAAGACGCGTACGGACGGTTTCGACTTCGAGGACGTTGCGCTGCGCACCAACCTCGACGCGGTCAAGGAGATCGCACGCCAAATCCGCCTGCGCGACCTGGGCGGCATCATCGTGTGCGACTTCATCGACATGCAGCGCAACGGATCGCGGCGGCAGATCGAGCGCGCCTTGCGCGACGCCATCGCGCCCGATCGCGCGCGCTCCAAGCTGGGCCGCATTTCGCAATTCGGCTTGCTGGAGCTCACGCGCCAACGCCTGGGGCCCGGTCTGTCGAAGATGCTCTTCCACAACTGTCCGCGTTGCCGTGGGTCGGGGCGCATCCGGACGGTCGAGTCGCGCACGGGCGCGATCCTGCGACGATTGGGCTCGGCCTTGACCCTCAAGGGCTTCACCAAGGTCGAAGTGCGCACCCAACCCGAAGTCGCCGAGTACCTCAAGCGCCACTACGGCCAAGAGGTCCACGACCTAATGGTCAGGCACGAGCGCGAGATCGAGCTCGTCCCCGTCTCCGACCAGATCGAGGACTCGGTCCTGCGCTACCTGCGTGCCGACGGGCGAGAAGTGCGTCCCGGGGGCCGGCGCAAGCGCTGAGCGCGCCTCGCCCCTGCGGTCCCAGGTCCAGGTCCCAGCGCACTGCCCGCGTCGCGCGCGGTGCGCTGACTTCCTACCTGACGAGCGCCGCCGCCGCGTGGATTCAACCTGCGGCCCGGCCGACTTTGGCGCCTGCCCGTGAGATAGGGGATGGACGGCGGGCGATCGGGACGATAGCTTCTTGCCCCCTTACGAACAGCGGAGACCGACTGTGTACGCCGTCATCAGCGATCGAACTCGCCAATTCACCGTCCGCGCCGGGGATGAGATCCTCTGCGACCTCGGGCACGACTCCAAGCCGGGCACCAAGGTGACCTTCGAGCAAGTGGCCTTGCTCGGCAACGAAGGCAACATCCGCGTCGGCAAGCCGTTCGTCGGCGGTGCCAAGGTGACCGGTGAGGTCGTCGGGGAAGAGCAGGGCGACAAGGTGATCGCCTTCCGCTTCAAGCGGCGCAAGAACGTGCGGCGCAAGCGCGGGCATCGCCAAGGCTACGTGCGCGTCAAGATCCAGGACATCCAGGGCTGAGCGAGAGCACCGGTCCTCCAGGTTTCAATCCCATCGGCCCGCCCCGCGGCCCGGCTTCGCAGCAGAGTCACACGACATGGCACACAAAAAAGGTCAAGGTTCGACGCGCAACGGACGCGACTCCAACCCGCAGTTCCGCGGTGTGAAGGTCTACGGCGGACAAGCGGTGCGCGCAGGCTCGATCATCGTCCGCCAGTGCGGCACGAAGTTCCATCCCGGCCGCAATGTCGGTATCGGGAGCGACTACACGCTGTTCGCCTTGACCGACGGCACGGTGCGCTTCATCACGCAGCGCCGCGTCATGGTCGAGCCCGCTGCGCAGTAGCGCGCCGCATGTCCGACGCCGCGCCGCAAGGTTGCTCGCGCTGTCGGGCTTCGCGAGCGCGAGCTGCTCGACCCGCTCTCCAAAGGACCCGCGCCCCGAGTTGGTGCGGGTTTTTCGTCTCCGATGTTCCGCGATGAAGCCGTCATTCGTGTCCAGGCCGGCAAGGGCGGCGATGGACTGATCTCGTTCTACCGCGAGAAGTTCGTGTCCAAGGGAGGCCCCGACGGGGGCGACGGCGGACGCGGTGGAAGCGTCGTGCTGCGGACGTCCGAACACCTCAATTCGCTGCTCGACCTGGGGCGCAAACAGAGCTACGTCGCGCGCGATGGCGAGCCCGGCGGTACGCGCAACAAGGCCGGACGCGATTCGGAGGACTTGGTGCTGGAGGTACCGGTCGGCACGCAAGTGTTCGACAACAAGGACGGCAACTTGCTGCGCGATCTGGCGCGCAGCGGCGAGCGGCTGGTGATCGCTCGCGGAGGCGACGGCGGTCTGGGCAATCCGCATTTCACGAACGCGGTGCGCCAGGCTCCGCGCATCGCGACCAAGGGTCAGCCCGGCGAGGCGCGTGAGATCCGACTCGAGCTGAAGCTGTTCGCCGAGGTCGGATTGATCGGGTTGCCCAATGCCGGCAAGTCGACGCTGCTGTCCAAGATCACGGCCGCGACCCCCAAGATCGCCGACTACCCGTTCACGACCCTGTCGCCCAACGTAGGCATCGCCCGCGTCGGCGACTTCGACACGCTGGTGGTGGCGGACCTCCCAGGCTTGATCGAGGGCGCGTCGGAGGGCCGCGGACTGGGCCATCAGTTCCTCAAGCACGTCGAGCGTTGCCGCGTGCTCCTGCAACTCGTCGACGTCTCCGCCGAATGCGTCGACGATCCGATCTCGGCCTGGCGCGTGGTCGATGTCGAGCTGGCGAAGTCGAGCCCGGAGCTGCACGCCAAGCCCCGCGTGATCGTGGCCAGCAAGTGCGAAGGCGACGAGGCCTTGGCCCGGGCCGACGCGCTCGAAGCCGCCTTGCGCGGACTCGAATCGGGAGGCTGCGACACCTCGAAGATCCTGCGCATTTCGGCCGCGCGCGGCTCCGGTCTGCGCGAGCTCCTCGCCTTGGCGCGCGTCCTGGTTCGCCAGTCGTCGGGAGCCTGATCCGCGGCTTGGAGCGGGTGCGGCGTACCGCGCCCCGCCGGTTCTTCCAGTCGGACTCAAGCGCGTGTCCGCGCGTGGTCGATGCGACCCAGGCAGGTTCGCGAGGCCGATCGTGGCTCTCGCCGCCGCTGCCTCGCAGGTCACGTGACGCCCTCGCCGCAACCCCCGTACGGAAACGAGCCCCCCGCGTTGCCGCGCTCTCCCCGCGGCAGCTGGGAGCCGCCGCCGTGGGACGGCCAGCCGCGCCGTCCGGACGGATCGGTGCCGTTGGCGCCGCGCATTCCGTTGAAGTCGGACGAGGAGCCCGCGCAGCGCGGCGCGCCCGCGCCCCAGCAACAGTCGCCCGCGGTCCAAGCTCCGGTTCAGCCGCACCCCGCGCCCGTACCGCAATCCCACCAAGTGGGCCCTTTGCCGCAGCTGCCTCCGCTCGCGCAAGGGCTGGAGGCCACGGCCGCTGCCGGCGCGAGTGCCGCCCGTGCTGGAGATGCGCCGCTCGACAACGCCGAATCCAATCGCATCGCGGCCATGTCGCCGCGCCACAAGGTCGAAGCCTGGCTGGCGGTGATGGTCAAGAGCGGGGCCAGCGACTTGATTCTCCGCGCCGGTGGCCGGCCATCGACGCGCATCGACAGCCGCATTGGTTTCCTGCCTGGGCGTGTGCCGGCGGCAGGAGCGCTGCTCGAGGTGCTCGAGGGCGTGATGGGCCAAGACCGCATGGACATCTGGCGCGAAACGGGCTCGGTGGACGCCGCGCTGCAGCTCGACGGGCTCGGCCGCTTTCGCCTGAACGCCTACAAGCAGATGGGTGAGCCCGCCGTGGTCGTGCGTCGGATCTCCGACCAAGCGCCCGAGCTCGAACGCCTCGAGCTGCCGGTGCAGGACTTGGTGAAGATCGCTATGCGCAAGCGTGGTTTGGTGCTCGTCACCGGCATCGCGGGCTCCGGCAAGTCGACCACGCTCGCCGCGATGATCGAGCACATGAACCAGAACGCCGAGCGTCACGTGATCACGCTCGAGGACCCGATCGAGGTGCTGTTCACCGAGAAGCGTTGCGTGATCAGCCAACGCGAAGTCGGCATCGATTGCGACAGCTTCCACGAAGGCCTGCGTCACGCGCTGCGCCAGAGCCCGGACGTGATTCAGATCGGTGAGATGCGCGATCGCGAGACGGTCTCGGCCGCCTTGGATGCCGCCGAGACGGGGCACCTGGTGATGTCGACCCTGCACACGGTCAACGCTGCGCAGACCATCGACCGCGTCCTGGGGTTCTTCCCGGCGGAGCAGCACAGCCAGGTGCGATCGCGGCTCTCGGACAACCTGGCCTGTGTGCTTTCCCAACGCTTGGTTCCGCGTGCCTCCGGCAAGGGCATGGTGCCGGCCTTCGAGCTCTTGACCCAGAATCCGCGCGTGCGCGAGCTGATCGAGAAGGGCGAGACGGGCGAGCTGATGCGCACGGTCGAGCAGGGGGCCACGCCGGGGTTGATCTCGTTCAATCAGTCCTTGCGACGGCTCGTCCAGCAGAAGCTGGTCGAGCTCAAGGACGCGCTCGCGGCCAGCGATCGGCCCGACGAGTTGGTGCTCGCCCTGCGCGGCATCACCTCGAGCTCGGGCCGCGGCCGAGGCGACGGGACTTCCGGGGCCCGACCGCCTGGCAGGGAATAGCGTCGCGATCCGCTCGTCGGAGGCCCTCCCAGTGCGCCCGTGCCTCACCGCGCCGTTGGAAGGCCGGAGCACTGCGGGTAGCATCCTCGGGGCCCCATGAACACTGCGCAGATCAAGTTGCTCGTGTGGAGCTGCGTCGGCGTCCTCGCCGCCGGCACCACCGCCTACCTGGCGCTCTCGCTGCGGGACGTGAAGAACATCCCGACGGTCACCAAGGAGCAGATGACCAAGGTGCTCAGCAAGGTGCCGGAGGTCGAGACACGCCAAGAGAACGTGATCTCTGGCGCGTTGGTCGATCGCGGGCTCAAGTTGATGGACTGGACCGGCAAGCCGCCTCCTGAACGGCCCGAGATCGTCGAGACCGGCCCCGAGGTCGTGGCACCGACGCGCGAGTCGGTCAGCTCGCTGCTGAAGATCCGCGGGATCCGCTACCACGGCGACGCGCCGGCGGACAGCGAGGTGATCTTCAAGTACTTGTCCACGGCGCAAGTGACGGCACCCGGCAATTCCGACGGCACGTTCCTGAAGCGTCCCGGCGACGTGCTCGACGGGCGGCTCAACCAGATCAAGATCGAGGCGATCTACCCCGGCGGAGTCGAGTTCGCGTTCCTCAACGAGCCCGGCCGCGAGCACGAATACGTCGAGAAGGCGCCCTACGATCTGTCGGGGCACTTCGTGGTGGTCGCCGACGGGCAGCAACCCGTTTCGCGTCCGGGGAACTTCGACATCACCAAACGACCGGAGCTTCCGCCGCCGGGTCGCACCCAGCCGATCTCGCCGACCAAGTTCCGCATCGGAACGGACGATGCGCTCGAGCTCAACGATCGCTATCCCGAGATCCTCACCAGCGAAGTCTCGATCGATCGCCATCGCGATCCCGTGACCAAGGCCTACGACGGCATCGCGGTCAAGGGCGTCAAGTCCGATTCGATCGCCGCGCGTCACGGAGTGCAGGACGGCGACGTGATCAAGTCGATCAACGGCACGCCCGTGACGAGCAAGGAAGAGGCGATCAACTTCGTCAAGCGCAACAAGGACAAGTACACCGAGTGGGTGGTCGAGATCTGGAACAAGGGCCAGACACGCACGATCACCTACTATCCGCCGAAGAAGTGAACGCTGTTCACGTCACGCTCGACGTCGGCAATTCGTCCTGCAAGCTGCGCGGCTGGCGGATCGATCCGAGCGGCGCGTTGAGCGTCGTGGCGCGCGGGGAATTCGCACTGGACGATCGGTTGGTCGCCGGACTGGAAGCGAGTGTGGCTGGCGCGACGGTCGCAACTTGGGTGATTTCCTGTGTCGCTGGCGACGAGCTCGAGCAGCGCTTGGTGCGCGGCCTCGAGCGCAGGCCCGGGGAAGTCGTGGTCGCCCGGCCCGACTGCGGCTTGCGCAACGACTGTCGCGAGCCCGCGGCTGTCGGCCGCGATCGGCTCTACGCGGCGCGCGGCGCGTTCCAAGCGACTGGAGGGCCGGCGCTGGTGATCGACATCGGAACTGCCGTGACGGTCGACGCACTGCTCGTGGAGAGCGCTGAAGGGCGCGCGGTGTTTGCCGGAGGAGCGATCGCGCCGGGGCCGAAGCTGCTCGCGAAAGCGTTGGCCCAAGGAACCGCGCGGCTTCCGTGGGTCGAATGCGAAGGGCCGGTTGCGGCCGTCGGTCGAGATACGCGTGCGGCGATCGCCTCCGGCGTGTTCCACGGACTGCGTGGCGCGGTTCGCGAACTCGCGACGCTGGTGTCGCGCGAAGCGGGGATCGAACGCGCTCCGTGGGTGGTCACGGGCGGCGCGGCTGAGATGTTGCGCGCGCCGCAATGGGTCGAGCAGCGCGACCTGCACTTCGATGGCGATCTCGTGCACATCGGTCTGCTATGCGCCGCGAGTGACCGTTCCGGTCCTTCGGCTGGCGCCACGCGACGACATGCGTGGCGTCGATGAACGAGCACGAGATCGTCGTTCGACAGCTCTCTCCGCGCGGGCACGGTGGACTGAGCGTCCTCGAGCTGCGCGGCGACGTCGCGGCGGCGCTGGCGCACATCACGCGCGTCGGGGCCAGCGACGCGCGTGAGCTGCAGCTGGTGCGTCTGATCGCGGAAGGGGAAGAGCTCGACGAGGCGTTGCTCTGGCGTCGAAGTTCGAACCACGCGGAATTGCACGTGCACGGGAGCCCGGCCGTCGTGCGCCGCGTCACTCGCGCCTTGGGCAGCGGTTCGGGACCGCTGCTCCGCAGCGTGAGGGCCCGCGCGGAATGGATGCTGGCGCGCGCAGCGAGCGATCTCGGTGCCCGCATCCTGCTCGACCAGTTCGAGGGTGCCCTCGCGCGTGCGATCTCGAGCTGGGTTTCGCTTCCCGCCCGCGACGTCGTTCGCGAAATCGACGTCCTGCTGGCACGCAGCGCGGCGCTCCGTCCGGCGATCGAGCCCGCCGTCGTGGTTCTCGCGGGTCCTGTCAATGCGGGCAAGTCGACGTTGTTCAACGCACTGGTCGGGCGCGAACGCGTGGTCGTTTCACCGCACCCCGGAACGACGCGCGATGTCGTCGTCGAACGCGTGCACCTCGGAGGATGGCCGCTCGATTTCGTGGACACCGCGGGCGAGCGCGCCGAATCCGAATTGGGGGCCATCGAGCGCCGCGGACTCGACCTAGGGCGTGCCTGGCGGCGGAGTGCGGACCTGGTGCTGTGGCTTTCGCCCGACCGTGCACCGGTCCCGCCTCCTGCGAGTGCCGGGCGCTGCGTGGAGCTGCGAACGAAGTGTGATCCGTCGCGCGTCGATCCGCAGGCACAGCCGCCGCGGATCTCGACCCGCGGCGACGCCGCCGCGGCGACGCGCGCGGTGACGCGACTGGTCGCCGCCGAGCTGGGCTTTCCGCCCGACGGCTGGCGCCCTGGGGAGCCGCTGGCGCTCGATGTGGTCACCCGCCGAGAACTGGAACGCGCGCGCAAGGAGCTCGCGCGCGGCGCGCGCAGCGCAGCCGAACGGCGCCTGTGCGCACTTCTCCCCGAAGCGTCGCGTTGAACTCCGGCGCGCACGCGCGTAGCCTCTCGCCTTCGATCGAGCTCCGCGCCGCGCCCCACCCGCGCGCTCGAATCGAATGAAGCCCGCGACCCGACACCTCGTCTCGATCGACGATCTCTCGCTGGCCGAGATCCGCGCTCTATTCGAGCACGCTCAGGCATTCGCGAGCGACCTCCGCGCCTGGTCCCACCTGTGTCCCGGCCTGATTTCCGCGAGCCTGTTCTACGAGGCGTCGACACGCACGCGACTGTCTTTCGAGTCGGCGATGCTGCGGCTCGGCGGCGGAGTGATCACCGCGGCGGAGATGAAGTCGACCTCCGCGTCCAAAGGGGAATCGCTGGCCGACACCGTGCGCGTCGTCGGCGGCGCGTATGCCGACGTGCTGGTGCTGCGTCACGCGAGCGAGGGTGCGGCCCGATTGGCGTCACGCTTCTCTCCGATTCCCGTGATCAATGCCGGTGATGGCGCCCACGAACATCCCACGCAGACGCTGTGCGACCTCTACAACCTGTGGCTCGAGCGCGGGCGCATCGAGGGCATCAACGTGGTCTTGGCCGGTGATCTGCGCTACAGCCGGACGATCCACTCGTTCGTCTACGCGCTGGCGCGCTTCGGCGCGAACATCGTGTGCACGCCGCAACCGGGCTTCGAGCTGCCGCCGTACGTGGTCCAGAGACTGCGCGAAGAGTTCGGCGTCGAGCCCGTGCGCGCGGACGCGTCGCGCCTGGGAGAGCTCGCCGAATCCTCGGACGCGGTGTACCTGACACCGCAGAAGCCTCACCAGCTCAGTCTGTTCACCGAAGGCAGCAAGGGGCTGGCCGTCGAGCGCGTGGATGCGCTCTACATGACCCGGCCGCAGACCGAGCGCTTCACCGACGGCGACGCGCCGATCACCAAGTACCAGCAACTGAGCAAGCGGCAAATGAACGCCGAGTCGCTGAAGGACGCGGTCGTGATGCACCCCTTGCCACGCCGCGACGAAATCCAGCCCGACATGGACGAGGACCCGCGCAGCATCTACTTCAAGCAAGCGGCACGTGGAGTCCCGATCCGCATGGCGATCCTGGCGTTCTTGCTCGGGCGCATCGACCTGAAGGTCGGAGGCAAGGAAATCGACACGCGTTTTCACGAGATGCTCGCGGGCGACAACCCATGCGCTCACCCGAGCTGCATTTCCCGCACGGAAACGCGTCACGTGCGGCCGCTGTTCCGCCTCGCGTCGCGCTTCCCTGTCCGCGCCTACTGCGGGTACTGCTCGCAGGAGCTGCACGCTCCCGTCGTCGGGTGCTCCACAACGCGCCACTTTCACGATCGCGACTCCGCCGCAGCGCGCAAGATCCGCCCCGATCACCTGGTGCTGTTTCACAGCGAGGCTCAGGCGCTGCAGCACGGGTTCCAGCCTGCCGCGAACACCGCCAACTCGGTGTGATCCGAACGAACGCTGCTCGGAGCTAAGGCTCGCCGCGCGGAGGGCGCCGCGCACGCGGCGCAATCGAGCCGCGTGCGCGACATGCGCGGCGTGCGCTTCCGCACGGGCCTTGTTCGGCGAACCATGGTGTGGCTCGCCGGAATCCCCGGTCGAGCTGCGTCAAGCGCCCAGACGCGTGCCAACCGGTTTCCTTAGTGTCTGACAGTCAAAGAGTTGTGGCGGCGTGCGAGGAGCGAAAAAGGCGCGTCAGACGCGGCATGAGGTTTGATCCCGTCGCGCGGAATCCCGTCGCGGAGGTTCGTCTCGGACCCGACTCGGCGCGACCAATCGAACGGCGAGTTCGAACGGTGGGCCGGTCTGTCGCAGGCGAATGACGCGGAGGGAACCGACGCGCAGGTGCGTGCAGCGTTCGACGCGCTTCGAATCGCAGCACTCACGCCGCCTCAGCGGGAAGGCCTTGTCCCAGGCCAAAAAATGCCGCTGCGGGAGCAACCTGCGAGGTCCGCTCTATATCATCCGCGCCCTCCGGTCCGCTGCGCGCGTCGCGGTAGGCTTGGGCCGCGTCTCCACTCCTCGCCTATGGCATCCAGCGCAGAGCCGCGCTGCACAACCTCCATGAAATTCTCCCCGCGCCTCGGCCTCACCGCACCCCGTCCTTCGGGGGTCGGATCGTCGGTTGGGTCCTCGCTCCTCGCCCGCAGCCTGCGCGCACCGCTGGTCTGCGCCATGCTCTGGGCGGCCGGCTGCGCGGGCGGGGGTGGTTCCAGTGGTGGTGGCACCGGTTCGTCGGGCGCCCACAACAATGGCGACCTGGTGCTCAACCCCGCGCTGGGGACCTACTTCGTCGCCGAGGCCAAGGACTCCGGTGGGGTGAGCCAGTTCTTGATCGAGGAGACCTACTGGGGGCGGCTGGTCGACGTGTACGACTGGTCCAACCCGACCGATCCGGATTCGGTGTCGACCACGCCCGTGATCGTCGACTTCGTGATCGGCGACGACATCGTCGGTGAAACCGATTCGTTCCTGCTGCGCCGAGATCCCCTGACCGAGCGCGAGCACCTGCAGATCAAGTCGTCGCGAGACAGCCAGACGTTCCGCTCGGTGTTGGCCGCGGCCGAGGCAAATCTGCAGGTCGCGCTGCGCAAGAGCCTCGATCCCGCGGAGTTGCCGCCGTTCACGGCCGTCCCGCGCAACTCGGCGATGGTCCTGCGCTTCAACTCGATGCTCGAGGACGGGGGCAGCCCGACGCCCGGCAATCTGGCCTACCCGGGGACGGTCAACCACGAGACGGTTCGGCTGCTGACGGGCTACGCGCCAACGCTGCCCTTCGAGGCGCGCATCTTTCCGGACCCGGCGCACGGAAACGTCGTCGGAGGCGCATTCCACAGCTCGCGCGTGGTCATCGACTTCTCGGTCTCCGAGGACGACGCGATCAACTCTGGTCTACCGGTCAATGCGCTCGGATTGCCCGAGTCGGTCACGGTCAACGTGCCCAACGCGGTGGTGCGCGTCCCCACGCGCGTGAGTGGCGCGAACCAGCAGTTCCAGGTGTTGCGCAGCCTCACGGGGCGTGCGTTGTCGTTCTCGTCCAACGGTCCGGTCGACGCGTCGAGCGCGACGCTCGACGTGGTGCGCGCGTTCCGCACCGGAGGCAAGCAGTCGATCACCGGCGACGCGAACAACGGGTTCCTGATCGACAACGACCCGCCTTTCCTGCTGGGCGTCCAAGCCGTCACCATCATGGCGGCCGTCAACCCCAGCCTGGATCTCAAGGAATTCGACCTGACGTTCCGCTTCGCCGCCGTGCCCTGCGCCGTTTCTCCTCGCAAGGGCGACCTGATCAACATTTCCGGCGGCGCGCGCGTGGCCGTGCTCGCGGACTACACCTCGGGGATCTCTGGTCAGGGCGACGTCGGACCGATGCGCGTGCGCGCGATTTGCCAAGACTGCGCCTCGCTCCCGAGTCCGGGCAACGTCGCTGAGTTCTTCACGACCTTCACTGGCATCGGGCAGTTCCAGTTGCCCGAGTACGGAGCTTGCTTCGTCAAGTTCTCGCCTGCTTCGGCCGCTCCGCCGAACGCGTCGATCCCCACCAACGCAACGCTCGCTGTGCGCTTCAGCGAGCCCATGGATCCGTCGACGATCCAGGCCTTCGACACGTTCACGATCGCCTACGACAACAACAAACCGTCGACGAACCCGCTGTACGCGAACGTGGTCGGTCGCGTGATCCCGTCGCCGGACCTGCGCCAGTTCACGTTCCAGCCGCTGCTGCCGTTGCGCAAGCAGCTTCCCGGAGGCAATGCGGACCAGTTCCTGGTGGAACTCGTCGGTGGCCTGGGAGGCGCCTCCGACTTGGCGGGCAACCCGCTGACGATTGGATTGCCGGCGACACCCTTCAAGGTCTCCACGGGTGCCGCGGCGGTGGACAGCGCTGGAGTGGCGCTCAAGTTCAATTCCGGCGACGAAGACGGCGACGGCAATCCCGAGATCCGCGGCCAGATCCTGTTCGACATCGCGCGCCGCCTGATCAAGCCGCGCAGCGTGTCGCGCTTCTCCGCAGTCGCGGACACTTCCGTACCGGTCGTGGGGGCGATGATCCCCTTCACCGGCCCGGTGCAAACGCCGCTTTCCGCCTACGGCAGCAAGATGATGAGCCTGTGGCGCTACCACGATGTCGGCTTCTCTCTGCGAGACCAGTCGACCCAAAACGTCGACGTCGAAGGTCTGTGGTGGACGCCCTTCTCGGGGATCACCTCGATCGACAACTTCTCACAGTTCCAGATGGCGCTTGCACACAGCAAGTACCTCCCTGACGAGGAGCTCTCGAGCGGACTCCTGCCCAACTGGACGCTTTCGGGCTTGGTCGACAACTTCGAAGGCAATCTGCTCGACAAGGTCGGGGATCCGCTGACCGTCGTGCACGCCAAGGCCAGGGGGTACACGGTCACGCCGACCGACGTGACGCAGTCCGCGACCGGCAATTCGATCGCGCCCTGGCCGATGAACCGCGGAATCTCGCCGAGCCAGTTCACTTACTGGACCTGGCGCGACACGGGCAAGATCCAAGTGGCGGGCCCCAACGGGGATGGCGCGGACACCCAGCGCCTGCAGCAGATCACCAAGACGGCGCAGACGAAGTTCTACCCGGTGAGCAAGGTGCCGACGATCGGTCTGCCGCTGCTGATGGAGTTCCGCGTCTACCAAGACACGCAGGCCGTCGCTCAGAACGGATTCAAGGTGGCGCTGGCGATCAACTCGTCGGCTCGACCCTACTTCCGCGTGTTCTCCACCGGCGGTGTGAACGTCAACAACCCGGCGCAGATCAAGATCGTCAACCCGGACACGGAGCTCAACGCGACCGGTGCCTACCCGCAGAACGGCAACCCGGCACCAGGTCACGACAACGTCGTCTACTACGGCCAGGCGGACTTCCTGATCCGCGTCAGCCGCATGCACACGATCTGGTTCGACACGCTGGCTTCGGGCACGTTGTTCAGCGAGCCGATCATCGATCCCGCACCGTCTCTCCTGCCCGCCGGAACGCAGGTCGCTCTGGTCTACCGCGGCGCTTCGTCGTTCACGCTGAACAACCCGCCGGCAGGGGTGATCCCGTACAACGACTCGGGCAACTACGACGACTACGGCGACGGGTTCTCGTCTGCACAGCTCACCATCCTCGGCCAGCCGACCGGATTGGCGTTCACGCCGTCGTTCTTCAACGTCCCGGTCAACACCAATGACCGCAGCTGGAAGACCAACATCACCGCCATCAATGGCGCGAGGTACTTCCAAGCGCGCGTCACGTTCATCGCCAACCCCAACACCTCGCTGATCCCCGAGCTCTCCGCACTTGGTTTCGCGTTCAAGCGCTAACCCCCAGCTTCAAATGAACCTACCCATGCGCAGCGGCCAACGCTTTCTGGTCCTTTCCGCTCTCGCCACCTCGGCCGCGGTCCTCACCCCCGGTTGCAACGGGGGTGGCGACGGTGGCAAGGGGATGAGCATCACCTCGATCAACCTCACCGATGGCGCGGTTTGGCGTATCAACCGCCCGATCCGCATCGAATTCTCGGAGCCGGTCGACTTCAGCAGCGTGACGTTGAATTCGTTCAACGTGCGGCGCGTCGGCGGCGGCCCCACCGCAGGTGAGTTCTACACGGAGGATGGCGGTCGCATCGTCGTGTTCCAGCCACTGTGCCCTGTCCTCGCGGACTTGACGGACGCTGGCTTGCTCGCCGGAACGGACAACAACAGCAATCCCTACCAGTACGAGCTGAACATCATCGGAGCCGACAAGAGCTCGGCGCTGCCGATTCGCTCCAAGTCGGGCCGAGCGCTCACGCTGAGCCAGACGCGCAATTTCACCACACCGGTCTCCACCAGTCCGCTCAACCTGTATCTCGACACGCGCGTCGGTCCGCCGGCTGCCAACATCCGTCGGGTCAATTCGCAGGGATGCGAAGTCCTCCAGGGAATTCCGCCCGCGGACGCTTGCAACGCGCCCGCCGGATCGCTGCCGCTCGCGGAGAATGTCCTCGCGCGCTTCAATCCGACGTACATCGAGCGCGTCGACGCCTCTACCAACCCGCCGACACTCGTCCAGCACCGGTTCACCCTCGACGTCGAGACCAACCAACTATTCCTTGACCCGCCCTTGCCCGGGCTGCTGTCGCTCAACTTGCTCGGTGATCCGAACAGCGCCGTTTCGTTGGTGATCGGCGTCAACCAAGCCGTGGATCCGAGCGCTCTCAACATCAACTCCAGTCGCGTGCGCTGGGAGTTCACCGCGGACGCCTCGGCGCCCAGTCCGACCTGGGTTCCGCTGACCACGACCGTTGAACTCGAGTCGAACTGCGCCATTGTCGGAACCGACAGCAGCGGAGACACGGTTGCCGTCCCGGGCGCGCGCCTGCGGCTGACCCCACAAGGCGCGCTGCCGCCGGGTGCCGATCTGCGCGCGCTGCTCGCCGCCGAATTCTCGGACATCGTTGGCGAAACCAACCCGATCGCAGTCTCAGGATTCGCTGAAGCCTCTACCGAGCCGTTCCCGACTCCGCCAGCGACGCTGGACGACCAGTACATGGAGGACTTCGACACGGCGGCCAACGACGACTCGGGCGCCTCCTTCGCCGAGCCCCACGCGAGTTGGGGTGGCGGGGCGCTGTCGT
Source organism: Planctomycetota bacterium (assembly GCA_020853575.1). Taxonomy (GTDB): domain Bacteria; phylum Planctomycetota; class UBA1135; order UBA1135; genus F1-120-MAGs118. The sequence goes on from JADYYP010000018.1 coordinate 95,449, forward strand.
CGCGCTTCTCCTTCGAAGGCACCGGCGGGCCCGGCGGCGGCTTCGACTGGTACATCGGTCCCGGCGAGATCGTGATCTTCAATACCGCCAACAGCACGATCAACGGCTACCAGCTGACCTTCGCGCCCAACACCAACACGATCACGCAGACCTTGCCGATCGGCACCCAGACCGTGGTCGGCGGAGTCGTCGATGTCGACGACTTCTACATCGACACGGGCGCGACTCTCAAAGTCGAGGGTCCCAACCCGTTCATGCTCGTGGCCGCCGGCCGCGTCGTGATCCGAGGCAGGGTCGACGTCAGCGGCACCAGCAGTGCTGGCGTGAACACGCTGAACACGACCAACATCCCCGAGCCTGGATCCCCGGGTCAAGCCGGCGGCGGCCGAGGTGGCACGGGCAGCCCGCTCACCACCGCGTCGAGCCCCAAGGGTGGCAACGGATACGGTGCGTTCAACGTGTCGGACGGCGGCGGTGAAGGTGGCGAGACCGGCTGGAGTCTGCTCGCCGCGGAAAACAAGCGACGTGGAGCCGGCGGCGGCGGCGGGGTGCTCGGACCCAATGAGTTCTTCGGCCTCGCCATCCCGCCCTCGAGCGCGCTGTTCGAACAGCGTCGCATCGGTTACGACGCCGAGCCGGGCTTCGACAATCTCCTGGCGGACAACGGCGCGATCAATGGCGTGAACGGACCCATCGGTGGTCGCGTGGCGCCCTCGCCGTTCACCGATCCCAATCCGAACAACAACTTCTACGGCACGCAGTTCGTCTACCCCGTCGCGCCGAGCACCACTCCGACGGTGATCGTGGGTGAGCTCCTTCAGCCTTGGGCCGGCTCGGGCGGTGGCGCTGGCGGCGACGCCGCGCGTGTCACGAGCGGCTCATTCCCCGGTCCGTGGAGCAATGGGGGAGACGAGAAGGGCTCGGGTGGCGGCGGCGGCGGCGGCTCAGTGCATGTCATGGCTCTCGGGCCGATCGTGTTCGGTTCGGCGGGCCAGATCGTTTGCCGCGGTGGTCTCGGAGGTGGCGGCGAAAACACCATCTACCTGAATCGCGTCGGTGGCGGTTCGGGTGGCGGTTCGGGCGGCCACGTGGTGTTGCAAAGCTCGTCTCGCATCGACTTCCGCGACAAGCTCGCGGTCAACTTCGCGAGCGCGACCGACAACTCGTGGGCCATCGACTGCCGTGGCGGACAGGGCGGCGCTGGCAGCGGCGACGTCGGGGGCTCGATCCAGAGCACCAACGGCCAGAAGGAGACCCTGCCACTCCAGGACGCGTGCCCGCTCGGCTACCAGACGACCGGAACGAATCCCTGCAAGGGCCTGATCGACGGCGCGGGTGGCGATGGTGGCCCGGGCTTGATCCAGCTGCACACTTCGAACGGTGTGGTTGGACCTCCCTCCGTCACGAGCGCCGACATCGTTCTGCCGACGACGGCTGGAATCACGTTGGCGGACCTGTGTGCTCCGCCTCCGCTGTCGCGCAACAACACCTCGACCACGTCGACCTCGCGCATGATCCCGACCTTCGGGCGCACCTCGCGTGCCCGCTCGAACTGGATCGCGCTGGGAGAAGGTGGATTCGATGAGGCGACTTCGACCTATCGCGACGTCACGTTCTCCTTCCAAGGCATCAATCCGGCGAACGGATTGGTCCTCGCGGACTCCAACACTGGCGTCGTCGACCCACACGAGTCGGCGATGAACGCGGCGGCGGTCTCACTGCTCGCCCCCACTGCGAATCCGGTGACCGCGACTCCGCCCTTCGTGGAGTCCGACGGATTCCACGCGGTGGTCACCGGTGCGAGCCTGTTGCCGGGCTTCGACGCGATGCTGGGCGCGCCGGCGTTGATGAAGCACTGGATGATCACGCTGACGGCGGGAGCCCAGGCGAACCGCTATGACGTGATCGACGCGACCTACGACTCCCTCACGGATCGGATCCGCTTCACGGTCGACGGTGATGGGCCGAACATGGCCGCGGGCTTCGGCCTCAATACGACGATCGCACTCGAGCGCGCCTACTTCCGCGTGCGCAGCTCGGGCGTTGCGGACTCGCTGCCGTCTTCGGCAACGGTCACGATCCAGTTCGAAGCGACCGGCGTGGATCCGATCACCGGAGGGCCGAGCAGCACCTCGATCATCGGTCCCACATCGGACATCTCGAACCTCAACATTCCCTCGAACGGGTACTTGCGATTCGTACGCTTCAACGTGCTGTTCGACATCGCAGCTCAGGGCCAGCAGCTCTCGCCGACGAATCCGATTCCGGCGCTCGAGTTCCTGCGTCTGCCGTTCTCGTACTAGCTCGCGCACCTCGCGTGCGGTGCCACGCGCCGCTCGCGGTCCCATCGATATCGCCTCCCTCGCGCAGTCTCTCGCGCGGGGGAGGCGGACCGCTTGACTCGAACTCTCGGATGACGCCCGTGTGCATGCGGTCGAACCGCCCACGAGCGTGGTACAACCAGCCGAACTCCTTTCTCTCGAATGGTGCCGCCGCGCCCCCGCTAGGCGGCAATCGCTCCCATGAACGTTCGAACCAGTCTCTCGTCGTCACGTTGGGCGTCGGTCCTCGTCGTCGCTGCGGCGCTCGTGCCGCTGGCGTGCAACAACGCGCGCAGCTCGGGATCCTCCAACCTGCCGGTGGGCACGCTTCAAGTGCACCCTGCAGCGACGAACGACGCCAACGGTCAACGACGGTTCATCGTCGGCGCGAATACCGGCGGCAACGGCTCGGTGATGAAGGTCCTGGCCGTCGAATGGGGGCGGATCGTCGACGTCTACGCAACCGTACCGGGCGTCAACAACGACGAACCCGTGCTCATCTTCGACGACTTCCTGGCCGCAGCGGAGTTGGACCCCGCGATCACCGATCCCGACTTCCGGCCGATCGAGCGCGACATCATTACGGGTGCCGAGAAGCTCACGATCAACCACGACTTTGGCTCCGCGCAGTTCGATGTCGCGCTGGATCGACTGACGGAGAATCTGCAGCAGGTCATCGACAAGAGCCTGGACGTCAGTGAGCTCCCGCCGTTCACCGCGGTGGCGCGCAACGCTGCGATCGCCGTGACGTTCGACGACTTGATCGAAGCTTCGACGGTCACCGCCGAGTCGCTGAGGGTCGAAATCGGCTATCCGCCGAGCGGCGAGTTCAGCGCTCGCGTGGTCCCGGATCTCACTCGCGGGGATCTCGTCGACGGAGTGTTTTACACGACGCGCGTGCTGGTCGATTTCACGGTCTCCGACTTGGAGGCCGCGCAACTCGGCACGGTAGCGAACGCCGTCGGCTTGCCTGAGGCACAGATCGTGTCCCAGCCGAATGTCGTGTTGCGCATTCCGACGCGTCAGGTCGCCGGTCAGCAGTTCGTGCTGCTGCGCAATCTGGAAGGTCGCGTGGTTTCGTTCAACGGCAACGGCAGCACCGATCCGTTCGCCAGCACGCTCGATGTCGTGCGCGCGTTCCGCTCCGGAGGTCGCGCATCGGTTACCACCGACCTCTACAACGGCTTTCTGCCGGACAGCACGCCGCCGCAGATTCTCTCCGCCATGCCGGTCACGGTCACTCCGACGTTCCAGAGTGGTCTTGACGTCGTGGCCAATCTCACCTTCGCAACGGCGGCCTGCGCCGTCGTGCCCAAGCCCGGTGACGTGATCGCGTTCAACACCGGGCTCTATGGCAAGGTGCAGGTCATCGGGGCCAATCCATCGGGTGGCACCGTCGCGGACGTGCAAATCGAGATCGTGGATCCCGGGACCACCGTTCCGTTGCTCGGAGTGTCGATCGCGGAGTACCGCACACCCTGGACTCGCGCGACGGACCAGATCACCAAGCCCGAGTGCTGGGTGGGCGTGCAGCCGCCGCCCGGATCCGGAGTGGGCAATGACATTCAGACCAGCTCGACGTTCACATTGCAGTTCAGCGAGCCCATGGATCCGACGCGGGTCAATGCGTTCGATTCGTTCCAGTTGCTCTACGGAACGACGCTGACAACCTTGCAGGGGCAGGTCACGGGAGAGCTGAACGTCTCCGCCGATCTGGCGCGGTACACCTTGCAGCCTCTGGTTCGACTGCGACACACCAGCGGCAGCTCCAACGACGTCTATCGCCTGCGCTTGCCGCTCGGCGCGGTGGGGCCGGTCGATTTGGCGGGCAATGCGCTGGTCGTCCCGCTGCTCAACAACGTCGGCGGCGGCCAGGAGCCGACCTTCCGCGTCAAGGCCTCCGAGGCCACGCAGGACACGCGCAGCCTGATGTTGAATCTCACGTCGGTCGACGAGGACGACCCGCAAGCAGACCCGCCGATCCCCGAGTTCCGGGGTCAGTTGATTTACGACCTGATCAATGGACGGATCCGTCCGCGTTCGGTTTCGCGCCTTTCGGCGATTTGCGACCTCAACACGCCGATGATCATCCAAGACGCGACGGCCGCCACCCCGGGAGCGGCTGCGCAGACGCGGCTACCCTTCGTGGCTCAAGGCTGCCGACTGATGACCATGTGGCGCCACGCCGACCTCGGATTCGACGTGGTGTCGGACGCGTTCCACAACCTCGATGTGGAAGGTCTCAACTGGGCCCCGGCGAGTTCTGGCTTGCAGGTCGACACCTTCCCGCAGTTCCAGATGTCGCTGAGCCACTCGCTGCACCTTCCTGACGAGGTGCTCGACACCGCGGGCTTGCCACTGCACCCCAATTCGAGCCTGTCGGACATCTTCTCCGACAACGTGCTCGATCCGGTGAATGACCCGCTGCGCGTCGTGCACCCCAAGTCCAAGGGCTACTTCCTGGCTCCCGTGGACGTGTTCCAAGCGGCCACCGGCACGATCATGGCGCCCTGGCCTCTGAACCAGGACGTCGCGGCGGAGGACTTCACGTTCTACACCTGGCGCGACACCGGCATCACCGCGGTGGGTCAGCCGAACAACGGCACGAACTCGGGCCAAGGCGTGAAGCTGGGCAACGAGCAAATCTACGATCCGGGCTTGCCGAATCTGCTCTACATCCTCGGAGAGGTTCCGACCATCGGACTGCCGCTCTTGATGGACTTCCGCGTCTATCCGAGCGCGCAAATCGTCGGCGCCAATCAACTGCTGGGCTTCTTCGCCATCGCGAGCAATCCGCCCGGCACCGAGGTCGCGCCCTTCTTCACTGCCTACACGGCCGGTGGCTTCAGCTCGACGGGTATCCCGATCAACATCGATCCCGATCAGCAGTTCGTCGCGGCCGGGGGAACTCCGGGTGGAGTTCCAGGAAACCTGCCGCGCAACCAGGTCATTTTCTTCGGACAAGGCGATTTCGTGACGCGCGTGAATCGCGTGCACTCGCGCTGGTTCGAGTGCGCGCCGGGCGCGGCGGGACTCGGATTCAGCTTCGCCGAGCCGGTGGTGCTGCCGCCGCAGTCCGGACAGCCCGCGGGCACGCAGTTGATCGTCCAGTACCGGGGCGCCACCGGCATCCTGCCGATGACCGTGCCGCAGCCCTGGGCAGACGCCAACAACTTCGACGCCTACGGCGACGATGCCCGCGGTGCGCCGAACTTCACGGTCACGCACCTGGGTGGCGACGAGGGTTGGAAGAACACGATGGCCGAGCTCTCGGGCTCGCAGTTCTTCCAAGTGCGCGTGACGATGATCTCGAACGAGATCAGCGGTGCCACGCCGTCGCTCGAAGCGCTCGGATTCGCCTTCGGTCGCTGAGTCGGTCGGAATCCACCCGACACCGCTGCGGGCCTCGCGTTGGCGAGGCTCGCTGCGTTTTGGGGCCGAGGCGCATGCCATGATCTCCCGCTGGCGCTGGGAGTGGGTCTGCGGGCTTGCTTCAATGACGCCTGCTTGAACCGCTTCCGTGCCAGCGCGACGTTCTCTATTCCGCTCGTCCTCGCTGCGGCATGTCACGAGGCACGGCAGGCCCCGGAGACGTTGAGCCTGCGCCAGATTCGGCCCGAGAGTCGCAGCGGAGTGTACTTGAACGAGCGAATCGTTCTGCACTTCTCGGAGGCCCTCGACGCCGCATCGGTGCACTTGGGAAGCGTGCGCGTGGTATCCGAGTCGGGCGAGGTCGCCCGGGGGCGCTGGCTGGTCGAGGGAGACCGCCTCGAGTTCGCGCCTGCGCCGGTGCTCTCGCGCGAGCGCACCGACGGTGGCTATTCGCCAGGAACCGAGTACTGGGTCGAGCTGCGCGGATTTCCCGCGGCGGATGGACTGCGCGGCGAGTCCGGCGCTCCGCTCGCGCAGAGCTTGCGTTGGCGCTTCCGAACGGTCGATCTCCGCGCGCCGCGCTCGGGGCCCGTATTCGAGGACGCGAGCCCCACCAACGCGTCGCCACTCGTTCTGCGCACCCCCGTGATCCGACCCTTCGAGCCCATTCAGTTGACCTGCGCGGAGCCGCTCGACCCGGCGACGATCGAGTCCACCGACTTCGTTCTGCTGCCACAGCTGAATCTGGAGGCCGTCGGGCGCACGCGCGGCGACGCCATCCCGCTGGTCGCGCGCCTCGTGCGCAATGACGAGCGCGAGCCGTACCGCGATGACTGTGCGGTGTTGCAACTGACGCCGCGGGACCGAAGGCTCGCGCCGGGCGCGTACGGTCTGGCTGTGCGGCGGGACCTGCGGTTGCGCGACTTCGGCGGCCACGTGGTCCGCGTGCTCAACGCGAACTTCCGCTCGGAGCTCCTGGTGCGCGTCGAGCTCGGCCCGCGACCGCAGGACGAGACGGTTCGCCGCCACGTCGAGAGTTTCGTCGACGCTCGAGGGCGCTCTTCCGCGCCATTCGGAGGATCCGACGGTACCGCGCTGTGGTCCGATCGCGGCCGCGTCGAGCCCACTTGGCCGGCCGCCGCGGGTAGTGGACGCGACGGCAACGTCGAGTTGGCCGGCCGGAGTTTCGTCGTCGACGTGCATGCCGCGCGGCTGAGCGTTGCTGAAGATGCGTTGGCCGAGATCGACGCTCCGCGCGGACCCGTGTTGCTGCGCAGCCAGGGGGCGCTCGAGATCGCGGGTGAGTTCGTGCGCGGCCCCGTCGGCAAGCGACCGGAGCGCGAGGAGGCGGAGCGCGCACTGTGCGCATTCGACGAGTGGCTCGAGGAGGAGCGTCGCCGGTCCGTGCCGTCTGACATATGCGCCGCACTCGAGCGACTCGCTTCTCGCGCCCTCGATGCCACGGTCCTCGTAGCGGGCGGGGACCTCGTCGTGAGTGGGAACCTACGCTCGGACAGCCCAGTGATCCTCGTCGCCGGCGGGCAGATTCGCGTCGGGAGCGAACGCCAGATCCGTGCACCCCGAGTGCTGTTTCACGACGTCTCGAGCTCGGCGCTCGGGTTCACGAGCTTCGTCGACGGCGAGGTCGCGCGCGCGCTGGCCGCTGACTTCCCGTGGTCGGTCGGCGGCCCTGCGAGCAACCCATTGGTGCGCCCCGTGCGCTGGTCAGTGCTTTCGACTTCGATTCCCGCGGGCGGAGACAAGGCCTCGCGCTGGCTCGCCGAGCCCTTGGTTCACGCGCACGACGGTCAGGGCTGGGCACACGTTTCCTATATCGGTGAGCACGGCAACTCGCACGCAGAGCACGTCCGCGATGTGATCGTCGACGACCCCGCGGCCTTGGTCGACTGCCCGACGGTGAGGCTCTTGATCGAACTCGAGATGTTCCCTGACGTGCCCTGGGATCCACCGTGGGTCGACGATGTCGCCCTCGAGTACGAGATCGACAACGGAGGTCGCGAACGATGATCTGGCTGGGCTTGCCCCGCGAACTCGCCTTGGTCTGGTGGGGAACTGTCGGGCTGTTCGTGGGCTCGTTCCTCAACGTCGCGATCTACCGCTGGCCGAAGGACGGCAGCGTACTGCGCCCAACTCGGTCGTTCTGCCCGACCTGCAAGCGCCAACTGACCTGGTACGAGAACATCCCGGTCGTCTCATGGGCCGTTCAGCGGGCGCGTTGCCGCGGCTGCTCGCAACCGATCTCCGCGCGCTATCCGGCGGTCGAGCTGTTCACATCCGCCGTTTGGCTGGCGCTCGCATACGTCACCCCACACGAGGCTTGGCCCTTGCTGTTGGCTCGACTGGCGCTGGCCAGCGGGCTGATCGTGGCGACCTTCGTCGACTTCGAGTTGCGCGAGATCCCTGATCAAGTGTCGATCGGTGGCATGTGGGCCGCGCCGGTGCTCTCGCTGCTCGTGCCGGAGCTGCACCGCGATACCTGGATCGCGCACTATGTGTCGCGCTCTTCCGAGGTCGATCGCGCCGGAGCGCTCGCCGGGGCGCTGGCGGGGATCGCGGTGGGGGCTGGTGTGCTCTACATCGTGGGCTTGGTCGGTGAACGCGCCTTCAGAAAAGAAGCGATGGGATTCGGTGACGTCAAACTGCTGGGCGCGATCGGCGGATTCGTTGGGCCGGGGGGTGCGCTGGTCGCGTTGGTGATCGCATCGTTCCTGGGGGCGCTCGTCGGTGTCGCCAACATCGTGCGCTTGTTCGCCTTCGCTCGCAGTCGCGCGCGAGCTCGGCACGCGAGCAACCGGATCTCGACCTCCTATCGCGCGGCGCGCCAACTCGGCGGCGAGATTCCCTTCGGTCCCTACTTGGCCCTTGGATCGCTGCCCGTGCTTTTGTATTGGAGTGAGCTGAGCCGCTGGTTCTGACGCCGCGCGCGCGAGGGGGACTCTGCGCGCGATGCCGTGCGGATGTCCCAGAACGAATCGACGGCTCGTCCAGCTCGAGCGCGGCCCTCGATCGGTACACAACGACGCTTTGGATCGCGAAGCCATGAAGTGGAATCAACTGACGTTCGTCCTAGCCCTGGCCGCGTGCGCGCCGACCCTGTCGAGCTGCACCGGCATGCAGTACAAGGCCGCGCTCGACGAGCGCGACGCGGAGAATCAGCAACTGCGCAGCGACCTCGCCGACACCAAGGGCGAGAATCGCGACTTGAGTGCCCAGCGCGACTCGCTCGAAACCGCGCTGGCCGAGGCCAATGCGCGCTTGCTCGGCGAGCCGCAGAAGCAGCCCGGTCAGAACTTCAGCGAGCTCGACGCCGAGGGCATCGGCTACGGCATGCGCGATGGTCGCATGGTGATCTCGATTCCCCAGGAGCTGACGTTTGCCGCTGGGAAGGCCGAGCTGTCGGCCAACGGCAAGAAGGCGCTCAAGGCGGTCGCCAAGACGCTCGTCGGGAACTACCCCAAGGGCGAATTCTGGATCGAGGGCCACACCGACAACGACCCGATCTCGAAGTCGAAGTTCGCCACCAATCGCGACCTGTCCTTGGCGCGCGCGATGGCGGTCCTCGACTGCTTGGTCAACGACTGCAAGATCCCCGACTCGCGCTGCGTCGTCGCTGGCTGGGGGCCGCACCGGCCGGTGATGGCCAACGACAGCAAGACCAACAAGGCCAAGAACCGGCGCGTCGAGATCATCGTCGAAACCGTCAAGTGAGGTGCGCGCGCATGGCGCGCCGCACCACTCCGAACCACACGACGCCGTGGGTCCATCCGCGACCCGCGGCGTCGCACGTTGCGGGGGTCGCTTGCAATGGGGCGCTGGCGGCATTTCGAGGGCTCTTGCGCGGGGCTTCCGCAGCGCTCGCGGAGCTGCGTACCATGGGCCCCTTCACTACCCCGCGGACGTCCGCACCCTCGGTCGAGCCGCCTTCCACGAACTTTCAGCGTCCCTCGAAAGAGACCCCATGACTTCTTCTCTGCAGGGCATTCGCAACCTCGCCTTCGTCGGACATCCCTCGGCCGGCAAGACCACCTTGATCGATGCCATCGCGCACAGTCTCGGACTGACGCCGCGCAAGGGCTCGGTCGGCGACAAGACGTCGATCTGCGACACCGAGCCGGAAGAGCACGAGAAGGGCCACACGCTGCAACTGGCCGTGGTGCAGGGCACTGTCCGTGACACGCAATGGACGCTGCTCGACACCCCGGGCTACGCGGACTTCATCGCCGACTGCAACGGGGCCATGGTGGCCGCGGACATCGTCGTGGGCGTCCACAGCGCGACGGGCAAGCCGACCTACAACTTCCAGAAGAAGATGGAGCGCGCCGCGGCCCTCGGCAAGGGGCGCGTCATCGTGATCACCCACATCGACGGCGAAAACGTCGACTTCGATGCCGTGGTCGAGCAACTCGACGCCACGCTCGGCGATCTGTGCGTGCCTTTCGATCACCCCGACACGACCGGACATGGGTTCAGCTCGGTGGCCTCGATCTTCGAGGTCGACCACCACGGCTGGAAGCAGAACTTGATGGACCGCGTGATGGATGCGTGCGAGGACGAAGCGTTGCTCGCGCGCTACCTCGAAACGCAAAGCCTGACCGATGCGGAGATGCACGCCGAGATCCCGCACGCCATCGCGCGCGGCTCGCTCGTGCCGATCTTGGCCTGCAATCCGGTCAGCGGAGTGGGCGTCGACCGTGTGTTGGCGTTCCTGGCGGAGTTCTGCCCGAACCCCGGCTCGTTCGAGCAGAGCGACGCCGAAGGCGGCAAGATCGAGCTCGACCCCGAAGCACCGTTCCTCGCGCAGGTCTTCAACATCCGCTCCGATCCGCACGTCGGGAAGGTGTGCACGATGCGCGTGCTCGCAGGCCAAGTGCATGCGAGTGACGCGCTGGTCGGTCCCAAGAGCGACAAGCCCGAGAAGCTGGGCGGCCTGTTCCACCAGGTCGGCAAGAAGCGTCGCGACCCCACTGACACGGCCAAGGCGGGCGAGATCGTGGCGTTCACCAAGGTCGAGCACGTGCACATCGGTGAATGCGTCACGACGCCGGCGGGCAAGGTCCGCGCGTTGAAGCCGATCGCGCAACCCGAGCCGATGGTCGCACTGGCCCTCACACCCAAGTCGCGCAACGACGAGCAGAAGATCGGCGAGGCGCTGCGGCGACTCGAGGCCGAAGATCCGACCTTCGTCATCAAGCACGATCCGGAGACTCACGAGCTCGTCGCGCGCGGCCTCTCCGATCTGCATCTGCAAGTGATGGAGTCTCGGCTCAAGCGTCGCTACGGCGTCGACGTCTCCAACTCGACCCCGCGCATCGCGTACCGAGAGACCGTCACGCGCAAGGCCGACGGACACCACCGGCACAAGAAGCAATCGGGCGGTCGCGGACAGTTCGGCGAGTGCTTCGTGCGCGTCAAGCCCAACCCCAAAGGCACGGGCGTGACCTTCACCGATGCCGTCGTCGGCGGCTCGATCCCGCGCAACCTCATCCCGGCGGTGGAGAAGGGCATGCGCGAGCTCGTCGCCAAGGGCGTGCTGACCCACAGCCAAGTCGTCGACCTCGATTTCGAGGTCTACGACGGCAAGTTCCACGACGTCGACTCCGACGAAGCGAGCTTCAAGATCGCAGGCGCGCGCGCCTTCATCGATGCGTTCCAGAAGGCCTCACCGGTGCTACTCGAGCCGGTGATGGAGCTCGAGATCGCGGTTCCGACCGACCACGCTGGCGCGATCTTCTCGGACCTGACCAGCCATCGCCGCGGCCACGTCGTCGATCAGTGGACCGAGGCCGACGGTCACGTCACGGTGATCAAGGCCAATGCACCGTTGTCCGCGATCCAGACCTACCAGCGCGACTTGAAGTCGCAAACCGCTGGTGAGGGCACGTACTCGATGAAGTTGCTCGACTACGCTCCGGTGCCGGTGCAGGAGCAGCAGAAGATCCTGGCCGTGATCGGCAAGAAGCACGAGTCCGACGATTGAGGGCTCGCAACGAGCTCAGACCTCGAGCCCTCAGAATGTTGGATGCGCGTCGCCCGTAGGACGCCGGACGTCGAAGCCTCGTCGTCATCGCGGTCCCCGAGTCCTGCATGCAGTTTTTTCCACACGAGCCGCGCTCTCGGTGACGAGGGTGCGGCTCGCGCAACTGGGGACGGACGGCCGCTCCAGTCCGCGCGCGGCGCGCACCGAAGTAGGGAACACCGCGAACACGCTCCCTACGCGTGGGATTTCCCCGTGCGCTCCGTGGGCGTGACGCGGTCAGAGGCCGACCGCGATGATCACCATGGAAGAGCTGCTCACCCTGCTGGTGCGGCAGGGTGGCTCGGACTTGCACATCTCCGTCAACTCGCCGCCGCGCATCCGCGTCGACGGCATGTTGTTGCCGGTCGATTGTCCGCCGCTCACGCCTGAGGACACGCGGCGCCTGGCCACCAGCGTGTTGACCAGCGACCAGATCGCCAAGCTCGACCGGGACTGGGAGCTCGACTGTTCGTTCGGTCTCGCCGAGCAGGGGCGTTTCCGCGCCAACGTCTTCTACCAACAAGGCTCCGTCGCGTCGGTGATGCGTTTGATCCCGACCAAGATGGCCACGTTCGAGCAGCTCGGTCTGCCCAAGGTGGTCTGCGAGCGCATTTGCTCCCTGCGCGCGGGACTCGTGCTGGTGACGGGCGCAACGGGGTCGGGCAAGTCCACCTCCCTGGCTTCGATGGTCAATCACATCAACAGCACGCGCCAGGGGCACATCGTCACGATCGAGGACCCGGTCGAGTTCGTTCACCAACACCGGCAGTGCCTCGTCACGCAACGTGAGGTGGGTGGCGACACGCATGCGTTCGGCCGCGCGCTGAAGAGCGTGTTGCGTCAGGACCCGGACTTCATCCTCGTCGGCGAGTTGCGCGACCTGGAAACGATGGAAGCCGCGATGACTCTCGCCGAGACGGGGCACTTGACGTTCGGCACCCTGCACACGTCCGACTGCGTGCAGACGATCAACCGCATCGTCGACGTCTTCCCTGCGCACCAGCAGCAGCAGATCCGAACGCAGCTCTCGTTTTCGCTCGAGGCCGTGTTCAGCCAGCAACTGTTGCCCTGTGCGACCGGCCGCGGGCGCGCCATGGCGTCCGAGGTGATGCTCGCCACGCCCGCGATTCGTGCGCTGGTGCGCGAGGGCAAGACCCACCAGATCTACTCGCAGATCCAAACCGGAGGCCGCATGGGCATGAAGACCATGGCGCAGTCGCTCGCCGAGCTCGTTCGCGCCGGGCGCGTACGCCTCGACGACGCGGAGCGCACGCTCAGTGACGCCTCAGAACTTCGCACCCTGTGCCGCGCGGCATGAGCAAAGGGAGCTGAAGCGACGTGCGAGTCTCGGGCAAGATCCGACGCATCCTGGTCGACGCGGGGCTGGTCTCCGACGACGACTGGACAGCAGCGCGAGAACGCGGCGGCCAACCCGTAGCCACGCTGCTCGGTCAAGGCCTGCTCCACGAGGATGCGCTGTTCGAAACACTCGGTCGCGCCTCGGGCGTCGCGCCGGTCGACCTGTCGCGCATCAAGCCCGATCCGACCGCGCTCCAGACCCTGCCCAAGGAGGTGTGCCAGGAGCACGGCATCCTGCCGCTCTCGCGCAACGGCGACGTGCTGACGATCGCGGTCTGCGATCCGTTCGACGTCTTGCTGCTCGACGACCTGCGGCGAATCTCGAAGTGCCACGTGCGACCGGTGCTGTCGCACCCCGCGGCGATCAAGAACGCGACCGAGGCGATCTACGAGACCAAGAACGAGGCGGTCAACCAGCTCCTGAGCGAAGTGTCGGGGATGGAGGCCCAGATCGACGTCCAAGTCGAACAGGCCGAGGACATCGAGACCGCAGCCGCCCAGGGCGAGGACGCGCCCGCGGTCAAGCTGGTGAATCTGGTCATCCTCCGCGCGCTGAAGGAGAAGGCCAGCGACATCCACATCGAGCCCGGCGAGGGCGCGATGCGCATTCGCCTGCGTGTGGACGGCTCGCTGTACGAGATCATGCGCCCGCCGTTGTCGCTGCTTCCGGCACTTTCCTCGCGCCTCAAGATCCTGGCGCAGCTCGACATCGCCGAGCGCTATGCGCCACAGGACGGCAAGTTCCAGATCCGCTACGAGAACCGCAAGATCGACTTCCGCCTCTCGATCCTGCCGGTCGTCGGCGGCGAGAAGGCCGTCATGCGCATCCTCGATGCGGGCGCCATGGCGCTCAAGATCGACAACTTGGGCTACGAGCCGAAGGCGCTCGACGACATTCGGCGCGCCGCGAACGGTGCCTACGGCATGTTGCTCTTGACCGGACCGACCGGCTCTGGGAAGTCGACGACGCTGTACTCGTGTGTCAAGGAGGTCGCGACTCCCGACGTCAACGTGGTCACCGTCGAGGACCCGGTCGAGTACCGCATGGACGGCATCAATCAGGTGCCGGTCAATCCCAAGCGGGGCATGACCTTCGCCGGTGCGCTGCGCTCGATCCTGCGTCAGGACCCGGACATCGTGTTGGTCGGAGAGATCCGAGACACCGAAACCGCCGACATCGCGGTCAAGGCCGCGCTCACCGGCCACTTGGTGCTCTCGACGCTGCACACCAACGATGCCGCGACCACCATCACGCGCTTGTGCGACATGGGCATCGACCCGTTCATGGTCGCGAGCTCGCTCTTGTGCATCGGCGCGCAACGTCTCGCACGCAAGTTGTGTCCGGCGTGCCGGGTGAAGCTCGAGCTTCCGGAGAAGGAACTCCTTTCCGTGGGGTTCTTCGAGAGCGAGCTCCCCGGGCTCGAACTGCACGCACCCAATCCCAAGGGCTGTCCGAAGTGCAAGGACGGCTACAAGGGGCGCTTCGCGATCCTCGAGACGCTGTACCTCGAGCAAGAACTCAAGACGATGGTCATCCAGCGTCGATCTGCCGTGGAGATCAAGACCGAGGCGATCAAGCTGGGCATGTTGACCCTGCGCCGCGTCGGATTGCTCAACGTGGCACGTGGCCGGACTTCCCTCGAAGAAGTGCTGCGCACCACGCTGGACGACAAGTGAGCCCCTGAACGCGGAGTGTCAGCGTGACGAGCTTCAAGTACGCGGCGAAGAAGCCGACTGGCCAAACGGTCGAAGGCACGATCAGTGCCGACGACAAGAACCAGGCCGTGGCCGAGCTGCGCAAGCAGAACTTGGTCGTGCTCAAGTTGGAGCAACAGGCGCAGAAGAACGCAGCCAAGGGTGGCGGCTTCGCGGCGCTGTTCAACCGCAGTCCCAAGGTCAACTCGACCGAGCTCGTCTTGTTCACGCGCCAGCTCGCGACCATGGTCGGCGCCGGCCTGGCGCTGCTGGAGTCGATCGAAGTCCTGGGCAGCCAAGCGGAAACCCCGGGCCTGCGGCAGGTGTGCGAGCGCATCAGCTCCGAGTTGCGCGGAGGATCGGACCTTTCGAGCGCGATGGAGACCTGTCCGCGCGCTTTCAGTCCGCTGTACGTGAGCATGGTGCGCGCCGGTGAAGCCTCGGGTCAGATGGACGTGATCCTCGAACGCCTCGCCGACTATCTCGAGTCGAGTCAGGCGCTGCGCCGCGAGATCAAGGCCGCGATGACCTACCCGGTGATCTCGCTCGTGCTGGTCATCGGCATCACGGCGTTCCTGATGCTCGGCGTCGTGCCCACGTTCCGGCAGGTCTTCGACGGACTGGGCACCAAGTTGCCCGCTCTGACCGAGTTCACGCTCAACACGTCGGCCTGGCTGAAGTCCAACTGGTTCTACGTCGTCGCGGCGAGCGTGGGTTCGTTCTTCGCGGTCTCGGTGTTCAAGAAGACACCGCGCGGCGAGCTCCTGTTCGATCACTTCTCGCTGCGCGCCCCGATCTTCGGGCCCATCGCGCGCAAGATCGCCCTGGCGCGCTTCTCGCGCACTTTCGCGACCCTGATCCGCTCCGGCGTGCCGATCATGGCGACGCTCGAGATCGTCTCCGAGACCGCTGGCAACAAGGTCGTGTCGAACACGGTCGACGCCGCCAAGGAAAGCGTGCGCAACGGCCAACTGCTCTCCGATCCGCTGTCTCAGTCGAAGGTCTTCCCGGCGATGGTGACGCGCATGATCGCGATCGGCGAGCGCACGGGCGCGCTGGAGCAGCTGCTCGAGAAGATCGCCGAGTTCTACGACGCCCAGGTCAAGGCCGCGATCAAGAGCCTGACGAGCTTGATCGAGCCGTTGCTGATCACGTTCATGGGCGTGATCGTCGGCGGTGTGGTGCTCAGCGTGTTCCTGCCGATCCTCGACGTGGTCGGCAAGCTCTCCGGACCGAGCTAACGAGCTTCCGGACCGAGCCGAAAAAACTGCGGGCCCGCCAGTGGTGCGGGCCCGCAGCTTTTCTCGAGGAACTCAAGAAGCGCTCCCGCACGCGCCGATCTCGCGGTCTGCGAGAGATTCGCTCTTCTCGCCGTGCGCGACGTTCGCTCACGGCGAGGGACTCGACGGTCCGGGCGGACCGTCGGGAGGCATGTGCCTCGCGAATCAGGCCCATGTCTCAAGACGGAACTTCTCCGGGACCGAAGAACTCGGCACTCGGGGAGCACCGGGCACGGAAGTGCCGTTCCGGTGCCCGGCAACCCAACGGAACCAATCGAACCAAGATGAAACTTCACAAGAAGAACGCAGGCTTCACTCTGATCGAGCTCATGATCGTGGTGGCAATCATCGCCATCATCGCGTCGGTCGCGATCCCGCGTCTGATGGCAGCGCGCCTCTCGGCCAACGAGTCGGCGGCCATCTCGACGCTGCGCTCGCTGACCAGCGCGCAAGCTCAAGTCCAGTCGTCCGGCGCGATCGACACCGACGGTGACGGCGCGGGCGAGTACGGCAGCTTCGGCGAACTCGCCGGCACGGTGCCTTGCCGTGTCAGCGCGGCCGGTGCCGCCGCGGCCGGTGCTGCCGGTACCGACGAACTCAATCCGCCGGTGCTCTCGGCGGCCTTCGGAAACGTCGCGAACAGCCAGGTCACGCGCTCGGGCTACATCTTCCAGATGTTCCTGCCCGACAACGCGCGCGCTCCGATCGCGGAAGACGCGACCGGCGGCTTCGGTGCGACGTTCCCCGACCCCGACAACGGCGAAGTGCTGTGGTGCTGCTATGCCTGGCCGGTCAACTTCACGCAGACGGGCAACCGCGCCTTCTTCGTGAACCAGGCGGGCGACATCTACCAGTACAACAACAAGGGCGCCGCGAACTACAGCGGCACCGGTAGTGCTCCGGCCGGCGACGAGATCTTCCAGACGGCGACGGACATGGGTTCGCCCGTGTGCAACGTTGCCGGTGGTGCGCTCGGCACGGACGGTGAGAACTGGGTCCCGGTCCAGTAATCGGGCTCCCGACTCTTCACGCGAGGCGCCTCCACCGCGCGGAGGCGCCTCGCGCTTTTTTGCTTGGGTTCCCCGGCGTGTGTTGCCGAAATGCAATTTCGATGACACGCCCTTCACGAACCGCAGCGCGTACCCGCTCCGCAGGCTTCACCTTGATCGAGCTGATGATCGTGGTCGCGATCATCGCGATCATCGCGTCCGTCGCCTTGCCCCGCATGGCGGCCGCGCGGCTCTCGGCGAACGAGTCGGCGGCGATCGCGACCATGCGTGCGCTGATGAGCGCGCAGGCGCAGTTCCAGTCTTCCTCCGCGGTCGACAGCGACGGCGACGGAACGGGCGAGTACGGCTGTTTCGCCGAGCTCGCGGGTGTCGTGCCGTTGCGCGTGACCGTCGCGGGCGCGCCGGCGGCGGGCGTGGCCGGTGTCGACGAGCTCGACCCGGCGATCCTCTCCGCACCCTTCGGCATCGTGCAGGGGAGCCAGACCACGCGCTCGGGCTACATCTTCCAGATCTACTTGCCGGATGCCGCAGCAGCGCCGCTGGCCGAGGACGCGACCGGTGGCTTCGCCGCAACGTTCCCCGACGCCAACAACTGCGAGTACATGTGGTGCTGCTACGCTTGGCCGATCCAAGCCGGACAGACGGGCAACCGCGTGTTCTTCGTCAACCACGGCACCGAAGTCCTGCAGAACGTCAACCGCGGTCCGGCGCCCTATTCCGGCGCTGCCGGTGGTCCGGCCGGGGACGCGGCCTATTCGGTGGCCAACGACATCGGCTCCGACGTCGGCCTGAACGGCGCCTCGGTCGACGCACAAGTGTGGGTGCCTGTGCAGTAGTCCTGCGTTCGAATCACTCCGTGCGCGCGCTCGGTCGACCAGGCCGTGCGCGCGTTTCGCGTTCTTCGCGCGCTCTGAGTTCACTCAGGCAGGCCGAACAAGCGTGTCGCGTTGGCGCTCGTGGCGCGCGCCAGCGCTTCGAGTGAGGTACCACGTTCGTCGGCGATGCGCTGCAGAACGTCGCGGCACAGAGCGGGCTCGTTGCGTTGACCGCGGCGCGAATGCGGCGCGAGGAACGGGCAATCGGTTTCCACGAGGAGACGCTCCTCGGGGACCGCGCGCGCCGCGGCGCGGTTGTGCTCGTTCTTCGGGTAGGTGACGACGCCGGAAAACGAGATGTGGAAGCCGAGCTCGAGGTACGGCGGCAGCTCCGCGGCGCCATAGGTGTAGCAGTGCATCACTCCGCGAAGTCCGCCGTGCTCGCGAAGCACAGCGAGCGTGTCGTCGTGAGCGTCGCGGCAGTGGACGATCAGCGGCTTGTCGAGTGCCAGTGCGAGCCGTGCATGCCAGCGGAAGTTGTCGAGCTGTGCTTCCTTCGGAGAGTAGTTCTTGAAGTAGTCGAGGCCGGTCTCGCCAACCGCCACGCACTCCGCGCTCCGGCACATGCGCTCGATCTCGGCGCGCGCGGCAGGCGTCGAATCGCTCGCGTCGTGGGGGTGCATCCCCGCGGTGGGGAAGGTGCCGGGCACGCGCTGGGCGATGTCGAAGCACTGGCGCGAGCTCGCGACGCTCGTGCCAACGACGATCATGCGCGTGACTCCGCTGGCGTGCGCTCGCGCCACGATCGCGTCGCGATCGGAGTCGAAGCTGTCGTAGTAGATGTGCGCGTGGCTGTCGGTGATCACGCGCGAGGGTCTATTGCCCGCCGCAGTTCTTGTCGAGCACGTCGGCCAGGAAGTTCAAGAACACCGGATCGGTCTCGTGCTGCGAGATCTCCTCGATCAAGGCACAGAACTCCTTGCGCGGCATGATCCTGAGCAGTGCTTGTGCCGCTTTGCGTCGGATGTTGCCGTCGGATGCGCCCTCGACCAACACCTCGCGCAAGGCCTTGGTCGCGCGCTCCCCGCCGATCTCGCCCAGCGCACTGGTTGCCGCGTAGCGCGCCTCCGGCGGTTGCCGGAGGTCGACCACGACGTCGCACAGCACGCGCGCCTCCTTGAGACCGAGCTTCCGCGCGGCCGTGGCCCAGCCGCGGACCAACTCTTCGTGGGGCGGCCGAGTCGCCCGTGCCAGGGGGTCGCGGATCATGGGTTCGAGGACCTCGATGGCCCGCGCCGGAAGGGCTTCGGAGAGGATGCGAACGGCCTGCGTTCGCAAGCCCGTGCCGTCCTCGCCGTCGTATTCCGCGATCAGCTTTTCGAGCACCGGCTGCGTTTCCGACGGAGCGTTGTGCGCGGCGACCTCGAGCAGCGCCCAGCGCACGTCGAGTGCCTCACTGGCGCTCTGTTGGTAGCGCGCGAGCGCCGCCAGACCGGCCTCCCGGCCGGCCTGATCGAGTTTCTCCAGCAGCGCGGCGCGCTCGCGGAAGTTGCGGTCTTGCACGTCGCTGGTGGTGGTGGGGTCGACCGGACGGAACAGAGTCACGAGCTGATCGACGGACTGACGTGCGTCCGCGGCCGAGATGCCGTGGGCCGCGGCGCCGTCACAGGCTCCCAGGGCGACCAAGCACAGGGCCGGGGCGAACCTGCGCGCAAGGCGCGCGAGCTTGTGCGGAATCGCACCAGGCGCTTTCGTCGGCGCTGCGTTGCTCCCGGTGGCCGAGGTGCGCTGCGCGCGGTCGAGAGCTTGGATTTCGATTCTCATGCGGTGACTTGTGGGGTGACTAGCGGCGCGCGGGAATGGGTTTTGTTCCGCGCTCCAGGAGAGTCTTCATCGCGCCCGGAGCAAGATCCAGTCCCCTGCCCAAAGCACGCGCGTTTGCGTGCGACGGCGAGATCGGGAAGCCCACAGCGGCCTGGCCTCTGGCGTCCGAGTGCGGCGAGGCTCTATAGTGCCCAACCCACGGTCGCTCGGCGAACGAGCGGAGTTGGGTGCCGTCCGAGTGCCTCGTCCCCGCAGCGCGCCTGGGGGGGTAGTTGCGTTCGGACGCCTCGCATCTGGCGTCCCGCGGACCCGTCTCTCCGATTCGGTTATCGACTTCGCGCACCCTCACCCGTGCGCGGCATTCCACCTCATGAAGAACGCGGCAAGGTACCTCTTCGTCAGCTCGTTGGCCGGCGCACTGTCGGTCGTGGCCTCCTGCAGTGGCGGCAGTGCAGGCGGTGGCGCGATGTACGTTCAATCGTGCTCGCTCGGCTGCACGAACGGCTCGGATGGCAGCCAGGTGAGCTGCGGCATCGTCAACACCTATCAGAACCAGGACGTCGCGGTCGTGTTCTCGCGCCCCGTCGATCCTACTTCGTTGCTCGCCAACAGCGCCTTCCAGGTGGTGGACACGGTCACGGGCGCCGTGCCGCCGGGCTCGCGCAAGATCGACCCGACGAACAGCCGCCGCGCGCTGTTCCGCCCCAAGCTCACGATCGATGCGTCAGGCAATCCGTCATTCGGGTTCTCCTCGACGTCGTCGTACCAGATCCGCATTCCTGGCACCGAGCAAGGTGACAACGGCCCGTTCGTGAAGAGCGACAGCGGCCAAGCGAACCGCAGCCGGCTGCTGTGCACGATCACGACCAACCAAGGCTTGATCGACCCGGTCCCGGGCAGCCCCTCGGTTTCGGTCTTCGTCGATGCCGTCGGCATCACTCAGCCGATCAACCTCGATACGCTCCAAGCCGTCGACCCCAACACGGGCGTGCCGCTGGCCAATCAGCCGCCTCTGACCACTTACCAGCTGGGTGCCGTGACGGTGCTCAAGAACGCGCGGCGGGGCTACGACGCCAACCCGGATCCGGACCTCGACAACGACCCGGACCTCAATCCGGTGGTGATCGAGTTCAACGACATCATGAACATCGGGACGCTGTTGATCCCGGCCTCGGGGCAGGCGCCCTTCATCTCGGTCAAGGTCGACCCGGACGGCGACGTGGTCAACACTCCGAACGACGCCGTCGCGATCGGCGGCACGTACCGCTACTCCGTCGACCAGGACCGACTGACGACGACGTTGAAGTTCTTCCCCTCCGCGGGCTACCCCAGCGCCGGCGCCGATCCGAATGCGCCGCGCGTGGTGATCGTCGACATTCCGACGACGGTCAAGGACCTCGCGGGCCACTCGGTTTCGAACATCGGCAAGCGCCTGTTCATTCCGGAAGTGATCGGAGCGTCGGGCCTGGTGCTGCCCCAGGGCGGCGAGCAGTTCAACTCGACCGCGAACATGGATCCCAAGCGCACGGGCGCTTTCTGGGGCGAGGAAACCTCGGGATTGCTGACGGCCGGCCACGGCGGCGGCTCCGGTCGCTTGGGCGACTTGGTGCTGACCAACGGGCAGCAGCGCACGGTCTCGACCAGCCTGCCGAAGGCCATTGCGCGCATCAAGTTCCTGCGCAACCCCAAGCCGATCGACGCCGCCGCGGTGATGTTCGGGGACTCGTCTCTGGCTGCGCCGGGCAACACCACGGCGTACTACGAGATGAAGAAGACGCCGGCACTGGCGACCCACGTCCAGATCGACGACTTCACCAGCGACACGGTTTCAGAGTTCGTGCGCTATTTCGAAGTGAACGCGCTCAATGACCCGATCATCGCCGGGCTCGATTTCTACGCCGAAAGCTCGGACACGATCGTCGTCACCGCGGCCAACCCGGGCACCGTCGGCAACACCTTCTACATGGCGACGTTCCCGATCGACGTGATCTCGATCGTCGGCGACACGTCGGAGGCCACGGTCGACCCCAGCGACACCAACTGGCTGTCGACGTCGATTCCGTACTTCCGCGAAGCGCTCTCTGGCGGCGCCGATTCTTCACTCGGTTCCAACGCGAGCACGACCGCGCTGCTCAACTCCCTCGACCGGCGCAACTTCATCACCAATCTCGACTTCCCCAGCCCGCAAGTGCCGCTGGTGTCGGCCATCCCCGACCCGGATCTGACCGCGGGCGTGTTCGAGTTCTCCTACGTCGATTTCGACTCCAACGTGACCCTTTCGGTCAGCGGCGACAACCCGTTCCAACTCCTCGCGCGTGGCCAACTGGACATGGCCGACACCGCGACGATCAGTGCCGCCGGTCGCGACCTGGCCGGCCACTCCTCGGACTTACCGTTCGGCCAAAAGGGCGCCTTCGGCGGGCCTGGTGCTGGTGCGGGCGGTCAGGGCGGTGATCGGCCCGACAACACCGCCGCACCGCTGCTTCTGGCGCTGCCCAATTGCACGCAAGCGTCCTGCGGCGGGTCGGCGACCAACCCTCTGATCAACCACGGCATCACCAACGTGGATACCGTGGCTGTTCCGGTTCAGATCGACGGTCGTCCGGGGCAGGGGGTCGGCGGCGCGCTGGGATTCGGCACAGTCACCGGCCTCGGCACAGGCTTGGGTGGCGTTCACTGGCCGGCCAACTTCCCCAGCGAGACCAACTTCAAGAACGACCTGGACGTGCAAACGACCAACTGCGAGAGCCAGCAAATCGGGGCCTCGGGCTCGGGCGGCGCGTTCTCGGTCGATGGCACCTCGGGCGTAGCGCTATCGTCGGCGCCGCTCGGCATCAACAACACCTCGAACACGCCTGCGGACACGCTCGGTGGCGATTCGGCGACGGTGGGTCTCGAGCCGGCGAGCGCTCCCGGTGATCGGCGCAAGCTGACGCCCTCTCTGGGCTACCTGCGCGGTGGCGCTGGCGGAGGCGGTGGCGGCTCGAGCATCTTCGGCACGCGCACCAACGGCGGAGCGAGTTGCTTGTCCGTGACCGCGACCATCAACTGGTACCGCTCGCACAGCGGCGCCGGCGGCGGTGGCGGCGGCGGCGCGGTCCAGGTCGTCGCCGGTCGCTCGGCCTCCATCGATGGCCGCATCGACGTCAGCGGCGGCGATGGCGGCGATGCGCTCGCCACGGCCGTGCCTTACGGCCAGCACGCGGCCCCCGGCGGCGGCGGATCCGGCGGAGCGATCTTGCTGCAGAGCCGCACCATCGACCTCAGCCCGCTGGCCAACCGTCTGATCGTGACCGGTGGCTTCGGTGGCTTCGGCCCGTCGTTCGCGGCGGGCAACGGAGCTGGCGGCAACGGCGGCACCGGTCTGGTCCGCATCGAAGGCGATGCCGGCGTGACGCAGGCCTCGGCCGCGGCGTCCGTCAATCCGGCGGGCGGCCCCAACAACTCCGAGGACTGGCTCTCGGTCGACGTTTGGGCTGACCAGTCGGTTGGTGCGGAGGCCATGAGCGGCGCCCAATCGTGCTGGCTGACGTCGGCCGAGCCCGGCTTCTTCGCGCTCGTCCTCGACGAAGATGCCGGTCCGAATCCGACCGATGCCAAGGGCTGGGACATGGACATCGCGCTGGATCTGGACTCGAATCCGGGCACGCCGGCGACGGTGGTCAGCTACCGCACGTCGACGGTGTTCGCGGGCGCGACACCGGAGCAGCACTGGGGCAACCTGATCGACGACGGCACGCTCGTTCCGCCCCAGGCCGGCGCCCCGATCATCATCCGCTTCCAAGGCGCCAAGTCGGTCGGTCTGCTGAGTGCCTCGGAACTGTGCGATCTCGATGTCAACGACACCCAAAAGGTGGCCTTCGGCAGCTTGACTCCCTGGGTCATGCACCCCGAGCAACTCAACCGCGCGACCACGCGGCCTGACTTGGTCCGCTACCAGATCATCTTCGATCGCGCTCACCCCGACTTCGCGATGATCGAGGGCGTGACCAACGTCCGCATCCACGTCACGCCGGACTAACCGCCTGGTGTCGAGCCGTGCCTTTCCGCGCCCCGCGCACTCGGACGACGAGTGAGCGGGGCGCGGCTCTCTTCGACAGCTAGGATCCCGGTGTGGAGTACATCGCGCGCGCGAAGTGGTGGGTCGTCAGTGCCGATCGTGTGATCGAGGACGGCGCCGTGCTCGTGCGCCGCGGACAGGTCGCGCGCGTCTTTCGCAGTCACAACGCGGCCGCACGTACTGCTCGATGCTGCCGCTGGGTCGACTTCGGAGACGCGATCGTCGCACCCGGGCTGGTCAACGCGCACGCGCACTTGGAATTGAGCGGCCTGGCGAGCCAGACTCCGCGCGGCGGAGATTTCGCGCGTTGGGTGCGGGCCGTGATCGAGGCACGCGCGAGCCGCACTTTCGAGCGACTCGTGCGCGACGTCTGCGCCGGCGCGGCTCGCGCGCTCGAGAGCGGTACGACGACGATCGTCGACGTCGACTCCACGGGGGCCGCGCCGGTCGCCCTTCGCTCGAGCCCGTTGCGAGTCGTTCACATGCGCGAGGCTTTGGACGCGCAGGATCCGCAGCGCACCGCGCCTGCGCTCGCGCGCCTGCGGCAGGCACTGCCGAAGACGCAGCGCAGCGCCGAGGGGCTCTCGCCACACGCACCGTTCAGCGTCAGTCCTGCGCTGTTCGCGGCGCTCGGCGCACTCGCGAAGCGGCGCGATCTTCCGGTCCAGATGCACTGGTCGGAGACGCAGGCGGAAATCGACTGGCTGCTCGAAGGGCGCGGCCCGCTCGCGGCGCTGCTGGGGAGTTCCCCCCGGCGATCGGGCCTCGAACTGCTCGAGCGCGCGGGTCTCTTCGAGCGCAACCTGTCGCTGGTGCACGGCAACTTTCCGCGCCGCGGAGAGCCCCAATCGTTGGCGCGCCGCGGCGTGACCCTGGTCCACTGCCCGGGCAGCCACGCGTGGTTCGAACGCGCCCCGTTTCCGTTCGCGCGCTACGCGGCCGCTGGCGTGCGCGTCGCGCTCGGAACTGACTCGCTGGCGAGCAACGAGGACCTCGACATGCGCCGTGAGCTGCGGCTCGCTGCCTCAGCGCACGCGCGCTGGGGGGCGCGGGAGCTGTGGCGGGCGGCGACCGAGCACGGCGCCGCCGCGATCGGGCGCGCGGGACGCATCGGAGTGCTCGAGCGCGGAGCGTGCGCGGATTGGATCGTGCTCCCCGAGCGGGTGCGCGGGGAACGCGCAGTGCTCGATGCGCTGTGCGCGTCCACGCGCGCGATCGAGCAGACCTGGATCGCGGGACGCCGGGTGCTCGCGGGCGCTGGGCTCGAAAACGGCCCAAGAACGAGTTTGGGCGGCAGTGGGCCGTCCAGGGGTCGTGCGCGATGGCGCGCCGCGCGCTAAGGTTTCCGCGCCAACCCGCGAGAGCTGACGACCCGACCGCACGTGCAAACCTCATCCTCGAGCCCGCAATCAGATCTGGAACGCCGCGCCGCACTCGACTTGTTGAGGGCGGGTCGGCGCTTCGTGCTGTGCGGGCACATGCGTCCCGATGGCGACTGCATCGGAGCGCAGACCGCGCTGACGGCCGTGCTCGAGGCGCTGGGCAAGGAGGTCTGGATCATCAACCCCGATCCGATCCAGCCGCAGCTCGATTTCCTCGCCCAGGAGACCACCTTCCGCGTGTACGAAGGCGGCGCACTCCCCGTGCACGACGTGTCGGTGATGCTCGACTTCTGCGAGCTCGAGCGCACCGGCCCGCTTAAGGCGCCGTTGGTCGCGTCGTCCTCGAAAAAGCTGGTGATCGATCACCACCTGTTCCACGGCCAGCCGTGGTGGGACGCGGCCTACGTCGATGCGCGCGCCGCCGCGACGGGCTTGCTCGTGCACCGCATCGCGCGCGAGCTCGGGGTCGAACTCTCGACGCGCGCCGCGCAGGGCATCTACACCTCGATCGTCACCGACACGGGTTGGTTCAAGTACTCGAACACGGACGCCGAGACGTTCCGGGTCGCGTCGGAGCTGGTCGCGCGCGGCGTCGAGCCCGCACGCATGTTCGGCTCGATCTACCAGCGCAATTCCCGCGAGCAGCCGCTCGGTGTCGCCCGGGCCCTGTCGCGCCTGCGCTACGCAGCCGATGGTCGCATCGCGATGATCGATCTGCCGCAGGCGGGCGCCGGCGAGGTCGACTTGCCCGACGGCGACGACGTGCTCGATCTGTTGCGCGCGGTTGGCCGCGTCGAGGTCGTGCTGTTCTTGCGCGAGCTGAAGGACGGCAAGGTCAAGCTCTCGGCGCGCAGCAAGTCCGAGTTCGACGTCAACCGCCTGGCGCGCGGCTTTGGAGGTGGGGGCCACGCCAAGGCCTCGGGCGCGACGCTGGCCGGTCCCCTCGACGGAGTGCGAGAGCGCTTGCTGGCGGCGGCGGAGGCGCAACTCGGCGAGCTCGAAAGCGAGGCACGATGAAAGTCGCGCTGATCTCCGACTTGCACTCCAATCGCGAGGCGCTCGATGCGGTCCTGGCCGACATCGACGCGCGTGCGATCGACGCCATCTACTGCTTGGGCGACGTGGTCGGGTACGGGCCGGAACCCGAGTACTGCGTCGATCTCGTGCGCAGGCGTTGCAAGCTGACACTGCTCGGCAACCACGACGAAGCGCTGTTTCGCGACGCGTCTGATTTCAATCCGCACGCGCGAGGCGCGATCGACTTCACGCGCGAACGCATGCAGCCCGCGTGGTATTCCGGTGGCGAGCGCAAGGCGCGCTGGCGCTACTTGAAGGAGTTGCCGCTGACCCACAGCGAGGGGCGTTTCCTGTTCGTGCACGGCTCGCCGCGCGATCCGGTGCGGGAATACGTGCTCTCGACCGATGGCTTCCTCAATCCGGACAAGTTGCGCGCGGTGTTCGACAGCTTCGAAGGCATTGCCGTCGCCGGCCACACGCACCATCCCGGGCTGCACGACGAGAACTTGCGCTTCCATGGCCTCAACGGGGCCGAGGAACTGACGATGGAGCTTCCACCCCAGCGGAAGTTCTTCGTCAACGTCGGGTCGGTCGGCCAGCCGCGCGATTCCGACAACCGAGCGTGCTACGCGGTGCTCGAGGACGGCTCGGTGACGTGGGTGCGCGTCAGCTACAACTTCCAGCTGACCGCGGAGAAGATCATCCGCACGGGCGTGCTCTCCGAGGTGCTCGCGCGGCGGCTCGCGATGGGCAAGTGAGCGCTCGCGGGCGGCGCGGTTCCGCGGACTTCGACGCCTGGATCGCAGCATCACGACCGAGGCCCGCGCGTCACTCGTCGGACCGAAACTCGGGTTGGGCGTTGGCGGCGACCGCGGCCCAGGAATTTGCGCTGGCGATCGCGCATGCGCGCGCAGCGCGGCCAGAGCTCACTTGCCCCCTAGACCCAGCGTCGCGCGCATCACGTGGCGCAGCATCTGTGGGTTCTTGCGCAAGCGGCGCAAGCTGTAGGGCAACCACTGCGGACCGAAGGGCACGTACACGCGCACCGTGTGGCCCGCTTGATTCCAGCGCGCCCATACCGGTTCCATCACGCCGTAGAGCACCTGGAATTCGTAGTCGGCGCGCGCGAGCTTGCGCTGGCGCACGATCTCGAGGCAGCTCTGGCCCATGCGCTCGTCGTGCGTGGCGAGCGAAACGAACGCCCCGCGCTCGAAAAGCTGCTGAGTGCACCTGACGAAGGCCTCGCGGATCGCGTCCGCATCGACGTGCGCGATCTTCGCGGGCTCGAGGTAGATGCCCTTGACCATGCGAACCGAGAGCTTGCCCGGTGCGAGCTTGGCGATGTCGTCGGGCGTGCGGAACAGGCGCGCCTGCAACACCAGGCCGACGTTGTCGTGCTCCTTGCGCAGCTCTTCGAAGATCCGCAGCGTCGCGTCGGTGGTGGTGTTGTCCTCCATCTCGACGCGCAAGAACAGCCCGCGCTGCTTGCAGTAGCGCGCCAGTTCCGCGTAGTTGGACAGCGCCAGCTTCTCTGCCGTGCGCAGGCCGACGTGCGTCGGCTTGACCGAGACGTACGCGTCGAGCTTGGCCTTGACGACGGCCTCGGCTGCCTGCTGGTACTCGTGCACGACAGCGCGCGCTTGCGCCTCGCCATTCACGTCTTCACCGAGCACGTCGATGATGCCGGGATGGCCGCGACCGGCGAGCGCGCTCAGCGCGCGGATCGCGGAGTCGAGCGTTTCGCCGGCCACGTAGCGTTTGGCGACTTGCCACATCACCGGACGGGGCACGTAGGGCAGGGTGCTCAGCACCGCGGAGTCGAGCATGGACATAGGTCGAAAATTGTAGGGGCGGCGCAGCGCGCTTGCCCAGCGTTCTCGGAGCGCCGCGAGCACTCCTCGCCGGCACTCCAGCGACGAATGCGCCGCCTGCCGTGTGTGCGCGGTCGGGCTTCGAACTTGGACCGATGGTCGTGTGTCGTCGCGCGTCGGTCGGCACTGTGGCGCGTCCGGGACGAGTTCGCGGCGGCTCGAGTGGGGGACGCTACGATGCGGCGATGTCGAAGGACGAGCCGCAGGCGCGCTGGGTGATCTCCACGGTGGCGGATGTCGCGCAGGCCCGCAAGCTCGCGCACGCCTTGCTCGAGCGGCGTCTGGTGGCCTGTGTGAACATCGCGCCCGGAGCCACCAGCCTCTACCGCTGGCAAGGTCGCGTCGAGGAGGCCAGCGAGGTGCTGCTGTTCGCCAAGACGGTCGCGTCGCGCGTGGACGAATTGGAACGTGCCTGGCGTGAGTTGCACGCCTACGAAGTGCCGGAGTTCCTCGTGCTGGAGCCGGCGCACGTCGAGGCCCGCTACTTGCGCTGGTTGCGCGACGAAACGGCGCCGGTTCCATGAGCGAGCGCGACGCGATCGACGCCGCGCTGGACGCTGCTCGCGAGCACGGCACCGATCCGCGCGTGCAGCGCGCCGGCCGCTGGACTGCGGTGGCGTTGTTCGCCGTCCTGCTCTTCGCGCCAGGAATTCCGCTCGAGCCCCTGCAACGCCGTGCCGCAGCGGTGACGGCGCTCGTCGCCGTGCTGTGGCTGTCTCAGGGCATTCCCCTCGGAGCCGCGTCGCTGCTCCCGGTCGCGCTCCTGCCGCTGTTGGGCGTGGTGCCGGCCAGGGAGGCCGCCATGGTGTACATGGACGACATCGTGCTCCTGTTCTTCGGCGCGTTCATCGTCGCCGCGGGTCTCGAGCGCTGGGGGGTCCACCGCCGCATGGCGTTGGCGGTCGTCGACTGGGTCGGCACGCGCCCGCGCTCCCTGGTCCTGGGCTTCACGGCCGCGACCGCCTTCGTCTCGCTGTGGATCAACAACACCGCGGCGACGTTGATGATGTACCCGATCGGTCTGGCGGTGATCACCACCGTCGCCGGTGGCGAGCGCGCGCGCTCGAGCCCGTTCGGGATCGCGCTCTTGCTCGGGATCGCCTATGGCGCTTCGATCGGCGGTGTGGCGACGCCGGTAGGCACGGCGCCCAACCAAATCCTGCTGGGCCTGATCCACAGCACGTTTCCCGACGCGCCTCCGATCTCGTTCGGTCAGTGGTTCCTGGGGTGGATTCCGTTCACCGTGCTGTACGTGCTCGGGGTCTGGCTGGTCCTGACGCGCTTCTCGCTGCGCGTCGACAACGAGTCGCTCGCGGCGCGCGAGACGATCCTCGCCGAGCGCGCGCGCCTGGGGCGCATGACGCGTGGCGAAGTGATGATGAGCTGCGTCTTCGCCATGACCGCGCTGTTGTGGGTCACGCGCGAGGACTTGCGGCTCGGGGCACATGTGCTTCCAGGCTGGGGTGGCGCAGTGGCGCACTGGCAGGCGCTCGGGATGAGCGGAACCGAGCCGCTCAAGTTCGCGCGTCACGTCAGCGACGCCACGGTGGCACTGGCCGTCGGTTGCCTGTGCTTCTTCCTGCCCGTCGAGCGCAAGTCGAACACCTTCCTGCTCGACTGGGCCACCGTCCAGCGGCTGCCCTGGGACGTGCTGCTGTTGTTCGGAGGAGGCTTTTGCATCGCCAAGGGCTTCCAATCGAGCGGCCTCGATGCGGCTCTCGGTCGCGCGCTGGCTCCAGTGATCGAGGGCCTGCCGATGTGGGCCTTGGTCGCGGTGATCGCCGCGTTCATGACGTTCCTCTCGGAGCTGACCTCGAACACCGTGATCACCAACCTGATGTTGCCGATCCTGGCGCAGACCGCGGTACAAGGCGGTGTCAATCCGCTGGCGTTGATGGTGCCGGCGACCATCGCCGCCTCGAGCGGGTTCATGTTGCCCGTGGCCACGCCGCCGAATGCGATCGCGTTCTCGAGTCGCCTGATCCCGATGCGCACCATGGCGCGAGTCGGATGGTGGGTCGACGTGCTCGGCGTGGTTCTGCTGGCCCTGGTGTTCGAGCTGTACACGCGCCACGTGCTCGACATCGAGCTGGCCCTGCCCGCGTGGGTCGGTCCGCACTGAGCGCGCTCGCCTTCGACGCTGGCCAGGCGAAGGCGCGTCCACGGGACGAGCCGCATCCGGCGCTCAAGACTCCGCGAGCGCGCGTCGATGCTCGACCGGGACCGTCCGCTCGATGCCGCCTCCGCTCTCACGCCGGTCGATCGCGTTGGTGATCGTGCTCTTGGTTGCTTTCGCGCACGCCGCGACCGAGGTCCAGCCGTCGAGCATCGTGCGCGAGGAGTTCTTCGTGTTGGAACTCCCGACGAGCGCTCCAGGCTCCGAGAGCGGAGCGCTCGCCGTCGGAGTCGCCGCGCTGCGCTTGCGCACGGAGTCCGAGGTGCGCCAGGCCGAGCTCGATGCGCGCTTCGACGCCGACGGCACGCGCGTCGTGCATGTCGAGCACTGGACCATGGACCGGCCCAAGCTCGTGTGGCGCGAATGGCGTCCGGGCTCGGGGCGCACGCTCCTGGCCGAGATCACGCCCGACTCGGGAGCTCTGGAGTCGATCGAATGGGGCCGCGCGCGGCGCGTGCGACGCGAAGTGCTCGCGCAGGACGGCGCGTTGTTCCCGCTGTATTTCCTCGAGCTCGCGCGCCGCGACGAGCTCGGGCGCGGCAGCTACCCGCGTTTCGATCCGCTCGCCGGCACCGTCGAGCGCGTGTGCGTCGCGACCGAGTTCCGCGCCGCGTCGAGCGAGGGCGCGCTCGAGCGCCAGGTGCGCCTGACCGCCGACGACGGAGTCGGTCTGGGCGAGTTCGTGTTCTGCGGCGACGAACTCGCGCGCTGGAGTTGGCAGGCCTCGGGCCTGGTGGCGCGACGCATTGGCCGGGACGAGTTCGAACGTCGCAGCGCGACGCGTGCGCCGCTCGAGTTGGGCGTGCTCGAGTCCCGTTGACCCGCGTCCGCGCCAGGCTTCGACCGCAGCGCTACCCGCGGTCTGAAAAGGTCCGGTCAAGCCGCCCGACTTGGTCTTGGACAGTTCGCTCCAGGGGCCGCAACATGGGAACCCAAGCGCACCACCGGGGTTGCATCGCCCCGTTCTGGCCCTGGCCGCTGACCGTCCCCCATGAGGAATCCCCGCTCTTCTACCGGGCTCGCCCGGAGTGTCGAATCCGCGTTGGCGGCGCTGTGCATCGTGCTGGGTGGCTGTCGCAGTCCAGTGGCGGACGTGGCTGGTGCCGATCGCGAGGCGTACGAGATCCTGAACGCGCGGCGCGCTGACCTCGGCGCGACGACACACTTCAGCATCGACCCGCCGCCCAACGCGCTTCGTGTGCGGTTGGAGCAAGGCGAGGTCCTGGCGCCGATCGATTTGGTCTCCTCGCTCACCATCGCCTCGGAGAACAGCCGCGACTATCGCCGGCGCATGGAGGATCTGTACCTCGCCGCGCTCGACTTGACCTTGGAGCGTTTCCGGTTCGCCGTCCAGCGCGACGGCACGTTCAGCACGCTGTTCAAAGGCAACGCCGACGGCCTGACCGAGGCCTCGTCGGGTTTCGGCGCGGGACTCGCACGCGTGCTGGGCACCGGAGCCTCGATCGTCGGCGACTTCGGACTGTCGTTGGCGCGTTCGCTGACCGGCAGCTCGAGCGACGGCATCACCTCGGATCTCTCGCTCTCGATCACGCAGCCGCTGTTGCGCGGATTCGGCGAGCGCATCGTGCTCGAGCCGTTGACCCAATCGGAGCGCAACGTCGTGTACGAGGTGCGCGACTTCGAGCGCTTCCGGCGCACCTTCGCGGTCGACGTGGCCTCGCGCTACTTCGACATCCTGCAGCAGGCCGACACGGTGGCGAACGAGCGCGTCAACATGGAGAACCTGGTCGTGCTGCGCCAACGCAACGAGGAGTTGGCGCTCGCCGGTCGGCTCTCGGACATCCAGGTCGACCAAGCCTTGCAGGACGAGCTGCGCTCGCGCAACCGCCTGATCCAAGCCGAGGAGCGACTCGACGCGTTGTTCGACGACTTCAAGTTCTTCCTGGGGCTGCCGATCGACGCCAAGATCCAACTCGATCCCGACGAGCTCACCGGGCTCGAGGTCGACGAGACGCTCGACATCGACGAGGCGCTCGCGATCGACCATGCGCTGCGCTACCGGCTGGATCTGCAGACCTCGTTCGATCAGTCGGACGACTCCGCGCGGCGCGTCGAGGTGGCGCGCGACAATCTCCTGGCCAACGTCGACATCACCAGCCGCGCGTCGGCCACCTCCGACGTCAACGATCCGCTGAAGTACTCGAAGGACAACCTGAGCTGGAATCTGGGGCTGGACATCGACCTGCCATTCGACCGCGTCGCCGAGCGCAACGCCTATCGCGAGTCGTTGATCACGCTCGAGCGCTCACGGCGCACGGCCACGCAGCTCGCCGACCAGATCCGCAGCGATCTGCGCGACAGCCTGCGCCAGGCCAAGAACCGGCTCGAGACCTTCCGCATCCAGCAGGGCGCGGTCCAGCTCGCCGAGCGGCGCGTCGAGAGCACCACGCTCAACCTGCAGGCCGGCCGCGCGGACACGCGCGACATCCTGGAAGCGCAGGAAGCGCTGCTCGAGGCGCGCAATGCGCTGACGGCCGCGCGCATCGACTATCACATTTCGCAACTCGCTTTGTGGCGCGACATGGAGCTCCTGCGCGTCGACGAGAGCGGCATCCGCATGGAACGCGAGGCGCTGCACGCGCCGACGAGGACTGAACCATGAAATCGAGACACTCCGGGAAGTCGACGCAGTCCGGGTCGAAGGCCCTGCCGCTTGGGATCGCCATCGCCGTACTGGGTGTCGGAGGGTGGTACGTCACGCAGAAGACCGACCTGTTGCGCGCGGAGAAGGCGGTCTCGATCGAGGGCGCCATGGTGCAGCGCGGCCCGCTGCGCATCAGCGTGGTCGAGCGCGGCAACCTCAAGGCCGCCGATGCCGTGAGCCTCAAGAGCGAGATCGAAGGCAACGCCTCGATCCTGTTCCTCGTCCCGGAGGGCACCACCGTCAACGAGGGAGACTTGGTGTGCGAGCTCGACGTCACCGCGCTGATCGACAAGCGCTTCCAGCAGGAGATCTCGGTGCGCAACGCCGAGGCGGGCTACGTCAAGGCCAAGCAGAACTACGAGATCCAGAAGTCGCAGAACGAGAGCGACATCAAGAAGGCCGAGCAGAAGCTGGTCTTCGCCGAATCGGACCTGCGGAAGTTCGTCGACAGCGAGGGCGAGAAGAAGGCCAAGATCGAGCAGGCCCAAGAGAAGATCAAGTTGGCCGAGGAGGAGTTCTCGCGGGCCAACGACAAGCTCGGGTGGTCGGTGAAGCTCTCCGAGAAGGGCTTCCTGACGAACACCGAGCTCGAGGCCGACCGCCTGTCGCTCTCGCGCGCGAACATCCAGCTCGAGCAGGCCAAGCGCGATCGCGACCTACTGATCCGCTTCCAGTTGCCGCGCGACGAATCCGAGCTCTCCGCGGGTCTCGACGAGGCCAAGCGCGAGCTCGAGCGCGTCAAGCTGCAGGCATCGGCGCGCCTGGTCGACTTCGAGGCCGACATGCGCACCAAGGAAGCGCAGCTCAACCTCGAGAAGGAGAAGCTCGACAAGCACGAGCGCCAAATCGCCAAGGCCAAGATCCGCGCGCCGCGCGGCGGCATGGTGGTGTACGCGGTCGAAGAGGGTGGGCGCTACGGCAACTCGCAGCCGATCAAGGAAGGCACGAGTGTCCGCGAGCGCCAAGAGATCATCACCATCCCCAACGCCGGGGGCATGATCGCGCAGGCGAGCCTGCACGAGTCGGTGCTCAAGCAAGTGCAGATCGGCCAGCCTTGCCTGATCAAAGTCGACGCGCTCGGCGGCCGTGAGTTCCACGGCCGCGTGAAGTTCATCGCCGTGCTCGCGGATCAAAACTCGTGGTTCGCCAACCCCAACACGCGCCTGTACCGCACCGAGGTGCTGATCGAGGACGGCACGATCGACATGCGGCCCAGCATGTCGTGCCAGCTCGAGATCTTGGTCGAGAACATCGCCGACACGCTCTACGTGCCCGTGCAGGCCGTCTTCCGCACCGGCGGCGACAACGTGGCCTTCGTGGTCAAGGGCGGAATCCACGAGGAGCGCAAGGTCGTGACCGGCCGCTTCAACGAACGTTGGGTGCAGATCCTCGAGGGGCTGAGCGAAGGCGAGAACGTCTTGCTCGCGGCGCCCGCGGGATTCTCGCCGGCGCAGGCACCGCAGTCGGCGATTCCCGACGGAGCGCTCGGTGCGAGCCCCGGCGCCAACGGTGCGCCCGCCAGTGCGGCCAGCGGCGAATCCAAGGGCGGCGCAGGCTCCGCACCTGGCGCGGGTCCCCTCGGGGCTGCGGGCGACTCGCCAATGGAGGGGCGCGGCCGCAACGGTCGCAACGGCGCGGGCGCAGCGGACGGGGCCGCCGCTCCGCGCGGCGAAGCCGCCAGCGCCAACGACGCGGCACCCAGCGGCGACGGAGAGCGTGGCAATCGTCCTGCGGGTGGGGGCATGTCCGAGGAGATGCGCAAGCGCTTCGAGGCCATGACGCCCGAGGAACGCGAGAAACTGCGCGAGCAGTTCCGCAACCGCGGCGGCCGGGGTTCGGGTGGCGCGCCCGGTGGCGGCGACGGCACCAAGGGCGAGGAGTCCAAGTCGGGCGGCTGACGTGGCGGAACCGTCGTCGAATCAACCTGTCGCCGAGCTGATCGGCGTCACGCGCAATTACCGCATGGGCACGAACGTCGTCCGTGCGCTCGACAACTTCTCGTTCACCTTCGGACGCGGAGAGTATTGGGCCGTCATGGGCAGCTCGGGTTCGGGCAAGTCCACGTTGCTCAATGTGCTGGGCTGCATCGATCGTCCGACCGAGGGCGACTACAAGGTCGACGGGATTTCGACCAACAGCCTGGACGACGACGCGCTCTCGGAGCTGCGCAGCCGCAAGCTCGGGTTCGTGTTCCAGAGCTACAACCTGATCCCGCAGCTCAACGTGCTCGAGAACATCATGGTGCCGTTGTTCTACCAGGACGATCCGCCGGCGGATGGCGAGGAGCGCGCGCGCACGCTGGCCGCGCGCGTCGGGCTCTCCGAGCGATTGGATCACCGGCCGACGGAACTCTCTGGCGGTCAACAGCAGCGCGTCGCGATCGCGCGCGCGCTGGTCAACCATCCGGCGCTGATCCTGGCCGATGAAGCGACGGGCAATCTCGACAGCCAAACCGCGCTCGAGATCTTGGCCTTGCTCGACGAGCTGCACGCCGAGGGGCGCACGATCGTGCTCGTCACCCACGAGCCCGACGTCGGTGAACGCGCGCAGCACGTCTTGCGGCTGAAGGACGGCCGCATCGAGTCGGTCAAGCGCGGACAGCGCTCGATGGCGGGAGCCCGCGCATGAGCCAGTCGACCTTTGCTCGCACCGTGCGGTTGGGCGTCTCGAGCCTGATGCTGCACAAGTTGCGCGCGCTGCTGACCACGCTGGGCGTGCTCTTCGGTACCAGCTCGGTGATCGCGATGCTGGCCATCGGTGAAGGCGCCAGCGAAGAAGCTCAGGAGCAGATACGCCAACTCGGCAGCCGCAACGTGATCCTGCGCAGCGTCAAGCCGCGCGAGGACTTCAACACGGGTGCGAGCCAGAACGTGCGCGTGCTGAGCTACGGCCTGACCGAGGACGATTTGGCGCGCATCAGCGAGACCTTTCCGGGCGTCGCGCGCGTGGTCCCGGTGCGCGAGATCTACGAGGAAGTGCGGCGCAGTGATCGCGCGATGAACCCGCGCGTGATGGCGACCCTGCCGGTCTACCGCGATGTCACGGGACGCGTGGTCTCCGAGGGCCGCTTCCTCGCGGACAACGACGAGGCCGGCGTTTCCAACGTGTGCGTGCTGTCGGACGAGGTCGCCAACTACCTGTTTCCGTTCCAGTCGCCGTTGGGCGAGGAGATCAAGGTCGGCGCCGACTACTACACGGTCGTGGGCATCCTGCTCGGACGCGTACGCCAGCAGAGCGACAGCGCGCCCGCAGGCAAGTCGACAGCCGAGGTCTTCATCCCGCTCGAGACCGGCCGCAAGTGGTACGGCAACATGCAGGTGAGGATGCGCGCCGGCAGCCGCGAGATGGAAGAGGTCGAGCTGCACGAGATCGTGGTCGAGGTCGACGCGCCCGAAAACGTCCCGGTGGTCGCTTCCGCCTGCCGCGAGATGCTCGCGCGCAACCACAAGCAGTCGGACTACGAGATCGTCGTGCCGCTCGAGCTCCTGCTGCGCGCGGAAGAGACCAAGCGCATCTTCAACATCGTGCTCGGCTCGATCGCTTCGATCAGCTTGCTCGTCGGCGGCATCGGCATCATGAACGTGATGCTCGCGACCGTCACCGAGCGCACACGCGAGATCGGCATTCGCCGCGCGCTGGGCGCCAAGCGCCGGCACATCGTGTCGCAGTTCCTCGTCGAGTGTGTCGTGCTGTCCGTCGGTGGCGGCTTGCTCGGTGTGGCGCTGGGCTTGGCGATCCCGCTGATCGTCGAACGTTATGCCGAGATGCGCACGATCATCACACCCAGCGCGCCGATCCTGGCCTTCCTGATTTCCGCTGGCGTCGGTGTGATCTTCGGTCTGTACCCCGCCTGGCGCGCCGCGACCATGGACCCGGTCGAGGCCCTGCGCCACGAGTGACCCGTGCCGCACTCGTCCGCGGCAAGCGCCGATCCGCGCCGCGCCGGCGGCTTGCATCCGTTGGCGCGGACTCCGATCGCGCGACCCCAGTCGAGCCAACTCCGTCGAGCCAGCCCAGAGGCTGCGAACGATTCAGGTCCGCGCGCCGCACCAGCCAGCGTTTCGACCTTCCAACACACGAGCGAACTCCAAATCGCCCTCGCGCGGATCGTGGCTTCGATCTCCTCACACGCTCTCAGTCGAGCGGCACTACTAGCTCCGTGGGCTGCGCCTGCGCGAGGAACGGCAGGCGACGCGTGCCCGAGGTCGCAGCGCTTGGCCAGCGCAGTTCGTACTTGCCCGGCTTGCTGAGCACGATCACGCACTGTGACCAGTCGGGATAGGCGATGTTGGGCGTCAGGTTCGCCATGGTGCCGTCGCGGCCGAACCACTTGCCGCGTTCATAGCCATCGTGTTCCAGCGGCTCGACGACCACGCTCTCCCAGAAGCTCGAGTCGACGACAGCGTGGCCGTTGCCGCGCCAGGCGGTCACGCGGACTCGTGTCGTGAGCGCATCGAGCTTGGGCGCGACGCGCGTGACCGTGCCCGGCTCCGGCGCGAAGAAGAGCACTTGAGAGCTCGCATCCTCGCCGACGATCTGCAGCCAGATGGGCTGCGCGACGCAGCGGAATGCAACCGAGCGCGAGTCCGCCTCGAGCTCTTCGAGGTGGCACTCGCGCATTGGCCGATCTCTGAACCCCCAGTAGACCGAGAGTGAGCCTAGTCCGTCGCGCTGGCCGTCGACCCCGACTTCGACCTCCGCCGTCACCGAAGCGTCGAACAGCAGTTCCTCGCGCTGCCCTGCGACCGCGTCGATCACCTTCCGCAGGCCGATGGGGTCGAGTTGCAGCATGTAGCGACCGGGGTCGACGCCGACGAACGTGTTGCCGAACACGGAACCGGAGTCCAGCATCTCCCAGCTGTCCAGCTTGGAGCGCGACGTGTAGCTCCAGCCGCCGTCTTCGCGCGCGGCCCACAGGGACAGCGACCACGCGCCGCGGTCCTCGCGCTCGCTCGGCAGCACAGCCGTGACCGCGAAGGTGGTCGCGTTCGAAGCGAGCGCGGGCAACTCGAGCGCGAGCTGCAGTTGCGCCGTGCCTCCGGGGGGCACGATGACCCGCTCGCGGCGGACGAGCAATCCGCGGCGCAAAAGCGATCCCAGGCGCAGCTCAGCCTCGTAGTCCTCCGCGGGAATTCCGTTCAACTCGATGTGCTCGCCGCCGGCCAGGTTCCATGTGCGCTGCGCGAAGTGCTCCGACGACAGGCGCAACTCGAACGGCGCGGCCCCACGCTCGATGTCCGTGGGCATCCCGCGGACGTCGGAAGCGCTCGCGACCAAGACCGTCAGGTCGCCTGCGCGTCTGAGTTCGACGCGCGCATCGCGCTGGCGCACGTTGCGCACGAAGCTCGCCGGGCAGTAGCCGGCGGCGAGCACCCAGTAGAAGCCGCTGTTCTGTGTCTCGGCGACGAGTGCGGGGCTTGCGACGGCTGTGAGCAGCGGGCGCGTGACCTGCGGATCTGGCGCGTCGCGAAAGCGCTGGAACGTGCTGATCGCCTCGGTGCCTTGGGCGGTCGGAACCAGGAGGTCGAACGACCTCAGCGGCTCGCCTGTGCGCGCATCGACGACTTCGAGGCTCCAGTCGTGACGTTCGACCAGCCGCACCTCCACACGCGGCAGCTCAGGCGAGAGCACGACCGCATCGAGCAGTGCGTGCGGGAAACCGTCTTCCTCGACACCCAGGATGCGAAATTCGCGCATCGGGAGCCGCCCCGACCATGTGCTCGTGCGCGTCGTCACGACGCACGACGACGCGTCCGCGTCCGAGTACATGAGGATCTGGATGCGGCTGCCGTCGGGCTGCATGCGCGCACCGTTCTCGTCGACGACGCGTACCTCGGCATCGAAGCCCGCAGTCCCCGCCGAAGCGCCGGTCGACACATCCACGCGTGGCTCGAGCGCGACGGCGGCGTCAGGATGTACGCCTGAGTCGTCGTCGCTGGCCGCGATCGGGCTGGGCCGACCTGCCGCACTCGTTGCGGTCGCTGGCCCGGCCGGCGACGAGAGCCAGCGTTGGTACGCGAGCGTCGTCACGACCGAAACGACGACGGCGACCATCAACACCAGGGCGAGCGATTGGCTCTGACGCATGATTCGAGTTTCGGTGAGCGGGACTTGGGGGGCTCGTTCTCGCACCGGGCTCCCGGCGCGGCGGGAACAGCGACGACGCGCGCCGCTGCTCCCGTTTCGATCACTCCCCGAGCGACGCCGGGGAGTTCACTCCATCAATCGTGGGTGGAACTGCTCGAGCTCTCGACGCAGTTCGCGCAACTGACCGTGTAGGCGCCGCTGTAGGAGGCTGTGCACTTGCAGCAATTCTCTCCGTTCTCGGTGTAGGTCGTGCAGGTCAGCGAGTACGTCCCAGTGCCGAGCGTGACGCTGCGATAGCACTGCACTCCGTCCGGACAGATCTTGCACACGACGGCGCTCGCGCGCGCGAGCTTGCGGTTGAGGTCGTCCTTCGCGCTGTTCTCCGCAAACCAGCAGGCACTCGAACCACCGAAGCACGACTTGCCGGTCCCGGTGACGGTCGTCGCTGCATTCTGCGTCGATGTTGATCCGCAGGCTTGGTTGGGGACCGGATCGGCCGGTGCTTGCGGCTGGGCGGAAACGAGGTGCGAGCTGCCCAGCGATGCGAGCACCGTCAGGCACGCAGCAGCGAGCACGCTGATCCAACTCGAGCGATTGCGTAGCATTCGAATTCCTCCAATGAGCTTCAGGGCGGCAGCGAGCCCGTCGGCGTCTCGCCCGGAACCCTGTGTCCCGCGCGCACCCGGCTCCGTCCAACTGCCCATTCGTTGCTGTGCGCAGCATCGGCGGGTTCTCCACGGACGCCACCGGCCGCTTGGTTGGATGCGCTCACCATGCTGGATGGAAATCGGACAAGTTCGTCAGGCTTCGAGGGACCGTTCCGTTGGCGCCAACCGGGGAGAGCCAGTCGCCACCCGACTTTCGGCAGCGTGGCGATCTGCACCCCCGACTTCCCGCGCAGTCGAGAGCGCAAGCGTGCCACCATGCGGTCCATCGCGTCGCGCGCATCCGCGGCGCCACGCCCCCAAAGTCGATCGGCCAGCTCCGCGCGGTGCACCGCGGCGCCACCGGCGCGGACCAGAGCGAGCAGCACCTGCAGTTCGCGCATGCTGCACTCGATCTCTCCGCGGGCTCCGCGCGCCCGAAGTCGATCGAGGTCGAGCGACAAGTCGTGGAAGCTCAACCTCGGATTCCCGCGCGCCCATTCGGCCCGCCGCCGCAGTGCGGAGCGCATCCGAAGGGCCAGCCCATAGGGTTCAACTGGGCGTTGCAACCAATCGTCGGCAAGCGCTTCCATCTGCGCCCCCATGCGCTCGACATCCTCGCTCGAGAGCACGACCAACACCGGGATCGACCAGCCCTCGGCGCGGCGCTGTTCCAGGCGAGCGCGCGATCGAGCATCGCAGTCGCAGTGCAGTGGATCGTCGAGCACCAGCATGTCGAAAGGTGCCTCCAGTGCATGCTCGAACTCGAACAAGGCAGCATCGAGCGATTCGCACACACGTGTGCGCGCGTTCACGAGCTCCAGTGCGGTCGAGAGCAGCGCACGCGAGCGGTGTTCGCGCGAAACGAGCACCACCTGCAAGCAGGATCCGTCGCCAGCCGACGGCTCGCAGCGCGTCACTCGCTCCGACGATGAGCCGCCGTGAGCAGAAGCGCCGGACCGTCGTGGGGTGCTCGTCATCGTGGCGTCCTGCTCGCGATGCTAGCGACGATGCGACGAAACGAGCGCGCAACCCGCGGCGCGAGCAACGAGAGTCCAGGGATTCCCTCGCGCGGCACGGCGCGTCTCGCTCGTGAGAAGCAAAGGAGTGCGCACGTTCGCGTCTCCACGTAGCACGGATCCAGCAGCGCGGATCCAGCAGCGCGGAGCGCTGTCGTGGCTGGAGCCGTTGAGTCATCGCATGCGATGCGTGTGTTGTGCCGCTGGCCTCCGTGTGTGTCCCAGCGCGTGTCTCAGCGCGTGTCTCAGCGCGTGTCTCAGCGAGTGGCCGTGGCGCTCACGCGATCGGCGAGCGGAGCGCGATTGCGCGCGCGATGTGCTCGCTGCCGATGCTCTCGCTTCCATCGAGGTCGGCCAGTGTGCGAGCGACGCGGCGCAGCGCCTGGATGGCGCGCGCGGACAGGCCGCGGTGGCGCGCGGCTC
This sequence comes from Planctomycetota bacterium, assembly GCA_020853575.1. Lineage (GTDB taxonomy): Bacteria > Planctomycetota > UBA1135 > UBA1135 > F1-120-MAGs118. The sequence goes on from JADYYP010000018.1 coordinate 136,506, forward strand.
GAGTGAGCAGGGACCGCACGGGTCCGTCGAGGGGAGCGAGACGATCGAGCTCGTCCGCGACCAGGTCGACGTTGCGGCGTGTTCCTTGGCGCGCCAACTGTCGCTCGCGAGCCGCACGAACACGCAACGCGAGCACGCTGTGCGCGCTGTCGGGTGCGATGCTCATCGGTGCGGTCGCAAGCTCATCGAGTGACGGAGCGAACAGGTCGACGCGCAGGTCGATGCGGTCCAGCAAGGGACCGGAGATCCTGCGGCGGTAGCGCTGCACGTGCGCTGGCGGACAGCGACAGGGGACCGAGGGGTGTCCCTGATAGCCGCACTCACAGGGGTTCATGGCCGCGACGAGTTGGAAGCGCGCGCCCAGCTCCAAGCGCCGCCCAGCGCGGCTGATGACGATCTCGCCGGTCTCCAGCGGCTGGCGCAGCGCCTCGAGCACCTCGCGGCGGAACTCGGGCAACTCGTCGAGGAACAAGACGCCGCAGTGGGCCAGCGTGATCTCGCCGGCCGCAGGCGGTGAGCCGCCGCCGACCATCCCCGCGTAGCTCACGGTGTGATGTGGCGCGCGGAATGGGCGCTCGCGCGCCAGACCGCCAGGCCAACGGCCCGTCGCCGACAGCACGCGCGTGATCTCTAGGCGCTCGTCGAGCGACGGAGGTTCGAGCAGCGAGCCCAAGCGGCGCGCCAGCATGCTCTTGCCGGTCCCCGGAGGGCCGACGAACAGAAGGCCGTGGCCTCCGGCGGCGGCCGCCGCCAGCGCGAGCTTCCCCGACGCTTGACCGCGCACGTCATCGAGACTCGAGCGTCCGACGCCAGCGCTCGGATCGCGCGAGCTCGGATCGCGCGAGCTCGGATCGCGCGAGCTCGGATCGCGCGAGCTCGGATCGCGCACAGCAGGATCGCGCACAGCAGGATCGCGCGAGCTCGGATCGCGCACAGCAGATTCGCCCGCCGCCGACTCCACTCCGGCCGTCGGTTCGTCGACCGGCAGCAGGGCGGCCAGCGTTCCAGCGCGCGACGCGAGGTGCCGCAGCACTTCCTCGACATGCGTGGCACCGAAGGCGCGCACGCCCGGAACCCACGCGGCCTCCAGCGCCGTGGCACGTGGAGCGATCACCTGCTCCACGCCCGCGCGGCGTGCTGCGAGCGCCGCCGCGAGCCCGCCGGGAACGGCGTGCAGAGCTCCATCGATCCCCAGCTCGCCCAGGAACATGCGCTGCGCGAGCTCCTTCGCGCGCACGTGCCCGCAGGCGGCTGCCGCGCCGAGCAACAGGGGTAGATCGAGGATCTCTCCCGTTTTGCGCCGGGCCGCCGGCACCAGGTTCAGGAACAGCCGACCTCCCGGGAGGTGCAGTCCGTTGGCTTCCAAGGCGCAGGCCAGGCGGCTGCGGCTCTCGCGGATCACCGGATCGGGCAGGCCCGTCAAGACGATCTCGTTGCGCTCCTTGACGTTGGCCTCGAAACGCGCCTCGACGGTGACGAGCTCGGCCTCGGTGCCGCTCAAGCACGCTCCTAGCACGCGCACGGTTCCGAGCTCGCCCATCGCCATGCACTCACGACCGACGGACATCGTCGGCGGTTGCGCGTCATCTCCAAAAAACACGCCGCGGGCCACGCGCGACCCGCGGCGCGAACTTCTCCGTGAGTCCTGCGGGCCCGTACACTCGACGCCCATGCGCTACCTCAGCGTTTCCGGTTCAGCGTTCGGCTCGCTCCTGGACTCTCGCAGCGCGCGTCGCCGACATGCAGCCAGCTGTCGGACTGGCGCGCTCGCGCTGCTCGCGTTGGTCGGGCTGGCTGCCTGCGCGAGCACTCCGCCGCCGGTTGCTGAGCCGCGCGCGTACCCGGTGATGCCGCCCGAGCGCCGCGGAGACGAGATCGTCGTGTGCGGCAAGCGCTACTCGATCGGCACTCCGGTCGTGTTGTGGACCGATCCGGGCGGTTACGACGCGTACTCGACCGAGCTGCGCTTCCCCGACGAGCCCCCCAAGGACGCACCGCAGGGCCTGCGCTACCAGCCGGGGCGCAAGCAGCTCTCGGCCGATGGCCAGGTGCTCGAACGCGTGCTGGCGCTCTCGGGATCGTCGCGGTGTCGCGACGAGCTCGACCTGGCGCTCGATCAATTCGTCCTGCACTACGACGTGTGCGGCACGAGCCGCCAGTGCTTCAAGATCCTGCACGACCGGCGAGCGCTGTCGGTGCACTTCCTGCTCGACGTCGACGGGACGCTGTACCAGACGCTGGATCTCTCCGACACCGCGTGGCACGCGCGCCAGGCCAATCCGCGATCGGTCGGCATCGAGATCGCGAACATCGGAGCCTACGCGCCGGGGAGCGCGACGCTCGACGAGTGGTATCCGCGGGACGAGCTCGGGCCGTACCTACGGTTCCCCGAGTGGATGAAGGAGACCGGCGTGCGCTCTGCGGGGTTCGTGGCGCGTCCCGCGCGCAGCGAACGCGTGTTGGGGCGCGTCCACGGTCGGCCGTACGAGATGCACGATCTCACGCCGCAGCAGTACGACGCGCTGGTCGAGCTCAGCGTTGCCTTGTGCGAGCTGTTTCCGCGGATCGAGCCCGACGCGCCGCGCGACGCGCAGGGCCGCGTGCGCTGGGATGCGCTCAGCGCCGATGAGTTTCGCGACTTCCACGGCATCCTGGGCCACTACCACGTCACCGAGGACAAGCAGGACCCGGGTCCGGCCTTCGACTGGGAGCTGTACCTCGAGCGCGTGCGGTCGAGGCTCGCGAGTCGCTCGCAGCCGTAGCGTGCGAGCTCACTGCGCACCTTCGCCGGTCCACGGAGCTTCAACCCACATGCAGCGACCGATCCAACTGTTCCAAGTCGCGCTCAAGGCCTTCATCGTGCGCGAAGGGCGGCTCTTGATGTTGCGCGAGTCGTTCGGGCCGCGAGCCTGGGAGCTTCCGGGTGGTCGCATCGACGTCGGTGAGGAGCGCGTCGCGCCAACGGACGTCCTGCGGCGGGAGCTGCGTGAAGAGCTGGGCCCGGAGTTCCAATGCGAGATCGGCGCTCCGTTCGCGACCTGGGTGCGCGACCGCGAGGCACACCGACCGCACCCCGCGTTCCTGATCGGCTTCGAATGCGGCGCGCCACGTGGGGCGCTGCGCTTGAGCGCGGAGCATCTCGAGCTCGAGTGGGTTTCACGCGAGCGCTCCGGCGAGCTCGACCTGGCACCGGGCTACGCCAGTGCGCTGGAGCAATTCTGGCGACGCTTCCCCGAGCTCTGCTGACGGCAGTGGGGAGCGCTCGCGCCGCTGTTGCGCGGAGCGATGTTCACCTGCGATGCGCGGGAACGTCGCGCATGCGCTCCAAGAGCGGCCCGAAGGCGAGCTCGTCGACGTGCTTGTGGACTTGGACCGACGAGGCCGGGTGCTTCGCCAGCAGGGCCACGGGGCGCACGGGCCTTCGCTCGAGACCACCGCCGCAGTTGGGGCACACGCCGAACAGCACGTGCTCGACGCACTGCGCGCAGAACGTGCACTCGAAGCTGCAGATGCGCGCGTCGGGGCTCGCGGGCGGCAACGGCCGGCGGCAATGTTCACAGCTGGGGCGCAATTCGAGCATGGTCGGATGGCGACGGGTTGAGTGAAGCGCGGTCGGTTTCGCGCGGGCGCGCTGCTCGCGCACCCGCGAGCGCGTAGCATGCACGCGTGTGGCGAAACGTGGTCAGCGGAGTGTACGCGGCGCGCGCGGGTGCCGCGATCGAGGGCCGGTGCGGGTCGTGGAGGGTTTTCACATGAAGTGGATCAGCGCCATCCTGTTGGGCGTTTCGACGGCGTTCGCGCAGGATTCCGAGGCACCGGCGACGCTCGCGGAGCGCGCGCGCGCGGAGTGCCGCGCGTTCTTGGAAGCGCAACACGTCGTCGGCATGAGCGTGGCGCTGATCGACGATGGCGAGCTGGTCTACGAAGAGTCGTTCGGTTGGCGCGACCGCGAGGCCCAAGTCGCGGCGGATCGCACGACGCTCTACCGCCTGGCCTCGGTCTCCAAGCCGGTGACCGCCGTGCTCGCGATGCAACTCGTGCAGTCCGGGAAGCTCGACCTCGATGTCGGCGTCTCGAAGTACGTCGAGGGACTCGACCCGCGGATCGGCGCGCTCACGCTGCGGCGCTTGCTTTCGCATACCTCTGGCATGCGTCATTACCGCGCCGATCGCGCCGACAACGGCACTCGGCACCTGACGACGGCGCAGGCGCTCGAGCTGTTCGTCCGCGATCCTCTGATCGCCGAACCGGGCTCGAAGTACAGCTACAGCACGCATGCGTTCACGCTGGTCGTTGCGGCCCTCGAAGGCGCGTCGAAGCGCGAGTTCGTGGAGCTGTTGCGTTACGAGATCGCGGCGCGCGGCGTGCCGGCGCTCGACTGTGAGGTCGCGGTCACCGAGAAGCCGCTGCGCTCCGCGCTGTACGAGAAGCTCCCGGCGGGCATCGTGCGGCGCAGCGAACCGCGCGAGGATTTGAGCTGGAAGTACGGCGGCGGAGGAATGGAGTGCACCGCGGTCGATCTGGCTCGGTTCGCCGAACTCGTGCTGCGCGCCAAGCTGCTCTCCGAGGAGTCGCGCGACGCGCTGTGGACGCGCGCTCGGCTGGCCGACGGCGGAAGCGTCGACTATGGCCTGGGATGGGGCCTCAACGACTCCGGGAAGCTGGTGAGTCACTCGGGCTCGCAACAGGGGGCGAGCTCAGCGCTCTCGATCCAGCGCGAGCAGGGACGGGTAGTGGTGGTGTTGACCAACACCGAGGGCGGCAACGCGCCAGAGCTCGGCAAGACGTTGCGCGCGCTCGCCCGCCCTCGCTGAGGTCTCGCCGAGGCGGCCGAGTGCTCGCCGGCGTGACCCCGGAAAGTTCGTCCGGGCCCACGCGAGAACGGACCGCGAGAGCGCGCGCCGGGCTGCACGATTCGCGGGAAAAGCGATTTGCTTGTCGGTTCCCCGCGCACGAATGCGCCTTGCCGGGCGAGCCGGGGACGCAGGCGTCCCTCGCGCCGTTCCGCACGCTGGCCCCGATCGATTCCTCCCATGATGCGCTACGTCCGTCCGCTGTCCTGTCTGCTCGTGCTGGCCTCCACACGCGTCTCGGCCCAGACCGCGATCTTCAACGTCGATGGAAACTCGGCCGACATGCAGCGCGGCCGCGCGCTCGCCGGCGGCTACGACTTCGACGGCGATGGCTACGACGATCTGGTGGTCGGAACGCCGTTCGCCGACACCGGTGGCAAGACAGACAACGGCGCGGTGCAGGTGTACTCGGGACGCACCGGGAACGTGATCCTGAACAAGTTCGGCGATAGCTCTGGAGACCACTTCGGCTTCGCGGTGGCGATCTGCGGCGACATCGACGGCGATGGGATCCGCGACGTGATCGTCGGTGCGCCGGAGGCCGTGCAGGGCGGACTGGCCAAGGGCATGGCGCGCGTGTTCTCGGGCGCGGATTCGTCGACGCTGCAAACCTGGCGCGGGCTGGCCGACGGCGATCAGTTCGGGTATTCGGTCGACGGCGGATTCGACACCGACAACGACAACGATGCCGACGTGATCGTCGGCGCACCGCTGGGCGACAATGGCGTGTTCGTGGACGCGGGTTACGTCTCCACGTACTCCGGCGCGAGCGGCGGGCTGCTGTTTCGCGAGTTGGGCACGTGGGGCAACGGCAAGCTGGGCAAGAGCGTCGTGGCCTTGGGCGATGTCGACGGCGACGGCCAACGCGATTTCGCGGCCGGAGCTCCGGGTTACAACACAGCGCGCGGCCGACTCACGGTGTGGGACGGGCAGTCGACCAGCGCCAGCCCGACCGTCCTGTGGACTCGCGACGGAGGCACCGCGAACGACGAGTTCGGTACCTCGCTGGCCGGCCAGATCGATGTCGACAGCGACGGTTTCGGCGACGTGCTCGCCGGAGCGCGTGGCGAGGCCAACGGGATTCTCCCCGCGGCGGGTTCGCTACGGGTCCTGAGCGGCGTGAACGGCTCGCAGATCCGCGTGTTGCGCGGAGCGGATCCGAGCGATCGACTCGGCGCGAGCGTCGCCGTGCTCGGCAACCTCAACAACGTCACAGGCCGCGAGATCGTCGTGGGCGCGAGCGGCGCCTGCTACGCCCGCGTGTTCGATCCCACGAGCGGAGAGGCACTGATCACGATCCAAGGGAGCATCGGCGCCGACCAGATCGGACTGGCCGTGTGCGACGCGGGTGACTTCGACAACGACGGCGTGCGCGACTTCGCGGTTGGAAACTACGGCTACGACGTGTCCGGAGCGAGCAACGCGGGGCGCGCGAGCGTGTACTCGTCGACGCCGTGGTTCACGACCTACTGCACCTCGGGCACCAGCAGCAACGGATGCGTTCCTCAGGTCGGCAGGAACGGGACGCCGAGCGCCTCCGCGTCGAGTGGCTTCCTGCTGACCGCGTCGGGACTCGAGGGCCAGAAAACCGCCATGTTCTTCTACGGAATCTCCGGACGCCAAGCGGTGGCTTGGGGCGCGAGCTCGAGCTTCCTGTGCGTGATCTCGCCGACGCAACGCTGCAGCGCGCTCTCCACGGCGGGAACGAGCGGCGCCTGCGATGGATTCGTGACGTTCGATTGGCTCGCCTTCCGCAGCGCCAACCCCGGCGCCTTGGGTGGCGCGCTCGCACCCGGCCAGATCGTGCAAGCGCAGTGCTGGTACCGCGATCCTCCGAGCCCCAAGACCACGCAACTCTCGAACGCGATCGAGTTCGCCACCAGCCCCTGATGCTCGTGATGCGGCGCTCGGCGCGCGCGCCGGGCGAAAGAGTGCCTTCCGCGGCCCGATGACGCGGCGCGAGGCTCGATTTCGCCAGGGCTCGCGTGGCGCGGTGGGAGGGCTCTCGGTGCAGCCCGTGCGAGCTCTGCCGGCGCTGCGATGCGCGGGGCCGACGACCCGTTTCGAGTCGCCGGCCCTGTACCATTCCACTCCGACCGAGGTCCGTGGACTGCGCTCGAGCGGTCCGCCCGAGTCAGGGCAGCAGCGTGAACTCGAGCGCGTCGCTCCAGTTGGTGGTCTTCGGCGCCGGCGGGTCCTTGTAGATCGTCTGCACGTCGATCACCTGGCCAGCGGCGAGCGGTTGGCCGAGCGCCCAGGGATGTCCCACGCTCCAAGCGATGAAGTCGACGCTGATCGAGCCGTCGCACGCATTGGCCGTCCCACCGGAGTTCTGCACCGGCCCCATCTTCTGGCTCGGCGCCTTGATGCACACGAAGCTCGTGCTGGATGCAGCCCACGGCGTGGCGATCCGACCAGACAGCGTGTAGCGCATCAACGCTTGCTTCTGTCCCTCCAGATTCGAGGTCGTCAGCCAAAACCCCGAGCCCGCGGACAGGCTCGGCACTCCCGCGCAGCTCATCGTCGCGACGCAGCCGTTCGTGCTCGTGCCGCCCGTGCAGTAGGTGGTGCAACTCGCGCTCGGCGTGGCGAGGGCTGCCGCCGCGACGGCGCGCGGTGAGTCGATGACGCAGAGCCACGCGACGGCGGCGAGCGAGGTGAGCGAAACGAGCGTCGATCCAAGGGACAGTTTCATTGCGGTTCTCCTGTTCTGTGAAGCGGAACAGTGGCTCTTGCAGCGCGGATCGAGCGCTCGGACGGAAATCGCGGGAATTCCGGCCCAGGAGCGCCGAGCCGAGTCGAGCGCCTCCCGTCGAGCCGACGAGTCACGAGTGTCCGGCCTCGAGCGCGCGCACCCCGAGGGACTGGACCCGTCCGGCTAGCGTGGCGTGTGCCGCTCGAGCGTCGCGCGCAGCGAGCCGCCGGCGCTGGAAAGCAACGCAAGGGCTCGCTCGGCGGAACAGCCGCACGAGCGCATCACGACTGCGACCTTCACTTGACCGCTCGCGGCGCGCAGCAACTCGAGTGCATCGTCGCGGTCGACGCCCGTGAGCGCGGAAACGATGCGCGCACCGCGATCGACGAGCTTCGCGTTCTTGCTCGTGTCGACGTCGACCATCAAGTTGTCGTAGACCTTGCCGAGCTGCGCCAGCGCCACGGTCGTGACGGTGTTGAGCACGAGCTTGGTGGCCGTGCCGGCCTTCAAGCGCGTGCTGCCCGTGAGCACTTCCGGTCCGGTCACGACGCGGATCGACACGTCGGCGCGATCGGGTGCCTGCTTCCACGGGACACATGCGAGGAACACGCTCGCCGCGCCGCGCTCGCGCGCGCATTCGATCGCTCCGTGCACGAAGGGCGTCGTTCCGCCGGCCGAGATCCCGAAAACGATGTCGTTCGCGCCGAGCGCACGCGCCACGAGCTCGCGGGCCGCGGCGCTGGCATCGTCTTCCGCACCCTCGACCGCTTCTTGGAGTGCCACAGCGCCGCCCGCGAGGACCGCTTGCACCAACGTGCGTGGCGTCTGGAACGTCGGCGGACACTCCGTGGCGTCGAGCACTCCCAGGCGACCGCTCGTGCCCGCCCCGACGTAGATCAAGCGCCCGCCGCGGCGCAGCCGCTCGACGATCAACTCGATCGCGTGCGTTATCGCTGACCGCGCCTCCGCGAGCGCTGCGTGGATCGACTGGTCCTCGCGCTGCATCAGCGCCACGGCGTCGGCGACCGAGAGCGTGTCGAACGCCAGCGAGCGCGGATTGCGCTGCTCGGTGGAGAGTTGGTCACGAGGCGCGGACGGCGTGTGCATGGGAGTTGGGACGGCGCTGCGTGGCGGGCGATGATCCTGGTGCCATCCGTCTGGCGCGTGAGCCTAGCGTGCGCAGGCGGCTGCTGCAGCTTGCGCCGCTCGCGCTGCTCCTCGACCGACTTCGCCGCCACCGCGCGCCGCTCCCCGCTGGCGGTAGAGCGACCGTCCGTTGCTCTCGGTGCGCGGCGCCTGCGCCAGCAGCGGGCTCTCTGGTCAGGTCGAAGCGCGGACAGCGTGCGTTTCGCCGGCAGGGCAGCGTTGGGTTGCGCGCGCTGGCTCGAGCCAAGTGCCCGTTGAGACCGGCGGACCCGAGCTGTCACGGTGTTGGATGGGCCGTCGCACGCGGGCGCCGGACGTCGAGCCCGAGACATCCTCGCGGCACCTGGGCGCATCCGCGGCAGCGCTGCGGCGCGCGGCGCGACTCGACCCGCATGCGTGCGTCAGCGCGCAGCGCGTGCGCAGGGAAACGCGACAGCTCCTCCGTCCGCGCGCGTGCTGACGACACCGCCGCGGACCCAGGGCGCCTTCTTGGCCTTGCTGTAGTGCACGAGGTCCGTGCCTTCGGCGACCACCAGCTCCAACTTGCCCGTCGCACCCAGCGTCAACGATGCGTCTCCGGTCGCGCTCGAGCTGATCGGTCCGGCACGATTCCAAGTGCGCGCGGGCACCGTCCAGTAGTGCACCAGCTCGCTGCCCTCGCGCACCACGACCTCCAGGTTGCCGTAGTGACCGAGGACGATCGATGGCGCTCCGTCGGCGTGCGTGCTGACCTCTACTGCGCGACTCCAGGTGCCTCCGGGCTTGGACCAATAGTGCGCGACGGCCTCACCCTCGCGCACCACGAGCTCGAGGTTGTTCATGAAGCCGTGGATCAGCGACACAGGGCCAGCAGCGGACTTGCTCAGGGTCGCGCGGCGCTTCCAACGGCCTTCGTCGTCGCGCGCGAAGTGGATCAGCTCGCGACCTTCAAATCCGACGACATCGGTGCCGAGCGTGGCATCGAAAGTCGCGGACACGTGGCCCGACGCACGCGCGCTGAGGTTCACCTGGAGCTTCCATTGCCCGTCGGGCTCCTCGCGCCAGTGCGCGAGCTCGCGCCCGCGGCGCGCGAACACGTGAAGCGCTCCATCGTCGGCGCGCAGCGCTGATCCAAGGGCGGAACATTCGGTGGCCACCTGTCGCGGCGTGTCCCACGTGTCCGCATCGGCTGCGCAGTACAACACCAGTCGTCCGGCCTCGAGCGCGAGTACATCGATCGCGGCTCCGCAGGCCGCACGCGGCGGTTCGGGTGCGACGTCCGGTACTCGCACTTTCGCCCTCGGTGCTTCCGGCCGCGCATCGTTGGAGCGGCTGGGTCCGGACTCCGCGAAGCGCTCGAGCTCGCGCGCGACGGATGCGCCGGCGAACACCCGCGCCAGGCGTCGAGCCTCCGTGCGCGCGGCGCCACGGAGTGCCGCGCTCGAGTCGCGCGCGTAGGACGCGCTCAATGCCTCGAGCCGAGCACGGCCGTCGGCTTCGATTCGCTCGCGCAGCACACTGAAATGCTGCGCGACCGGCGTGCCTTCGGCGACCAGCTGCAGCTCCTCGATACGGGCGAGCACGTCTCCCGGCTGCGCGGCGAGAGCGGCCTCGAGCTGGTCGAGCTCGCGGGACATCAGCTCGGGCACGGCCGCGGTCTGGAGCCACTCCCTCGCGAGCTGTTTGGCCTCGTCTGTGAAGGCATGTCCGACTCCGCGCTGCTCGTGGCGCGTCACCTGCGCGCCGCGGATCTCGAGTGTGCGTGCGACGGCCTGCGAGGAGCCGTTGTTCGGGCTGCGCTCGCCCCAGCACACGAAGGCACACAGCCCCGACATGTCGGGATACGCGCCGCGGCCGGCGCCTCCGTCACCGAGCACGAATGCGCGGAACTCGCTGCGCACGCCCGCATGCGCGTCGCGCAGAAGGCCATCGATGCAATGACCACCATTGCTGAAGCCGGAGAGCACGCGGACGTCCGCGCTGAGGTTGGGGACGAGCTCGCGGATGCGCGAGAGCATCGCGGCGTGGTAGCTCCAGATCAGATCGAAGTGGCCCAGGTACACCGAGCCGGGCTCCGGTCGCGAGCTCTCCGGATAGGGCAGTCCGACCAGCACGAAACGCTCGGGATCCGCGAGCTTGCCGGCCTCGCCGGGTTGCTTGTGGCCCTCGCCACCGCCGAGCCAAACGGCGAGCGGCAACTCGCGGCGCAGATCGAAGCGCTCGGGAATGCGCACGACCGCCGCTGCGCTCGCACCGCGTCGGTCGTTCTCCAAGTCGGGGAACTCGAGCGTGAATTGCGCTCCGGGTCGAACGCGAGGGTCGAGGTCGAACGCCGCGGGCAAGCGCAGTCTGCGCAGCGCTGTCGCCGGCTCCGCGGCCGCGGCCGCTGGCGTAGTCGTCTCTCGAGGTGCCGACGCGCGCCGCGCCAAGTCCACGATGCGCGCCTCGAGTGCGGCGCGCGCTTCGGTGCCGCTCACGTCGGCGACGGCTCGCGCTTGGTGCATCCAATGCAACGCGCGCTCGGCCAGGGCCTGCGCACGCGCGGGCTCGTCCGCGGCGTCCGCGAGCTCGAGCCAAGCATCGGCCAGTGCGACGCGTTCGTCCAGCGTGCGACGGGCGGCCAGGTCTCGCGCTGCGAGTCCCGCCAAAGTTGGGTCGCTGCCCTTGGCAAGCAGCGGTAGAGCGCCATCGAACTCGCGGCGCTCGAACGCGCGATAGGCGCCAACCCGCAGATTCGCGATGGGATCGTCGGGCGACTCGCGCAGGCGGGCGATGTCGGGTCGAATGCGTGCGTAGGCGACGAGCTCGGCGCGCGTGCGCAAGCTCGCGCTTGCCTCGCGCACCGGCTCGAACTGAGCGGCGATCGACTTGAGTGGGGCGGCCTCGAGCACTTGGAGCGCGGATTCGAAGTCCCCGCGTTCCGCTGACCGTCGGGCCCAATCCAAGGCCTGTTCGGCGGCTTCTCGCCGCCGCTGCGGACCCATCGCGCCCGTCAAGCACGAGCGCACGGCGGCCAGCGCTCGTTGTTCGGCGTCGACTCGAAAGTCCATGCGCGTGCAATCGACGATTTCGAGCGCGAGCTCGAGCCGACCGGCGTCCGTCGCGAGCCTGCAAGCGTGTTCGAGCAGCACGAACTTGTCGTCTCCGTGGCTCGGCGCGGACCGCGCACGAGCGAGGAACTCCGCCGCAGCCGCGGCGCGGTCGATGGGGGGCTCGAAGGACAGTCCCGCGACCTCGGTCAAGCGCGACTTCGCGAGCTCGCACGCGCGACCGCTGGGCGGATCGACGCGCGCCTCGTCGTCCTGCCCGAGCGCGGCGCCCCAGGTCAGCGCGAGGCCAGTGCAGAGAGTCGTGATCCAGCGCCGTGCCCGGTGCCGGCGCGCGCTCGCGGGCGTCCCGTTGACCCGTTCGTCGATCCGCATCGCGCGGAAGTCTACGGCGTGTTCGTCGGTTGGAAAGGTGCGCCGTGTCGTCCGACGAATGCGCGCGAGGTCGGGCTGCGGAGACCGACCGACAGTTGCCCTCGACGGTTGCCGACGCTGCGGCACTCGAGCTCGAGCGCCTCCGTTCGAGGCCGAGGTTCGGAGTCGAGGGGGCTCCGAATGGTGGTCGGGTCCTCGGGCAAGGCGACTGGCTATTGCGGTGGCACCGAACCGGGACTCCGCGTCGCGTCTTCAGGCCCCGAGAGCTCATCACGGTTTCGACGACCGGCGCTCTGCGGGCGACGGCGCGCCCTACGTCGAGCTTTCAGCGGCCCGCGCTCACTCGGGCGCGCAAGTCGTTCAGTGCGCGTTCGAGCGCCGCGCGAGCGGTGGCGTCGGGCTCGGCGGCTGCGGCGGACGCGAGCGGCTCGAGCAGGCTCTCTTCGGCGGTGCTCTCGAGTTGCGCGATCAACTCGAGCCGGAACTCGAGATCCCGCGCATTCGCTTGGAGTCGCCAGAGCGCGGAAGCGGCCTCGCGCGAGCGCACCGTGACGAGCGCGAACATGCAGCGCGACCGGAGCTCGGGATGGTCACCGTTCGCGATCGCGGCCTCGAGCGCAGGCACGAGCGCGGCGTTCGGAGCAGGCCCGCACGCATCGAGTGCCGCGGCCACGACACCGAGATCGGAATCCGCGAGTGCGCGCGCGAGCAACTCGCTCGCGGCACCGCTTGCGAACGGCGCGCACGCGCGCACCGCCGCGGCTCGCACCATCGCATCAGAATCGGCCGCGAGGTTCTTCAGGAGCTCGAGGTCATTCGCATCGGCCCAGCCATTCAGGCTGGTCAGCGCTGCCGCGCGCACCGCCGGATCCGGGTCGCTGGCGAGTCTGCGCAGCAAGGCGTGAACGGGCGGCGTGCGCAGATAGGCGACGGTTTGCGCGATGCGCTGGCGGCTCGTGGCGTCGGCGCCACTGGCGATGAGCTCCTCGAGCAGCGGGACGAACTCGTGCTCGGGCAGCTGCGCCAGGCACGAAAAGGCCGCGTCGGCCACGAACGCATCGCCGTCGGCCGTGAAACGGAGGATCTCGGCGCGCGCGGCGGGTCCACCGATGCGCTGCAGCAGCTGCAGAGCCTCGGTACGGAACCAAGTGTCGTCGATCCGTCGCGTGGCCGCGATCAGGTCGGGTGCGAGCACCGGATCCAGGGCTTCTCGCAATCCGTGCACGGCCGCCAGCGCGAGCGCAACGTCGCCCTCGCGCAGCGCCTGCACCAGCGCGGCGCGAACATCGAGCTGGCTCGCGGGAACCGACGGCGCGAGTTGCGCGGCGAGCTCCAGCGCTCGGGCCCGCAGCCATTCGTCCTGCGTCGAGCGCGCCAGCGCCACCAAGTGCGGGATGCAGCGCGGATCCGGGGCCGCGGCGAGCTTCTCGAGCGCTGCCGACACGACCTGATCCGCCTGGTCCGTCAGAGCCTGCGCGAGGATCTCGAAGGTCCGCTCGACGGGGCACACACGCAAGCCTTCGAGAGCGATCGCACGAACCTCGGAGACAGGGTCGCGGGCCAACGCCGCCAGGGTCTCGAAGTCCGCGGCGTCGGCCAGCGCTCGATACACCTCGGCTGCCCGGCGTCGCACGCGCTCATCGCCGGCCAGCGCGAGGCGCGCGAGCCCCGCTGCGCGCACCTGCTGAGCGTGCGCGGGGGCTGCGCGCGTGGCCGCAGCGGCAAGGCGCTCCTCGCCGACGCGCTCGAGAGCATGCAGCAGGATCTCGCCGGCGGTGCTCCCGAAGCCGCGCTGCTCGAGCGTGGCTCGGCACCACTCGGCGACTCCGTGCTGTTCGACGCCGAGCCCCGACACGAACAGGCTGTCGTCCGCGCCGGCGCGGCGCGTCGCGATGTCGACACCGGCGTCGGCGCACAGCTTGAGCGCGCGGATCGCGTCGCTCTCGACGATTGCGCGCGTGCCGGTGAAGCCGCCGTCGATCGAGCGCACCAGCAAGCCCAGCGCGTCGTAGTCGGCGTCGTCGGTGACGATCCACACGGCTGCTTGCGCCACCGACGTGCTCGCGTCCGCGCGTTCGAGCAGGGGCGCCAGCGCTTCCAGCTCTCGCACGTTCGGCGCGAGCTCGAGATGAAACGTGTCGTCCTCGTGGGGGATCGGGCGCGATCGGTTGGCGCAGGCGGCGGCGACACTGGCTTCGGTCGGGAGGTCGTCGACGAGATGCACGACGCTGGCGCGCGTCGCGATCATGTTCTGCGCGTCGCCCCCGGTGACGAAGAACGTCCCGACCGGAATCGCCACGGCGATCTCGTGCGGCGCGTGGCGGCGCAGCTCGAGCCGTATGGCCTCGATGCCCGCGCCGCGCGCGGAGACCTCGATCGCGCCCTCGGCGAGCAGCTCGAACACGCTGCGGGGCTGCATGCGTGCCAAGAGCTCGCGCGCTTCGGCTTCGCGCGCGTGACCTGGAAACTGCACCAGGAAAAGTTCGAGCGACGCGGACGTGGGGGTGGCGAGCGCGCGCTGCCACGGAGCATCGTCGTGGCGCAAGACCTCGATGCGCGCTTGCGCCTCGCCCAGCCGCAGGTGATCGGGGTGGGTGAGCGCGAACACCTCGAGCGCGTGCACGGTCTCGGCCTGCAACGCGAGCTCGAAGGCGTCGACGAAAGGCGCGCTCGCGGGCGTTCGCTCGAGATCCGAGAGCACCGTCTGCGGCTCTCGAGCGCGGATCCACACGATCAGGGCCAGGCCTACGAGCCCGATCCACGTCACGACGGTGCGAGCTTTCACGAGCGTACTCCTGGCCACCGCAGGCCGACGTCGCTCACGCTACCACGCGCGCCCGCCGCCGCCGATGCGCTGTGTTCCCACGTGTGCGGGGCTCACTGCGCCGCGGGGGAGTCCGCGAGGCCGAGCTTCCTGCGCAGCCGCGCGCGGCGTTCCAGCGCGGTGGGTTGTCGCGGATCGAGTTCGAGCGCGGCCTCGTAGTGCTCGAGCGCCGCCGCATCGTCGCCGCTGAGCTCGAGGCATCCACCCAGGTTCAGGTGCGCGTCGGTGCGACGCGGGCCGACCTGCATGCGGCGTTCGAACACAGCTCGCGCGTCGGCGTACTCGCCGATCGCGACCAAGTCCATCCCGAGGTAGTCCAGCGCCAGCCAATGGTGCGGATTGGCGGCGAGGATTTCGCGCAGGAGCGGCAGTGCTTCCGCTGGGCAGCCCGCGTCGGCGAGCGCGCTGGCGAGCGCCAGCGGAGCGAGCTCGACCGCACGCTCGCGCGGGCTGGGCAAGTCGCTCGTCTCGAACGGACTGGGCATGCTGGGCGGTGCCTTGCCCGTCGCGCCGTAGCCCAGCGCGCGCAGGGACTCCAGCAGCGCCGGATCGAAGGCCTCGACGTGCTCCGGCGGCAGACGCGCGCCCTCGAGCACGGCGCGGAGCGCACTATCGTAGGGCGCCACGCTCAACGGCGGTTTCGCCGAGATGTCGTGCAACTCGCGCGGATCGTGCGCGGGATCGAACAACTCCGGCTGCGAGCTGGCGAGGTACTTCGCGCGCTCGTCGACCCACGCCGCGAGCGGACTCCAGCCGTAGTTGAGCCAACCGGAGTACGATTCGCAGTACACGCCGCGAGCGCCCGCGCGGGCGGTGGAGAGGCTCACGCCGTCGACTCCAGTTGGCCCCTCGACGTGCAGGGCTTCCAGCAGCGTCGGAAAGACGTCGACGACGCTCACGAGCGAGTCCTCGCGTCGACCTGCGTCGCGCGCGTCGGGCCACCTCACGAGCAATGGCACGCGCACGGTCGAGTCGTAGCACAGCGCCCCGTGGGTCGGCTCGCCGTGCTCGCCCAGGCTCTCTCCGTGGTCCGCGGCCACGACCAAGGTGGTCGAGTCCGATGTGCCGTCGCTCTCGAGGTGCGCGAGCAACTCGCCGAGCGCCGCGTCGGTGGACGCGACCTCGCCGAGGTAGGCGTCGCCGCCGGCCTGCTCCGAGAAGGCGCGAGGAGGTGTGTAGGGCACGTGCGGGTCGTAGAAGTGGACCCACAGGAAGAAGGGCCGCGACCTGTCTCGCTTGGCCAGTCGCGCGAGCGCGGCGCGGAGCACCTCGGGCGCGCGCCGCTCGGGCTCCGCGTGGCCGGCGTTCCGCTGCGGAGCGTCGTAGACGTCGAAGCCCTGGTCGAGGCCGAAGGCCGGGTCGAGCACCCAGGACGCCACCACCGCGAAGGTCTGGACGCCGCTCGCCCGTGCGAGCTCCGCCAGCGTGAGCGCCGACTGCGGGAGCGGCGCGAGCCCGTTGTCGCGCAGTGTGTGGCGCGGCGGATACAGCCCGGTCAGCATCGAAGCGTGCGCCGGCAGTGTCAGCGGCGCGCTGGTCCGCGCGTTGGTGAACAGGACGCCCTGGGCCGCGAGCCGGTCGAGGTGCGGCGTGACACCGGCTCGACCGCCGTAGCACGAGAGCGCGTCGGCGCGCGTGGTGTCGAGCGTGATCAGCACCGCGTTGCGTGTGGTGAGCCCATCTTCCGGCCGTGAACACGCCAGCAGCACCAGGAGTGGAGCCAGCCATCGCGACAGCGTTCGCATCTCGAGGGAAATAGCGCCCAGGGCATCGAAGTCACCGAGAGCGCGGCGATCCGCGCGGCGCTCGGCCGCGGCGCGCGTCAGCTCGAGCGCCGTTCGCCGGCTGCCACATGTTGCGGCCGAGCGAGAGTCCACCGTCGACGACGAAGCACTCGCCATTGACGTAGCTCGAGGCGGGCGACAGCAGGTACAGCGCGTGCGCCGCCATTTCCTCGGCGGAGCCGAAGCGCGCGAGCGGAATCTGCTCCGCGATGCGCTCCTTCATGCCCGCCTCGGGCCACAGGTTGTTCGCCGCGCCCTCGGATTCGAACGGCCCCGGGGCGATCGCGTTGACGCGGATCCCGTGGCGCGCCCATTCGACCGCCAGCGTGCGCGTCATCGCCAGCACACCCGCCTTCGCGCTCGCCGAATGCACCACTCCAGCCATGCCCGTCCAGGCGTAGGTCGCGACGACGTTGAGGATCTGCCCGCGGCCGCGCTCGATCATGCCACGGCCGAAATAGCGCGAGCAGTAAAACGTGCCGTCGAGCACGATGCCGAGCACGGCGCGCCACGCGCGCGCGCTCAGGCGCTCCGCGGGGCACAGGAAGTTGCCGGCGGCGTTGTTGACCAACAAGTCGACGCCACCCTGCGCTTCGAGCTCGAGCGCCAGGCGTTCGACGTGCGTCGGCTCGCGCACGTCCAGCACCCGCGAATCGACGGACCAGCCGCGCTCGCGCCCTTCGGCGACCAGCGCCGCGTGGTGCTCGACCGAGCGCGAGGCGACGATCACGCGCGCGCCCAGATGCGCCAAGCCGCGGCTGATCTCGAGCCCCAGCCCCGTGCCGCCGCCGGTGACGAGCGCGACCTGTCCGGAGAACGTGCCATGGGGCAACCAACGCGCCGCGGGGGGGATGATCGAGTCCTTCACGCCCTCAGGGTGACGCGCCCGACTGGCGGTTCAAGGACCCCGTGCAGCGCTCAACGCACTTCGGAGGACTCGAGCGGCTCGACGCGCGAGAACAGCACCTCGACGCCCTGTTCGAGCTTCAATTCCGAGCGCAGGGACTCGATCAGCGCGCTCAACTCATTGGCATCCGTCGGGCTCATCGGAATGGCGATGTCGACCGTCGTGCGCTGGCCATCGGTCTCGTCGTTGTCGTAGGAGACATCGATGCGCATCTCGGTGCCGGCGCCGAGCTCCTCGAGCTTCTTGAGCAGCTGCTCCGTCGGCTCGGAGTGTCCGGCCCACTGCAACACGACGTGCAACGGATAGCCGGGGATGCTGGTCAGCGTCGTCGGCCGATCGTGCCACACGCCGACCTTCATGTCGGGAGCGCTCTCGACCACCGTGCGCAGCGCATCCGCCGCGGACACGGTCCACGCGCCGACGACGAAGGCCCCCAGGCCCAGCGCGGCGATCACGCTCAGCATCAACCCCGCCATGCAGCCGTTGAGGCATCCCGGCGCCGTGAGCTGCCCTTGCGCGTCCTTGGCGCCGAAGAGCTTGACCGAGGCGAAGGCCAGGCCGGCGAGGAGCAGGAGGAACAGCGCGGCGAACAGGGAGAGGAGCAGCATGGGACCCTTGCTTGGGAGCGGCGCGTGAGCGCGGCGGTTGGGAGCGCGCCAGTGAAGGCGCGCAGGGCTCAGGTTACAGCACCGCCGCGAGGCTATTCACGGGGGCGTCCCAGGGGCGACGGCACGCGGCCGCGCGGATAGAGTGTCCGCCCTTCGATGGCGCGCGAAAGCACTCCTGACACCGCCCCTGAAGCGTGGCCGCAGCGTTTCGAGCTCCAGTCGTCGGCAGCGGCGTTGCTCACGACGCTGCTCGGACTGGCCCTGCGGACCACCGATGAAGGCGAGCCGGACTCGATCAGCTCGATCACGCTGAACGGCGCCTACGTGTGGAGCGCGCTGTCGGTCGCGATCGCACTGCTGTTCCTCGCCCTGCGCCTGCGTCGTCGCGACCGGCCCGCTTCGGCCACTCTCGCCCTCGTGATCGCGCTCGCCGCGCTCGCCCTCCACCACTGGCTCCAGCCCGAACCCACGATTCACCAACCATGAAGACCCTCGCGAGCTACGTCCAAGGCCGCTGGCACATCGGCAGCGGAGCAAGTGCGACGCTTTACAACCCGACCACCGAGGAGCCGTTGGCGAGTGCGTCCAGCGGCGGGATCGACTTCCGCGCGGTGCTCGAGCACGCGCGGAGCGTGGGGGGGCCGGCGCTGCGCGCCATGACCTTCGGCCAGCGCGCGGAGATGCTCGACAGGCTCTCCAAGGCGATCCACGCGCACCGCGACGAGCTGATCGAGATTTCGATCCAGAACGCGGGCACGACGCGCGGCGACGCCAAGTTCGACATCGACGGAGCGATCGGAACCCTGGCGGCCTATGCGCGCACGGGCGCCGAGCTCGGCGCGAAGAGCTTCCTGTACGACGGCCCGGGCGTGCAGCTCGGGCGCACCGCGCGGTTTTGGGGCGAGCACGTCCTCGTTCCGCGCTTGGGTGCCGCCGTGCACGTCAACGCGTTCAACTTCCCGGCCTGGAACATGATGGAGAAGGCGGCCTGCGCGCTGCTCGCAGGCGCTCCGGTGATCGAGAAGCCCGGCACGCCCACGGCCCTGCTCGCCTGGCGCATCGCGGAGCTGGTGGTCGCGAGCGGTGCGGTGCCCGAGGGCGGCTACCAGTTCATCGCGGGCTCGGTCGGCGATCTGCTCGACCACATGACGTCCCAGGACAGCCTGGCGTTCACCGGTTCGTCGCACACCGCGGCGAAGCTGCGCGGCCACGGGCAACTCGTGAAGCACAACGTGCGCGTCAATCTCGAGGCCGATTCGCTCAACGCGGCGGTGCTCGCCCCCGACGTCGAGGCCGGCAGCGACACGTTCAATCTGTTCGTCGCCAACGTCGCGCTCGACATGGCGCAGAAGACCGGGCAGAAGTGCACCGCCGTGCGGCGCGTGCTCGTGCCGCGCGAGCGCGTCGACGAGCTCGCGGCCGAGATCCAAGCCGCGCTCGCGGCCTACAAGGTCGGCGACCCGGCCGACGCGACCACGCGCATGGGGCCTCTGGCCAGCGCCGATCAGCTGCGCGATGTCCGCGCTGGAATCGAGCGCCTGGCGAAGTCCGCTCGCAGTGTGTGCGGTGGCGCCGCGCCGATCCGCGACAAGGGCTACTTCGTCGCTCCGACGTTGTTCGTCGCGCCGGACGCGCGCACCTCGGTGGTCCACACGGACGAGGTCTTCGGTCCGGTGGCGACGATCCTGCCCTACGCTGGCTCGGCGCGCGAGGCGGTCGAGTTGGTCGGGCTCGGCGGAGGCAGCTTGGTCACGAGCGTGTACTCGAACGACGTCGCGTTCCTCGAAACCGCCGCGCTGGGGATCGGTGCCTGGAGCGGGCGGGTGTGGCTCGGCAGCGACAAGATGGCCGAGCAAGCCCTCGCGCCGGGGATGGTCTTGCCGCAGATGATCCATGGCGGGCCCGGGCGCGCTGGCGGGGGCGAAGAGCTCGGCGCGCTGCGCGGACTCGCGTTCTATCTGCAGCGCGTCGCTCTGCAGGGCTTCAAGGGCGTGATTGCGCCCGAGTCCTTCGCGCTCGCGAACTCCGCGCAAACGCGCCAGGGAGCCGGAGCTCCCTGACGCATCGGAGGCGAAGTCGACATTCGACGAGCCGCGGTCCGCGCGGCGCTGTGGCGAGCTCGCGCGCTGCGTGCGTGGAGCTCTCCGTCGCTCACGGCGCGTTCGGCTTGCGCGCCGCGGCGGTCGCGGTCGTCTCGCGCGGAGGTCTTGCGCCCGCGGGGTCGTAGCGCGAGCGATTCTGCTCCCACCACGCGAGCCAGGCCTTGTTGGTGTCGCCCGGTGCCGCGCCCGTGATCTTGTGCAGCGCCGTGCGCAGCTTGCGGCTTTCGAGCGGCACGCTCGTCTCGTAGACGCCGATCACGCGCACGTCGAGCACGCTGCCCTCGATCAGGGTGTTGACCTGTGGGTCGGCCACCGAGGCGAACTGCGCGACCTCGACGTCGAAGTCTTGGACGTAGGCCATCTGGCGGCCGACGAAGATGTTCGAGGCCGGCGCGCGCCAGCCGCCAGCGGACTGCGGGGCGGACAGCGCGCCCAGGCGGCTCGCCAACGGCGCGAGCGCGGCAGCGAAACCGATGTTGCCGAGCGCATCGATGGCGTTCTCACGCACCACGTTGGAGCTCGAGCCGAGCGCTCGAACGAGCGGCACGACGACCGCCGGCTCGTTCGTGTCGCGCAACGCGAACGCCGCCTCGCGGCGCACCATGTCCGAGCCGTCGAGGACAGCGCGCGACAGCAGGCTACGGACACTGGCTTTGGCGTCGATGCGGCGCAGCGCGAGGGCCGAGAACTGGCGTACGCGCTGCGAGTGCGAGGTCAGGCCGTGCTCGAGCGCGGCGAGCACCGGCTCGGATTCCACGCGGCGGTTCAACTCGCTCGTCGCCGCCTCCTGCAGGCAACGCGGCGCGGTCGCCGCGATGCGGATCGAGTCCTCGAGCGTCTCCGCGTCGCTCCCGGGGATGCGCAGCGGCACCGGCAGTGCGTGCAGGATGCGCAGCGCGTCCTGCTGGTCCGGATCGAGCTCGAGCACGCGGTCGAACTCGTCGCAGGCTTCTTCCAGGAGTCCCGCGCGCAGCATCCAGTCCGCCAGTTGGACGCGTCCGACGATCCCCGAGGCTTCGCTCGCGCGCCGCAGCTCGCGCGCCTCGGACAGCAGCTCGCGCTCGAGACGCGCCGCGCTCACGGCGCCCGGCGCGAGGGCTGCCCACTCGGAGCCCGCGCGGTACTCCCAGTGGTCGATGTTCCAGCGAGACTTGGCGCGCAGCGTGCCTCCACCCGCGAACTGCAGCACGCGCTTGAGCTCCTTGGTGCGTTCATCTGCTGCGTCGGAGGCCTGCGCGGCCGGCGCCGTCGCCTGAGTCAAGACCGTCGCCTGAGCCCCATGCGTCGACTGGGCCTCGTTGGACAACTGGGCCCCGTTCGTCGCTTGCGCCACGGCCAGGGAGACGAACTGCGCGCTCGGTGCGAGGCGGGTGGGGCGCCCAACCAGCACGGACGCGGAAGGCGCAGCGAACGACGGAGAGACCAAGCTCGCGCAAGCGAGCATCCACAATGCGTGTTTCATGGGCAGGCACCTCGGACGCGCGTGGCCGCGCGCGAATGCGTGCCGCGGAGCCTCCGAAAGCGCCGCGGCCTCGTCCACCCCAACCTATTCGACACGCGCGAGCAAGGCTCGGCTCCGAGCTGCCCTCTCGGAGCCGTCCCGCCCGTCCGCTAGACCACAGCGCTCTGCCCAAGGGGTGGCCCGGGGCGAAGCGCGGAAGCTCCTCGACCTCGCGACTCATCCGGTGTTGTGGGTCCCGCGTCCGGACTCGCGCGCTCGTCGAGGGGTCGTCGAGCATGACGGTGCACGATCCATGCCACCCAGCCGCCACACCCAGCCGCAACACCCAGCCGTATCACCCAGCCGTACCACCTAGCGTGCGCTTGGCGTCGCGCGTGGGGGGGCGCTCTCGCACGAGCCCGAAAGCGAAGCTCTCAGCGGTCCCTCGAGCGCCGTCGATCGAACGCGCACCCCCCAGCGTGCGAGTTCGGCCTCGATCGGAGCGCTTTCGGAAGCGCTGATCCAAACCTCGCGCGGTCGCTCGAGGTCCAACAACCGGTCGCTCCAGGCCGTGTCGTCGCCGTGGTGCGGCCAAAGCACGATTTCGAAGCCCTCCGCGCGGGTGGCGCGCTCCAGCCAGGCTCCCAGTCCGTCCTCGACAGCGTCGCCATGGAGCGCGAACGAGGCGCCTCCGTCCCGCAGCAGAAGCGTGCGCGAGCTCTCATTGCGCGCCTGCTCGAGGCCGCGCAGGAGCGTTGCGGACTCGAATCCGAGGCCCGCGAGCGTCAAACCTTGCCCCCGACCGCTCGCATCCGCACGCAGTGAGGTGTGCGGCAACCGCTCAGCAATCCGTGCGGGTAGCGCACCGCACCAGGCCCGAATCGGGTAGCGCTCGACCACCCAATCGAGGTCTCCGGCATGGTCGGAGTCCTCGTGGCTTGCCACCACCACCAACTCGCCAGCCTCCTCAGCGGCCAACAGCGGCCCCAGCGCCGCGGGCGCGACGCGCCCACGATCGCGCGAGCCGCAGTCGAAGACCCACGTCGGGCCGAACGTCCCGCGCACGACGACGCACGTGCCGTGTCCGACGTCGAGCGCGTCGATCGTGCAGCCTGCGGGGCGCACGCTCCAAGGCAGCAACACCACGCCGGCAAGCGCCAGCGCCAAGCGCATTCGCACGTCCCCGACGTCCAGCGCCGCCCCGCGCCGCGTTCGGCACGCGATCAGCGACCAGGCCGCGAGGGCTGCGATCGCGAGCAACAGCGGGGCAGGCCGCGGCGGCAGAGCGTGAGGGGTCCCGGGCCAGCGGTCGGCGAACTCGAGGAACTGCAGCAGCGCCCGCGACGCAGCGTCGAAGGCGGCCGCGAGACCCGGGAGTGGCAGAGCCAGCGCGAGCCATCCCGAGACCAGCATGAACCCGATCACCGGTGTGAGCAGTGCGGTCCAGAGGATGCCCGACGGCGCCCACTCCCCGAATGCCGGCCAGGCCCAGGGCAGTGTGAACAGCACGGCCGAGGTCGACGCCGCGAGGGATCCGCGCAGGGTCCGTCCAAGGGCTCCGGCGAGTGCGGCGGAGAGCGGCGTCGGACCCAGGCGCGCTTCGCGCGGCGGCCTGAACAGGTTGGCGATCGGTCGCGTGCCGAGGATCAGGGCTCCCGTGGCAACGTAGGACAGTTGGAACGAGAGCTGGAACAGCACGCGCACGTCGAGGGCGCACTCGGTGACGACTCCGAGCGCGAGCAGCGAGACCGAATCCGCCCGCCGCACGCCCGCGAGCCGCGGAGCGAGCAAGGTCGCGGCTACAGCGACCGCCGCACGCCGCACCGGAGCCTCCGCGCCGGTCATGCACGAAAACAGAGCCGCGCCGCACGCACACGCCAGACTCCAGGTCCATCCGGCGCGCCCCAGACGGGTGCGTGAGAGGGGCGCGATCAGCAACGCCGCCAGCAACGTCACGTGCATGCCGCTGACCGCGAGCACGTGGCGCAGTCCGGTGCGGTTGAAGAGCTGCGCGGTCGCGGGTGAGAGCTCCGAGGAGTCGCCGCACAGGAGCGCGCGGGCCAGCTCGCGGCTCTGACCCGCGTCGAACGCGCGACAACGGCGCACCAAGCCCGAGCGCGCATCGCGCAGCCAGCCGGTCGAACGCTCCCAGGGCGGCGCCGGCCCAAGTCGCTCGAGCTCGTCGACGCGCACGCTCCAGACACGCCGGTCGCCGCGCTCTCCGAGCGCTCGGGGGGCAGGCACGGGGCCGCGCGCGTCTAGTGTCGGGGCGTCGATCGGATCGACCGCGATCCACTCTCCGGGCGCGACGACGCCGCGGGGGAGCTCCAGCCACACCGGTTCGTAGGCCGGATGCTCGAGTCGCCCGACGACTCCGCGGGTCGAGCGCTGCACCGGCTGCCACGCTCCG
Source organism: Planctomycetota bacterium (assembly GCA_020853575.1). GTDB lineage: Bacteria > Planctomycetota > UBA1135 > UBA1135 > F1-120-MAGs118. The sequence continues at coordinate 160,677 of JADYYP010000018.1, forward strand.
CTGCGGCGACCGTCCGGTGCCGCGGCGCGCGGCGTACCGCCGATCATGGCCAGGCCCGAGAGCAGCGCCAGCGTGCTCCACCCCGGCCGGCGCACCCCGTGCAGCTCGCGTTCGAGCGCGCGCGCCGTGCACCAGGCCCCGAGCAGGGCTGCGAGGGCGATCGCGAGCGACGTGGGTGAGGGCTCGATCGAGCGTCCGGTCCACGCTCCGAGCCCGAGCGCGAGCGCGACCGCGAGCAACGGTCGGTGCGCCCGCGCGACGGCTTGCTGCGAACTTGCCACGCACCGACGACCGTCGAGACCGCTCCGCAGTTGCGCCTGAGTTCGTTTTTTCTCGACACCCGCATTCTGGGCCGCGATCCGAGCACTCGGGCCGAGACGGCGCTCCCGTGGCGCAGCTACACTCGCCCGCGCATGAGCCCCGGCACCTCTCCGGCCGCCCACCACGCGCTGTTTCCCGGCACCTTCGACCCGGTGACGCTCGGGCACTTGGACATCGTGCGCCGTGCGCTCTTGATCTTCGGTCGGGTGACCATCGCCGTGGCCTCGCATCCTTCCAAGCGCGAGCTCCTGCCGCTGCCCGAACGCATCGAGCTCTTGCGCGAAGTGACCAGCGACCTGCGCGGCGTTTCGGTGGCGCATGTCCCGGGCCTGACGGTCGACGCCTGTCTAGCGCTGGGCGCCGACGTGATCGTGCGCGGGCTGCGCAACTCGATCGACTTCGAGTACGAGGCGCAGATGGCGCGCTCCAACCGCGCGTTGGCTGGTCAGGTCGACACGTTGTTCCTCGCCTCCGAACCCGAGCACGTCCACATCTCGAGCACCCTCGTGCGCCAGGTCGCGGAGATGGGCGGGCCGATCGAGCTGTTCGTGCCCGCGGCGGTCGCTCGCGCCCTGCGCGCGCGTGCCGCGCCGCGCACTTCCCCCTAAGGAATCGCATCCATGACCGAACGACGAATCGTCGCCACCGACGGAGCTCCCAAGGCGATCGGACCCTATAGCCAGGCCGTGATCGCCGGCGGCTTCGTGCACTGCTCGGGGCAGATCCCGCTCGACCCGCAGACGATGCAGATCGTGGGTGGAGACATCGCGGCGCAGACCGAACGCGTGCTGCGCAACCTCGCGGCCGTGCTCGGCGCCGCGGGCAGCGAGATGGCGCGCGTCGTCCGCTGCACCGTGTACCTGACCGACATGGCGCATTTCCCGGCGATGAACGAGGTCTACGCCAAGCACTTCCCGGCCCAGGGCGCTCCCGCGCGCTCGACCGTGGCCGTGGCCGGCCTGCCGCACGGAGCCCTGGTCGAGATCGACTGCATCGCCTTGGTCTAGCGGGGCGCAATGGGTCGCGCGCCGCGGCGCGCGCTCGTCCTCGGCATGTTGTTCAGCTCCCCGGTCTTCCTGTTCCTGTTCCTGCCGCTGGTGCTGGCGCTGGTCGCGCTCGCGCCGCGCAGGCTGCGCAACACCGTCTTGTTCGTCACCAGCCTGGTGTTCTACGCCTGGGACCGCCCGGCGATCGCGCTGGTGATGGCGCTCTCGATCGCGGTCAATTGGGCGCTGGGCTTGGCGGTCGAAGGCGCCAGTCCGCGGCGCACCAAGCTCGTGATCGGCTTGGCGCTGGCCTTCAATCTGGGGCTGATCGGCTTCTACAAGTACTGGAACTTCCTGTGGGACAACCTCGAGTCGCTGGGACTGGGCTTGGAGCGCTTCCCGGCCCACGCGATCGAGCTGCCGATCGGCATCTCGTTCTTCACGTTCCAGGCGCTGTCGTACGTGATCGACGTCTCGCGCGGTGAGGGCCGCGCGCAGCGCAATCCGCTCGACTTCGGCCTGTACATCGCGCTTTTCCCGCAGCTGATCGCGGGCCCGATCGTGCGCTACCGCGACATCGCGCGGCAACTCGTCGAGCGCTCGACGACGCTTCCGGGATTCGCCAGCGGTGTGCGGCGCTTCGTCGTCGGTCTGGGCAAGAAGATGCTCATCGCCAACGTGTTGGCGGAGGTGGCGAAGAAGATCTTCGCGCTCGAGCCCGGCACGCTCGACTGCGGTACGGCCTGGCTTGGCGCGCTGTGCTACACGGCCCAGATCTACTTCGACTTCTCGGGCTACAGCGACATGGCCATCGGGCTCGGTCGCATGCTGGGCTTCGAGTTCCTGGAGAACTTCGACTACCCCTACGTGGCGCGCAGCGTCACCGAGTTCTGGCGCCGCTGGCACATCTCGCTCTCGAGCTGGTTCCGCGACTATCTCTACATTCCGCTCGGAGGCAATCGCCGCGGCACCGCGCGCACCTACCTCCACCTGCTGGTCGTGTTCTGCCTGTGCGGGCTGTGGCACGGAGCCGCCTGGAATTTCGTGGTGTGGGGCCTGTACCACGGCGCCTTCTTGGTGCTCGAGCGCGCGGTGCGCGGAGAGCGCGCGGCGTCGCGCTCGTGGCTCGGCTGGCCCTACACCGTGCTGGTCGTGGTCGTCGGCTGGGTGTTCTTCAATGCTCCGAGCCTGAGCCATGCGCTGAGCTACGTCGCAGCGCTCTTCGGCGGCGGCTCGGGGGACGGCCGCGCGGTGCACGCTGGCCTGTTCCTCGACCCGCTGGTCGTGACCGTGCTGGCCGCGGCCGCGCTGGGCTCGACGCCCTGGTTGCGCGCGCTCGTGGCGTGGCACGAGCGGCGCGTCGCGAGCGGCGCGCGCGACGTTCTCGCCAGCGCGCTCGAGCTCGGCAGCGTGGCCCTTGTGTTCGCGGTGCTCGCGCTGTCGACGATGATGCTCTCCGGCGGCACCTTCAACCCGTTCATCTACTTCCGCTTCTGATGAGCAGCACACCCGAGCTCCGCCTGCGACAGGTGTGCGACGCGCTGGTCGCGCTGGGCTTCGTCGCCTGCGTGCTGCTCGTGCCCTACCAGACGTTTTTCGGCCGCGCGACCAGCAGCAGTGTTCCACGCGAGTTCCGTGCTCCCGCGCCGCAGCCGCAAGTGCCGCGCTCGATGGCGCAGGCGCTCGCATGGCCGGCGGGTTTCGACGCCTGGTACCGCGATCACTTCGGGCTGCGCTCGAGCCTGATCCGCTGGCACAACTTGGTGAAGATGGAGCTGTTCGGCGTCTCGCCGACGTCCGAGATCGTGCTCGGCCCGGAGCATTGGATGTACACCACGCGCGACCGCGCGGTCGACGTGTACCGCGGAGCGGACCCGTTCACGCTCGAGGAACTCGAGCTGTGGGTGCGCGTGCTCGAGGACCGGCGCACGTGGTGCGAGCAGCGCGGGATCCGCTATCTGTTCGCGATCGCGCCCAACAAGGAGACCATCTATCCGGAGTACTTCCCCGCGCGCTTCGACAAGCTCGGCCCGACGCGTCGCGAGCAGCTGCGGGAGTTCGTCGCGCGGCGCTCGGACTTCCCACTGCTCGACTTGAGTGACGCGCTGCTGGCGGAGAAGGCCGCGCTGGCGCCGGGGAAACAGCTGTACTTCCCGCTCGGAACGCACTGGAACGACCGCGGCGCGCTGCCGGCCTACCGCGCGTTGATCGGGCGCCTCGCGGAGCTCGACGCGCGCATCGTGCAGCGACCGGCGAGCGATTTCGTCCTCAACTACAGCGCCTTCCAGGACGATTCGTGGGCCGGACGCTTGTACGTCGAGGACCTGCTGATCCAGGACAACGACGAGCTCGAGTACTCGCGCGCCGTGCCCAAGGAGTTCTGGGCCGAGGCCGCCCTCAAGCGCCAACTGGACGTGACCACGCCGGACCGACCCGACTCGAACTTGCCGCGCGCGGTCGTGTTCCACGACTCGATGGGGGAGAAGTTGCGGCCGTTGTTGGCCGAGCACTTCCGCAGCGTGACCTTCAAGTGGGTGGCCTCGGATTTCGACACGGCGTTGATCGAAGCGCAGCGGCCCGACGTCGTGCTGCAGGTGTTCGTGGAGCGCGCGCTGGCCGCGACCTCGCTCTCGAGCTCGCCGCTGGACACGCAGGAGCGCTTGGCGCGCGAGTTCGCGGACTCGCACGAGGTACTCCTCGACTCCATCGCGGGCATCGAGCCGCACACGGGCGACGAGCGGCGCAAGATCTCGCTCGAGCAGCGCGCCGATGGCGCGTTGGAGGTCGAGTACGGCCTGGGCCCGCTGTACCTGCCGCAGCTCGAGGTTCCCGCGGGCTCCTGGGCCGTGTTGCGCTTCGATCTCGAGGCACCCGCCGCGACGGTGCTGGGAGTCGAGTTCCTGACCGCGCGCTTCAAGGACTATTCGACGCTGGCGCGCGGTTTCGTGCGTCCGTTGGGTGCGGGGCGCGGCGAGCTGTACGTCAAGCTGCGCGTGCCCGGGCTCGCCGGCCGCGTGCGCGTGCACTTCGGCGGAGTGCAGGGCAAGTACGTGCTGCACGCCCTCGAAGTGCGCGCCGTTCCGCAGTAGACTTTTCGCCCCAAATCTGCGGAGAAATCATGGGTCTCGCCTGCGGCATCGTCGGGCTCCCGAACGTCGGGAAGTCCACCATCTTCAACGCCATCACGGCCGCCGGTGCCGAGAGCGCGAACTATCCCTTCTGCACGATCGAGCCCAACATCGGCGTGGTCGACGTGCCGGACTCGAACCTGGCGCTGATCAACCGCTTCCAGCCGACCGAGCGCATCATCCCCGCCTCGCTGAAGGTGGTCGACATCGCCGGACTGGTCAAGGGTGCGAGCCAAGGCGAGGGCTTGGGCAACAAGTTCCTGGGCAACATCAAGGAATGCGATGCGATCCTGCACGTGGTGCGCTGCTTCGAGTCGGGGGACATCATCCACGTCTCGGGCTCGGTCGACCCGTTGCGCGACATCGAGGTGATCGAGCTGGAGTTGGGCCTCGCCGATCTCGACACCGTGACGCGCGCCGTGGACAAGGCCGCCAAGAAGGCGCGCGCCCAGGACAAGGACGCGATCTTCGAGAAGGAAGTGCTCGAGAAGGCCAAGCGCGGGCTCGAAGGCGGCGCGCAGCTGCGCACCTTGGGCTGGACGCCGCAGGAAGCGGCGGTGCTCTACCCGTTGTTCTTGATCACCATGAAGCCGGTGCTGTTCGTGGCCAACGTCGCCGACACCGACCTCGAGGGCCAGTCGCCCTTGGTCGACGCCGTGCGCGGCTACGCGGCCAAGTGCGGCGCCGAGGTCGTCGCGCTCTCGGGTGCGATCGAAGGCGAGATCATGGCGCTCGAGCCCGCCGACCGCGCCGCGTTCTTGGCCGACATGGGGCTCGCGGAGCCCGGGCTGCACCGCTTGATCCGCCAGGCCTACCACCTGCTCGGACTGCAGACGTACTACACCTGCGGGCCGAAGGAGATCCGCGCGTGGACGATCCACAAGGGCGATCCCGCACCGAAGGCGGCCGGTGTGATCCACACCGACTTCGAAAAGGGCTTCATTCGAGCTGAAATCTACTCGCTCGACGATCTCGTGCAGTTCAAGACCGAGGCCGCCATCAAGGCCGCTGGCAAGATGCGCAGCGAGGGCCGCGAGTACGTGATGCGCGAGAACGACATCTGCCACTTCCTGATCGGCAAGTAGCTCCGCGGCGAATCATCGGTCGGCGAACGAGCGTCGCAGGCGGCGTCGCGCGCGTTTGGCGAGCTCGCGCAGCCGCCGCAGGCCCGCCTGCAGGAAGCGCGGTCGGCTCAAGAGCTTCTGGACGCGCTGTTCGAGCTCGTGTGGCGTGACCGAGCCGCGGGCCGGGCACGCGCCGCAGGCTGGGCCCAGAGTCCCGCTGAGCAGCTCGACGCGCATCGCGCGCGCTTGCGCGCCGCGCACGAGCTCCGCCAGCGATGCGTCGCGCAGATTGCCGATCGCGGGCGCCCAGCAACACAGCGAGACGCCGCCGTCGGCGTGCACGAAGGCGTACTCCCAGGGGTCGACGCAGTCGCGTGTCATTCCCGCCGGTACCGAGTGCGCGGGAGTCGACGGGGCTGGCGCGTCCGGTGCCAACGGCTCCGTCGAGCCGGACGGCGAGGCTGGACCGGCGTCCGGGCTGGGCGCGAGCGCGGCTGTCGCGCTGACCTCGTCGGCGGCGTCCGCGGCCGCGTTCGCGTGCTCCACGCTCGGCGCGGAGCGTGCGTTCTTGGGCGAGGGCGGAACGAGCTCACGTTGGCTGGCGTCCACCAGTCGCGCGCGTCCGGCGCGCACCTCGGCCGCGGCGCGCTCGAGGTCCTCGTCGAGCCCTCCCATGGTGTAGAAGTCGAGCCCGAGCTCGCGTGCGATGCGTTGCGCCTCGGCCACCGAGCGCTGCGTGCCGAGTGGATCGACCTGCGCCGGATGGCGCAGCACGAGCTTGCCCGGCAACCCGGGGTACACGACGAGATTGGTCAGGGCCACGGCATCGAGGTCCTTGCGCGCGGCCCAACGCACCAGCTCCGGCAAGCCCGCGACCACGAGATGGCTGAAGGTGCAGTTGATGGCGATCCGCGGTCCGCGTTCGCCGCGGGCGCGCGCGGCATTGCGAATCGCATCCAGGTTCGCCTCGAGTTGCTCGAGGCGTCCGCCCCGGCGCAGGCGCGCGTACAGCGCTGGATCCGAAGAATCGCAACTGACCGTCAGGCGCATCAGCCGTGACAGCGCCTCGAGCTCGCGCGACTCGTACGGGCGCGCCAAGTTGGAGGTCAATGTCACCGGCACACCGCTTTCGGTCAGCAGGCGGGCGAGCTCGACCCAGCCCGGCAGCATGGTGGTCTCGCCGTGGCCGTTGATCTGCACCTCGCGCGGGCCGAGCTCGACGATGCCGCGCAGGATGGCCTGCGGATCACCTTCGAGGTCGCGACCGACGTAGCCGGGCTGGCTGACGGCGCAGTACAAGCAGCGCAGATTGCAGCGCGAAGTGGCCTCGACGATCACTTCGCGCATGCGCGGCTGCAGCAGTGCTTCTCTCGAGTTGGCGGGCCTCGGCATCGCTCCAATCTACGCCATCGGAGGCGCAAACGGCCGCGCCGAGCGCCCGCTGGCGCTCCGAACCGTGGGCCGGCCCGCGCGCTTGGAGCACGGTGCGCCGCGGTCTATCTTCGTCGCCCCATGGAAACGCGCGCCAACGTCGTCGATGTCACGGTCGAGTCCTTCCAGAAGGAGGTCGTCGACCGCTCTCGCCAGCTCCCCGTGTTGGTCGATTTCTGGGCGACCTGGTGCGGCCCGTGCAAGACGCTCGGGCCGATCCTGGAGAAGCTGGCGCGCGAGCTGGCGGGCAAATTCGTGCTGGCCAAGGTCGACGTCGACCAGAATCCGGAGATCGCCGAGCTGTTCCAGATCCAGAGCGTGCCGACGGTGATGTTGCTCAAGGGCGCGCGTCCGGTCGATGGCTTCATGGGAGCGCAGCCGGAAGCCGCCGTGCGCAAGTTCCTCGAGCACCACATCGGGCCCAGCGGGCCGACGCCGCTCGAGCAAGCGGCCAAGCTCGAGGGCGAGGGCAAGCGCGGCGAGGCCATCGTGCTCCTGCGCAAGCTGCTGGCCCACAACCCGGGCGATGCCGCGGCGCGACTCGTGCTCGCGCGCCTGCTGGTGGCCGACGCGCAGCTCGAGGAGGCGCAGCAGGTGTTCGCGCAACTGGCGGGCGAGGTCTTGGAGAGCGACGAGGCCAAGGCCATCGCCGCGCAGCTCGCGGCGGCCTCCAAGGTCGGTGAACTCGCCGCGCTGGAGGCCGCCGTGGCTCGCGCGCCCCAGGACATCGCGGCGCGCTTGGCGCTGGGGCGCGGGTTGGTCGCGGCCTCGAAGTACGAGCGCGGGCTCGAGGAACTGCTCAGCGCCGCAAAGCTCGATCTGACCTTCGACGGCGGCGCGCCGCGCAAGGCGATGATCGAGGTCTTCAACCTGTTGGGGCAGTCCGATCCGTTGGTGCTCGAGTACCAGCGGCGCTTGATGATGCTGTTGTGCGTCTGACGTGCAGGTGGGCGAGCTCGAAATCAGTTCGGACCCCGCGCGGATCGACCGCGATCTCGTCTGTGAGTTCCTCTCGCGGCGCGCGTACTGGGCGTTGGGCCGCTCGCGCGAGCGGATCGAGCGCTCGCTCGCGCACAGCTTGGTGTTCGGTGCCTATCGCGACGGCCGCCAGCTCGGCTTCGCGCGCGTGGTCACCGACCGAGCGACGTTCGCGTACCTGTGCGACGTGTTCGTGATCGAGTCCGCGCGCGGCCAAGGCATCGGCAAGCGTCTGATGGGCGCGGTGTGCGCGCACCCCGACCTCCAGGGCCTGCGCCGCTTCCACCTGGTGACGCGCGACGCTCACGCGCTCTACGCGCAATTTGGCTTCACGCCGCTCGCCACGCCCGAGCTCCACATGGAGCGCACCGAGCTCGGCGCCGCGGCCCCGGGCGCTGCCGCCCCTTCCGACTGGTAAGCCGGAGCTTAGTCGGATAAGTTCCGGCGTCGTGAACCTGAAACGACTGCGTTCGAAGCTCGGGCTGTCGCAGGCGGCGCTCGCCAAGCTCGTCGGCGCGCACGCGATGACCGTGTCGAAATGGGAGCGCGGCGTCAGCGCGCCGAACGAGGCGCAGACCAAGATCCTGCGCTCGCTGTTGCGTGCGGCCGAGCGCGGGGCGGTGCTCGACGAAGCGAGCGTGCATCGCGACTCGACGCGCGCGCTCGCGCACGCCTTCGACCACGCCTACCGCGAGCCGGAGATCGACCTCGGCACACTGAGCGCGACCAACCGCTTCGCGGGCAAAGTGGTCGAGCTCAAGCGCGGCGACGTGATGAGCAAGCTCGTGATCGAAGTCGCGCCGGACGTGCGCATCGGATCGGTGATCACGACGGATTCGGTCGACCGGCTCGGGCTCGCCGTGGGAGTGCGCGCGGTCGCGATCATCAAGGCCACGGAAGTCATCGTCGGGAGGAGCTGAGGATGAAACGTTTGTTGGTCGTCTCGTGCGCGCTGTGGGTCCTTGGCTGCGGGTCGGAGACGCCGCCGGTGACGCAGCCGCGCAGCGTGCAGGTGTACGCCGCGGCCAGCTTGCGCGAGGCGACCGAGGAACTCGCCAGCGCCTTCGAACGCGAGCACCCCGAGCTCGATCTGGTGCTCAACTTCGGGGCCTCGAACGTGCTCGCCCAGCAGATCCTCGCGGCACATCAGGCGGATGTGTTCCTGTCCGCCGACACGCTGCAGATGGATGCGATCGCCGATGCCGGGCTGGTCGAGGCGCGTGCGCCGCGGCCGTGGCTCTCCAACCAACTGGTGGTGGTCGTGCCCGCCGCCGCGCAGCCGTTCGAGCCGCGCTCGGCCGCGGACTTGGCGCACGAGCGCATCCGCCGGCTTTCGCTGGCCAACCCCGAGGCCGTTCCTGCCGGACGCTACGCCCGGGCCTGGCTGGAGAAAGCGGGCGTGTGGGCCGCTCTCGAAGCGCGCGTGGTGCCGGGGACGGACGTGCGCACCGCGCTCGCCGCGGTGGAGAGCGGGGCGTGCGAGGCCGGCATCGTGTACTCGACCGACGCCGGGATCTCGCAGCGCGTGCGCGTGGCGTTCAGGATCCCGCTCGCGGAGGGACCGAAGGTCGAATACGCGCTCGGGCTCCTGCGTGGGCAGGCCCCACGCGCCGATGCTCTCGCGGTCTTCGAGCACCTGCAGTCGCTGAGCGCCCAGGAGTGCTTCGCGGCCCGCGGCTTCCTGATCGGCGGGCAGTAGCACACCGTGCTCGACAGCGCCGTCGTCGACGCGGTCAGGTTGTCGCTGCTGATCGCCGCCAGCGCGACGGCACTTGTCGCGGTGCCGGGGGTCGCATTCGGCTACCTGCTGGCCCGCCGCGAGTTCTTCGGCCGCAGCGTGGTCGAAGCGTTGGCCGCGCTGCCGCTGTACTGCCCACCGACCGCGGTCGGCTTCGTGTTGCTCGCTCTGTTGCGCCGCGATGGCCCGCTCGGTGCGGACACACTGGGTTTCGATCCCGACCTGCTGCTCACCTGGCGCGGAGCCGTGCTGGCCTCGGCGTGCATGTCGTTCCCGCTCGTGGCGCGCACCGCGCGCGTGGCATTCGAAGGCGTTCCAGCGCGACTCGAGACGATGGCGGCGTCGCTCGGGGCTTCGCGCGTGCAGGTGCTGTGGCGCGTGACGTTGCCGCTCGCGCGCGGCGGTCTGGTCGCGGCGCTGCTGGTCGGTTTCAGTCGGGCGCTCGGCGAATTCGGAGCCACGGTGATCGTGGCCGGGAACATCCCCGGACGGACGCAGACCCTGGCCACCGGCATCTACGACGCGCTGCAAGTCGGACGCGGCGAGCGAGCGCTGCAACTGGCGGCGCTCAGCGTGCTGCTCGGGTTCGGCGCCGTGTGGACCTCGGAGTGGTTGATCTCGCGGCGGAGGCGCGCGTGAGTCTCCTGCGAGTCGAGATCGAGGCCGCGCTCGAGCATTTCGCGCTCTCCGTGGCCTTTGCGTCCGACGCGCGCGCGCTCGGGCTGTTCGGCCCGTCTGGGTCGGGCAAGACCAGCGTGCTCGAAGCGCTCGCGGGATGGCGCGGCGTCGCGCGCGGGCGCATCGAGATCGCCGGGGAGACCTGGCTCGACTCCGAACGTGGCCTGTGCGTTCCGCCGGCGCGGCGTGGTGTCGGATACGTGCCGCAAGACCTGCTGCTCTTCCCGCATCTGGACGTCGAGCACAACGTGCGCTTCGCGGGCGCGCGCGACCCGCGCTTGGTCGAGCGCGCCTTCGAGGTGCTCGAGATCGGCGCGCTGCGGCGACGCGCGATCGCGACGCTCTCGGGCGGCGAGAAACAGCGCGTGGCGCTGGCCCGGGCGTTGTGCGCGGAGCCGCGGTTGCTGTTGCTCGACGAGCCGCTGGGCGCTCTCGACCGGCCGCTGCGACGGCGCATCTTGCCCTACTTGATCCGCGTGCGAGCGGAGTTCGACGTGCCCCTGGTGATCGTCAGCCACGATCCGACGGAGATCGCCGCCGCGTGCGAGCACGTCCTGGTCTTGCACGAGGGCCGCGTGGTGGCACAGGGAGCTCCGAACGAAGTGCTCGCGTCACGCGAGGTGCGTGGCTCGGGCGAGATCGAGTTCGAGAACATCCTGCGCGGGCCCGTGGTCGAGCTCTCGGACAGCACGGCGCGCGTCGAGCTCGGCGGAGTGACGCTCGAGGTTCCGCGCGGCGCGCTGGCGCTGGGAGAGGAGACGCTCGTCGCGGTGCGCGCGGACGACGTGCTGGTCGCGACCTCGCGGCCGCTGGGACTGTCCGCTCGAAACGTGCTCGCGGCGCGCATCGTGCGCGTCGAGCTCGGTGCCGAGGCGCGCGTGTTGGCCCGCGTCGGGGCGCAAGCGGTGTGGATCGACCTCACCGAGGGCGCGCTGCGCGAGCTCGAGCTGCGCGAAGGGCGCGAGGTGTTCGCGGTGATCAAGACGCGCGCGTGCCGCGTCCTTTCCAGCGCCAAGGGACGCTGAGTCCACAGCGCGGGCCGATCGAAGTGCGCACGGCCGGAGATCAGGGCTGATCGAGGTGGCACGCGACGAGCGCGTCTCCGCGCTCCACGGACTTGGGGAATTCGCGCGCACAACGCTCGCCCGCCACGTCGCCCGCGCGCGGACAGCGCGGGTGGAACACACAACCGCTCGGAGGGTGCATCGGCGACGGAGGCTCTCCGAGGAGCGCAACGTGGGGCGCAGGATGCTCGGGGTCGCCGCGCGGGATCGCGGCCAAGAGCGCGCGCGTGTAGGGGTGGCGCGGCGCGTCGAACAGTTGCGAACGCGGTGCGAGCTCGACCACGTGTCCCAGGTACATCACGGCGACTTGCTCGCAGACGCGGCGTACGACCGCCAGATCGTGCGACACGAACAGCAGCGCGAGCTCGAAGCGCTCGCGCAACTCGCACAACAGGTTGACGATCTGGGCGCGCACGGAAACGTCGAGCGCGCTGGTCGGCTCATCGCACACGAGCAGCTCAGGCTCGGCGACCAGGGCGCGGGCGATGGCCACGCGCTGGCGTTGGCCGCCCGAGAGCTCGTGGGGATAGCGATGGACGTAGAGCGCTTCGAGACCGCAGGCGTCGAGCGCGGCGAGCACGCGCAGGCGACGTTGGCGGGGCTTGAGGAGCCCGTGCACGGCCAGCAGCTCCTCGACCGTCCAGCCGATCGGCCGGCGCGGGTCGAGCGAGGCGTAGGGGTCCTGGAAGACCATCTGCACGTGACGGCGCACGCTGCGCGGCGCGCGCGGCCCGAAGAGCTGCCCGTGCAAGCGGACGGCGCCGGCGGTCGGCGTCTGCAGACCGGCGACGACGCGCGCGGTGGTCGACTTGCCCGATCCCGACTCGCCGACGAGCCCCAGCGACTCGCCCCGCTCGAGCTGGAAGCTGACGCCGTCCACCGCGCGGATCGTGCGGCGTGGACCGAACCACGAGCCACCGCGTTCGGGGAAATGCACGCGCACACCGGCGACGTCGAGCAGGATCGAGCTCACGTGCGCGCCTCCGCGGCCACGCGCGCGGACTCGAAGCACGCCGAGCGTCGCGAGCCTTGCGCGGAGAGCAGCGCCGCCGCGCGTTGCAGACCGAGCGGAGGAAGCAGCGGTGGCCGGCTGCTCTCGCAGCTCGCGAGCGCGAAGCCACAGCGCGGTCGGAACGGACAGCCGTGCACGGACTTCGTCGGATCGGGAGCCGAGCCTGGGATCGTGGACAACGGGTGCTCCAGCGATGTCGCCAGTGTCGGCACACTGCGCAGCAGCCCGAGCGTGTAGGGATGGGCCGGACGCGCGAACAGCTCGCTCGCGCTGGCGCTCTCGACGATCGAGCCCGCGTACATCACGTGCACGCGCCGGGCGAAGTCGGCCACCAGCCCCAAATCGTGCGTGATCAGCAGGATCGCCAGGCCATGGCGCCGCTGCAGCTCGCGCAAGAGCTCGAGGATCTGCGCTTGGACCGTGACGTCGAGCGCGGTCGTGGGCTCGTCGGCGATCAGCAGCTTGGGGCGGCACATCAGGGCCATCGCGATCAGCGCGCGCTGGCGCATGCCGCCGGAGAGCTCGTGCGGATAGCTGTCGACGCGCGCGTCGGGCTCGGCGATGCCGACCTCGGCGAGCGCCTCGATGGCGCGCGCGCGCGCCACCCGCTGGCTGACCTTCTCGTGCACGCGCAGCGCTTCGGTCAGCTGCTCGCCGAGGGTCATCAAGGGATGCAGCGACGTGCTCGGGTCCTGGAACACGAAGCCGATCTCGCGTCCACGGACGCGCCGCAGCTCGCGCTCGCCCAGCGCCAGCAGATTGCGACCGTCGAAGCGTGCTTCCCCGGTCTCGATCACCGCGGGCGGCCGGGGGAGCAGCGAGACCAGCGCCATCGCGGTCACCGACTTGCCGGAGCCCGATTCGCCGACCAAAGCCAGGCTCTCTCCGGCATCGAGGTCGAAGCTGACCGAGTCGACGGCCTGCACCCAACCGCGCGCGGTCTCGAAGCGCACCCGCAGATTGCGCACCTCGAGCAGGCTCATCGCTCACCTCGCCGCAGATCGAGCGCGTCGCGCAGTCCGTCTCCGACCAACCCCAGGGCGAGCAGCGTCGCCGCCAGCGCCGTGCTCGGCGCCGCGACCAACCACCACGAGCTGACGAGCGGGCTGAGCGCTTCGGCGCCGTCGGCCGCGAGCACACCCCAGCTGACGTTCGGGGCCTCGACGCCCAGGCCGAGGAACGACAGGAAGGCCTCGTAGAGGATCACCGCGGGGAGCGTGAGCGTGACATACACCCCGACCACCGGGAGCACGTTCGGCCACACGTGCTTGCGCACGATCCACACCAACGATGCGCCCTGGGCGCGCGCGGCCTCGACGTACGGCGCCGAGCGCAGCGCCAGCACCTGGCCGCGCACCACGCGCGCCATCGAGAGCCACGACACCGCTCCGATCACGAGGAAGAACACCTGCTCGCGCGACAGGAGCCGCGCTCCGCCCAGGGCTGCGCTCGGGGCGTTGAGGAAGCTCAGCAGGAAGATCACGACGAAGATCGTCGGGATCGACTGCAGGACGTCGAGCGCGCGCATCATCAGATTGTCGACACGCCCGCCCGACAGTCCGGCCAGCGCGCCCCAAGCGACGCCCAAGGACAAGCTGGTCAGCGCCGCGCACAGCGCGACGAGCAGCGAGGTGCGGCTGCCCCACAGGATGCGCGCCAGGGTGTCGCGTCCCTTGGTGTCGGTTCCGAGCCACGAGCCGAGCTGCGTCTTCCCGAAGAGCTTCTGGCGCGTCGCCACCAGCGCGCGGTCGAGCGCACCGAGCGGGCCATAGACCGGCTCGTAGCGCTGGTTGACGAACTCGCTCCAGGGTGCGACCGGCGCGTGCGGCGCGCCCGCCAGGCGCATCGCGGCCGGCGACGGCAACGGGAGCAACGGGGCGAAGAACGCGAGCAGCGCGAGCACCATCAGCAGGCGCGCGCTCCAGCGGGCGGCCCGCTGCTCGCGGAAACGCCGGCGCACCTCGCTCCACAGGCTCGTGGGAGCGGAGCGCTCGAGCTCGGTGAGCATCAAATCGTAGTCGGCCTCGCGGAACCAGCCGCCGCCCGAGGATTGCTCGCGGCTCACGCGTCGCGCTCCAGGTCGATGCGCGGATCGAGCAAGGTGTAGGCGACGTCGACCAACACGTTGAGCCCGTACACCAGCACCGTGTAGACGAGCGTGACTCCCATGGCGAGCGCGTAGTCGCGGTTGAGCGCGCTGGCGACGAAGTGCGAGCCGGTGCCGGGGATGGCGAAGATCTTCTCGATCACCAGGCTTCCGGTGAGGATGCCAGCGGCCGCAGGCCCGAGGAAGGAGATCACGGGCATCAGCGCGCTCGGCATGGCGTGGCGCCACACGATGCGCGCGCGCGGAACGCCCTTGGCGCGCGCGGTGCGGACGCAATCGTGCGCGAGGGCCTCGAGCAGTCCGGCGCGGAACAGCCGCGCGACGTAAGCGCCGAAGGGGACGCCCAGCGCGAATCCCGGCAGCACCAGGTGCGCGGCCGAACCCCAGCCCGCGACGGGGAACAGTCGGAAGGCGATGGCGCAGCTCAACACGAGCAGCGAGGCGATCACGAAGTTGGGCAAGGCCAAGCCCAAGGTCGAGAGAGCGCGCGCGGCGTGGTCGAGCTTGCCGCCGGGCCACAGGGCCGCGATCAAACCGCCGCTCAAGCCCAGCGTCAGGGCCCAGAACAGCGCGACGGAACCGAGCGCCAGCGAGATCGGCAGCGACTGCGCGAGCACTTCGTTGACCGTGACGTCGCGGTGTTGCAGCGAAGGTCCGAGGTCCGCCGCGAGCACTCCGCCGGTGACGCGCGTCGAATCCCCGAACCAACCGCGCTCGTCGAGATTGAGCGGCCCGAGCATCTGCAGGTACTGCTTCCACAACGGCCAGTCGAGGTGGTAGCGCGCCTCGACCGCGGCCTCGATCGATGGCGGCAGGCGGCGCTCCGACGAAAACGGTCCTCCTGGCACTGCGCGCATCAGGAAGAACGCAATGGTGATCACGGCCCACACGGTGAATGCGAACCAGGCCGCGCGGCGCACGAGGAAGCGGATCACTTCGCGGTTCCCTCCGCGGCGCGCGCCGGCGGATAGAGGCCCTCCCGCGGACCGTGCGAAGGCACACGCCGCACGCGGCGCCGGTCGCTCTCGCGCTGCTTGGCGAGCTCGGCATCGTCCATCCAGTACCACTGCTTGGGCGACTGGTCGTTGAGCACGTTCGCGCCGAAGCCGCCGACGCGCGGATCGACCAAGTTCTGGCTGACGTACACGAACAACGGGATACACGGCAGATCGTGCAGCAGCGTGCTCTCGGCGGTGGCGTACAACTCCATGCGGCGCCGC
>JADYYP010000019.1 GCA_020853575.1 Planctomycetota bacterium
GCAGCTGGGAGGCCCGCGGAGCCGGCGTGGAGTCCGGCTCGGCGGACTCGACGCCGGCTCCGCGGATGGATCGCGGGCGGGCTGGGGTGCGGCGTGGCGACGTTTCACGGCGCTACAGCGCGGCGTCGAAGCTGGCGCTGATGGAGGAGTTCGAGCGCTCTGGTGAGTCGTTCGAGCGCTTCTGCGCGCGCCGCAAGGTGAGCAGCGCGAGCCTGTGCAAGTGGCGCCGCCAGTTTGCAGCGTTGGGCGCGGTGGGCTTGGTGGAGCGCGAGCCTGCTCGCAACAGTTGCGGCCGCACAGCTCGCGCGCGTTCGGCCGAAGAGCGCCGCCGCGCGGTGGAAGCCTATGCGCAGTCTGGGATGACGGTGCGCGACTTCGCGCGGACATGGGGCCTGTCGACCAAGACGATGAGCCGCTGGCTGGCGATCTATCGCACGCAGGGTCCCAAGGGCCTGGAGCCGCGAGCTCGCGGCCCGCGCCCCGCGACCCGCGCGGAAGACCCGGCGAGAAGTATGCGCGCGACGACGAGGGGCGTGCAGCCCGCGCTCTCGCGAGGCGCTGAGGTTCCGCTCGGTTTCTGGCACTTTTCGGCGACTGACGCGTGCCGCAGTTTCACACGTGCTCGGCCTCGATCTTCGTTCGTCGCGCCGGGCGCGGTACTGAGCAGGGAGCTTCGATCATGCGGACTGTCCTTCGACTGAGTCGTTCTGCGCTGTGGGCGTGCGGGCTCCACGCGACGCTCTCGGTGTCGAGCTTCGCCGGTTCATCGATCCCCACGGCGGTCTTGCCCGCGAGTGCGCCGACGTCGACGAGCGCGCAGGGCGGGTCGTGCGCGCCCCAGGAGCTGGCCTTGTTCGGCGGCGAGCCGGGCGCGGACGGGACGACCTTCTGCTTCGAGCGCTTCGACGACGGCAGCGGGCTGGCGCTGTATGCCGGAGGCGATTTCACGTCGATTGGCGGCACTCCGATTCGCTCGCTCGCCAAGTGGGACGGCGCCCAGTGGTCCAAGCTCGGTCCGGGCATCACTGGCGCGGTCTACTGCATGACCATCCACGACGACGGCTCGGGTCCGGCGCTGTTCGCCGCTGGCGCCTTCGGAATCGTCGGGCAAGCGGGCTTTCCGCGCGTCGCCAAGTGGGACGGCAACCAATGGTCAGCGCTCGGAACGGGCATGAACTCCTCGATCTACGCGCTGCGCTCTTTCGACGACGGAACTGGGAACGCGCTGTATGCCGGGGGGCTCTTCACCACGGCCGGCGGGGCGAGTATCCGCGCTCTCGCGCGCTGGCGCAGCTCGAGCTGGGGCTCTGTGGGCGGCTTCGTCAACGGAATCGTCAGGACACTCGAGGTGTTCGACGACGGCACGTCGGCGCAGCTCTACGTCGGTGGGTCTTCGCTGAGCTCCAGCGCTGGCGCAATGCCGCTCCAGCGTTGGAGCGGAACCACGTGGTCGGCGCCGGGGAGCTTCAATTCGACCAACAGCTCTGTCCAGGATCTGTGCTTGCACGACGACGGAAGCGGTCCATCGCTGTTCGTCGGTGGGAGCTTCCTGTCGATCAACGGAGTGCAGGCCAGGAATCTCGCGAAGTTCGATGGCACGAGCTGGGCCGCCGTCGGCGGTGACCTGAACAGCCAGGTGTTCGCGCTCGGAGTGCACGACGACGGAGCGGGCGAGCGCTTGTACGCCTGCGGCTCCTTCAGCTCGGCCGGCGGAGTCAGCGCCCAGCGCATCGCGGCCTGGGACGGCTCGAGCTGGTCGGCACTGACCAGCGGCCTGCTCGAGGATTCCAGCCTCTCGACGGCGGCTCTGATCTCCCACGACGATGGCAGCGGAGCGCGGCTGTTCGTCGGTGGAGACCACGCCGGTGGCGGTGGAATTCGCAGCCAGCGTTTGTGTTGCTGGCGAGCGGGCGGTTGGGAGACGCTCACGGCGGGCTTCAATTGGACCGTGGACTCGACTCTGGTCCACGATTTCGGCAGCGGACCCGAGCTGTGCCTGGGCGGTTCCTTCACGCACGTCGACCATCAGTCACTGACCCGAGTCGCGCGCTTCGACGGCACCGCCGTGCATCCGCTCGGCACGGGTTTCAACGGCTTCGTCTCCGCTTTGGCGAGCTTCGACGACGGCACCGGTGCTGCGCCTCACGCGTTCGGGAACTTCACGAACGCCGACGGTGCGAACGCCAACTACGCGGCCAAGTGGAACGGCTCGAGCTGGACTGCTCTGGGGAGTGGCCTCAACAGCTACGGCAGCGACGCGGTGATCTTCGACGACGGCAGCGGGCCAGGGTTGTACGTGGTGGGAGCATTCACGACCGCCGGCGGTGTCCCCGCCAACCGCGTCGCCCGCTGGAAAGGCGGCGCGTGGTCGAGCTTGGGAAGCGGATTGAACGCCCTCCCGTGGAGAGCCTGTGTGTTCGACGACGGAAGTGGCTCGGCGCTGTACGTCTGCGGGTACCTGACCATGGCGGGCGGAGTGCCCTGCAACGGGATCGCGCGCTGGAACGGCAGTGCCTGGTCGCCGGTCGGCTCGGGCTTCAACAGCATGGTGAGGGACGTCGAGGTGATCGACACCGGCAACGGTCCGGCGCTCTACGCGGGCGGTGCCTTCACCCAAGCTGGGTCGACGATCGTCAATGGAATCGCACGTTGGGATGGAACCCAGTGGCACGCAGTGGGCGCAGGCTTCAACAGCACGGTCAGCGCCATCGGCAGCTTCGATTTCGGTGGCGGGTCCGAGCTCGTCGCGGGCGGCGACTTCAGCGCCTCAGGCGTCACTCCGATCCTGCGCCTCGCGCGTTGGGACGGAAGCGCTTGGACGGCCCTCGGCGCTGGGTTGAGTGCGAGCGTCAACCGCTTCGCTACCTACGACGACGGAATCGCGCCCGCGCTCTACGTGGCCGGCAATTTCCGCACGGCCTACGCCACCACGGACAGCTACCTCGTGCGTTTGCGATGTCCGTTGACGCCTGGCGGCCACTCCTACTGCACGGCGGGCACGACCACGAACGGCTGCTCTCCGGCGATCTCAGGCGCAGGCTCGGCCAGCGCCAGCGCGAGCTCTGGGTTCACGCTCACCGTCGCCGGCGTCGAGGGTCAGCGCAGCGGCCTGATTTTCTACGGTGTCTCCGGGACACACTCCGCGCCGTGGGGCCCTTCGAGCTCGAGCTATCTGTGCGTGAAGTCGCCGACGCAGCGCATGGGAGCGCAAGCCAGTGGCGGAAGCGCAGGAGCGTGCGACGGCGTGCTGCTCGAGGATTGGAACGTGTTCCGCGCCAGCCATCCTTCCGCGCTCGGGCAGCCATTCCTCGGGGGCGAGGCGGTCTGGGCGCAGGCGTGGTTTCGCGACCCGCCGGCGAGCAAGACCACCAACCTGAGCGATGCACTGGTGTTCGCGGTTTCACCCTGAGCGGGCACCGCAGGCGCGCCGCCCCGAGCGCACCCGTCTGCCGCCGTCGAGCTAGTCGCGCAGGAGCGGCTCGATCGCGGCGGCCCACTGGGCATAGGCGGACGCGGAGAGGTGCAGGAAGTCAGGCATGTCGCTGGCCGCGATCGTGCCGTCGGCGTGAACCCACGCATCGCCGATCGAAAGCGTGCGGTAGCCGCCGGCCGACTGAGCGCTGCGCAGTGCTTGGTTGATCTGTGCGATGTCGCCGCGCATCGAGTTGAAGCGCTCGCCGCGCGGGAAGATCTCGTGGACCAGCAAGCGCGCTCCCGGCGCCTGCTCGCGCAGCACCGCGATCACGCGTCGAATGCCCTCCAGCGTTTGCTCGCAGGTGTGCGTCTCGTGTCCCAGGTTGTTCGTGCCGATCAGCAAGACCACGACTTTGGGCGCGAGATGGGTGATCGGAGCGCTCGCGAGCCGCCACAGGACGTGCTCGGTGCGATCGCCACTGACGCCCAGGTTCAGTGAACCCAGCGGTTCCAACCGCTCGCTCCAAGCCGCGCGGCCCGGGCCCTCCCAACCCTGTGTGATGGAGTCGCCGATCCACACCACGTTGGCCGATTTCGTTTCGCGCGCGCGGCGCACGCATTCCGCCTGGCGTTCGAGAATTCCGGGCTCGGTGCGCGCGCTGGGCACGGTGGCCGTGTTCACCGGCTTGTCCGAGCGATCTTGGAGGAGCAGGGACCCGAGCGCGGCAGCGATGATGCAGGCGAGCAGTTTCATGCGCGCAGTATACGCGCGACGTGTTCGGGCTTTCCTCAGTGCTGCGCACGCTCGGCTGCCGCGTCGCCGGCGGACTTCATGCTCGACGCGCGCGCCGCGGTGATGGCGGAAACGGAGCGCTGCCGCGGATGGTGGAGAGCTCGACACCGGCGCCTTCGGAGCCGCGCTCGCTTCGGAGAGTGCGCGACGTCGCCGCCAGCGGGGAACTCGCGGCCCGCTCGCGGCCGCGCGAATGCGGGGCTCCCTGTGCTGATCGTCGAATTCGACTTGTGGGGTCCGGTCGCACGGAGCGCGAGGATTCACGTCGCCGCCGCGTTAGCGTGGAGGATCTCGAGTACGTGGCGGGGCGCGTGTCGCGCGCGAGTAGGAACGGAAGTCGGTTGAGCGAGATGACGCGAATGGAAAAGGTCGACGTGATCCCCGATACGTGGGCGATTCGTGTGGTGCTCAGCGCGCTCGCGCTCGCGAGCCCGGCGCGTGCCCAAGTCGACTTCGGAGCCGACGGACACCCGTGGAACCAGCGCGCGGAGTCGGGGCCCGACGCGGTCGTGCCCGGGTGGTACTACAACCTCGGCCTCACTGGGCTGCGCGTCGAGCTCATCGAGGCGGCACCGACGGTGTTGGTCGTGCGCCACGTCTTCGAGGGGTCCGCGGCGCATGGCAAGCTGCGAGTCGGCGACACGATCGTCGGCGCCGGTGGCGTCAAGTTCGCGACTGCGCATCGCAACGGCTACGGCATGGAACGCTTCGGCGCTCATGGTCCCGTGCTCGACTTCGCCAATGCGCTCGAGGCCTGCCAGCGACCCGACGCCGGCGGCAAGCTCGCCCTGAGCGTCTCGCGCGAAGGCAAGGAACGCGAAGTCGAGCTCGCGATCGGCCAACGCTACGGCAGCTACTCCGCGACTTTTCCCGCCGATTGCCGCAAGAGCGAGCGCATTCTCGGCGAGCTGCTCGCGTTCCTGGTCGCCTCGCAAGACGAGCGCGGTTCGTTCGGCGATCCCGTGGTCGACACCTTCGCGCCGCTGGCGCTGCTCGCGAGCGACGAGCCCGAGCACCGCCGCGCCGTCGAGCGCTGCGTCCGCTTCCACGCGCGCACGACACACGCGACCGACTCCGACGACTTGATCAACTGGCGCTACATGAGCGCGGCCATCGTGATGAGCGAGTATCAGCTCGCGACGGGCGAAGCCTGGGTCGTGCCCGAGCTGACCGAGGTGCGCGACTTCTTGTATTCGTCGCAGTACCTCTCGCTGGCGCAAGTCAAGCCGAGCGTCCGTGAGTCGCATCCCGATTCATGGCCGCGCACCGAGCGCGAGCAGCACGGCGGTTGGGGGCACAACCCAGGCTTCGAAGGCTACGGACCGATCGCGATGCTCACGGGGCAGGGCGCGCTGTCGTTCGCACTGATGAGTCGCTGCGGAATCGCGATCGACCGCGCGCGGCACGACGCGGCCTATGCCTTCCTCGAGCGCGCCACGGGAACGAATGGCTACGTGTGGTACGAGGACGAAGTCGCGAGTGACGAGGACTGGGCCGATCCGGGGCGCACCGGCGCGGCGGGAATCGCGAATGCGCTGTCCCCGTGGGGCGACCCGATCTACCGCTCGCGCGCCCGCAAGCACGGAATCGTGATCGGCGAGCACCCCGAGAGCTTCCCCGACACTCACGGGTCACCGATTCTCGGCATGGGCTACGCGGCACTGGCCGCATGGGTCGAGCCGGCCAGCTTCCGGCGCTTGATGGACGCCAATCGCTGGTGGTTCACGCTCGCCCAGTGCGGCGACGGCACCTTCTATTACCAGCCCAATCGCGACAACTCGGGCTACGGCTCGGATGCGCGCGTGCAAGCGAGCGCCGTCACAGCATTGGTGTTCTCCATTCCGCGGCACCGGCTGGCCATCACCGGTCGGCCGCAGCCGACCCACGCCCCGCGCTGAAGTGCGCAGCGCCGTGGACGAGAGTGAAGTGCGGGAGCTCGGGCGGCTCCGACTGCGGCGGCGGCTTCAGCTTCGACATGAACGCGCGAATCCAGAGCGGGCTCGATCCCGCACTGGTCGCGGGCTCGGACGTGTTCACTCAGTACTGGTCGCGCGATCCCGCGAGCGCGAGCACGACCAGCCTTTCGAACGCTCTGCACTTCCTGGTCAATCCATAGTCGCGCGCACCAGTCACTGCGGCGGAGCGAGCTCGACGGTCAACCAGGGCTCGAAGGCGCGGAAGCGACCTTCGGCGTCGAGCCGCGAGTTCGCCGTGGGCTTCCAGTCCGAGTATTCGACGCGCGCGCGCTCGGGGGTTTGCTCGCGGGCGACGTTCAACGCGCCCGACGCGTCCGTCTCGCCAAAGAACTCGTCGTCGAAGTACACCCGGGCCCCGGCGAGCGGCGCCCCGTCGCGGCCGCGCACGCTGACCTCGATGCCCCAACCCGGCCGCAGTGCGACGCGCAAGTTGCGCTGAGCCGCGTCGAGGTCGACGTCGAGCCACAACGGTTGCCAGCCGTCCTTGCTGACCTTCAAGCGCGCGCGCACACCCGCCGGTGCGGCTTCGAAGCGCGCGCGACCATGGTCGGATTTGACTCGGTCGAACACCTCGCCCCACGCTCCTTGCACGCTGAGCTGCGCACGGAATTCGTCGAGCGCCGCGTCGTTCGCGTCGACGGCCTCGATCTCGAGCGGCAAGAGCTTCCAAACGTCGTCGTGGATGCGGAACAGCGCCGTGGGACCACCGACGCTGACGAGTTGCTCGCGCGGCTCGACTTGCACGAAGCCCGGAACCTGGATGCCAAGGTCGTACTCGCCCAGCGGGACGTCCTCGAACGAGAGAGTCCCGACGCGCAGGCCGGCTTCGTCGGTCCAGACCACTTCGGCGCGCCGCGAGCCGCTCTTCGTGCCCGCGGGGCGCAGGTACGGATAGACCGCGCGTTCGAATCGACCGCTGGAGCTCTCGATGCGCGCGAGCACGCGACCGACCTCGCTCGGCGGCGGCTTCTCGAGGGCGAGGTCGAGCTCCGTCGTGCGTCCGGCCGGCAGCGACACGCGCGCTCGGAACGGGAGGAACCCATCGCGCTCGAAGCGCACGGAGTACTCCCCGGGCACCGCGCACGGGATCTCGTATTCACCCGCGTCGCCGACGCGCCCGAGGAGCGGTGTGTTGCTCGCATCCGAGAACGAAGCGCCGTCGCGCTCGATGCGCACGTACCCGCCGGAAAGCGCTGCACCGAGCGCATCGCGCACGTAGCCGTGCAGGCGCGCGCGCGACTCGAGCGCGAGCACGACCGGCTCCCGGCGAATGCCGACGTTGCTCTCGACCTCGGCCGAGCCGAACCACAGACCATCGCGCGTTCGCGCTTGCAGCTGCCATGGCGCTGCGCCTCGCATCGCGCGGGCGCTGGCTCGAAAACGCACCCAAGGCGATGCGGGCTCACGCAACGCCGTCGACGCGAGATCGAAGCGCTGTGAGGGATCGGCGCAGCACAGCTCGATGAGCAGCTCGCTCAACGCGTGCTCGGGCGGCACGGAGATCGACAATCGATAAGTCGGCCCGACCGGGATGCGCAGCTCTGTGCTCGGATGATCGGCGCTCGCCGGAGGGAGCTCAACGGTCGTCGCGAGCTCGCGCGCCATGCCGGTCCAATTCAGGACGCGATCGGGAACGCCGCTGGTGTTCTCGCTGAGCTCGAGCGTGCACGCCGCGTCGTCGCGCAGCGCGAGTTCGGCCCAGCCGGCGGCGTCGGTGCTCGCCGCCAGATCTCCGGGCCGTAGGGTGAAGCCGAAGTGCGGTACGGGCTCGCCGGTCGCGTCGTCGAGCAGACGAACCCGCCGCGGGCTGGTCGCCGGGGTGTTGGTCGCACGTGGCTCCGAGCTCACGGGCTCGCGCTCGGCGGTCGAGCGCGGGGAGCTTGCGGCGAGCCCCGTTTCGCCGCTGCGCGGAGCTTCCGGCCCAGCACTCGACTCCGGCTGCGCGGCACTCGCGGACTCCGAGCGCTCGAAGCGCAGCCACCACAGCGCGAGAACTCCAACGCTCGCGAGCACGGTCAGAACCAAGCGAACGGTGCGCCTCGTCATTCCTCGACCCTCCCGCGGCAGCCTAGCAGAAACGGCCGAGGGACCGCGGCCGAGCGCGGTCGGTCTCAGTGCCGTTGCGTTTCGAAATCGAGCGCGAAGTCCGTTGCGCCGGCAGGCCCGAGCTCGAACTCGATCGCGGCGGCGTGCGCTGGACCTGAGACGCGGAGCGCGATCGCGGACCGGCGCGTTTCGCCCGCGGCGGCGCAGCGTGGCCCGAGCTCCGACTCGAGCCCGTCCAGCGCGGCTCGCGCGAACGTGATGCGCCCAGCGAGACGTGCCCTGGAACCCTGGAGCGCAACGAAGTCCGGATCGAGCTCCAGCTCTAGCCTGACTTGAAAGGTTGTCGGTCAAGATCGGCCCTGGGGCGTGTGCCAGGGCCGTTTTGTTGCTGTCCGTTCCCACTACATCGGTGGCATCTTGAGCGGCGTTCGCAGGCGCTTGGGGA
>JADYYP010000020.1 GCA_020853575.1 Planctomycetota bacterium
ATCCCCGGCTCGTGGCTGCGCACCTTGACCGCGATGATCGAGAACAGCATCTCGCCGGATGCGCTGGGAAGCCCACACACGCTGATCCGCGGCACGCAGTTCAGCGAGTTCGTCTTGGGCGTGCAGTAGCCCAGCAGCGCGTTCGACGGCAACGACGGGACGTTGAGCAGGGCGTCGTCGTCGATCACGGAACCGATCGCAGTGTCGCCGACGACGAAGCCATCCTGCCTCGCCGTGAAGATCACCGAGCCGTCGTTGCCAACGTCGAAGAACTCGCCACCCGACATTGCAACCACTTGCTGACCGCCTATCCCCGTCGTCGCGCGGCGCGTTGTGCCCGTCATCAGGTCGTGGACGAAGAGGTCCCTTGTCCCATTGGTATCGCCCGCCACGAGATTCGGAGAGTCCGACAAGTAGGCGAAGTACCGTCCGTTGCGGGACAGACCGCAACCAACCGCGCCAAGCGACGCCAGTTGTCCCGCGAGATCGATGTCGATTGCCGTGGTGGCCCCGGTCCGTCGGTTGTGAAGGAACACGTCCGCATACGCACCGAGATCTCCCGGATAGAGATTCGAGGAGGTGCTCGTGAACGCCACCAGATTCCCATCGCCGGAGAGCTGCGCTTCGAAGCTCCACCAATTGCCTTGCACGCCTGACAGAGCGCTGACGAGTGTCGTCGTCCCGAGGTTCGAGTCGTGCACGAACACGTCGGGCGTGCCGTTGGTGTCGTTGGGAACCAGATCGTGCAGGAAACTGTTGAACGCGACCACCGATCCGTCATCTGAGATGTCGATCGGCGATCCGAAATAGCATCCAATCTGCCAGCAACCAGCGTGAGCCTCAGCTCCGGTGGATGTCACACTGACGCGCTTCGTGACGCCGGTGACTCGATCGTGGGTGAACACGTCGTCGAAGGCATTGAAGTCGTTTGGGACCAGGTTGCCGGCGACACTGCGGAATGCAACCACGCGGCCGTCCGCGGAGATCGCCGGCTGAAAGCAGTGCCAGCCAGCCTGATTGCCGGCGCTGTCGACGCTGACGCGCTCGACGAACTCCGTGTCACGGTCGTAGACGAAGATGTCCTGGCAGTCATTGGTGTCGTTCGGGACCAGAAGTGAACTGGCGCTCGAGTACGCAACGAACCTCCCGTCTGCGCTCACGACGGGCTCTTCACTCGTGGCCACGCCGCCGTAGAGATCACGACTCGCAGCTCGAACATCTCCGCGCTCAAGATCTCGGAGAATCACCGAGTACGGATAGTTGGAACCGATGTCGGACACTCGGGCCTGAAACACGACCCATCGCCCGTCGTCGGAGCGCGCCCTCCCTTGGATATTGACTCTGCCAGACACCGGAGTGCCGTCTCCGTTCCCAGCAAGTCGCGTCGTCAATTGCGCCCAGGACACGACTTCGAGCACGAGCAACGACACAAGCACCTTCCATCTGACTCTCATCAGAACCTCACGATCTGCACCCAACCGACAATCGGCGGAATAGTGCCCGCACCGTCTTGCCCTGCGCTGATCGCAAAGTGGGCCGAGCACTCGACGTGGTCGCGGCCCAAGTTGCGGCCCAGCTCTGCAGGTCCAACGGGGCTGGAGGTTGCGTCATAGGCCACGGCCCCCGACGGCAACTCGACGAGAGTGATTCTCCCGTCGCGCGTGCCTTGCAGATCGATTGACCGAACCACCGCTCGCTTGCGGTCGGGGGTCAGCGCGACGTCCGTGGGCAGGAACGCAGCCCCAAGGTCAATCGTGGTGGCCGTCGGCGGCCCGGCCGTCGACCAGTCGAGAACCCAGATCTGCCCGCTCGAAGTGCTGGCGCGGCTACGGCCAATCACGATCGCCGCGGAGTCACTGCAGGCCGCCGAATCGGAGATCAGGATCGGATAGAAGGACGTGGGAGTGTAGCTCAGCGGATCGGGCGCACCGGGGAACCACTGCGGTGCTGGGCTCAAGGGAGTCTGGGTGACCGCCACCGTGAGGTCGAGGACCAGCGCTCCCGCGCGGGTCGACACGATGGCCTTGGTGCCGTCGGGAGAAATCGCCAGGTCGCTGGCGCGCGCAGGCGCCGCGACCGGCGGCACCATGCCCGTCGCGCTGATCACCGCGGTCGAATAGGGGCCAGTGGGCTTCTGGATGTCGACCACCGCCACGCGGAAGGTCTCTGGATCGTTGGCAGGCGGCGGAACGTTGATCGGTGCGACCCCGCTGTGCGCGGTTGCATTGCCGATCACCACCGCGCGCGTGTTCGTGACTTCGACCGAGTCGGCCGTGATCCACGAGGTCGGATAGACGTGGAACGCCGGCGTGGGGAGCGTCGAACCCTGGCGTACATCCAGCAAAGTTCCGGAGCGATTCTCGACCACCGCGATCACCCGCGTGCCGCTCACCACGGTCTTCAGGCCATCGCTGGTGACAGCGAGATCGTGCACGAGCTCGTAGGGGATCGCGGGCATGGGCTGCGGAGGACAGGCCGTGAAACCGTGGCTCTTGGGCCAACCCGGGCTGGGCACGGAGAGTTGCGCGATGCCGATGAAGCCGCGCTCGGACGCCGGCGCACCTGGCGGTCCTTGCGGATAGCCCGCATTGCGCAAGGCGATGACGCGGCTCGCGGTCATGGCGATCGAGTCCGCCATTCCCTGGGTCGAGCCGTTCGACGGCGGACAGATCGAGGGGAACGGCAGCGAGCTCAGGACGCCCCAGGGCAGGCCCGTCGAGAGATCCCAAAACGACACGGGTTGAGAGTCGTGGATGACCGCAGCCAGCGGGAGCATGCTCACCGGCGCGTGGCCCACGGCGATGTCCGTGGCCGAGTCGAAGACCGCCGAGGTGTTGAGGACGCTCGCGAGGAGCAAGTCGAAGATCGCGAGCTGACTGGGAATCGGCATCGAGCCGGGAGGAGGCGTGGAGGCCCCCCAGGAGGTCGCGATCGCGCTCGAGTCCAGGGCATCGACGAAGTCGGCCACCTGGAAGATGTTCGTCGGATGGCTGTGGAGCAGGGTCAGCGGCGGAGTTCCGGGCACGCTCAAATCGAGCATGTAGGTTCTGCCGACCGATCCATCGCGGCTGGCGGTGCGCAAGAGCGCGGTGCTCTCGTCGGGACTGATCACCAGATCGACGGGTAGACCGTCGACGACGTAGTTGGCCACGATCGAAGGCTGCGGCACGAGCTGCTGCGCGAGCGCCGAGTTAGCTAGAGAGAGAGAGAGAGAGAGAGAGAGAACGCCAGCGCGGGAAGCGCGATTCGCTCGAGGATCATTCGAAATCTCCTGGGGTTGCGAGCCACATGGCCGGGCCGATCGAGCGCTGCGCCGGACCGATCCACCGCTGCCGCCAGCGATGGTAGCACGCTCCATGCCGATCGGCGGATCGACCGCGCAAGGCGGCGGATTGCGCCCTGCCGCCCGGTCTGCGCCGCCGGCGACGCCTGCGCCAAACCGCACAACGTGCGCGCCATTCCGCTCTCCGCGGAACGCGCAAGTGCGCTACAGCCCCAGGCGCGCTCGAAGCTCGCGGGAGACGACGCCGGCGACGATTTCGTTTCCGCGCGCGTTCAGGTGCTCGTCGCCGCAGTCGAGATCGACGCCGGTCGAGACCACCTCGAGCAACGCCGCATCGATCGAGAATGTCGCGAAGCCCAGGCGGCGGCCGGCCTCGGCGAGCGTGCGCGTTCCGTAGGTTTCGTAGGGCGTGTCGCCGGCGTGCGGCGGCACCGCTGTCCCTGGATCGTAGAGCCAGCGGTCGACGAGATGAGGGAAATGGAACACAACCAGTGGGACTTGGCGCTCGCGGCAGAGTGAGCTCAGCCCTTCGAGCGCGTGGTGCGTGGCGGTGGCCGGATCGAGCACGCCGTCCCAGTAGCGCTCGATCCCCTGCTGCACTTTCGGATTGGCCAGGTCGTAGCGCGTCGGCTGGGCCGGCGCGGGCTCGAACAGCTTGACGCTCGCGAGGTACATGGCGGCCAAGCGCCGCGCACGCTTCTTGGCCAACTCGGCGTCGCCGGTCGGCTCGGGGACCGGGCGATTCTCGACGCTCCACGTGCCGTCGGCGGCGCGCGCGAACATCGGCTTGCCCATTCCCTGCATGTCGGACTTGCCGTTGTACAGCGTGTCGTTGTGTACGAAGCCGAGCAGCACGAGGTCGGGCTGGTGGCGCGGCGCCTCGCGCTCGAGAACC
The DNA here is from genome assembly GCA_020853575.1 of Planctomycetota bacterium. Taxonomy (GTDB): domain Bacteria; phylum Planctomycetota; class UBA1135; order UBA1135; genus F1-120-MAGs118. The sequence goes on from JADYYP010000020.1 coordinate 4,179, forward strand.
CACAGCTCTTGGTCCGTGCCGTAACCCGGCACCGCGAGATTGACGAGCTCGACCGCGCCACCGAGCTCGCGCTCGACCAGCCGCGTCCACGTCTGTGCGTCGTCGACGCCCCAACCCCAGGCGGTCGAGTCGCCGAGCACGAGGACGCGCTTGACTCCCGGCCGTTTCTCGAGCGCCCGCTCGGGCCCGCGCTCTCCGCGAGAGTTGAGCGTGACGCGGTACTCTCCGGCGCCGAGCGCGATCGTCGCGCTCGCATTGCAGCGATTGCGCCAGCCCAGCTCGGCGTCGAACTCGCCCAGGATCGACTGCGGCGAACCAACGTGTACACCGAACACGAACCTCGGCCCGAGCTTCCAGCGCGCATAGAGCTCGAACGCCAGCGCGCCCAGCGCCGCCAGCGCGCAACCGATCGCGAGCGGGAGGCCGCGCCGTCTCCATGCGCTGATCGACGCCGATTGACCCATCGCCCTTCAGCCTAACCGGTGACGCGTGCGCCACCATTCGCGCTCCGGAGCAGCGCAGCGCAGCGCGCGCCGCTCGCGCAGCGTCGGATGCTCGAATTCGAGCTCGGCCGCGTGCAACGCGATGCTGCGGTCGTCGAGTGGCGCCGCCGCGCCGTACTTGAGGTCGCCGAGGATCGGGCACCCCAAGCTCGCCAGCGCGACGCGCAGTTGGTGAGGCCGTCCGGTGTGTGGCATCAGGTCGAACTGGGTGTATGGGCCGGGGGCATCGACCACGCGCCACTCGGTGACCGCGAGCTGCGCTCCAGGACGCCTCGCGTCGACGGGCGCGACCACATTGCGTGCTTCGTCCTTCACGAGCGCGTGCTCGACTCGACCAGCGCGTTCGCGCGGCCGGGCCTCGCTCACGGCCCAGTAGAGCTTGCGCACCGTGTGCGAACGGAACTGCTCCGACAGGCGCGACGCAGCCTTGCTGGTGCGCGCGAACAGCACCACGCCGGACACCGGACGGTCGAGCCGGTGAACCACGCCCAGGAACACTTCGCCGGGCTTGGAGAATTCGTGCTTGCACCAGGCCTTGGAGCGCTCGAGCAAGCTCTCGTCGCCGCTGGAGTCGGGCACGACCGCCACGCCCGCGGGCTTGGCGACCGCGAGCAGGTGATTGTCGACGTACAACACCTCGAGCGTCACGGGCGCGCGCTCTCCGCCCGCAGCGCGTCGAGGCCTCTCCAGAAGCGCGCGCAGAAACCGCACGGGAGGAAGCGTTCCGGTTGCCCGGCGCGCGCGCGCTCGCGCAGCACGAGCTCTCCTGAGTCGATCACTCCCGGCCCGAGCTCGCCGAGCAAGTTGACGAACGACAGCGGAGAGAAGCCGATGGCGTAGGTCGAGAGCACGAGCGCCGCGCGCTCGGCGAGCAACTCGCGGCAAGCCTCGACCATCGCGGCCATGTGGTCCTCGAACTGCCACGTTTCGCCCTTGGGTCCGCGCCCGAAGTGCGGAGGGTCGAGCACGATCGCATTGTATTTCGCGCCGCGCCGCACCTCGCGGCGCGCGAAGGCCAGGGCGTCGTCGAGCACGATGCGCATGGAGTCGTCGGCGAGCCCCGATGCGCGCGCGTTCTCGCGCATCCACGCCAGCGAGGTCTTCGAGGCATCGACGTGGGTCACCTCGAAACCCGCGCGCACGGCCACGATGCTGGCGATGCCGGTGTAGCCGAAGAGGTTGAGCAGCCTCGGCCGCGCGCCGGTGAGGAGCGGCGCGAGCTGGCGCAGCCACTCCCAGTTGGCCGCCTGCTCCGGGAACAGGCCGAGGTGCTTGAAGGGCGTGGGGCGCACGATGCAGGTCACGTCGCGCCAGCGCACGCTCCACTCCGACGCCGCGGCGCGCGGCGAGGTGTCGTCGCGGGGCACCCAATCTCCGTGCTTGCCTCCGCTCGCGAGGTCGCGCTCGAAGCGCAGATCGGCCGCGGCCCACTCGGAGCTCGGTGCCCGGCGCTGCCATAGCGCTTGCGGGTCGGGCCTGCGCACCAGCCGCCCACCGTAGCGCTCGAGCTTCTCGCCCGCGCCGGAATCGACGAGCTCGTAGTCCTCGAACGGCGCAATGGCGAACACGGCGGGCTTCACGCGCGGAGAGTGTCGCGGGCCACCTGGGGCATTGTCGAGCCCGCGCTCGGCCTCTACCGTGCGAAGATGCGCCTGCGCGTCGGATCCGTGCCCTACCTCGTCGCTCGACCGCTCAACCACGGGCTCGAGTCCGACGAGCGCATCGAGCTCTCGCGCGAAGTGCCGGCGCGCCTGATCGAGCGTTTGCGCGCGGGAGCTCTCGATGTGGCCTTGGTGAGCTCGATCGAGCTTTTTCGCCAACCCGGCTACGGCTATCTCGCCGGACCGGCGGTCGCGGGCCGCGGGTACGTCGCGAGCGTGCAAGTGTTCCTGCGCCGGCCAGTCGGATCGCTCACCAGCGTGGTGCTCGATCCGTCGAGCCGCACCTCGCAGGCCCTGGCGCAGATCGTGCTCGCGCGCCGCGAGCCCGTAGTGCGCTTCCGCGAGGTCGAGCTCGGCGAGGACCCGCGCGCGGCCGCCGAGCGCGACGGCGCAGGCGGGTGGCTGCGGATCGGCGATCGCGCGCTGGTCGAGGCGCTCGGCCCCGCGGCACCGCCGAGCTTCAACCCCAGCGCGGCCTGGAGCGAGGACACCGGCCTGCCGTTCGTGTTCGCGGTTTGGATCGTGCGTCCAGGTCTCGAGCTGAGCGCGCCCCAGATCGAAGCCTTCTCGGCGGCGCGCGCGCGCGGACGCGAAGCGGTCGAGAGCTTCGCGCGCGAGGCCGCCGAGGCGTTGGGGCTGCCGCTCGAGCCCTGCCGCAAATACCTGCGTGCGGAATGTCTGTACGAGCCGGGCGCCGAGCTCGAGCCCGCGCTCTTGCGCTTCCGCGACGAGGCGGCGCGACTGGGATTGTGCCGCGGCGACGTCACTCCGCGGGCGATCGCGGTCGGAGGTGCGGCATGCCGCGCTTGATCGAAGGCCGCGAGTGCCCGCACTGCGGCGCGGCGCTGCCCGAGGCCAAGCCGCGCATGTGCCCCGCGTGCGGCGGCTCGCTGCAACAGCGCTACCTCAAGGCCGGCTGTCTGTCGAGCGCGCCACCGGCGCTGCTGGCGGTGGGCGCGCTGGCCTGGGCACTGGCGGAATTGCTCAAGGGTTGAGCGCGCTGGCGCTGAGCGATCTCGAGGGAATCACGCTCTCGAGGTCCGGCGCCCGGCGGGCAACGACGCATCCGAGATTCTGAGAGCTGGCAGCCTCGGTTCTTCTCGAGCTCTCAGCTCTTGAGATTGCCGAGCCACTGCTTGTACGCGTCGCCGGCACCGACCTCGAGCTCCTTGCGCGCGCGCTCGAACTTGTCCTTCTCCCCCAACCGCGCGTAGATGCCCGGCGAGAGCATGCGCAGCACGCCCTGCGGATCCTGATCGCCGTCGACCAGCTTGAGCAACTCGGCCTTCGCGCCCTCGAGCTGCGTCGACCCGTAACGCAGAGCGAAGAGCACGCTGCAGGCCGCAACCGCGCGCGCCGCGCCGCACTTGGGATCGCCCTTGGCGGCCTCGAGACAGCTCTCGAGCATGCCCTTCTCGTCCGCCAGGATCTCGCGCGAGCCGAGTTGGATCGCGGGGATCGCCTGGCCCAGCAAGTTCGCCAACGCCAGCAGGTATTGCTCCTGGCGATCGGGCGCGGGCCGCACGACGGTCTCCGGCCCGCTGCGCGGCTTGCCGCCGAACAACTTGCCGATCAAGCCGCTCTTGGGCACGGTGCGCGCGACGCCGCGCTGCTCGAGCCAGTCGAGCAAGTCGTCTTCGAGGCGCTGCGCCGCCGCGCTGAGCTTGCGCAGGCCGATGGCGCGGATGCGGTGCACCTCCTGCGAGGTCTTGGCGTCGAAGATCAGCAGCTCGACACGGTGACCGCCGTCGTCGCGCGCCAACACACCCTGCACGATGTACTCGGGCTTTTGATCGTCGGGGCGGCCCTTCTGCAAAGCGTCCGCGGGCCAGGTGTGGCCGGTGACCACGAAAGCACCGCCGGGGAGCAGCGGCACCACCATGTCGGCGCGCGCGGCCGTGCGCAGGTACACCGACTCGCACAAGTACATCGGAAGCGCGCGCGCCAGCCGGCCCAGTTCCTCGTCGACGCGCGGCGGCTTGCTCTTGTCCTTCACGTTCGCCAGCGACTCGTCCGCGAAACCCACGAAGGTCACCAGCGGCGCCTTGGCGTCCTTCTCCGGCGCGAGCCAAGGCGCGCCCAGGCCCTGCATCCACAGCGGCCCTTGCACGACGAACAGGCGGATCTCGATCTGCTGGTTCTGGCCTTGAGGCGCCGCGGGCTGCGCCTGCCCCGCCGCGCCCGCCGGCGCTTGGGGCAGCGGAATCTGCGGCACGCCGAGCTTCGACGCGAAGTGGTTCAAGGCCTGCGCGAGCGGCGGCAGGTTCAGCGCGGCGATGCGCGCGTGCAGGATCTTGGCCTCGTCGATGCGCCCGGTCTGCACCAGGGCTTGCAGCAGATTGAAGCCCGTCTCGGGGCGTTGGCGCCGCTCCTGATACTGCGGCAGCACGATCTCGAGCATCTCGACCAGCTTTCCGGCCTTGCCGAGGTCCGCGCTGACCGCCAAGAGCGCGTTGGGGTCGCGAGCGAGGTCCGCGGCGCAGGCGCGCAGGAGCGCGATGCCGCCGTCGATGTCTTGGGTGCGGAGCTTGTGCTGCGCGAGCCACATTTGTGCGCGCCAGCGGCCGGGTTCCTGGATCAGCTCACCGAGGAACTCGACCACCGCCTCGTCGCCGCCCTCTTGGTGCAAGAGCTGACAAGACCACTGCAGCGCGTTCTCTTGGTTGGGGTCGAGCTCCAGCGCGCGCGAGAGCAGGTTCTGAGCGCCTTCTTGATCACCGCGCCCCTGGCGGATGCGCGCCAGGTTGACCACCGTCACCGAGCTCTCCCCGTTCTTCTCGATGTGTCCGCGCAGCGTGGCCTCGGCCGCGTCCAGCTGGCCATTTTGGAACTGCGTCGCGGACAGGATCACGCGCCCGCGCTCCGCGCCTTGGTCGAGCTCGTCGAGGCGCTTCGCGGCCTCGAGCACGCCGGCGTGCATGCCCTCGTTGAGAGCGAAGACGACTTGCTGGTAGAGCTGGTCCGCGTTGTTCCACACGGACTCCAGCAGCTTCGGCAGCGCCTTCTCCATGAACTCCGCACGCGGGATCTCGCGCGGTTGGCCCTGCTGGTCGTACACGGTGATCGTTTCTTTGGCTGCCATCGAAGGTCCTTTGGGGGGCGCGCAACACGCCCGCGACACGAAGCTCCACGGTGCGCTGCGACGTGCCGCTGCGCGGCGCGGTCTGGTTCGTGCGGGCGAAGATTCTCGCGTGGCGTGCGCCGAACGCAAAGGCCCAGGTGTGCGAAGCCGTTGAATCGCGCCGCGCTTTCGGTAGATACGGGCGCACAGCACAGCACCGAGAGCGAGGGGCCGAGCGTGGACGAGAAAGGCGGAGCGACGTTGTTCGACGGACTGGAGACCGAGGGAGCACGGGCCAAGGGCGCCGCGGACGCCAAGCCGGCCGGGGCCGAGCCCGGTGCGCCCGCCAAGGCGCGCGCCGGCGGCGATGGGGAAACCCCGCGGCGCAAGACCGCGCAGGAGCTCGCCGAGCGCCAACGCGAGATCTCGGTCTCGGAGTTCTTCACCAAGAACCGCCACCTGCTGGGCTTCGACTCGCCGCTCAAGGCCCTCTTGACCACCGTGAAGGAGGCGGTCGACAACTCGCTCGACGCCTGCGAGGAGGCCGGGATCTTGCCCGAGATCGTGGTCGAGATCACGCCCACCGGCGAGGACCGTTTCCGCGTCGCGGTCGAGGACAACGGCCCGGGCATCGTCAAGGAGCAGATCCCCAAGGTCTTCGGCAAGCTGCTCTACGGCTCGAAGTTCCACAAGCTCAGCCAGACGCGCGGCCAACAGGGCATCGGCATCTCGGCCGCGGTGATGTACGGCCAGCTGACCACCGGCAAGGCGGCGCGCATCGTCTCGCGCACCGGCAAGCGCGCGCCGGCCTACGAGGTCCAACTGTCGATCGACACCGCGCGCAACAAGGCCGACCTGCACGACGAGAAGACGCTCGCCGAGTGGACGCGCGAGCACGGCACGCGCATCGAAGTCGAGATGGAGGCCAAGTACCAAAAGGGCCTGCGCTCGGTCGACATGTACTTGAAGCAGACGGCGATCGCCAATCCGCATCTGGAGCTCTCCTACGTCGATCCGGGCGGCGAGAAGGTGGTCTACGAGCGCGGCACCAAGCAGCTGCCCGCCGAGGCGGTGGAGATCAAGCCGCACCCGCACGGGGTCGAGCTCGGCATCTTGATCTCGATGCTCAAGGAGACCACCTGCCGCTCGCTCTCGGGTTTCCTCCAAGAGGAATTCGTGCGCGTCGGCCCCAAGGTCGCCGAGGAGATCTGCTCCACGGCCAAGGTTTCGGAGAAGGCCTATCCCTCGCGCATCGCGCGCGAGGAGGCCGCGGCGCTGCACGCCGCGATCCAGAAGACCAAGATCAGCTCCCCGCCGACCAACTGCATCTCGCCGATCGGCGAGGAGCTCGTGCTGCAGGGCCTGAAGAAGGAAATCGAGGCCGACTTCTACGCGGCGATTTCACGCCCCGCGGCGGTCTACCGCGGCAATCCGTTCGTGATCGAGGTCGGCATCGCCTTCGGCAAGCCCGGCGGCGTCGGGCTCGAGGTCAACGAAAGCGGTCGCATCGAGAAGCGCAAGGCGGTGGTGCAATCGGAGGAGCTCGTCGGCAACGCCGATGAGCCGATCCGAGTGCTGCGCATGGCCAACCGCGTTCCGCTGCTCTACCAACAGTCGGCCTGCGCCGTGACCAAGGCCGTGATCCAAACGAATTGGCGCTCCTACGGTCTGCAACAGCCCAAGGGCGCGCTGCCGATCGGCCCAGCCGCGGTGCTGGTGCACATCGCCAGCGTGTGGGTGCCCTTCACCTCCGAGTCGAAGGAGGCGATCGCCGCCTACGACGAGATCATGAAGGAGATCAAGCTCGGCCTCCAGGAGTGCGGCCGCAAGATGGGCACGTACATCCGCAAGGGCCAGCGCCTGCGCTCGGAATACGACAAGCGTTCCTACATCGAGAAGTACATCCCCCACATCGGAATCGCGCTGCAGGAGATCCTCGACCTCTCCGACCCCGAGCGCGACGGCACCGTCAGTACCTTGGACGACGTGCTGCAGAAGAGCCGCAAGTTCTGAGAGCGCGCGAGGAACCGGGGCCGCGAGCTCTCGGGATGTCGGATGCGCCGCGCGCACGTTGCTCGCATCGACGGAGAGGCGCGATGGCCGAGGTCCGCGGCGCGCGGCGCGCTCGCGAGCCCGGTCCCCGGCGAAGTGACCCTGGGCGACAGGCCGGCCGTGCTTCGCGCGCTCCCAAACGCAACTTCCCGAGCGCGCACGGCTAGCACGGTCGCGGCCGCACGCGGAGCTCTGAATCGATGTCGTTCCAGCCTTCCAGACGCACGTTCGCACTCGCGGCCGCGGCTTCTCCCGCATTGCTCGCGCTCGGCCGCCGCTCCTCGAGCTCGCGCCAACCCCGCCTGAGCTGGCCCTGCGCCGATTACCAACGCGGCCTGCGCGGCACAGGCAACTTCGGCGCGTACATCGACAAGCCAGGCTCGGCATTCCATGGCTCGTGGCACCTGGCGGAGGACGTGTGGCTCCCCGCCGGCACCGAGGTGCGTGCGATCGCCGACGGCATCGTGCGCTACTCCGCGTTCTCGCCGACCTGGACAGACGAACGGCGCGTCGTGCACTGGAACCTCGGCAACGTGATCGTTCTCGAGCACGACTTCGATCCAGAGCTCGACGGCCACGCTCGGCTGTGCTCCTTCCACGTGCACCTCGGCGCCGATCGACGCGTGGAGCTGGGCGAGCGCGTGGAGCGCGGGGCGCTGCTCGGTCGTATCGGCGCGGACCGCAGCGAGGAGAACGGCCGCTATCCCGCGCACCTGCACTTCGGCATTCACGTCGGAGCGTACGTCCAGATCTACCCGCAACTCGAGCGCGAGCTGCGCGCCGCGGCCAAGTCGGAGCGCGGCTTGGTGCTCGGCCCCAACGTGCTGCGCGGCGAGCTCACGCTCGAGCGCCGCGGCGCGAGCGACGTCTTCCTCCAGGCCGCGGACGGCTCCGGAAGCGCGCTGCTGTCGCTGCTCGTGGGGAGCACGGCGCCCGAGCATGCAGCGCCCGACATCATGGGCTGGTGCCAGGGCTATGGCCCCAAGGAAGTGCTGGGTGAGTGGCTCGCGCCAGCCAAGTTCCTGCGCGCACACGCAGCGACGTGAGCATTCGCGGGTGCCGTCGAGCTCGTTGCCGTGCACCGCGCGACGCCCTACCCTCGACGCGCTGGCGGAGGCGCCCGCATTCCCCTTGGACTCGCACCCCAACCGACGACCTCTCTCATCGCGCGCGACGGCCTGGGCTCACTGGCTCGCGGACGGGCTCGTGCGCGCCAAGGTGTCGCCCAACAGCGTCTCGCTGGCGAGCTTGGTGTTCGCGGCGCTCGGTGCTGCGCTGCTCCTGCGCGGCGCGCAGCCGTGGTGCCTCGTCGCGGCGGCGGCCTGCGTGCAATTGCGGCTGTGCTGCAACTTGCTCGACGGCATGGTCGCGATCGAGGGCCGGCGCCAGACGCCGACCGGCGTGCTGTACAACGAGCTGCCCGATCGCGTCGCCGACTCGATGCTGATCGTGGCGCTGGGGTTCGCGGTGGCTGCGAGTTGGTTGGGCTGGCTCGGAGCGTTGGCGGCGGCGCTGACGGCCTACATCCGCGTGCTCGGCGGAAGCCTCGGCTTTCCGCAGGATTTTCGCGGTCCGTTGGCCAAGCCCCAGCGCATGGCGGTGCTCACCGGCGCGCTCTTGATCGCGGCCCTCGAGCTCGCCGTGTTCGAAACCCGTCTGGCGTTGCTCGGCGCGGCCTGGGTGATCGCGCTGGGATCGCTGGTGACGTGCGTTGCTCGCGCACGAGCGATTGCCGCGCGGTTGCACGAGCGAGGAGCGGCGTGAGACCGTCGGGAGCGCTGCTCGTCGGCCTCGTCAAGCTGATCGTCGGCGCCTATCCACGTTGGATCGGCTGCCAGCCCTGCGCGCGCCAGCGCATCTACTTCGCCAACCACTCGAGCCACATCGACACCGTCGCGCTGTGGGCTGCGCTCCCGCTCGAGTTGCGCGACGTGACGCACCCCGTCGCGGCGCGCGACTACTGGGGTCACGGACTGCGGCGCTACATCGCGACCAAGGCGTTGCGCGCCGTGCTGATCGACCGCGCGCGCGAGGACAAGTCGAGCAATCCGCTCGCACCCCTGATCGAGACACTGGCACGAGGAGACTCGCTGATCCTGTTCCCCGAGGGAACGCGCGGCAGTGAAGCGCTTCCCGGTCCCTTCAAGAGCGGCCTGTACCACTTGGCGCAGCAGTTTCCCGAGGTCGAGCTGGTGCCGGTGCACCTCGAGAACTTGCACCGCAGCTTGCCCAAGGGTGCGTTCGTGCCGATTCCGATCACCTGCACGGTGCGCTTTGGTGCTCCGTTGCGCTTGGAGCCAGCCGAAGCCAAGGAGCCGTTCCTCGCGCGCGCGCGCGGCGCCGTCATCGCACTCTCGGGGCTGCACGCGTGACCGGGCAACACAAGCTCCTCGCGGTGTTCGCGGGCGTCGTGGCGTTGCTGATCGTGGCGTCGCTCGTGGGCGCATTGCTCGCGCAGCGCGCGGCGAGCGCCAAGAGTCGCGAGGTGATCGCCAATCTCAACGCTCGCACCAAGGCCTGGTGGGTCATGGTGGCCGTGCTGGGCTGCGCCTTCGCCGCCGGCCAGGGCGCCACCTTGGTGCTCTTCGCGTTCGCGTCGTTCTTCGCGCTGCGCGAGTTCATTTCGCTCACCCCCACCAGCTCCGGCGATTCCAGCGCACTCGCGTTGGCGTTCTACGTGCTGCTGCCGGGGCAGTACGCGCTGATCTGGACACGCCAGTACGGCACGTTCTCGATCTTCCTACCGGTCTACGCGTTCCTGTTCCTGCCCGCGGTCTCGGCGTTGGCCTCGGACACACGCGACTTCCTGGCGCGCTCCGCGAAGATCCAGTGGGCCGTAATGGTCTGCGTGTATTGCGTCAGCCACGCGCCCGCGTTGCTGTTGCTCGAACTGCCCGGCTTCGACGGCCCCAACGCGCTGCTGGTCATGTACCTGTTGCTCGTCGTGCAGCTCAGCGACGTGCTGCAGTACGTCTTCGGGAAGCTGTTCGGCCGGACGCCGCTCGCTCCTCAGGTCAGTCCATCGAAGACCGTCGAAGGGCTCGTCGGCGGCGGGCTGACCGCAGTGGCCGTCGGCGGCTCCCTGTGGTGGCTCACTCCGTTCACCTGGCCGCAATCCCTGGCGCTGTCGGCCGCGATCGTCGCGCTGGGTTTCCTCGGTGGCCTGTGCCTCTCGGCCGTCAAGCGCAGCTTGGGCGCGAAGGACTGGGGCGTGATGATCGAAGGGCACGGCGGCATGCTCGATCGGCTGGACTCGCTCAGCTTCGCCGCACCGGTGTTCTTCCACCTCACGCGCTACTTCTTCGAGTAGGGCTGGTGACGCAGACCCGCGGAACGCTCATCCGATCCAGCTCGCGCCGCACGCGGCGGTCCCGGCCCACAGCGCGTGCAACGCCGACTCGCGCAACCCCAACGCGCGCAGCTTGCGACGATCCCAGAGCGCGCCAGACCTCAAGGGCGTCGCGATGCGCACGCTGCGCCACACGCTGAACGGCCACAGGGCGCAGAACAGTGCCGCCGCTCGCGCGGCATCCGCGGGCTCGGTCAGCGCGGCCGCTGGCGCCGCGAGCGACAAGGCCGCGAGTCCGAACGCCAATGCGGGAGTCGACAGAAATCCCCAGCGAGCGCTGCTCCCAGCCGCGGCAACGGCGCACAGCGCGGCCAAACCCACGACACCGAGAAAGCTCCAGTCGTCGCGCGCGACGAGCGCGAGCGACAGACATGTACCCGCGAGGACCGCTCCGGCCGCGGCCTGACGGAGCTTGCGGCGCAACCCCACGACCCACGCGCCGGTCGCGAGGAAGCCACCGGCGAACACGGTCCCGATGAACAGGCCAGTGACCACGCCACGCTCGGATCCGCAGAGAGCCCCGGCGCCGACGGCGAGCACGAGCACGATCCACGCGCCGTGGGAGCGCAGGGGGTCCGGCCTGGCGTGCACTTCGATCGACGCGGGCATGAGCTTGGCCTCGGTGAAGCAGCACCATAGAGTCCGGCGCGCTCGCGGTGCGATGCGCACCAGGCCCCGGCACTCGGTCCCGCGCGCCGGACAGCGACGCCGAGCGCGAGCGACACCTCGGCATCGTCGCGCATGCCGATTCGGCGGCAACCCGCCATCCGGGCAGGCCGGTGGGCCTCGGGTGCGGCAGCGCGGGCCCCTGGGCCGCAGCCCCGCGCTGGACCGCCGTGTGCTCTGGCGCGCGCCCTGGCGCCGACCATGACCGAACAACTCCGCAAAGCCGCGCTCCTTCCCTTCCTCTTGGCCCTCGCGGGCCAACCCCTGCCGGCGCTCGCCGCTCCGGACGCGCTCGAACGCGAGCCGCGCCGGGATGCACAGCCGACCGACGCCAGTCCGGCACCGCTCGCAGAGCCCGCCCAGCCGAGCGTGATCGGACCGTACCGTGTGCTGCACGAGCTCGGCAGCGGCGGCATGGGCAGCGTGCATCTCGCCGAGTCGACCGACAACGCGGGGCAGCACGTCGCGCTCAAGCTGATGCGCTCCGATTCGTTTTCCCCAGCGCTGCTGGCGCAGTTCGACGTCGAGCAGCGCGCGCTCGCCAGCGCCTCCCACGACAGCATCGCGCGTTTCATCGGCTCCGGCGCGACGACCGACGGCCGGCCGTGGATCGCGATGGAGTGGGTCGAGGGCCAGCCGATCACCGCATACTGCGATGCGCGACGCCTGGACGTCGACGCGCGCCTGGCACTGTTGGGAGAGGTGTGCGACGCGGTGCAGCATCTCCACGAGCGCGGGATCATCCACGGTGACCTGAAACCCTCGAACATCTTGGTCACCGAGCGCGATGGTCGAGCGCGGCCGAAGCTGATCGACCTCGGGTTGGCGCGCCTGCGCGCGGACGCACCCGACCTGGACACGCCGGTCATGGGGACTCCGGCCTACATGGCCCCGGAGCAATTCGACCTGGCCGAGCCGCTGCGCGACGAGCGCAGCGACGTTTTCGCGCTAGGCCGCGTGCTGCGCGAGCTCCTCGTCGGCGAGCCGCACGCGACGAGCACTGCACGCGCCGGCCTCGGTCCGATCCTGCTCGCGTCGCGCGCGCCGGAGCTTCCGTTGCGTGCCCACTTCGACCGCTTGGGCGCGGCGACGGATTCAGTTGCTCGGCGGCGCGGGACTCGGGCGCGAGCGCTGCGTCGACGCCTCGATCGAACGTTGGACGGCATCGCGCAGCGAGCGACCGAGGCGCGGCGCGAGCGGCGCTTTTCCGGCCCACGCGAGTTGGCCATGGCGCTGCGCGAGCACCTCCGCGATCGCGCCCGTCGCGCGGACCTCGCCCGCGACGTATTGCTGGTCGGCGCCGTCTCGACGCTGGCCTTCGCCTGCGGCGTCCTGTTCGCGAGCTCTTGAAGCCGCCCGTGCGAGCCGCGGCGCTGGTGGAAAGCGCCGCGCGGGAGTGATAGAAGCGCCGCATGGCCGCAGACGACGACAAGAAGAAGAAGTCCAAGCCCGTGGCGCGCGCGCCGCGTGAGCTCGACGAGCACGACAAGAAGACGCTGAAGCTGATCCTGAGCACCGCCGAGCGCGTGCGCAACTCGATCGACAAGCGCGTGCTCCCTGAGCTGCGCTTTCCGGAGCGCTCGCTGGGCAACGTCAGCTACGACAAGTCGATCGGCTATTTCGAGCTCGGCAAGAACCGCAAGGCACGCGCGCTGACGGTCAACACCGTCAAGAGCTTCGCGCAGACCCTGCGACTGATGGCGATCAGCAAGGAGATGGTCGAGAACAACGACTTCGCCACCAAGCGTGAAGCGTATTACGTGTCGAAGAACTGGGGCGAGGCCAAGTTCAACGACCAGCCCGAGTCCGACACGGTGCTCGACGACATCGAGGCCTTGGCGTCGCTCGACGGCCTGGCCCGCGAGCAGTTGCGCTACTACCCCGAGGAACACGGGGGCTCGATCGCCGGAAACCTCACCGTGATCGACGTCGACAGCGAGACCGGGCGACCGATCGCGATCGATTGCACCAACTTCGGCTCGGGCTCCTACACGGTGCCGCACTCGGTCGAGCACCTGAAGTTCGAGACCAAGGCCAAGTTCATCCTGGCGATCGAGACCGGCGGCATGTTCCAGCGCTTGAACAACCACAAGTTCTGGAAGTCCGCCAACTGCATCTTGGTCGAGACCGCCGGCGTGCCGACCCGCGCCACGCGGCGTTTCGTGCGCCGTCTCGCCGACGACAAGAAGATCCCGGTGTACGCCTTCGTCGACTGCGATCCCTACGGCATCGCCAACATCTACCGCACGTTGAAGGTCGGCTCGGGCAATGCGGCGCACATCAACCGCTTCTTCTGCGTGCCGCAGGCGCAGTACCTGGGCGTCACGCCGCAGGACATCGTCGACTTCAAGCTGCAGGATGCGACGCACAAGCTCCAGGAGGTCGACATCAAGCGCGCCAAGGACGCGCTCAAGAACGATCCGTTCTTCATGGCCCACAAGCCCTGGATCAAGGCCATCGAACAGATGCTCAAGATGGGCGTGCGCGCCGAGCAACAGGCTTTGGCGAAGTGGGGCCTCAACTACGTGATCGAGGAGTACCTGCCCCGCAAGCTCGACGACCGCAAGAACTTCTTGCCCTGAGCCCAGGGCTCAGGATTCGTCGAGACTCGCCTGGAGCCGCCGCACTTCCCCGAGGACACCGGCGAAGCGCACGCCGAACGGTGTCAGGGAATACGCGACGCGCAACGGCGGCTTGGTTCCGGTCACGGAGCGCAGCGCGATGCCGTAGCGCTGCATCTTCGCCAGTCGCTCGTTCATCACCTTGGCGCTCAATCCGGGGCAGGCGCGCAGGATCAAGCTTGGTCGATCGCGACCGTCGGCGATCAACTGCAGGATGCGCATGGACCACTTGCAACCGACGATGTCCTCGACCATCGCGGCCACGTCCGGTTTGGGAGACTCGCTGCGACTCATCGCGGAGGACCTTACCAAACGGTGCGTTCTTGGCGCGCTCGCCGCGCGGGCCTACGGTTCGATGAGTCACCCATGGTGGGTCGACGATTCCGAAACGGAGGACAAGTCATGAAGGCACGAGCTGTTTTCTATCACGCTGGATGTCCGGTGTGCGTCGACGCGGAGACCTCGATCCTCGGCGCGCTCGATCGCACGCGCTACGACGTCGAGGTCGTGCATCTCGGACGAGAGCGGAGCCGCGTCGCGGAGGCGCAGCGCGCCGGTGTGCAGTCGGTGCCCGCGCTCGCGCTCGATGGCCGCGTGTACCACATCAACTTCGGGGCGGAGCTCTCCGCGCTGAAGTAGCGGCTGAACGTGCGCCGCGGCTGGCGCGACCCGAAGGGCCGCGGCGCGCGTCACACCCGCACGCCGTTGGGCGCGGTGAAGCGTGGATCGACGACGTCACCGGTGTTGCGCGTGGCGGCCGGCTCGAAGATCAAGAGCTCGGCCTCCGTGTCGGCCAGCGTGCGGTGCTCGACGCCTCGCGGCACGACGCACATCTCGCCAGGGCCGAGCTCGACGCGGGCGGCGCGGAACTCGATCGTCATGCGGCCGCGCCACACCAGGAACAGCTCGTCCTCGGACTCGTGGCGATGCCAGGGGAACTCGCCGAGGACCTTGACCAGTTTCAGCTCCTGGCCGTTGAGCTCGGCAGCGACCTTGGGTCTCCAGCGCTCTTCGATGCGCGCGAATTTCTCGGCCAGGGAGATGCGTTCCATGGGCGTCAAGGAGTCCAGTGCGCGCCCGGGCGATACGTTCCGAAGTACCACGTGTGCCCCTCGGGATCCTCGGCGCCGTAGCCGCGCGAGCCGTACTCTTCGTCGCAGAGCTCGCGCGTGATCCGCGCACCGGCCGCGCGCGCGCGTGCGAAGTGCGCGTCGGGGTCGCAGACGCGGACGCAGGTCGACGAGCTCGTGCCCGACGTGCGTCGCGGTCCGACCAAGCCGCTCTCGGCGCGAGCGGACGCCACCATCACCACTCCGCCCGCCTCGAACTCGAGCTCGGCGTGCAGCACGCCTCCGTCGGCGCGCGGCACCAACAACCTGCAGCGCATTCCGAAGGCGCGCTCGAGCCACGCCAGAGCCGCGCGCGCGTCGTCGTAGTACAGACTCGGATACACGTTTCCGACCTCGCGTCGGTGCTCGAGCATGTGCATGACCGTGGGACCTCCCCGGCTCCGGAGCGGAGCCCTTCGAGCGTAGCAGCGCGAGCCTGCGGTGACAGGCGCAGACGCTCAGGGTTGCCGGCGACCGCTCTCGGTCACTAGCCTCGTGGGTATGAGCGAGCACGAACGCGACCTCGCATCTCGAGAACGTCCAGAAGCGAGCGAAGCACTGCTCGCTCCCGCCCGCGCGGCGGGCGCGAGCACCGGAGTCACGCGCACTCGCAAGGTCGTCGCGATGGCCATCGCGGCCCTGTCCGACGCGGTGTCCCTCGGTGCGCAACTCGCGCCACCGCTCCAAATCGCCGTCGATGTCGCCACTGCAGTAGCGCTGTTCGCCGTCCTCGGTTTCCGCTGGCCGTTGCTGCCGGTGCTGGTCGTGGAAGCGATCCCGGGGCTGGCGACGTTTCCGACCTGGATGCTCGTCGTCGGCGTGCTGGTCGGTGTCACTCCGACCAAGTCCAGCGGCGCCTGAGGCAGTGCACTGCGCGCGATCTTCGCGGCGCGCGCGACGAGACTCCGGAAAAGCGAAAACTCCACGTGTTCCTCGCGGAACGACGTGGAGTCTTGCAGCTCGCGTCGTCCGCGCCGCGCTCGATCGCGCCCGCGGACTCCACGCGAATGACCGATCTCAGACCATCGACTTGAGCGCCTTCATCGCGCGCACCTTGACGACGTTGCGGGCCGGCTTGGCCTTGAACATCGTCTCCTGACCGGTGAACGGATTGATGCCCTTGCGCGCCTTCGTCGCGGGCATGCGCTTGACGGTGACCTTCATCAGGCCGGGGACCTGAACGACGCCCGGGCCCTTCTTGCCCAGGTCAGCGGCGAGCAGATCGCCGAGCGCGCCGAACACGGACACGACTTGCTTGCGCGAGAGGCAGGACGCACCGGCGATCGCGTTGAACACTTCGCCCTTCGTGCGAGCCTTGCCGGCGGGCGTGATCTTCATGGGCTTGGTAGCGGGAGCCTTGGCAGCCATCGAAATCTCCTAGTTTTGCAGGGGTTTTTGCGGCCTTTGTGGCCGGAGGACTGACGCGTTGTAGAGAAACGCAGAGGTCACTTCCAGAGCCAAGAGCTCGGAAAACCGCGGAAAAACTGCGTGTTTCGCGCACTCGTCGGCGCGCGCTCCGAATCGCGCGGCGCGCAGCGCGGGGCAAATGGAGCGCGCGGCGAGCAGTGCGAGGCGACCGTGGCAGCGAATCGAATGCTCCCCGCCGGAAGTGCGAGACGAGTTCCACGCGCCGGATGCGCGCTCCGAATTTGGAAGCCTCGCAGCTCGTTCGGAGCAGACGAGTTCGAGAGCTCCCGCGCCGCGGCGATCCCCGAGCGCCGAAGCGTGCCGACGAGCAACCGCGGGGCGCTGGCGGCACCCGGCGCCGCGGCCGCGACCCCCGTCGTGCGCGGGCATCGGACTCGTGACTCGAGCGTTTTAGCGGCGCTGCCCTCGTGTTGCACGCCTGAAACGCTCGAAAAAGGTGGGAGAGTCGTGTGCCGCTCAGAGGCACCACCACCATGCACAGGGCTTCCCCCGATGCCGTCCACCCCCCGCGCGCGCTGACCCAGCTCGCGTTGCTGGGTTGGTACGAACAACCGTTCCGCAGACTGGGCCCGCATGCGACGCCCGGGCGGGTCGAGTCGTTGCGCCTGAGCTTCGCCGGACGCGCGACCCTCGACCCGCGCACCCGCGCCCTGAAGGGCGTGATCCGTGACGAGTTCAGCCTGGCCGCAATCGAAGGCGAGTGGACCTCGGCGGGCCTGGCATTCTCGCGCTTGATCGTCGCTCGACGGCCCTACGCCAAGCTCCACGGCGCCATGCTCCTGCCTGGAGCGGCGAGCGCGGAGCTCTCGGTCCAGTTCCGCTTCCCCGACGCGCTCACGCGCACCTGGTGCCAGGGTGGCTATCGACTGCAGCCCGACGAAGAGATGGACGTCGACTGGTGTCCCGGGCCGATCGCCGCGTGCAAGCTCGTGCTCTTGGATGCAGCGCCCGACGAACCGCCCCGGCATATCGAGCCCTGAACTTCAACGCCGCGCATCGCGGATGCGCCGCGTCAACTCCTGGGCGAGCTCGTTGGGCACCGGGAACGACATCACGTAGTGCACGATATTCCACTGCTCACCGTCGTGCCGCAGGACGCCGCTGCCGCGCACCGCCCCGTAGCTCGCGTTGTCCAGCAACTCGTCGAACCAAGCCCAGCGACGGTCGGATGAGAGCGCGACATGGCGCTCCGTGGCCACGTAGGACCAGCCCTTGCCCTGGCGGAAGTGGGGCTCGCAGAAGGCGCGGAACTGCGTGACGTTCCAGCGTTCGCTGGCGTCGGTTCCGATGAACACCGCGTCCGGAGCGAGGCACGCGAAGTAGCCCTCCAGGTCGGCGCGCGAAGCCGCTGCGTGGAACTCTCCCAGACGCGCCCGGACACCGCGCTCGGCCTCCTCACGCTGCGCTTCGGACGCGACGAAACGCTTCCAATGCGCGGTGAAGCGGCCCTCGCACTCGAGCACCGTCGCGTGCTCCTTGGTCGAAACGAAGTCGAGAGACGCGCAGGCGCCGCCCGCGGCGATCAGGCGCTCGAGGACCTCCAACAGAGGCTCGCGCGCGTCGGCACGACCGCGCAGCAGCGCGAGTGGAATGTCCGAGAGCAACCCGACCCGCCGAAGCGAACCGGCATCGAGCGCAACGGGCGCGAACGCCGTGACGCTCGCCACCCGCTCGGGCTCCGCGATCGCGAACTGCAGTGCCGCGGTCGCGCCAGCAGCGTGTCCTATCAAGTGCAAGCGTTGCGAAGTGCTCGAGCTCGCGCGCAGGTGCTCGGCGACCGCCGTCAGCTCGGGCGTGCTTCCGGCGCACGCGGCCAGCGTCCACGCACCCTCGGCCGCGAGCGCGCGGGCAACGTCGTCGAGCGCGCGCTCGAGCTCGCTGTCCGCGCTTCGATCGCACACGATGATCCCCAGCGGACCGGCGAGCTCGGGTGAATCAGGGACCCGCCGCGAGCGCACCAAGTAGCGCACGGGCTGGGAGTCAACGCGTGGCGCCGCGCGCCACTCGCCCGCCTCCGCCTGGCGCCCCTCTTGCGCCCGCGCAGGTGCCGTCGAATGCGAAAGCGGGCACGCGAATGCGACGCACATGATCCACCCGATGCTCATCGAGGGATGGTACGGCGCGCGAGCCACGCTCGCGCGTCGCCTCAGAGATGCGCGAGCACGTTGTCGACTTCGTCCGGGCTGCCCAGGATGACCGTCGTGCGTTGGTGGAGCGCCTTGGGTTGGACCTCGAGCAAGCGCGTCTTGCCAGCGAAGGCCTTGCCGCCGGCCTGCTCGACGATCATCGACATCGGGTTGGCCTCGTACATCAGGCGCAGCTTGCCTTCGGGCGCCTTGGCCGTCGGCGGATAGAAGAACACGCCCCCCTGCAGCAGCGTGCGGTGCACGTCGGCCACCATCGCGCCCGCGTAGCGGCTGGAGTACCCGCTCTGTTGCGCCCAATCGAGATAGCGCTGGTAACCCTCGGTGAAAGTGCGGCGATTGCCCTCGTTCACCGAGTACGTCTTGGCCTTCTTCGGAATGCGCAAGTCCTCGATGACCCGCAGGAAAGCGCCGATCATCGGATCGAGCACGAACATCGAGACCCCGCGCCCGGTGGTGAGCACGAAGACGGTCGACGACCCGTAGAGGATGTAGCCCGCGGCGAGTTGCTGCGTGCCGGGTTGGAGCATCGCTTCCTCGGCGGTCGCGGCCGGCTCGGGGTGCTTGAGGATCGAGAAGATCGTGCCGACGCCTCCACAGGTATCGAGGTTCGACGAACCGTCGAGCGGATCGAACAGCACGCAGTAGCCGCCTTCGTGGTCGACGTTGTCGCGCAACAGGATCGGCTCGTCGTTCTCCTCCGAGGCGACGATCGCCACGCCCTTGCGCCGACCGAGGCAACGCAGCAGGGTTTCGTTGGCGATCACGTCGAGCTTCTGCTGGCGCTCGCCCTGCACGTTCTCCGTGCCGAGCGTCCCGAGCACGTCGTCGAGCCGCGCGCGGCGCAGCTTGGCCGAGATCACCTTGCCCGAGAGCGACATCGCCGAGAGGATCCACGAGAACGTCCCGGTCGAGCCGGGGTGTCGCGACTGCTCCGCGAGGATGTGCGACTGCAGCGTGATCAGGTTGTCGGTGCTCTTCTCGTCGAGCTCTTGCAGGAAAGACTTCTGGGTGCTCATGGCAGGATCTTGCCCGAGGTCAGCGCCTCAGGGAAAGCGTTCGTCGGTGGAAGGTGCGTGTCCGGAGACTTCGGTCGCGGCGCGCGGCGAGCTTGCGCCCGCGGCTCGGCGTAGGCTCAGCGCTGGCACGCTGCACCGCCGGCGTCCAGTCCACAGTGCAGGCCCCCATCGAGCCAGTCGCGCGCCACGATGCCGCGTCCTCCCTGCTAACTTGGTGCGCGAACACGCACGCCCCCCAAGAAACGACATGCTCCACCGCCTGCTCACGCTCCTCACGCTGTTCTGCGCACTGCTCCAAGGCGCGGTGGCGCAGATCGAAGTGCTCGTGCTCGACGAGGCCAACCAGCCGATCGGCGGCGCCACGGTCTCGACCTTCGAGGACTCGAGCCCGTCGCGCAACGTGACCGACACCGACGGTCGCTGTCGCTTGCCGCTTCCGCCCGGTGCACGTCCGATCCGCGTGCGCGTGGAGCACGCGGGCTTCTTCCACAACGACACCTCGCGCCTCGCGCAGGCCAAGCTCACACTCAACCTACAACGCGCGGTCGCGCTCGACGGCGTGGTGCGCCTGAAAGGCGCGACCGAAGGTCTGGCGAATGCCGAGGTGCGCTTCGTTCATCCGGGCTGCAAGACCTGCGAGCCCGAGCTGGTGCATGCAGACAGCGCGGGTCGCTTCCGCTGTCCGAGCGTTCCGCGCGGCGTCGAGCTCGAGCTGCACGTGTCGGGTCCCAACGTGCCCAGACAGCGGGTGGTCCTCGGCGCGCTCGTCGAGAGCGAGCTCGCCGCGCGAACGGTCGAGCTCGATCCCGGCCATCTGCTGCGCGGACGCGTGATCGACTTCGAATCGGGAGCTGCACTCGGCGGTGCGCGAGTCGCGACGGTCCCCGGCGGCCTGAACGAGGCGCGTGCCGCCGCGGACGGGCGCTTCGAGCTGCGCGTGGTGGCCGATTCGTTTCGCCAGCTGATCCGCGTCGATGTTTCGGCCGCGGAGCACTGTCGGTTGGGCGTGGTGCTGGCCGCGAGCGACCTCGCCGAAGGCAAGGAGCTGCGCTGCCCGCTGCCGCGCTTCACCGCGCTCGAAGGAACGGTGCTCGACGCCGCCGGCGCGCCGGTATCCGGCGCCGAGGTGTTCGTGCGCGAGGACGTCAACTGGCTGATGAAGCGTCGCGCGCGCGGGCCGGTCGAACCGCGCATTCCATTGGATGAGCTGCCCTTGGCTTGGAGCGTGACCAGCGGCGAGGCCAACGCCTCCGCGCTGACCGACGTCAATGGACGTTTTCGCTTCGATCGCGTGTGCCCTTGGATGACCGATTTCCTGGTGCACAGCCAGCATCCGATCGCCGGCGGCCTTCAGCTCGAGGTGCCGGCCGCGCTCGGCCCGGGAGCGACGCTCGAGCTGCGCCTCGAGCCGCAACGCGCGGAACCGGGCGGGACACTCAGCGGCAACGTCACGCTCAACGGAGTTCCGGTGCAGGGCGTGCTCGCCTGGAAGGGTGCGACACGCTCGGGCAAGATCGCGGCCGACCCTCGGGGTCGCTACAGCTCGAAGGGCATCGAGCCCGGCAAGGTCGAGCTGGTGCTCGAGGTGCTCCAGAGTCCGAGTGTGCGCTTGACCGGCGCCGAGGCGCGCGAATCGGTGGAGCTCGAGGTCGCGCTCGATTCCGAGCTCACCCACGATTTCTCCGTGCGGCGCGAGCTCGCCCGCGTGCGCGGTCGGGTGGTCGACCCGCGCGGTGCACCGCTCGCCAAGCTGCCCGTGGGAGCGGTGGATGCGAGCAACTCGGCGCGCGCGCAGACCCACAGCGACTCCGACGGACGCTTCGAGCTCGAGGTGCTCGCGGGAGCGCGCGAGTGGACCGTGCAGGTGATCCGCGGTCCCGAGCTCCACGAACTCCCACACGTGCGCGTCGATGGCGAGGAGGTCCTGATGACCGTTCCGGATCTGGGCCAGCTGCGCGTGCGCTTCTTCGATGCGCGCACGCAGGCCAATCTGGCGCCGGCGCTCGTGATGTGGCGCGCGCAGGGCCAAAAGCTCCTCGCTCCGCGCAATTTGGTGCTCGAGCCGCAGCGCGACCTGGCCGGTTGGTTCGAGGCCGAAATTCCGGTGGGAACGTTCGAGCTCGGCGCGTGGGTGACGCGCGCGGGCTACCCCCCGACGGCGCCGCGCACGATCCGCGTCGAGCGCGACGGGCGGGTCGAGGTCGAGTTCGCGCTCGAGGAGGGCCGTCCGTTGGGCATTCAACTCGCCGCGGATTCGGCCCGGCCAGCGAGCGACGAGAGCGCACGCCTGTGGGTGCTCGAAGAGGCTTGGTGGGCGCAGCGCGATCCTCGGGCGGAGCGCGACATCTCGCTCTCCAATGTCGCGTTGCCGGCGCTGGCCGAGCGCTACCGCGCCTTGCGCTTCGACGAGAACGGCAGGGCGCAGGTGCCGGGTCTGGCCCCGGGGCGCTACCGCTTCGTGACGAGCTCGCCCGGCGACGCAGTCGAGCCCGCGGCGTTCGAGTTCAAGGGCGAGGAGCGCGAGTCGCTCGAGATCCGCTGGACGCGCGCTCCGTGACGCGCCGCGCGCTGCCGCGCGGATCTCCCGCGGATCAGTGCGTGTACATGTCGAGCGTGCGCGAGACGGCTCGCTCGCAGACCTTGCAGAACCACTTCGGACTGCGCGTGAACATGATGCAGTCGGCCTGCGGACGGAACAGTCCGCGCGCCTGGTACGCAGCGCCCTCGAACGCGCCGACCTTGGCCGCGAAAGGCTCCGAGGCGAGCATCGGGCCCGTGATCGACTTGACCTCGGCGAACAAGGCCTCGGCCGCGGCGTCGTCCCCGGACTTGGCGATCTCCGCCCGGCGCTTCTGGTAGTCGAGGTCCTTCTGATCGTAGGCCTGCTTGGCCCACGGAGTCGGCAAGGGTGTCGAGCTCTCGATCAGATCGCGCCACTTGACGCGCGCAGGGTCGAGCAGCGCGGTCACATTGGGCTCCCAGGGCTCGCTGCCCGGCGGAGTGAACTCCTCGTAGCTCACTGGCGAGCTGTAGTACTCGTCGGCCAGGCCGGCGAACGAATGGCCGAACTCGTGCACGAACACGTAGGCCGATTCGGAGCTGTCCGCAGTGCACGTCGCCCACAGGTTGAAGATGCCACCCCCGCCGTACTTGCGCGCGTTGCACAGCAGGATCAGTGCGTCGTACGGGGCCTGAGCGGCAACTTCGCGCAGCTCGCGGTTGGCGAACGTGAGCACGTAGCGGTCGCTGTCGAAGGCGTTGAACGACGTTCCCAGCGGATTCGCACGCCACTCCCCGCGCCGCGGATCGCTGATCCCCGACTGCGGACTCGACACGCACAGTCCGCGCACGTTGAGCTCGCCGCGGCGCGCCTTGAACGGCTCGGTGTCGAGCAGCGCGCCGACGAGGCGCCGCGCATCGGCCTCGAACTTCGAGCTCTCGGCCTGCGCGTACCCGTCGCCCAGCACCAACACGTCGAGCTTCGTGGCCGGGTCTCCACTCGCGTGCAGCACGATCGGCGTGGAATCGGCGCGCAGTGGTGAGCGGTCGACGAAACGCGACGAGGGGTCGACGAGTTGCGCGAAAAGCTCGCGGAACGTGCCGTCGGGAGCGCGCTTCTCGAGCACCAGTTGCACCGGATGCAAGGGCTCCGGAAAACGCTGCGACTCCTCGAAGGTGCGCCACACCTCGCGCGCCTCGGCCGTGGTCTCCCACTCCCCGAAGATCGACGCGAAGCCGCGCGAATAGATCACCGTCTGCGTCGCCGGATCGACGACCTGGAACAGGTACTTGCCCAAATTGCTGCGGTCGACCAGCTGTGTGCGGCTGCCGGGCCAGGGGCCTTCGAGGCGCAAGCGTTCCAGCGCGA
Organism: Planctomycetota bacterium; assembly: GCA_020853575.1. Taxonomy (GTDB): domain Bacteria; phylum Planctomycetota; class UBA1135; order UBA1135; genus F1-120-MAGs118. The sequence continues at coordinate 27,660 of JADYYP010000020.1, forward strand.
TGTGCTCTTCCTGCGCGCCTCCGCTGTGGTGGTAGTCGAAGCGCAGCGTGCGGCCGGTGAAGTGCCTTTCGAAGGACTCGTCGGAAACGGCCTGCGCGGCGCAGCTCGTGGACGCGAGCAGCAACGTGAACCAAAGCGAGAGGTGTCCCATGGCCGGAGGATACCAGCGCCGCGGGCGCGCTTTTTCGAGGCTCAGTCATGGATGTGCAATGGCTCGCGCGCACTCGTGGCGGCCCGGCCGGCAGCCGCGCTATGTTCCTGCGATGAGGATCCTCGCCGTCGTGGTCGTCGCGGGCGCGCTCGCGGCCTGTGCGTCAAAGCCCCGATCCATCTCGCACCCAGCGCCGCCAGCGCCGGCCGGGGAACGGCTCACGCTCGAGGATCTCACGTCGTTGCCCGCGCGCTTGCGCGCCGACACGCAGTTGTTGGGCTGGATGCCGGGCGGCGCGCAGTACCTCGCGAGCGCGACCGACCGGGAAGCGCACAAGCGCAAGCTCTTCGTGGTCGACGCGCTGAGCGGCGACCGGCGTCCTTTCGTCGACGTGGAGCGACTGACGCAGGCCCTGGCCTCGGCCGCGGGAGTGGACCAGGCCAGCGCGCGCCGCTGGGCCGAACGCACGAGCTTCGATCTGACCGCCGACAAGCGCGGTCTGATCCTCGGCGAGCAGCACGACCTCTTTTTCTGCGCGGTCGACGCCGCTCGCGCGCTGCGCCTGACGCACGATGCGCGCGAGGAGCTCGGGGCCACGCTCTCGCCCGACGGTCGCTGGCTGGGCTACGTCGCCGACTGGAACTTGCACGTCGTGCCGACCGACGGGAGCGCCGCGCCGCGCGCATTGACCACGGCCGGAGACGAGAATCACCTCCACGGTCGACTCGACTGGGTGTACCAAGAGGAGCTCTACGGCCGGGACAACTTCGGCGCGTTCTGGTGGTCGCCGGATTCGCGGCGCATCGCCTATCTGGTGATCGACGAGAGCGCGGTGCCCACCTACGTCGTCACCGACCACCGCTCGAAGCACCCCGAGAACGAGCGTTGGCGCTACCCCAAGGCCGGCGACCCCAACCCCGTGGCGACGCTGCACGTCGTCGACGTGGAGAGCGGCCAGAGCACCGCGGTCGACCTCTCGCGCTGGTCGCAAGCCGAGCCCTTGATCGTGCGCGTCGGCTGGACACCCGACTCCACGCGCGTCGTGTTCCAGGTCCAGGATCGGGCTCAGACCTGGCTCGACCTGGCCGAGGCCGATCCGCTCAGCGGAGCCACGACGACCTGGCTGCGCGACTCGACCGGCGTGTGGATCGAGCCCGACGAGGGGCCCTACTGGATCGACGCGGGCGCGCGTTTCCTGTGGCGCTCGGAGCGCGACGGATTCGCGCATCTGTATCTCTACGAGCGCGGCGGCAAGCTGCTGGGTCGGGTGACCCAAGGGCCCTGGGAGGTCGATCAGTACCTGCGCTACGACGAGCGAACTGGCCGCGTGTTCTTCATCGCCGACCGCGACGACGTAAAAGGAGCTCAGCTCTTCCGTTGCAAGCTCGACGGCAGCGACCTCGCGCGCCTCACGCCCGAGGACGGGCGCCACGTCGTGGCGTTTTCCGACGACGGCCAGCTGTTCCTCGACACCTTCTCATCGCACACCACCTGGCCGCAGCTCAGCGTGCGCCGTGCCGACGGGTCGCTCGTGCGCGAAATCGAGCGCGTCGACGGCGCCGTGGCACAGGCCAAGGGCGTGCGCCCGCCCGAGTTCCTCAAGCTCAAGACGCGCGACGGCTTCGAGCTGGAGGCGGCGATGATCAAGCCCGCCGGATATCGCGCCGGAGAGCGCTATCCGATCCTGTGCCATGTCTATTCCGGCCCGCACTCCCCCCAAGTGCTCGACCGTCCATTGGCCAACGGCGACGCGCTGTTCCACAGCATGCTCGCCCAAGAGGGCTATCTGATCTGGATCTGCGACAACCGCTCGGCCAGCGGCAAGGGGCTCGAGTCTGCGCGCGGCATCTACAAGAACCTGGGCGCGCAGGAGCTCGCGGACATCGAGGATGGCGTCGATTGGTTGATCGAGCAGGGCTACGCGGATCCACAGCGCATCGGCATTTGGGGTTGGAGCTATGGCGGCTATCAAACAGCCTATGCGCTGACGCACTCCAAGAGGTTCCGCTGTGGCATCGTCGGCGCGCCGGTCACCGATTGGCGGCTCTACGATTCGATCTACACCGAGCGCTACATGGGCCTGCCCACGGAAAACGAGGCCGGGTACCGCGCGAGCTCGCCCCAGGAATCCGCGTCCGAGATCCAGGGACGCGCGCTGCTCCTGCACGGCGTGATCGACGAGAACGTCCACCTGCAGAACACGCTGCAGTTCGCCGAGCGCTTGCAGCGCGCCGGCCGCGAATTCGAGCTGATGCTGTACCCCGGCAATCGCCACGGAATCGTCGACCCCGCCCAGAACCGCCACAAGTACATGACGATGGCGGCCTTCCTCCGCGCTAACCTCTAGCCCCTCTCGAACCCCTCAGGCGGCGCGGCCCCCTTCACCACCCCGCGCTCGTCCCACCCGGAGACGCCCTCTCTATGAGCCAAGCCTCGGACAAAGCGGCCGAAAGCACCGTCCTCGGCCACCCCGCCGGACTGTTCGTCTTGTTCTTCGCCGAGCTGTGGGAGCGCTTCTGCTACTACGGCATGCGCGCGCTGCTGGCGCTGTACATCGCCCAGCAGTTCTTCTCGACGCTCTCGTCGGAGGAAGGACAGGCCCAGGCCTCGGCCAGCTACGGTGGGTTCACAGCGCTGGTGTACGCGCTGGGGATCTTCGGTGGCTCGATCGCCGACCGCGTCCTGGGGTATCGACGCACGATCGTGCTCGGCGGCCTGTTCATGGCGCTGGGCGAGTTCATGCTGATGGTGCCCGCGGGCAACTACCTGGGCTTCGACCAGAAGCAGGTGTTCTTCTACGGCCTGTCGATGCTGATCGTCGGCAACGGGCTGTTCAAGCCGAACATCTCGAGCTTGGTCGGCAAGCTCTACAAGCAGGGCGACCCGCGGCGCGACGGCGGCTTCACCATCTTCTACATGGGCATCAACATCGGCGCGGCCATCGCGCCGGTGTTCTGCGAGCGCTTCGCCGCCTACATGGGCAGCGACGGCCAGCCCGACTACCGCTACGGCTTCGCGCTCGCCGGCGCCGGCATGTTGCTCGGCCTGGTGTGCTTCGGCCTGTTCACGCGCGTGCTCGGCGACAAGGGCCTGCCGCCGGCCGGAAAAGAGGGCTTCGGCCCGATCGCGATGGTGACGCTCGGCGGCCTGATCGTCGCGCCGGGCGTGTACATGCTGCTGGCGCTGAAGGAAGACGTGGTCGGCTACATCCTGTACGCGAGCTTCGCCGCGATCCTGGTGTTCTTGATCAGCGTGGCGCTCAAGGAGGAGTTGCAGCAGCGCGAGCGGTTGTTCGCCCTGATCCTGCTCTTGGTGCTGAACTGCGTGTTCTGGATGGGCTTCGAGCAGGCCGGCAATTCGCTCAACTTCTTCGCCAAGAAGCAGCTCTCACCGCTGACCTTGGGCTCGTGGTCGATGCCCGCCGAATGGTGGCAATCGGTCAACGCGGTGCTGATCGTGCTCTTCGGACCGGTGTTCTCCTGGCTCTGGGTGGCGCTCGACAAGCGCGGCAAGAACCCGCCCATCCCGGCCAAGTTCGGTCTGGGGTTCTTGGGCATGGGCCTGGGCTTCCTGGTGATCAACCAGGGCATCGGCTCCGCCAGCTCCGCCGGCATGGTGATGTGGTACTTCCTGCTCGGCCTGTACCTGGTGCACACCCTGGCCGAGTTGTGCCTCTCGCCCGTCGGGCTCTCGATGGTCACCAAGCTCGCGCCCGGGCGCATGACCGGCATGGTCATGGGCTCGTGGTTCATCTCGATCGCCACCGGCAACTTCCTGGCGGGCAAGGTCTCGACGCTCGCGGCGACGAAGGCTGGCGCGGCCAGCGATGCGCTCGGCAAGGTGCAAGCCTACGGCGAAGTGTTCAGCTACATGGTGTACCTGGGCGTCGGCCTGGGCCTGGCGGTGATCGTGCTCTCGCGCTTGATCAACAAGTGGATGCACGGGGTCAAGTGATCCGATGAGCGCCCAGGGAGTCTCGCTGTACGCCGAGCACATCGCCGCGCGGCAGCGCGGAGTCGAAGCGGCGCTGGCGGCCACTGGCCACGACGCGCTGGTGATCTCCAGCGGACAGCCGTTCACCTACTTCGCCGACGACCAGGACGCGCCGTTCCGCGAAGTCGGGCACTTCGCGCACTGGGTTCCGCTGCGCGGACCGCACCACCTGTTGCTGTTGCGACCGGGCGCGAAGCCGCGCTTGGTGCGCGTCGCTCCCGAGGACTACTGGTACGAGCAAGCCCCACTGGGGGCACCGTTCTGGGCCGACGATTTCGAGCTCCATGAGGTGCCGACGCGCGACGCGGCCTGGAAGCTCGCGCGCACGGGCGGTCGCATCGCGTACATCGGCGACGAGCCCGAGTTGGCGAGAGCGAACGGCGTCGACGGCGCGGCATGCAATCCGCCGGCGCTGGTCGCGCGGCTCGACTGGGATCGCGCGTACAAGAGCGACTACGAGGTGGCCTGCCTCGAGGAGGCCGAGAAGATCGCGTCCTGGGGCCATCGCGCGGCGCTGGCAGCGTTCGACGCCGGCGGCTCTGAACTGGAGATCCACCTGGCCTACGTGCAAGCGCTGGGCTGCACGGAAGCCGAGCTCCCCTATCCGACGATCATCGCCCACGACGAGAAGGGCGCGATCCTGCACTACACCGGCAAGCGCGCGCAGCGCAATGGCCGCGTACTGTTGATCGACGCCGGCGCCAAGCACTTGGGCTACGGCTCGGACATCACGCGCACCTGGACGCGCAAGGACTGCAATCCGCGCTTCCGCGAGTTGGTCAAGGGCATGGACAAGCTGCAGCAGAAGCTGTGCGACAAGGTCGTGCCCGGGCTGCCCTACCCCGACCTCCACGCAGCAGCGCACGTGCTGATCGGCGACCTGCTGCACGAGATCGGCGTGCTGCGCATCCGCGGCGAGGACGCCTTTGGCGAGGGACTGACGAGCCCGTTCTTCCCGCACGGCTTGGGGCACTTCTTGGGCATCCAAGTGCACGACGTGGGCGGACGTCAGAAGGAACCGAGCGGCGACGTCGTCCCGCCGCCGGCGCACTCGCCCTTCCTGCGCACCACGCGACGCATCGAGGAACACCAGGTGTTCACGATCGAGCCCGGCTGCTACTTCATCGAGATGCTGTTGCGCGGACCGAAGGTCGGCCGGCACGCGGAGCTGGTCGATTGGAAGCTGGTCGACGAGCTCTTGCCGTTCGGCGGCGTGCGCATCGAAGACAACCTGCTGGTGACCGCCGCCGGACACCGCAACCTGACGCGCACGTTCATCTAGCGTTCGCGCTCTGCGACCAGCGCGCGCTGGCGACGGGCGAGCCACAGTCCTAGCGCGCCCCAGCCCACGGCCAGAGGGATGCCGACCAAGGTCGCCGCCGCGAGCGGCAACGCGTCGAACCCGAAGGCGCTGGCCAGGTCGCCGCCGCGGAACGCGAAGGTGTCGCTGAAGCTCTTGGCTTTGAATTTCTCGGAGCGCTCGGTCGGCACGTACAGCGCCTCGCGCGCCGGACGCATCGTCGCGTGGCTCAGGCCACGCCAGGCCACGATGCACAACGTGACCGCGGTCAGGGCATCGATGCCGATCGAGTGCAGCGAGCCGAGAGCCGAGAAACCCGCGACGCCGACGATCGGCAGCACCAGCAGCGCGCCGCCGACTCCCAGCGCGCGCATCAAGCGTCCGGTGACGAACACTTGCACCACCAGCGTGAGCACCTGCGCCGAGTTCTCCGCCGAGGCAAAGTACTCGATGCGCTCGGCCTTGCCGGAGATCACGGCCTCGACGATGTGGTTCTGCTGCAGCGTGAAGAAGGTCTGCACGAAGCCGTAGGCGAAGGTGAACAGCGCGATGCCCTGCAGGTAAGGTCGGCGGACGACCAGCGCCAGTCCCTCGAGCGCGTCGCCACCGAGCGCGCGAGAGAGCTCCGAGGACTGTGCCGAAGCGCGTTCGGAGCGACGCGCGAGCGCAGCACCGAGTTGCACCGCGACCTCCATCAGCACGGCCGCCGGAACGATCATCCACAGCGCCAAGTCGTGGGCCGCGCTCGCTTCGCTCGAGCCGGCTCCGCCCTTGGCCCCCAGGCCCGCGATCCACCCGGTCAACTTCGTGCCCGCGATCGCGCCCAGCGTGCCGCCGACCGCGATCAGGCCGAACAAGCGCTTGGATTGCGCCGCATCGAGCACATCCGCGGCGAGCGCCCAGAAGAGCGACACCAGGAACACGTTCGACACCGCGTGCGTGACGTAGAAAGCTCGCGACACGAAGATCCCCAGCGCACCATCGGTGAACGACACCAGGGGCAGGAACACGAGCCACACCAACGCGACGCCGCGGTACGTCGCGGCCATGAAGGTCCGCCGCGGGAATCCGGAGGCGCAGGCCGCGAAGGCGATGCTCGCGACCACCGTGCCCGCCAGCGTCACGCTCCACAACCACTTGAGGTTGCGCGCGCCACCGCGCAGCCCCATCTCATCGCGCAGGGGCCGCAGCAAGAAGATCGCGAACAGCAGGCAGAAGAACGCCAGCACCGCGAGCGCGACCGAGGCGCGCTCGTCGCGCTTGACGCTGAGCAGACGTGACCACAGCGAGCGGTCCTCTTCGAGCAGCGCTTGGGTGACCATCGAGTCGCCGTAGCATGCCCTGGGGAGCGACCGTGCGCACGGTCCTGCTCCGAGCGCAACGCAAGATCGACTTCTCGAGTGGCGCTACTCGCGCTGCCGGCCGAACCAGGGCAGGAAGCGACCGACTTGGGCCGCCCACCTCGTGTATTGCTCGCCGTAGCGCTCGCGCAAGAACGGCTCCTCGGCCCAGCGCACGTGCAGCGCGAATCCGATGCCGACGAGCACCACGGCGGCCAGCGACCACACGCACGGCAGCGCCAGGAACAGTGCCGTGGCACTGAGGATCACGAAGGCATAGATCGGATTGCGCGAGTAGCGAAACGGCCCGTCGGTGACGAGTTCCGTCCGCGAAGCGTGGTCGATGCCGATCCGCCAGGACGCGCGCATCGCCAGTTGGCAGCCGAACGTGCCCGCCAGACCGACGGCGAACACGGCGAACGCCGCCGCGCGCGCCACGGGTGCGCTCGAATCCCACCACAGCGGCCAACCGCACCCCACCGCGAGCATCGTTCCCGGCACGAGGGCCTTGCCCAGCACGAGCAGCAGTCCGGCGAAGCGGACGCGCGCGCCCATGCGACTGGTCTCGCGCACGAAGATCGCGGAGCGTCCCGTGCTGCGCAGGTGGATTCGATTGCGCAGCACGAGCACGACCACGCTCCACAGCAGCCAGCCCGCGAGCGTCCACACGACCATCAGGCGCCCTCGATGGCCGCGAGCGTGCGCAAGGCGTCGCTCGTGGCGCGCACGTCGTGGGTGCGGAGCCACTCGACACCGCGCTGCGCACACCACATCTCGGCGGCCAGCGTCGCGGCGCCGCGCTCTGCGACTCCGCGACCGAGCTCAGCGCCCAGGAACGACTTGCGGGAGACCCCGACGCACAGTGGCAGGCCGAGATCGCGCAGCTCGGCGAGCCTGCGCAAGACCTCGAAGCTCGGGCGCGGATCGCTCGAGAGGAACAGGCCCATGCCCGGATCGAGGATCAGTCGCCGACGCGCGATGCCAGCGCGCTCGCAGGCCGTGATGCGCTCCTCGAAAAACGCCCGCACGCGGCCGATCCAGTCCGAGCTGACCCGCGCGCTCGTCTCGGCCCGCGCGGTCGAGGAGCTCGAGTGCATCAAGATCACCTCACAACGCGCGCGAGACAGCGCCTCGAGCGCACCCGGCGTCCGCAGTGCGGACACGTCGTTGATCGCGTGGACACCGAGCTCGAGCATGCGCCACATCACGAGCGGCTCGAAGGTGTCGACCGAAACGCGCGCCCCCTCGGCGAGCAGCGCCGCGACCACCGGCTCCAAGCGTCGGAGCTCCTCTTCGACACCGACCAGCTCGGCGTCGGGATGGGTCGACTGGGCGCCGACGTCGATCATCGCTGCACCCGCGGCGCGCAGCGCGCGCGCGTGCTGGAGCGCGACCTCGGGCTCCATGAAACGACCGCCGTCGGAATACGAGTCGCGCGTCAGATTCAGGATCCCCAGGATTCGCGTGGGCATCGCGCCACTGTAGCGCGCGCGCTTGACGGGCCGAGCAAGTCGGACGAGCATGCGCTGACGCTGGGTCGGCTCGCAGCCCCGGATCCTCCGCCCCCCACGACTCTCAAACCTCCAGGAGCTCTCATGCTGCGTCGCTTCCTCGCCGCGCTCGGACTCGCGCTGTGCGCGAGTTCCGCCGTCGCCCAGACCTGCGCCTCGGGCACGGACCTGTTCCTCAAGAACGACAACCTGCCCCAAGTCCCCGGCGTGCAGACGGTCTCGGTCATCCCGGGCCTGTGCGACGGCGAGGCCATCGGCTGCGTCTTCGACGTCAGTGGCCAGCAGTACTCGAACGAGGTCAAGGTCAAGATGGCGGCCGCGGCCTACATCAACGTGGCCAACGCCGCGGGCATCGCCGCCGTCGTCAATCTGCAGATCTACGACGGCATCACCTGGAACGGCACGCTCCCCACGCTCGGAACGCGCGTGTTCGATTTCGAGGTCGACGCCGGCGCGAACATCCAGTTCAGCTCGAGCGGCATCAACTCGGTCGACATCTCCAACTTCGACGTGCGCTGCACCTCGGGAACGCTGGTGGTCGTGTTCGAGATGCTGATGAACACCGCGCCGGGGTCGTGCGCCACCGGATACCAAACGAATTTCGCCACCGACAACACGCTGCCGGCGTGTTCTGCGCCGTGTGTTCCGCCGCGCAAGAACCTGATCTACATCCAAGGCCAGGGCTGGCGCGACGCGACCAGCGCCACGGTCTCGGGAATCCCGATCTGCTCCTGCTACTACGCCGGCAACTGGATCATCCGCGCCTGCGTCGAGCCCGTCGGCTTCCCGCGCACCTACTGCACGGGCAAGGTCAACTCGGCCAACTGCACGCCCGCGATCGGTTGGAGCGGAACACCGACACTCGCCAGCGGACCGGACAACTTCCACATCCGCGCCACGAACGTGCTCAACAACAAGTCGGGCCTGTTCTTCTGGGGCTTCGCGACGCCGGCCACCCCGCCGCCCTTCAGCGGGGGCTTCCTGTGTGTGTCGCAGCCGGTCGTCCGCACTCCGGTGCAGAACTCGGGCGGCACTCCGACGGGCACCAACTGCACCAGCGGGGCCTACGACTTCGCCTTCAGCGCGGCCTACGCCCAATCGCGCGGGCTGGCGCTCGGCACCGACTACTACGGTGAGTGGTGGATGCGCGATCCGGCCCACTTCGACAACACGAATGTGGGCTTCTCGAACGCCATCCACTGGCGCTTCCCGCAGTAAGCTGAGCAGACAGTCGTCTCCCCCAGAGACACCGAGCGCCGGCCGCCTTCGCACGCGGCCGGCGCTCTTCGTTTGCCGAGCGCGCGCGACCGCGCGCAAACGCCACGGTTGCGGGCCCGGCGTCGTGTGAGTGCAATGGGCGCATGAAGCACGCGATCGCCCTCGCTCTGTGCAGCGCCGCTTCGGCGACGTTGCTCGCTCCGCGGCAGGACCTGCGCTTCGCTCTCCCGGCGGGTGCGAAGACCGAGAAGCACTTCACCGAGGTCACGAAGTGGAGCTTGGAATCGATGGAGCAGGAAATCGATGGCCAGCACGCCGCCGTGCAGGTGCCGGCGATGAGCGGCGTGGTCGAGCGCAAGCTCGGTGTCATCGACACGCTCGTCGCTCTCGACGCTCGCGGGCCGCTGCGGCTCGAGCGCGAATTCGTGAACGTCTCCACGGGTGCCGAATTGCGGTTCGCCGCGGGTCCGGGGTCCGACGACTTCACCTTGCCGCTCACGAGTGCGCTCGAGGGACGCCGCGTGGTGTTCGAGCGCAAGCCCAAGGAAGCGGAGTGGACCAGGACATTCGCGGGCGAGCCCGAGGCGCAGGCCGACGTGCTCAGCGGCTTGCGCGAAGACCTCGATCTGCGCGCCCTGGTGGCCGAGGAAGGAGTCGAGCAGGGCGACACCTGGAAACTCGATGCGGCGACACTGGCAGACGTGCTCGCGCCCGGAGGAGACCTGCGCTTCACCTTCGCCACGCGCGCGCTCCCCAGCTCACAGTTCCTCGATCCAACGGAGATCGTGGGCACGACGCTGTGTGCCCTCGCCGACAGCACCGGCGAGCTGGCCGGTGAGATCCTGTGCACTTGGCGCGAGACGAAAACGATCGGAGACGCGCGCTGCGCGCTGATCGAGCTCGAATGGGAGTCGACCGCGCGCAACGACCTCGCCGCGGAGCTCGCGCGGCGCCAGGAGAGCGCGGGTTCGGAGGTCCTGCGCGAGGACCTCGCCATGCAGTTCTCGTGGAGCACCGAGGGCAAGGGACAGCTCCTGTGGAACCTCGATGCGAAGCGCGCGCACTCGCTCGAGCTCGAGCTCGATTCCGATGTCGCCATCGACTTCAAGTGGGTCGCCGTGGAATCGACGGTCGCGTTCCACTTCGACTTGACAGCGAAGAGCGCGCTCTCGGCCAGCTTCGAAAGCCGCTGAGAGCGTTGAGGGAGGCCGGGCGCTCAGCGCGCGAGCTGCAGGATGCTCTCGGGCTCCAACACGATGTCGTGCTCGAACAGCACGTTGGGTTCGGGTGCGTCCGAGCTGGCGCTCACCTCGGCCCCCCACCGATCGCGGACCCTCAAGCGGCAGGCCCCCACGCTCGACCACAGCCGCAGGTTCCCGCCCTCATCGGTCCACAGCTCGAGCTCGGGCTCGAGATCGAGCTCGAGCGGATCGAGCGCGCGCGCCCCATCCGAGCACCAGCGCCACGCGCCCGTCGAATCGAGCAACCGCGCTCGCACGCGACTCCGCCCCGTCGAAAGCCCTCTGACGAGCAGTGACGCGTTGTGCGCCAAGTAGAGCTCGCTGCGCTCCGTGCCCACCGCGTGCTCGACCTCGAGGATCGCCGGCGCATGATCCGCGGCGCAGGCCACGATCCACGCACCGCGATTGGGGCATTCCTCGATCCGCGCGTCGCCGTTCGCATCGCAGACACTCACGCCGCCGGATGCGGCTGCTTTGAACGAGCTGCGAGTCGCGCGCGAGCCGCGTGCGCGCACGGCGACCCGGGCGCCGACCGCGGGTCGTCCGTCCGGTGTCAGCACGCGCACGTCGCGTGGTGCGAACTCCAGGCCCGCGGGCAGCGGAATGCGGAGCGCGCTCGAGCTCGGGCGCACCGGGCCGAACTCGAAGGACACCGGCGGCGACGCGACGTCGATCGCGAGCATGTACGGCCGCTCGAGGAGCCGCAGCAACGTCGCGCACTCGGGCGAGGGACGATAGCCGGTGTCCTGCTCCAGGAAAGCGCCGGCTTCCAGCCCTGCGCGGCGCCGCGTCTTGTCGAGGATCGCGACACTCTGCAGTCGCACCGGACGCCCGTCGCGGCGCTCGACGCACACCTTGAGCTCCAACGCTTCGCGCAGCACCACGCGCACGAACGGCAGAGCGCCCTCGCAACTCGCCAGCGCAGAACCGATCTGCGCATCGTAGTGCACCTCGAGCCGCGAAGGCCCCTCGACGATCAACGCCTGTGAGCTCACGGCCGCGCGGCTCTCGATGGCGATGCGGAAGCGACCGTCGGCGGCTGTCGGGCTCGCGGCGAACTCCCCCAGCGCGGCGAAAGCGCCTTCGACGGGGAGAAGTCGCTGATCCTGGACGACGCCTTGGAGCAGCTCGCCCGCCGAGGGATCGCGCAACACGAGCAGCAGGCCCTGGCCCGCGCCCGTCGGGAGCTCGACTTCGCACGGCGACAGCGGCTCGCAGGTGGCGCGCAAGGTGCTGCCGGAGAACTGCGGCGCATCGGCGACGAAAAAGCTGCCATCGACGCCGGAGAGCGCGACTGGCCACTCTTCGCTCGCAGGCCCGGCGTTCGCTGGCCAAGCCGCGAGCGTCGCCGAGCTCGGCCGCAGCACGATCCGCGCGCCGCACACCGCGTCCCCGCGCTGGTCGAGCACGCGCCCGGCGAGCACCGCGCTGCGCGAAACCGAGAGCACGTGTTCGCGCCCACGGCTGGCGCGCACGCCTTCGCGCGGAACCGTTACCCAAGCGCTCGAACGCACGACGAGCCGCCCTTCGAGGCGCTCGACTGCACCGTGGAAGGCACCGCTCGCGTCGCTCGACCCCAACGGCGTCTCCGAGTCGAATCCAACGTGCACGACGGCGACCCCTTCGACGGCGCGCGCCTCGAGGTCGAGCACGCGGCCGGCGAGCTCGAACCGCGGGCTTGCGCCGACGTCCGTCTCGAGCACGTCGAGCCGCTCCGCTTCGCGGGCACGCGTGGCCTGCGCCAGATCCACGGGTGCTGGCAAGCGCTCGGACCGCGGCTCGAGCTCGACCGGTCGCGCGTCCCGCGCGCGCGGCGACGTGGCGAACCAGGCGGCCGCGACCACTAGGGCCAACGCCCCGAGCCCGGCGACGAGGCGAGCGAACCGCATCACGCTCCGAGTTCTACTCGCGCCAGCTCCGCGCGTACAGCGCTCGCTCCCGCCGTGGTACATGTGATGGCTGCGCCATGGACCTCGCGTCACGTTCGAGCCCGCGAGCGCCTGCGCGCTTGCCCTTCACCGCCCCCTGGCTCCTGGCGCCGATGGAGGGCGTCACCGAGCCGTGCTACCGAGATCTGGTCCTGCGCCGCAATCCCGCCGACGCGCTCGGCGGCGCGTTCACCGAGTTCGTGCGCGTCAGCGTCGCGAGCATTCCGCGCGCCGTGATCTCCCGACACCTCGGTCCGTCGCGCTTCGCGCAACCCGTCGGCGTGCAGCTCATGGGCAACGACCTGGAGCACCTCGCCCGCACTGCGTGCAACGCCGTCGCAGCCGGCGCGCCTCTGATCGATCTCAACTTCGGTTGTCCAGCGAAGGGCGCGATCGCGGGCTGCGCGGGCTCAGCGCTGCTCAGGGACCCGCGCGCGATCGAGCGCGTCGTGCGCAGCGTTGCCGACGCGGTCGAAGTGCCGGTGACGGCCAAGATGCGCGCCGGCTTCGACGACGCGTCGCGCGTCGAGGAATTGGCGCGAGCCGCGGAGCAGGGCGGCGCCGCCTTGCTCACCGTGCACTGCCGAACGCGCGCCGAGGCCTACTGCGAGAGCGTCGAGTGGTCGCGGATCGCGCGCGCTGCGGCTGCGGTCTCGATCCCCGTTTGTGGCAACGGCGGCATCGCGACGCACGCCGACCTCGAGCGCATGCGCAGCGAGACCGGGGCGCGTTTCGCGATGGTCGGGCGCGGCGCGCTCGCCGATCCCTGGATCTTCAGCGGATGCACGGTTTCGCGCGGAACCGCCGCGCGCTTCTTGGTCGAGTACGCGGAGACGATGCGCGCTCGACACCAGTGGCCGGCTGGCGGAATCGCGGCGCGCATCAAGCAACTCCTGCGCTATTGGACCGCGGGCGGACTGGTGCCCGACGCGGCCACGCGCACCGCTTGGCTGCGAGAGCGCGACGGGGCGGTCTTGTTGGGAAGGCTCGAGGTCATCGCGCGCGAGCCGTAGCACTCGCCGCACACTCCTCCTTGCTCAGCCGCGAGCGACGATGCACACGCTGTAGTCGCCGTCGAGCTCACGCGGGCTCGCAAGCGGATCGTGGATATTGGCGTACACCTCGTGGCGCGCGAAGCCGACTTCGCGCAGCGCATCGGCCAGCTCAGCGATCGACCACAGGCGCCAGCGGTACACGAAGGCATCGGCGAAGGTCTCGAGCAACTCGCCCTCGCGCTCGACTCGAAAGTGGAGCACGTTCTCGACCTGCGCCGTCGCGGGATCCGCGGCGCGGTGCTCCCAGGTCGAGACCACGCGCGTGCCGTCCTCGAGAAACCGCTCGCGCCTCCATGCACCGAGCTGGAACGCGGCCGGGCCGCCGTAGGTATCGCACGCGAAGATTCCTCCGCTCGCGAGCCGTTCGCGCGCCAGGCGCAAGTAGGCCAGCAGGCGCTCGCGCTGCTTGAGGTACAGGATCGAGAAATTGCCGACGTACACGACGTCGCTCGCGCTCGAAACCGCGGGCGTGCGCTCGGTGACGTCGGCGCACACCGTCGTCAGCCCCTCGATGCGTGCGGCACGCTCGAGCGCGCCCGCGTCCAAGTCGATCGCCGTGGCGCGACCGCCGCGCGCCACCCACGCCCGGGAGACCGCGGCCGAGCCAGCGAAGTCCTCGGCCAGCGTGCGAGCTGCACCGCCGTGCGCGCGCCGCAGCAGCGCGACCACGTCGGGTGCCGACTGCACGCACAGCTCGTAGAGGGTCCAGCGATCCATCGGCTTCACACCGTTGCCCGCGCCGACCAAGACCGGGCGCGCGCTCCAAGCTCACACGTCACACCACTGCTGGCGCGCCGCACGGCATCGCCGCTCAGCCCCGCAGCGCCTCGAGCATGCGCGAAAGGACGGAACCGCGCCGCGGCCGGGCGGAGAACACGGCGCAGTCGCCGCGCAGGTTGAGCTGCTCGTGGTTCCCCGGAATCTCCTGCGCGAGATGCACGCGCTCGGTGAGCTTCTGCTCCATGTTCTCTGGGTGGTAGCACCCCGTGCGGCGCTTCCAAACGGTGTCACCGGCGAGGCGGCGGAAGTGGATGCAGTCCTTGCAGTCGACCATGGTTGGGGGTCTTCGGTCTCCGAAGGCGCACAACTCTCTCCGCCGCGCCGCTCCAGTTCAAGGGAGTCGCGCCCTCCAGCGGTGTCCCTATACTCCGCGGCCCATGGCGACACGACTTTCGCGGCTCGACGGCGCGCGCACGCAGAGCTCGGCTCCGTGAGCGAGGTTTCCAAGCCCCGTCCGGTCGCGCGCGAGCAGGCACTGGCCCACACCCTGTGCGCGCTGTTCGTCGGCTTCTTCGTGGCTGCGGAGGTGCTCGGTGGGAAGCTCTTCCGCTTCACGCTGATGGGCTTGGGACCGCGCGACTTCGGCCTGGGGACCAACGCGGAATTCGCCGCGACCGCAGGCATCCTGGCCTTTCCGTTGACCTTCGTCATGACCGACATCGTCAACGAGTACTTCGGCAAGCCAATCGTGCGCCTGTTCACGTGGATCGCGATCGCGGTCAACCTGCTGCTGCAGCCGGTGATCCGCGCCGCGATCGCGGTGCCGGCGATCAGCTTCACGCCCGGGATCAGCGACGCCGAGATGCAGCGCGGCTACGAGATCGCACTGGGACAGACATCGAGCATCGTCGTCGCAAGCTTGTGCGCATTCGCCTTGGCGCAGTGGCTCGATGCCGCGGTGTTCACCTGGTTGAGGCGCTCGACCGGCGGCAAGTGGCTGTGGCTGCGCGCGCAAGGCAGCACGATCGTCAGCCAGTTGATCGACACCATAGCGGTGATTTTCCTCGCCTTCGTCGTGATCCCGCGCGTCTGCGGCAATGAGCCGTGGAGCCTCGCCGACGCGTGGAGCGTTTCGGTGACCAACTACGTCTACAAGTTCGCGATCGCGGTGTTGATGACGCCACTCCTGTACGGGGTGCACGTCGTCGTCGACCTGTACCTCGGGAAAGCGGCCGCGGCGGCGCTGATCCACGGCGCGCACCCGAGCGATCCCGATTAGGCCGCGGATCGTCCGAGCTCAGCGCGGGCGGTGGCGCTTGGAGCGACCACCGCGCGGCGCGCGGCGCGGGCCACGACTCTCGAAGCCGGGCTTGTTGGCGTCGAACGAGGGCTCGCCCATGCCACCGGCAAGCTCCACCGCGCGCGCCTCGTCGATCTCGAGCCGGCGCGACTCCGAGCGGAAGATCGTCAGTCCCTGAGCGCGGGCGTTCATCTCGCGCAGCGTGCGTCCCTCGGGAGCATCGGGCCAGGGATCGAAGCGCTCACCCCACGCGAAGAGCATCGAGACACAGCGGCGCGCGTAGCTCATGTAAGCGGGATTGTCGGTCTGGAACACGAACACGCCGTCGGGCCGCAAGGCGCGCCAAATGGCGAGCAGGGTGCGCGGGGTCAACTGGCGCCGGTCGAGCTTCGACTCCTCGTAGTACGGCTGCGGGTGGTACAGATGCACCTCGTCGATCGAAGCCGGCACGGCGCGCTCGCAGATGAACTCGTTCGCATCACCCCAAGCGAACTTCACGTTGGTCAAGCCGCGCTGGCCCGCACGCAGCGATCCCAAGCGCAGCGCTGGCGGTACCAACTCGATCCCCAAGTGGTCGAGCTCGCGCCGCAAGAGTCCGGAGTGGATCAGGTAGCGACCGTTGCCACAGCCCAAGTCGACCACGCGGCGCGCGGCGCGCCCGAAGGTCGCATCCCAATCGAACGGCCGAGAGTCCCGGCCCAACCCGACGCGCGTGCGCGTCCACTCTTCCTTGGGCAACACCGTGCCTGGAAACGGCGCGGCGAAGCGCGCGTCGCGATCGAGTCGTCCCACACCGCGCAGTGTAACGCCCGCCGCTCATCGCGCGGATGCACGGACCTCCCGCCAGCGGCGTCGGCAGCCGCCCAGAACCTGCGCCAAGCGCTGTGTCGCGGGTCCATGCAGAAGTTTCAACTTTTTCCAGCGCGCTTCGCGCTCGCTCGGGCCGCGCGCTCCGTGCTCGCGCGTAGTCCGAATTCGAGAGCGCCTCTACAATCGACCTGGACTCGAAGCGGTTTGCGTTTTCTGCGCAACTTTCAACGAGGCATCGGACACCCACGTGTCGACTCACGGCGAACAGATCCACCCCGACCGCAGGACGGTCGAGCGCGCGCGCGCAGGCGATGCGGAAGCAGCCGAGTTGCTGATCGAGCGACTCGAGTGCATCCCGCTGATCCTCCACGCACGCAATCTGCGCCACGGCGGGTGCTTCACCGAGGACGAGATCGTCGACCTGACCCAGGAGACGCTCACCACGGTGTGGCGCAAGCTCGACACGTACGAAGGGCGGAGCTCGCTCGAATCGTGGGTCTACAGCTACTGCATCCGTCACATGTCCAACGCTTTCCGCAGCAAGCGTCGCCAACCGCGCTTCAGCGACGCCGACGAACACGAGCTCGCCGTGTCCGCCGAAAACGTGCACCACACGCTCGATTTCGAGCACGTGTACCGCTGCCTCGCCCAGATCGACCCCGACCAAGAGTGCGTGATCCGGCTGAAGCACTTCGAGCAGTTGACGTTCGAAGAGATCGCCCGGCGCGTCGGTTCCAACACGAACACGACGAAGACGCACTACTACCGCGGCATGGTTCGACTGCGCGAGCTCCTGGAGCGCGACTTCAAGGAGAGTTTCGCATGACCTCGCTTCACGACTCCGAGCACTCGAATTGGTTGCGCGATTTCGTCGCGCGCGACGCGCGCCCCGCCGATGGCGGCGAACTGCGCCGACTCGCGGAGTGCCCCCACTGCCGCAGCGAGTACGAGAGTCTCATGCGCACGCAGGACACGCTCGAACGCGCAGGACGCGAGGAACTGCGCACGCGGCTCGCGCTCGACCGCCGGCGCCCGTCGCGCGCGCGCTCCGCTGTCAGCGACTTCGTCCACGCGCGGCTCGGTGAGCGCCCGCTCGCCACGGGCGCCGAGCGTCCTCAGGCGCTGCCGACGGCCGCGCGCGCGCTCCAAACCGGCAGCGGAACGCGCGCCAGGCCCGCGCCTCTGGTCGCGCCCTTGGCCGCTCCCCAGACCAGGCCCGTCGCGCGCCGCGGTCGGCGCTTCGAGTGGATCGCCGCCGCGGCTGCGGCCACGGTGCTCGTCGGCTGGCTGATCGAGCATCTGCGCACCGTCGCGGTCACGCCCCCGGAGTCGCCGATGCTGGGCCAACGCAGTTCCGACCCCCGCCTCTATCCCTCCGGCGCGCACTCCGCATTCGACACCTTCCGCTGGGAGCTCCAGCGCGCGCCCCACGAACGCTACCGCTTCTCCGCCTACTCCGACTCGCAGGACCGTCGCGGTGAGTTGCTGTTCGATACGCTGCTGGACGAGACGACATGGAGCGGCGACACCAGTTCTTGGCCCGACGAGATCTACTGGGTGGTCCAGATCGAGGACGCCACCGGGGCCGTCCGAGATCCGCGCAGGGCCTACGCATCGCGCGCGGCTTCGAACGCGCGCTGATCCTGCTCGCGACGCTGCTCGGGCTCGGCGGCGGCGCCTTTGCCCAGGTGGCGGTGCTTCAACGCGCCAACCGCGAGCTGCAAAGCGATCAGCTGAATCCACAGCTGTGGCGCGACTTGGACCGAGCATTCCGGCGCGCCCGGAACTCGCTGTGGGACGCATCTCACTGGAGTCTCCCCGAACTCTCCGCGTACTGCGAGGCGGCGCTGTTCGTGACCGACGACGGCTCCGGCCTTTACCCCGACCAGGGTCCGTTGGAGCTCTTGCTGCGCGAGGCCGCGGACCTGGCCCTGGAGCACTCCGAGCTCTACTCGGGGCCGGAGCTCGAGCAAATCGTCAGCACGTGGCTGGTTCAGGACGGCGAGCGGGACCGAGCCCACGCACGGCTCGTCCGTGCGACCCACGCTTACCGTGACGCGCCGCGCGGACTGGCCCAACTCGAGACGCTGCGAGCGCGGCTGGAGATCGATTCCGGCGACCTCGCCGCCGCGGGCGCGGCGATCGAGCGCGGTCTGCTGGCTGCGACGCGCGAGGAGCTAATTGCCCCCGCACCCACGCCGCTGCGCGGCTGGCTGGAGAGCGCGCGCCTGGCCTGGTTCGCGCGCTTGGGGCTGCCCGACCACGCCACCCAGGCGCTCGAGCGCGTCCGCGCCGAATTCACGCGCTGGTTGGCGCTGGCCGATCCGGACCCCGAGTGCGAACGCGTCCGAGCGCAGTTGATCTTCGACGAGAACACGGTCGATCTCGCCAGCGACCGACACGAGCGCGTGGTCGAGCGCACGACGAGAGCCATCGAGTCGAGTGTCGATCCCGCCGAGCGCGCGCAGTTGCGTGCGACGCTGGCCGAGGCGTTGATCGAGCTCAGCCTCGACCACGAGGCGCGGATCGGCGACGCGCTCGCCAGCGTCGAGAGCTGCCTCGCCGAGCGGCCCCCAAACGACCCCGCGGCCGCACGCCTCCTGGCTCATTGCGCGAATCTGCACCGTCGACGCGGCGAGTTCGACTCGGCACGCAGCGCGCTCGCAGCGGCTCGCGCGAGCGCTGACGAGGTCGGTGGAGATCGCGTCGCGATCGCCTTGGCCGGCGCGGCCTTGGCGCGCGCGACGGACGCGCCGCGCGCCGATCTCGAGGCCTGCCTGAGCGACGTCGAAGCGCAATTCGATGCTCTGCTCGAGGAGTGGGCCGCGGCACCGCAGCGTTCCGATGGGATCGGCTTTCTGTGCTACGGCGACC
The DNA here is from genome assembly GCA_020853575.1 of Planctomycetota bacterium. Lineage (GTDB taxonomy): Bacteria > Planctomycetota > UBA1135 > UBA1135 > F1-120-MAGs118. Next base: position 47,101 of record JADYYP010000020.1, read on the forward strand.
GTAGAGCGCTCTTGTGCGAGTCGATCGCGCTGCGCCTGAGGCTCGACGGTGAGCAGCGGGCCGCGCAAGCGACGTTCGCGTCGCTGGCGCGCGTCCACGAGTGCGGCTCGTTGCACCGACGTCTGGAGCTCGAGCCCGCGGGCGACGGGACGCGCATTCGAAGCGTCTTGTGCGGCGCTTCGCGCGGCCTGGTGATCGTGCTCCCCGGGTCCGAACAGTCGTTCGTGCTCGCGCTCGACGCGGACGGAGCGCGCATCGTCGAACGCCCGGCCTGGCGGCACTGGCGCGCGCTGCAACGTCAGTGGGTGGCGCTGCTGACCACCGCGCCGAACGACGCGCTCGAACGCCCGCGACGCGCGGCCGAGATCGCGCGCGTCGGCTCCATGCTGCGCGAGGTGCTGTTGCCGCCCGCCGTGCTCGAGCTCCTGAAGCGTTGGGACGAAGTGGGCGTCGTCGGCTGGGAGTGGATCGGCTACCTGCCCTTCGAGAGCTTGCCGGTGGACGATTCTGCGTTCGGCCTGCGCTGGGGCGTGTACTACCTGCCCTCGTTGACCCTCGGTCGCGCGATCGCGGAGCGAGCGGTGCGCGAGCTGAGCGGCGCGCGCGTTCTCGCCGCGCCTGCGACGCCGAGCGCTGCGCTAGCGCGCGGATGGGCCTGGGACGAAATCCTGTGGAGCCCGCGGCGTGAGGCGGCCCTGCGCGACCTGTGGAGCGACACCATGGTGCGCACCGGCGCCGCGGCGACGCTCGCAGCCTTGCGCGAGCTGTGCGACGGGAGCGCGGCGGTGCTCGAGATCGAGGCCCACGGTTTCTACGACGTCGAGAGCGTTCCTCCGGCGGGTTTCGCGCTCGCCAGCACGGCGACGCACGATGGACTGACGCACGCGAGCGATCTGAGCGGAATCACGGCACCACCGCTGGTGGTGCTCGCCGTGTGCGGAGCCGCGCGCGGGCCGCTGCGCAGCGGCGACGACGGGCTGGCCCACCTGGGCGGTGCTTGGCTGGGACTGGGCGCGGATTGCGTCGCCATCGCGGCCGCGGATCTGCGGCAGAGCTCGGCGGAAGCGCTGATCGACGTGCTGTACTCGAACCTGCGCACCGAGGGCTCGAGCGTCGCGCTCGCGGCGCGCGCCGCGCGTCGAGCGCGCGCGGCCGAGGACCCGTTCGAGCGCGACTTGGTGCACATCGTCGGCTTCGGCCCGCGCACCGTCGCCGTCCAGCGCCGTGCTGGGCAGCTGGCGTGGATCGCGGCCGGAGTCGTGGGGGCGCTGGGGCTGGGAATCGCGCTGTACCTGCGGCGCGCGCGCTAGCTGCCCGCCGGCTGAGGCGGCAACGGCGGCTGATTGGTGCGGAAGCGGCGCGTGCGCGAGTAGGGCACGACCTGCGGCGCGTACACCGGATCCTCGGGAACCTGCGCGGCGACCGAGACCGGTGCCTGCGCTCCAGGGAGCAACGCGAGTTGTTCCGCCTCAGCCGCGAACAACGCCATGGTCCCCCAACGCGCGGGCGCGCTCTCGACCACCCGGCCTTGCGCGTCGCGCGCGACGGCGCGGATGCGCGTCGAGTACAGCCGGTGGAACGAGACACCGACCTCGGGCAGCGTCACCGACACGTGCGGAGTCACGCCGGCGACCAGCGGCACCACGACCTGCGCCACGCCGAAACCCTCGTTGTCGGAGAGCACGCTGGTGCGCCACCATACGTCCGCGATCAGCTCGCTGGCGCCGTTCCAGCCAGCGCTCGGCGCGTCCACGGTGAGATCGAGCACGGCTGACGAGACCTCGTAGCTGGCCGCGCTCACACTCGGGCGCGCGAGCGATTCAGCGATCCAGTCGCCGCGCAGCAGGACCACGGACTGTTCGAGCTCGCAGCCGAAGACCACGTCCTGATCGCCGTCGCCATCGAGATCGGCGAGCGCGGGCCAGGCCTGATTCTCCGGTGCCTCGATGTCGCTGGGGCCTGCGTTGAACAGCCGGACGCCACTGGACGTGACTTGGAAGCTGGTGGCACTCGGCGCCTGCGGGCCGCGCTGGTTGACCAGCCACACCAGGTTGTAGTTGCGGCGATGGCTCAGCAGCAGATCGTCGTCACCGTCCGCGTCGGCATCCGCGCTGACACAGGCGACGACATCGAGCGTGCCGAGATCGAGCTGCGCGTCGATGCCGCCAGGAGAGAGAGTGAGCAACCACTGGTGCGCGTTCGTGGAGACGGTGGTGATCCAGGCCAGTCGATCGTTCGCATTGGCGGTCGAGGCGACGCGCGCGATCGAGCCGCCGGGAATCGACGAGGCATAGTGCGCGAGCAGCGCGCCGCTGCCGTCGAAGAGCGCAACGCCTCCGGTGGTGAGCACGGCGAACTCCAACGCGGGATCCAGGTCCCACTGCAGTGCCAACAGGTCGAGCACCGCAGCGCCGGCGGAGAAGGACGCTCCGCCCGAGAACTGCATCTCGGTCGCGCCCGCGATCCGCGTGAGTACGGTTTGGCCGTCGGCCGCGACGCCGAGCAGATCCGCGCGGCCGTCGGAGTCGAGGTCCGCACTGCGCAGCGTGCGGGCGCCGGCCCAGGTGCTCGAATCGAGAGGGCTCCAAGTCCAAAGGCCCGTGAGCGGGTCGACCAGGGCGATCGAAAGCCCGCTGGGCGCGACCACGGCCAACGCGTCGCGTCCGTCCAGCGCATGCTGGCGCAGCGCACAGGCGTCATCGACGTCTTGCGCGACCCAAGCGGGCGCGAAGGTCTGGTCGACGTCGAACAAGACGGCCAAGGACCGCCCTTCGAGCTGCAGCACGTCCGGCACGCCGTCGCCGAAGAAGTCTGCCGCCTGCGCGCGTCCAAAGGCCTGTCCATCGCTGCTCGAGCTGATCCAGGTCTCGGGGAAGCTCTGACCTCCGAAGAGCTCCATCGGAGACTGGCTCGCCCGAGCGCCCGCGACCGCCACTGCGCACGCCCCCACCCTCAGCAACGTCTTCATTGCGTCCTCCGCGCGTTGGCCGCGGCCGCCCTTCGGCGCCCGCGCCTTGACTTGGCCCCTGGCAGCGCCCCCCTGGGCGCGCCCGGGCCCGTAGGTGTCCGAGGCTCCGGGTCCAGTTTCAGTCTTCGGAAAAAAAGCCCAAGGTTGGGCCGGACCAGCATCCCGGGAGCTCGCGGTCGGCGCCAACGCCGCCAATCCGCTGGCGTAGGACCGCGCCACCCGAGCCTTGCGGCCGACGCGGCACGGTTGCACCCTGAGCTGCGCTGCCGCACCCTCACCCAATGAACGACCAGCCGACCGCCCTCGCCAAACTCTCGCCCTGGACCGTCCGCGCCGCCGCGTGCTGGGTCCTGGTGGTGTCCTTGATCAAGATGGAGCAGGGCTCCCCCAACGACATCCCAGAGATCATCCGCGAGAGCTTCCTCGGGCCCGACGTCAGCTTCCTGGGGGCCATTTCGGTCGAGCTGGCCTTCTCGCTCGCCGCGCTGGTGCGGCCACAGCTAGGGTGGATGCTGATGAGCGCGCTGATGAGCGTGTTCGTCGCCGTGCTGCTGCACCTGATCTCGATCGGTGCGACCAGCTGCGGCTGCTTCGGCGGCGCGATCTCGCTCTCACCCTACGCCATGCTGGCGATCGACGGGACGCTGTTCGCCGCGCTCTTGGTGAGCCGTCCCTGGGCCTCGATCCGCTCTGGCAAGGCGCCCTGGACGGTGGTCGGCTTGGTGTTCGCGGTCGGCGCCGTCACGCCCTGGATCCGCGTCCAGAACCAGACCGTGGTCCTTCCGCCCAAGCCGATAGAGCACCGCGTGGAGGCGCCGCTCGCGGTTGGCGCGACCCAGCCGACCGCTGGTGCGCAAAACCCTTCGTCCGCGGATGCGACCCAGCCCGCGGGCGCCGCCCAGCAGAAGCCTGCCAACGATGGACTGCCCAAGCCCAACTCCGAGCTCGGCAATCTGGCGCCGCAGACCGACGCCGCTGGGCAATGGACGCTGCCGGAGACCTTGCCGCGCTGGGCGCGCTTGCGACCGCCGGACTGGGTCGGCAAGTCGATCCACGAAACCGAGCTCGCGATCTGGATGAACACCCACGCGTACCCCGAGGACGCGACCTGGATCCTGTACCTCGAGACCTGCACGCACTGCCGCGACTACCTCAAGAAGCTCGACGAGGGCTTCGCCAACGATCCGAAGATCTACGTCTTCGTCAGGCTTTCGACCAAGGACGACGCGAGCGCTGGAATCGTCGAGATCAAGCCCCCCGGGGAGCAGGCGGCGCTGCCGCCCGAAGTCTCGTGGGTGGTCGGTCCGGAGCTGCCGCCGTGGGAGCTCGTGCTCGAAGGCGGCAAGGTGATCTCGGCCACGCACCACGGTGATTGACGTTCGAAGCCAGCGCATGCCGAGCGAGAACGTGCACGTCGAGGCGCTCGCGGCGCGTGACGCGCGGCGCGTGGGCATCCCCAGGGCCTGACGTGCGCGCGCGACTCGCCCGCACGAGCGTCTGGCTGGCGGCCGCCTGGCTGCTCAGCGTGAGCGCGGTGAAGCTCGGCTGGGGCTCGCCCGCGAGCTTGCCGGAGCTGGTGCGCGAGGGCTGGCTTGGGCCGGAGCTCAATTTCAGGGCTTCGATCGCGGTCGAGCTGGCCGTCGGATTGACCGCGCTCGTCGCGCCGCGCTGGGGAGCGCTGCTGCTCACGGCACTGTTCAGCGTGTTCCTCGCGCTGCTCGCGCACTTGAGCATCACCGGTGCCGATTCCTGCGGCTGCTTCGGCGGAGCGCTGAAGTTCCCGCCGCAAGCGATGCTGGCGATCGACGCTTCGCTGCTCGCGTTCCTGCTGTTCACGCGACCCCTGCGCGCGCTCCCCAAGAGTGCTCCGCGTTGGTGGCTCCTGGGTCTGATCGGCGTCGTGGCGCTCGCGCTGCCGTTCGTCGTTGCGAGCGGTCGCGCCGCGCATCCGCGCTACGTGGTGCTCGACCCGTCGAGTTGGATCGGGCGCTCGATCCACGACACGCCCCTGGCGCGTTTCGTCGACACCCGCGCGCTTGCGGGCGACCGCACGTGGATCCTGTATCGCGTGGACTGCGAGGTCTGCGCCGAGCACCTGCGCCTGGCCAGCGAGAGCTTCGCCAGCGACCCCAAACTCTACGTCCTGGTCGAAATCGCAGAACGTGGCGCCGAGGAACGCCGCACGGTCTTCGCCACGCCGCCCGCGGAAGTGCTGCGTTTGCCCGACGACATCGAGTGGGTCGTGGGAACGCCCTGGGAGCTGGCGGTCGAGTCCGACGTGGTGGTACGCGCCGTGGAAGGGCGCGCCGAGCACTGAATACGGCCTGCGCGCAGCCGGTCGGAGCTCGAAGGAAGTTGCAGTTTCGTGTCCAGCACCCGGCGCCCCGGGCACTTCCGTGGCAAGCTACGCCCTCCGCCTTCCCCTACCCCCGCGCAGGCTCTCGATGAAGCTCTTCAAACTCGCTACGACGTTTCTGCTGTCCCTATTGGCCGCGACGCACAGCGCTGCCCAGTGCTTGACGCCCGATGGACTCGACCCGTCGACGGTCGCCTGTGGTGGCGCATTCACCCAAGTTCCGCAGCGCGGATTCCAGCAATCCGCCATCGGCATCTGCTGGCGCGACTGCGGAGTCGACGCGCAAGCGAACTACACCGCTCTTTGGGGCGCGCTCAATCCGATCGTCGGGCCTCCGGGCGCGATCTCCTGCGGCTGGTACCGCGGACGTGTGCGTCTCTACCTGGGCTCCGTGCTGCAGTGGGACGGCCAGATGCACTTCTCCTACTCGCGCACCTGGACCGAGGCCGGCACCGCGGGCGCGCCCATCCAGGTCTGGCGCTACTTGGTCAACGGAGACATGCGGCCGGTGACCAACAACCCGATGCCCTGCGGGCCGATCCCGTGCGCCGCGCCGAATGGGAACCTGGTGCGCTTCACGGGCTACGTCGACTACGCGGCGGATTGCGGCACGACCTTGACCGAACGCGCGTGGATGCTGACGCATGCCTGCGATTCGATCGATCACGCGCCAGGCTTCCCGCGCGCCGGCGTCTACCACCCCAATCGCTACTACACGTTCGTCGGTCCCGCGACGGGCTTCGCGGTCGCTGCGGGTTCCTCGCCCGAAGTCGGCCCGATCGCGCAGGATTGCATGCGCAAGTGGGATGCGCTGGCGCTCCCCGCGCGCTGTGGTGCGGAAGAGCCGCTGGTCGGAGGCACGCTGAATCCCGTGGGAGCGGTGTGCATGTGCGGCAGTGGTCCGTCGAACTGGCATGAAGCCAATCTGTTCGTCGGCGGCATCTACGGCTCGATCGTGCAGCCCTTCCCGGGGAGCGATCCGTTCCGCTCGTTCCAGATCGGCATGTGGACCAACCCGGCCGTGTTCCCGGGTGTCGAAGAGCTGCGCTACAACTGCAACGAGGGTCAGTGGATCGACTGCTTCGGCGTCGGCCGCAACGAGTACTACTTCGGCGTGACGACGCACGGCGGATTCCCGGCCTTCGTGCTCGACGCCACCAACCCGCCGGTGCCGTTGGGCACGATGTTCATCGACCAATCCAACTCGGTCGTGCTCCCGGCCAACATCGCCACACGCAATCGGCCCTACCGCAGCGACCACATTCTCAATCTGAACCTGTGAACGCGGGCTCGCCGCGGCGACGCGGATCGAGATTCCAGCACGCGCCCGGTGGGACGGTTCGCCGTCCGGCCGGGCGCGGCGGCTTTCGTGCGGCGAGCTTCAGACGAAGGCGATCAGGTACGCGAGCCAAGCCGCGCAGTTTTCGCCGCGCACTCCGCGCTTGAACTCACCGTCCCCCTCGCCCTTGGCGTCCGTGCCTTCGAAGTAGGTCTCGACGCGCGTGAAACCGGCGTCGTAGAGCACGTCCCGCAACTCGCTCAAGCTCCAGAAGCGCCAGTTGTAGGTGAAGGCCTTGAGCGAGCTCTTGTCGGGGAACTCGAAACGGATGTGGCAGGTGTACTCGGCGGTCCCGGGCCAGAAGCGCGCTTGGTCCCAGACGTAGGTGAAGCCGCCACACTTGCGCCGCTCCTCCAACTCCTCGGTCGCGTCCGGTCCGCCGTACAAGTCGATCGCGAACATGCCATCGGCGGCGAGCGACTGGCGCGCACGGAGGAAGTACTCGAGCAGCTCGCGGCGCGTGTGGAACACCCAGTAGGAGAAATTGAGGGCGATGCGCAGATCCGGCTGCACATCACCGGCGGCGCGCACGTCCTTGAGATGCAGGCGGCAGCGCGCCGCGTCACCGGGCTCGAAGTTGTGCGCCAACCCCCAGGCCACGGGTTCGGGGTCGATGTCGAAGCCCTCGGCGAAGTGCTCGCGATGCATCGCCAGCCAGGTCGCGGACAAGAGCGCAGTGCCACAGAAGTCCTCGCGCAGGCGGCGCGCTCGGCGGCCACGCTCGCGGCGGAACACGCGCGCCAGGAGCTCGAGATCGGCCTCGGGCGACTGCACCGCCTTCTGGTAGAGCAGGTACTTGTCGGCGGTGGCGGCGGTGTAGCGGTGTCGAGGGCGGCGCGGCATCGAGGTCGAGAGCGTGGAAGATGCCGCCGCAGTCGGTGGAACTCAACCCTGCGCGACCTGGACCGATCCGCTGCGGCTTCGCGAACTCGCGGACCGACGGTGGACGAGCCAGACACTCACGCGGGCCACGCGGGACGCGCCCGCGAGAGCCCCAGGCGCGTTAGGCGACGGCTTCCTTGAGCGCGCGCAACACGCGCTCGTTGGTCTTGGGGTCACTGACGATCACGCGCACCGCCCCGTCGATGTGCCGCGGAACACTGACGATGCCCGGGATCAGTCGACGCGCGACCTTGCGAGCCACGTCGTTGGGGCGCTCGACCCGCAGCAGGATCCAGTCGCCGATCGAAGGCAGCGGGTGGATGCCAGGGATCGTGGCCAAGCGAGAGTAGAAGCGGTCCTTTTCGTCGATCATGGCGCGTCCTTCGGAGTCCTGGGGACCGGAGCGACTGGGCGATCGGAAGTGCCGTCCGAATTCGAGCCCCTGGGGCAAACCTCGGCCGGCGCGAGGTTGCGCACACTATCTAGTGTTCACAAGCGCATCAACCGCGAGCTGTGGAGGTCCTCAGGAGTTCTCCACAAATTCCCAAGAACGAGAAGGCGTTGCGCCTACGCGAGCCCGGCGAGAAGCTCGCGCTCCATGATCGACGGACTGCGCTGGGACCCGACACGCAGCGCGCGTGTGCGCGTCGCGGCCTCGACCTCGAACCTCGGACCGGGATTCGACCTGGTCGGTCTGGCGCTGAGCCTGTACCTCGAGCTCGAGCTCCGCAGTAGGCCGGCACCGGGGCTCGGACTCGCTCCCGGCCGCGGCAGCGCGCGCGACTGGCCGCTGGACGACTCCAACCTGGCGCTGCGCGGCTTTCGCGTCGGCTGCGAGCTGTCCGACGCGCCGACACCCGCGGCGGAGCTCGAAGCGGAGAGCTCGATCCCCGTGAGCCGCGGGCTCGGGAGCTCAGGCGCCGCGGTCGTCGCCGGCGCGCTGCTGGGAGCCAGCGTGGGCCCGCGGGTGGTCGAGCGCGAGGCACTGCTCCAGGCCGCGATCGCCATCGAGGGCCATCCCGACAACGTCTCTCCAGCGCTGCTCGGCGGCTGCGTGCTGGCGCTGCCGCGCGTGGGTGCTCCCCCGCTGCTCGCCCGCGTCGAACCGCACCCGTCGTTGGCCTACGCGACGGCCTGGCCCGCGGCGACGCTCGAAACCAAGTTCGCCCGCTCGCTCCTGCCCACCACGGTCGCGTTCGCCGACGCGCTGGAGAATCCACGGCGGCTCGCGTTGCTGATCGAGGGATTGCGCAGCGCGGACGAGAGCCTGATCCGCGCCGGCGCACAGGACCGCCTGCACGTTCCCTATCGCCTGCCCCACATTCCCGGCGGACGCGCGGCTCTCGACGCGGCACACGCAGGCGGTGCTTGGCTGGCGACGATCAGCGGCAGCGGCTCGGCCCTGTTCGCGATCGCGCCTCGGGCATGCATCGGCGCGGTCGCGCTCGCGATGCAACGCGAGCTCGAGCGCGCGTCACCACCCGCCGAGGCCCACGTCGTCACGCTCGCGAGCGACGCCCCGCTGGTCCGCTTGGTCTAGCGCACTGCGGGCTTCACGGCCGGACGTAGCCGTGGCGCCAGCCGTCGACCAGCGACAGCGTCTCCGCCAGGCACGAGCTGGCACCCGCGGTTTGGGCTGCGCGCGCGGCTTGGCGCGTCGACAGCCGCCCGACGTCCTCGACGAAACCGCGCATGCGATCGGGCTCCACGCAGAAATGCCGCAGACCGACGCCGACGAGGAAAGGGACGCTCGCGGACTGCGTCGCGGTCACGCCGAACACCGAGAGCGGCTTGGCCAGCTCGTCGCACACCTCCACCAACGTGCGCAGCGCGCGCAGCACACACGGATGGACGTTCTCGAACCAAGCTCGCAGGTCCGCGTGCTCGCGATCCACCGCGAGCAGGTACTGCGTGAAGGCATCGAGGCCGATCATCAGGAACTCGCTCTCGCGCGCGAGATCGCGGGCCGCGAGCAACGACGCGGGGGTCTCGATCACCACGCCCACGCTGAGCTTCTCCGCGAACGGGTCGCGCTGCTTCTTCAGCTCGAGGCGCTCCTCGAACAGGATCTCCTTGATCCGCCTCAGCTCGCTGGTGTCGGTGACGAACGGCAACGCGACGCGCACCTCGCGGCCGGCGCCCGCCCGCAGGATCGCCTGCAGCTGGCGGCGCAGGACGAGCTCGCGCGAGAGCAGCGCGCGCACGCCGGCGCGCCCCAAAGCCGGGTTGGGCTCGCGCGCGGGATGCAGCGCCGCCAACCCGACACTCGAGTCGACGTGCAACAGGCGGAACGTGACCGGCTTGCCGCGTGCCGCCGCGAGCACCGCGGCGTAGTGCTGCTGGAGCGACTCGAGCGAGGGCACGTCCTTGTCGACCAGGAACAGGAGCTCCGTGCGGTACAGCCCGACATGGCTCGCGCGGTGCGCGACGCCTTGCTCGACCTCGGGCAGGTTGCCGCACGAGCTCGCCACGTGGATCGCCACGCCGTCGCGCGTGCGCACGTCGCTCGCGCTCCACTCCGGAGCTTGCTCCTCGACCAGCTCCTCCGAGGTCGACTCCTTGTACTGCGCGCGGACCACTTCGTCGGGGTTGATGCGCACCACACCCTCGCTCGCGTCGAGGATCACGAAATCGCCCTCGCGGATGGTCTCGAGCAAGCCCGCCACCGCCGTCAAGGTCGGAATGCGCATGGAGCGCGCGAGGATCGCCGCGTGGCTCGTGAGCGCGCCGGTCTCGCTCAAGATCCCGAGCACGCGCTCACCCTGCAGGTTGAACATGTCGACGATCGACAGCTCCTTGGCCGCCAGCACGTAGTCGTTCGGGCGCGCGAGCGCGCTCGTGTCCTCCTCGCCGCGGTGCTTTTCGAGATGGCGCAGCACGCGGATGCCGACATCGCGCAAGTCGACCGCACGCTCGCGCAGGGTCTCGTTCTGGACCAGTCGGAAGATGCGATCGAAGTCGCTGATCACCTTGGCGATCGCGGCCTCGAGGCACAGCTGTTCGTTGAGGATCAGGTTCTCGACGTCCGAGAGGAACACCGAGTCCTTGAGGTAGGCGATGTGCACGTCGAGGATGCGCGCATCGTCCTGCGGGACCTTTCCGGTGAGCTTGGTCTTGAGCTGCGCCAGTTGTGCGCGCGCGTCGATCAGCGCGCGATGGAAACGGTTGAGCTCGGCCTCGATCGCCTCGCGCGGAATGCGATCCAATGGCGCGTTGGCCAGGTCGTAGTCCTTGCGGTGGACGACGCCGAGCGCCAGACCCGGTGCCACCGGCGTCCCACGCAGCAACACGCCGCCGGCGGGGCGATCCGGGGGGACGAGCTCGGAAGCAGGGGAGGCGCTGGGGTCGACCATGCGGCACATCCTACTTTGCGCGGGTTTTCGAAAAAGACAGGACGACGGCGTATCGACGCCAGCGCAAGATGTCGCGCCCGCTCCTCCACCAACATGCTCACGCGTTCACTGGTCCTCGCGCTCGCTCTCTTCGCCCCCTCGGCTCCGCTGCTCCACGCGCAGGTCGCAGCTCCGCCGCCGCCGGCCGCCGCGCACCACGGCTGGAAGGCCACCCCGCCCAAGGAGCTGTTCGAGATCGAGCGCGTCGTCGACGGCGACACGCTGCACATCCGGCGCAACGGAGAGGTGCAGAAGCTGCGCTTGCTCTCGGTCGACACCGAGGAAAAGTTCTCGACCTCGACGGGTGATGCGAGCAAACCGTCCACCGCCTTCGGCGAAGAGTGCGCGCAGTGGGCCGCGCAGTTCTTCAAGGACCTGGCGAAAGAGGGCGAGCCGTCCAAGATCGGCTTGGCCTTCCCCGGCGAGCGCGAGGAGCGCGACGTCTACGGACGCGTCCTGTGTTACGTGGTCCTGCCCGATGGCCGCAACTTCAACCTGTTGCTGGTCGAGCTCGGCAAGAGCCCCTACTTCAACAAGTACGGCAACGACCTGTGGCTGCACGACGAGTTCGTGGCCGCGCAGCGGACGGCGCGAGAGAAGCAGCTCGGCATTTGGAATCCCGCGGCGAACCAGCCGAAGAGCGCCGGCGCGCCCGCAGCGCGGCGTCCCTACGACGAGCTCCTGCCTTGGTGGGACGCACGCGCGCTGGCCGTCGACGGGTACCGCGCGGCGCTCGCCAAGCACCCCGAGCACGTCGCCGCCGCGGATTCGCCGATCGAGCTCGCGCGAGCGCTGGCCAGCAGTGAAGGCGGCGGCGAGGTCGAGGTCTTCGGGTCGATCGAGAAGTTCTTCGAGGAGGACGACGGCAGTCTGACCGTGCTGTTCCGCTCGAGCTCGAAGGACGGGGCCTTCCGCGCCAAGCTCGCCAAGGACGTGCGCTCCAAGTTCGACGCGCTCGACCTGAAGGGCAGCACCGAGGAGTTCCGCCAGAACTACCTGTGGGTGCGCGGCAAGCTCGTCAAGGGAGGGCGCGGCTTCGACATGCAGTGCAGCGAGCCGGAGCGCTGGCGCCTCGCCGGACCGCAACCTGTCGCACCCGCCAAGCGCTGAGCCGCGCTCGCTGGCGGCGCTCGTCGCGCGGCATCAGCGTTTCAGCGCGCGCTCGCGCAGTGCGCACAGGTCGTCGGAGAGCGGCGCTTCCAGGGAAATGCGCCGGTGCGTGTGCGGATGCTCGAACTCGAGCTTCCAGGCGTGCAGGGCGATGCGCGTCGAACGCAGAGGATCCTGCTTGAATTTGCCGTACTTGCGGTCGCCGACCAACGGCCAACCCGAGTGCGCGAAGTGCAGGCGGATCTGGTTGTAGCGTCCGGTGACGATCTCGACCTCGACCTCGTTCGCGGCCAAGCCGCGCTGCAACACGCGGTACAGCGTCTTGGCCGGCTTGCCGACCGCGGAAACACGCGCCTGAGCTCCCTGCTCGAGGATCGGGAACTGGATCGCGCCGGAGTCTCGCTTCGGTCCCATCAAGGCCAGCGCCCAGTACAGCTTGCGGATCGCGCGCTCGCGGAACAGCGTCTCGAGCGCCGCACGCGCCGCGGGGTCGCGCGCGAACAGCATCGCGCCCGACACGTCGCGATCGAGGCGGTGCACCGGGAGCGCCCGCAGGCCTTGCTCGGCCAGCGCGTCGAGCATCGTGCGCCCTTGGGCTCCGGGGGTCGGCACCGACAGCAAGCCCGCCGGCTTGAGCGCGACGAGCAAGTGCGGGTCTTCGTGCAGGATCTGGATCGGCTCGCTCATCGGGTGGGCTCGCGCACGACAGTAGACTCTGCGCCCCATGCGACGCCGCATCTTAATCCCCGCTCTGTGCCTGCTCCTCGCCGCGTGCCACGTGCCCGCAGGTTCACCGCATCCCTCCGCGAGTCCGACGCCGCGCCCCGATTCCGTCAGCGACAGCGCGCGCGCCGTGCCCCCTGACGTCGAGCGCTTTCGACCGGAGGTCGAGGGCTTGATCGCCGACGCCTTGGGCCGCGGACAGAGCTATGCACTGTTGTCCGAGCTGTGCCGCGTCGCGCCACTGCGACTCTCGGGCTCGGTTGGCGCCGAGCACGCCGTGGAATGGGCCGAAAACGCGATGCGGCGCTGCGGGCTGGTCAATGTGCGGCGCGAGCCCGTGCGCGTGCCGCGCTGGGTGCGCGGCGAGCTCGAGTTCCTGGCGCGGCTCGACGCCGCGGGGCTCCCCGCGGAGCGCTATCCGATCCTCGCCCTCGGCGGCAGCGTCGCGACGCCACCCGGCGGAGTCAGCGGCGAGCTGGTCGAGGTGCGCGACTTCGAGGAACTGGCGCGGCGCGCGGACGAGGTGCGCGGGAAGATCGTGCTGTTCAATCGACCGATGGACGTGCTGGAGAGCGATTGCTTCGCGGCCTACGGCGGCGCGGTCAACCAGCGCAGCACTGGAGCCGTCGAAGCAGCGAAGGTCGGCGCGCTGGCGGCGATCGTGCGATCGATGACCATGAGCCTCGACGACTACCCGCACACCGGCGCGACGCGCTACGACCCTTCGGTCCAACAGATCCCGATCGCGGCGGTCAGCACGCTGGGAGCCGAGGACTTGGCGCGGCGCCTGCGGTCTGGCGAACGCGTGCGCCTCAACTTGCAGCTCTCCTGCCGCACGCTCGGCGACGTCGACAGCGCCAACGTCGTCGGCGAAATCCGCGGCGACGTGCACCCCGAGCAGGTGCTGGTCCTCGGCGGACACCTCGACGCCTGGGACGTGGGCCACGGCGCGCACGACGATGGAGCAGGTTGTGTGCACGCGCTCGAAGCGGCGCGCCTGATCGTGGCGCGGGGACTGAAGCCCAAGCGCACGATCCGGGTCGTGATGTTCATGAACGAAGAGAACGGAGCGCGCGGCGCCGAGGCCTACTTCAAGACCCACGAAAGCGAGCTGGCGCATCACGTGTTGGCGCTCGAGAGCGATGCAGGCGGCTTCACCCCGCGCGGCTTCTCGACGGATGCCAAGCCCGAGACGTTCGCCACCTTGGCCGCCGCCGCGCGCGTGCTCGAGCGCGCCAGCGCGACGCAGATGATCGTCGGCTGGGGCGGCGTGGACATCGGCCCGATGGCCAAGGCCGCCGTGCCGCTGGTCGGGTTCCGGCCCGACGACGAGCGCTATTTCGACCACCACCACGGCGCGCGCGACACCATCGACCAGGTGCACCCGCGCGAATTGGCGCTGGGCGCCGGCGCGATCAGCGGCCTCGCGTGGATCTTGGCTAATCTGGAATAGCGCTCAGCGCAACGCGGCCTCGCGCACGGCCTTGAACTCCGATTGCGCGCTCCAACTCGGCCAGACCTCGGTCCGAGCGAGCTCGACACCGACGCTGAAGAACGCGCGCAAGTCCTCGAGCGCGCCGCTGACCTCCCATTCGGCTCGCAGCTCGTCGGACGGCTTGTGGTAGTCGTTGGCGACGTATTCGTCGCTCATGCGTTGGCCCCAGCCCGCCGGACGATCGAGGTAGTCCTTGCCGGAGCCCGCGTGCAGCCCGGGGACGCCGCGCTTGGCGAACTCGAAGTGATCCGAGCGGAAGAACGAGCCCTTTTCGGGTTCGTCGTCGGGCACGAGCTCGCGCCCCTGCGCGCGCAGCGCCTGCGCGAGCACGTCGTGCAGCGTGGAATTGCCGTACCCCGAGCTGGCCACGTCGCGCGTGCGCCCCCAAACGTTGACGCCGTCCATGTTGATGCACGCCAGCGTCTTCTCCAGCGGATGCAGCGGGTGTTCCGCGTAGTAGCGCGAGCCGAGCAGCCCCTTCTCCTCGGCCGTCACGGCCAGGAACAAGAGCGTGCGTTCCGGCGCTGGCTCGAGTGCGCGAAAGGCCTGCGCGATCTCCAGCAACCCGGCCACTCCGGTGGCGTTGTCCAGCGCTCCGTTGAAGATCTGATCGCCCGCGCGCGCCGAGTCGCGACCCAAGTGATCCCAATGCGCGGTATAGACAACGGCTTCGTCGGCGCGCCCGCGACCGGGGAGCTTGGCGATCACGTTGCGCGAGCGGACCTCGCGCAGCGTGTTCTTCAAGGTCACGTCGAGCTGCGCACCCGGGAGCGGCGTGGGCCGGAAATCGCGGGTTGCCGCGCGCGCCTTGAGCCCGTCGAAGTCCAGGCCGCAGTCGGTGAACAGCTGGCGTGCGACGCCGTCGCGGATCCAAGACTCGACCGCGACGCGCTGCGCGTTGCCGTCGCTGCGCGCGATGTCGAAGTTCTCGCGCGACCAAGAACCCGACACGACCTCGTAGGGATAGCCGGCCGGCCCGGTCTCGTGCACCAAGATCGCCATGGCGGCGCCCATCTCGCTGGCGATCTCGTACTTGTAGGTCCAGCGACCGTAGTACGTCATCGCGCGGCCCTGGAACAGCGCGTCGTCGAGCTTCGACGCGTCGCTCGCGCTGGGCACCGGCGGATCCCCCACCAACATGACGAGCGCCTTGCCGCGCACGTCGACGCCCTTGTAGTCGTCCCAGCCGAACTCCGGAGCGACCACCCCATAGCCGACGAACACCAACTCGAGATCGTCGAGCGCGATCGAGGGTTGCGTGCGGCGCGAGACCGCGACGTAGTCGTCGGGAAAGGCCAGCTCGCGCTTCCCCGCGGGGCTCCACAGCGTGGCCTTGGGCTCCGCGCGAAAACCGACCAGCGGCACGTCTTGCACGAACGTGCCATCCGGATTCCCCGGCGCCAAGCCGAGCGCGCGGAACTGCTCGCACAGGTAGGCCACGGTGCGCTCCTCACCGCTCGTGCCCGGAGCGCGGCCTTCGAACTCGTCGGAGGCGAGCACGGCGACGTGGCGCACGAACTGTGCTTCGTCGATCAACGCCAGCGCTCCGCTGTGGTCGACGCGTGGACCCGATCGAAGGCCGTCGAGCTCCGCAGCACTGCGACAGGCGGGGAAGAGCACCAACGACGCCAGCAGTCCGAGTTCACGCTTCATCGCCGCAGAGCCTAGCCACGCCGCGGCGCGCGTCCACTGTGCCGCGAGCGCGACCCACTCCCCCGGCGCCCGGCCGTTGACCGAACGAGGAAGGCGGGGTGCATGGAAGCATCGCCGAGACGTCTGCGTGGAACGACACGGAGAGCGACGGCGACGCGGCGCTCCGACTGCGCAGCCGGTCGAGGCCGGCCGCGGCATCAGGACCTGCTCCTAAGAGGTGCTCGAGGGGAACAGCGGCGAGCTCACCAAGCCCCAGCGAGCCAGGCGGAACTTCAATCCGACGCCCAGGCAGCCCAAGCCGTAGGTCACGCTGCGCGAGAAGTTGATCGAGCTCGCCTCGGGGAAGTACTTCGTGGGGCACGAGACCTCGGCGATCGTGTAGCCGTGCCACACGATCTGCGCGAGCATCTGGTTGTCGAACACGAAGTCCTCGCTGTTGCGGCTGGTGTCGACGCGCTCCAGCAAGCGGCGTGAGAAGGCGCGGTAGCCCGTGTGGTACTCGGAGACCTTGGCGCCGATCAGCGCGTTCTCGGTCGCGGTCAAGAAGCGATTCGAGACGTATTTCCACAGCGGCATGCCGCCGGCCAGGGCGCGACCGCCGAGGATGCGCGAGCCGAGCACGCAGTCGTACAAGCCGTTGGCGATCATCGAGCTCATCGCCGGGATCAACAGCGGCGTGTACTGGTAGTCGGGGTGCACCATGATCACGATGTCGGCGCCGGACTCGAGCGCGATCGCGTAGCAGCTCTTCTGGTTCCCGCCGTACCCGCGGTTCTTGGGATGCACGTGCACCAAGGTGTCGGGCAACGTGCGCGCGATGGCCACCGTGTCGTCGCGGCTGCCGTCGTCGACGACGACCACGAGGTCGACCACGCCTTGGGCCATCACCTCGTCCCAGGTCTTCTTGAGGGTCGACGCCGCGTTGTACGCCGGCATCACCACCACCACTCGTTTACCCGCTTGCATGCGTGGCCTGTTGCAATCCTAACGCCTCGCGCGCGGCGCGGCGCGCTTCGACGAGCCCCAGCGCGAACATCGCCAGCGCGCCGATGACGATCGCGAGCGAAGGTTCGAACCACGCAGAGGGAAGAACTTTCCTGGGGATGTCCGTCATGGCCAAGACGAACGCGACCAGCACCGCGACGCGCAGCGCCAGCCGACCGTCGCGTGGTCGCAGCAGCCACAGCGCGAGCGGTACGCACAACAAGTAGTAGTGAAACCACACGAGCTTGGTGGCGAGCACCGAAGCGACGGCGCCCAGCCCCAGCGCGGCGATCTCGAGCTCACCGTCGGCCCGCGTCGGCGCCGCGCTCGCGCCCGAGCCGCGGCCGATGCGCGCGACCAAGAACGCGCCGCAGGCGAGGCCCAGGAATGCGATCGGCAGCCAACTCGTCGCATCGAGTCCCGAGCGATCGTGCAAAACGCGCGCGAGCGACTGGTTGCCGACCTCGCTGGCCCACGTCGGCATCAGCGCCTCCAGGCGAGTGGGCCACGCGAGCCAGGGCTTCAGCGAGCCGAACCAGGCCGCGCTCACTGCAGCCGCGAGCCCGCAGGCCAACGCTCCGCCCAGCGCCAACTGCACGATGCGCCGCGCTTGCGCGGTTGCGATCCAGGCCGCGAGCAACGCGACCACCGCGTAGGCCAAATTGGGTTTGAACAGCACCGCGACCCCGAGCAACGTGCCGGCCCAAACGTCGCTCCAGACCCAGTTGCGGCGCGCGAGCAGCAGGCCCGCGAGCCCCAGTCCTCCGACTTGGAGGCGGTTGACGTTGGCGACGTTCAAGTCGTCGATGAACGGCCCCGCGAGCATCGTCGTCAGCGCCAATGCCAACGCGCTCGCGACCAGCGAGTAGCGCAGTGCGCGCGCCAAGGCCAAGACTCCCACGACATGCAAGGCGATGCTCGCGTACTGCATCGCCGCCAAGTCGCGATCGTAGTCGCCGCTCAGCGGGAACCCGAACAGCGCGTACAGGAACGGCGTCGAGTAGTTGTCGAGCGTCTTGCGCACGTTCGCCGCCGCCAACCTGCGGGTCCCTTGGGGGCCGGCGCCGCGTCCGCGGGCCTCGGCCTGCGCCGCTTGGAAGTACTGCCGACCGACGCGCTCGTTCTCGCCGGGATCGTAGACGTCGCGGATCTCGCGCTGCTCGACGGCCAGACCCGTCGCCCAGTACAGGTAGTAGTCGATGCCAACGGTGCTCTTGGCGTATTCGACCACGGACGCCAGCGCGAACACGGCGACAGCCAGCGCCAGCAACAGCTCGCTCGCACGCGAACGAGGGCCCGACCCGCCGTGATCCACGGTGCGCCTCGACTACAGTTCCGAGAGCGTGTAGGTGCGCCCCGCGTTGTGCTGCTTCAACCAGGCGTAGAGCGGCGCGAAGTAGTCGAGCATGGGCTTGGCCGACAGGTCCGAACCGGTCTTCTCGCGCAGCAGGGCGCGCCAGTCGACGCTCGAGCCCGGCGTCATGATCGATGCCAGGAACTCACCCACCTCGCGTCGGCCGAAGTAGTTCGTGTCGTGCGGGTCCTGGTGCAGGATCTCGGTGGCGATGTGCTGGTGCAGCTGGAACAGCAGCACGAACGAAAGCGCGTAGTCGTAGTAGCCCGCAGGATCGTCGTTGATGTGCGTCTTGGTCGCCGCGTCGCAGAACTCCTCGCCGCGCTGCGCCGGAGGAACGATGCCTTGGTAGCGCTGCGCGAGCTCCCACCAGCGCGCGTTCCAGCGATCCGGCGGCAACTCGTCGTGGTACAGCTCCTTCTCGAAGAAGAACATCGTGCCCGTCGACCAGGGGATGAACACGACGTAGTTGAGCGCCTCCTTGAGCAGCAGCTGCATCGGATCCGCTGCCTGCCCTCCGGTCTCCAGGCCGATGCCGCGAACGAAGGCCGGTTGCATCGCAGCCAGCCCCATCAACGAGCCGATCGCCTCGTGGTACGCACGGTTCGCGCCCTCGCGCAACAACGGCGGCACGCGCGGGTTGGTGTAGCACAGGTAGTAGTAGATGTGGCCGAGCTCGTGGTGCGTCGTCTCGTACCACTCGGCATTGGGCTCGACGCTCATCAGCGAGCGCACGTCGCGGTCGAGGTCCATGTGCCACGCCGAAGCATGGTTGTTCTTCTTGTAGCCCGCGTCGACCGGCGCCGGGTAGAGCGACGACTTGTCCCAGAAGACCCGCGGCAGAGGCTCGAGCCCCAAGCTGACGTAGAAGCGCTCGGCCTGCTCGACCAACCACTGTGGAGACTTGCGCGCCAGCGCGGCATCGAGATCGAAACCCTGGACTTCGACCAAGCTCGACCAATCTTGCCCCCACCGATTGGGCAGCCAGTGCGCGGGGATCTGATCGGGCACCGGCTGGCCGAAGCGTCGCGCGAGCTCATAGCGCGCCCAGGTGTGCAGCTCACGGAACAGCGGGCGCAGATCGCGGTTGATCTCCTCGATCTTGATCGCCATCTCTTCCGTGGTCATGCCGTATTCGCTGACCATGTAGGAGAAGTAGTCGGGATAGCCCAAGCCGCGCACGACGGCGTTGCGCAACCGGCGCAACTCGATCAAGCCCGGCCGCAACCCGATGCCGACTTCCTTGGAGCACTCCCAGATCGCTCGGCGGCGCGCGAGGTCGCGCTCGTCCTTCAAGCCACCGTCGATGTCGTTGGCACTCACCTCGCTGCCGTCGAGTCGGTAGGTGAAACCGTAGAGCTTCTCGGTCTGCGCCGTTTCGGCCGCAATGCGCGCCTTGACCACATCGGGCAAGGTCTGCGGACTCGACGCGGCGCGGAACAGTACGCCCTCCAGCTGGCGCACCTGCAGATCGCTCAACACTGCGCGTCGCTCGAGCAGGGCGCGCGCGGTTTCGATGTTGGTCACGCTGCCAGTGAAGGCAGCCGTCGCCTCGTCCGCTGCGCGCGTGCGCTCCGCATTCGTGCCGTCGCCCTCCACGATGTGCGTGTTGGACATCCACTGGGCTTCGCTCGAGAGACCGTAGAGCCGCTGGTACTCGGCCGTGTAACCCGCGAGGAACGCATCGGCGCGCGCCGAGGTCGCGGCATCGAGCTGCGACTCGGATGAGCCGGTGCAGGACACAGCGAGCAACAAGGGGACGAGACCAACACGGCGCGGGAGAGTGGACATGCCAGAAGGTTAGCGGCTCGACGGAACGAACGGGAGCGCCGCGCGGGCACTTGCGGGGCCTCCGGCGCGCGGATAGAAGCTCGAGTCACGCCGATGCCGAGCGCACAGAACCACGCCGCACCGCAGGCCAAGGGTGCGCGCCTCGCGCTCGCCCTCGCGGTGCTCGCGGTTGCGGTGGCGCCCTTCGTGCGAGCGCTCGGGTTCCCCTTCCTCGAGTGGGACGACGACGTCAATTTCCTGCGGAATCCGCACGTGCACGGACTCTCCTGGGAGAACCTGCGCTGGATGTGGACCAGCTTCCACGTCGGGCACTACATGCCGCTGACGTGGCTCTCGTGCGCGCTGGACGTCGAGCTCGCCGGGCTCGACCCGCGCATGTTCCACGCGACCAACATCGCCTTGCACGCGCTCACCGCGCTGATCTTGTACGCGGCGCTCAGCGAGCTCCTGGCCCAGTCCGGAGTCGCCGCTGGCGCGCGCGTCGCGGCCGCATTCGGCGCCATGCTCTTCGCGGCCCATCCGCTGCGCGTCGAGTCGGTCGTGTGGGCCACCGAGCGACGCGACGTGCTGTCCGGTGCCTTCGTGGCCGCCAGCGTGTGGTGCTGGCTGCGAGCGCAGCGCGCCGACTGTCGGCGCTCGCGCTGGCTGGTGGCGTCGCTGGCCGCATTCACGGCCTCGCTGCTCTCGAAAGTCAGCGGCATGGCGCTGCCCTGCGTGTTGCTGGCCCTCGACGCCTGGCCGCTGCGTACCCATCGACATTCGGGCTGGCGCCCGCGGATCGCCGAGAAGCTGCCGTACTTCGCGCTCGCGGGCGCCGCGGCGGCGGTCGGCTTCCTCGGGCAGCGCTGGAGCACCGACGTGCTCTCCGACCTGTCCGAGCGCGGTGTCGCCGAGCGCGTCGCGATCTCGGCCCACGCGCTGCGATCGTACCTGCGCCACACCCTCGCGCCGTTGGGCCTGTCGCCGTTCTACGAGCTCCCCCTGGACCTCGATGCAACGGAACCGCGCTACCTGGCTTCGATCGCGTTCGCGCTGATCACCAGCGGCTTCTTGTTCGTCCAGCGTCGCCGCTCGAGCACGCTCGCGGCGCTGTGGACCGCGTGGCTCTCGTTCTGCGTGCTGGTCGCGCCCGTGATCGGCCTGGTGCACGCGGGGCGCCAGATCTCGGCCGACCGCTACACCTACTTGCCCTCGTTCGCCGTCGCAGCGCTGGCCGCCGCCGGCTGCGCGCGTTTTCTCCAGGGTGCGCGCGCGTGGTTGGGCTTGCCCGTGATCGCGGCGCTCGGAATCGGGAGTTGGATCCAGAGCGGCCACTGGAAGGACACGCGCGCGGTGTTCGAGCGCGTGATCGAGGTCGAGCCCCAGAGCTACGCCGGCCACCACAAGTTGGGCATCCTGGCGCACCAGCGCGGCGAGCTCGAGCTCGCGCTGTCGCACTACGACCGCGCGCTCGCCGTTCGTCCGGAGCGCGCCCATGCGGCGGCGCTCTACGACCGCTCGCTGACCCACCTCGCGCTCGGTGACGACGAATCGGGTCTGCGCGACTTGCGCGCCGCGCTCGCCGACGACTCAGAGCACATCGGAGCGCTCAACGTGCTCTCCCAAGAGCTGATCCGCCGCGGCGATGCGGATGCAGCGGTCAAGCTCTACACCGATGCCGTGCAACGTGCGGGAGCCAAACAGGAGCTGCTGAACGGGCTCGCCCAGACCTACCTGCGCACGTCGCGCTTCGACGAGGCGCTGGCGACAGCGAAGCGTCTCGAGGAGTGTGCGCCGCGCTCACCGCTCGGAGCGCGCGTCGCGGGCCACGCGCACCTGTATTCGGGGCGCTTCGCAGCGGCCGAGAGCAGCTTGCGGCGCGCCCTCGAGCTGGCGCCGGACGACGTCGGAACGCTGTACGTGCTGGGACTGGCGGTTTCGCGCCAAGGACGCGAGGCCCAGGCGCGCGCGCTGTACGAGCGCGTGCTCGAGTTGGATCCGAGCCACAGCGCGGCGCGCCAGAAGCTCGGCCGCTAGCGGCGTCCCGGGAAGACGCGAATTCCTTTCGTGGCGTGGCGCTCAAGAAGCGGCCGCCTCGGGCTCGAAAGGGTCGGGTCACGAACGCGACCCCGCGTTCAGCGCCACCTCTTGCCCAGCGAGCGCCCTGCATGGCTTGGATCGACGAACTGTTCAAACGCATGGTCGAGGCCGGTGCCTCGGACCTGCACATGACGTCTGGAATGCGACCGTGTTTCCGCCAGAGCGGCGACATCACTCCGGTCGACGGCTGCCCCGTGATCTCGCCCGAGCAGATGACGCAGATCCTCTACGAGATCGCGCCCGAGCGCAATCGCTCGGAGTTCGAGGACACCAGCGACAGCGACTTCGCCTACGAAGTGCCGGGCCTGGCGCGCTTCCGCGCGAATCTGTTCATGGACCGCAATGGTCCGGGCGCCGTGTTCCGTCAGATCCCGAGCGACGTGCTCACCGCGCAGCAACTCAATCTGCCGAAGGCCTGCCTGGACTTGTGCATGCTCTCGAAGGGTCTGGTGGTGGTCACCGGCCCCACGGGCAGCGGCAAGTCGACCACGCTGGCGGCGATGATCGACCACATCAACAAGACACGCACGGACCACATCATCACGATCGAGGACCCGATCGAGTTCGTGCACCGGCAGCAGAAGTGCCTGATCAACCAGCGCGAAGTCCACCGCCACACCCAGTCGTTCAAGCGCGCCCTGCGCGCCGCGCTGCGCGAAGACCCCGACATCGTGCTCGTCGGCGAGATGCGCGACCTCGAGACCATCGAGATCGCGATCGAAACGGCCGAGACCGGACACTTGGTGTTCGGCACGCTGCACACCAACACCGCGGCGTCGACCGTCGACCGCATCATCGACCAGTTCCCGGCCGATCGCCAAAACCAGATCCGCACGATGCTGGGGAGCTCGCTCAAGGGCGTCATCGCCCAGACCTTGTGCAAGAAGAAGCCCAAGGGACGCGCCGCGGCGCTCGAGATCCTGATCGTCAACACCGCCGTCGCGGCCAACATCCGCGAGGGCAAGACGCACGGGATCGTCTCGGCCATGCAGATGGGTGGAAAGCTCGGCATGCGACTGCTCAACGACTCGTTGTTCGAGTTGGTCAAGAGTGGCGTGGTCGATCCCAATGAGGCTTACATCAAGGCCGTCAACAAGGACGACCTGATGAACAAGTTCCAGGGCGTCGGGATCCAGGTCGATCTCTCCAAGCACGGCGAGAGCGCCGAGCCCGCGGCCGCGATGCCGGCGGCTGCTCCCGCGCCCGCGCCGACGATCGCGACCCGTCCGAGCGCTCCTCAGGCCGCTCCCGCCGCGCAGCGCCCGAGCGCCCCGACGCCGCAACCGCGCGCGCCGATCCCGATGCAGCAGCAAGCGCCCGCGCCCGCTCCCGCGCCTAGTGCACCGCAGCCCGCGGCCCCGCAGAAAGCTGGCTGGACCGATCCGTTCGAGCAGTTCAAGAAGCAACGACCGAGCTGATCACGGCAGCTGCAGGACCGCGCCGGAACGCACGGCGCTCTCGGGGATCTCGAGGGCGCCGTGCGCGCTCCCAAGTCTCCACTGCGCATGCCCGACGGGCTGCCCCTGACCATTGGGCAGATCCGTCGCGTACGGCACGCGCAAACGCGCACGACCGAGCGCATCGACGGCAGTTCGATCGCTCCACACCAGGCGGCGGCGCGCATCGCGGAACTCGAGCTCGAGCGCCAGCTCGAAACTCTCCCCCGCAACTCCTCGCGCCTCGACCAGCGCACCCGCCACGCGCTCCCAGACCCAGGCTGCGGGCGCGAAGTCGTGCGGACCGCGCAGACGTCGCTCGGGGCTCTGGAACGGCGCGACCCACACGCAGCGCAGGCGCTCCAACGGCCGCGAGCCCGGAGCCAGCGGACCGAAAACGGTGCCGTCGAACATGGCGCGCGCGCCGAGAGTCAGGAACCACGCCGGCTGCACACTCCCGCCGTGCTCGGAGCCGACGGAGACATAGCGCTCGCGCTGGGATCCGTCGAGCGCGTCGAGCTGGGTGTTCAGCGAATTGGGCAGGTCGCAATCGACCAGCACGAAACGCGCGTGTCGAGCGGCGAGCAGGGCGTCGAGCTCCGCGAAATCCTCGAGCAGGAAGAAGCGCTGGGAGTCGCGGAAAGCCTCGATGCCGACATACGAGCCGAAGTTGGTTCCGACGCTCGCACGCCCCGCGACGCGCTCGATCAGGTGACCGTGCGACCACTCGGCCATCACGCTCTCCCCCGCCTCCAGCGCTGGAACCTGTGCCAGCCACTCGCACGCGAGCCGCGCACCGAGCACTCCAGGTCGTTCGAAGCGCGCCGCGTCCGCACCCGCTTCGAGACGCCGCGCGGTCAGTGCCATGGTTGGCCAAGCCGCGACGAGCACGACCGCCACGCCGACGACCGGCGCGAGGTCGCGCTTCCAGCGCAGTCGCGCGCAGAGCGCCTCCGCGAGGCGCGCGAAACCCCAGCCGATCACCACGGCCAGCGGCAGCGCCAGCGCCTCGGCGAAGCGCGCTTGCCGCGCGGCTTGGGCGGCGAGCAACGGGAACGCCACGACCCACGGCACCAGCCGCAGATCGCCGCGGCGCGCGGCCCACAACAGCGCTCCCCAGGCGAAAGGAACCGCGAGCACCAGGAAGCCGAGCGCCTCGAACACGTCGTCGCCGGCGCCAGCTCCGATCAGCGGCCGCGACTCACCGACGCGTGCCATGAACGAGTCGACGCGGCTGACCCACTCGAATCCCTCGCGCACGCCGCGCGCCGGGCCGGCGTCCGAGAGCGCGATCCACGCCCCGCTCGCGACGACCAGCAGGGCCACCAGCCACGGCCAGGCGCGGGACGCCCGCGAATGCTCGCGCAACACGAGCAACGGGACGAACACGCACGCGCCGAGAGCGAGATACGCCGGGTGGAACCAGGACAGATTGACGACGATCCACGGCTGGTCGAGCTTCCATGGACTGCTCGAGACCGCGGGCAGGACAGCCGCGAGCGCCGCGAGGTGAAAGGAGATTCCGAGCAGCGCCGTCCCGGGGAGCGCGCGACGCGAATGCAGCACGAGCAGCACGGCCAGGGCCAACTGCACCTCGACCACGTACATCAGCGACGCCACCCAAGCGCCCAAGGCGAGCCCGGCGAGCGTGCCTGATGCGAGTCCAAGTGCCAGCGCGCGCGCGCGGCTCGCGAGAGCGCGCTCCTCGAAGGCGCAGGACATCGTGAACAGCAGCGCCCCCGCGAGCAGCGAGACGAAGGCGTGGTGATCGCCATTGCCGAGCTTGCCGTAGGCGATCGATGCGCCGCAGGTCGCGTGCATCACGCCGGCGACCCACGCGGCCCCATTGCCCGCGAGCCGCCGCGCCGCGAGCGCCGCCAACACGCTCCCCGCGACACTGAACACGCAGGCGAGACTGGCGACGGCGGGTTCGAGCCAAGCTCCGCGGTCCGCGCTCGGAGCGAAGGGCGCGACGAGAGCCGTCGCGAGCGCGGCGTAGTACGGCGGCCACGGAATGCGCGCACCGTGGGGCGCGTTCATGCGCTCGTCGAACTCCGCCGGCGGCAAGCCCTGGTCGAGCGCGCGCTCCACGCGCCGGATCTGATACTGCGTGTCCGGATCGGTGGTGATCCATCCCGCGCGACCGACGAGCTCGACGCGGCGGTGCTGCGCGACGCGCGTGAAGCACGCGATGCACGCGACGACCAACACCAGCAGCCCGAGGATCACTCGATCGCGCGTCATCACGGTCCCGCGCCGCTAGCGCGGGCTCCGCGCGTGCACTGGGGTGCGCCGGAGCACCGCTGAGCTACCTGTCGTTTCGAGCCTCGCCACGCTGCGATTCTAGGTTCGTGCGGGCGCCGGGCCAGTGTCTTCGAGCGTGCGCGCGCGACGGCTCAGAAGAGTCCCGCCAACAAGCTCTCGAGGATCGACTGGAACGGCGTGCGCTCGATCTGGCGGCGCGCCATGAGCGGTCCCGCGGCGTCGTACTCGAGCTGCGAGCGCCGTTCCCGCGCCTTGCGCTCCTCCTCGCGCAAGCGCTCGATCTGGCGCTCGCGCGCGCGGTCCATTCCACCGCCGCGAATGAACGTGAGCACGCGCTCGAGCTCGTGCGCGTCGAGCCACACGCCATGGGAGCGGCACACGTCGATGATCACGCCGCTGCTCGAGGCGAAGTTCTTGCGCATCATCAATTGCCGGCAAGAGAGGCACGGGATGTACCCCTGGACGGCGCCCGCCGAACCGGCGGCGCCCGCGACCGGCAACGGACCTCGCGCCAGCGCGCCCTCGGGAATGCCCTCGGCCTCCTTGCGCTCGCACAGCCGGATGAAGGCCTCCGCGTCGAGCCACAATCCTGCGCAGTGCGAGCACTCGACAATGCTCGTGTGCCCCAACATGCGCTGGCGCAACTCGCCCTTGCAGCGTGGACAGCTCGTTCCGTCGGCGAGCGCGAACAGCGCCTGGGGAGCGATCGCCACGCCACACTCCATGCAGAAGCGCGCGTCACTCGCCAAGCGCGCGAAGCACGCCGGGCAAACACACGACAGCCGCAGCTCCTCGAGCGTGATCTCCGCCGAGCAATACTCGCAGCGCTGCGCGCCGGCAGCCAAGTTCCCGCCGCAATGGGTGCATTTCAGCGCGCGCGGGGCGTGGGGCTCGTGCAGCGCGACCGCGAAGCGCTTGCCGCACTCGCAGCGCACCGCGCGGCCCGCCTCCAGGTGCGTGACGTCGTACTGCCGGCCGCAGCCCGCGCACAGGTTCAGGATCCTCGTCGGAAGCGGGTCCACCATGGTCAGGGAGCCTGCGGACTGGTGCGCGCCGACGTGATGCCGCTCTCGCGCGCCGTCAAGCGTCGCGCATCCTCGACCCACTCCCGCATCGAGCGGTTGTGCACCGAAGTGCGCGCCTCTTCGTCGAGCTTCTTCATGGCGCGATCGACCGCGCGGTCCAGCTCGTCCTGCGCGACGACCTCGCCGTCGACGCCCTCGCCACGCAGCACCTCGAGCACGTCGACGACCGCGATGCGCCCCGGGTCGCGCGCCGGCATGTAGCCGGGTCCTGCGCCCGCGCCGAGCTCGACTTGGGCCACGAGGCCGCCACGCACGAGGTCCTGCAACAGTTCGTCGATCTCGCGCGGTGAAACGCCCAGCCCCGCGGCGATCGAGGCGGCCGTGCGCGGCCGCTCCCCGTCCAAGAACGCCGCGCAAATCCGCGTCAGCGCGCGCAGCGCGAGGTGCTCGCGAAAGGCGTGTGCGTGGTGCTCGTAGGAGGCGAAGCCGTGGTACTCGCGCTCGTTCTCGTGCGCGAATGCGAGCTCCGCGCCGAACAGCACGATCAGCCACGAGAGCTGCACCCACACCAGGAAGATCGGGAAGGCTGCGAAGCCGGCGTAGATCGCGTTGTAGTTGGCGACACCGACCTGAAATGCGATGTGCACGACCAGTGCGACCTGCCATGCCAGCCCGGCCACCAGCCCACCGAGCGCCGCGGACGACAACCGCGTGCGACGATTGGGCATCACCAAATACAGGATCGTGAACGCTCCCCACCCGATCAGGATCGGTGCGAGCTTGATCAAGCCGCGCAGTGCGAATCCGAGCGACAGGCGATTCTCGACGAAATCGACCACGCCCGCGTTCTGAGCCGCCGTCGTGACCCCGATCGCGATCACCAGGAAGATCGGCGTGACGATCACGATCGTCAGATAGTCGGAGAGCTGGCGCACCCACGACCGCGACTTGCGCACGCCCCAGATCTCGTTGAACGAGGCCTCGACCGACGACAGCAGACGCAGCGCCGCGAGCAGCAGCACTCCCAGCCCGATCGCGCCCAGTCCCTGGACATTGGTGCGATCGACCAGGTTGAGCACGTGATCGAAACCGTCGCGCAGCTGCGCTCCTCCGGCGGCTCCCGTGGAGCGGCCGAACAGCTCGTCCAAGTAGGGATCGATGCGGTTGCGCCGCAGGTCCTCGTAGAACCCCAGGCCCTTCAAGATCGCGAACGAGAAGGCCAGCAGCGGAACGAGCGAGAGCACCGTCGTGTAGGTCAAGGCCGAGGCGCGGATCACGCACCGATCGCCGGCGAAGCTGCGCACGGTGAGGAACGCGATGCGGCACACGCGGAAGAACGCGCGCTTCATCGGCCCCATGCGCTCGACTTCCGCGCGCCAGATGTCGCGCGACACGAAACGCCACAGTCGACCGAGCGGCGTGTCGGCGATCAGAGTGCTCGTGGCGAGCTGCTCGACGATCCAACGCTTGGCGGGGGCATTCATGGCGACTTCAGACTACGACAGATCGGCTCGCGGAGGCGAGCAGGATGAGCAGCTGGCGACGCGCGGTCGAGATCGCGGGCACGCTGGCGCACGCTCACTTCTCGCGTGGCGCCAAGACGTAGGCCGTGCCTCCGCGGGCCATCCACACGCGCTCGAGCTCGGACAATTTGTAGGTCGCGACCCCGCTGGCCGCGTCCGGAGCCGCGGGATCGCACACCAGCGCACCGCCTGCGCCATCGAGACCGGCGAGGACCAGCAGGTGGCCTTCGGTCGCGGGGTAGGGAGCGCCCGAAAGCTCGCCCACGCCCGCCGCGATCGAGATCACCAGCGGTTGGCGTGCCGCGAGCCGCGACTCGACCTCGCTCCAACTCGCGAAGCGCGCGACGTACCCCGGCAGGCCGAAGCTGTAGGCGCTCTGAACGGCCCGCGGCCAGTTGCCGAAGATGTCGTGCGTGGAATCGAAGCAGCGCTGGGCGACCTGGGTCGTCGGGATCTCGACGCCGTGGAACGCCATCACCATCGCGAGTGAGGTCGGCGAGCAGATGCGCGGCGCCAATTCGGCTTTCTCCGCCTTTTGGCTGCGAAACGGAACGGCGAGGCGCTCGCGCGCCGCACGCGGAGAGCCCGCGGAGATCGAACCGTCTCCGCGGCGACTGAAGCACAACGCAACGCGCCGCAAGCGCACGATTTGGGGTACCTCCGGATTGGCGACGTGCGTGCGCACGCGGTACTGCGCGCGGGTCCAGCGCGTGTCCGACTTGAAGTAGTCGACGACGAGCTCGCCTCCAGGAACCTTGACCGTCCTGGGCGCCGTGAAGTCGACACGCGGTCCACCGGGATCGGCGCGGCGCAGGTAGAGCGTGGGCGGCAGCGCTTGCCCCCAGTCGCCGACGTACATCCACGGCGTCCATGGCGCGCTCGCGTCCTCGCGCACGCGCAACTCGAAGCACATGCCAGCGCCGGCCGGAACGTGCACGTTCCAGGACGCGACCAGTTCCTGGAAGCCTTGCTCGACGACCAACTCGCGCGACTCGTAGAAACCGTCGAGCCACTCTGGTGCGCGCGACTCCGGGTTGCTGTCCCAGTAGGCGTCGATCTGCTCCGGCCCGCCGTGCACGTGGCCGGCGGTGAGCGCAACCGGTGCCTCGGCGTTGAGCTCCGAGCGATAGGCGGACGCCATCCCATCGGCGTAGAAGTCCTCGAACGACTCGTGCACGACGAGCTCGTGTTGCCAGCCCTTCGGGGCTAGCTCCGCCTGAATCACCGCCAACGCGCCGAAGAGTGTCGCCAACATGGTCGTTTCCTGGTCTCCGCTCGAACGCGTGCACGCCGCGACGGCGCGACGACACGAGTGGGTGCACGGCGAGTGTACGCGTCGCTCGCGCCCGCGCGCGACGGGCAAGCGCACTACTCGCGCGCGCGGCCGAGCTCCGCCAAGAGCGCGGTCGCCGACGGATCGCCGGGAAAGCGCAGGAGCAGCGCGCGCGCGAGCTCGGCGGCCTCCTCGCGCGCGCCCCGCTGACGCGCGGCATTCGCGGCTCCGAAAGCCCACACCGAGCGCGAGGGATCGAGCTCGTCGGCTCTCGCGTAGCACACCTGGGCCTCGCCCCACGCCCTTCGACCGTCGAAGAACAGCGCCAAGCGTCCGAGCGCCATGGCATCGTCCGCGCGTGCGCAAACCGCGCCGATCAAGCGCTCGAACTCGGCCCGGGAGGGCTCGTCGTAGAGCGCGAGGTCAGCGGGCGCGGGTGGCACGAACGGCCGCGGCCGATTCCAGTTCCACAGCGCGGCGCCGCAGACGATCAGAGCCAGTCCCGATGCGATCAGCCACTTCGCCTTGGAGCGCTGCGCCGCCTGCGGATCCCACACGATCGGGCCACCGTGACCGTGGCCGGCATGTCCCGCGTGGTCGTGGTCGCCCGCGCGCTCGCCCTGCGTCGGCTGCTTCACGCTAGCCGTCCCGTCGGGGTCCGCGCGCCTGTGCGACCAAGTGCCCCGCCTCGCGCAGGACGATCTCTTCCAGCGCGAGCTTCAGCGCTCGGGGCGAGCCCGGAAGGGCCAGTACGACCTTGCGCGACAGCAATCCGCCGATCGCGCGCGAGAGCAGCGTCGCGGCGCCGATCTCGCGGAAGCTCAGCCAGCGGAACAGCTCGCCGAAGCCCGGGATTTCCGAGTCGAACAGCGCTCGCAGCGTGTCGAAGGTCACGTCGCGCGGTGCCAAGCCGGTGCCACCAGTCGTGAGCACCAGATCGACGTCCTCGCGGGCCACGGCGCGGCGCACGGCGGACTCGATCTCGCTGCGCTCGTCCCTGACGATCTCGCGCAGTGTCACCACGTGCCCGGCGCTCGCCAGTCCATCCGCGAGGAACGGCCCGCCGCGATCGGTCGCAGCGTCGCGCGTGTCGCTGATCGTGATCACGGCGAAGCGCAGCGCCTTGGGTGCGTCCTGGCGGTGCTCCTCGAGCCCCATCAGCGCTGCTCCGCGGCGTCGAAAATCGAGCGCAGCTCGCGCACTCGTCGCGCCTCGACCGGCTCCAGCACCGCTCCGTTGCGCTTGAGCGCGGTGCCGACGATCGCGCCACTGGCGTCCGCCAACAGCCGGCTGGCGTTTGCCGCGTCGAGCCCCGAGCCGATCAACAACGGCGCGTGGGGCGCCGCGCGGCGCACCGTCGCCACGAGCGCTGCGTCCGGTGCCGCCCCCGTGGCGCTGCCGCTGACGATCAGCGCATCGGCGAGCCCTCTGTGGAGCGTGTCGAGCGCGGCCGCTTCGAGCGAACCGCCACCGAGCGGCACGGCGTGCTTGACGTGCACGTCGCACAGCAGCGCGGCATCCGGACACAGCCGCTGGCGCTCGCGCAACGTCGCCGCGGCGTCGCCCTCGATCAGACCCTGGTCCGTCACCGCCGCGCCGGTGTGCACGTTGACGCGGATGAAGCAGGCGCCTGTGGCCGCGCACAATCCGAGCGCCGCACGCGCGTCGTTGCGCAGCACGTTGACGCCGACCGGAGCTCCTCCGGCGACCTCGAGCACGGCCTCGAGCGCGAGCGCGATGCTCGCGATGGTCTCCGGCGGCACGGTGCGCGCGAAAAAGGGCACGTCGCCGAAATTCTCGACGATCAAGGCATCGCAACCACCCTCGAGGAGCGCGCGCGCGTCCTCCACTGCTCGGCGCGCGATCGAGCGCCGATCCCCGTGGAAGCGCGGCGCGCCGGGCGTCGCCGGGAGGTGCACGACACCGATCAGGAGCTTCTTCGAGCCCAGGAGCTTGAGCATGACCGCTCCAAGGTACTCACCGAGCGGCCCGCGTTCACGCGCGCGCACCCAGACTGCCGCCCGCGTGTCGCTCGGACGACCTGCACGCCGCTGGCGCGACTCAGTCCGATTCGAATGCGCCGGCGAGCCCCTCGAAGGCCAATTCCGAGCGCACGCTGGCGCGCTGGTTCGTGTCAGCGTGGAGGAGTGCCGTCCACGGCCGAGCCGCGCGATCGCTGCAGGTCCCCAACGCCGCGGCGGCAAAGGCGCGCACCAAGGTCGGTTGGCCCTCGGCATCGCGCACGATCCCCACCAGGGTCGCCAAGGCCCGCGCGTCGCCGATCTCTCCGAGGGTAGCGAGGATCGCGGAGCGCGCAGGGACACTCGAGGTTCCGCGCTGGAGCTCGATCAGCTGCGGAACGACGTCCTTGTCGCCGAGCAACGCCAACGCGGTTCCCGCGTCGCGCAACAGCGCGGGATCGAAGGTCGCATCCGCGACGAGCTTGCGCAGCGCTGCGATCGCGTCGGTCTCGCCCAGGAGCCCCAAGGCCAAAGCCAGCGGCCCGGCGCTGGAGCGCTGGCCGGCCGCCGCGAGTCGCTCGAGCAGCAACGGGCTCGCGTCGCGGTCGCGGGCCAAGCCGAGCGCGAGCGCGAGCGCGCCGGCCTCCTCCCCCTCGGTCACGCGCGCCAAGGCCTCGCGCAGAGCCGTGACCACGCGCACCGACGGCGCGGGTCGCACGCTCGCCACGTGGTGCTCCAGCACTCCCAGCGCCAATGCAGCGTGCGCGCGTTCCGCGGAGGTCCCGCGGCTCAGTTGATCGAGCAATACCGCGCGCGGGTCGCCGCGCCCGTTGTCCAGGGACGCGAAGGAGCCCGGTCCGACGCCAGCGCGCGATGCGACGCGGGCCAGCGCCAACATCACGTCACAACGGATGCGCGTGTCGCTCTCGTTCGTCAGAGCGTCCTCCAACGCACGGCGCACGTCGACGTCCAAGCGGTCCTGATCGGAGTCCCCGATCACTCCGAGCGCGATCGCGCAGCCCGCGCGCACCTCGGCGCTGTCGCGGTCCGAGCCCGAGAAGGCCGCGAGGATGCGGCGCGTCGCCAACTCGCGCACGGCGGCGCTCTGCGGCGCGCGAGCGAGCAACCGTGCGATCGACGTCGGAAGCTGCGCGCGCACCTGCACCGGCAACTCGCGTTGCTCGAGGGCGGCGGAGAGGCTCACGATCTGCTCCTCGAGCGAG
Organism: Planctomycetota bacterium; assembly: GCA_020853575.1. Classification (GTDB taxonomy): domain Bacteria; phylum Planctomycetota; class UBA1135; order UBA1135; genus F1-120-MAGs118. The sequence continues at coordinate 79,933 of JADYYP010000020.1, forward strand.
CGCACGCTCGACCAACGCTGGGTGTGGGCATCCGGCAGCGGCGCGAACAGGTCGCTGTCGAGCGGCACGAGCCCGATCGCCAGCGCGCATGCCGCGGCGACCTGACTGGGCTCGGACGAGCCGTTGGCGCACGAGATTCCACCCATCAGCGCCGAAGCCGCACGCGTGCGAGTGGCGCTGTCCGCCCCGCGAGCGAGAAGCCCCAGCGCGTAGCCGGCGCAGGCCCGCACGCGCATCGAGATGCGCCCTTGAACGGCGATGCGGCGCGCAGCGAGCGCTTCCACGTCATCGCGTAGCACGGCGCGCAACAGGTCGAGGTCATGCGCTGAACCCAGGACTCCGAGCGCGAGCACCGCGGAGGCGGCGACGTCCTCGTTCGCGTGCCCGAGATAGGGCTCGATGCTTCGCGCGATCGCACCGCGCCGCTGCTCGTCACCGGAGCGCGCCGCCGCGATCAAGCTCGCCTGCGTGATGCTCGCGGAGCGCGTCGTCGCCAGGACCTCGAACAGCGCCGGCAGTGTCTCCTGCACGACGCGCTCGACGCTCGGCCGAAGCTCCTCGCAAGCCCACGCCGGACTCGGCGCGAGGTAGCACTCGTCGCTGCCCTGCACGACCGGCGAGGCATACACGTTGTCCTTGAGGTGCAGGTACTCGTCGCGGTGCAGCTCCCACCACACCCGCCAACTCGCGCCGTCCACGCCGCGCAGCAGGCGCAATGTGTGGATCCACTGCTCGCGTGAATCGAATTCGAACTCGCCGAGCTGCTCGGCCTGGCGCGGCCCGACCGGCCCGGGAGTGCTGGCGTCCTGCTGCGCTGCGATCCGACCGAAGCACAGCGTGGGCGCGAAACCAACCAAGGCGGCGATGAGGTGTGTTCGAAGCATGGCGCGACTCCGCAAAAACCGGATGCGCCGGCAAGGCAAAGGTCGGACCAATCCCGCGCCGACGGGCCGCGGAGGCAGGTCGGTATGGGAGGCGCTACGTTTTCGTAATCAGCGCCCCCGAGCGGGTCGAACCAACGCGCGCAGAGCCGAGCGCAGCTTCGAGTGCGCATCGATCGCGCGCACGAAGTCGCTCTCGCGGCGTCCGGCCTTGGCGCGCACGACCGCCACCAAACTGGCGCGCTCGTCGGCGCTCCAGCGCTCGAGGCCGGGGAGCAGCAGGAGCAGCGGACTCCAGCGGGTCCACCACAGACGCTCGTCGGCGCTCCAGCGGCGCCAGTCGCGGACTCCACAGCGCGTCGCGGCCTCCGCCGCGCACACGTGCTCGCCGCGCTCGCGATCCGAACCGAAGCGCGCCGCGAGGTAGTCGGTGATCGCCAAGCCCACGCGGTCGAGCGGGAACAGACCGATCACGTCGTCGCGTTCGCGCCCGGCGTACCAGTACACGTTCTCCTTGGCCAAGACCTTGAGCGTCGAGAGGCTCGAGCGCTGACCGGGATCGCGGGCCAGGCGCGCGAGCTCGCGTTCCATCAGCGCCAGCACGGCCGGCGCGCGCGAGCGGAATCCGAGCTTCTGGTAGAACCACCACGCGCCCGACTTGAGCCCTTCCGAGTTGCCGTCACCGCCCAGTTGGTAGGGATAGATGGTGAACGCGTTCGAGCCGAACACCGCGCGCGTCATCGCCAGCACGCGACCGTAGACGTAGCCGGCCTCGCCTCCGCGCCAGGTGTCGAACACGTTGTAGGCGATCTCCGAGCTCTCGAACAACGCGCTCGTCAGCACGTACCCGATGGGCACGCCGTTCTTGAGCGTCAGGAAGGCGTACACCGACTCGAGCATCAGGCGGCGATCGGGCTTCACGCCGATGCAAACGAACTCCAGACCTTCGCCGCAGTCGATCACGCGCACGTCGCGCGCGTCGCCGTGCATGAAGGCATCGAGATCGCGCGAGCGCGTCACCATGGCATTGCGCGCGAGCTCGACCCAGCGCGCTCCCTCGCGCTCGTCGACGGCGCGGATCGAGAGCGGCGGACGCGCCAGCTCGCGGCGGATGTCCGGGCGTTCGCGTCGCAGGGCCGATGTCTGAAAGTGGACCTTGGGCCGCGGGAAGCGAGCCAGCGTGCGCGACGGCGTCGTGGGCCCGGGCTCGAGCGTCAGCTCCAACCCGAGCTCCTCGTACAGCGCGTCGCGTTCGGCCTCGCTGGCTCCGATGCGCTCGAAGCGCCGGATGATGAACTGCGCATCGGTCTCGCGCGGCCCCTTGAGACGCGCGATCCAACGCGCGAGCGGCATGTCGTACTCGTCCAGGCCCGGCGTCTCCGAGTAGCTCGCCAGCAGCGCCAGTCGGCCTTCGAGCTTCTCACGGCCTTCGAACCAGCGCCAATGGACGTGCAAGCGCTCGCCCCACTGCGCGCACAGGCGCCGCGCGGTCGGCGCGAAGAACGGGTAGTGGATCGCGGTGCCCGCGATCCCGGTGTCGGCGAGCGCGTCGCGGTGGCGCTTCAGGTCGCGGCGCCGTGCAAAGCCCTCGAGCAGGCGCTCGCTGGCGGCCAGCACGTGCTGGTCGTCGGGGTGCGCGCGCAGGAAGCAGGCGACCTCGTGCAAGCGCTCCACTTGGCTCGCGCTGGCGAGCTCGGCGCGCGCGAGCTGTTCGAGCAATTGGAGCTTGCGAGCAGCCGAGCCGTCTCCGAAGCGCGCCTTGAGCGCTTCGAGTTCGATCAAGGCGCGACCGTGCGGAATCGTCCGTTGTGCTTTCACCCGTGAACCTCGCGCGGACGCTAGCAGAGCGTCTCCGCGCTCGCCATGCGCAACCGGCCCGCGCGGAGCGCGACACTCGCGCAGCTGCGGCGTAGACTGCGGCGCCTCACGTCCCACTCCCCTCCCCCGCTCCCGCCAGCGGCCGCCGGCCGCATCCGTCCCATGACCTCGTATCAGCCTCGAAGCAAGGGTTTGAACACGTCCCGTCGCGATGTGCTGGCGCTCGGCGCCGCGGCCATGGCTGGTGCTTGCGTGGCCGGGAGCGGAGCGAAGCGTTTCGTCGCCGCGCGCGGCGCGGACCGTGCACGCCCGCAGCCGGGGCAGCCGATCAGGATCGGCATCGTCGGCATGGGCGCGCCCTCGACGCCGGCGATGGGCTTCGCGCACTTGCAGCGCTTCTGCGCGCTCGCCAAGGCGGGCAACGAGAACGTGCAGGTGGTCGCGATCTCGGACTGTGCCAAGCCCTACCTCGAGCGCGGTGTCGAGTTCGCCGCTCGCGAGCAAGGCCTCGACGTCAAGGGCTACCGCGACTACCGCGATCTCTTGGCGCGCGACGACCTGCACGGCGTGCTGGTCGCGACGCCGGAGCACTGGCACGCGCAGATTTCGATCGACGCGATGATGAAGGGGATCGACGTCTACTGCGAGAAGCCGATGACGTACGACCTCGAGCAGGCGCTCGCACTGCGCGCCACGGTCAACGCCAACCCGCAGAACGTCTTCCAGTGCGGCACGCAGTTCCTGCAGCACCGCAAGTACTGGAAGGCGCGCGAGCTGATCGCGTCGGGCGCGATCGGCAAGCCGACCTTCTCGCAGACCAGCTATTGCCGCAACTCCAAGAATGGCGAGTGGCTCTACGGCATCGACGACAAGGTCGTTCCCGGCGAGATGCTCGATTGGGACATGTGGTGCGGCCCGGCCGGCAAGCAGCCCTTCGATCCGGCGGTGTTCTTCCGCTGGCGGCGCTACAAGACCTGGTCGAGCGGGATCGTCGGCGACCTGTTGGTGCACGTGACCACACCCTTGGTCTACGCGCTCGACCAGGGCTGGCCCACGCGCGTCACGGCCTCGGGTGGTCACTACGTCGACCACGCCATGGAGAACTTCGACCAAGTCAATCTCACGGTCGAGTTCGAGAAGGGCCACACCATGACCATCGCCGGGTCGACCTGCAACGAGACCGGCGTCGAGACCTTGGTCCGCGGGCACGAGGCCAACCTGTACCTCGCCAGCAACGACTGTGTGTTGCGCCCCGAGCACATCTTCGCCGAGGAGAAGGAAGAGCAGACCTTCGTGTCGCCGGCGATGCCTGTGCAGAACGACCAGGATGCCCACCGCCTGCACTGGATGCAGTGCATGCGCACGCGCGAAAAGGCCATCGGCGACGTCGACACGGCGAGCAAGGTGATGGTGATCGTCGACCTCGCGCACCGCTCGATGTTCGAAGGCTGCGCGTGGAGCTTCGACCCGGCGACGATGACCGCGCGCCGCGCGTGACGGCGCTGCGATGCTGGTGCGGCTTGCGACCGAGGCGTGCGGGACGCGGTTCGAGCTCGTCCTCGACGGCGAGGACGAGCCCCGGGCCCGCGCGGCGGGCGAAGCAGCGCTCGAGCTCGTCGAGCGCTGCGACCAACGCTTCAGTGTCTTCCGCAGCGACAGCCTGATCGCGCGCGTCAACCGCGAGGCGGCGGAGCGCCCGGTCAGGCTGGACCCCGAGACCTACGCGCTGCTGGAGCGTTGCTCCGCGCTGCAGCGCGCGACCTCGGCCGCATTCGACATCGCCGTAGGCCCGCTGATGCGCACGTTCGGCTTCCGACGGCGCGTCGACGAGCAGCGCGAGAGCGAGGCGCGCGGCACGTTCGAGCTCGACGAGCGCACGCGGGCCGTGCGTTTCACGTCGCGCAACACCGCGCTGGACCTGGGCTCGGTCGCCAAAGGCTACGCGCTCGAGCTCGCTGCGCGCTCGTTGCGCGACAACGGCATCGCATGCGCCCTGGTGCACGGCGGAACCAGCAGTGTCGTGGCCCTGGGCGCGCCGCCCGGTGAGTCGGGCTGGCGTGTGCAGTTGGGCCGTGAGTCCGGCGCGTTCGTCACGCTGCGCGACACGGCGCTCTCGTTCTCCGCGCCCCGCGGTCGAACCGTGGAGTTCGCGGGTCACGAAGTCGGCCACATCTTCGACCCTCGCAGTGGCAAGCCGGTTCCGCTGGAGATGCAATGCGCCGTGGTCGGTGCCTCCGCGCTCGACTGCGACGCGTGGTCGACGGCGGCCTTGGTGCTCGCCTCGCGCGACGTGAGTTGGAGCGCGCTCCTGCCGCGCGAGCTCGCGTTCTGGGTCCGAGGCCCCTCCGGCGATGCCCAGATCCTCGGCCCGTGCTCCGTGTTCGAATCCCTCTCCCCGCGCAGCTCGACCCCACGATGACCTCCTCAGATCGACGCCAGTTCCTGCGTTCCACGGCCGGCGGCACGGCCGCGATGTTCTTCGCTCCGAGCTTCGAGTTGCTCCACCCACGCTCGGGCGCTGCCGCGCCGATCAGCGTCGCGGTCGTGGGCGCCGGTCGCCAGGGACGCGCGATCTTGGGCGAACTCTCGACGCTGGCCGATGCGCAGGTGCTCGCGGTGTGCGACACCGACGATGCGCGTTTGCAGTCGGCCGTGCGCAAGGCGCAAGGGCTCAAGGGCTACGCGACACACAAGGAGTTGCTCGAGCGCGAGCCCGGGATCGCGGGCATCGTGATCGCGACCCCGACCCACCTGCACAAGCAAGTCGCGCTCGACGCACTCGCCGCCGGCAAGCACGTCTACTGCGAGACGCCACTCGCGCACACGATCGAAGACTGCGCGGCGATCGCGGCCGCAGCCAAGGGCTCGGGCAAGGTGTTCGCCGCGGGCTTCCAGGGGCGCGCGAATCCGGTGTATTCACTGGCGCGTTCGTTCTTCAAGTCCGGCCAACTGCGACAGCTGTCGCACTTGCGCGCGCAGGACCACAAGAAGACCTCGTGGCGCACGCCCGGCTCGACGCCCGAGCGGGATCGTGAGCTGAATTGGCACCTCGATCCGGCCGTGTCGCTGGGGCTCGCGGGCGAGAAGGGTGCTCATCAGCTCGACGTGTTCCACTACTTCCTCGGGCGCTATCCCACGCTCGTGCGCGGCACGGGAGACCTGCGCTTGCACAAGGACGGCCGCGAGCTCGCCGACGTCATCGCGCTCGAGCTCGGCTTCGACGATGGCTTGCGCGCGCACTACTCGTGCACGCTCGCCAGCAGCTACGACGGGCGCTACGAGCTGCTCGCCGGCGAGATGGCCGCGATCAAGCTCGCCTGGACGCACGGCTGGATGTTCAAGGAAGCCGACGCGCCGACGCAGGGCTGGGAGGTCTACGCCAACCGCCAGAAGTTCCACAACGACGAAGGCATCACGCTGATCGCGGAGGCCACCAAGCTCGCGGCCCAAGGCAAGTTGACCGAGGGCGTCGGTCTGCCCTACTCGTCGCTGTATTACTCGCTGGCCAACTTCGTGTCCGCGTGCCTCGAGAACAAGGCACCAGCCTGCAGCGCCAGTGAGGCCGCGCGCACGACCATCGTCGCCATCCACGCCGATCGCGCGGTGCGTTCGAAGAGCGAGATCGCGATCCCCCCCGAGCTGCTGGAGAGCGTGTGAACGAGCTGCGCTTGAGAGACCTGGCGTTCGGCGCGCGCTTGGCGTTGACGCTTTTCGTGGCGGTGCTGGCGATCGGTTTTGGTGCCTCGGCGTACCACCTGCGCGAGCACCACCAGAATCGCGACGAGCAGCCCGGTGTCTCGCTCGAGGACATCACCGGCGCCTACCATGGCGTGAACACCACCGCGCCTCTGGTGTCGGCGCTCGAGCGCCAGCACCCTCCGGAACTGCTCGAGGGAGAGCGCGAGTTGCTGCTCAAGTGGCTGCGCTCCGGCCGCATCGTCGAGGACTACGACAACTTCGACTTGGGCGACGCCGCGCCCGACCAACTCCTGCGCAAGAGCTGCCTGGAGTGCCACGCGCGCAACTCGACCAAGGGCGACGGCATCGGCGCCAAGGTGCCGCTCGAGTACTTCGACGACGTCAAGAAGCTCGCGTTTTCCAAGTCGGTCGCTCCCGTGCCGCTCAAAGTGCTGGCGGCCTCGACGCACACCCATGCCTTGGCGTTGGCGTCGATGAGCATCGTGATCGGCTTCCTGTTGCTCGCCACGCGTTGGCCCAAGGCGCTGCGCGATGGGCTGTTCGCTCTCGCGGGCTTGGGACTGCTCGTCGACCTGGCGTGCTGGTGGCTGGCGCGTTCGAGCGCGGCGCTGGTGCCGCTGCTGATCGGTGCCGGAGCCCTGTACGCCGGCGCGACCCTGCTCTCGCTCGCGCTGGTCGCACTCGACCTGTGGTGGCCGCGGCGCGACTAGCGGCCGAGCCGTCGCACGCGCAGCGCGCGGTACTGCACCTTGGTTCCAGGCGGGGATTGGGAGTCGCCGTGGACCTGGATCCCGATGCGCCCCGTCGGAGCGAAACCCTGTGAGCCCGCCGGCAGTTGGAAGTCGAGCACGTTCGCGCCGTTGAGCCAGGCCTGGACGTGCATCTCGGAACCCTCACAGCGCACGCGCAGGTGGTTCCAACCGGACCGCGCGAGATGCTCGATCGCAGTCGGATTGTGCTGCAGGTAGCCATCGGAATAGAGCGCCGCGATTTCTCCGTCCGGCCTGTAATCGAGAGTCACCTGAGCACCGCGACCCTCGGGAGCCATGCGCAGGAACACGCCGCTGTCGAACGGCCACTCGAGCGCCACCTGGCATTCGAACTCGAAGTCGGTGTAGAGCTCGCGTGTGTAGAGCAACCCGCCTGCTCGACCGGGCCCCTCGCGCCCAGTGATCGCACCGTCCTCGACGGTCCACGTCGCATGGCCGTCGTAGCGCCCGCCGACCGTGGTCCAGCCGTCGAGCGTGTGCCCGTCGAACAGCTCAACCCAAGCGCTCTCAGCCGTCGCGGACGGCGACCGCGGCTGGGTTGCGCAGGCACCGAGCGCGAGCGCGGCGACCAGGAGAGCGTGAGAGAGCTTCATGCGCTGACGGGTGCACTGCATCGTACGCGCATCGTCGCCGACGACACCGCGAGAAGCCAGGCGCGTGCGTGCACCACGCGAGTCGCCAACCGTAGAATCCCCGCCGCGCGAGGCCCACCCGCCGCGCCCCGAAGGAGAACGATGTTCGCCGCACCTACCCCGTTGCTCGTCCTCGCCTCTGCCCTCCATCCGCGCGAGGCGGCGCTGCCCGCGCTGTACCAACCCGAGCCGACGGCCATCGAGCGCGCTTCGTGGACCGCGGCGCAGCGCCGTGGGTCCTACGCCTGGGAGCCCGAGGCGGTGCTCGCGATCGGCGGGCACTTCGTCAACGGCGACTACGACACCTTCAACGGCGAGGATCCCGAGGAGGACACGACCTACTCGATCGACTTCATCCTCTACAACTGGGAGGCGGAGCGCGGCATGGGGCTCGAGTTCGGGCTGATGTACGGCACCTACAGCGTGCCGGCGTCCGCCGTCGGACTGGGCGCCAGTGACGACGAGGTCGACGTGTATCGCGCTCTGCTCGGGCTGCGCTTGGCGGACCGCGGATCCGACGACCCGATCTACGTGCCCTACTTCCGCGGTGGCCTGATGTACCGCAAGGACGACGGCACGAAATCGGGCGCGGACGTCGGAGCCACCGCCGGCAGCGACGGCGATGGCTTCGGCTGGTATCTCGGCGGCGGCATCGACTTCCGACTCGGCTCGCACGTCGCGCTGACTCCCAGCGTGATGTTCACCAACGTGGCGGCCTTCAACGCCGAAGACTGGATCTACGGTCTCTTGCTGTCGATCGGGTTCTAGCCGCGCGCATGTCGGCCGACTCGGGTGTCGAGCGCCAGCGCTTCCCGCGCCCCACGGCCATCGAATGGGCGGCGCTCGCGGCGAGCCTGTTCTTCACACTGCAGTATTCGTGGCTGCTCGACGACGCGTTCATCTACTTCCGCTACGTCGACAACCTGGTGTATCTCGGCCGCGGGCTGGTGTTCAACGAAGGCGAGTACGTCGAGGGCTATTCCAGTCCATTGTGGTGCGTGTTGCTCGTGCCGCTGCGCGCGTTGGGCCTGGACTGGTGGTTGATCGTACGCGCGATCGGCCTGGTGTGCGCCATCGGCACGTGGGCGCTCCTGGTGCGCCTCGCCCGAGAGTTCGCGCCGCGCGGCGCGCCGGTGACGAACTTCCCGCTCGTGTACTTGGCCTTCAACTACGCGGTGCAGAGCTATTTCACCTCGGGCGTCGAAGCCCCGCTGGTGCAGCTGTGCGCCGTCGGATATGCGTCGTACGTCGCGCGACCGACGTCGCGCACGGCAGGCGTGCTCTTGGGGCTCGCGCCGCTCGTGCGGCACGAGCTCGCGCTGCCCTTCGTGCTCGCGCTCGCCTGGGCCTGGTGGCGCACCAAGCGCTTCCCTTGGCTTCCGTTCGCGCTGTGCGCCGCCACCGTGGGCGCGTGGCTGGGGTTCCGCGTCGTGTATTACGCGGACCTGCTGCCGAACACGTTCTATCTGAAGGACGAGGTCAATTGGGCGCGCGGACTGCGCTACCTGCACGACACGTTCGTGGTCTACGGCACCTATGTGCTCGTTCCCGCCTTCGCGGCGCTCGCCTGGTTCGTGCGGCCCGTCGCCGGTGCGCGCACGGCGGAGCGCGTGGTGATGCTCGCCGCGGCCGCGCTCGTCGCCGTGTACGTCGCCAAGATCGGGGGCGATCCGCGGCACTATCGCTATCTCGCCTTTCCCTTCTGCCTGTTGGCCTGCTCCGCGGCCGGCCTGCTCGAGCATGGCAGCGCGCTGTGGAACGGCGCGGCGCGCACGGTTGGTGTCGCGAGCACGACGCTCGCGCTGGCGGCCGCGTGCTTCCTGATGCGACCGCGCCAACTGACGTCCCACCCGATCGCACGCGACGCCGGGCACGTGCAGGTCGACGAGATCAACGACGCGCAATATCACCGCCTCAAGCCCGATCTGAGCTACTCCCCCTGGACGCTCGAGCCCGACATCGAACGCCTCGACGACGCGCAGCTCGACTTGATCTGGGGGGACAGCCCGCTGCTCCCGGCGGGGCCGGTCGACATTCGCGAGGAGTACGCTCGCTGGCGCGCGGCGGGCCCGGGTGGGGTCCAGCCCCCCATCCGCACCGAGGGTTGGTGCGCGACCGCCTGGCGCCTGTTCAACCACACGCTGGTGCACAAGGACGGCCTGACCGATGCCTTCCTCGCGCGCACGAGCGCGGCGTCGTGGCGCGCGGCCCACAAGAAGGAGCTGTTCCCGCTGGCCGTCGACCTCGTGGCGCTGCGCACGCGCTTCGGCTCCGCGCCGGGCACGTTCCGGCGCGCCGTCGACGCGAGCGCGGCCCAGCCGTGGATCGCGCGCAACGTCGACGCACTCGAGCGCGTCGCGCGCAAGGCCTTCAATTCGCACGCGCTGGTGGAGAATCTCGAACTGGCCTTCACGCCGCTCCCGCGTGTCGATCCTGGCCCGGATCCGACCAGCACCGTGATCCCTGGGCGCGATCGCGCGGAGAAGTAGGCGCGGCGAAATAGGTGCGGCGAAGTAGGCGCTGAAAAATAGCTGCGGGAGGCGCTGGCGAGGCGCTTCCGGCCGAGGCTCGAGCTGCGCGCCGAGCGACAGGCGGAGCGGTCGTGCCTCCCCGCCCTCAGCCGACCGACTCGAAACGACCGGTGAAGTGCGGCAGGAACTCTGGACGGTAGCTCATGCGCAGACCGCGCAAGGAGCTCGCGCGCGCGGCGACTTCGCCGGCGAGCTCGATCACGCGGTCGATGTGGCTCTGTGTGTACACGCGGCGCGGGATCGCGAGTCGCACGAGTTCGTTGCGCGCGGGTGCGAACGACCCGTCGGGCGTGAGCTTCCCGAACATCACCGAGCCGATCTCGCAGGAGCGGATCCCGCCGTGCAGATAGAGCTCGATCGCCAGCGCTTGACCGGGGAACTGCTCGGCTGGAATGTGCGGCAAGAGCGCGTGGGCATCGATGTACACCGCGTGGCCGCCCGGGGGCTGCACGGTGCGGATGCCCGCGCGATTGAGGCCCTGCGCCAAGTAGGCCGTGCTGCGGGCTCGGTACTCGAGGTAGTGCGGGTCGAGCGACTCGTGCAAGCCGACCGCCATCGCCTCGAGATCTCGCGCCGAGCAGCCGCCATAGGTCGGGAAACCCTCGGTCAAGATCAGCAGGTTGCGCGCGCGCAGCGCGAGCTCGTCGTCGTCGAGCGCCAAGAACCCGCCCATGTTCACCAGCGCGTCCTTCTTGCCCGAGACGGTGCAGCCGTCGGCCAGCGAGAACACCTCGCGCGCGATCTCATGCGGAGTGCGCTGCGCTTGCCCCGGCTCGCGCTCGCGGATGAACCAGCAATTCTCCGCGAAACGACAGGCGTCGAGCAGGAACGGGATGCCCGCGGCGCGCAAGATCCGCGAGATGCCACGCAAGTTCTCGAGGCTGACGGGCTGACCACCGGCGGTGTTGTTGGTGATCGTCACCATGCCGAGTGGGATGTCCGCGCGGCGCTCGCGCACGACGCGCTCCAGCTTCTGCAGGTCGATGTTGCCCTTGAAGGGATGCGGATGCTGCGGATCGCGAGCTTCGTCGATCACCAAGTCGAGCGCTTCGCCGCCGCCGTACTCGATGTTGGCCCGCGTCGTGTCGAAGTGGCAGTTGCTGGGGATCAGCTTGCCCTTCGAAACCGTCAGCGAGAACAGGATGCGCTCGGCGGCGCGGCCCTGGTGCGTCGGAATGATGTTGCGGTAGCCGCACAGCTCGCGCACCGAGGCCTCGAAGCGCTTGAACGAGCGCGATCCGGCATAGCTCTCGTCCGCGCGCATCACCGCCGACCATTGCTCGGTCGACATCGCGGCTTGGCCCGAATCGGTCAGGAAGTCGAAGGTCACGGCTTCGGCGGGAACCCCGAAGAGATTGCCGCCCGCGGCTCTCAAGTGCAGCTCGCGCTCCTGGCGCGTGAGCAGGGCCAGCGGTTCGACGACCTTGATCTTGAACGGTTCGAAGATGACGGGCACGCGCGGTCCTCCAGGATCTGAGGCTCGCCGCGGCCCCGCCCGCCTGCCATACGCAGGGCTTCGCAGCCGCGCGCCGCGCGAGTGTGCGAAGCGACCGCTGAGGACCGCTCAGCCTTTCGAGACCAGAGTCTCGGCCAGGCGACGCCCGACCTCGCTCTCGACTTCGATGATCTCGCTCGCACCGACGGCGCGAAGGATGCGCGCCTGACGGCTGTTGCGCGCGCGCGCGATGACCTTGGCAACGCCGATTTCCTTGAGCGCCGCGACGGCCAGAACGGCCGATTCGAAGTCCTCTCCGACCGCGACCACGGCCGCGGTGAACGAGCCCGCGTCGATCGATTTGAGAGCGATCGGATCGCTGGCATCGAGCTCGAGCGCGTACGCCACGCGGTCCTTGAGCGCTTCGACGAAGTCCATGCGTCGGTCGACGGCCACGACCTCGCAGCCGCGCTCGGTCAGGCCCAACGCCAGTGCCGAACCGAAGCGACCGAGACCGGCGACGAGATACTTGGCTGTCACGGGCGAGACTCTACCAGATGGAGACTTCGTCGGACGGATAGCGGAAACGCTCGCGCATCGCGCGCCGCCCGATCGCCAACGCGACGGTCATCGGTCCAATGCGGCCGAAGAACATGGCCCCGATCAGCACCACGCGGCCGAGCGCTGACAGCTCAGCCGTGATGCCCGTGGACAGTCCGACCGTTCCCAGCGCCGATGCGGCCTCGAACAGCAGCGGAAGGAAGGCGTGCGCCTCGGTGAGGCACAGCAGGAACACCACGGCGGTCAGCGTGCTGGCGGCCGAGACCGTCACCGAAGTCGCGCGCCGCAACGTTTCCGAGCCCAAGACGCGCGCCCCCAAGCGTGGATCGTGGCCGCGCATCTCGCCGGCGAAGCTGGCGAAGAGCACCGCGGCGGTCGTGGTCTTGACGCCACCCGCCGTCGAGCTCGGACTGCCGCCGATGAACATCAGGACGACGGTGATCAAGAGCGCCGGCGAGCCCATCGCACCGAACTCGACGGTGTTGAAGCCCGCGGTGCGCGTGGTCACCGACGCGAACAGCGCCGCGAAGCAGCGCTCGACGTAGGAGAGCTCGCGCAACGCGCCATTCCACTCGAGCACGGCGTAGGCCGCCGTCCCACCGAGCACCAACAACGCGCTGGCCAGGAGCACGACGCGGCCCGTCAGGTCGAAACGTTCCAGGCGCGGCGTGCGTCGCTTGGCACGCGCCACGAGCACTTCGCGCAAGCGCGCGAACAGCACGCGGTACACCGGAAACCCCAGCCCTCCGAGCACGATCAGCGACATGATCACGCACTGCGGAGCCAACGCTGTCGTGAACGGACCGAGGCTCTTTGGGAACAACGAGAAACCGGCGTTGCAGAAAGCCGAGACGGAGTGGAACACGGCGCACCACACGGAATTGCGCCCCTCGATCCGCGGGTCGCCGTCGAAGCTGAACCACAGGAGCACGGCTCCGACGGCTTCGATGGCGAAGGTGGAACTGACGATCGTGCGCACCAGCCCGCGCAACTCGCTCAAGCTGTCGACCTCGAACATCGAGGCGTACTGCGCCTGCGAAACGAGAGAGGCGTCCTGTCGAAAGGTGAGCGCCAGCGCGCTCAGGCTCATGATGCCGATGCCGCCGAATTGGATCGCGAGCAAGATCACGAGCTCGCCGAAGTTCGTGTAGGTCGAGCCGATGTCGTTGACCGCCAGCCCGGTGACGCACACGGCGCTGGTCGACGTGAACCAAGCGTCGAGCAACGAGATCTTCTGCACGTCGTGCACGGACCAAGGCATGCACAGGAGCAAGGTCGAGACCACGATCATGGTCGCGAAACTGATCGCGAGCAGCAGCGGTGGGCGCTGCGCCAAGCGCGCCAAGAGCCGCGCCAGCGAGCGCGCGCGCCACAGGACGAGCTCGCCCCCGAGCGCCACGGCGATGAACACCAATCCGTAGAGCCGCACCGATTCCGGTGAGACGCTGACGCTGTCGACGGGCGCGACCAGCTGCCGGTACCACAGGTACGCGCGCGCCGCGGTCAGCGTGGCGCAGCCGAGCATCAACGCCAGCTCGAACTTGAACAGGTCGCGCAGCGCCTTGAGATCGCGACTGGACGACGAGCGCAGCTCGAGATCCCAAGCCAACCACAGTGTCGTGAGCGCCATCGCCAGCAGCGCCGCAAGGCCGCTGCGCAGCGAAACCTCCACGACGTCGAACAGGATCGCCGCGAGCGCGAGTCCACCGCCGAAAACGGCGCGCATCAAGTTGCCGAACGATGGAGGCACGGCGAGCAACCCAGTGTGCGGCATTGGCCCTCTGCTTCCAAGCGCACCGCGGCGACGCACCCGTGCACGCCTGTCGCGAGCGCGCGAAAGCAAGACGCGGGCGTGCATCTTCGCGATGCACACCCGCGTCGAGTTGGATGGAGCCAGAGATGGGATTCGAACCCATGACCCCCGCTTTACGAAAGCGGTGCTCTACCACTGAGCTACACTGGCGAATCGCCTAGGGCGAAGTCGGCCGAGCGTTGTACCGCCCGGCCGACCGCTTTTCGAGTGGCTAGCGACGGAGACTGAAGGCGCCTCGCTGGAAGTCGCGGCGCGCTCCGATCCCCCGGAGCTCAGCCCTGCGTCTTGCCTGCGCCGAGCGTCAACTCGAGGCGCTCTTTGCCGCCCAGAGAATTGCCGAGCGCCTGCGCGGCAGCCTTGCGCACGACCAGCGGCGCGTCGGAGCCCACGACCGCCGTGAGCGCCGCAGCGGCATCGCCGGCGGGCGCACCGCGACCAAAGATCGAGGCCAGCGCGTGTCCCGCGGCTTCACGCACCTCCGCGGAGCGCGCGCCGTCGGAGACCACCGCCGCCAGCGCCGCGACGTGATTGGCGTTGCCTGCGGACGCGAGCGTGTACGCAGCGGCCATCGCCACCGCATCGCTGCGGCCGAGAGCATTCGCGACGTTGCCGACAGCGGCCGGCGAAAGCTGAGCGCCGTTGCCGGCGAGTTGCGCCAGCAGCATGCCCGCTTGACCCGCCAAGCCTTCGGCCCGCGCGCGCTCGTTGTTGGCGCCGCCGGCCAAGGCGGCCTCGACCGGCGCGACATCGGCTGCGGACGGGAGCACCGTGACGTTCAAGCCGTCGAACGCGGACTGCGCGGCCTCCGGTTGCTCGGAAACGATGAACACGGCCACCGAGGCGAAACTCGGCTCGGAGCGCAGCTCCTCGAGCAGTTGGTGGACGGTGATGTCCGGGAGCGAGTCCGCGATCACCACGGCGTCGACACCCGGCATGCGCCGCAGCATCGACAAGCCCATCAGTCCGTCGCTGGCCGAGGTCACCGCCATCTTCAGCCCACCGAGCGACTTGCTCAGGGCATCGGCGCGCTTCGCGTCGGGGTCGACGACGAAGCCAACGCGCACGATTTCACGCGCGGTGACTGCGGACAGAGCATCGAGGGTCGCGGCATCCGCGGCACCCTTGCCCCAGGTCGCCATATTGCCGAGCGCGATCGCGGCTTCCGCCATCACGGCGCCGTCGCGCGTCGCGAGCGCTGACTTCAGTGCGGGCGCTGCGGCAGTGCTCGCGCTCATCTCGGCCAATGCACGCGCCAGCACCACGCTGGTGGAGCTGTCACCGCGGGCGAGCGAGGCCGCCAGAGCGGCGTCCGCCGCGCGCGGTCCGAGCACCGAAAGGTGAATGTGCGCCAGGTCGGCTGCCGGTTGCAGTTCGGCGACGTCGGCGTTGATCATCGCAGCCGCTTCGACGGAGGCGATCGTTCCAGCGTGCGCGCGTGCCAGGCCGGCGGCGGCCGCCGCCGAGTTGCCGTCGATCTTGAGCGCGAGCTCGTAGCACTTGCGCGCCATCGCGTCGGGGTACAGCGTGCGCGGCGTGGCCGCGGACACCAAGCGCCCGCCGGTCCAAGACCACGTGACTTCGCTCCACAGCTCGGCCGCGAGCACGTCGCTCGAGCGCAGGTGATAGAGCTCGCCGATGCGGCACAGCTCGTCGACCGCACTGCCCTTGACGCCCATGGCCTCGAGCGCGCCGCGGGCCTGCGACTGCGCTCCGGACTCGGATTCAACCGCCAACATCGCGGCCAGCGCGCCCGCTGCGCGACGATCGCCGATGCGACCGAGCACGCGCGCGGCCTCGCGGCGCAGGAAGTTGTCTTCCGCCGAGAGCGCTTCGGCGACCGGCAACACCACACTCGGACCCATACGGATCAGGGCATCGACCGCCAGCGCCTGGCGCTCCGAATTGCCCGAGTCCGAGACCCAGTGGATCAGGGCCGGTGCGGCGTACTCGCCGTGGTTGTTGGCCAGTTCGCGGATCGCGGTGGCGCGCTCCGAGGCGTCGTCGCTGCCGATCTTGGCGAGCAACTCGTTGATCGCCGCGCTGTCGTTCTTGCGCGCCTGGCGCTCGGCCTGGATCAGCGCCATCAAGCGCCGTCCCGCCAAGTGCACGTCGGTCGGCCCGCGCAGGATCTGCAACCATTCGTCGTGCGACGTCGTCTGCCACAGGGCGAAGACGTCCTGCTGCGACGGGTTCGAGCTCAAGATCTTCTGGAGCTGGCGAGCGGCTTCGGCGTCGTGGCCCTGGTCGAGCGATGCGATGACCTGGGAGAACGAAGCCTTGAGATCCTGGGCCCAAACGGCGGGGGCAGTGAGGCACAGGGCGGCCAGCGCCAGACCGAGCTTCCGGTACGATCCGGTCATGTCGTGCTTCCTCTAGTGACGGGGGCTCTGCGAACGGAGAGTCGCGGGAACGGAGAGTTGCGTGAACGGAGCGTTCGCGCAGGGAGACAGGCATCCGCTCGCGGCCGTCGCTCGCGGCGCGAGGACGGGTGGGACGTGCGGTCGGGGAGGCTAGGGCCTTCCCGGGGGGCAAAAGGTCGGGGAATGATAGCGGTGTGGCATAGCGGGTCAAGCACGCGGCTCGACGGAGCGCTGACACGTCCGCGGGGCCAAGCTCTACCCCCAGCGCGTCGGAAGTCTACGCAGCGAGGCGTCGAGAGCGCGCGACGAAGTGCGTTCGCTCAGCGCGCGCGCGGCCGCGGCAAAACACGGGGGTGTCGGCGCCAGCGCGAGCAAAACCGTGGGTGAGGCGCCGGCCCACAACGCCTCCGGCACGGACTGCGGCGATCCAAACCACAGCAGCAGGCGCGTTCGACCGCTGGCCGGGGACAGCGCGGCGATCTCCTCCGCCGTCAGACCGTAGCGCCCGCGACCCGCGCGCGCCTCGCACACCACGGGTTGCACGTCGAACGCCCCGGGGATGTGATTCAAGCGAGCGCGCAGGAGCTCGACCTGGTCGCGCACCTCCTCGGTTTCGCAGCCGGGGACCGGGTCGAGCACGCGGATCGCGCATTCCGAGCTGGGCGCGGGCCAAGGTCCCGAGATGCGCAATGCGCGAAATGCGAGCTCGGCGGCCAGCGACCTCGACCAGTCCGCGCTCCAGGCCCCCGCCTTGACCGTGCGGCGTGCCGCGCGCCACGCTTCCACGCGCTCGGCCGCTTGCGCCAGACGCTCCAGCGCCAACGATCCGTCACCGACCGCGCGCGAGAGCTCCTCGGCGGCCAGCCACGGGTCGTGCGGACACAACAGCGCGTCGCAGCCGGCGGCGAGCGCTCGGGCGTAGCGCGGCTCGAACGCCGCGAGCGCACCCATGTTCATCGCGTCACTGAGCACGACGCCGGTGAAGCCCATCTCGCCTCGCAGGATCTCGGTGATGACCCGGTGCGAGAGCGTCGTCGGTAGACCCGGCGCGCCGCTGAGCGCGGGGACATCGAGGTGCGCCACCATCACCGAATCCACGCCGTGTTGGACGAGCCGCCGGAAGGGCTCAAGCTCGACCGCGCGCAGGGTCGCGGCGTCGCGCGCGACGCTGGGCAGCTCGAGATGGGAGTCGCGCCTCGTGTTTCCGTGACCCGGGAAGTGCTTGGCGCAGGTCGCCGCGCCCCCCGCGTGCACCCCGAGAGCGTAGGCCAACGCGCGCTCGGCCGCCGCGCGCGCGTCGTCGCCGAAGCTGCGCACCGCGATGATCGGGTTGTCGCGCTCCACGTTGACGTCCGCGACCGGCGCCAACACGACGTCGACTCCGAGCGCGCGCGCCTCGGCGCCGGTGCACTCCCCCGCGGCGCGAATCCAATCGAGCGCGTCTGCGCCTTGCTCCTCGGACGCCGCCGAAGCCAGCGCCAGCGCGGGAGGGAATCGCGTGCCTTCGGCAAAGTGCAACCCGGCACCCTGCTCGAGATCGCAAGCGACCAGCGGCGCCGAGTTCCCCAGCTCCGCGCACGTCGCGTGCAGGCGCTCGAGCAGCGGCGTCGGCGACACGGCACCACGCGGCGTGCGTCCGAACGCGACCACCAGCGCGGGCGGGAAGCGCTCGAGATAGTCACGCGAGGGCACGATCGCGTTCGGCGCCGCGACCGTGCCGGCGACGCGCACCTCGGGTGCGAGAACGGATCCGATCAAACGCTCCAGGGTGCGGCGGTCGGTCATCGGGCGATCAAGCGAGCACGGGCCACGAGAGCTTGCCGAGCGCACGCCCCGCGCGCGCTCCTGTCGCGTTGGGCTTGGTGGTCGGCACAGCGAGCACGTTGCGAGCGGCGAGCGTCGCGAACACCACGGCCTCGCGCGCGTCGGGATCGACGCCGAAGTCCGCGCCCGACGCCAGCGGGTGCGGGCAATGCAGCGCCAAGGTGTTCATCACCCGCGCATGGTGCACGCCCCCACCGCACACCACTAGCCAGTGCACGGGAGCACCGTGCTCCCGCAGCGCGCGGGCGACGCTGAGCGCGACGAAGTCCGCGGCCGTCGCCAACAAGTCCTCGTCGCGAGTGACGCCCATGGCGCGCGCCCGAGCGACCACCGACAGCACCCAGCTCTCGCCGAACGTGTCGCGTCCGGTGCTCTTGGGTGGCGCGCGCTTCAAGAACTCGTGGGCCATGAGCTCGTCGAGCAGCGCCTTGTGGGGCGTGCCCTGCATGGCGCGAGCGCCGTCGCGGTCGAAAGGCTGGCTCAAGAGCCGCCGCGCGAGGCCGTCGAGCAGGCTGTTCGCCGGACCGCAGTCGAATGCGCGGGCGTCGAGCGCCGCTTCGTCGGAGAGGAACGTCAGATTGGCCATGCCGCCGAGATTGAGCACAGCGGCCGGGCGCGGCAACTCGGCGAAGATCAGGTCGTCGGCGAGCGCCGACACGGGTGCGCCCTCGCCGCCGCAGGCGATATCGCGCGTGCGGAAGTCGCTGACCACCGCGCAGCCTGAGTGCTCTGCCACCTCATCGCCATCCCCCAGCTGAAGCGTCGCGGCTCCGCTGGCCTCGCAGCCGTCGTGGTGCCAGACGGTCTGTCCATGGCTGCCGACCAGGTCCGGCTCGAGCGCGCTGCGGCGCGCGACGTCGCGCAGCGCGCGACCGAACGCTCGCCCGAGATCCCGCGAAAGCAGCGCGCACTCCCGCAGCCCCGTTGGCGCACCGTCGAGCACGGCCCGCACGCGCAGCGCGAGCTCGGCCTCGAAGGGCAGGGTGTCGAAGGCCAGCACGCGCGGCGTTCCGAGCTCGGCCGCGCGCTCGAAACGCACCAGCGCCACGTCGATGCCGTCGGCCGAGGTTCCCGAGAGCACGCCGCCGACGACGGCGCTCCCGTCGTGCAGCTTGGCGCGCAATTCGTCGATCGGGTGAGTCCGCAAGGCGCCGAGAGGATAGCGGCAGAGCGCGGCCGAAGGCAGGATCAGCGCCATGGCAAGCGAACGCTCGATCGTGATGGTGGTCGACGACGACGGCGACATCCGTATGTCGCTCGAGATGATGCTGCAGTACGAGGGCTTCGAGGTGTGGACCGCGCGCGACGGGAACGAAGCGCTGTCGCGCATCGAGCGCGAGGAGCGCGAGGGCCGCGCCGCCAAGGTGCTCTTGTGCGACGTCAAGATGCCCAAGCTCGACGGACTCGAGTTGCTCGACGTGTTGGCCCAGCGCGCCGTGCGTCCGAGCGTGATCATGATCAGTGGCCATGCCGACATCGCGACCGCCGTCGACGCGCTCAAGCGTGGCGCGCTCGACTTCCTCGAGAAGCCGCTGGAGCGCAACCGCGTCGTGGTCTCGATCAAGAACGCGATCCGCGAGTTGCGCCTGGCCCACGAGAACGTCTCGCTCAAGCGCAGGTTGTCGGAGCCCTACAACCTGATCGGATCCAGTCCGGCGATGCGCGCGCTGCGCGACGCGGTGAGCAAGGTCGCGCTCAGCGACGCCTCGGTGCTGATCACCGGCGAGAACGGCTCGGGCAAGGAGATCGTCGCGCGCCAGATCCACGTTTCGAGTGCGCGTGCCGCTGGCCCATTCGTCACGGTCAACTGCGCCGCGATCCCCTCCGAGTTGATCGAGTCGGAATTGTTCGGTCACGAGAAGGGCAGCTTCACCGGTGCGATCGACAAGCGCATCGGGCACTTCGAGCTGGCGCACGAAGGCACGCTGTTCCTCGATGAAATCGGGGACATGCCGCTCGCTGCGCAGGCCAAGGTGCTGCGCGCGCTCGAGTCGCGCGAGGTGACGCGCGTCGGGGGCCAGAAGGCGCAGCCGGTCGACATCCGCATCGTCGCGGCCACGAATGCCGACTTGGCACAGGCCGTCGAAGCCAAGACCTTTCGGATGGACCTGTTCTATCGACTCAACGTCGTGCCCGTGCGTGTCCCGGCGCTGCGCGACCGGCTCGAGGACGTGCCCCAGCTTTGTCAGCACTTCCTGCGTGAGATCGCCGCCCGCTCGGGCCGCGCGCCCCACACGCTGAGCAGCGAAGCGCTGGAGCGCCTGCTGTCGTTGTCGTTTCCAGGGAACGTCCGCCAACTGCGCAACTTGCTCGAAGGTGCCACCGTGCTGGCCGAGGGGACCTCGATCTCGCGCGACGAGATCGAGCGCATCCTCGAAAACGGTCCGGCACTCGGCAGCCCCGCGCGCGCGGCCGCAACGGCCACCGACGACCCGTTCCTCTCGGCCACGTTCGAAGAATTCAAGGACCGCAGTGAGGCGCTGTTCTTCCGGCGCAAGCTGGCCGAGTTCGAAGGCAACGTGAAGCGCACTTCGGAAATGCTCAACATGCAGCGCTCCCATCTCTACAAGAAGCTCGAGCGCTACGGTCTGCGCTGATTCGTGTCCGCGCTCTCACGTTGCCCGCGGCGGCAAGTCGTAGGGCACGAGCCGGCCTCGCAGAGGGAAATGCGCGAGGCCCGCACGCCGGGACGCGCGGGCCTCGCTGGTCGGGTCGCGGCGCGACTCGATCGAACGCGCTCAGATCTGCGGGATGCGCAGTTTCATGCCGACTTTCAGCTTGTTCGCGTCTTCGCCGATCACGTCCTTGTTGGCGTCGTAGATCTTCTTCCAGTGCTTCGAAGTGCCGTACACGTTCTTGGAGATCGTGCCCAGCACGTCGCCCGACTTGACCGTGTAGGTGCCGTCGACGACCGCTCCGTTCGACTTGCTCGCGTCCGCTTGGTTGTTCTTGATCGCGGCAGCACCTTGACCGGCGCTGCTCGAGGGCTGCACGGCGACCAAGATCTTCGAACCCGCGCCGAGTTGCGCTTCGTCGATGCCTTCGTTCGCCGCGCGCAATCGCGCGACGTGCAAGGGCGAGCCGTAGAACTTCTGCGCCAGCGCCTTGAGCGTGTCGCCGGCCTTCCAGGTGTAGACCATGAAATCCTCCGAGGTGGTCGGCTCGAGGCCTTCCTTGGAGAGGATGAACGCGTTCGCGGCAGGAACCGGTGTGACGTTCGCGGGCGGCGCCGTGAGCGGAGCGCTTTCGGGCTTGGACTGCGGCACGTTCGCAGCAGCCTGGTTGGCCCCCGTCGCGCCGGGCGCGCCTTGGGCTTCGTTCGCGGGCGAGGTCTTGGGCTGCACACCGACGTTCAGCGCTCCAGCGGGTTGCGCTTGGAGTGCGGGTTGGTTCGCGCCATCGGCCACGGGGGCCGGCGGGTTTTCCACAGCCCCTTTGGCGAGCGTCTCCTCCTGCAGGCGGCGCGCGCCGCGGCGGTCGCGCGACAGGGGGATATTGCCTCCTTCGTCGGAGTCCGCGCTGAGCGAGATTCCGAGGATGACGGCGACCAGGAACAACACGGCCACGACGACGATTTTCTCGAGACGGCCCATGGATGCAGAGCGCCCCTCCTAAAGCCTTGGATCCTTTGACCTTGCGCGCGCCGAGGCGTTCGGTGCGCGTGTGCGTTGCGAGGCCCTGAGCTTTTTCGCTCAGTGTCGACCTCGAGGGCACAAGCAAGCCAAACCGCGCACGGGTTTTCCACAAAATCCTGCGTGTTGTGGAGCTTTGTCCACTGGATGAAGGGGTTGGTAGGCGAGCGGCGCCGCACGTTTCCACGGTTTCCCCACAGCCTGGTGGAGCGCCGAAAGGCCGTCCGCGCTTGTCCCACCCAGGCGCGCCCGCTAACCTCCGCGCCCGGCCTGCGCGCGGTCCGCTCCGTCGCTTTCGACGGGGTCCCAAGACAGCCCCGCCCGCTCCACCTCCGATGCTGCGTTCACTCCTTTTCGCGGCGGCCGGCTGCCTGGCCGTTTCCTGCGCCACCAACCCCGCCGGAGGCGGCTCCGGCCGCGCCCTGCGGGTCAGCTTGCTCGACTACCGCAGCCAGAAGTCCTTCGAGCTGGTCAGCGAGTCGCACACCTCGCGGGTCGAGCAGTACTCGCAGGTTCGCGCGCAGCCCAGCCGCAAGGTGCAAACCGACGAGATCATGGGCCAGCTCGTGGACTGGATGGACGACCACGAGTTCGGTCGACTGGCGCTCGCGGGCCCGGCGCCGCGGAGCGCCCCGGAGCGCGCCGTGTGGTCGCTGGAGCTGGAGGAGCCCGAGGGCGTGCGGCACTGCCTGCTGATCAAGGACATGCCCGCCGCCGACGGATTGGCGTGTCGTCAGTTGATCGCCGGCGTGCTGGACATCTTCAACAACACCTACGGCGCGCAGACGGTCGAGGTCAAGGAAGGCGAGACTCCGTTCCAGGCCCCGGAAGCGCCGCGCCGCAAGAAGTGAGCTCGAGTGGCACGCCCGACGACACGCGGCACGAGCGCCCGAGGTCGCAGCAGCGGCCGGACGGGGACGCAGCGGTGACGCACGCGCCCGCACCGCACGAGCCTCAACGCATCCGTGCGGTGGCGATCGTGCCGGCGCGCCTCGGATCGCAGCGCCTCCCGCGCAAGATGTTGCTCGCGGAGACCGGGACCCCCCTGGTCGTGCATACGGTCCGCAACCTCGTGGGATGTGAGGCCTTGGCGCGCGTGGTCGTCGCCGTCGACGACCGCGAGCTCCTCGACGCGGTGCAAGCCCACGGGTTCGAAGCGACGCTGACCAGCACGAGCCATCAAAGCGGCACGGACCGCGTGCACGAAGCCGCGCGCGGCTTGAACGAGACCTTCGACGTGGTGGTCAACGTGCAGGGCGACGAGCCCGAGCTCCACACGCCCGACCTCGCGCAGCTGGTCCGCGCTTTCGTCGATGCCCGCGTCGATGCCGCCACATTGTGCGGGCGCTTCGCCGACCCGGAGGAGGCCCAGCACGCGCACGTGGTCAAGGTCGTGCGCGATGCGCACGGCGACGCGCTGTACTTCTCGCGCGCCGCGGTCCCCCACCGCTCGATCGATGCGACGCGTTCGTACGCGCGCGCGGACGCGCCACCCTGGGATTCGATCGTGCGCCGCCACATCGGCGTGTACGCGTTCCGGCCGGCGGCCCTGGAGCGCTTCGTGCGCGCACCGCGCGGCGTGCTCGAGCGCCTCGAGAATCTCGAACAGCTGCGCTGGCTCGAAGCCGGCCACAAGATGCGCGTCGTCGACGCCGAGCGCGTTCCGCTCGGAATCGACACGCGCGCCGATTACGATGCGTTCGTGGGGCGCATCAAGCTCACGTCGCCCAGCGCGACGAATCCTGGTCTGAGCGCACGCTAGTGCGGAGCTGCGAAGGAGCGCAACGATGGTCAAGCACATCTTCGTGACGGGCGGGGTCGTTTCGAGTCTGGGCAAGGGCCTGACCTCGGCGGCGGTCGGCATGATCCTCGAGTGCCGCGGGCTGAAGGTGTCGATGCAGAAGCTCGACCCCTACATCAACGTCGACCCGGGCACGATGAGCCCCTACCAGCACGGCGAGGTGTACGTGCTCGAGGACGGCTCGGAAACCGATCTCGATCTCGGCCACTACGAGCGCTACACGAACGCCCGCCTCGACCGTTTCTCCAACTACACCACCGGCAAGATCTACAGCGAGGTGATCGCGCGCGAACGTCGCGGCGACTACCTGGGAAGCACCGTCCAGGTCATCCCGCACATCACCGATGCGATCAAGGATGCGATCCGCGCGGGCGTCGCTCCCGGTGTGGACGTCGCGATCACCGAGATCGGTGGAACGGTCGGCGACATCGAGAGCCTGCCGTTCATCGAGGCCATCCGCCAGTTCGCGCTCGAGGTCGCGCACGACGACGTGATGTTCGTGCACTTGACCCTCCTGCCGTATCTGCGCGCCTCGGGCGAGATGAAGACCAAGCCCACCCAGCAGTCGGTCGGCAAATTGCGCGAGATCGGGATCCAACCCGACGTGCTGATCTGCCGCACGGAGCAGCCCTTGACCGATGAGATGGCCAAGAAGATCTCGTTGTTCTGCAACGTGCGCCGCGAGGCGGTGATCGAGGAGCGCGACGTCGAGTTCTCGATCTACGAAGTGCCCTCGATGTTGGTGAAGGCTGGACTCGACAAGATCATCGCGCGCCGCCTGGGGCTGCCGGCCGAGGCGGAGACCGACCTCTCGCGCTGGAATCGCATGATCGACGACATGCGCCGCACGACCGAGACCTGCGAGATCGCGGTCGTGGGCAAGTACACAGCGCTGCACGACGCCTACAAGTCGATCTACGAGGCGCTGGCGCACGCCGGGATCGCCAACAACACCAAGGTCAAGATCCGCAAGGTCAAGGCCGAGGACTACGCCATCCACGGCGCGGCGCTGATCGAAGGCGTCGACGGCGTGTTGGTCCCCGGAGGTTTCGGCGAGCGCGGCGTCGACGGCAAGATCATGGCGATCAAGGACGCGCGCGAGTCCCAGCTGCCGTTCTTCGGGATCTGCTTGGGCATGCAATGCGCGACGATCGAGTTCGCGCGCAACGTGTTGCACTTGCCGGAGGCCGAAACCGAGGAGCTCGACCCGGCGACACCGCACCCGGTGATCCACCTCAGTCCCGAGCAGGACAACGTGCACGAGAAGGGCGGCACGATGCGCTTGGGCGGCTACGACTGCGCGCTCGCGCCCGGCACGCTCGCGCATCGCCTGTACGGCACGACGCACATCCGCGAACGGCACCGTCATCGCTTCGAATACAACAACGCCTACCGCGCGCGCTTGGAGGCCGCCGGCTTGGTGACGAGCGGTGTGTTCCCGCGTCGCGACTTGGTCGAGATCGTCGAGCTCAAGAATCACCCCTTCTTCATCGGTGTGCAGTTCCACCCCGAGTTCAAGTCCAAGCCGCTGCAACCGCACCCGATCTTCGACGGTTTCGTCGCGGCCGCGTTGGCGCACGCGCGCAACGGTGGCCGCGCGGGAAAGCCTGAGCGCTCGCGGGCGTGACGCGCCCCGAGGATCGCTAGCGGTTGCGGAAGACCTCGACCCAGCGCTCCAGCGCGCCTTCCAGCCGTTTGCTGGAGTGCAGCGCCTCCGCTGCGCGCAGCACCCCGGCCGAGTCGACGAACAAGAGCCAGCTCTGGTGCGCATCGCTGGCGAGCTCGGGCATGGACGGCGACGGCTTCGCGTCTTCAGCGCTCGCTCCGTGGCGCACGATCGAGAGCCTAGGTCGGAACTCCTCCAGCAGCGTCTCGTCGAACCCGCGCAGCAGCCGCACGAAAGCCGCCTCGGGGAGCGCGCGCGGCACGGCGACCACCGCCGCGACCCCGAGCTCGCGCCGGGTGACCAGACGCTCGAGCTCGTACACGCGCTCCAACATGCGCTTGGTCGAGCGCTCGACGTCGAACGCACCTTGAGCGTCGAGATCGGGCATCGGCAGCCAGGCGCACAGCGTGCCCTTGGGGCTGCGCGGCATCCCCGGCATGGCGCGGTTGACAGCGTCGCGGAACTCGACCACGCGCGGCAGATGCAGCGGAATCGGCGCCGGCACGCGCGCGAGCGGCGCGTATTGCGCGCTGCGATCGAGGCGCTGCACGCTGATCGACGCGGCCTTGAACGACCCCGTCGAGGTCGCGAATCCCAGATAGCCTTCGAGCGCTTCACCGTCCGGCGTGTGGTAGCTCCCGACGTAGTCGCCGCCGATGAACACGTGCAGGGCTCCGCCGTCGATCGCCAGCTCGACGTCGAAGGCCGCAACGGTGCGGCCGAAGTCGTGGCGACCGCCTTGGCGCGCTCCGGGCAGCGCCGCTTCGCGCTCGTAGAGGCCCGAGATCGACCAGTCGACGTGATCGAGCTCGGCCGGCTCGTCCTTGTCGCCAATCGCGTAGGAGTAGTCCCCGGCCGAGAATTGCAGCCGCGCCTGGCGGTCGCGTCGCTCGTAGCCGACGACGATGCAGCCGGAGACGAACGCGGTCGTCGGAGCGATGCGCAGTCGCACGCTGTAGCGCCCCGCATCGAGCCACAAGTTCGAGCGCACGAAAGCGTCGCGGGTGTGGATCGCCCGATCGGTCGTGCCGCTGCCGGTCCGCGGAGTGGCGCGGCCGACGTGAAGCTGCGCGCGCTCATCGACGCACCACAGACCGCGCACGCGGTGGCGCTCGTAGTCGGTCAGCCCATCCTCGATCCAACCCCATGGCTGGAGCGCGCGCCGCGGCTCGTCGAACGGATGGAGCTTGCCCGCGGCGAGCTCGGGAATTTGATCCGAACCGCCCTGGCGCGGCACACCCAGCCACTGTGCGATGCGCTCGCGATCGGCGGCGAGCGCCGCGGCGGCCCAAGCGCGCCCGTCGGACTGGTAGGCACGCACGGCGGCCGCGTAGACCTCGAGCAGTGCCCGCGTGCGACCGAGTCGCGGCAGCATGGGCGCGGTCCCCAGGGGAGCGCCGAGCTCGAAGCCGCGGCGCGCGATGTCCAGTCCCAAGGCCCAAGCGGCCTCGCGCCGGCCCGAAGCCGCGCACAGCTCGCGCAACGACTGATCGACCGAGTTCCAGCGTTCGTCGACTCCCAGCGACCAAGCCCAGGCCCAGGCGGCGCCCGGCTCGTCTCCCAGCCGTCGCAGGAGCTCTCCAGCGGCGCGCGCGTGATCCTGGCCGAGCCACGGCTCGGCGCGCGCACGCGACCAGACCCACGTGGGTTCGTCGAGCACGAGCTCGGACGCGCGCGTCTCACCGGCACTCGGCGTGTAGCGCTGGGTGAAAGGCGCGAGCTCGCGCCAATAGAACCCGCCGACGAAGCTCGCGAACTTCTCCGTGAAGGCCTCGAAGTCCTTGGGACGGCCTTCCTTGCCATCGCAGAAATGCGCGCAGAATGCGCTGAACGCATCGCGCTTGTCGGAACGACGGCTGCGCATGAAGGCCTCGAGCTGCGCCGCGAACAGCGGGACCTTCGAGGGCTCGTCGTACCACGAGCGCAGGAACACGTAGAGCGCGTAGCCGGCCACGTAGTTGTCGCGGTAATCCTCGATCCCGCCACCCACGAGCTTCTCGAGATTCTCGCGACCGCCGTAGCCGCGGTAGCGCGCGTCGTCGAGCGTGCCGAACGACGCATGCGTGGCGACGAACTCGCGATCCTCGATGTTCGCGTAGGCCGCGGCGGTCCACACCGCGCGCCCCTCGGACAGCCACGCTGGAATCCCTGGATACAACGCGCCGTCGAAGCGGTGCGTCAGCTCGTGCGTCAACCCGCGGCCGAGCCCCTCGATCGTCGAGCACGCCATGCGCAACGTCGTCACGTCACCGCTTTGGAAGCCCCCGGCCCAGAAGAACGGCGAACCCTCGCTCTCCAATCCACTGGCCTCAGGCGCGAGCCGCACCAAGCCCTGTCGTGCTTCGAACGGATCGCTCCCGTACCACGCGACCAGCCGGCGGTGGTGATCCTCGACGGTCTGCGCCGCGCCGAGCAGCGTGGCGTGGCCACACACGGTCTCGATGCGATACAGAGCGTTCGGCGAGAGCGCGACTCCGGGTGCCGCGAACGTCGCGTGCTCGCGCGTGAAGCGATCGCGCGCGGCGCCGTCCAGCGCCTCGAGGGTCTCGATCGAAAGCGGCTCACCGTTCTCGCGCGCGAGCTGCTCACGAGCTCTGGTCAGCGCACTCTCCGCCGCGCGCAGCGCTTTGGACAAGTCCGGAGCCTTGGGGCCCTCGAGGTCGTGGAACCCCGCCTGCACACCGAGCCCGCGCAGCAGCAGCGCACATTCGATGGCCGTGCCGAGCTCGCCCGTGTTGCTCGCGCCCGCCAGCTTGCGTTCGAGCGCCTCGAGCGTCGCCTTGCGCGCTGCGCTCGAGACGGGGAAGGCCGCACCCAGCGCGGGCGCGTGCGTGCGCAGGACTTCGGGAGCGGCGTGCGCGACCTCGCGACCGAGCCCCGCGGCCCAGTGCGCGATCACCACGCTCTCCAGGTCCTTGTCCGCGTCCTTGCGTGCCCGGAGAGCGAGCTCGGCGAGCTCCTCCGTGGCGGCCGCGCGGGCGCTCGCCAGCTCCGCGACATACGGATCGCGTTCCGGCATCCACGCCGCGAGCTCGCGCTCGAGCTTGAACTTGCCCTTGGAGTCTCCGATGGCCGCCGCCAGTTCGTGGGCCCACAGCGTGCGGGCATCGGGATCGCCGGCGCTGAGCTCGAGCAGGAATGCCAGCACCTCGCGCGAGCTCGGGGCGTTCTCGAGCGCCACCAGACCGTGGCGCAGGGCTTCCTCCGGGCGGCGCTCCGCCAGCGCGCTGCGCCCAGCGTCGAGTGCCTGCTTGACCCCGCTGGGAGCAGTTGCCTGCGAGGCGAGCACGCACGCCGCTGTGAGGGCCAGGATCACCCGCACAGTGAGCAGCGTCGCACGCGAGCCGTCAAGCCCGCCGGAGAACCAACGCACCAGGCTGGACCCGCGAGGGACGGTGAGCGCACGCGCACCGCCTCGCGAAGCGTCAGCGGAAGGCCGGGATTCCGGTCAGTTCCTGGCCGATGGCCAGCGTGTGGATGTCGTGCGTGCCTTCGTACGTGATGACGCTCTCGAGGTTGCACAGATGGCGGCCGACCTGGTACTCGAGGCTGATCCCGTTGGCGCCGAGCATGTCGCGGCACACGCGCGCGACGTCGAGCGCGAGCGCGACGTTGTTGCGCTTGGCCATCGAGACGTGCGACGGCGTGCACGTGCCCAGGTCCTTCAAGCGCCCGACGCGCAGCGCGAGCAATTGGCCGAGCGTGATGTTGGTCGCCATGTCGGCCAGCTTCTTCTGCGGGATCTGGAAGGCCGCGACCGGCTTGTCGAACACGATGCGCGACTTGGTGTACTGCAGGGCCTCGTCGAAGCAGGCGAAAGCGGCGCCGAGCCCGCCCCAGGCGATTCCGTAACGCGCTTGCGTCAAGCACCCCAGCGGCGCCTTCAGCCCGTTGCCATTGGGGAGCCGCGCGCTGTCCTTCACGACCACGTCCTCGAGCACCAACTCGCTGGTGATCGAGGCGCGCAGCGAGAACTTGTGCTTCTGCTCGGGTGCGCTGTAACCCTTCGCGTCCTTCTCGACGAGGAAGCCGCGGACGCCCTCCGAGGTCCGCGCCCAGACCACCGCGACGTCCGAGCAGGTGCCGTTGGTGATCCACATCTTGCGACCGTTGATCACCCACTCGTTGCCCTTCTTCACGGCGGTGGTCAGCATGCCGCCGGGGTTCGAGCCGAAGTCGGGTTCGGTCAAGCCGAAGCAGCCGATGGCCTTGCCGGACGCGAGCAGCGGCAGCCAGTGCTTCTTCTGTTCCTCCGAACCGTAGGCGTAGATCGGGAACATCACCAGCGAGCCCTGCACCGAAACGAACGAGCGCAAGCCGCTGTCGCCGCGCTCGAGCTCCTGGCAGATCAAGCCGTAGGCGACGTTGTTGAGGCCCGCGCCGCCGTACTCCTGCGGCGTGGTCGGCCCGAACACGCCCAGCTCGGCCAGCTCCGGCACAAGGTCCATGGGGAACGTGCCGGCCTCGAAGTGCTCCATCGCGATCGGCAGGTAGCGCTCGGTCACCCACGAGCGCACCGCATCGCGCGCCATGATCTCGTCTTCGGAGAACTGATCGTCGAGGCCGAGGTAGTCGAGCTGGCGGAAGTTGGCGTACGAGCCCATGGATCGCTCTCGCGGTCGTGAGGTGGCTGGGGAGCGCGCTGCGACGCTCGCTCGGGCGAGACCTGGGCGCGCAGGAAAAGGCGCGGCATTGTAGCGGGTTCGAGTGCGAGCCGCGTAGGGTCGCGCGCTCGTGATCACGCCCTGTCCGATTTGCGGCTACGATGCGCCCCGCTCACCCCACGGGACGTTGTCCTGTTCGTCCTGCGGACTCGCACCGAGCGAAACGAGCTTGCGTACTTCGTCGCACACCTGGAGCGGCGTCAAGTCCGGATCCACGGCGCTCCTGCGCGGCCTGCAGTTCCTTGTCTCGACACGCGGCGTCAAGCGCTGGCTCGTTCCTCCGGCGATCGCGAGCTTCGCGAGTTTCTTCGGCTTGACCTGGTGGCTGTGGAGCGTCACCTCGCGCTGGATCGAGCGCGCGCAGTCGGGAGCGCAAGAGTGGACGGGCGGCGAGCCCAGTTGGTGGCGCAGCGCGCTCGAATGGCTGGTGACCAAGGCCGTCTTCTTGGTGCTCGCCAAGCTCACCGGATTCGCGCTGGTCGCGGCGCTCGGGTTCATCGCGATGCTCTGGACCTTCTCGCTGGTCTACGAGTTGGTGTCGGGGCCGTTCCTCGACGAGGTCCACGGCCGCATCGAGAAGCGCTGGTTCGGCCTGGATCCGCGCGACGCACGCGAGCGACCGCGCGACATCGAGCCCGCCAAGTGCATGCGCATCACGGCACTCACGCTGGCCGCGGCCCTGGCCTGGATCGCGTGCTCGCTCGCGCTTCCCGGGCTCGAGGTCAAGCTCCTGGCGCTGCTCCTGGCGCTGGCGACCGTCGGGATCGTCGCCGCACGCCAGCGCGCCTGGGGACGTTGGTTGCAGTGGCGCGCCGGGGTCGAGGCGCGCACGTTGGCCGCCAGCCTGCAGGCCTCGGCGATCTCGGCGGCGCTGCTCGTGCTCGCGCTCCCGCTGCTCTTCGTGCCGTTGCTGGGCTACCCGTTGTTCGCGCTCGCGGCCGGCTTCACGACGGCGGTCAGCCTGCTCGACATCCCGATGTCGCGGCGACGCTGGGGCTTCTCGCTGCGTGTGTCGTTCCTCCTGCACCACCTGCCCGCGGTGCTGGCCTTCGGACTCACGGCCAGCCTGGTGTTCATGATCCCGATCCTCGGGCCGCTGTTCATGGTGCCCGTCGCGTCGGTCGGCGGATTGTGGTTGGTCTGTCGGCTCGACAAGACCTGCCTGCGCGGCGCGCAGTAGCGCGCCAACGCGGCGCTGTTGGCTGGGCTGGGCCGGCTTGGAATACTGCACCGCGTCCATGACTCGATACCTCGTCACGAGTGCGCTTCCCTACGCCAACGGCCCGATCCACTTCGGTCACGTCGTCGGCGCGTATCTGCCGGCGGATGTCTACGCGCGCACACTGCGCATGCAGGGCGAGGAAGTGCTGTTCGTGTGCGGGACGGACGAGCACGGCGTGGCGATCACCATTGGAGCGGAGAAGGAGGGCGTGCCCTACGCCGAGTACGTCGCCAAGTGGCGCGCGGTGATCAAGTCGACCTTCGACGCGCTGGGGCTCGAGTTCGACATCTGGTCGGGGACCAGCATCTGCCCGCAGCACGCACCGTTGTCGCAGGACTTCTTCCGGCGCATCGATCGCAACGGGTATCTGCTGCAGCGCGCGATCGAGCAACTCTACTGCCCCACCGATCGCATGTTCCTGGCCGACCGCTACGTCGTCGGCACGTGCCCCAACTGCGCGTACCCCGAAGCGCGCGGCGACGAGTGCCCGCGCTGCGCGAAATGGATCGACCCGCTCGATCCGAAATACACCAACGTGCGCTGCAAGGTGTGTGGCTCGACGCCTGAGAAACGCAGCACGCGCCACTGGTATCTCGACCTGCCCAAGATCCGCGACGAGTTCCTCGGTCGCTGGGTGGCCGAGCACGAGTGGAAGCCCAATGTCGGCGCGTTCGTCGAAAACCAGATGAAGGAGATCGAGCCGCGCCCGATCACGCGCGACATGAGTTGGGGCGTGCCTCTACCTGCGGACACCGCAGGTGACATCGCGGGCAAGGTGCTGTACGTCTGGTTCGACGCGCCGATCGGCTACGTGTCGTTCACGCGCGAATGGGCCGAGCGCCGCGGCCGACCCGACGAATGGCAACGCTGGTGGCAATCGAGCGACACGCGCCTGGTGCACTTCATCGGCAAGGACAACATCCCGTTCCACTGCGTGGTGTTCCCAGCGATGTTGTTCGCGACCAACTGCGGGTTCGTGCTGCCGTGGCACGTGCCAGCCAACGAGTTCTACAACCTGCAAGGGCGCAAGTTCTCGACATCGCAGGGCTGGACCATCCCGCTCGACGAGTTCTTCGCGCGCTTCGACGCCCAAGCGGCGCGCTTCTACCTGCTGTCGAGCGCGCCGGAAACCAAGGACAGCGAGTGGAACTGGAAGGACTTCCAGAACTGCGTCAACGCCTCGCTGGCCGACGCCATCGGCAACTTGGTGACGCGCGTGCTCAAGTTCGCGGCCAAGAACCACGGCGGCGCGATTCCGCGCTGTGACGCGAGCCACGAAGCCGAGCTCGACCGCGTACTGCTCTCCGAGTGCGGTCCGTTCGGCGATCCTGGCGAGCACGTCCGCGCCTTCAAATTCCGACGCGCGGCGGAGCAACTCGTCGAGAACGCTCGCGTCGCCAACAAGTTCGTCGACCTGCTCGCTCCCTGGTCGCTCCAGAAGACCGACCCTGTCAAAGCCGCCAGCGTGCTGGCCACATCGGCCGAGTGGATCGCCTATCTCGCGCGCTGGATGGCGCCCTTCATGCCGGCCAAGGCCCAGGCGATCTGGACCATGCTCGGGCAGGAAGGCCAAGTCACCGCGCAGGGATGGCCCAAGCGACCGAGCGCGGGTTCGTGGCGCACGGGCATCGCCGGCTCGAAGCTCGGCGAAGTCGTCGGCCTGTTCCCCAAGCTCGACGACAAGCAGATCCTGGCTGAGATCGCGGCGCTCGAGGCACGCGGAGCTGGGCATTAGCACCGGCAATGCGCGACGGGCCCCGACCGCTGGTCGGAGCCCGTCGATGTGCGAACGCGGAACTCGCGAGCGAGCTCGGTTCAGCCTGACGCGACCGAATCCTTGAGGGCCTTGCCCATCCGGAATCCGACGCGCCGTCCGGCTTCGATTCGGATCGGCTCACCCGTGTGCGGGTTGCGTCCGAGGCGGGCCTTGCGGTCCTTGACCTCGAACGTGCCGAAGCCGGCGATCGTCACGCACTGATCCTCGCGCAAGCCCTTCTCGATGCCCTCGAGCACTTTGTCGATCAGCGTGGCGGAGCCCAAGCGCGACAAGCGCAGCTCCTCCGCGACGAATCCAACCAGTTGACTCTTGTTCATGAGAGCGAGCTCGAGCCCTGGGGACGCGAACTCGACGAGGCGTGGACCGTGAGTTGGAACGATCAGGCCTTCTTGCGGCGACCGGCGGCCTTCTTGCCACCGCGCTTCGCAGCCTTCCGAGTTGCCTTGCGAGTTGCTTTCTTCTTCGCCATGGGAGGAATACTCCTTCGAGTTTGCGTGGGGGTTGCGAACGTTCGCGCCGCGATGCGGCGCTTCGTTCACGACATCACTGCTGGAGATCGGCGACGACCCTGCGCGCCTTTCCCACCAAGTGGCAACTTTTTTTCGACGCAGCCGGCGAGCGCCGCCGCACGGCATCCGCGGAAACGACAGCAGGCGCCCTTGCGAGCGCCTGCTACTCGACTCGTCGAGCTCTAGATCGGCCGCTGGACTCTCGCACCCAGTGCGGCGTCCAGGCGCGCACTCGTCTCCAACGCGGAATGCTGGAGGAGACGCGCCATCGCAAGTCCAACCAAACACTCTGCAGCACTCCGCGAGCGCCCGTCGGCGAACGACGTCGTCGTGTCGCGCGGTCGGCTGCCCACTCCGTCAGGCTGCCCCAGCCGGAGAGAGGGGGGCCGGAGAGCGCGGGCCGGAGAGCGCGGCCCAGAGTCAGGCCCAGAGTCAGGCCCAGAGTCAGGCCCGGAGTCAGGCCCGGAGTCAGGCCGCGGGGACCTTGCGATTCTGGGGCTTGCGGATCTTGCCGCTCTTGAGGCAGCGCGTGCACAGCTTGACGCGCGTGGTCTTGCCGTCGATCACCGCCGAGACGCGCTGGATGTTCGGCTTGAACTTGCGCAGCGTGTGCCCGGTGATGCGCAGACCGATGCCGCCCTTCTTCTTGGGCAAGCCACGGCGGGCCAATTGTGCGCCGCTCTCGGTGCGCTTGCCGCAGAACTCACAAACCCGGGCCATGACGGTGCTCCAAAACGAGGTCGAATCGGGGGAAAAGGACCGACGGCGGGGCGCGGACGCCACGGCCGTCGTTTGGGGCGCAAAAGACTAGCGGGGTAGCCCGGCAGCGGCAAGGGCCCCGACGGCCCAAAAAAGGCCGAGCGCCGGGCTGCGGAGCCCGGCGCGTCGGGAGGATCGGCGGATCGGTCGCAGCTCGGCGCTAGAACAGGTTGTCGAGCGCCGCGGCCGCGTCGGCCTTGAACTGCGGTGAGAGCGTCTGGCCTTCCGAGGCCGGCCGCGTGGCGATGTCCGACATGATTTGTTCGAGGTTGCGCGCGGTCTCTTGGCCGTAGAAGCGCACCAAGCCCAGGTTCGTGCGCTCGTCGAAGATCACCGCCAGCAGTGTGCGATTGCCGATCAACTGCAGTTGAATCGAATCGCGCGCCCCCTGGTGGAACAGACAGGTGAACTCCTGCTCGCCGAGCAGCCGCGCCATCTCGCGCGTCGCGGCGAATGAGCCGGCGATCAACGCGGCGATCGACTCGACCGAGTTGGCCTGCAGCGGTTCGCCGCGGCGCGTGACCAGGTGCCCCTCCTTGTCGACCAGCAGCGCGCACTTGGCGTTCGACATCTCGAGGAAGGCGTCGAGCTCGCCCTCGAGGCGCGCGACATCGGCCGAGTAGAACACCAGACGGTTGTCACGCAGTTGTTGATCACGACCCATCGGTTGCACCTCGAATCAGAGGAACGACATCACGACGAAGGTGAGACCGACGGCCAGGATCACGGCCGCGGCGACGAACAGACCGACGTACAGCTTGCTCGAGGATTTCTCGATCGGCGTGGGGCGCGGCTCGACGCGCGGCGCAGGCTGTCCCCCAGTGCGCGGACGGAAGCGCGTGCCTTCGAGCGGACCCGAGGTCGGACGCGGCTGGGCCGCGGCTGCTGTCGACTGGGCCGGCTTGGATGTCGGCGCCGCTGGCGCGCGCGCGATCGGCTGCGCGGCACCGACCGACGGCGAGGGTCGACTGGCCATTTGCAGCGGCGCGGCGTTCTGCGGCTGCTGAGGCGCGTAGCCCTGCGCCGGTTGCGCATAGCCCTGTTGCTGCGCGAAGGCTTGCTGCTGCGCATAGGCCTGTTGCTGCTGCGCGTAGCCTTGTTGCTGCGGCGGCGCTTCGAGCGGTGCGTGCCCCATCGCCATCGGTGCCTGCATTTGCATCGAGGTGGGCGCTTGCATCTGAGGCGCCATGTGCTGGTGCATCTGAGGCGCCATCTGCGGATGGGCCTGCTGCATCGGCGGCGGCATCATCTGCGGAGCGGGTTGCATGGGCTGCGCGTATCCGCCCTGCACCGGAGCTTGCGGAGCCGAATGGAAGCCCGTCTGGCCCACCGGCGCCGGTTGTGGCGCGTGGAAGCCGGTCTGGTGCATCGCCGGAGCCTGTTGTGGCGGGTAGCCCGCGCGCCCCACCTGCTGCGGTTGCGCTGCATAGCCCGCGTTCTGCGCCTGAGCGGCGGCGATCGGCGCCATCTGCGGCATCGCGATCGCGCCTTGCTGCGGGAGCGCCGCGGCGGGCTGCTGCTCCATCGCGCCCCGCGTGCCGTTGGGCAGGCCGCGCTGAGCTTGCGGTGCGGGCATCGGCGCGCGAGGCGCCTGCGCTTGCGGCGCGGGCGCCGGAGCACGCGGAGCAGGAACTCCGGCTCCGCCCTGGGCGCCGGAGTGGATCGACTCGAGCACGCGCGCGGCCAGCGCCTTCAACGTCGGGAACACACCCTGCCCGGTGTTCGCCACGGCCTCGAAATACGGAGCTCCGTAGGGATTGAGGTGCTGGTTGAGCTCCTCGATGCTCATCGCGTCCGGCAAGTCGCGCTTGTTGAACTGAATCACGTGCGGAGTCGTCGCCAGCGACTTGCCGTACTCGTTCAGGTTCTCCTCGAGATTGCGCAGCGACTCCAGGTTCTCTTGCAGCATCGCGGTCGAGGAGTCCGCGACGAACACGACGCCGTCGACTCCCTGCAACACGAGCTTGCGCGTCGAGTTGTAGTACACCTGACCGGGCACGGTGTAGATCTGGAAGCTCGTGCGCATGCCCGCGACCGTTCCCAGATCCAACGGCATGAAGTCGAAGAACAGCGTGCGATCACCATCGGTCGAAATGCTGGTGAGTTCGCCCTTGTTCTGATCGGGTGCGCGCTGATGCACGACCTCGAGGTTGGTCGTCTTGCCCGACATCCCCGGGCCGTAGTAGACGATCTTGGCGCTGACTTGCTTCTGAGCGAAGTTGATTTGGACCATGGGGCGTTAGCCAGGCAGTTCAGGTGAAGACGACGGCGTGCCGTTATCGGCGTAGGCAGCACGCGGACCTTTGACGTTTCGCGCCGGAAGCAGAGGAGCGGGCGCGGCCGCGCTGGCACGCGATCCACGCGCGACGCGCTGTAGACGCGAGAGCGCGGCCTCGATCGGCACGCGGGTTTCGTCCGCACTGGTGCCGGGCTCGAGCACGACCAGCAAGATCGCCGTGGGCACGCGACGAACCACCAAGGTCCCGCGCGCGCACTTGAGCGCCATGCGCTGTGGCAGATCCCAGGACACCAGGCCGAGCGACGGACCGAGCGACGAGATCCAGCCCGCGACCAGGCCGGCGAGCGCGTCGCCGCCTTGCTCTTCGGCGTTCTCGAGCTCACCCCGCCAGGCGATGGGCACTCCGTCGGACGTGGACAACACGGCCAAGCGCACTCCAGGGACGCGCAGCAACGGTTCGAGCACTTCGTTCACGATGCTTGTTCCTCTCCGGGACCATCGACGCTCGCGCCCACGAGTTCGAGCACCCTCGCGCGCAACGCCTGGGGAACGGTCGGTTGATGGCACCACACGGCGGCGGACCCGTGCTCGCTGGGCGCGATGAACACGCTGGCGAACTGGCCCTCGATCTCGACCTCGAGCGGCGCACCCAATCCGAGGCGTCGCGCGGTGGTGCGGCTCTTCTGCACGATCTCTCGCACCGCCCGAGCATTGCGTTCCGCCGTCGCACCCTTGGGGCCCTGCACCAGCGCCGTCGCCCCGCGTTCGTACAGCGCAGCCTCGACGGTCGGCGTCGCCGCGATCTCTTGCAGCATCGGCCGGATCGAGCGCGTCGACGTCGGGCCACTCGCCACCGCGTTCTGCTGTGCCGCGAAGTGACCGGTGCGCTCGACCTCGCGCAGGGTCGCCTCCAACGTCGGAGCGCGATCCGCCAGCCCGTTGTAGGTTCGGAAGCGCGCTTCCAGCGCGGAATCGCCGGGGAACAGCTCCAGCAGCTGACCGACCACGCGACGCGCGTCACGCCATGCTCCCAGCGCACACAGTAGATCCAGGTGCATGCGCAAAGGTCGCTCATCTCGCGGCATCGAGCGCTCGACCCCTTCGAGCATCTCGATGCAGGCACGGCCGTCCTCGCGACGCTTGTCTTGAGTGAAGCGCTGGATGCGTGCGCGCGCGCGCATCAACTGCGCCGCCGGATCTTGGGTCGCATTGAACCACTCGGCCGCGATCTCGTCGGCGCGCTCGAGGCGCCCGATGTCGAAGTACAGCTGCGCCAAGTCGCGGTACACCGCTGGGCGCGGCGAGTCCTTGAGCTCCTTGGTCAACTTGCGCGTGCGCGCCTCTAGCTGCACTGCCCGCGCTCGATCGAACAAACGCTGCAACTCGGCGTGCCCCGGGTGCAGGGTCAGTGCCTCGTCGCACACCTTGCGCACGTCGTCCATGTCCCCCAGCCGCGCGTGTTCGAGCGCCAGTGCGAGGTAGTTCTTGGCGCTCGGCTCGTCGGCCAAGCGCTTGCGCGCGTCCTTGATGCGCGGGCCGGCGGTCCAACGCTGGAAAAGGCTCACTCTTTCGCTCCCGTCGAGGCCAACTGGCCCTTGCGCTTCTGCCACTCCAGGATCGCATCGATGTCGCGCTGCACTTGGGCGCGGTAGGCCCAGTCCGGCGGCGCGTGCTGTAGTGCGTTGCGGAAGTGATCGAGAGCGCGGCTGAACTCGTACTGCTCGGCGTACAGGCGGGCGCGGGCGCGTTCACCCTCGGCAAGAGTCTCGATGCGTGCGCGTTCCTCGGCCAGCTTGCGCTCGCGTGCGGCGCGCTCGGACTCGCAGCGTTCGATCTCGGTGCGCAGCCGCGAACGCTCGCGTCCGGCCTCCCACATGCTCAGCCACAGCGGGTGCTCCTCGATCATCGTGTCGATCGCGGCCAAACGCGCCTGCATCGCGGGCACGTCGCCCGTCGCGGCCGGCGGAACCGAGGCATAGGCCTGGTCGAGCGTCAGCTCGCGCCAGACCGCGGCGCTCGCCGCTCCCACCAGCACGATGACCGCAGCGGTGAGCTGCAGTCGCTTGCGCCAGGCAGCACGGATCTGCCCTTCCTCGAAGCGCAGGTCGCGAATCATGCGCGCGACGTCGCGCCGTGTGCTGTCCAGCGCGAGCACTTCGCGCAACCAGCGTTGAGCCTCCGAGCGATTGCCCTCGCGCATCGCCTCTTCCGCGCGGCTCAAGTGGCGCTCGACCAGGCGGTCGAGGTTTCCGCTGCGCTTCATCACTCCCGACAGCTCGTGGTCGAGCGTGCGGTCGGCGGGGTGGCGTGCGACGAGCAATTCGAGCAGCGTCTGGGCGCGATCGGCCTCGCCGCGCTTCTCGAGCAGCACCGCCAACCGGCGCCCCTCTTGCGGCATCGAGATGCGATGGCGTTCGAGCAGGTCGGGATGCGCCAGGCCCAGCACCAACAGCGCTTCCAGCGCGTAGGCGTCGTCGCAATTCTGGCCGAGGTGCGCGAACAGCGCCGCGCAGTACTGGTCAGCGGTCTCGGCATCGACGTCGGCTGCCGTGCGCTCGACGAGCAATCGAATCTCCATGCGCGGAGTGACGTGAGTGCCAGTCAGTTGCTGGATCACGCTCTCGACGATGACAGGCTGGCTTTCTGAGACTTGAACCACTTGGATCTCGCTTTCGTCGCGCTCCAAATCCGTGCACGGCGCGTCGCGGACACGCCGGGCGGCCGGCCACCTTTCGAGAGTGCGGCTCGCCGACCTGAAGCAGAACGGCGAGGGCCGGGCGCGAATCCGCCCGGCCCTCGCCCGCGTGAAAAGTTCTTCCGGTGCGCTCAGTCGAGCGGTTGGATCGAGATCGCACCCGAGACGTTGCCCGCGAGATCGGGCACGGCCAGCATGTCGAGCGTGTCACCGACGACGTAGGCCGACGACAACGTGATGCGCCAGAAGCCCTCGGCACGATGCTCGACCTGCATCACGGTCTGGCCGCCCGAAAGCGTCCACTGCGACGTGGTCAAGGCGAAGGCCTCGGACACTTCCTCGTCGAACAGTACGTCCAGGATCGTGCCGCCAGCGTCCTCGTGCAGGTTCACGAAGGCCGCCAGGAAATCCGGCGCCGTGGAGTCGCCGCCAATCGTGCCGTTGAGCGACGCGGCGGGCGACATGGCGTTGCCCGCCAGGTCGTAGACATCGGAGACGTCCACCGTGATGCCCTGGGTGACGTCGAGCTCGCCGGCCGCGCCGAGGTACAGCGTGACGGTCGAGGTCGCGCTGTTCCAGGCCAGCACGCAGCTCGACAAGTCGAACACCGTCGAGCCGTTGGTCAGCGAGTAGTTGCTGTTCGAGAGTCCGCTGGCCAAGTCGATCTGCTTCGAGAAGGTCACTTCGACGTAGTCTCCGCCCGAGCCGGACACCGCGTAGCCCGCTACCGCGCTCACCAGAGGTCCGGCGACATCGGCCGCGGAAACAGTGCGCGAGACCGAGCCCAGGTTGCCGGCGAGGTCGTGGAAGTCGACCTGGACGGTATCGCCCAGCGCGACGCCGCCCGAGAACGTGGCGCGAACCGTGCGGAAGCCCAGCAGCTCGGCCGAGTCGGGATTGGTCGTGCCGTTGAGCAGGATGTTCGCCGTGTCGCTGGCGTCGTCCTCGCTGATCGCCTCGCTCATCTCGATCAGGATGGTGTCGGTCGAGCTCGACGCGTCGAGCTTGGCTGCTCCAGCCGGTAGCGCGGGAGCGCTGCTGTCGCCACTGGCCGCGATCGAGTCCGTCGAAGCCGAGCTCATGTCGACGCCCTGCGCGCTCTGAATCCCGCTGATCGAGAGGTCGTAGGTCGTGCCGGTCGACAGATTCGGGCCCGACACGGCGTCGAGCACGACCGTCACCGTCAGGTTTCCGTCGTAGCTGAACGTGGCGCCGCTCAGGTCGACCGGATTGCCCGAGTCCTCGAGCGCGTAGTGGTCGGGGTCGAGCAGCTGCCAGGGACTCGGTCTGCGATCGAACACGAACTCGAGCGTGTCGTTGCGCTCGCCGCTGACGGTGGTCACGGTCGAGTTGCCGGTGTCGAGCGCCACCTCTGCGGCGTCCTCGACCTCGGTGGCCACGCTCTCCACGGAGAAGCACGGATTGCCGCAGGCATCGCGCACGCCCGAGACATTGAGCACGTCCGAGGCGGCGGCGATCGCGAAGCCGAACGTCAGCTCGACGCCCATGGAATCCGCGTCGACGGTGGCGGCGGAAGCTACTCCGCGCAGCGTGCCACCCGCGGTCTCGATCTCGTAGACGCTCGTGCCGGAGACGTCGTCGAGGTCTTGGCAAGGCTCGCTGAAGCGCACGTGGAGGATGTTCTGCTGCAGCGAGTCGACCCAGGCCGAGACGACCGTCGGAAGCGTGACCTCGGCGTCGATGTCGCCGTCGAGCACGTTGACCGAGATCGCATTGCCGCCGATGTCGCGCATGGTCGTCCAACCGACCTGGAAGTCGTCGTCGGTCTGCAGCGCGATCGCGGTGGCCGAGTCGAAGGTCAGCGTCGCGGTGCGCGTCGCTCCCACGTAGTCGATGCTGGCGCTGGAGACGTCCAGCGCGCTGCCGATCGGCGACTCGACCGACCAGTTGGCCGGATCCTCGACGTCGCTCTCGACCATGTCGTCGGTGAACACCACCACCAGGGTGTCGTTGTCACTGCCCTCGACGGCGGTGGCCGTGGCGCTCAGGCCCTCCGGCTCGCGCAGGTCGTTGCTCGTCAGCGCGTGGGCGAGCACGGCGGTCATGGTGTTCCCGGCCAGGTCCTCGACGCCGTCGCAGTCGAGCGTGTCGTCGCCAGGAACCGCCACTTGATCGAGCTCGATGCGCACGCGCACGCCATTGGCGAGCAGCGTCGCGTCGACGACGTTGGCGTTGCTCGAGGCCCAGTTGGCCACGTTCTCCGCCGAACTCTCGTCGAGGACCTCGCTGAACACCACGTCGATCGTCTTGCCCGTCGGGTCGACGTTGCGGTTCTGGATCATGCTCGAGATCGTGGGCGCGCCAGAATCGCCGGTGATCGTGCCACTGAACGAAGCGACGAAGTCCTCGCCGTCGACATCGAGCGGCGGAGTGGCCAGGGCCGCCTGCAAGTCGAACGAATCGCCGGTGTCGACGTCGTCGGAGAGCGTCACGACCAGCGTCTTGTCGAGCAGGTCGTAGGTAAACGTCGAACCCGAGAGATCGTAGGGGTTGCCATCGACCTCGAGCTCCCAGAAGCCCGCGTCGGCGACGTTGTCGGGATCGAGGGCTTGATCGAACAGCACGGTGATCGTGTCGTTGGACGCGCCGGAAACCGTGAGCAGCTCGGGGTCCTGCGCGAAGTCGTTGGCCAGCGTCGACCCGGCGTCGATCGCGACCGTTTGATCGGCGAAGGAGTTGCCGTGGGCATCGACCAGGTTCTCGAGCGTGATCTGGTCGACCCCGGGGACCATCGGATTGTTGAACACCACGCGCAGCACGTCCTCGGAGGGCTGCTCGACGCTGATGGCGAGATCACTGCCCGCGCCCACGAAATTGCCGGCGAGCGCCGCGAACACCGGGTCCATGGCCTCGTCGAACGTCAGGTCGACCACGCGGCCGTATTCGTCCTCGCTCAGGTTCTGCTCGACCGAGACCAGGCTCGGCGCGGTCGTGTCGCCGGTGGCCGATCCGGCCACCGCGGTCGAGGCCAGGGCCACGTCCGCGACGCTGTGCAGGTTGACGGCCGAGATGTCGAAGTCCGCGTGCAGGTTGCAGTCCGGTCCGGTGGTGATCTCGAGTTCCTGGTTGGCCACGTCCATCACGAACGTCGAACCGGTCAGGTCCATGATCTCGCCGCCGACTTCGATGACCCACTTCGAGGCCGACTCGGCCTCGCTCTCGATCACGCGCGCCCCGCTGAACGAAAGCGTGATCACGTCGCCACCCAGACCCGCCATCTGGGTCGCGTCGGAGACCACGAACGTCGGCGCCGCGGCATCGGTGGTCGTCACCGAGGCGAACGCCGAGCTGACGCCGTCCTTCGAGACGATGCGCACCTCGTTCTGAGGCGTGACGCGCGCGCTCCACACGACGGTGATCGTGTCGTCGACCAGAGTCGCCGTGAGCGGCGTCTGACTGCCGTCGGAGTCGATGTTGGCTTCGTCGATCGAGCTGATCGCGCGGCTGAGCGTGATGACCGTCGTCGTGCCGTCCGGGTCGACGTCGAGGTCTTGCACGACCGACTCGACGGTGACCGCGGCATCGGATCCGTCGCTCCCGCCGCTGCAGGCGGCGAACAAGACGCACAATCCGGAAACGGCCCAGGGGACGAACTTGGTGGTGTTCATGCGGGAGCAGGTCCTTCTCGCCCTGCCGCACCACACACCGGAACGCTCGGGAAGCGGGTCGCACCGTCCAAGGGGAAAGGTCGAGCGGCCCGGCGAATGGAGTCAGGGACGCGCGCCCTATCGAGCAGCGCTTTCCGCCGGCTTGAGCCTGGCCAGGAAATCCCCGCTGCCGCCCCTCGAACGAATCAGAACACCACCGGCTCCACGACATTCGTTCCCAGTCGGGCGCCGCCCGGTGTGCGGGCGACGGTCTGGATGGCGAGGTCGGCGCCGGCCGCCGCCGGTCCGAGGTACAGCACCAAGTCGGCCCGTCCCGCGGAGTCCGTCGCTCGCAGGTAGCGCTTGGCGCCCTGGCGCACGATCCACCACTGGCCACCGCCGGGGAACGCGAGCGGTGCTGCGCTCCGCGCGCCCACGTAGAACAGGATCCGCGTCGCGCCGCTCTCGCGCGCCGCCACGTGGAGCGGTCCGCCGACGACTGGGGCCTCGACCAGTTGCGTTCGCCGTCGACCGGTGTCGTACAGCCGCACCTCGCCGGTGGCGGAGAACTGATTGGCGTGCGTGGCCTTCGTTCCGACGGCGACGCGCGTCCCGCTCGGATCGAGCGCCAGCGCGCGCACGCTTCCGGGAAGGTCGAGCACCAGGCTCTCCTGGCCACTCTCGACGTCGACGACGAGCACCTCGGGCTGTGCATCCGCGGTGCCCCAGCACCCGAAGGCCGCGGTGTGCCCGTCGCGTCCCACCAACGCCGCTTCGACGTAGTTTTGCAGTCCCGTGCCCGGAGCCGCGACGACGCGCTCGTAGCGCAGGATGTCGTGCGCGAGGTCCCACACCTGTAGCCGCACGGTGCGCGTGTCGACCGCGTTCCACCATCCGATCGCCAGCGTCGCGCCGTCGTCGGAGAGCGACACGCGCGTCGCCACCTCACCCGGCGCGGACGCCACGTCGCGCGTGAGGACGTACAGGCCGTCGACGTCGCTCATCACACGCACTTGCGCTCCGAATCCGAAGGCCAAGCGCGAGCCATTGCCTGCGAAGGCGAGCGCGTTGGTCGCGCTCGGCATGCCCGTGGCGAGCAGCGAGGTGCCCGCATCGTCGAGCACACGCAGCTCGCTGCCCACGCTGAGCGCCACGCGGGAAGTGTCCGCTGTCGCTGCCAGTTGCCGCAGCGTGCCGGCGTAGCTCGCCCGTTGCAGGCGCAGCGCTCCGTCGGCGCCGTCGAGCCACTCGACCGAAAGCACTTGGAACTGCGCGTCGTGCGTGGCGCACACGAGTTGCGCGCCATCGCGAGCGGCAGCGAACTTCGAGGCACCATTGCCCACGAGTCCCATGGTGTGGCGCCACAGCGGCGCGAAGCTGCCGGCGCGCGCGTCGTACTTGGCGATCTCCGTGCGCCGGTGGGCGGCGTCGAAGCCGATGTACTGAGCGGCGGTGAAGAGCTCGCTCTCGCTGGCTCCCGCGCTCACTCCGACCGTGGCGTACGCGCCGGCGAGGAGCTCGGCGCGCAACGGGTCGAGCGCGGCGCCGGCGAGTATCGGCGCCGTCGAGAACAGCTGTGCTCGCGGATGCAGGCCCTGGCCGCTCGACCACAAGAGCTCACCGCCCGCGGCGAACTCCAGGCCGGAGGGCAGCCAGGCCTCGCCGCTCGCGGGCGCGTGCGTCCAGCGCAAGTGTGGCGCGAAGGGGCTCTGGGCGCGGGACGTCGAAGGCAACGCGAAAACGACGCCGATGGCGGCGACGAGCGAGAGCGGATGCGTCATGGAGGATGGCGGACCGGAACACCCTCGGCGCTCCCTGTCCGTCGAAACCTACCCGCCTTTGGAGCGCGGGGAGCGCTGGCCGTCCGTGGCTTTCCCCGCGCGCGTCCATTAGAGTCTTGCCCCCTCGAAATCGAGGGGTTGCGCTCGACGCGGAAAGTTCTTCCGCAGCCCCACCGATCCACCCCATGAAGCACACGGTCCTGCACGACGTCCACGCGC
Organism: Planctomycetota bacterium; assembly: GCA_020853575.1. Classification (GTDB taxonomy): domain Bacteria; phylum Planctomycetota; class UBA1135; order UBA1135; genus F1-120-MAGs118. Next base: position 124,829 of record JADYYP010000020.1, read on the forward strand.
GCCTCGGAGCGAAGTTGATCGAGTTCGGCGGCTGGCACATGCCCGTGCAGTACGGACCGATCCTCGACGAGGCCAAGTGCGTGCGCACGAGCGCCGGCCTGTTCGACCTCGGGCACATGGGCCGGATCCACGTCCGCGGCAAGGACACGCTGCGCTTCCTCGACCGCGTGTGCACCAACTTCGTCGCCAAGATCCCCACCGGGGCGATCCGCTACTCGCTGTTCTGCAAGCCCGACGGCAATCCGATCGACGACCTGCTGGTGTATCGCGAGGCCGACAGCGTGTACTTGGTGGTCAACGCCTCCAACACGCCGGTGGACTTGGCCTGGCTGCGCGAACACCAACGTGGCTTCGACGTGGTGCTGGACGACCAATCGGATCGGACCGGGATGCTCGCCCTCCAGGGGCAGCGCTCGACCGAAGTGCTCCGCCAGTTGGTCACCGACTGCGATCTGACGCAGATCGGGTACTACAAATTCGGCTTCGGCACGGTCTGCGGTCTGCGCGACACGCGCATCAGCCGCACGGGCTACACGGGCGAGTTGGGCTACGAGATCTACCTCGACAATCAGCACGTCGAGCGCGTGTGGAACGCGATCTTGGAGGTCGGACGCGCCCACGACGTGCGCCCGATCGGCCTGGGAGCGCGCGACGTGCTGCGCCTGGAGGCGGGCATGCCGCTGTACGGGCACGAGATCGACGCCCAGCACAATCCGATCGAGGCCGGACTCGACTTCGGCGTCTCGTTCCGTCCGGAGAAGGGCGACTGGATCGGCCGTGAGGCGCTGCTCGCCGTCCAGGCCTCGCCGCACAAGCGCTTGGTCGGGATCACCAGCGAGGGCCCGCGCGTGCCGCGCCAAGGGCAACGCCTGTTCGCCGGGGAGAGCGACATCGGGTACGTGTGCTCCGGCGCGCCCTCACCCGCGCTCGGCCTGAACATCGCCTCGGCCTACGTCGCTCTCGGCTACGAGCGTCCGGGAACGGCGCTCGACGTCGACTTCAAGGGCAAGCGCCAAGCCTGCGTCGTGCGCGAGATGCCCTTCTTCTCGCGCACGCGCAAGTGAACGCGTGCCTGCCCCACCGACACCCCCTAAGAACACCCCCAGCCACATCACTCTCCACACGCCATGCGCCCCAACGACCGCAAGTACTCGGAATCGCACGAATGGGTCAAGATCGACGGTGAAACCGCGCTGATCGGGATCACCGACTTCGCCGTCCAGGAGCTCTCCAACGGCAACGAGAGCGATCTCGTGTATTGCGACCTCCCCGAGCCCGGCCGCGTGTTGACCGCCGGCGAGACCTTCGGCGAAATCGAGTCGGTCAAGGCCGTCTCCGATCTCAACGCGCCGATCGCTGGCGAAGTCGTCGAATCGAACGTGGCGATCGAGGAGCACCTGGAAGTGCTCTCCAAGGACCCCTGGGGCGCGGGCTGGATGCTGCGCATCAAGCCCGAGCGCAAGAGTCTCGAGGGCCTGATGGACGCCGCGGCCTACGAGAAGTTCTGCGCCTCGCTGAAGCACTAGCGCGTTGAGCACCGAGCGCGCTCGTTGTGCATGAGCACGTGGCGTCTGATCACCACCTGGAACGCGCAGCCCGCGTTCAACATGGGTCTCGACGAAGCGCTGCTCGAGTCGCACGGCTCGCCCCCGACGTTGCGCTTCTACAGTTGGAAGCCAGCGACGCTCTCGCTGGGCTACTTCCAACGTTTCGACGACGTGCCCGCCGCGCGCGAGGCGCGCTCGGTCGTGCGACGCATCACCGGCGGTGGAGCGATCCACCACCATCGCGAATTGACGTTCTCGCTCGTGTGCGACGCGGCCGAGCCGCTCTACGCGGGGTCCATCGGCGAGTCCTACGAGCGCGTGCACCAGGCGATCGCGGTGGCGTTGCGCGGCCTGGGCATCGAGCCGGTCCTGCGCGGAGAGCGGCGGCTCGCGTCCGAGCGCCAGGACACGGGAATGTGCTTCCACCACTCCTCCGCGCTCGACCTGGTGTGGGACGAGCGCAAGGGCGTCGGTTCCGCGCAGCGCCGCACGCACGGGCGCGTGTTGCACCACGGCTCGATCAAGCTCGGAACGACGGCGCTCGAGGGCGACATCGCGACCTGTGAGCGCTACGCGCGCGGGCTGAGCCCGGAGAGCTTCGCGCCAGCCCTGCGCTCAGCCTTCGAGAGCCAGCTTGGCCTGCGGCTGGAATCCGGAGTGCCCGACGCGCTCGAGCGCGCCCGCGCCAAGGAACTCGGCCCGCGATTCGTCGACCCGGCGTTCGTGCGGCGGCGCTAGGCTCTGCCTCGGCGATGCAGCGCGCGGTTTCGATCCTCTTGGGTGTCGTGCTCGCGGCCTGCGGCGCGCGCGAGCCCGAGCGTCCGAACCTGCTGCTGATCACCGTCGACACTCTGCGCGCCGATCGCATGGGGCTCTACGGTGCCGCGCGGGATACCACGCCCGATCTCGATGCCTTCGCGCGCGAGTGCGTGGTGCTCGACGCCGCGCAGACCCCGCGCTCCAAGACCACGCCGGCGATCGCCTCGCTCCTCTCCGGTTTGTATCCCCACGCTCACGGCGTGCGCGACCTCGCCACGCCGCTCTCCGAGCGCGTCCCGCTCCTGCAGGAGACGCTGCGCGAGCGCGGCTACCGCACGGGAGCGATCGTCGGCAATTGGGTGCTCGGGGATGCGCGCTCGGGGCTCGCCCGCGGCTTCGACGTGTGGTGCGAGAGCATGCCGGACCGCAGCGGAGTGCCTCCGGACGACGTCCCGCAGCGCACGGCGCGCTCTCTGACCGAGGCCGCGCTGGTCGCGCTCGGCGCGAGCACTCCGAGCGCCCCCGTCAGCGAATCCGAGCGCGATCCCGAGCTGCGGCTCACGCGCGGCGACGCACCGTGGTTCCTGTGGTTGCACTACATGGACCCGCACGGCGCCTACGAGCCACCCGCGGAGCACCGCCTGTTCGAGCGCGAGCGGGTCGACCTGCTCGACGTGCACGCGCCACAGGCCGCGAACGCAGAGCACAAGCGCCGCCTCGCGCTCTACAACGTGCCCGAACACGCCTGGGTCGACGCGGACCACATCGACGCCGCGCTGGTGCGCGACCTGTACGACGGCGAGCTCCACTACGTCGATCGCGAGATCGGTCGCCTGCTCCAGACGCTGCGCGCGAGCGGGCAGCTCGAACGCACGGTGGTCGTGGTCACCGCCGACCACGGGGAGAGCCTGGGGGAGCACGACTACTGGTTCGAGCACGGCGCGTACACCTACGAGTCGACCGCGCGCGTGCCGCTGATCGTGCGCGCACCCGGGCTCGCAGCGCTGCGCGTGGCGGAGCCCTTCTCGCTGGTCGACTTGGCGCCGACGCTGAAGGAGCTCCTGGGGCTCGAGCTCGCCCAGAGCGGCGCGACGGACGCGCTGCGCGGTCGCTCGAAGCTCGCGGCCTGGCGCGGCGCAGCGGCCGGCGCCGGCGCGATCTTCTCGGAGAAGGTCGAGGGCGCGACGCTGGAGGGCGCCGTGCAGCTCAAGGCCGTGCGCATCGGGCGCTGGAAGTTGATCCAACGCTACGCGCTGCGCGCGAGTCGGCCCGGCGCGCCGAGCGAGATCGTGGCGCTGGGCGAGGAGCTGTTCGACCTCGCGGCGGATCCGCTGGAAGCGTGGAATCTCTCGAGCGCCGTCCCGGGGGGCGCACCGCTGCTCGAACTGCGCCGCGAACTCGCGCGCTTCGTCGCCGCCGATCGCGATCTAGCCGCGCTGGGCGAGCTGTTGGCGGCCCGCAGGCGCGGGCTGGAGATCTCCGATCCCGACGCGGCGCGCACGTTGCGCCTCTTGGGGTACTGAGCTGCGCGGCCGAACCATGGGCGGTCGAGCGCGGGCGGAGCGCGCTGCGACTCACGCCGGTGGTGGTTACCCCGCTTGGATTCGAACCAAGAATGAGAGAACCAGAATCTCTAGTGTTACCGTTACACCACGGGGTAGCGCCGCACTGCACCGCGTGCCGGAAGGCGCGCTGAGCTGGTTACCCGACCTGGATTCGAACCAGGAATGAGAGGACCAAAACCTCTAGTGTTGCCGTTACACCATCGGGTAGTGCGAGGGCGGAGGATTTAACCAGCCGCCTCGGGCAGCGTCAATCGACATGTCGCCGCGATCGTCATGAGCCCAGCGCGCGACGGCGGATCAGATCGAGGGCGGCGTGGGCCGCGAAGCGCCGGATGCTGGCGCGGTCGACCGGCGGGAAACGCATCTCGACCGAGCTCACGCTGCCGCGGACGCACACACCGAACCACACCAGGCCGATGGGCTTTTCGGCGCTTCCACCGTCGGGACCCGCGATTCCGGTGATCGCGATCGCGATCTCGGCGCCGGAGCGCTCCGCCGCGCCGCGCGCCAGCGCCTCCGCCACGGGCCCACTGACGGCGCCGTGGAGCATCAGCAGAGCGCGCGGCACCCCCAAGGTCGCCTCCTTGGCGGCATTCGAGTACGCCACCCAGCCGGCGCGAAACACCGCGCTGATGCCGGGCACCTCGGTCAGCAAGGTCGCCAGCAAGCCTCCAGTGCAGGACTCGGCGACGGCCAGCCCCAGTCCACGGTGCACGAGCGCCTTGCCGACCGCAAAGGCCGGCCGCTCGTCGTCTTCGGAGAAGATCTCGGCCGCGAAGCGCTCGCGAAACTCCGCGGCGCGCGCTTCCAGCAAGCGCTGCGCGCCGACTTCGCTCTCGGCCTGCGCGCGCAACGTGACCGCGAGCACGCCCGAGTGCGCCGTGACCCCCATCAACGGATTGGCAGCGCGCGCCATCCAATCTCCCGCGCGATCCGCGAAGGCGCTCTCCGCGAGCCCGAGCAGGTAGAACCGCTGCGCGCTGAGAGCCGCGCCCACTCCGCACGTCTTGCGGAGCCATGGAACGAGCTCGCCCTGGAGCATCGCACGCATCTCGTGCGGCGGCCCAGGCATGACCGCGAGCATCCCGCCCTCGATCCACACGCGGAACCCCGGGGCGGTGCCGATCGAGTTCGGCATGATCTGAGCGCCGGCCGGGAACCACGCTTGGCGCTCGTTGGCCTGCGCCATCGGCCGCTTGCGGCTCGCGAACACGGCCCGCAACCACTCGACCGTCGCCGCGTCGCGCTCGAGCGGGACACCGGCGGCTCCCGCGGCCGCCTCGCGCGTCACGTCGTCGAGTGTCGGACCCAGTCCACCGGTCGCGACGACGATGCGGAACTCCCGCGCCAGCTCGTAGAACGTGCGCTCGAGCTCCGACTTGTCGTCGCCCAGCACGACGAACTTGGTGACGCGGATCCCGAGCGCGGCCAGCGCGACGGCGATCGCGCCGCTGTTGGTATCGGTCGTATCCCCGGCGAGCAGCTCGTCGCCGATCGCCACGCAGGCCGCCGTGCGCATTTCACCGATCATTCGAGCACCTTCGCGCGCAACCGGCGCACTCACTTCTTGGGGAGGAACCAGGTCCACAACAGGCCGACCTCGTACAGCGCGATCATCGGCCCCGCCGCGAGGAACTGCGTGATCGGGTCCGGCGGCGTGAGGATGCCGCCGACGATGAACGCGATCAGCACGAAGTACGGCCGAAAGCGCGCCAGGCTCCGGCGCTCGACCAATCCGATGCGCACCAGCAAGTACATCAAGACCGGGAGCTCGAACACCAGCCCGAGCGCCAGCGTCACCGCCTGCAACCAATCCAAGTACGGCCCGATGGCGGCGATGTACTGCACCTTCTCCGGCGGAAACACGGTCACCATGAACTCGAAGCCGAACGGGCACATCACGAAGTACCCGAACAGCACGCCGCTCACGAACAGCACCACGCCGATCGGGAAGAACTTGAGCACGCCCCGACGCTCGTTGGGATACAGCCCGGCGGCGATGAACTGCCACAGCTGCCAGAGCAACACCGGCATGCCCAGGACGCAGGCGGCGATCAGCGTGATGCGCATCACGACCGAGAATCCCTCGCCGATGCCGACCATGGTCATGCGCCGCGGAACGGTGAGATCGCCGTGCAGTTCGTCGGCCGCGGGGTCTTCGCTCGCGAAGTACTTGGTGCGCGGGACGCTTGGATCGAGCTTGCGCTCCTCGGCCAAGAGCGCTTCGAACTTGTCGCGCTGCTGGCGATCGACCTTGACCAGCACCTGGTTCATCGGCCGCGCGACGATGTCGAAGATCGGCTCGTAGAAATAGAACGCGACCAAGAACGAAACGAGGAGCGCGAGCACTCCGCGGAACAGGCGTGTGCGGAGCTCGCGCAGGTGTTCTCCCAGCGACATGCGCGTGTGCTGGAACGGATCGGGCTCGCCGGTCATCAGTCGAGAGAATGTAGCGAGCGCGGCCCGCGTCGCGCGCGGACAAAGCACGCGAGCGAGAGGCGCGCCTGGTCAACAGCGAGCGCCGACAAAACGCGCGCGGGCGTGCCGTTCAATGGCCCGCCCGCGCGCACAGAGTCCGAGGCAGTCGACTAGAACTTGAAGTAGTTGCGCAGGTCCTTGATCGACACGATCTGCGTGCCCTGGGCTTCCGCGTCTTTGTAGACCGGCAAGTCGCTGGGCGGCAGCGGGTTCTCGAGCGGCTCGCCGTTCTCGTCGACGTACAGCTCGGCGCCGACGATCAGGTAGTCGGTGTCGTGGGACAGGCCGGCCTGCACGGTGATCGCCATGTTCTTGAGCAGCGCCTTGAGCTCGGCCTCGTTGAACTGGCCGGAGAATCGACCGCAGAGCACCGCGGTGCGCTCGCCCTTGGGATCGTAGATCGGGTTGAAGATCACGTCGCCCTCGACGATCGGGTCGAAGCGGTCGACGATCTCGGAGAAGCTCACTTCGGCCATCGTGGGCTTGACCTCGGTGACCTCGGCCCAGCCCTTGAGCTTCTGCGCGCCGATCTTGCCGGACACGACGCGGAAGCGCGTGCCGCGGGCCAGGCGCTGATTGGCACCGATGTCGATCCAGCCCAGCGCCAGGTCCTTGGAGACCGAGAGCACCTTGCCATCCTTCGACTCGGGCTCCTTGAGGAAGGCCAGCGACTTGCCCATCGACTTGAGGCGCGTCTCCTGGGCGATCTTCTCGTCCTCGAGCTTGCGCTTCTCGGCGTCGAGTTGGTTGCGCAGCTCGCGCGTCTGGGCGTCGAGCTCGTTGCGTTGCGTGGTGATGGTCGCGATGCGGCTCTCGAGCTCGGACTGACGCGCCGAAGCGGTCGCCGCGTCGTCGCCGACCTGCTTGCGCAGGGTCGAGATCTCGTTGTCCTTGGCGCGCAGCGCGTCGCTCGAGGCGCGCTCGGAGGCCTCGGCGTTGGCCGTCAAGGTCTTGATTTGATCGTTGAGCGTCGCCACCTGGCGCTGCAGCGTCAGGTAGGCCTCCTTGGCCTTGGGCAGCGAGGCCTCGATGGTCTTGATGTCGGCCCCCATGTCCGGCCAGGTCTGCTTCCAATCGTTCCAGTACAGCGCGGCCTGCTCGACATTGGTGCGCGGCGTGGCCAGCTCGGCCGGAGACCAGCCGACCAGGCTCGAGACCTTGATCATCGCGTCGGTGCTCTCCTGGTCGCGCGCGTTGGCGGCGTCGCGCGCTTGGACCGCGTCGACCCGCGCCTTCTCTGCCTTGGTGGCGTCTTCGTATCCGAGCCAGGCCATGAGGCAGCCGACGATGAACAGAACCAGGAACACGATCAGCCAAGTGACGCTGACGCGGGCGGCTCCGCGCTGGGAACGCTTCATGGACATCTGATCCTTGAGGACGGGGAGCAGGGGGGCTCCCGCAGAGAATCGGGGGTACGTGGGACAGCGCGCCACGCGGGCGCAGGTGGGACGGTTCGCCGAGTGAGCGGCCGGTTGGGAGCTTTGGACCAGCGGTCGAGGGCTCCCGAGGGGGCATGTTGATAACCGAAGGAACGGCGTCGCGGCAAGGGAGAACCGGTGTCCTGGGGCGGCGCGAGCTCGCGCTTGACCGCCCCACCCAGCCTCGTACTCTCTGCGACTCGCTCGCCCGGACGCGCTCCGCGCGCCCTGGCGAGTTTCGGCGGCCCTGAATACCCCACCCCGCTCGCGCGGTTTCGCCCGCGCCGCGACCGCTCCCCACGCCCGACGACGAGGGCCCGTGGCCTTGGAACCCGCTGCGCACCTTTTCCGACCACCAGCGCTCGTGCTCGGCATGCTCGGCGGCATTGCATCCGGCAAATCGGAAGTGGCCCGCGCCTTCGCCGGTACCCGTGGTGAGGTGATCGAGGCCGACCGCATCGCGCACGAGGTGCTCGAAAGCCCGCCCCTGCGCTCCTGGATCGCCGCGCGCTTTGGACCGGAGCTCACGGCTGGCCAAGGCGTCGATCGGGCGGCCCTCGGCGCGCGTGTGTTCGCCGACCCCGCGGCTCGAGCCGAGCTCGAGGCACGCGTGCACCCGCAGGTGCGCCTGGCGATCGAGAGTCGCATCGCGGCCGCGCGCGCACGGCACGCGTCGCCGATCGTGCTCGACATCCCGCTACTGCTCGAGAGCGACGCAGCGCAACACTGGACCGCGCTGTGCGATGCGCTGGTCTTCGTCGACGCGGATGCTAAGGTGCGCGAAGCGCGAGCGACTGCGCGCCGCGGCTGGCCGCCCGGCGAGCTCGCGCGCCGCGAGTCGATCCAGCTCCCCTTGGATCTCAAGCGCGCTCGCGCCGACGTCGTGATCGAGAACGACGGCGACCTCGACGCCCTTTCTGGGCGCGTCGCCGAAGCGCTGCTCACGCTCGAAGCACGCCGCAAGCCCCGCTGAACACCCTCTCTCCCCACCCACCCCGAACGCACTCATGTCCTTCAAGAAGCGTCGTCATCGCCACAAGAACCGCCACGGCGGCGGTTTCACTCAGGCCCCTCGTCCGGCCGAGCAGGTCTGGATCGACTACGCGCTGCTGCCGCGCGATTTGACACCCGAGGAGACGGCCGAGCTCGAGGCGACGCTGCCCAAGCCCAAGCGCGGCAAGGCGAAGGAGAAGGAGCCGACGAGCTACTCCGAGCTGCAGATGATGAGCCTGGCGGAGCTGCACGAGGTCGCCGAGGAAGAGGGCGTCGAGAACGTCGCCGGTCACCGGCGTGACGAGGTGATCTTCGAGATCGCGGCGGCGCGGCTGCGCAGCGGCGTCCCGGTCGACGTCGAAGGTGTGGTCGAGGTCTCGCGCGACAACCATGTGTTCGTGCGCCAGGCCAATGCCGCCTACTTGCCGGCGCAGGAGGACGCGCTCGTGCTGCCCTCGCTGGTCAAGCAGTTCGGCATCCAGTCGGGGATGTCGATCAAGGGTCGCTTGCGGCCCGTGTTCGGCAACGAGCGCTACTTCGCCCTGGCCACGATCGAGGCGCTCGACTTCCATCCGCCGGAAGAGGCCGCGATCCGCTCGCCTTTCAAGGAGCTCGTGCCGCTGTATCCGATCCAGCGCATCCTGCTCGAGGGCACCGACGACAATCCGATGGAGATGCGCATCGTCGACCTGATCACGCCGATCGGTCGCGGTCAGCGCGGACTGATCGTCGCGCCGCCGCGCACCGGCAAGACGATCCTGCTGCAGATGTTGGCCAAATCGATCGTCAAGAACGCGCCCGACGCGCACTTGATCATCCTCTTGATCGACGAGCGTCCCGAGGAAGTCACCGACTTCGAGCGCATGATCCCCGAGGGCGATCGCGAGGTGATCAGCTCGACCTTCGACGAGCCCGCCTGGCGTCACATCCAGGTGGCCGAGATGGTGATGAAGCGCGCGCGCTCGCTGGTCGAAGCCGGCGAGGACGTGGTGATCCTGCTGGACTCGATCACACGCTTGGCGCGCGCCTGCAACATCGAAGCGCCGTCCAACGGCAAGTTGCTTTCGGGCGGCATCGAGGCCAGCGCGCTGCAGATGCCCAAGAAGTTCTTCGGCTCGGCGCGCAAGATCGAGGGCGGCGGCTCGCTGACGATCCTGGGCACGGCCCTGATCGAGACCGGCTCGAAGATGGACGAGGTGATCTTCGAGGAGTTCAAGGGCACCGGGAACATGGAGCTGGTGCTCGACCGGCGGCTCTCCGATCGCCGCATCTTCCCCGCCATCGACATCAACCGCTCCGGCACGCGCAAGGAAGAGCTGCTCTTCACGCCCGAGGAGATCCGCCGCGTGTGGATGCTGCGCAAGGTCCTGAACGAGATGGACCCGGTCGAGGCCATGGAGATGCTGCTCCAGAAGATGAAGCGCACGCGCTCCAACGCGGAGTTCCTGCTGACGATCGGGTCCTGAGCTCGCTGAATCCGGCCTCCTGCGCCGGGTTCACGGAGCTCAGGGCGTGAAGGTCACGCTGCGACCGCTCGAGACGTTCGTCAGGCGCGCGCAGGGCCCGCTGGGATCGCGGTACCAGGTCTGGAATCCCAAGGTGCGTCCGGCGAGGAACTGGTTGGCTCCGTAGAAGTGCGCCATCGAGTAGCTCGACAGTCCGGGGCCGTGGCTGACCACTCCGCTCGAGCCGCTGTTCTTCACCGTGAAGCGCGAGATCGGACCGGCCAGACAGCGACGGCCGTCGAAGAACGGCGCACCCGCCGTGAAGGACGCGCTGGCGAAGGTCAAGCAACTCTGATTGCGCGGCAAGCTCAGCGTCTGGAGCAACAGATCATCGGCGCTCGCGCTGGCGCTGCCCGTCGCGACCAGCACCGCGCCCTCGCCGGTGGAATTGTCGCAGCCCAGCCCGACCTGGCCGTCGTTGCCACAGGGGCAATTGCCGGTGCCCGGACAGAACGCTGTTCCGACCAGCGCACCCCAGGCGCTCGCGAGGGAGACCGCGCGGTTGTCGGCCAGCATGAAGTACATGTGCAGCCCGCGCTGCCACCAGAACGTCCCCGAGGTCCCGCTGTAGCTCTGTGCCCAGCGCCACTGCGTGTACGACAGCGGCATGCGGCCGACGATCGACACGAAGTAGCGCGTGTTCGCGGCGCAGAACACGGGCTCGGGCAGGTCGGCCTCGAAAACGTAGAGCGAGCCCGAGACCAAGGCCTGCGTGAAGTTCGTGATCAGCGCCTGCGTGATCGGCCCGGAGCCCGCCTGCACGATGTCGGGCTGGACCGCGATCGTCCCAGGATCCTGATGGAAGAAGGAGATCTCGAAACCCAAGGACGGCGCGCTCTCGCCCCACCACCGCACGTGCGTGAGCACCGTGTCTTGCGCCAGAACGAAGTCCTCCCAAGCGATGGCGTCGTTGTCCGAGTCGTTCTGTCCCGTGGGGTCGATCCACAGCTGCGAAGCGCGCAGCGTGCCTCCGTTGGGCGCCGGCGGTTGATCGTAGACGAAGTTCTGGGCGAGCGCGGGTGTGCAGAGGGCCAGGCCAAACAGGAGCCGGTGGATCGAGCTGTTCATGGGTGTGCGCACTCGTGGGCGGGGACGAATCGAACCGCAATCGAGGCGCGCGCCTTGGCAAGCTCGGTGCCGCACGCGCGGTGGGTCGCGCGGGCCACCAGCAGCCCTTCGATGCACCGAGCGCCCCTGCAGCACCACAAACGACAAGTCCTTTCCTACAACGTCGTCCACCGACTCCGCCGCCGTCCAGTGCGGGATCCGCGCCCTCGTTCCAGCGTTTTTCCCTCCCGCCCGCGCAACGCGAGGTACGGTTTCTCGTCGCCGCGCAGGGGCGCGGGTCGACTCCCAACCCAGTCTTCCTCCCTCCCACCGTCCTCACCACCGATGCGCGTCCTCGCCGCCTCCTTCGTGCTCGCTGTGACCATGGCCACCGCGGGCGCCACCACGCACCAGTACTACAACCGCACCGATGCCCAGCGCGTCGAGACCGCGCGCAAGTACCTCGACGACCACGGGCTCCAGGCCGTGACCGTGCGCGGATTCCGCGGTCGACTGACGCTCGGAGGTGCGCTGCCGGCCGACGCGGCCAAGCTCGCCGGTGATCTGAAAGCGCTCACGGGAGCGATCAGCGTCCACTGATCGATCCGCGACGGCGCGCCAACGGCGCCCCGCTCGCGCGCTCAACGCACCGGATTCCCGCTCGCATCGGCGTTCGCGCCCAGCGTGGGCGTCCGTAGACTCGGCCCCGATGAACGCTCGGGGAGAGTGCGCGTGAGACCGACGCTGCGGCGCATGCTGCTGCTCGCCCTGTGTGCGATCGCCGCCGCGCTGGCGTGGATCCGCTGGTCACCCTCGGCTGCACCGCGCACACCCCGTCCCGAACCTCCGCGCGAACTCGACGTGGTCGAGTTGCCGCCCGCGCCGCCGCACGAGCCGGAGACCGCGGCACCGAGCCCCACGCCCGAGTGCAACACGCTGTTGCGCGTGCGCTTCGTCGACGCGCAGCGGCGTCCGATCGAGGGCGTCGAGATCGCCAGCAGCTACCCGCGCGCGCTCGCGACGAGCGACGACGACGGTCGCGCCGAGCTCGGGCTCTCGCTGGTCCAGTCGTCCGCGCTGCGCCGTGTGCACTTGCGCGCGCGCGCCAGTGGCTTCGCCAGCGCGGCGTGGAGCGTGCGCGTGCACGACGACATGCTCACCGACCTGGGCGAGCTCGTGCTCGGCCCCAGCGGCACGGTGCGCGGACGCGTGGTCGACGAAGAGCAGCGCGGCATCGAGGGCGCTGAGCTGCGCGTGGTGGTCGGACCGCAGCCGAGCGGCACCGCGCGCTACCACGGGCCCGAGGAATTCGTCGCCAGCTCGACCAGCGCGGCGGATGGCAGCTTCGAGATCGACGGCATTCCCGTGGGAGCCGCTCGCGTCTGGGCCGGAGGACGCGACTGGCTGTGGAACGCAGGCGAGGTGCTCGCGATCGACGAAGGCGCGCGCATCGACGGTGGGACGCTGCAACTGCAGGCGATCCTCGGCGAAAACGTGCTCGAGCTGGCGATCGAGGACCCGCGCGGCCTGCCGGCGCGCGAGGCCCAGGTGGCACTGCGCAAGAGCGGTGACACGGGCCCCTTCACACTGGCGCGAGCGGACGAGAGCGGCCGGTTGCGCTGGATCGTCGAGGCACGCGTGCCCCACGAGGTCCATGCGATCGATGCCGCGGAACTCACGCGCGCGGTGCGCGTCGAAGGCGTCGAGCCGGGGCGCGAGCGAGTCGTGTTGCGCCTGCGACCGCCGCAGCGCGTCGACGTGGTCGTGCGCGATGAGCGCGGGCTGGCCCTGCAACGCTTCGAGGGCCTGGTGGAGTCTCGCTCGCCGTTCGAGAGCCGCAGCCGGTCGACGATCGACCTCGCGGCACGCGCGGACGGACGCGCCTCGATCGCGCTGCCGGACGGACCGTTCTCGGTCACCATCAGCGCCGAGGGCCGCAAGCCCGTGACCGTCGGTGAGCTCGATCCCGAAGGGCTCTCAGGCGAGATCGCCGTGCTCGTGACGGCGCCTCCGCGGCTCCACGGAGTGGTGCGCGAAGGGAGGGTGGCGCGCGCCGACGTCAAGGTGACGCTGCACCGCGCGCTCGAGACGGGCGAACTCTCGGCGCAGGCCTGCGCCGCGCGCTACGCGGCAGAGCCCGAGTGCAGCACCTCGAGCGCCGCCGACGGCACGTTCGAGTTCGCGCCGCAAGTCCAGGGTCGCTTCTATGCACGCTTCGAGGCTCCGAATTTCGCGTCGCTCGAGTTCGGTCCGCTGGACGTCGATCCCGAACGCAGCTCTCCAGCCCTCGAGGCCGCGCTGGTCGCGGCGGGCCGCATCGAGGGCACGCTGCTGGTCGACCCCGGAATGTCGGCGACGCAGCGCGAGGTGCGCGCCTGCCGCGGAGATCCTTGGCCGCGCAGCGCGACCACGGACGACTCCGGGCACTTCACGTTCGAAGGGCTTTCGCCGGGCCCATGGTGGATCGCGCTCGCCGATGCAGCGCCGGCGGAGCTCGATCAGACGCCGTGCCTCGTCGCCGCGGGTGAGACCGCGATCCACGAGATCATGGTCCTCGGCCCCACACGCGCGACGCTGCGCGGCACGTTCGCGATCGGCGCTCGACCTGCGGCGCGCGCCACGCTCGAGCTTCTGCTCGACGACGGAGTCAGCCGCACCCTGCGGCGTGTGAAGCTCGACTCCGCGGGCCAATTCGTGCTCGAATCCCCGCTGGAAGGCGCGGTGCTGTTGCAATTCACCGACGCCGAGCAGCGCTGGCGCGCGCGTGTGCCGCTGCAGCTCGCGCTCGGCGAGGCGCAATGGTCACTCGACCTCGCCACCGCGCGCCTGCAGGGCCGCGTTGCGCCCACAGCTCACGACCAAGCATGGATCTGGACCAGCCGGGCGGAAAACGGCGTCGAGGTCGCCGGGGAGCTGAGCGTGGACGCCGAGGGCGTCTTCAGCGCGCCGAACATGCCCGCGGGGCGCCTGACCCTCCAACGCCGCGGAGCGGAACCCGCGCGCGAGCTCGCGCTCCCCGTGGGAGCGACGCTGGACCTCGATCTGTGAGGCGCGCGCCTCAGATCATGAACGCGCCGCCGTTCATGTCGAGCCCCTGCCCCGTCACTCCGCGTGCATCGGGCGACACGAGCCACTGGACCATTCCGGCGACATCTTCTGGTTGCGCCATGCGTCCCAGAGGCACTGCGCCGAGCGCGATGCGCCGCGCCTCGTCGAAGCTCGTGCCCAGGGCCTGCGCCATGCCTTCGAGCCCCGAGCGCGCCATCTCGGTGTCGACCCAGCCGGGGCAGACCGCGTTGACCTGCACGTCGAGCGGAGCGAGCTCGGCCGCCAGCGCGCGCACTAGCCCCAACAGGCCGGTCTTGGACGCGCAATATCCGCTGTAGCCCGCGACCCCGATGCGCGCGAGCACCGAGGCGATCACGACCAGGTGACGCGTCTGCGGTCCAGCGGCGAGATGGCGCTGCGCCGCGCGCAAGCAGGAATAGGTTCCGATCAGGTTGGTCGCGACGAGCTGGTCGAAGCGGTCACGCGGGCCAGGAGCGTTCGGGCCGCCGATGCCACTGTTCGCGACCAAGACGTCGATCGCTCCGAAGCTCCGCGCCGCGCGCGCGAAGGCGCGGTCGACGCTGGCGCGCTTGGCGATGTCGCAGCCCTGGACCTGGACGCGCGCACCGCGGCGGCGAGCGAGCGTCGCGGTCGCCTCCAAACGCTCGACATCGCGCGCGAGCAGCGTGAGCAAGGTGGACTTGGTCGCGAGGCGCAGCGCGATCGCGCGCCCAATGCCGGTTCCGGCACCTGTCACGACCACGTGGCGTCGACGGGTGGACTGCTTGGCCATGGGGGGTCGGAGGTTCGCGGGTGGGACGATGGAGCGCGCCGTGCTCCTCGAGCGCGAGCTCGGCGCCGAAGCTCAGTGCGCGCCTTGGCGTTCGAGCCAGCGCTCGGCATCGATCGCGGCCATGCAGCCCATGCCCGCGGCGGTCACCGCCTGGCGATAGGTCTTGTCGCACACGTCGCCGGCCGCGAAGACGCCCTCGATCGAGGTGTACGTGCCCTGGTGCACCGTGAGGTAGCCGACCTCGTCCATCGCGAGCACGCCTTGGAACACCTCGGTGTTCGGCTTGTGGCCGATGGCGATGAACACACCGTCGGTCGGGATCACCGACATCTCGCCGGAGCGCGTGTCCTTGACGCGCACCGAGTCGACCTTGCCCTTGGGACCGGCGAGCACCTCGACGATCTCCTTGAAGAGCAGCCAGTCGATCTTGGGATTGGCGCGCGCGCGCTCGACCATGATCTTCGAGGCCCGGAACTCGTCGCGGCGGTGCACGATCGTCACCTTGGCGCACATGCGCGTGAGGTAGTTGGCCTCCTCCATCGCCGTGTCGCCGCCGCCGACGATCAGGACGTTCTTGTTCTTGAAGAACGATCCGTCGCAGGTCGCACAGGCCGAGACGCCGTGCCCCATCAGGCGTCCCTCGCTCTCGATCCCGAGCATCTTGGCGCTGGCGCCGGTGCACACGATCACCGCGCGCGCCTGGTACTCGTTGAAATCGGTCCACAGCGTGAACGGGCGCTTCGAGAAGTCGATCTTGATCACTTGCTCGAAGATGATCTCGGTGCCGAAGCGTGCCGCCTGCGCCTTGAAGTCCTCCATCATCGCCGGGCCCATCACTCCCTCGGGGTAACCGGGGAAGTTCTCCACGTCGTTGGTGATCGTGAGCTGTCCACCGGGCTGCATGCCCTCGAACAGCAGCGGCTTGAGGTTGGCGCGCGCGGTGTAGATCGCGGCCGTGTAGCCGGCGGGGCCGGAACCGATGATGATGACGTCGCGGACTTGGCTCATGGGCTTGCGCTGCGCGCGAGGTTGGCGCGCGAGCCGCGCTATCTTAGGGACGATGAGCGATTCGATCGAGGATGCGTGGCGCGAGCGTTTGATCGACTTGTGCGGTCGCATCCGCGGCGGAGCGCGCGAGGCGCTGCAACGCGCGCAGGCGCTCAACGACCTGGCGAGCGTCGCCGCTCCGGTGCGCCAGGGCAAGGGCGACATCACCTACGCCATCGACGACATCGTCGAGCGCTCGATCCACGGCTGGCTCGACGAGGTCGCCTCGCGAACGCCGCTCTCGCTGCTCACCGAAGACTCGGGCTGGATGCACCGCGGTCCAGGCCCGCGCGGCGCCGCGGTCGAGCTGGCGGACTTCGACCACGCGGGCCCGCGCATCGCCCTCGATCCGATCGACGGCACGCGCAACCTGATGGCCGACCTGCGCTCGGCGTGGACGGTGGTGTCGTTCGCGCCGCCGGGGCACGGCCAACCGCGCTTCTCCGAGCTGACGGCGGGCATCGTGTCCGAGATCCCCGACTCGCGCGCGGCGCGCTACCGCGTGCTGTCCGCCGCGCGGGAGCGAGCGTGCCGGCTCGAGCTGCGGGCCCTCGAGGACGACGCGCTGCTGGCCGAGCGGACGCTGGTCGCCGACACCGACGCGCGCGTCGACCGCGGCTACTTCCCCTTCTTCCGTTATGCGCCGGACCAACGGCCGGCCTTGGCGCGCATCGAGGCCGAGTTCTTCGAGCGCCTGCGCGAGCACGAGGGCGCCGACCTGCGCCATGTGTTCGACGATCAGTACATCTCCAACGCTGGGCAGCTCGCGCAACTCGCCTTCGGAACCTATCGAACGATCGTCGACGTGCGCGGATGGCTGGCGCGGCGCATGGGGCGCACCACGATCACCTCGAAGCCCTACGACGTCGCCGGAGCCATCGTGTGCGCGCGGGCCGCGGGTTGCGTCGTCGAGGGACCGCTCGGGACCGAGCTCGACTTCGCGCTCGACGTCGTCACGCCGGTGGATTTCGTGGGCTTCGCCAACCGCGCCAGCGCCGAACGCATGCGGCCGCACCTCGACGCGGCGCTGGGCCGCGCGTGAACGCGAGCTAGGCCGCGCGAGCGACCGCGCGCATCGGTGGAGCGGCACTCCTCGTCGATCGCGAGCGCCAACACTTCGCTGAGCGAGCCTGACCCGCCAACGCCAGTCGCGGGTCGACCCGCCCACGTTTGCCGCGACCGACCCGACGAGTTGCACGCGCACCGCCTCGAAGGCCTCCGGGGCCGGGACCGCGCGCTGCGGCTCGGCTACGCCACTGCGTTGGCGTCACTCAATAGTCTGAGGCAAGCCCAATGAACGCACCGTCGCTGGCGCGCACGATGTCGTCCTGACTGGGCGCTGCGGTGAGCGGGCCAACGCTCTCTCCGTCGGGCCCGCTGCTGAAGAGGTCGTAGGCACTGTTGAGCGGGACGAGAAAGCGGTCGCTGCGCGCGAGGCCCGCGACTTCGGCGGCATTTGTGCCGCCTGCGCCACGTCCGGCGAACGCGAGGTCGAAGACCACGAACTGGTAGGGATGTCCCCAAGGATCGCTGGTCTCGCCACGGTCGATATCGGCGAGCGTGTCGGGCAAGACGCCCCGGCGCATCTTGTACCTGTCGATCTCGTTCATCAGCAGGTTGACCTCGCGAATGGCGACGGCATTGCGCGCCACGGTCACGGCGGACTGGTAGCGCGGCACGGCCAGCGCAGCGAGCACTCCGAGGATCGCGACCACGAGCATGAACTCGACCAACGTGAAAGCGCGACGTGCACGCGGGAGCGCGCTCGTCCAATACACGCGGAATGTCGACTGCACGTCCACGGTGATTTCGCGCCCGTTCAGCTGCTCTGCGTGGTGTTCGCGCTGGCCATCGGCCGCTCGCTCGCCTGGCGCGCGTCGAGCTTCGCTCCCGAGCGCGGAAGAGCGGCCGGCGGTTCCGAGCCCGACGGTTCGTCCGCCACGTCGTCGCTCGCCGCGAGGTCGATGCTCGCGAGCTGATGCTCGAGCAGCGACGCGGCGACGTTGAGCTCCTGCCAGTCGGCGTGACCGCGGACGTCGGGACCCAGCTCGCGCGACTCCGACAGGCGCCGCAGCGCCGCGCTCACGCGCGTCTGCAGTTCCTTGGTGCTCTCGACGTGTCCGCGCGCGGCCGTGAGCATGCGGTTCATCTCGTCCGCTTCCTCGATCAGCATGTCGCCCTTGCGCAAGTGGATCGCGCGCGGCAGGCGACCCTCGGTGATGTCGCGCATCGTCACCCGCAGGCGGTAGATCGGTCCCGCGATGCGGTGCGTCACGTACATCTGATGGACGATGTAGATCGCGCCGATGACCGCGAAACCAGGCCAAAAACGTGCGTGCAGGCGCAGCAGCTCGTGGGCGACGTCGCTGCGCGCCGCGGCGCTGATCGTGTCGTCGTTGAGGCGCGCGACGAGCGGCCAGAAGATGACGGCGCCCAAGCACAGGGCGAGCGCCACCAAGTACACGAAGCTCAACATCATCAGACGCGCTTGCAGCGCGCTGATCAGGATTCGCGAACGGGTGTATTGGCTCATTGCGGCATGCTTCCCTTGTGCCAGACGACATCGCGGTTCGCCCCGAAGTACAGGAGCCCGCGCTTCTCGACGAACGCCAGGCCGAGCTGGCTCTCCAGACCGCTCTCGTCGACGTAGTGCACGACGAAGCGACGCTCGAAACCGTCGAGCGCCAGCTCCTCCACGTCGTGGACGCGCACGGCTTGCTCCCCCGCTGCGCCCTGGCTCCAGCGCAGGTCGCCGCCGGGCTCGATGCGCACGTAGCGGTCCGCGTAGCGCCGATCGCTGGCGCGCCACACGCCGAGCAGCTCATCGGGCATGGCCCGCGGCTCGTGCAGGCACGCACTGAGTACCGCGGCGAGCGCCAGGCTCGCCGCCGTGGACAGCACGCGAATTCGACAACGAGATCGGTCCATGGATCGAGGGATCGCGAACATGCCAGTGCGGAACGGAAGGGATCGACGCGCTCGGGGCTATCGACCGGGTCGGCTCCGGGCGTGAGTCGCGACGCCGAACCGCCGGCCGCGTGTCTCGCGCTTGGAACGGCCGATTCACGCAGCCGTCCGATGCCTCACCCCGCCGCTCCACCGTGGAGCGCGGGCCAGCTCAGCGCGCGGAACGGACGTAGTGCTCGGCCAACGCGCGCGAGGCGAATTCGGCACCCTGGACGCTCAGGTGCCCGGGGTCTTGGAAGCTCTCCTCGCGGTACAGGACGGACTTGTCCTGCGAGCACAGCTCCGCCAACGATTCGTAGAACTCGATCTGCGACGGACGCAAGGGGCGCCCGCGAAAGTTGGGCTGATCGAGGAACACCAAGCGGATCCCGTGCGCTCGGCACAGGCGCGCGAGCTCCACGGCGTACTCGCGCGTGGCCGCGAAGCGCTCGGGTGACGCGAATTCGTCCTCGCCCTTCCACTGCGCGGCCACGGCGTCCTCGAAGGACACGCGAGCCGCTTGCGCCGCGAGCTTGAGCTTGCCCTCCTGGCCCTCGAGAGAATCCGGCGCGATGCGCAGGAAGCCGCGCTCGGCGACCTGAGCGGCGACGACCTCATCGAATGCGCTCACGCCAGGCTTCCAGTACGGACGGTGCGCGGAGTTGAGCGCGGCATTGAATGCAGCGCGCACGCAGTCCTCCGCTCCGCGTCCGAGAACGTCGAGCGCGAGCTCGAGGTGCAACGTGCGTCGGTCCAGCTCCCGGAACAGGCCCAGCGGGTCGACCAGCGGCGGGTCCTTCTGGCGTCGCGCGAATTCCCTGTGGTCGCGCGCCAGGTACGGATGAGTGCCGAGCACGCGCAGCGCGTCGCTCGCGTCCATGAAGCGCGCCAGCGTCTCGTGCGGATACTCCGGCAGGTCCGACGTGACGCCGCAGTCGATGTACACGGCGCGCGGCGCCTCGTGGTGCTCGAGCCACTTCTCGAGGGTCAAGAACGCGATGTGCCGTGCGTTGCCCAGCGTCGACAAATTGAGCGAACGCACCTCGCGGCCGGCGAGCTCGCTGGCGCGCGCGTCGAACACGGCCGGGACCACGCCGCGCGCGGTCTGCGAGCTGCCGATGAACAGCACCTCGGCCGATTGCTCGCCGCGCACCAGCTCGCGCACCACGGCATGGCGCTCGTCGCTGCACAGGCCGAGCAACTGGCGCTGAGCGACGAAGTAGGCAACGGCGCAGAACGCCACGTACCACAGCGCCGCGCGCATCGATTTGGAGCTCCAGGCGTTCATCGCCGACGCTCCCTGCGCGCCGCAAGGCGTGCATTGTTGGTGGTGGCGGTCGGGGTCGTGGACATGGCGACTCAGAACTGGAAGTAGATGAACGGTGCCTTGGCGTAGGACAACGCGGCGAGCGCACCGGTGAACACGCACAGGCCGAGCCCCTGAACCGGGGCGGGCAATGCCATCCACGCGTCGCGCGCGCGCTCGTGGATCCAGCGCTTGGGGGTGAAGTGGATCACGGCCGCAACGGCGAGCGCGATCAAGCCCGAGCTCGAGAGCGCCGCGCTTCCAGCGGCGCGACTGCACAGCAGCTCGAGCATCTCGAACGAGCCCTGCAACCCGCGCTTGCCCTCGGCCAACGTGCCGTTGCGGAAGAACAGCATGCTCAACGCCACGAGATTGAAGATCCACGCGCGGCGGGCCACGCGCTCCCACAGCGGCCGGGCGTCGAGCTGCTCCTTGGTCTGCGGCCTGCGGAAGGCCACGCCGACGAAGGTGAACACGCCGTGCATCAGTCCCCAGAGCACGTAGTTCCAACCCGCGCCGTGCCACAACCCGGTGAGGAACATCGTGGCCATCATGTTGCGCAGGAACTCGAGTCGGTGCGCGCCGCGCCCGCCGAGCGGCAAGAACACGTAGTCGCGGAACCACGTCGACAGCGACATGTGCCAGCGGCGCCAGAACTCCGAGATCGACTGCGCCAGGAACGGCCGATCGAAGTTGAGGCACAGCTCGTATCCGAGGATCGCCGCCGCGCCGATGGCGATGTCGGAGTAGGCCGAGAAGTCCAGGTAGAACTGGAACAGCGCGCCCCACACGCCGAGCACGATGCCACCGGCGCCGAAGCTCTCGGGCCGGGCGAACACGGGCTCGACCAGCTGCACGCCGACCGTGTCCGCGAGCAGCACCTTCTTCGCCAACCCGCACAGGATCAGGAACAAGCCGCGCGCGGCCTGGGACTCGTCGAAGCGCGCCGGCCGCGCCAACTGCGGGAGGAAGTCGCTCGCGCGCACGATCGGGCCTGCGACGAGCTGCGGGAAGAACGTGACGAACAGCATGAACTCGAGCAGCGAGCGCGTCGGTGCGAGTTGCCGGCGGTAGACGTCGATCGTGTAGGACAGCGTCTGGAAGGTGTAGAACGAGATGCCGGCAGGCAGCACGATCTCCCACGGCACCCAACGCGCCGCGCCTTCGAACCCCAGTCGCGCGCAGCCCGCCGCGACGTTCTCGGCGAAGAAATTGAAGTACTTGAAGAAGCCCAACAGGCCCAAGTTGCCGACCAAGGAAAGCGCCAGCAGCGCCTTGCGTTGGCCCGCGCGCTCCGTGCGACCGAGCGCCAGACCACAGCAGTAGTCGAGCAGGCTCGAGAGCACGATCAGCACGATGAACTTCGCGTTCCAGCTCATGTAGAACACGCAGCTCGCCGCGCACAGCCACAGGTAGCGGGCCTTCGTCCAGCGCGCGATCGCCCAATGGACGAACACCACCGCCAGGAAGAAGAACACGAACTCAGTCGAGTTGAACGACATCGCGGCCTGGCTCGAACCGTATCACGCGAGCCGTTCTTCGTTCCACGGATCCGCGCCGGCGTGGAAGCCGCGGCGCTCCCAATAGCCCGGCACGTCGTCGTGCACGACTTCGATCCCGCGCAGCCACTTGAGCGACTTGCGGCCGTACTTGGCCGGAACGACCAGCCGCAGCGGGCCTCCGTGCAAGAGCTCGAGCGCTGCTCCGTCGCGAGCCGTGGCCAGCAGGGCGTCGGGCGCGAGCGCGCTGGCGAGGTCCAGTGAGGTGTCGTAGCGCACTCCGTCGGTGAAGCGCACGAAGCGCGCCTGAGGCGTCGGCTTGGCGAAGCTCAGGACGTCCGCCAAACGCACGCCGCGCCAACGGACCCGGCGCACGCTCCATCCGGATCCGGCATGGAAATCGGCCTCGATGTCGACGGTCGACATGCGCAGCAACTCGTCGAGGCTCCACAGGTTGGGGCGCTCGATCGCACCCATCAGGGTCAGCGTCCAGGTCGATCCGTCGAACGGCGGCGGGTCGCCGACGTGGCGCACGGGCAAGCGCTCGACGGCTCGCTGACCGGGCGGCAGCTCGGTCGGACGCTGGGCGGACTTCACGACACCGCCGCCGAGGGAAACACGACGCACATGCGCGTGCCGGAGCCGGGCGTGCTCTCGACCTGGATCGCTCCGCGGTGGCCGCGCACGATGCCGAGCACCGCCGACAAGCCCAACCCGCGCCCGTCGAATTTCGTGCTGTAGAACGGATCGAAGATGCGCGCGAGCACCGCGGGCTCGATGCCGCAGCCATCGTCGGCGATCTCCACGTGCACGTACTCGCCCTCGGGCAGATCGGGAGCCAACACCGCGCGCGCGAAGAAACCCGGATCGCGGCGGGCGGTGCCGGTGACCACGCGCACGTTGCCGCCGGACTCGCCCAAGGCCTCGCAGGCATTAAGCACCAGGTTGACGATCACTTGGTTGAGCTGCAGCGGGTCCCCGAGCACGCTCGGCAGCTCGCGGGCCAGCTCTTCGTGGAGGTGGATGCGCGTCGAGAGTTGTGGCTGCAACCAGCGCAGCGCCGTGTGGACCATGTCCGACAAGTGCACGCGGCGCACCGCGCCCTGATCGGTGCCGGCGAAGCTCAGCATCTTGCGGCACAGCTCGGTCGCGCGCGCGCTGGCCTCGATCACGCGCTCCATCTGCCGCCGCAGAGGCGCGGCTTCGAGCGCGTCGCCGCGCGCCAGCTCGGCATTGCCGACGATGCTGGTCAGCAAGTTGTTGAAGTCGTGCGCGATCCCCCCGGCGAGCACGCCCAGGCTCTCCAGACGCCGCACTTCCTGCATGCGCCGCTCGATGGTGCGCCGTTCCTCCTCGGCCGCGACGTAGCGCGTGATGTCCTCGAACAGGAACAGGCGCCCCACGTAGCCGCCGTCGGCATCGAACAGGCGCTTGGACACGCGGTGCAGGCGCCGACCGTCGCGCAAGGAGAACTCGTATTCGTTGACGCCGAGCGCCCCGGGTTCGCGCAAGGCGCGCGACACCGCGGCGAAGCCCTCCGCGTCGACCACGTTCGGCAGCAGCCGCGCGATCACGGCCCGGTTGTCGATGTCGCCCGAGCGCAGTGCCGGCTCGAGGTCCTCGATCTTCCAGATGCGGCACATCAGCGCGTTGAGCGCGAGCACGCGTTCGTCACGCTCGTCGATCACGTAGAAACCCGCCGGCAAGTTCTCGAGCACGGCGTGCACCACCGCACGGTTGCGGCGCAGCTCCTCGATGCGGCCGCGCTCGGCGTTGATCTCGCGGAACGTCACCACGACGGCGCTCGCCATGGAAGAAGCGGGCTCGAACACCGGCAATGCGTCGATCGAGATCCAAGCCAGCGAACCATCGGGGCGGTACACCCCCATCACCACCTGTTCCTGCGCTTCGCCGCTGCGCAGCGCGAGTGCCGCCGGGTGCTCCTCACCCGGGAACGCCGAGCCGTCCGAGCGCACGGCGCGCCAGCGCGGATCGAGCGGCGAACGTCCGGCGAGCTGCTCGAAGCCCAGCCCGAGGATGCGCTCGGCTGCCGGATTGCAGAACTCGATCGCGCCCTGGCCGTCGTGGACCACCAGGCCCTCGTTCATGCACGAGAGGACCGCTCTGAGCCGCTCACCGTGATCGCGCAGCGAGGCCACGGTGGCGCTCAAGGCGTCGGAGACCTCCGTACGATGCACGCGCTCCATCGACCCTGAATCCTAACCTCGCGCACGGACGCGAAGCACGCCGACGGTCTCGCTCACACCTTGTCGCGCACGACGTCGTAGCGGCGCAACACCTCGCCGCCGAGCCAGATGAG
This sequence comes from Planctomycetota bacterium, assembly GCA_020853575.1. Lineage (GTDB taxonomy): Bacteria > Planctomycetota > UBA1135 > UBA1135 > F1-120-MAGs118. The sequence continues at coordinate 149,100 of JADYYP010000020.1, forward strand.
CACGCCGATCTCGAACGCCAGGATCGGCAGGCCCAGACCAACCCCGAGCAGCGCGGCCAAAGTCAGCTCGAGGTCGAACGCGAAGCTCGCGAGCAGGAACGGCGTGCACGCGAACCCGAACACCAGACACAGGACCAGTCCGCGCGCCAAGAACACCACCAGACCGCGCCCGGCGTTCTGCAGCGCACCGTCGTGGCCCGCGCCGACGCGCACCGGCGCGAACAGGAAGGTCGCATTGTCGATCGCGGTCCAGGCCAGCACGACGAACGGCACCAGTCCGGCGATCACCAGCAAGCGCGCGTCGAAGTCTCGACGGTAGAGCGAGACACCGCTCACGCCGAGCCAGATCATGGCCGTCACGAGCAGCGTCTCGGGCAGCAGGGTCGCGAGGAACAACTTCCACGGCGCCAGCGGCCAACTGCGCAGCGTCGGCATCAGATCCAGGTCCTCGCGGAAGTCGAAACGCAACCCCAGACACAAGTACACCGTTCCAGCGGCGGCGACGATCGCGGCTGGCGCCAACGCGCCCGGCTGACCACTGCGCGTGGCGGTCACTGCGAAGACGGAAATGCCACCGACGATCAATGCACCGATCAAGAAGCTGGACTTGGCCTTGCGCACGATGCTGACCGCCTTACGCCAGGCTGCGGCTCCGAACGGACCGCGCCCGGCGAGCCAGGGCGTGCGCCATGAGCGCGTGCGAGCGCTGGCCGGTCCGCCGGCGGCGGCCAGTCCGCGGCGCGCGCGCGCCAGGCGTCGCGCTACGTCGGCCGATGTCTCCAGGGAGAGCTCCCGGAAGTCGACGCCGATGCGCGGCACGAAGAACCACGCACCACCGAGCAGCGCCAGGCACACGCTCATCCACGGCCAAAAGGTCGCGTGGTCCTCGGCGGTGATCGTGCGCGCCCAGGGCGCGACCGGTAGCACCGCCCAATTGGCGAAGGCGTGCCCGCGGATGCGCGCCACCAATCCCGGCGCGTGCTCGCCCGGGGTGAGCTCCTCGATCTCGTCCGGCGAAGCGTTGATCACCACGAACACCAGCGCCACCGCGAGCACGACGCCGGCCTTGCGCAACGGCAGCTTCGCCAATCGGCCAGCCCAGCGATTCTCGGCGCTGCCAGCGATCAGCGACAGTGCCTGCGCCAGCACTTGAAACGTCAACAGCGCCACGAAAGCACCGGCGAAGGCGAAGGATGGGCGCGGAGCCTGACGCGCGACCATCCAGCCGAAGAAGGCCGAGCCGAACGCGGCGCGCGCCATGCTCGACAGCAAGCGATAGCGGATCAACTGCGGGCGCGAGAGCGGAGCGCTGAACAGGCTCTCGATCTCGTTCTGCTGCAGGTACAGGCCGCGGAACGAGAGTGCGTTGGCGATCGTCAGCACCGTCAACGACAACAGTCCGACCGAGACCATGAACTGGAAATCGGCGGCGTCACCCCAGACCGAGCCGCGGCGTCCCAACCGCGCTTGCATGGCGATGCTCCCAAACCACAGCCCGAACACCGCCAGTCCGAGCAACGCCAGGAAGGCCCCCTTGGGCGTGCGCAGCTTGCGCGCCTGACGCCGCCAGAAGCCCACGAACTTGCGGCGCGCGAGCAGGCGCAACGCCGGATGCCCAGCGTTCAAGACGCGCCGCCTCCGCCGCCCAGGGGTTGCACGGCGCTGCCCGTGGCGGCGAAGAAGATCTCCTCGAGCGAGCCGCGCTCGTGCTCGGGGAAGCGCGTGCGTGCCTCGGCCAACGTGCCGTCGAACACCTTGCGCCCTCGATCGAGGATCAAAAGCCGCGTGGCCAGTTCCTCGATCAACACCAAGAGGTGCGACGAGAGGATCACCGCCGCGCCCGAGCGCGCCAAGCTCTCGATCTCTTGCTTGGCCGAGCGGATGCCGCGCGGGTCGAGCCCCGACAGCGGTTCGTCCATCAGCACCAACTGCGGCTCGACCAACCAGGCACAGCAGAAGGCCAACTTCTGGCGCATGCCACGCGAGAGCTCGCCTCCGAATGCGTCGCGCTTCTCGACCAGCTCGAAGCGCTCGAGCAGCGCATCGGCGCGCTCGCGCCAGTGCACCGCGCCGTACAGGGCGGCGGTGAACTCCAGGTGCTCGAAGACCGTCAGCGAGTCGAAGGGCTGCGGATCGTCGGGGATCCAGCGCAGGGCGCGCTTGGCGCGTTCCTCGTTCGTCGACAGGTCGCAGCCGGCCACGCGGATGGTGCCCTCCTTGACCGGCAGCACACCGGCGACCGTGCGCAAGGTCGTGGTCTTGCCGGCACCGTTGGGGCCGACCAATCCCAGGATCTCGCCCGCGCGCAGCTCGAAGCTCAAGTCCTCGACGGCGCGGTGACTCTCATAGGTGCGACCGAAGCGATCGACGACCAAGACGGGCTCGGGGGATTCCACGGCGCGCGAGCCTACGACCGGCGCGCCCAAAAGGGAACGAGCCCCAAGCCAGCGACTGGCCGGGGCTCGCGCCATGCGCGCGCGGCGCGCGTCACCAGGCGCACACGTCGTGCGCGGTGACCGCCATCGGCGTGAACGGCGGCAGATTGCCGACGTTGTTGAAGCGCGAGTCGTAGTTCCAGATGCGGTTGGGCGCCTGGTAGTACTTGCCGCCGATCACCCAGTTGCCGGTGGCGTATTGCGATCGCCAGGCGTTGACGAAAGAGCCCGTGATCGTGCAGTTGACACCGACCCACTTCTCGTGGAAGCGCGGCAGGTTCTCCAGCCCGCCGCTGTACTGTCCGTCGACCTGGGTCTCGGTGTTGCCGGTGATCAGCGCGACGTTGTAGGTCGTGGCCGTGGCGCTGGGCAACGCGGAGCTCGAGGTCTTGCTGTCGTTCCAGGCGTTCGAGAGCAGATTGACCGCATCGGCGATCACCGCCGCGCCCTTCTTGGCCACGGTGTTGAAGTTGCCCTTGATGTAGACCGAGTTCTCGCTGACCACGGTCAGCTTGTTGGGCAGGGTCGAGCCGTTGACCAAGCGCACGCCCTTGGCCGCCGTGCCGGTGCCGGCGCCGTAGCTCGCCGCGTAGATCAGGCCGTTCGCCGGCCAGGCTCCGATCGCGGCCAGTTGCGCGAGGTCGATCTGCGTCAGAGCGACGTTGCCCGCGCCACCGTTGGCTTGGCGCGCGTCGTACATCGTCCTGCTGGAGAGCGCGCTCGAGATCGAGGTCGTGATGTCCGTGCCCGCGTTGTTGTAGGCCTTGATCGAGCCGTCGGCGTAGGTGATCACCGACAGGTCGGCATTCTGGTGGTAGAAGCCCTTGTCGTACGTGCCATTGCCGGCGCCCACGAATTGGTAGCGGTTGAGCGCGGCGTTAAAGGCGTACGCACCGCCACTCGAGGCCTCGAACATCTTGATCGAGCCGATGTGCGGGACCGCAGCCTGGGTCAAGCCATGCGCTCCGGTCTGCACGGTGTGCCCGGTTCCGCTCGCGTACCCGCTGGGCTCCTGCCACATCTTCCAAGCGCCGGTGACGAAGTCCCACCACTCGCCCGAGTCGTCGCAGTCGCCGTCGCCATTGGTGTCGACGCGCTCGACGAAGTCGCTGTCGTAGCCCGTGCCCGGGTCGCGCCCCAGCGCACTGGTCATCTGCGACTGGCTGTTCATCGTGACGTAGCTCGAGGGCTCGGCCGTGTCGAAGGGGTTGACCACCCACTTGCGCACGTTGACCGTGCCTTGGGAGATCGACAGGTCGTCCTTGCGGTTGCGGTAGATGCTGCCGATCGCGTGCACGTAGTTGGTGTTCATGCGCAGCGTGCCGCCGCAATTGAGGTACATGTCGCCATTGGTGTGCACGCGGCCACCCAGCGTCATGTCCGGTCCCGGATTGATCTCGAGGTCGTCGGTGTAGAACACCGCGAACTGGAAGATCGGCGTCGCTTCCGAGTTGATCAGGCGATGCGAGGTGTGACTGAAGCCGTCGAGCGACGCGGTGGCCGCGATCTCGTAGCCGGTGACGATGGTCTGGATGCCGGCCGCGTCGGTCTGGATCGTGGCGAAGCCGGTGGCGGCCGCGGTGTAGGTCACGTCGACTCCGTCGCTGTCGAGCCCCGGCACGTTGACCGAGCCGATCGTGGGCACGGGCTCCCAGTTGGCGATGGCATTGGTCAGATCTGTCTTGGCCTGCTCGACCGCGGCGTCGGCCAAGTACTTGGCGCGCGTCGAGCGCACATTGGTCAAGGCCTGGCGGCTGCTCGACAGCGCCATGTTCATCGCCACCGTCACCGTGGTTGCCGCCGCGAGCACGCCGAAGCAGGCGTACATCATCGCCATGCCGGCGTGCGCGGTCCGCGCTCGCTTGCGTTGGTGCTTCATGATCAGTCCTCCTCCACTCGTCCTTCAACCATTGCGCAGCCGCACGATCGCGCGCGACGTGTAGCGCAGCGTGCGTCCGGCCTCGTCACGGCCGCGCACGGTCAATTCGACTTGGATGGCGTTGGGAGGCGCCAGCGATCCGGACGCGGTCGAGTCCAGGCACACGAAGGACTCGACGCCGACGGCCAGCGTCTCGGGTTGATCGGCGTCGCGCCGGTACTGCAGTTCGTTGGCGTCGTCGGCGACGGCCACGACCACGAAACTGTGCTCCACCGGATCCCAGGCCAACGCGCCGTTGGCGTCTGTGTCGGGCACGCCGTGGCCCGCTTGACCAGGCGCATCCGCGTCGATGGGCTGCAGGAACACGATCTCACGGTTGGCCGTGGCCGGGACGAAGATCATCCCGTTCTGGTGGATCGGGAAGATCACCGGCGCGGCGTGCTGGTGCAGGTCGAACAGCTGATTGGGCTGGCCGTCCTCGAAGATGTACGGGTAGCTCTTGCCAGCGACCGTGGCGAAGCCCGAGCGCTGCAGCATGCCGACCACGCGCACCATGGCGCGCTCGGCTTCCTCTTGGAGGCGCGTCGAGGCCGAAGACTGGCTCGACACGCGCTGCAGTCCGGCGATGGCCGTCACGGTCAAGCGCGCGGTCAGCAAGAGCACCGCGGTCGAGATCGTGAGCTCGAGCGCCGACAGTCCGCGGCGCGCACTTCGTTTGGCAACTCGGGTCACGAACTTCATCGCGCTTTCATCGAGGCCAGGCGCATCTGCGCCGGGCGGCCCGCCCAATCGGTGTAGGTCAGCGTCAAGACGATCTCGAGCACGTCGGGCACCGGCCCGGCCACGTGGTTGGGATAATCGGGGACGATGCGCTCGTCGCGCAGGCGGCGCTCGTCGAAGCTCGCGATGGCGTTGCCCTCGGGATAGCGATTGGCCATCGGGATCGAGTCGATCTGCGTGGCGAGCACTTCCTCCATCGCGGCTGCGAGCTCGCCGATCGCGGCGTTGTTCTCGCGCGCGGTGCGCACCAGGCCGAGCGAGACCACCTGACTGGAGACGGCCGCCATCATCGTGACGAACAGCACGCCTGTCGCGAACATCACCTCGAGCAGCGTGAAGCCCGCTGTGCGGCTTGCCCGTCGCACGCCAAGGCGCCGTTTCATCGCTTGCCTGCCCCTCGCTGCACGCGGCGTGCAGCCCCCCTCGGGTCCTGGTCCGCTCGCCGGCCACCTCCCCATGGTGGCCGCCCCATCACGCTCGGACGCGCACGGCTATCGACCGCGGAGCGAACGCGGCTTGTGGGGTTTTCTCGCACCCGCGCCGCCCAGGGCACGCGGCACAGAAGCAACTTCCTAGTGGACCGACGGCGCTGGTCTGGCGCCCGTGGCCGACGCTGCAGAGCTGGATCCAGGATCCTCAGCCGTGCAATCGGCGCACGTGCTCCGCGAACGCGCGGCGCAAGTCCGCGTAGCGCGCAGTTCCTTCCGAGCTGGGCTCGATCGCAGCGCCCTCGAGCTTCACCCACGGTGCCGCGAAGTCGTGCAACGCCAGACGCGCGCCGCGGACGCGTGCCACGGTCCACGCCGCCTGCAAGGCCGCGCCCAGCGCACCGGACTCCGTCTCGGCCAGCACGCTCACGCGCGCCGCGAGCGCCTCGGCCAGGATCGAGCGCCACAACACGTTGCGCGCGCCGCCGCCGACCAAGCGCACGTCGTCGACAGCGAGCCCGAGCTCGCGCATGCGGTTCACTCCGCCGGCGAGATTGAGCGCCACGCCCTCGAGCGCCGCGCGAAACACGTGACCGGCGCGCAGCGTTCCGGGCCGCAGCCCGAGCAGCGTGCCACTCGCTTGCGGCAAGTTGGGCACGCGCTCGCCCATCAAGAACGGCACGAACGTCACGCCCTGCGCACCGCGCTCGACCTCGCGCGCAGCCCGCGTCAAGTCGTCCAGCGTGCCGCCGAACGCGGCGCGCACTTCCTCGAGCACTCCGGTCGCGTTCATCAGACACACCAACGGCAGCCAGCCGCCGCTGGAATCGCAGAACGGAGCGATCGAGCCGCTGGGATCGTCGATCGGGCGCGGCGCGTGCGCGAACACGGTGGCCGACGTGCCCAGGCTGACCACCGCGAGCCCTTCGCGCGTCGCTCCGCTGCCGATGGCGCTCATCATGTTGTCGCCGCCCCCGGTCGCGACCAGAGCGCCGACGCACTCGCGAGGCAAGCCGATCCAGCGTGCGCCATCGGCGGTCAACTCGCCCGCCACGCTCCCGCTCTCGATCAAGGGCGGCAGCAGGCTCGGCATGCGCGCATCGATCGCGGCCAGGGCGCGCGCGGAGAAGCGCCGCTCGCGAGTCTCGAACCAGCCCGTGCCCGAGGCGTCGCCCGGCTCCATGGTCGCCAGGCCGGTCAGCTTGTAATTCACCCAATCGTGCGGGAGGAGCACGAGCTCGACCCGCGCCCAATGCAGCGGCTCGTGGCGCTTGAGCCACACCAGCTTGGAGGCCGTGAAACCCGCGGGAATCTCGCGACCGAGCGCGTTGGAGAGCTCGCGCGCCTCGAGCGCGGTCGACGTGTCGCACCACAGCTTCGCGGGTCGGATCACCTCACCGGCGGCGTCCAGCACGACACAGCCGTGCTGCTGGCCGGAAACCGCCAGCCCGGCGACCTGCCGCAGATCGCAGCGCTCGCCCAACGCCGCCGTCGTCTCGCGCAGCGCGCGCCACCACGTATCGGGGTGCTGCTCGGCATGGCCCGGCGCGAGCCCCTCGATCAACCCATACGAGCTCGAGGCGCGCGCGACGATGGCCCCGGCGTGCGTGTCGATCACCAGTGCCTTGGTGCCCTGCGTGCCGACGTCGAAGCCCAAGTACAGGCCGCGCTGCATGTCAACGGAACCCGAGCAGGTGCTCGATCATCAACTGGTCGAGCCGCTCGTAGCGCAGGCCGCGGCGCGCTCGGGCCTCGACGTCGAACTCGAGCGCGCGCAGCCTGCGCGCCTTCTCGGGCGTGAAGCCCGCGAGCAGCGGATCGAGCTCGCCGTCGTCCTGCGCCGCCGTCAGCGCTCGAACCTCCGGATCGGCGTCGAACTGCCGCGCGCGTTGCGCGAGCATGCGATAGGTGCGCATGCAACCGCGCGCGAAGTCCCACACGCCCTCCTCGTCCTCGGTGCGATAGGCGTGGGCGTCGAAGTGGCGTGGGCCGTCGTAGCGCGCGCCGCCCGCGGTGCCTTCCAGCAAGCGCACCAGCAGGAACGCCTGCCGCAGGTCCTCGGACCCGAAGCGCAGGTCCTGGTCGTAGCGTCCGATGCGCTGCGCGTTGAGATCGATGTGGAACAGCTTGCCCGCTTCCATCGCCTGAGCGACGCCGTGGACGAAGGACAATCCCGCCATGGTCTCGTGGGCGACCTCGGGGTTGACGCCGACCATCTCGGGGTGGGCCAGGGTCGAGATGAAATGCAGCATGTGGCCCGTGGTCGGCAGGTAGATGTCGCCGCGCGGCTCGTTGGGCTTGGCCTCGAGCGCGAACTTCAGGTCGTACTTGCGCTCGCGCACGTACTCGCACAAGAAGTCGAGCGCGTCGCGCGTGCGGGCGAGCGCAGTGCGCGGGTCGCGGCACGCGTCAGTCTCGCTGCCCTCACGCCCGCCCCAAAAGACGTAGGTCTTGGCGCCGAGCTCGACCCCCAGATCGATGCCATCCATGGTCTTGCGCAGCGCGAATGCGCGCACTTTGGGGTCGTTGCTCGAGAACGCGCCATCCTTGAAGATCGGGTGCGAGAACAGATTGGTGGTCGCCATCGGCACGCACAGCCCGTGCTCCGCGAGCGCCGCCTTGAACTCGGCGACGATGCGCTCGCGCTGCGCCGCGCTCGCGCCGAACGGCACGAGATCGTTGTCGTGGAGGTTCACGCCCCACGCGCCGCAGGCGGCCAGGCGCTCGACGATGCGCGAGGGTGCCAGCGCGGGCCGGACCGCATCGCCGAAGGGGTCGCGCCCGACGTTGCCCACGGTCCACAGGCCAAAGGTGAAACGGTCGTCCGGTGTCGGGTCGAAGGGGTCCATGCGCACTCCGCTGGGTTTGGGCGGCGATGATAGCGGCTCGTCCACGGGAGTCGCGGTCGTGCACGACTCCGGTCGCGGCATTTCCCCGGACGAAGGAAAAGGCGATCCTCTCCCGAGCCATGAGCAAGCCTGAGCTGATCGCGCATCGCGGCTACGCGCGGCACTACCCGGAGAACACGCTGGCGGCCGTCGAAGCGGCGCTGCAGGTCGGCGCGCGCGCGGTCGAGATCGATGTGCAGCTCTCGCGCGACCGCGTGCCTTTCCTGATGCACGATCGAACGCTCGAACGCATGTGCGGTGTGCCGGGCTCGATCGGTGAGCTCCTGGCCGTCGAGGTCGAGCAGTTGCGCGCGGCGGAGTCCGCGAGGTTCGGCGAACGCTTCGCCGCGGAACCCGTGGCGTCGCTGGCGCGCTTCGTCGAGCTCGTCGCACGCCACGACGGCGTGCACGCCTTCGTCGAGCTCAAGCGCGCCTCGCTCGAGCGCTTCGGCCCCGACGCCGTGCTCGACGCCGTCGTGCCGCGGCTGGAGCCGCTCGCGCAGCGCTGCACCTTGATCTCGTTCGACGTCCAGGTCCTGCAGCGCGCGCGCCAGCGCTTTCCGCTGCGCATCGGGCCGGTCTTGATTTCCTGGGGGCAATACGCCGACGGACAGCTCGCGCCGCTGAGCCCCGACATCGTGTTCTGCGACCTCGACAAGCTGCCGGCCCAGGGAGCGCTCCCGACGCGCATCCCCCTGGCCGTCTACGAGGTCGACGACGCTGTCGTGGCACGCGCGCTCGCGGCGCGCGGAGTGCGCTTCGTCGAGACCTTCGCCATCGGCGAGCTGCAGAGGGAGCTCGCGTGAGCGACGTCGACGTGCTCGTGGTCGGCGGCGGAATCCACGGCGCCGGCGTGCTGCAAGCCGCCGCGGCCGCGGGCCACTCCGCGCTGCTGGTCGAGGAGCGCGCTCCGGCTTTCGGCACCTCGAGCCGCTCGAGCAAGCTGATCCACGGAGGCTTGCGCTACCTCGAGTCGCTGCAGTTGGCGCTGGTGCGGGAGTCGCTGCGCGAGCGCGAGATCCTGTTGCGAGTGGCACCGCACCTGGTGCAGCTGGTGCCGTTCTTCATTCCCGTGTATGCGGCGACGTCGCGGCCCGCGTGGAAGATCCGCGCCGGGCTCTCGATGTACGCCGCACTCGGCGGATTCGGCCCCGACGATCGCTTCCAGCGCGTGCCGCGCGCGCGCTGGGACGAGCTCGACGGGCTCGAGTGCTCCGGCCTGCGCGCGGTGTTCCGCTACTTCGACGGCCAGACCGACGATGCGGCCCTGGTGCGCGCGGTCCTGGCGTCCGCGTGCGAGCTCGGAGCGAGCGTGGCCTGCCCCGCGCGCTTCCTCGGCGCGGAGCGCAAGGACGACGAGTACGAAGTGCGCCTGGGCGAGGCGCACGCAGAGCGCACGCTCCGCGCCCGCACGCTGGTCAATGCCGCGGGTCCTTGGGTGCTCGACGTGCAGCGACGCATCCGTCCGCGCCCGATGCTGCTCGACGTCGAGCTCGTCGCCGGCACGCACGTCGAGCTCGAGGGGCGCCTCGAACGCGGCATCTATTACTGTGAAGCGCCGCGCGACCGCCGCGCGGTGTTCTTGATGCCTTGGAAGGGGCACACGCTGGTCGGCACGACCGAGCGCGTCTTCACCGGCGATCCCGCCCAAGTGCGGCCGAGCGACGAGGAGATCGAGTACTTGCTCGAGACACTGCGGCACTACATGCCCACCCGAAACGGCGCGCGCATCGCCGAGTGGGCCGGGCTCCGCGTGCTGCCCAAGTCGCCCACGAGCGCCTTCTCGCGGCCGCGCGAGGTCACCTTCACCTTCGACGACGAGACTCGGCCGCGCACCATCGCCATCTGGGGTGGCAAGCTCACGGGCTACCGCGCGACCGCGGAGAAAGTGCTCGGCGCGCTGCGCGGCCAGCTGCCCGCGCGCCAGCGACTCGCCGACACGGCGACGCTGCGATTGCCGTGAGCTCCGCCCGGTTCGCGCCCGCTCACGGGTCCTGGCGCGCGCGTTCGCGCAACTCGGCGAACTCCTCGAGCTCGCTCAGGCCCCACTCGTCGAGCGCCTCTCCCACGCGCGCGCGCCGCGAGGAGTCCAGCGCGAGCGCGGCCTCCAAGGCCTCGCGCAGCTCCTGGGTGTAGGCTTGCGCGCGTTCCGCGGCGCCATCGCGTAGCGCCAGCTCGCGCGCCAGGCGCAGGCTCTGCGCCAGGTCGAACCGCGCGGCGAATGCGTCGCGCTCGAACTCGACCAAGTGCCGCGCGGCCTCCGCCAGGTCCTCGTCGCGGCCGAGCTCGCGCGCCAACTCGATCCGAGCGTGGTAGGCCGCGAGGAGGTCACTGCGGTAGCTGTCGCGCTGCGCGAGACTCCAGGCGCTGCGCAAGTGCGCCAGCGCGTCCTCGACCAGCGCGTACGCCTCCGCGGACCGGCCCTGTTCGCGCTCCACGTCCGCGCGCCGGTGCGCGATGAGCCCCAACGAACGCGGGAAGCGCGAGTCGTTCGGCACCCGTCGCGCGAGCTCCTCGAAGGCCAGCACGGCCGCGTCGAAGCAGGTCTGCATCGTCTCGAGCTCGCCGAACTTGCGCGCGCGATCGCCGCGGTCCATCCAACTCAGCGCGAGGCTCGACAGGTAGGTGTCGGTTCGCGGATAGTCCGCGGCCAGCGCCGCGAAGTCGGCGTGCGCGCCCTCCAGCAACTCGTCGATGCTCCGATCGCGCGCCTGGCCCTCGTGCTCGCTGCGACCACGCACCAGCATCTGTTGCGCAACGGCCCGCAACTGGCGCATGTAGGCCGACGGTGCGGCCTCGCCGCGCGTGCGCTCGAGCAGCTCCAGGAACATGCGCTCGGACTCCGCGCGCTCGCCCTTGGCGTACAGCTCGCCGCTGATGCGCCCGTGCGCGTTGGCCCACAGCTCGAGTGCGTCCTGCGAGTCGCGCTCGTGCTCGAGCAAGCCTTGGGCGAGCGCGCTCGCCTCCTTCCAGCTCGCCAGCGCCTCGTCGTCCCTGTCGGAAGCATCCTGGAAGTGCCCGAGCCCGAGCAGCGAGCGCGTGAGCTCGTGCTTCGCGACCCAGTCCTCGGGTGCGAGCTCGGTCGCGCGGCGCAAGGCGGTCACGGACTCCGTCAAGGCCGAGAGGGCCTCGGGCGTCGGCGAGGGAAAGCGCGTCAGCGTCGCGAACGTCAGCAGATTGCCGAACTCGAGCAACAACGACGCGTCCTCGGGCCGGGCCGCGAGCAGAGCTCGGAAGCGCCGCTCGGCTTCGGCGAAATCGGCCAGGGCTCCGGGGATGTCGCCGGTCTCGCGACGCAGGCGCGCCAGCTTGCCCAGCGTGCGTGCCGAGCGCTGCTCCGCGCGCGGATCTCCCGTCGCGCCCGAGTCGATCCGCTCGTACAGCGCGCGCGCCCGTTCGAGCAATTCGCGCTTGACGGTGTCGACCCGTGGAATGTCGCGCAAGTCGCGGTGAGCCACCTTCTCGAGCAGCGAGTCGATGGCCTCGAGAGCGGCATCGAGGTGCGCGCGCGCGACGTCGCGTTCGGCCGCGACGCGCTCTCCTGCGCGGACCTCCTGGTAGGCGTACATGCTGGGCACGAGCACGGCGCCGACCAGTCCCAGGAGCACGGCCGTGGCCTGCGCGGGTGCTCGCTGCGACCAACGTCGCAGCGTGAGCACGACCCCCGGAGGTCGCGCCTCGATCGGGCGGCGTTGCAGCAGATTCGAGAGGTCGCGGGCGAAGTGCGCGGCCGTCGCGTAGCGCCGCCGCGGGTCGTTCTCGAGCGCGGTCTCACACACCAGCTCGAAATCCGAGAGCAACGCCGAGTTGTGCTTGCGCGGCGGCAGCGCTCGACGCGCGGAGTGCAAGCTCGAAGTGCTCGTCGCGTCCGCGGCGAACGGCAACTGCAGCGTCAAGGCCTCGTAGAACGTCGCACCCAGGCCGAATACGTCCGTGCGGGCTCCGATCTCGTCGGCCTTGGCCGTGAGCTGCTCCGGCGCCATGTAGGCGAGCGACCCCAGTTGTGCGCCGTGGCCCGTGATGCGTTGTCCATCGCGCGTCGATGCCAATCCGAAATCGGTCAGCAGCACGCGCCCCGCGGGAGACAAGAGCACGTTCGAGGGCTTCACGTCGCGGTGCAGCACCCCGCGCTGGTGCGCGTGCTCCAGCGCCTGCGCGATCTCGCGCGCGAGCCAGGCGCACGCGTCGGCCCAGGATCCGGCGAACAGTGGATCGCTCGGCGCAGCGGCGTCCGCTTCGAAGCCGCGCTCGCGGCACACGCCGACGATCGCCGCATGCAAGTCCGCCCCGCGGAGCTGCGCCGGATCGCGACCGCGCAAGCGCGCGAGCACCTCGGAGAGCGCTGCGCCCTCGATCAACTCCATCGCGTAGTACGGGACGCCGGCCGCCTCGCCGACGGTGAAGATCGGCACGATCGCGGGATGCGAGAGCCGCGCGATGGCCTCGACCTCGCGCTGGAAGCGCTCGCGCGCGCCACGGAAATAGAGCTGCTCGGGGCGCACCATCTTGAGCGCGACTCTGCGCTGCAGGGCCGGCTGCTCGCCGAGGAACACGATGCCCATGCCGCCTTGCCCGAGCCGGCGCAGGATGCGGAACTCGCCCAGTTGCTCGGGCAAGTCGCGCGAGCTCCCGAGCATGCCGCTGGCCTCGAGCGTCGAGACACGGCGCCGCAGGGCCTCCGCGCGCGGAGGGTGAGCGCTGCACAGCTCCTCCAGCGCCGCGAAATCGCCGCTGTCGCGCCGCTCCAGCACCTGGAACACCAGCTCGTCGAGGATCTCGTCTTCGGAGGACATGCGGCCTCTGCGATCCTATCCCGCGCGGGCGCTCCGCGGACCGATGCGCACACGGCCGAAGGCGGGAGCCGAGAAAAACCTGCGCGGTCGCGAGCGCTGCGCGAGCGGCGAGCGACCCCGGACCCAATCAGAACGGCAGGTGCTCGCCCTCGCGCCGCGTGAGCTCCGCATACAGCGCTTGCAGACGCCGCGTCAGCGGCCCGATGCCACCGTTGCCGATGCGGCGCTTGTCGATTTCGAGCACGGCCGAAAGCTCGCCCATCGTGCCGCTCGTGAAGACCTCGTCCGCGGTGTAGAACTCGGTCAACGACAGCCGCCGCTCGTGGGCCTCGATGCCATGCGCCGCGCACAGCTCGAGCACCGTTTGGCGCGTGATCCCCGGCAGGCAATGGTCCGCGAAGGGCGTGAACAGCGCTCCGCGGCGCACCAAGAACACGTTGGTGGCATTGGTCTCGGACACGTAGCCCTCGACGTCGAGCATCAGCGCGTCGTCGACGCCAGCGTTCTGGGCCTCGATCTTGGCCAGGATGTTGTTGATCAAGTTGTTGTGGTGGATCTTCGAATCCACGCACATCGGCGGGTTGCGGCGCCACGAGCTGGTCACCAAGCGCACCCCGCCCGCGTCGTACACCGGCGCCTTCCACTCGGCGAGCACGATCAAGCACGGCCCGAAGACGTTGTTGCGCGTGCTCATCCCGCTGGTCAGCTTCTCGCCGCGGGTCAAGGTCAGGCGGATGTGCGCGCCGTCGCGCATGCCGTTGCGCTCGAGCGTCTCGAACACGGCGCGCTTGACGGCGGCACGCGAGGGCACGTGCTCGAAGGCCAGCGACTTGGCCGAGGCGAACAAGCGGTCGAGGTGCGCCTCGAGCTTGAAGACCTTGCCGTCGTAGACGCGCAGGCCCTCCCAGCACGCGTCGCCGCCCTGAACCGAGCTGTCGAACACGCTCACCTTGGCCTCGGCGCGCGGCACCAGCCGGCCGCCGACATGGACGAAGATGTGCTCGTTGCGCGGATCGGGCAGACGAGTCTTGGCCTTGATCGCGCGCGCGTACAGGCGCTCGTAGTGCGGCCGGCACTCGTCGAGCAGCGGCACCAAGCGCTCGGGAAACGCCGAGGTCTTCGGCGCGAAGCGCTGGAAGCCCGTGGAGCGGTGCACGTTCTCGTACCAATGGCGCGCCCACACACCGTCCTCGGGCCGCGGACCCGCACCCCACGAGAGCATCGCGTCGTCGAATTCGAGTCCGAGCTTGGCGCACAACTCGGAGAGCACGCCGCGCGGGTCGCTCAGCAGCTCCATGGCGTCGAGGACCGCGACGTCTTGCCCCAGCGCGCGCAACTCGGCGACGAGTTGCGTCTGCATCGCGTAGCCCGTGTCGCGCAGCGAGGGCTCGGGGATCTGGTGGACCAACGACGGCAGCATCTCGCGCGGATCGCGGGTCAAGATCAGGTTGACGCAGTGCTTGAGGAACGAGCGGTCGAGCTCGACCAAGTGGTGCGCCATCTGCTTGAAGAACACGACCGGCTTGGTCGAGTCCCCCAGGAGCACCTCGCGCACCACGCGCTCGCCGTCGTCGTCCTGAGCCCGCAGGACCTCCTCCCGGCCTGGGTGCTGGGCGCCTGAAACGCGCAGGTAGTGCGCGTACAGCGGCTCGTCGACCACGCGCGTGTCGGCGCGCTGCGCGAAGGCGTACATCACGGCCGTCGACACGTTGCGCGGACCGGACCACAGGTTGATGCGAAGCGTCATGGAAGCGCGGGATGATGGAGTGCGCGGGCAGGCCACGCAATAATCTGCGCCGCGCCGCCCCCATGAGCTCGTCCAACGCCAACCCGAGTTTCGGCCTGGTCCTGGTGCGGATCGCGGTCGGTGCGCTGCTGCTCCACGAAGCGCGCGAGCTGTGGGTGCGCGGCATCGGACCGTGGATCGTCGAGGACACGGCGTTCCGCGTGTCGCTCGCGCCGGAGTGGTACCGCGACTTCGCCGACGCCGTGGTATTCCGCGCGCCGGCCCTGTGGAGCTACGCGATACCGATCGGCTCGGCGTGCGCCGGCGTCGCGTTCTTCCTGGGAGCGGCGGTGCGGCCCGCGGCTCTGGGCGTGGTGTTCCTGATGCTCAACGTGATCCTCGCCGGCCCCGCCTCGCGGCGGGAGTACGCAGCGCTGACCGCCTGTGCGGCGCTGGCGTGCTTCGTGTCGCACGCGGGCTCGCGCATCGGCCTCGACACCCACTTGCCGCGCTGGCTCAGCTGGTCGCGCGCGAAGGGCTCGGGTGCGCGGAAGAGCCCAGGCTCGAAAGGCGCATGACCTCGGCGACCAGGCGCTCGATGCCCGCAGCGACCTCGCTGATGCGCGCGTCGTACATGTAGGCCGGCGTGCTGACGATGCGGTTGGCTTCGTCGACGACGAACTCGCGCACGCCGCAGTTCGCGTGCTCCGCGCCCAGCGCGCGCAGCGCGTCCGCGGTTCCGGCGTGCTCACCGATGGTCAGCTTGGCGTGCGTCGCGGTGCCTCGAAAGCTCGCTGCGACGACGGCGGGAGCGATGCAGATCGCACCGATCGGCTTGCGCGCCGCGTGCATCTCGCGCAGCACGCGCTGCACCTGCGGGTGAGCTTGCGCGCGCCCGCCTTGGAGCGCGAAGTCGCACAGGTTCTTCGCGGCGCCAAAACCTCCCGGCATGACCAAGCCGTCGAGCTCGACCGTGCTCACGCTGGCGAGATCGACGATCTTCCCGCGCGCGATGCGCGCAGCCTCGACGAGCATGTTGCGCGACTCGCGCGTCGCTCGGCCCGTCGCGTGATCGACCACGTCGTGCTGCGCCGCGTCGGGCGCCATGCACACGACTTGCGCGCCGGCCCTGTCGAGGAAATACAGCGCCAGCGTGGCCTCGTGGATCTCGCTCCCGTCCTTGAAGCCGCAGCCGGACAACAGCACTCCGATCTTGGTCATGGCCTCTTCCTCCGCCGGATCCGAACCGCTGCCACGCGACGTCTTCGAGCGGGCGCGCGCGCGGCGGCGCGGCCTAGTCTACCGGTCGCAGCTGGACGTCGCCGCGCAAGACGAGCTGGCAGCCCAAGCGCGTGTGCTTCTCGGACGTGCACATCTCCAGGGTCTCGAGCTCCTCGGCGCTCGGCGCGTCGCAGCGCTCGTAGCCCTCGACGAGCACGACGCAACACGTGCCGCAACTCCCCACCGTGCAACCGAACGGCTGCGGCAGGTCCTCGCGCCGGCACACGTCGGCGTAGCGCGAACCGGCGGCGACTTCGAGCGTGGCGCCGGTCGGAAGGTAAGTGAGCTTGGGCATCGTTCGAGGGTCGGTGTTGGCGGTGCGCAGCGAGCTCCGCGCAGGCTAGGGCCGCGCGCGATGCGCCGCAAGGCGCGCTGAATCCTGGCTGGAGCACGCTACGCTGCGCGTATGCCCCAGGCTTCAGCGCTGCGTGAGCTCGCGCGTCCACGGCGCGCCCACCCCGGCTACCGCACCGGCCATTTCGTCTGGATCTTCCGCCACGGCGAGGTGGCCGAGGAGTTCCAGGGTCTGGCTTACGGTGGGATGGACGTGCCGCTCTCGGCCCACGGCCAGCGCGACAGCATCGCGCTCGCGGAGCGCTTCCGCGGCGTGCCCTTCAAGGCCGTGATCGCGTCGAGCCTGGTGCGCGCACGCACCTTGGGTGAGCTGCTGGCGAGCGCGTGCGGCGCTCCGCTCGAGACCAGCCCGGGTTTGGTCGAGATCTACCGCGGCCGCTGGCAGGGCCGGCCGATGCGCGAGCTGCTCGAGCACCACGAGCGCGAGCTGGCGGCGATCTACGACGATCCCTGGAATTTCGCCGGCCACGGCGGCGAGACGGACGCCGATGTGCTCGCGCGCAGTTGGCCGGTGCTCGAGTCCGCGCTGGCGCGCCACGGAGGACCGCTGGCGATCGCCTGCCACTACAACGTCGTGCGCAACCTGATCGCCCACGCACTGGGGATCGAGCCCAACGCGTCGTTCCGCGTGCGCATCGACCTCACCGCCGCGGCCCTGTTGCACGACTCGCCCAGCGGGTGGCGCCTGATGCGCTCGAACGTGCGCGCGCCCGCGCACTGAGCGCGCACTCCCCGGCGACTTGTATCGACGCGTGCGAGTGCTACAACCCGATCCGCATGGACACAGCGCGCGCCGCCGAAGCATCTGCTGCTCGCGGTGGTCTCGAGGGCTGGACGATCGCGCTCGGCATCGGCGTGCTGGCCTTGCTGGCGCTGAAGTGCGCCTGGGTGTGCGATGACGCCTACATCACGTTTCGCGTCGTCGACAACCTCGTCGAAGGCTGGGGGCCGCGCTGGAACACCGCCGAGCGCGTGCAGGCCTACACCAATCCGCTGTGGATGCTCTCGATGGTGCCGCTGTATGCCGTCACCCGCGAGCCGTTCTACACCTCGATCGCGCTGGGCCTGCTGACGACGTGCGCCGCGGCGGCGCTGCTCGCAATGAAGGGTGCCCGCGATCTCGCGGGCGCGCTGCTCGCGTTGAGCGTGCTGATCGCCTCCAAGGCCTTCGTCGACTTCTCGACCTCGGGTCTCGAGAACCCACTCCTGCACTTGGCGTTGATCGGCGCCTGCGTCGCGCACACGGCGTCCTGGGCGCCGCGCACCCGCTCGCTGGCGCTCGGCGCGTGCGTCTCGGCCGTGGCCTTGACGCGCATCGACGGCTTGGTGCTGCTCGCGCCGTTGGTCGCACTCCACGCGTTCCAGGTCCGCGGGCTGGCGAGCTGGGCGCGCCTGGCGTTGGGCCTGGCGCCGTTCGTCGCGTGGGAGCTGTTCAGCCTGATCTACTACGGCTTTTTGTTGCCCAACACCGCGTACGCCAAGCTCTCGACCGGCATCCCGCAGAGCGAGCTCTCGCGCCAAGGACTGGCCTATCTCGCCGATTCGCTGGCGCACGACCCGGTCAGCTTGCCCGCGATCTTCGCCGCTCTCGCCGTGGCCTTCTGGCGCCGCGAGCGCGCGCTGCTCGCGCTGGCCAGCGGCGCGCTGCTGCATCTGGTGTACGTGGTGCACGTCGGCGGCGACTTCATGAGCGGACGCTTCCTGACCGCGCCCTTGGTCGCGGCCGCGTTCGTGCTCGCCCACGCCTCGCTCGACTTGCGTCTGGCGGCGCCCCTCGCACTGGCCGCGCTGTGCGCCGCTGGACTGCACGGGGAATCACCGCTGCGCGCGCCGATCGACTACGCGCAGGGGCGCAAGGCGCCCGAGTTCATCGGCGCGAGCGGCATCTGCGACGAACGCGGCTATTGGTTCACGGTGGCGGGCCTGTTCTCCGACAACCGCACCACCGAGGGCAAGCTGCATGTCTCCAAGGGACATCCCTTCGCGCAGTCGCTGCGCGCGAACGGCACCAAGGTCAGCAAGATCGAGGGTATCGGCTACTTCGGCTACTGGGCCGGCCCGGAGGTGCACCTCGTCGATCCGATGGGGCTCTCCGACGCCTTCCTCGCGCGCTTGCCGATCTACGTCGACGGAGCCTTCGTCGAGCCCGCCAAGAACGCAGCCAACGGCCACGATGGCTGGCGCATCGGCCATTACTACCGCTCGATCCCCTCGGGCTACATCGAGTCGCTCTCCGACCCCTCGCGCGAGATCGAGGATCCGCGGTTGCGCGAGCTGCGCCGCGAGCTCGACCTCGTCGTGCGCGGCCCGCTGTGGAGCCTGGAGCGCTGGCGCGCCATCGCGGCGCACCAGTTCTGAACGCGGAGCCCGCTTCAGCGCTCGGCCGAGCCCGGGGCGAAGGGCAGCAACGACGAACGCTCGAAGCTCTTGCGCAGCAGCGCCAGCTCCTCGTTCCAGCGCTCCTCGGCCGCACGCATCGCGGCCACGACCTCGGCCTCGAGCGCCGTCGAGTGCATGTGGCCGCGCGTGGGATCGAGCTCGCGCGCATGGAACACCACGCGCGGCTCGGGCGAGCTCGGCAGCGCACCGCCGTACCACGAGAGCGCGGTCGCGGCTTCGACTCCGCGCCAAGGAAAACTGGTCTCCAGACAGTGCTGCGGACCGATCACCACGCTGCCCTCGTGGTAGCCGGAGCTGGCGAACGCGAACGGGCGCGTCGGAGCGTCGAGCGCTGTCAGCACGCTGACCAACGACAGACCCTGCATTTCGCTGGGCGCGGACACGCCGGCGAGCTCGAGCAGGGTCGGCGCGACGTCGATCAGGCTCGCCAGCTGGTGCGATACGCCACCGGCCAGCGCGTCGCGATCGCGGGTGGCGCGCACGATCAGCGGCACGCGCAGGTCGACGTCGGCCAACGTTCCGCTGTCGAGGTACAGGCCGGCCTCGCCGAACCCGATGCCGCGCGTGCCGACGACGACGATCGCGGTCTCGTCGAGGCGCCCCGCCGCGGACAACGCGTCGAACGCGCGTCCCAAAGCGGCGTCGAGCTTGCGGATCGCTCCGTCGTACTTGGCCTCGTACTCCCCGAGCGTGCGCGTGCCTCCTCCCCAGCGCGAGCGCGGGATGGCGAAGAACACGCGCGGAGCATCGGAGGTCGGCGGCACGTCGCTGGCGTCGGCGCGCGGCGGAAAGTACGTGTCCCAGGTGGGGTCGTTCTCGGTCCACACGCGCTGCAAGGCGCCCAGGTGCACGTAGGCGAACCAGCGCTCCTCGCGGCTGCGCTCTCCCAGCCAGTTCGACAAACGCTCGAGCGTCGCCGCCGTGTCGTAGGTCGCCGGCAGGTCACCGTGCTCGCGGTCGAAGCTCTGGAACTCGCGGAAGCCGCGCGCGAAGCCGAGCGCGGAGCCCAGCAGACCGTGGTCGACGAAGGCCGCCGTCGACCAACCGCGCCGCAGGAGCTCCTGGGCGAGGTGCGGCGCGCGCTCCGGCACGTGCCAGTGCGTCAGCATCATCACCGGCAGCTCGGGCGGCAGATCGCGGCGCGCGATGCGTGGATCGCAGCCCGTGAGCAGCGATGCGTTGGCTTGGAACACCGCGGGGGCCGTGCTGAAGGCCTGGTCGAAGCGCACGCCACCGCGGGCCAACTCGTCGAGCCGCGGCGTCGTCGCACGCTCGTAGCCGAAGCACGAAACATGGTCGACGCGCAGGCCGTCGATCGCGATCAACAACAGCCCGCGCGGACTCTCGACGGAATTCGCGTCGCCAGCCCAGGCGCAAGCGGTCAGCGCGACGAACGCGAGAGTGCGACGCATGCCGCGAGAGCATCCGCGACCGAACGCCTCAGCTCAAGCACCGTGCATCAGGGTTCGAGCACGAAAGGTGCGCTCAAGGGCACGCAGGCGCGCGCCTCGATCCAACCCACTTGCCCATCCTCGCGGCGGACGCGCACCCAGCCCGGCAGCGCATCGATGCGCTCGGCCTGGGAGCCGGGAGCGAGTCGGCCGATCAAGGTCGAGTCCGCGCGCGGCTCGCTGGTGAAGGCCGCGCCCTCGGGCTGCGCCGCGAACACCAGCGCATCGTCCCCGTGCGCGCGCTGCCACCACCACGGCACGGCGGCGAGCAGCACCAGCGCCGCCAGCGACCAACACGTCGCCTTGGCCGCCACGCCTCCGCGCAGCGCCTCCCAGGCGAGCGCGAGCCCCAGGACGACGAGCGCCGCGAGCAGCACACGCTCCGCTTCACCCACGGTCATCACGGTCAAGAGACGGCGCGCCGTGGCCGTCAGATCGCCGCGGTCGGCCGGCTCGAGCCCGGCCTCGCGGCGCGCGAACTCGAGGTTGTGCCAAGCGTCCTCGTCGCGCGGCGCGAGCCGCAGTGCCGCCGTGTACCAACCCGCGGCCTCGAGCGGTCGCTTGGAGCGATAGGCGGCGTTGCCGATGTTGTAGAGCAGCGCAGCGCGGTCGAGCGCGTCCGCGTGCTCCTCGCGCAGCGCCGCCTCCCAATGCGCGCGCGCCTCGGCGTAGCGTCCGGCGCGATACTCGGCGCAACCGCTCTCGTGCGCCGATTGCCCGCGTGTGACTGGCGCGAGCAGCTGGCCCCACGCCAGGAAGATCCAAGTCGCGATCAGCATCGTGCGCCCGCGCAGCCAAGACGAACCAGAGCTCACAGGCCACCTCGCAGCGCCTCGTCGGCGGCCGTCAACACCCGCTCGCGCTCGCGCGCGGCACCCGTCCCGCCCCACACGCTGGCTTCCAGCTCGCCGATCACGGTATCGAGCCCGCGCAAGCGCTCGACATCGCCGCCGGCGACCGCCTCGCACACGCGCCGGCCGATCCAGCTCTCCACGCTCTCGCCGGAGCGCGCGGAGAGGAACTGGTACACGCTTTCGAGCTGCGCTCGCGCGTCGCCGGCGCGCGCCAGCGAGCGGGCCAGCATCTTGCGCGCCTTGCGCCGCGCGCGCTCGCGGGGCGCATCGGGGTCGCCATTGCGCCGCACGAAGCCGCGCAGCGCCAACCAGCCGGCGGGCAGCAGCGCCGCGAACCCGAAGACGAACGCCGCGCCCAGAGGCGCGCGCTCGCCGCGCGGAGAAGGCTGCAGCACGATGTCGCGCACGTCGTTCTTGAAGCGCTCCTCGCCCGCCTCGAGCCCCAGTCCACTGGCGCCCTCCAGCGCGCGCACGCGGATCGGGATCGGCTCGGTCTTCACGCTGACGTAGCGCTCGGATTGCGGGTCGTAGACCGACAGCGGCACCGCGGGGATCTCGCGCGCTTGGCTGGTCACCGGCGAGATGTCGTACACCACCGTGCGCCGATCGAAGGCCTTCTCTTCGGTCCGGCCGTACACGCGGAAGTCGCGGAAGCTCTCCAAGCGCGCGATGTCCGGCGGCGTGAAGAACTCCAGGTTGCCTTCGCCGGTCCACTCGACCTTGAGCTTGATCGAGTCCCCGGCATCGACGTCGCGCGGCGTGGCGTCGGCGCGCGCGGCGAGCGTGCCGATCGCGCCGCCGAAGTCGACCGGCCGTCCGGTCTCGGGCAACGGGACGACCTGGATGGTGAGCTCCGGAGCGCGCGCGAAGAAGGTCTCGCCCTTCTCGCGGCGCGTCGAGAAGAAGTCGCGGCGCTCGACCACCGAACCGAACTCGAAGAACGACACCGGGATCTCGAGCGTGCCCTCGCGCGTCGGTGTGAACGAACGCACCACGCGCAGGGCCACGAACTCGCGATCGCGCAGCTTGCGGTTGGCGACCTGCTCGATCTCGATCGTCCCGCGCTCGTTGAGGTAGATCTCGCCACGCCGCGCGCCGTTGGCGGCCGGTGCCTGGTTCTCGAGCACTCCCGGCAGGTTGCCCCACCACGACAACGCCAGGTTGAGGTAGCTGGTCTTGTCCGAGATCGCGGCGTCGAAGCCGAACACCATCTCGAGCGAGAAGGGCTGTCCGACGATCACGCGCTTGGACGACGGGCGGATCTCGAGAAAGCCCAGGTCCTCGCCGCGCATGTCCTTGAAGACGTTGAGGCGCAGCTCAGCGGTCTTGCGCGCCACGCCGTCGACCAGCACGTCGAAGGGCGGGATCACGTACTCCCCGACGTCCGCGGGGCGCAGTGGGATGGCCCAGGTACTCGAAACCGAGCTCGAGCGCCGACCGTTGACGATCTCGACGTAGGACTGTTGCGAGGGCTGTCCGAGCGGACCGATGGCGAGCCCGGCCACGCTGGGCAGCGCCGCGATGTCGGCCGAGCGCGCATTCTCCACGGCGACGATCAACGCCACGCGGTCGCCCAGTCGCACCACGTTGCTCGACAGGTACGCGCGCACCTGCGCCTCGGCGCCGCGGCCTTGGGCGTGCGCTGCGAGCGCGCCCGCGAGCACGCACGCCAGCGCGAGCCAGGCCCGGCGCAACACGCGCGACACACAGCTCGGGTTCAGCATCTCACCAGTCCTTCTTCACGGCCTGCTTGCGGCGTTCGCGCAACATCGCTTGCACCTCGCGCGCTTGCTCGTCGATCTTCTGCATCTGATCGAGCAGTCGCTGCATCTCCTCGGGCGTCATCAACATCTCCTCGCGCGCCTTGTCGGGTTGAGCGTCCTTCTGCTCCGCCGGCGGCTTCTGCTCCTCGGGCTGCTGCTCCTGCGGCTGCTCGTTCTCCTTGGGCTCGGGCTGCTCGTCGGGCTTCGAGTCCGGGTCCTTTTGCTGGTCTTGCTGCGGGTCCTTGGAGTCGCTCTTGGACGGATCCTGCTGCGACGGATCCTGCTTGGGGTCTTTCT
Source organism: Planctomycetota bacterium (assembly GCA_020853575.1). Classification (GTDB taxonomy): domain Bacteria; phylum Planctomycetota; class UBA1135; order UBA1135; genus F1-120-MAGs118. The sequence continues at coordinate 172,429 of JADYYP010000020.1, forward strand.
GATCCTGCTTCTGCTGCTGGTCTTGCTGCTGCTGCTCGCGTTGCTTCTCGAGCTCTTGCAGCTCCTTCAAGCGGCGCTGTACCAGCTCCAGATTGGCGCGCGTGTCCGGGTCACCGGAATCGATGCGCCAGGCGCTGGCGAGCTCGCTCCGCGCGGCGAGGTAGGCCTCGCGCGCGACCGCCAGCGGATCGGGTTGCTCACCGCTGGCGCCCGCCGCCCCGCCGTGCGGCGCACTGGGCACGCTCGGCGCGCCCTGTGGACTCGGAGCCGACAGCGGCGGCAATTTGAGCTTCTCGCGGATCTCCGGAATCTGCAGGCGCAGCTCCTCCGCGCCCTGCAGCACATAGGTGCCGGAGTTGTAGGCCGCGTCACGGCCCAACTCGGACGAGCCCGCCAGCCCCAGCGCGCGATGGAACGACTCGACCGCCTCCGGAAGTTGACGCGCGCGGCCGTGCACCACGCCGATCGCGAACAGAGTCTCGGCGCGCTCGCTCTCGCTGTGCTGCTCGAACTCGGGCTTGGCGACCAGGCTCGCCGCCACGCGCGCGGCGTCTCCGTGGCGCTCGAGCTTGGAGAGCTGCGCGAGCTCGATGCGCCCCTCGCGCAGGGTACCGGCGTAAGGCTCGATGCGCGGTTCCGCAGGCGGCGCAACCTGCGAGGAAACCTGCGGCGCCGCGGTCGCGACAGACGGAGCTTGCGCGACGGCGATCGACAGCAACAACCACTCGAGCATCATGCGACACCCTCCTGGCGCGCGGAGCGCCGGCGCTCGCGCAGCGCGCCCTCGACGATCATGCATGCGAGCGCGACGGCGAGGAACCACTGGAAGCGGTCGTGCGGCACGTACTCGATCCCGCCCTCGAGCTCGCGCCCTTCGAGCCGATTGATGCGTCGCAGATAGAGCTCCTCGAGCGGCACGGCCGACTTGGCGGCGGCGATGTACTCGCCCCCGGTCAGCTTGGCGATCTCCACCAGCGACGCCTCGTTCAAGGTCGAGATCACTTCTCGGCCCGTCTCGTCGACCACGAAGCTCTCACGGCCATCGCCAGCGGCCTGCGGGATCTTGCCGCCGCCCTCGGTCGCCATGCCGACGATGTACACGCGCACGCCGCGCTCGGCCGCCGTGCGCGCGACCTCCAGGCCCCGGCCCTCGAGATCCTCGCCATCGGTGAGGATCACGACCGCCTCGTAGGCCGCGGCCTGTCCGTCGAACGACTCCAGCGCGTGCGACAGCGCCACTCCGAGATCCGTTCCACCCTTGGTGTTCTCCTCGGTCGTCACCCGCTCGAGCAGCGCGCGCAACGTGGTGCGGTCGTGCGTCAGCGGCGCCACGTCGCGCGCCTCGCCGGCGAACGCAACCAAGGCCAGGCGATCGCCCTTCATGCGCTCGATGAGCCCGGCGACCTCGCGCTTGGCGCGCGTCAGTCGATCGGGGCGCAAGTCGCGCACGAGCATGCTGCGCGAGGTGTCGATGCACACCACCAGATCGAGTCCCTTGCGCGCCACGGACTTCTCGGTGTAACCGCGAACGGGCCCGGTGACCGCGAAGGCCAGGAAACACAACGCGAGGGCCGCGAGCACGACGCGCGCCGTCGCCAGGCCGGGTGCGAATCCGGGCAGGAAACGCGAGGCGTGGCGCGCGGCCACCAGACGCTCGCGCTCGCGCTTGCGCCGGCGCAGCGACCAAATGCCCAAGGCCAAGAACCCCAGACCGGCCGCGATCCACGCGCTGTGCGCTGGACGCAGCAAGTCGAAGCCGAGCAGCGCCAGCTGCGGCGCGCGGCCGAGCGCGAGCACGACCGCGTTCACGGCAGCCTCCTGGCCCAGGTCGCGAGCGAGACCCACGCGGCGAGGTAGGTCGCGAGCGCCCCGAGCAGCAGCGACAGGTACACGTCGTAGGTCTCGGTGAAGCGTTCCTCGCGGCGCTCGGTGCGCTCGAGGGTCTCGATCTCCGTGTACACCTGCTCGAGTCCGTCGCGGTCCTTGGCGCGGAAGAAGCGCCCACCCGTCAAGCGCGCGATCTCCTCCAACTCCGTGGCGTCGAGCTCGCGCTCGGTGGCGTACACGCGCCCGAACACGTCCTCCTGGAAGGCGAAGCGCCCGGCCAACACGGTGTAGACGCGCACGCCCTTTTCCTTGGCGAGCTCGGCGGCCTTGAGCGGCAACACGTCGGGCACGTTGTTCTCGCCGTCGGTCAGGAGCACCACGACCTTCGATTTCGCGCCGCTCTCCGCCAAGAGCTGGACGGCCTTGGCCAAGCCGCGCCCGATCGCGGTGCCGTCCTCGACCTCGTTCTTGACGTACTGCAGCGAGTCGAGGAACTCCTTGAACGCTCCGAAGTCCAAGGTGAACGGGCACAGCAGCATCGGATACTGCGCGAACGTCAGGAGCGCGCAGTTGTCGGCCGCGTGCACGCGGTCGGTCATGCGGCGCTCGGCGAAGGCGCCGACGACTTCCTTGGCCACGTCCAGTCGCGACTTGCCCTTCTCGAGGTCGTCGTACTTCATCGACCCCGAGCGGTCGACCACCAGCGCGATGTCGATGCCCTCGGAGACCGTCTGACGCACCGCGTTGCCGCGCACGGGCCGCGCCAGCGAGACGGCCGCGAGCAGCAAGGCCGCTGCCTGAAGAGCCACCGGGATCCAACCCAGCCGCTGCGACCACGAGCGCGGCAATTCCGCCCGCGGCACGTTGGGCACGCGGCCCGACTCGAGCCCGCGACGCGAGCGGCCCCACCACAGCAGCAGCAGGGCCGGCGGGATCACCAACAGCGCCCAGGGATCGGCGAGGTACAGATCGCCCAACACGTGGAAGCGCGCCTCCGCGGTGCTCTTGACACCCTCGGGCGCGGCCTGGAGCAGGGCGCAGCAGAAGAGCGCGCTCACGCAGCGCTCCTGTTTGCAGGAAGGACCGCGCGCAACACCTCGCGCGCCTCGGCCAGAGTCTCGCGCACGGCCCAGGCGGTCGGCTGCGCCGCTCCGTACTTGACGTCGCGGCTGGAAGAGAGGATCGCTCGCAAGCGCGCGGCGGTGGTTTCGTCGAGCGTGGGCGAGACGCTGGCCAGCCACTCGTCGTCGGTGGCCCAGTCGCGCGCCAGCGACGCGCGCGCGTCGAACTCAGCGCGCACCAGCGCCGTCAGCTCGTAGTGCAGCTCGCGCACGACTTCGGGAGAGTCCAGGTCGCGCGTCGCGAGCGCCTCGACGCGCTCGAGCGCGCTCGGGGGTGGCGCGGCCTGCGGCCTGCGCCGTCGCAGCAGCCAGGTCGCGAGCGCCGCGGCGAGCGCCAGTACCGCGCTCGCGGCGATGACCCACGGCAACCGCGACTGGGCCTGCTCAGGCTCGACCGGCCGGAACTCGCGCGCGGGGCGCGGCTGGTCCTCGCCGCTCCCCAAGGCAGCGGAAAACGTCACCTGCGTGGGAGCGAACGCGACCGCTTGCTTGCGGCCGTTCGCGGCTTCGACCGCCAGTTGCACTTCGGGCAGCGTGCGCTCGCCCGCCTCGAGCGAAGCCAGCGCCCAGGTGTAGCGCGTCTGGGTGGCCAGCGTGTCGGCCTGCAGGCTCGGCGGGCCGTCCGCGATCCACGAGGTGTCGACCTCGAGCGCCTCCAGCCCCAGCTCGACGCGCGCGTCGGGCGCGTGCTCGACGATCAAAGTCAGCGCCAGTGGCTCCCCGACCTCGGCCTGCGCACGCGCCAGCTCCCAGCGCGCGTGCGCGCCTTCCGCCACCGCATTCGCGGGCTCGACGGCGCTCTGGAGCAAAGCCCACGCAAGCGCAGCGATCACGCCGGACCTGCCCTGCGCCGGCGGCGCAGCGAAAAGTACTTGGCCAACGGATCGGCGATCGCGGCGCTCAGGTTCTGGCCGGTGCCGAGCTCGATCAAGTCGACGCCGGCCTTGGTGGTGCGCTCGGCGAGTGCCGCGCTGCGCGCGTCGAAATCGCTCTGCCAGGCGCTGCGCACCGCGCTCGAGCGCGAGTCGACCTCGACCAAGCGCCCGCTCTCGATCTCGCGCATCCAAATGCGGCCCGCCGCGGGGAGCTCGCGCTCGAAGGGATCCACGACACGCGCGGCCACGACGTCGTGGCGCCGCGCCAGTCGCCCGAGCACCTCCGCAGCCGCGTCGTCGAAGCCCTCGAAGTCGCTGACCACGAACAGCAGCGAGCGGCGTCGAACGGCGCGCTCTTGCAGCTCGAGCATGGCTTTGAAATCGGTGCCACCCGCTGTCGGCGGCGCCGCGATCACCTCGCGCACCACGCGCGCCACGGCGCTGGCACCCTTGCGCGGAGGCAGGTGCTTGCCCGGGGTGGTGCCGAACATGCACAGACCGACGCGGTCCTGGCTGCGCTGCGCGACGAACGAGAGCAGCGAGCAGAAGGCCGCGGCCACTTCGCGCTTGGTCCACAGCCGCGAGCCGAAGTTCATCGAGAGGCTGGTGTCGACCACGAACACCAGCGTGAGCTCGCGCTCCTCGACGTAGACCTTGACGTAGGGCTCGCCGGACTTCGCCGTGCGCTGCCAGTCGATGCCGCGCACGTCGTCGCCCGGCTGGTACGGGCGCACCTCGTCGAACTCGATTCCAGAGCCGCGGAACGTGCTGCGGTAGGCGCCGGAGAGCACGGCGTTGACCATGCGGTGGGTGCGCAGCTGGATCTGGCTCACGCGAGCCATCAGCTCGGGCACCAGGAGCTCGGTCGCGTTGGCGCGGTCGTCGGCCACGGTGCTGCCTCAGGGGACCGGCACGGTCTCGAGCACGCGCGACACGAGCTTGTCGCTCGACAGTCCCTCGGCGTCGGCCTCGTAGGTCGGGATCACGCGGTGGCGCAGCACGTCCTTGGCGATGCGCTTGATGTCGCCGGGCACCACGAAGGCGCGGCCGTCGAGGAACGCGTTGGCGCGCGCGCACAACGCGAGCCAGATCGTCGCGCGCGGGCTGGCGCCGTAGTGGATGCGGCCGACCAACTCCTTGAGCCCGACCGAGGCCGGCTCGCGCGACGCGTGCACCAGGCCGACGATGTACTCGCGCAAGCGCGGATCGAGCGCGACCTGGTCGACCAGCGCGCGCGCCGCGCGGATCTCGTCCAGCGTGGCCACCGCGCGCACCACGGGCGTGTTCTCGGTCTTCGCCATGCGGTCGAGCACGCGCAGCTCTTCCTCCTTCGAGGGATAGCGCACGACCAGCTTCATCGAGAAGCGATCGAGCTGCGCCTCGGGCAAGGGATAGGTGCCCTCTTGCTCGAGCGGGTTTTGCGTGGCGAGCACCAGGAACGGCTCGGGCAGCTTGAAGGTGTTGCCGCCGATCGACACCTGGTGCTCCTGCATCGACTCCAGCAGTGCCGACTGCACCTTGGCCGGCGCGCGGTTGATCTCGTCGGCCAGCACGAAGTTGGCGAACAGGGGCCCCTTGCGCACCGAGAAGGTGCCCTCGCGAGCGTTGTAGATCTCGGTGCCGATCAAATCGCTCGGCAACAGGTCGGGCGTGAACTGGATGCGATTGAAGCTGCCGTGGACCGCGCCCGCGAGGCTCGAGACGGCCAGCGACTTGGCCAACCCGGGCACGCCCTCGAGCAGCACGTGACCCCCGGTCAACAGGCCGATGACCAGCCCGTGGATCAGCTCGTCCTGGCCGATGATCACCTCGTGCAAGGCGCGCTTGAGCTCGGCCACGAACCGGCCTTTGGCTTCGATGTCTTCGGCGCGGGGTGCTGCTTGGGTCGACGACATGGCGGGGCGATGTTCCGAGAAAAGGCGCGGGCGACGCCCGAGCGTCCGAAGAGGACGCGCGCGGACGCCGCACGGAAGGTCCGCAGCTACGGAGCGCGCGCGCTGGTGTTGGACGCGAGCACGCTCCCGGCCACGGTGGAGCCCGGGGATTCTAGAGGAGCGCGGCCCGGCGCGCCCACTGGGGAGCGCGTCGGGCCTGCGTGAACTCGGTGCAACGGCGGCGTGCGCGCCCCGCCGCCTGTCCGCGATCAGGGTTGGAAGGTGATGCGGTAGCCGTCGGAGAGGTTGTAGTTCGAGCCGCCGCCGGCCGCGTCGCGGAACCAGGCCTGGAAATGCCAGGTGCTTCCTACCGCCAGGTGCGGCGCGGCCTGCGGCACGCCGCTGTTGACCGCCGCGCTGAGCGTCGTGCCCGAGGCCGCGCCCAGCGGCAAGCGCACCACCGGACCGCCGACGCACTTGACTCCGTTGCCGAAGGGCACCTGGACCGCGTTGGCCGAGAAGAAGTACAGGCCGTTGGTGTTGTTGGGCACCGGAGTCGCGCTCAACACCAGATCGCCGGCCGCGAGCGAGTTGCTGCCGCTGGCGCTGATCAGCGCCGCCCCGCCGCTCGAATTGAGCGTCGAGGTGCAGTAGTTCGCGCCGATGCCGCTGCAAGTGACACCGCCGAGCTCGAAGGCGTCCAGGCCGGCCTCGACGACCGAAGCCGCGCCGCCGTCGTTGGCGGTGAAGCGCACGCGGGTGTTGCTCGTGAACGTGACGCCCAGCGAGGCCAGCGAGGCGTGCGAGATGGTGTGCGAGGCCCAGGCCAGACCGAGGTCTTGGTTGTGGCGCGCGATCTCGATCCACGGACCGCTCGCGCCGTTGTTGCTGAGCTCCGCGACCAACGCATCAGCGCCGTTGGCCACCGTCAAGCGCAAGAAGTAACGGTACGAGATCCCGCTGCCGGGCTGGCTGAGGTCGAGCAACGGCGACGTGAGCCGCACCGAGCCGCCGTCGACGTCGGAATTGCCGACCGTGTTCTGCGTCAGCCAGCAGGCACCGCTCCCATCGCCGTCCGACGTCGGGTCATAGGCCCAGCTGGGATCGTTGACCGGCACTCCGCGCTGCCAATCCCCGGCGGTCGCTCCGAGATTCGACGCCACCCAACCTTGATCGGTCTGGAAGTCGTCGAGCGCATAGGTGACGTCGACGCCGACCGCCGCCGAGAGCACGCTGGTCGGAGCGCTCGCCGGATAGCGCACGGTGCCGCATGCGGCGTCCGTGAACTCGTAGTAGTACTGCGGCGCGTCGCTGCAGTTGAAGCCCGGGAGGCTCGCGTTGTACACGCCGTTGCCAGCGGGCGTCATCGCCACCTCGACGAAGCTCTGGCTGGCCAGGGCGCGCACGAAGAGCTTGACCGTGCCCACCGGCGTGCCGTGGACATTGGCTGCGACCGGAGTCGGCGTATTCGATGGGACGAGCGCGACCGCGCTGCCCGTCAAGGGCACGAACGCCGGCAGGCAGGAGGCCGCGCGCGCCGACATGTCGGCCGCCGACTGCGTGTGGAAGTAGGTCGTGATGTTGGCCGTGCCGCCACTGCACAGGTGGCAGTAGCTCATGATCGTGCCCTGATTGGTGCACACCTGCTGCGTCTGGCACGAGCCGAAGTAGCCGCTCGGCGCGCACTGATCCAGCGGAGGACAGTAGTCGTGCGTGTGCGGCGCGCTGAAGTTGTGGCCGAGCTCGTGCGCGCACACCATGAAGTCCCAGTTGGTCGAGGCCGGCACGATCGGGAACACCGCCAAGGAGTTGATGTTGCCGGAGACGCCGAAGTTGTAGTCGTTCGCGCACAGCGTATCGAGCCAGGCCACGCCGCCGCCGAGCGCTGCGCCGCTCATGAAGTGACCGACCCGACCGCCGTTGGGCACGTTGCCGGTCCAGGCGTTGCGGAACTCCGTGAGCATCGCGCTCGAGGTTCCCGGCGCGTCCGGCGTGGTCCACGGATCGTTGGACGCCGTGTAGAACGCGACGTAGGGGAAGGTGAGCACCGTGTTCACCTGGGACTCGTAGCGGCTGCTGATGTAGGTCCACAGCGTCGTGGTGTAGACCGTCTGGGCGCCGAGGTCGTTGAACTTCTGGAAGTACTGGAAGTCGGTCTCGAGCGAGACCTTGCACTCCAAGAGCGAGCATCCCGGTCCCATCAGGCCACTGGAGGGCGGCGTGCCCGACTGCGATGCGCCCGAGCTCGCTCCGCTCGCTTCCCGTTCCTCGGCGCTGGTGCGCGGCGGACGCTGCGCGTTGCAGTCGCCGTCGAGCTGCAGGCCCGCGGCGTTGAGCGCGCTCTCCGTGGTCACCAACGTCTCGGCGTTCCACCAATTGCCGTTGGCGTCGGGGCGCGCCATCAAGTGGATCAGCTCGCCGTCGAGCTGGATCCAGCCCTGCGCGCCGAGGTGCGAGAACGAGAGCATCACGTCACTGTGCTCGGCTCCGCGCACGCTGCCCTTCCAGATCGTCAGCCCCAGCCCGTCGAGCAGATCGGCGCGCGGCGCACCGTCGACGAAGTAGCGGAAGCCCAAGCGCTCCGGCCGCAGGCGCACCAGGTCGAGCTCGAGCGCGCGCCCGTCGGGCAAGCTCAAGCCGTCGAGCGCCACCGCCGGCAAGCTGGCGAGCGCGTCGACGCGCGCGTGCGAAGTCTGATAGCGCAGCGCCGAGAGCGCCGGCTCGCTGCCGACGGCATCCAGCGGCAGCGCGAAATCGGCGCCAGCGGCCAGCGCCGAGGCGGACAGGGCGATCAGCAGTGCGGAGCAGCGAACCGAACGATGCATGGGGATGGACCTCGAGGCTTGGACAAAGCGATGGAGACGAGTGTAGCCGCGCTCGGCGCGACGGGGGGCACGCTGGCGTCGGGTCGCGCGGGCGCGAGCCGTCGGACGAGCCCCGAGGTCGACGCACGCGCACGGCGCGAGGTTCGGCAAAAAAAGCGGCCCCGGCCGAGGCGCGCTACTTCTCTTCCTCGGTGAACTTCGAGTGCGCCGGATCCTCGAGGTTGCGCAGCTCCTCGAAGCGCACCAGGGCTTCCTCGTGCTTGCCGTCGAGGAGCGCGCGCTCGACCGCGAGCGAGAGCTCGAGCGCGTGCAGCATCTCGCGCCGATAGTCGGACACGAACTTGGCGCGCTCGCCCTCGGGCACCTTGGCGCTCATGCGCGGCGTCTCGGACTTGGCCACGAGGGCCGCCTCCTGGAACTTCGCCAGCGACGCCAGGGAGTCGACCACGCGCGAAGGATCGCGCAGCGAGCGCCGCAGCGCCTTCAGCTGGTCCTCCATCACGTGCATGCGCTCCTCGAGCGGCGTGTGCTCGCCCTTGGACTGGCCCGCGTGCTCTTGCTGCGCGGGAGCGAAGACCTCGCGCGGAGCGAGGGCTCCGCCCAGGACGAGCAACAACGACGAAGCGACGAGCAGTGTCTTCACGCGGCGACGGTCCTTTCGGTGCCCCATTCGAACGGCGGCGCGCGGGGCTCGCAACGCCGCCGGCGCGAATCCTCCGCCGCGCGCGGGACGCGGCCAACGCGTTTCAGTGCACGATCGCGTCGGGATTGTCGGGCTCGAAGCGCACCGGCTGCGGCTTGCTCGCCAGCTTGCCCACGGTGTCGCTGGCGAGTTGCTTGGCCTGCGCGCGGCCCTCGAGCACGGCCTGCGCGCCGTCGCGCGGGACGTCGTGGTGCACCAGATCCTCGGCGCGAGCGTGCCACACGGTCTGCGTCGGGAAGGCGAACGCGACGCCCTGGAGCTTGGCGAGGCGCAGGATGTCGAGATACAGCCGGTGGCGCTCGCGCAAGTAGGTGGCGTGGTCGGTGACGCCGATGAAGCAGATCACGTCGATGTCGAGCGAGCTCGCCCCGTAGTTGCCGAACCACACGTGGTAGTTCTCGTTGCGCGTCAAGGGATGCGCGCGGATCAGCTCGCGCACGCCCTCGCAGAACGACTCGATCTTCTCCGGCGGGGTGTCGTAGGTCAGGCCCAGGGTCAACTTGACGCGCCGCATGCGGCGCTGGCCGAGATTGTCGACGTGGCTCGCGATGAAGCGCGAGTTGGGCACGCTGATCAGGCTGTCCTCGGGCGTGCGGATGCGCGTCGAGCGGAAACCGACCTCCTCCACCGAGCCCTCGATGTCCCCGACCTTGACGGCGTCGCCGATCTTGAACGGTCCGTCCAAGAGCACGGTGAACGTGCCGAACAGGTTCTCGATCGAGTCCTTGGCGGCGAAGCCCACGGCCAGCGAGCCGATCGACAGGCCGGCGAGCACGTGCCACAGGTCGCCGGTGATGCGCGACACGATGAACACCAGCCCCACCAGGATCACCAGCAGCTTCAGCGTGCGCCGCAGGAGCGGCACCAGCATGTCGTCGAACTTGTTCTCGCTGCGGTCGGCCTTGACCTTGAGCGGCCAGCAGCCGACCTCGACCAGCGCGTAGACCGTCCAGACCGTCATCACCGTCGTGAAGAACCCGACTCCGATGCGCAACGGCGCGTACACGCCCGTGGGCAGGTCGAGCAACTGGATCCCGGCCAGCCACAGCCAGGCGAGCAACAGCCATCCGAACGGCCGCTCGAAGCGCGCCAGGATCTCGAGCGGCAGGTTGACACCCTCGAAGCGCGAGAGCTTGCGGATCACCGGACGCACCGAGATCGTCAGCAAGCGCTCGGAGAAAAACGCCAGCAGGAACAGCAGCAACAGCCCGATCCACTGCCAGGGCTCGAGCAGGATGCCGCCCCCCTTGAGTTGGCGCGGCACGAAGCGCCGCACGATCTCGGTCGTCGACAGCGGCGTGCTGGCCGAGGCGATGCGCTCGAGGTCCGCCGCGCGCGTGTACCAACCGTAGATGCGGCTCTCGGTCGCGGCGTCGATCACCCAGCCGCGGTCCTCGGTGCGCAGGAAGCCGAGCTCGATCGACAACGTCGGATCGATCTCGCTCACCACGCTCCACGTGGCGTGCAGCTCGTCTTGGAACGCGAGCTCGCGCTCGACGCGCTCGGGGTCGACGAACGTGACGTGGTCGAAGGTCTTGGCCAGGCGATCGGCGAACTCGGCGGCGCGCTCGAGGCCGGCCAGCCCCTTGCGCGACTCGAAGGCCGAGGCCGCGCGCTCGCGCTGCGCCGGATCGCCGCTCGCGCGGAACTTGTAGGCCGAGAGGAAGGCCTCGATCGTCTGGCGCGGCGTCTCGAAGCGTTGCGCGCTCTGCTGAGCGGGAGCGGACTCTCCTTGCGCGCGACGGGCAGGTGCCGCGGAGCACACGCCGAGCGCGCAGCACACGATGAGCAAAAAACTAGCGACGCGCTGGAACGTGCGGCGCCACGGGCGGCGATGCGGGGTCGACATCCGATGCAGGAGCGGCGAGAGGAACTGGAACACGGAGCGGAATGGAAACCTGGGTGTCGAGCGCGGCCGGCGCGCGCTCGGGCGCGGGCGTGATCACGCCGCGCGCGCTGAAGCGGTCGCTGTAGCGGCGCACTCGGCTCGCGTAGGCCAGCACCGGACTCGATCCGTCGCGGCCAGCGCGCCACGCATCATAGGAACCGTGCTCGCGAATCCAACCGTCGAGGCGTCCGGGTCCCGCGTTGTACGCCACCAGCACCATCTCGCCGTCGTCGGCGTAGCGATCGGAAAGCCAGCGCACGTAGGCCGCGGCCAAGCGCGCGTTGAGCGCGGGCTCGGAGAGCAAGTCGTCGCGCTCCGGCTCGCGCAGGCCGAGCAGGCGAGCTCGCTCGCGCGCGGTCGGCAACATCAGTTGGAACAACCCGAGCGCGCCCGCGTCGGAGACCGCGTCGATGCGACCGCTCGACTCCGCCAAGGCGACACCGGCCAAGAAGTTCGGATCGAGATCGAACTCCTGCGCGACCGCGCGAAGCGTCCCGGCCAGGGATTCGACGCGACGGTAGCCGCTCTCGCTCACCAACGGCGCAGCCACGCGCTCGACGCCAAACCACAGGGCGAATGCGAGCACGCCGAACCAAAACGCGCGGTCGAGGAAGCGCGAGCCGCCGTCCGAAGTCCGCCGCCGTGTCACTTGGAGCGCTGAGCGCGCGCCTCGAGGGAGTCGATCAGCGTGCGAGTCCAGGCCTCGCGCTCGGGTCCGCGCGGCGGCAGCGTGCCGGGGTCGCGGCCGATCAAGCGCGCGAACTCGCGCCGCGCACGCTCCGCCAGATGACTCTCCTCGCGAGCCGCCAGTGCCGCGAGCGCGCGCAGCGCCGCCGGTGTCCCTCCGCGGAAGTCGACGGGCTCCGGTGACTCGATCTCGAGCCGCACCAGCGCCCCGACCAGCCAGGCCTGCGCGTCGTCGTGCACGACATACTCCCACCAGCGCCACCAGGCGTTCGGCGGATCGACCTCGCCGCGGAAATCGGAGCACGTCAGGATCGCCAATTCCTCGGCGACGCGCGCGTCTCCGGGCTTCTCGGTCAACTGCGTCATCAGCACCGATGCGACCTGCGGCACGAGTTGCTCGGACAAGATCAGCGCCGCTTCGCGCTTGGTCGGGCTGGTCGGCGTTCGCACCGAGCGCAGGAGCTCGTCCCACGCGTCGTCGCGGAGCTCGAGCAGGCCGCGCCGCGCAGCGCCGTAGCACGGATCGTCCGCGCCGCGCGCGAGCAGCGACAGCAGCACCGATGCGGTGCCGGCATCCCGCAGCGCGGCGATGCCCTCGGTGGCGGCCACCGGGATGCGCGGATCGCTGCGATCGCCGAGCGAGCCGAGCAGGGCCGTGAGCACGTCGTCGCCGCCGAGCATTCCCGCGGCACGCAGCGCCGCGAGCTTGACCGCCACCCGCGGTGAGCGCGTGGCGTCGAGGATCGCGCCGCGCGCGGCTTGGACCTTGTTCTCGCCGAGCGCGAGCAACGCGGCCGAGACCACGCGCTCCTCCGGATCGGCGAGCAAGCCGCTCAAGAGCTCGACATCGACGGGCTCGGCGTCGCGCGCCAGCGTGGCCGCCGCGACGGCGCGCACGAAGGGTCGCTCGTCCGCGACGTGCAGGCGCGCGAACTCGCGCCCAGCGGCCGCGAGCACGTCCGAGAGCTCCTGGGCCGCCTGCGTGTCGAAGCTCGCGATCAGAATGCGCAGCAACTCCTCGGCGAACACCGGGGACAGCTTCGCGGAGGGTTCGGGAGGCGTCGCGGCGCGCAAGGCGAGCTCGAGCCAGGCGCGCGCGCGCGGACCGACGAAGCGCTCGCTGGCCAAGAGCTTGGCGAAGGCGCCGAAGTCCTCCGCCGTCGCCATCCCGGGAGTGAGCGCGAGCTCGCGCAACTCCTGCGCGCCCGCGCCGCGCTCCGAAAGCGGCAGAGCCTCTTGGCGGGCCAAGAGCAGCTCGAACGCGCGCCGCCCGCGTGCGCGCTCGTCGGTCGTCTGCTCCCACCACGCGGACTCGGACTTCCAGAAGTCGAGCTGCGTGGCGTAGCGCCGCGGATCGAAGGCACGCTGCCAACGCACGCGCTCGCGCACGGCGCGCGCGGCCTCGACCGCGGTGGCGAACCAAGGCTCGGGCGCGGTCCCGCCGAAACGGAACGACTTCGAGCGCGCGCCCAGCGTCACGGTCAGCGTGCGGCCGGCCTCGAAGGCGCTGCCGCGCGCGCCGGGCAAGCGCTCGGCACCGAACACTCCCGCGCCGCGCAGGACCTCGAACAGGGCGCGCGCCTGGGCGGCGCTCAGATACAGCGTCTCGCCGGCCCATTCGCCCGGCTGCTCGGCGCGCGCGGCGCCGATCAGGGCGAAGGTCTCGGAGGCATCGTGGTCGTCGAGCACGCTGACCACCAGCTCGGGCGCGCGTTCCGCCGTGACCGCGAGCGCCGCGCGGCTGGCGCTGAACTTGGTCGCGCGCTCGGCCCACCAAGCGATCCAGCGCGGTCCGTCGTTGCCGAAGTTCTCGCCCGAGAGCAGCGCCATGCGGCGCGTGGCCGTCGGGACCAGCGAGCTGAAATCGGCCGAGAAATCCTCGGCCGAGACGGCGCGCACCAGACGGTGCGGAACGTCGAGATCGAGCCACGCGGTGCCCTCGACGTCGAGCGAGCGGAAGCCGATCCCGGCCAGCGCCGCCGCGCAGCTCCCAGCGACGAAACTGTCCGTCGAGCGCAATCCGTCGAGCAACGCCGCGGTGTGCGCCTCGGTCAGGATCGGCACGAGACGTCGATCCTCGCGCTCCGCGATCGCGAGCAACGCATAGGAACCGGGTCGCAGGACCCAACCATCGGCGAATGCCGCGCGCAGGAGCTCGTGCTCGATGCCCGCGTCCTCGCGCAGCGCCAAGGCGTCGACCGCGCGGCGCGCGACGCTCGCGGCCGGATCGCTCAGGCGCGCGAGCAACTCGCGCAGCGCCGCGGGATCGCTCGAATTCCCGAGCAATTGCACGGCGCGCACGCGCACGTCGGAATCCTTGGAAGCCAGCGAGAGCGCGAGCAGGCTGCACGGAAGTTGTGGTCCCAGCCGCGCCAGTTGGCGCTGCGCCGCGGAACGCACGGCCGACTGGCGGTGCGCGAGCAGCTCCGCCAAGAACGCTGGCGAGGCATGCACCGGATCCATGGCGCACAACGTGTCGACCAGCGGACCGCAGGCTGCGCCGGGCAGCTTGTTGCGCAGCCGCGCCTGCACCAGCTCGGCGTCGGCGCCCGATCCCGTCTGCAGCAGGGTCTTGGTCGCCGCCATCAGCGTCGGCGCGTGCTCGCTGGCCAGCGACTTGGCGGCCGCGGCGCGACCGATGTCGCCCATGCGCAGCAGGCTCTGCGCCGCGTGGTCGACCAGCGCGCTGTCGAGCTCCGCCACTTTCTGAAGCTCAGCCAGAACGAAGTCCGCGGCGGCGGTCGAGCCGACCACCGGAAGCGCGCCGACTGCGGGCGGCGGTTGTGCCGGGCCCGCGCTCGGCGCAGCACCCGCGGGAACGCCCGGAGGTGTGCCCGCTGCGGATCCAGCGCCCGCCGCCGCAGTGGGAGCGGTCGGACGAGCGCTGGGCAAGTCGAGCGAGCTCTTCGCACGCGGCGCGGCAGCCTTCTCGTCCGCGCGCGACTTGGGAACCGTCTTCTCGACCAGATCGCCGCGCGGCTTCTCGGGCACCACCACCGGCGCGTCGCCCTTGGGCGGGGTGATCTTGTGGTCGGGCAACTCGATCTGCGCGCTCGCCACCGCGCTCGAGAGCAGCCAAGCGCACACCGCGGCGAATCGTCGTTCCAAGTTCTTCATCGGTTTGCGAGCTGGCGCCTACCCGCTCAGGACCGCACAGGATACGCAATGTCCCGCGCGGGTGTCGCCGCGGCTCGCGCACGGAGTTTCGAGCTCGACCGAGCTGCGCACAGGCGCCGGCGCCCGCTCCGGCGGGGTGGCGCGACAGCGCGGGATCGCGCGAGCGCCGGCCACTCGACGCGGAGTGGGGTCCGATCCCAAGCTCGACAGCGGCGTGTGCTAGCTCAAGCGCCGCGGCGAGGCGTGGCGCCGCGCCAAGGCGGGGTCCGACGCGACCAGCTCGCGCGCTGCGCACAGGAGCTCGAGGTCGAGCTCGTCGGAGGCCAACCCCTCGCGGTTCTCGCCGGCCTGACGCAGCCCCACCAGGTCACCCATGCCGCGTTGCGCCAAGTCGGCCTCGGCGATCTCGAAGCCGTCGAGCGTGCGCTCGAGCAGCGCGAGGCGCTCCGAGCCGGTCTGCGCGCCGATCAAGTAGCACACACTGTCCGCGGCGCCCCGGCCGACGCGCCCGCGCAGTTGGTGCAGTTGCGCTAGACCCAGGCGTTGCGCGTGCTCCACCACCATCACGGTCGCCTCGGGGACGTCGACGCCGACCTCGATCACCGTCGTCGCCACCAAGATGCGCGCGGCACCGTCGCGGAAACGCGCCAGACGCGCATCGCGCTCCTGGGAGTCGATCCGCCCGTGGACCAGCTCGACGCCGAAGCGCGCCCAACGCTTGCCGCGCAGCCGTTCGAAGCGCTGCTCCGCGCCGAGCTCGTCGTCCTCGTCGCCGTCGATGCGCGGCACCACCCAGTACACGCGCTCGCCGCGCTCCAAGCGCGCTTCGACGTCGGGGATCACGTCGCGCGCCGCTGCGACCCGCCGCGTGACGACCGTCCCGCGACCGGAGGGCTTCTCGCGCAGCAGCGAGACGTCGAGATCGCCGTAGATCGAAAGCGCCAAGCTGCGCGGGATCGGCGTCGCGGTCATCAGCAGCCCGTGGACCTCGAGGCCCTTGTCGAACAGACGCTCGCGCTGCGCGACTCCGAAGCGGTGCTGCTCGTCGACCACCGCCAGCGCGAGACGCGCGAAGCGCACCTGCGATCCGAGCAGGGCGTGGGTGCCGAACACGACGTCGAGCTCGCCGCGCGCGAGGCGCTCGAGCGCGAGGCGGCGTTCGCGCGCCCCGAGCGCTCCGGTCAGCAACGCCGTGCGCCGCTGCGCGCGCTCGAGCCAGGGCCCGAGCACGCGCAAGTGCTGCTCGGCGAGCACCTCGGTCGGCGCGAGGAACGCGGCCTGCGCGCCGCTCGACGCGACCAACATGCAGGCGTAGGCGCCGAGCACGGTCTTGCCCGAACCAACGTCACCTTGCAGCAGGCGCCGCATCGGCGCGCCACGCGCCAAATCCGCGCGGATCTCGGCCGCGGCCCGGCGCTGCCCGGCGGTCCACTCGAACGGAAAGCTCCCGATCAACGCGCGATCCCGTGCGTCGTCGACGACCGCCCGCCACGCGCCGGTCGCCTCGCGCGCGCGCCGCCGCGCGAGCAGGTTGGCCTGCAACTCGAGCAGCGGCTCGAGCGCCATCCGCCGTCGCGCGGCCGCGAATTCCGCCTCGCTCGCAGGCCGATGCAGCTGGCGCACGGCGCGCTCGATCGAGATCAGGCCGCGCCTGGCGAGCTCGCGCTGGTCCAGCGTCTCGCGCAAGCGCTCGCCGTGCTCCTCGAGCGCGCGCACGCACAGCGCGCGCAGCATCTCGCTCGAGAGCCCGGAGGTGCTCGGGTAGATGGGCTCGAGCGTGCCGGCCTGGGGCAGTGGAGCGGACGCGCTGCCGACGCGTGTAGCGACCAGCGCGACGCCCTGCGCGTCGACGATGCGCCCCGTGACCTCGAGCTCTTGGTCCTTGCGGAAACGCTCGCGCAACCAGGGTTGGTTGAAGAACAGCACGTCGATCGCGGCGCTGCCGTCGGCGAGCTCGAGGCGCAGCAAGGAACGCCGGCCGAAGCGCGAGAAGCGCAGACGCACGATGCTCCCGTGCACGCGGTGCTCCGCGCCGTCGCCGTGCTGCGCCGCGCGCGCGCTGGCGATGCTCTCCCGCTCGCGCCAGCGCTCGACACGCCGCGGCAAGACGCACAGCAGGTCGCGGACGGTCTCGAGCCCCAAGGCCGCGAGCCGCGCGGCACGCGCTGGACCCACGCCCGCCAACACGGTCAGCGGCAGCTCGTGCGCCTGGTCGCCGGCGGACGGTGCCACGCGGTTGCGTGTCGCGCCCACGCGTCAGCGCTCCGCGAACAGTGTGGGGAGCAACTCCGCGGCGGGCCGATTCTGCGGCGTGAAGCTGCGATCGACCCCCTGGCCGAGTTGGGCATCGATGCTCCAGCACCACACGAAGACGCCCGCGGGACCGCGAAACTGCCGGCGCACGCTGCGCAGCGCGCTGCGCAGGGCCTCGTACAGCTCGCGCTGCTCGAGCACGTCGTAACTACCCGGTGCGAGCCGCGGATCGAGCGCGGCGTCGTCGGTCGGACCGAATCCGACTTCCGTGATCAAGCACGGACGACTGAACTGCGCCGCGTAGTCGAGGCATTGCTTGAGCGAGCCCGCCAGCTGCCCGCTGGCCAGCTTGAGGTCGGGACGCGACGGCGCCTGCGGATCGGCGGTCAGCACGCGGTACAGGTCGAGCCCGACGAAGTCGAGCTCGCTCCACAGGTCGATGTCGAGTTGGTCACCGCCGCTGGCGGCGTAGGTCAGGGCGCCGTCGTAGACGGCACGCACGGCGAGCAGCGCTTCCCGCAGGCGCGCGCCGAAGGCCAGCATGTACTGCGGTGGCGTCCAGCCCGACTCGATGTCGCGCGCGAAGGTGTTGGTCGCGAGGTTCAGCTCGCTGCCCAGGCAGACGATCTCGACGTCGCACAGCTCGGCGACGAGAGCGGTGTCGACCAGCAGCGCCTGCAAATCGTCGAAGTAGCTCGCCGCGCGCGCCTCGGTCGCAGACATCGTCACGTCGGCGAGGTTCGCAGCCGGGGCCTCGAGGAGCTGCGGCGCGAGCATCACTTCGAGCCCCAGCTCGCGCGCGTAGCGCACGCTCGCGATCAACTGGTCCTGGGTCGTCGCCGAATCGAAGCGCTGCACGCGTTCGGCGCGCGGCCACCACGTCGTGCGTGGCGCGCGGGTGTAGCTCGGCCGGAACGCCACCGTGTCGAAGCCCAGTGCGCGCAACTGAGCCAAGGCCTCGAAGCACGCCTGCGAGCCGTACACGAACGGTGAGCGCCCGTCCTCGTCGACCGCCGGAAGCACGTGCATCCCGGCGCGGAATTTCCGCGCTAGCGCGCGCTCACGGCGTGTCGGCGCGGACGCGCTCGAGCGCTCGGCTCGCTCGCACACCAAGTGCGCCGCGTCCGCGGCGGGGCCGACCAGCGTTTGCGCGCCCTCGTGCCATGCGCGCTGCACGAGCGACGCACGCTCGACGCGCAAGAGCTCGTCGAACACGATCGCGCGCTGCGCGCCGACGATGTGCTCGGGCCCGACGAACGCCGGATCGAGCAGCGCGAGCCAGTCGACGAACGCCGAGCGCCGCGCCAAACGCTCGCCCCACTCGCGCAGCGGCACTACGCCGCGCCAGGTGCCCGTCGCCGCGTCGGCGAGCGCCTCCTCGACCCACGCGTCACGCGCTGGACCCGCGATCGAGCGCGCCAAGGCGAGCGCGTAGGCGCGGCCGGCGTCGTGCAGCACTCCGCGCGCGACCACCGCATGCGTCTCGCGAGCCGCGGGCCCCAGGCACCCGAAATCGCGCGAGCCGGTGACGGCGCTGAACGACTCGTGGTTGGGCCACACGTGGAGCAGGCCGCGCTCGCGCGTCTCGCCCAAGCACGCGACCACGCGCTGGCGCGCCAGCGAGAGGCACTCGAGGTACTCCGCGAGCGCCTGCGCGTCGACTGGACCGTGCGCGACGACGTCGAGGTCGGCGAGCTCGGTCGTCACGCTCGCCCAGGACTCCGCGACCGCCAGCGCGTCGCTGGCCGAGCTCGGGCGCAGCGTAGCGTTGTCGCCGATCAGGCCTTCGCGCTCGATGCGACCGTCGCGCCAGCAGCGGTAGCCGGGCTTCCACGTCGGGCGCAGATCGCTGACGAAGCGCGCCGCGATGCTCGCGTCGCTCGCCAGCACCACGGTCACCGGCCAGCCCGGTCGCAGCGGATCGGCGACGGTCAGTTGCAAGGCCTCGCGCGGGCCCAGGTAGCGCCGGCCGTCGAACCACACGGCGCCCGTGCCCGCGTCGAAGCGCACGCCGGAAAGCTGGAACAGCGGCCCCAAGGCCGCAACTCGCTGATCGGCGATCCACAACCGCGCCGCGCTTGGATCCAAGTCGTCGGCGCGCTCGAACTCGACCGTGAACGAGCTCGACGACTCAAGCCGCGCGGCGAGCGCGCTCAGCGGCGCGAGCTCGACACGCTCGGGCACCACGACCTCGATTCGAGTGGCCTGCGCGAGCTGGCGGTACAGCTCGTACGAGCCGAGTTGCTCCTCGGCGCACCCGGCGACGACGCACAGCGCCGCGAGCGTCGAGCGGAAGAAGGACGATGCCACGTGCGGCCGGAGTCTATCGCAGGACGCGCTCACGAGGCCCGCGGAGGACTGACCGACAACCACACTCCGAGCGCAACCAACGCCACTCCGAGCAGTCGGGACGGCGTGAGTGGCACGTGACGTCCGGTGGCGCCGAGCTGATCGAGCACCAGCGCGACGACGACTTGGGTGCCGACCGCGAGCGTGGTCGTCGTTCCGGCGCCCAGGCGCGGGTAGGCCACCGCGGCGCACGAGATGATGACCAAGCCGAACAAGCCACCGGTGAACAGGAACCACGGCGCCGGCAAGCGCTCCGTCGGCGTGTTCCCGCTCCAGCGCGCGATCGCGTACCACACCAAGGCACCGGCGAACACGACGCCGGAGTTGATCGCGAGCGTCAGGGGCAGGCCGATGCGCCCGGCGAGTTGGCCGTTGACCGTGCTCTGCAGGCACACGGCGGCGCCGAGCAGCACGGCGAGAAGCGCTAGGAAGGGCATGCGTCGACTCCGGTGAGGTCGCAGAGCAGTGAGTGGAGCACCCGCGCGAGCACCTGGCGGCGGTAGCCGGCGCTCGAGCGCAAATCGTCGATCGGCTGAACGTCCTCGCGGGCCGCGGCGGCCGCGGCGCGCAGGCACAGCTCGCGCGAAACCCGAGCGCCGAGCAACTCGCGCTCGAGGGCCGCCAGGCGGAGGGTCCGCGGCGCGACCGAGCCCGCGGCGCCGCGCGCGGCGACGATGCGCGCTCCCTCGAGCTCGAGCGCGAGCGCGACCACGAGCTTCGAGATCGACTGCGCGCGACGCGTGCCGACCTTGCGGAAGGCGCAGCGCTCTCCGCGTGGGCGGAAGGGCACGTGCACCGATTCGATCAGCTCGTCGGGGCGCCGCGCCGTGCGGCGGTAGCCGACGCAAAAATCCTCCAGGGCGACATCGCGCGACGCGCTGCGCGACACCAGGCGCACGCTCGCGCCGAGCGCCATCAGCGCGGGGACGATGTCTGCCGCGGGTGAGGCCGTGCCCAGGTTGCCGCCCAGCGTCGCGCGTTGTTGGATCTGCTCCGCGCCGACCTCCGCGCACGCCGTGGCGAGCAGCTCGCAGTGCCCGCGCAGGCGCTCGGAGCGCACGATCTCGGCGCAGGTCGTAAGAGCGCCCAGGCGCAGGCCGGCGGAATCCTCGCGCACCCCGCGCAACTCGGCCAATTTCCAGATGTCGACCACCAGCGACGGCCGTGTGCGGCCCGTGCGGAGCTCGACCATCAAGTCCGTGCCACCAGCGAGGACGTGCGCGTGCTCATCGGCGTCCGCCAGCGCGCTCAGCGCGTCGTCGAGCGAGCGCGCGACCACCACGCGCGCGCTCACGGACTCCTCCGCGACGCGCCCAACGCCGCGCGCACGATCGCGCCGTAGCCGGTGCAGCGGCACAGGTTCCCGGCCAAGGCGCGGCGCGCGCCGGCATCGTCGACCGCGCGACCGCGGCGTGCGCATTCGTCGAGCCAGGCGCGCGTCGCCACGATCATCCCGGGCGTGCAGATGCCGCACTGCGCTCCGCCTTCGTCGAGGAAGCTCTGCTGCACGCGCTCGAAGCCCGCGCCCTCGATGGTCGTGATCCGTGCGCCGTCGAGCTGGCACGCCGGCACCAAGCAGGAGTTGACCACGGCGCCGTCGAGCAGCACGGAGCACGCGCCGCACTCGCCTTCGCCGCAACCTTCCTTGGTTCCACTGAGCCCCAAGTCCTCGCGCAGCACGTCGAGCAGCCGCCGCAGCGGGTCGAGCTCGAGCTCGCGCGCGACGCCGTTCACCTCGCAGCGGATCTTCACACGCGTTCCTCCGGGTGAGCGTCGAGCCAGAGTTCGAGCAAGTGCTCGGGCGTCGCCGGCACGCGCGTCACGTGCACGCCGAGCGCGTCCTCGATCGCCGACAGCACCGCGGGTGCGCCGCCGTCCATGGGCATCTCCCCCACGCCCTTCGCGCCGAACGGTCCGTGCTCGAAGGGCACCTCGACCAGCTCGGTCTGGAACTGCGGCGCGTCGAGCGTGGTCGGGATCACGCAGGTGCTCATGCGATCTTGCTGCACGCGCCCCGCACGCGAGGTGACCACCTCGAGCTGCGCGAAGCCAACGGCCTGCAGCGAGCCGCCCTCGAACTGTCCGACGACCGACTGCGGCTGCAGCGCCTTGCCACAGTCGACGGCGCTCAGGAACCGCACCACCTTGACCTCGAAGGTATCGAGGTCGACCTCGACCTCGGCGACGTCGGCCGCCCACCCGTAGGCCGGGTAGGCGTCGCCCGAGTACGTGGCGTCGTCCCACACCAGTCCCCGAGGTGAGTGGTACTGCGCCTCGACGCGCGCCTCGCCGGCGCTCGCGACGAAGGCCGCCGCGCGGGCGCGGAATGGACCTTCGCCACCGATCCGCGCGGCGAGCTCGCGGCACGCGCGCGCGAGCACGCCTCCGACGATCATGCAGGTGCGCGAGGCCACGGTCGGGCCCGAGTCCGGCACGTCGTGCGTGTCGGCGACCGCGACCTCGACGTCGTCGGGCTCGCACCCCAGTGAATCCGCCGCGATCGCGCGGAACATGGTCCAGGTGCCTTGGCCGAACTCGGTCGAGCCGCTGCGCACGCGCACGCGCCCGTCGCGAACGAGCTCGACCGCGACGCGGCCCTTGAGCATGGTCTCGCCCGAGCCCGTGAACCCGGCGCCATGGAAGAAGAACGAGAAGCCCACGCCGCGCCG
Organism: Planctomycetota bacterium; assembly: GCA_020853575.1. GTDB lineage: Bacteria > Planctomycetota > UBA1135 > UBA1135 > F1-120-MAGs118. The sequence continues at coordinate 194,617 of JADYYP010000020.1, forward strand.
CACGCGGCCGGTGCGCGGCGCGCGCCAGGGATGCCGGTCGAAGCCCGACGCGGCGACGATGCGCTCCATCACCGGCTCGGAGCCCACGCTGGAACGCAGCACCTGGCCGGTGGCGGTCGTGTCGCCCGAGCGCAACATGTTGCGCCGTCGCAGCTCGAGCGGGTGCAGTCCGAGCGCGGCGGCGATGCGATCGAGCTGACGCTCGACGGCGAAGCACGTCTGCGGCGCGCCGAAACCGCGGAAGGCGCCGTAGGGCACGTGGTTGGTGGCCACCGCGCGCCCGTGGATCAAGACCTGCTCGCAGCGGTACGGCCCCGCGGCGTGGATGCAACCGCGCGAGAGCACGACCGGCGAGAGCGTGGTGTACGCGCCGCCGTCGAACAGCACCTCGATGTGCATCGCGAGCAGACGGCCGTGCGCGTCGACCGCGGTGCGATGCACCACGCGACTGGGATGGCGCTTGGGGGTCACGAGCAAGTCCTCGTGGCGCTCGAGGATCATCTCCACCGGCCGCCCGCAGCGCAGCGCGAGCAGTGCCGCGTGGCAGGCCAGCACCGATGGATAGTCTTCCTTCCCACCGAATCCGCCGCCGGTCACGGCTTGCACCACGCGCGCGCGCTCGGCGGGCACTCCCAACGCGCGGGCCAGCGCCTTCTGCACGTAGTAGGGACACTGCAGCGAGCCCACGACGGTCACCGCGGACTCGCCGTCGGAGGGGAACGCGAGCACGCCCTGCGGCTCGATGTACATCTGCTCTTGGCTGGCGGTCTCGTAGGCGCCTTCGAACACGCGCTCCGCGGAGGCCAGCACCCCCAGCGCGTCGCCCTTCTCGATGCGAATCTCCTTGAACACGCGCGTGCTCGAACGTGCGTCGAACTGCGCCGGGCGCGGCTCGATGCGCGGCTGGATCGCAGCCAAGGCGGCCGCCAGGGTCGCGCGGTCGGGCGCGGCGACGAGCAGCAGCGGCTCGCCCACGTGCTCGATCTCGCGCGCGGCGAGCAGCGGCTGATCGTCGGCGAGCAGCGCCACCACGTTCTCGCCGGGAACGTCGCGCGGACCGACGAGGACCACCGAGGAGAAATCGAAGTGCGGCGCGAAGTCGAAGCCGGTGAGCACTCCGCGGGCCAACGGCGAGCGGACTACGCCCCCCAACCACGCGCCCGCAGGCCGCAGATCGGCCACGTAGCGCGCTCGGCCGGTGACCTTGTCCGGTCCATCCGGACGCGGGAGTCGCGCGCCGATCGAAGTGCCCATCCCGCGGAGAATCCGCGTTGCGCCGCGCGCTTTCAAGCGCACGCGCCCGCGATTCGCGCTCACTCGGCCGCCGCGCTAGACTTCGCCGGCCCGCGGGCAGCCCCATGCACCACCTTCGCCACCTCGCGCTGCTCGCCGGACTCGCGCTGGCCTCCGCGGCGGCCTGTGCGACCGAGCCGCTCGGCAGCCAGAGCGTGGTCATCGGCTCCGCGACGCTGGAGTGCATCGAGCCCGGCATGGGGCGCCGCCAGGTGATCGCACTGCTCGGACCGCCGCGCGAGCGCGAGAGCGGCACCGGCGACATCGAAGTCTGGCGCTGGAGCTACCGCGAGCAGGCCTCGCCGACGGGCGCGACGACTTTCGTCATCGACAATCGTTTGGATCCCGACGAGTCGCGCGCGGTGTTCGTCGAGTTCCAGGACAAGCGCGTGCTGCGCGTCTGGCGCCTGTAGGCCGACCGCCGAGCTGCACGAAACCCGGCGCGCCACGGCTTCAAGCGCGCGCCTCCGTGTGCGAGAGTGCCGCAGCTCAACCGATGTTCTGGCTCGTCGCTGCCCTCACCTGCTGCATCGCTCTCGGACTGGCCTGGGGTCCGGGCACGCACCTCGAGTTCGAGCAGCGCGTCTTCCGCCAGCGGCGCAAGCGCTTGCCGGCCGACGTCGCGGCGCTGATCGAGACGCACCGCGAAGCCTGGCAATACGGCCACATCGCGGCCGACATCATCAACTTCAAAGGCGTCGGCGGACCCTACAGCCACTGCCACCGCTGGGGCATCGTGGCCGACATGCGCGAGCTCGCCCACAGCGACTTCGAGCGCGCCTTCATCCTCGGCTACCTGGCCCACCTGGCGGCGGACACCATCGCTCACAACCACTTCGTGCCCTACCACCTGGCGCGCTATGCGCGCACCAAGGGCCTGGGGCACCTGTATTGGGAGATGCGCGCCGACCGCTTCGTCCCCGACGAGCGCTGGGAGGTCGTCACGCGCCTCAAGAACGAGCGCGCGCTGCTGCCGCTCGATCAGCTGGTCAACCGCACCGTTCCCAAGAAGGCGCTCTCGCTCGGCACCAACAAGGTGATCTTCAACCACGTCCTGTTGGTGTCCGAGCGCCGCCAGTGGCGCGCCGGGATCGCGGCCCTGCACCGCTTCGCCAACGTCGACCTCAAGCGCGGCTTCCTCGAGCGCTTCCGCGAAGCGGCGGTCGAACGCATCGTGCTCGCGCTCGGCGACGGAGGCATCGAGCGCATCGCGCACGTCGACGCCAACGGCAAGCAGGCGCAGAAGGCCGCGGTTTCGGTGCGCACCAAGTTGCTGCAGCGCTTCGTCGCGCCGCGCAGCCTGAACGGCGACGAGTCCGCGCGGCTGGCGGCGCCGTTCCTCGGCGGAATGGAATCGCCGCCGCCGCGGCGCTGAGCCACGGCGAACGATCGCGCGAGCGACGCTGCGCGCGCGAGGACCGCGCGAAACTCACGCTCTCGACGCTCGGTGCGCTGCCGGCGCTGGCGCATCCGGCGATCCGAGAGCTCGCGATCCCGGGCCTTCACCCGTGCCCAGGGAGCACGAGCGCTCAGGGACCGACGCGCATCCACTGCACGACGAAGTCGTCGGTGTCCGCGTCCGCGTTGAGGCGCCCCTTCATGGCCTCCTCGACGATGAAGGCCGCGCCGATGTTGCTCGAGTCGGTGGTGATCGCCGGGATGTCGAAGGCGTTGAGCGTGGAGAGGAAATAGGACTCGCTCAGGTCCGTGACGGTGGTGCGGAACAGGACCTCGTCGCTCTTGTCGCCGTCGCCGTTCCAGTCGAAGTTGTCGTCGCTCTCGTCGACGCGATAGAAGGCCAGCCCGTTGGCGATCACGATCCCCGGGCGGTTGTCGTGCGTCGCCACCGCGGGTCCGAAGAAATCGAAGTCGTCGGGGTCGTTCACGTCGAAACGCGCGAACACGGGCACGCTGTCGAGCTTGTCGGTGTCGCGGCCGTTGATCGCCAAGTTGGCCACGGACTCTTGGAAGCTGAGCAGCACGCGCTCGCGCGACTTGATCTCACCCATCCAAGCCGCGCCCGCCGGCTGGATGCCAGCCGCGGCCGAATCGTGGTCGGAGGTCCACTGGGCGCCGAGCCCGTCGGTCGGATCGAGCCAGGCGACCACGTCGTTGTCCGTGGCGCTCCCGTCCCAGTCGAGCGTGTCCGCGGCCTCGTCGATCACCACCACCCAGCGCCCGGCGAAATCGGTCGCTCCCGCCGTGCCGCCCGGGAGGTTCTTGAGCGCGACCATGCCGTCGACGTCGGAGAACACCGCGCCGCCCGTCGGATCCGCGCGCACCCAGCGCAAGATGCGGTCGAGCGTGTCCGAGTCGTTGCCGTTGAGCCCGGTGGCGCAGTTGCCCTCGTCGGACTCCGGTTGGATCGTGGCGATGAAGGTGCTCGAGCCGTTCTTGGCGAGCAACACGCGGTCGACTCCACACAGGAAGGTGTTGACCGGCGTGCCGACCACGTGCGTCGTGTCGTCGATCGACACGTGGTGCAGCACCTCGTCGGTCGCATCCAGGTCGTCGGCCGAGCATTGCGCGGGGTAGCTCAAGGGGTTGTTCGGATCGCTCGAGCTGTTGAGCGAGCCCGCACCCTGCTCCGCCTCGTCGACCAAGAAGCCCACGATGCGCTTGGCTCCGACGTCGAGCGTGCGCAGCGGGCTCGAGGCGCCAGCGAGCGCCAGGCCGTCCCCTCCGGCGGTGCGCGGGATCGTGACGTCGGGCACGGCCTCCTCGGCGTCGATCAGAGCCAGCACGAAGTTGTCGGTCGTATCGCTGTCACCGGTCAGGTCGCCCTCGAAGACCTCGTCGAGCGCCGCATAGACCACGTTCGACTCGCTCCCGAGCAATACCGGGGTCAGGGTGGCAGCGCCTTCGGCGTTGAGCAAGCGCAACGGCGCGAGCGGCACGCCGGCGTTGAGCCGGATCATCGAGATCGTGGTCTCGTCGACCGCGGGAGAGGCCGAGGCCGCGTGCACGAAGAACAACCGGTCGTTGTCGGTGACCAACATGTGCGGTCCAGCCGGCAAGCCCGCGGGCGGCTGCGGACCGGCGTTGACGCGCAGCGTCGCCACGTACTGCAGGCTGCCGTTGGCGGGCGCCGCCGCGGGCATCTGCAGCAGCACGAAGTCGTCGGGTGTGCCGTCGGCATCCCAGTCCTTCGAGTCCGCGTTCTCGTCGACCTCGAGGAACAGGTACGAGCCGAGGAACTGGAAGTCGCGCGCCGCGACCCCGAGCACGGTGACGTCTTTCGCCACCATGTCGACCAGCACAGCGACGTGATCGGACGTGTCCGCGTCACCGCTCACACTGTTGAGGTTGCGCCCCTCGTCGCTCTCGCTCGCCAGGAACGCGAGGTAGCGTCCCTCGACCGCGGTCGCGGGCGCCGTGCGGCTCACCGGGAAGGACTGGCTGATCGCGAGCCGCGTGGTCTCCACGCGGAAGCGGAACTCCTCGTTGTTGTTCTCCTTGCAGGCCGTGGCGAGGAGCGAAGCGAGTGCGAACGCGAGAGCGGATCGTTTCATGGGCGGTAGGCCTGCGGCGCAGGGCGGGGGACTGTATCCCCGCGCCCGCGCGCCTGCCAGTCGGGGCCGGGCCGCTGCACGCCGTGAGCGCCGCCAACCTCAGCGCACGTAGCCCAGGTGCTCGAGCCCGCGCAGCGCGTCCGCGCCGAGCGACTTGCGATCGCCCGCGCCAAAGTACCTGCGCTTGGAGAGCGCGACGCCGAGCGCGTCGAGCGCGCGCAGCATGTCCTCGCACGCTTGGTTCGAATCCGGCGCGAGCTCGCCGGGATCCGCGCCCAGATCGATGCAGCGCCGCGACTCTCGAACGTTGGCCCGCGGACCCTGCGGGTCGAGCTCGGCCAAGACGCGCGCCAACTCGTCGCGCGCGAGCTCCGGCGCACGCAGGGCGGCGTCGAGTCCCTCCCACCGCGTGCTCGAGGCGAGCTCGATCCACACCCCGCCGAGTTGCACGCGCCCGTCGCGCGGGTGGCCCTCGAAGGCCGTGACCGTTCCGCGCACCTCGGGCTCGAACGTCTCCCCCAAGGCGTAGACCTTGACGCGCTTGGCGAGCAATGCGCCGGCATCGACGACGCCGACGATCTTGATCCCGAGCCCCGGCGTGAGCGCGGCGGCACTCGCGACGCCGCGCGGAACCGTGCCGTAGAGCTCGGTGCGCGCGTCGAACTTGGCGCGGAAGCCCGAGAACACGAGCTCGTCGCCGGCGACCTCGTCCAGCACGCCCTTGAGCTCCAGACCGTCGTCCGCGGCGTCGTCGCGCGCGTTCATGCGCTTCGCCAAGTGCAGGCCGAGAGCGCTCGGGTCGAGCTCGGCTTCCCAGCGCGATCCGACGGCCGGAGCGGCGGGCTCGACGGCGTGCTCGGTCTGCGTCGACAGCGGCTCGAGACGGCGCACGAGCTTGCGTTGGCCCGCGCGCAACGCTTGTTGGTAGTGCCCCGAGTCCTTGTGCTCGGCGAGGATCGGCCGCGTGGCGAGCGGCTCGCGCAGCCGGTCCAGGCCTTCGTTCGCCGGGAGATTGGAAAGGCCCGCCGCCCCCAGCAGCGTCGGGAACAGGTCGATCAGGCTCACCGGCGTGTCGACGCGCTGTGGAGCGCGGCCGGGCACGCGCACGATGAACGGAACACGCAGCAGATTCTGGTGCAAGCCGTGGCCGTGCCCGATGCGTCCGTGCTCCATGAACTCCTCGCCGTGGTCGGCGATCACGCACACCACGGAGTCGCTCCACAACCCGCGTGCGTCGAGGTAGGCGAACAGACGCGCCAGCTCGTCGTCGATGAAGCGCAGACTGCCGTCGTAGGTGTCGACCAAGGCCGCGAGCTCGCTCTCGTTCAGGCGGCGCTTGCCGTCGTTGACCTCGTCGCGCAGCGCGCGCGAGCCGCCGCCGCGGAACAGTGCGCTGCTCTCCAGCGGCGTGAAGCGTGCCGCGTACTCGTCGGGGACGTCGTAGGGCCAGTGCGCGTCGAGGAAGTGCAGATAGAGGAAGAACGGATGAGCGCTGGAGCGGGCCGCGTGCTCCTCGAGCCAATCCTCGGCGCGCCAGCGCAGCGTGCGCGCGTCACCGGCCTCGTCGACGTAGGTCTCGAAGCCCTGCTCGAAGCCATTGCCGCGGTTGAGCTGCGCGTTCTTCACGAAAGCCGCGGTGGCGTAGCCGCGCTCACGGAAGACCTCCGCCAGCGTCGTCGAGCTCTCGGGCAACACGTCGGTGACCTTGCCGGACTCGCCGCGTGCACTGCCTTCGTACACCCCGTGCTGCATCGGGTAGGTGCCGGTCAAGAACGACGGCACCGAGGGCTTGGTCCAACCCGCGGCGGCGCTGGCGTCGAGGAACACGGTCGACTCCGTGGCCAGGCGATCGAGCGCCGGCGTGGTCGGATTCGCGCGATAGCCATAGGCTCCGACGTGGTCGGCGCGCACGGTGTCGAGACAGATCAGCACGACGTTGGGCGCGCGCGCGGCATGCGCTCGCGCGTCGCTGTCGCTGCAGGCGCTCAGTGCACACACGGCCAGGCACAGCCAGCGGATCGGGCTCATGGCGAAACCTCAGAAGCTGTAGCGCAACTGCGCGCGGAAGAGCCAGGCGTCGTCCGCGGACGGAAACGCGGCGCCCGGGTGGAACCAACCGACCACCGCCTCGACCAGCCAGCCGTCCAGCGCCTTGCAGCCGAGCACCAGGTCCAGCTCGCTGCCCAGCTCGCGGTGACGTCCGTCGGGCCGCTGGCGCAGCCCGGTGTCGATCAGGCGCGCCACGGCCTGGTCCTGCGAGTAGACGTGCCCCACGAGGTCGAGCGAGGTGTCGCGCGCGACCTCCTGACCGACCCCCAGCGTCGCGATCGACATGTTCGAGAGCTCGGGATCGAACAGCTCGCCGTAGTACTGGAACGAGGTCTCCCCGCCGAACTTGTCGGTGTTGTCGTGCAGGCCGCTCTGGCGGAAGGTGTCGCGCGCGTCGCCGCCGCCGGAGCCGAGGGCGAAGCCCGCGCTGAACCGCGGACCGTCGTCCCAGGGCTGCCAGGTGGTGCCGAGGTCGAAGGCGAACGCCCCGACGTCGCGCCGCGTGGTCACGTTGAGCGTGTCGTCGAACTCGTCGGTCTCGCCCACGAGGTAGGCGAGCTCCAACCACGAGTCGTTGTTCGGCAGCCACTCTCCGAAGGCACGCGCGCCGATGTGGGTGGCCCACACCGGTTGCAGGTCGTCGTCGAAGGCGAACGCGCCATTCGAGGAGTCGCGCAGCAGCACGTAGGCGGCGAGCTGGCGGTCGAGGTCGTTGTTCGACACGTAGGCGAGCCAGTTGGTCGTGTGCTCGTCGCGCCGCCCGGCGTCGCTGACGTTGCTCGACACCGAGACCTCGAGCCGCGCGGCGGGTCGCGTCGCGAACAGCCGCAGGGCGTCGAGATTCTGATCGTAGAGCCACTCGCGGCGCTCGTCGAAGTCTTGCCGGCCGGCCTGCAGGTCGAAGCCGCTCGACAACGCGTCGCGCCAGTACAAATAGCCCTCGTTGAGGATCGCGGCCGTGTCGTGCTCGTCGGTGTCGTTCTGGTCGATGCGTCGTCCATCGCGCACGCGGACACTGCCCAGCGCGAACAACGACTCGTCGATCTGCCACAGGAGCTCGAGGCGCAGCGAGGCCTCGCGGTCGTCGCGCGCGTCGTCGCGTGCGTCGTTCAAGTCCTGCTCGCGGATGGCGTCGTGCTTGTACTCGAGCTGGCCCCCGAGCACGAAGTCGCCCCAGCGCAGCGTGCCGCGCACGTCGTCATCGTCGTCGCGCGTGTCCGTCGGCGTCTCGTTGAACTCGCGCTCCGGCGCCAGGGGCAGCTCGGCGAGCGGCAGCTCGACGGCGAGCTCGAGCTCGGCGGGCACGCTCACCGTCCAGCGCAGCACGCGCAAGCGCAGCGTCCCGTCGACCGTCTCCAGTGCATCGATGCGGCCTTCGATCGCGTCGCGCCCCGGATCGCGGCGCGAAATCGCGTCCGCGGACAGCTTGCGTGAGGTGTGGTAGTCGCCCTCGACCTTGACGCGCGCGCCGACCAGGTCCCCAGCGGCGAGCCCGCGCCAGCGCGTCGTCGCCGAGAAGTGCACTTCCTGCCCGAGCACGCGAAAGCGCGTCGGCGAGAGCATCTCGGTGACCGTGCCGGTCAACGCGTGCTCCTCGCCCGGAGCGAGGACCTCGGCCGCGCTCGCGCGGAACTCGCCGTGTGCATCGAGCTCGCCCTTGAGGCGCACCCAGTGACCCACGCGCAGCTCCGAGGCGCGCTGCGCGGCTCCCGGAACGGCCAGCGCAACCCAAACGACGGCGACGACGCTCGGCATCCACCAACGCTTCATCGAACCAGACTCCTGGCAAGGCGCTCGGCCGTTGCGGCGAGCACCGCGGACAAGTGCGCCCAGGGCGGACGCACGCAGTAGACCAATGCGAGGCGCAGACACGTGGCGCTCTCGTACGCGCACAAGCGGCGCGCGAACTCGAGGTCGGCGCCGTGGCCCAGGCCCTCGAGGAACGCGTCGCGCAGCGCGGCCTCGCGCGCGGCGTCGAGCCCCGGAGCGCCCTGCAGTCGACGCAGTCCGAGGTGCGCCACGAAATTGGCGGCGTCGAGCGCGTCGTCGGCACGGCAGGTCAAGTCGAAGTCGATCCAGCCCAAGCGCGTCCCGAGGTCGAGCAGTTGCCCGTCGTGCAGATCACGATGCGCGAGCGCGACTGCGCGGCTCTCGACGGTTTCCAGCGCGCGCTGCAGGGCCTCGCGGGCGCGCGCCAGGCCGGCGATCGACTCCGCGCCGAGACCCGCGAAGCGCTGGCGCAGCGCGTCGAGCGTGTCCAGCTCGCTCTGGAGCCCGTGGACCTCCAGCCGCGTCGCGCTCGACGGTGCGGCTCGCTGGAACCGCGACAAGGCGCGGCCAAACTCCGCGAGTCGCGCGGGAGCGAGCGTCCCGAGCTCGACGGTGCGACCGCCCAGGTCCTCGAAGGCCAACGTCGAGTGCTCGACCCAATGTTGCTCGACGCGCGCCAGCGCGATCGGCGCGTCCCCGGCCGCCGCGTACGCCAGCGTGGCGCGCTCGAACGCGTCGGAGTCGCGCCCGCGACGGTAGCCCTTGAGGATCGACGACGCACCCGACGGCATCGTCCAGCGCAGCACCAGGCGCCGGCCGGGACGATACGCGAGCACTGTCAGGGTACCTTCGCGCTCGAGCTCGTCCGTGCGCTGCGACAGCGGCAAGAGCTCGTCGGCGCGCCATGTGAGCTCGCGGCGAGCTCCGTCGCGCTCCTCGAACCAGCGTCGCTCTCCGGCGTGCGATTCGGTGCGGATCCAGGCGCCGTCCTTGGCGACGTCCGTGCGCTCGAGGCGGACAGCCACGCGCGGGGCACTGCACTCGGCCAGGATTTCGCGCGCACGCTGCAAGCGGCCGCGCGCCAGGTCCTCCGCACCGCGCTCCAGACGCCGCAGGGCGGCCGCCGCCGAGCGCACCAGCGCGCGCGCCACTTCCGAGGCAAGCGCGGATTCGTCCGGCTCCGTCCCGCCGAGCGCGCGATAGCCGTCCAGCAACGCGGCCGCCGCTGCACGCCAGTCGCGCGCTCCCGCGGCGACGTGATCGGCGATCCACTGCGCCAGATCCTCGCACGGGGCTCCCACGCGCAGCGCATCGAGGTCGAGCAGCCGCGCGCTGCTGCCGTTGGCCACGAGCGCCACTTGATCGGGATGGAAATCGCCGTGGATCCAGCCCCGCGCAGGCTGGTCCTCGAGAGCGAACAGGGACTCGAAGTGCGCGAACTCGGGCACGCTGGCGTGCCATTCGACGAAGCTCTCGCGCGCACGCGGCGGGCGCGCGCCGGTCGCGGGCACGGCGTGCAGGCGGGCCAACAGGGCGCCCGCCAACGGCGCGTGCTCGAAGCGCTCCGCGGAGAACGGTCGGACATCGAGCCATTCCTCGAACAGCACCCCGGCTCGCGCTTCGTGCCCGAGCAGCCGCGGCGCGAGATCGCGCGGCGCCGCGGCGTCGAACGCGAGCCGCTGCTCCGCCGACGCGCTCGCCACCGACGCGGGATGGACGCGCAGGATCATGCTCGCCGCGTGACGCGCCGAATCCTTGGTCTCGCGCAGCCGCAGATCGAGGCGCAGCACCGCGCGCCGCTCGGGCTTGTAGCGCAGCACCGCGAGCTTCGACGGGCCAGGTCGCATGCGCAGGGGCATGAAGACTCCGAGATCGTCGACGTGGCGCGCGAGCCGGCGCAGATCGAAGCAGCGCTCGAGCCCGGGCAACTCGCGGTCGTACGGGAAGCTCGAGAGCGTCAGGCGCTCCGGCGCGACCACCGCGAACGGTCTCAGCGCCCGTTCTCCCACGGCGTACGGCCGAGGCGCACCGAGCTTCGCGCCGGCGTGGAGCTTGGTGACGACCGTGGCACCCGTGCCGTCCTCGAAGCGCACTTCGTGGGCCAGGGTCAGCGCCGTGCGGGGCTTCCAGCGCGCGAAGGTCCACTGCGCGGCGACCGGCAGCGCTCGCGGTGCCAGCTCACGCGCGACGAGCTCGAGCAGCTCGCGCTCGCTCGGGACGCGCCAGTCGCCGGCGCGCGCGGCCAGCTCCGCGTCGCGCGCATGGGAGCGCAGCCCGATCACGCCACAGCCTCCGGTCGCGCGGCGAGCAAAGCGCGATAGCCGTCGTCCTCGAGCAATTCCGAGTGCTTGCCGCTGGCGTGGACGCGTCCGGCATCGAGCACGACCACGCGGTCGTATTCGGCGAGGTACTCGAGCTCGTGGGCGATCACGATCACGATCGAGGTCCGCGCGCGCGCGCGCAGCGACTCGAGCACATGGCCAGCCGCGTCGCGGTCCAGCCCCGCGAAGGGCTCGTCGACGATCAGGATCGGCGCTTCGCGCAGGAGCGTCCGCGCGAGCGCGATGCGACGCTCTTGTCCCCCGCTGAGCCCCGCGCCCCCCGCGCCGAGCAGCGAGTCGAGCCCGCCGGGGCGTTGGCGCACGAAATCCGCGGCTCCAGCGTCCTCCAGTGCGCGCCACATCTCGCGCTCACCCGCTTCGAGCTTGCCCAGACGCAGATTCTCGCGGATCGACTCGCCCAACAGCACCGGACGCTGCAAGCACAGGCCGAAGCGCTCGCGCAGAGACCCGAGCTCGAGCTCGCGCAGGTCGAGACCGTCGAGCCGCACCGCGCCGCGATCGGGGTCGAAGAGCCGCACGGAGAGCGCGGCCCAGGTCGACTTGCCCGCGCCGCTGCGACCGAACACGCCGACGAGCTCGCCGCGCTCGAAGCGCTGCGACAGTCCGCGCAGCGCGAACTGCCCTTCGTCGTACGCGTAGTGAACGTCGTCGAACTCCAGCACCGTCGGCCGAGCGGGCGCCGGGGGCGCGCCGGGCTTCGAGCGCACCGCCAGCGGCTCGTCGAGCACCTCGAGGATGCGCGCGGCGCACGCCGAGCCCTTGGCCAGCCGTTCGGAATTCCGCGACGCGGAGCGCACCGGCTTCAGCAGCCCGCGCACGTAGGACACGAACACCAACAGCTCGCCCGCCGAGAGCTGGCCATCGACGACGCGCATCCCGCCGACGCACAGCGTCAGCGCCACTCCCAACCCGAGCAAGGCGTGGACGGAGCTGGAGAGCTTGGCCGAGAGCCGCGCGGACTTGAGTCCGGCGCGCTCGCTGGTGCGGCTCTCGTGCGCCAGCTTGCGCACCACCGCTTGACTGCGGCCCAGTGCCTGGATCACCTCGCTCGCGGCCAGGCTCTCCTGCAGGAAATCAGCGAGCGCGCCTTCCTTGCGGCGCGCCTTGCGCGCCTGCACCTGGATCTTGTGGGACATGCTGCGCACGACCCAGGCGACGAAGGGCAGCACCGCGAGCAGCACGGCGGTCAGCAGCGGATCGACCCAGGTCATCACCGCCACCGTTCCGCCGACCCACAGCGCGCGGGTGACGAACTCGGTCGAGGTCTCGACCAGCGCGCTGCGCACCATCGCCACGTCCCCCAGCAAGCGCACGATCAGGTCGCCGGACTTGTGGCGCGCGAAGAAGCGCGGCGAGAGCTGCGCCAAGTGGCGGAACAGCCGCAGCCGGATCGAGCGCGCCACGCGGTGTCCGACATCGGCCGTGGTCAGCGTCACGTAGTACTCGACGGCCGCCTGCAGCACCACCAAGGCGAGCAGCGCCGCGGCGCCGAGCCAGACGTAGTCTTGCGGCTCGCGCTCGAACCCCGGGCGACGCAGCAACGCTCCGTCGACGATCCACTGGATCGGCCAAGGCAGGACGATCTGGCACGCGGCCACCGCGAGCGACAGCGCCAGCACCGCGCTCAAGCGCAGCTTGTGCTCGCCGAGGTCGCTAGCGAAGCGCCGCGCGAGCCGCGCGCCCTCGCTCCACTGCCGCACGAGCTTCACGGAACGCGCACTCCGACGCGGTGCGCCAAGACCTCGCGCGCGACATCGCTCCAACCGCGCTGGCGCGCCTGACTCAACGCCGCGCGCCCCAGCCGCTCGCGCGTCTCGGGCCACTCGATCAGGCCGGCGAGCGCATCGGCGAGCGCCCGCGCATCGCCCGGCGCGACCACCACGCCCGCTCGACCATGGGCGACCGCGCGCGGCAGGTCCCCGAGGTCCGGAACGACGGGAACGACGCCGCAGGCCATGGCCTCGAGCAGCTTGAGCGGCGAAAAGTAGCAGGTCGCGTCGGCCGCATAGGAGAGCGGCAGGGCGTGGAAGCACGCGACGTGCTGCGCCAGCTCGTCCTGCTCCATCCAGCGTCTCACGTGCACTCGCGAACGCAGAGCGCTCGGGACCGCTTGCTCGAAGTCGCCCTCGCCGACGCACACCAGCTCGACCGGATAGCCGCGCGCGCAGAGCAGCGCGAAGGCCTCGACGAGCAGCGCGAAGTTGTGCCACGGACGCAGCCGACCGTGGAATCCGAGCACGAACGCATCGCGCGGGAGCGCGAGCCCCGCGGGCGGTTGCGAGCGCGGACGAAACGTGTCCAGGTCGACACCGTTGGGCGTGACGTGCAGCTTGGCGCGCGGAACGCCGCGCCGCGCGAGATCCTCGGCCACGGGCGTCGACACCGGGAACAGCTCGCTCGCGCTGGCGAGCACGAAGTCCTCGTCCAGCAGATCCTGCGCGGTCGGCGCGAAGCCGCGGTGAGCGCGCGCTTCCTCGATCAGGGGCGCGTTGACCTCCAAGAACAGCGGGACTCCCGTGCGCCGGCAGAAGCGCGACGCCGCCGTTCCCGCCAGCGACTGGCGCTCGTACACCAGATCGAGCGTGTATCGGGCGTGGAGCTCGTCGAGCACCGCCTCCAGCTGCGCTCCCACGCCATCGACGGCGTGCACGCTGCATCCGAGCGCGGAAAACGCGCGACGCATCGCCGCGAGGTGCACCGCCGCGCCCTTCTTGCGGCCCGGGGCGACACCCGGGTCCTGATTCACGCAGGCGATGCGCACGCGAGCCTCCGATCCTCGATCGCGGACTCGAACCAGTGCCGCAGAGTGCGCGACTGATGGCGAGCGTCGAACAGCTCTCTCGCGCGCGCGGCACCGGCGCTGGCCAAGCGGTGTCGACCGGCCTCGTCCGCGAGCAACCGCTCGAGCGCGTCCGCCGTGGCCTGCACGTCGCCCTCGGGCACGAGCACGCCCGCGCGACCGCCGTCGAGGATCTCGCTCACTCCGCCGACCGGCGTCGACACGCAGGGCACCCCGGCGGCTTGCGCCTCGAGCAGCACCGTCGGGAGCGCGTCGCGATTGCCGTCCTCGCCGATGCGGCACGGCAGGGCGAACACCTCGGCTTGTGCGAAGAGCTCGCGCACGCGCCCTTGCGGCAATGCACCGAGCATCTGCACCTCGCGCGCCAGCCCCAGCTGCAACACGCGCGCGGCGATCCGCGGACGGTCCTCGCCGTCGCCGACGATCTGCGCCTCGAAGGCCACGCCGCGCTCGCGCAATTCCGCGAGCGCGTCGACCAGGACATCGAAACCCTTCTTCTCGACCAGGCGACCGACCGAGAGGATGCGGCCGCGCACCGCGGAGCGGAGGAGCGTTCCGAAGCTCTCGAGGTCGATGCCGTTGTAGAGCCGGCGCAGCTTGCGGGCCGCGCTCGCGCCGACCAGGCCGCGCACGTGCTCGACGTTTGCGTCGCACACCGTGACGACGAAGGCGCTACCCTCGAGGATCGCGCGCAACTGCGCCGGCGACACCGTGCGTCGGTAGATGTCCTTGGCGTGCGCCGTGACGCTGAAGCTCGGTCCACCGAGCTCGTGCGCGAGCAGGGCGACGACCGCGGAGTCGGTGGCGAAGTGCACGTGCACGTGGTCGATGGCGAGCTCGCGCGTGCGGCGCAGCAGCCACAGGGCCTCGGCCAAGAGGCTCGAGAACTTCGGGTGCGCGAGGCCGGAGTATCGCGCATGCACCTGGCGCACGCGCTCGAGCAGCTCACCGGTCGCCGCCTCCGGTCCGAACAACTCGCGCCAGGGGTCGACGTCGCTCGGGAGCAACTCTATCGGCGCACGCAGACGCTCCAGCTCGGCATGGCGCGGCTCGTCGTCCGGCGCACGCCGTGAGAACACGTGGACTTCCGTCCCCAGCGCTTCCTGCGCGAGCATCTCGCCGAGAACGAAGGTCTCGGACAGTCGCGGGAACTTCTTCAGCAGGTAGGCGACCCGCACGCTCATCGGCGCACCTGTGCCGGCAGCGGCGCGACGCGGACGTCCGCGAGCAACTCGTGCGCGATGTCGCACATGCGTTCGTGGCCGTCGAGCGCGGGCAGGGCGCTCCAGTCACGGCGCAAGCTGAGCGACTCCTCGACAGCGGCGCGCAGCGAGCGCGGCTTCTCGTCGAGCAGGCAGCGCGCGAGCCCCAGCGCTTCGAGGCGCTGGGCGCGGATCAACTGCTCGCGACGCGGGAACACGCGCGGCAGGAGCACCGAATTGACGCGCGCTTGGAGGATCTCCGCCACCGTGTTGTAGCCGGCCATCGACACCACCACGTCGCTCTCCGCCAAGAGGCGCGGCAGGTCCGCGTGGAAGTTGTGGACGCGCACGTTGCGCAGGCTGCGCGCCATGCGCTTCACGTGACGCGTGTGCAAGGGATGCATCAAGGGACCGAGCACGAGCGTCGAGTCCCAGGGCGCCGAAGCCAGCTTCAGGCACTCGAGGTAGGTGCTCACGTGGCTTTCGCCATCCTCCCCACCGCCGGCGGTCACCAGCACGTGCGGCCGGCCGATCGGGCCGGTGCGCTCGCGAGCGCGCGAGCTCGCTGGACGCACGACGTAACCGGTGAACTCCACGCGTGCCGCGAGCTCCGGCGGGATCGGGTACTCGGCGCGCTGGTCGAAGACCTGCTGCGTTCCGTACACGCACACGCGGTCGTAGAGCGACGCCAGCGCCTCGCGGATGTCGGGATGGCTCCACTGCGACGCCACCGTCTTCGGGTCGTCGATGATGTCGCGCAGTCCGAGGATCGTGCGCGTGCCGCGCGTGCGCGTCAGTCGCAGGACGTCGAGCAACTCGCCATCGAGCCCGATCGGCTGGTGGTCCGCGATCAACAGGTGCGGGTCGAAGGTCTCGAAGGCTTGGCGCAACAGGCTGCGGCGCAGACGCTCGAGCTGGTCCAATCCCCCGTGCAGGCTGCGTGGCGCGTACTCGCCGGCATCGTTCTTCGTCACCGAGGGCAACTTGACGATCTCGACTCCGCGCGGGAGCGCGAAGTGCGTGGCGCACGGCGAGCCGCTGACGATCAGGACCGAGGCTCCCGGGCGGCGCGCGACGAGCGCGCCGGCGAGGGTCAGCGTGCGACGCAGGTGCCCCAGGCCATAGGAGTCGTGGCTGTAGAGGAGGATCCTCTCGGGCGCTGCGTCGGAAGGCGATCGATGGAGCATGGAACGAAGGGCTCGCGCTGGAGTTGGGCGGCTGGACGAGCGGCTCGAAAGAGCCTGCGTCAAGCGCTGAGCACGCCAAAGGCAAGGCCTGTGCCCGCGGGCCTGAATGCCAGGAAACCCCGAGGAATTCGGCCTTTCTCGGAGCCCCAGAGCGGCACCCTCGAGCCGCGGGTCCGCACCCGAGACCGACGCGTCTAGGTTCGAGACCGCGCCCGGCGGCGAGCGCTGGAGAGGTCGTGCGCGGGCATTGGCACCGGCTTTGCCATCGGCGCGCCCCGTTGCCCGCCGGCGTTGGTCGGCGGCCTGCACCCGAGCTCTCGAACCCTCTGCGAAGGAGTTGCCCCGTGTTGCTTCGATCGATCCTCGTCTTGACCTGTGGCGCGCTGCCCAGCGCGCCCGCGTTCGCCGGCGTCGTCACCGGCCGCGTGATGCTCGGCACCACGCCCGTCGCTGGCGCGAACCTCAACTTCGATCCGCAGTCCGGTGGCGGCGGAGGCGTGACCGAGCTGAACGACGGCACCGACGCGCAGGGCTTCTTCACGACCACCGTGACGCCCAACAACGTGTACGAGATGACCATCGTGCCGCCGCCGGGCTCGAACGCGCTGGTCAAGGTCGTGCCCAACGTGACGATCGGCCTCGTCACCAACAACTTGGGCACGATCCAGCTCGACGCTGGAGTGCTCCTGTCGGGTCGCTGCGTGAACACGGCGGGAGCGGGCGTCGCCGGCGTCAACATCGATGTGCTCGACGCGCAGGGCAACGACGTCCTGCTCGCCGGTGACACCAGCGACGCTCTGGGCTTCTTCTCGCTGGCGGTGCCCAGCGGCGCGATCGAGGTGCGCTTCGACACCACGCCGGTGATCGGCGGACTGCTCGCGCCGCGCGCGCTGAACCTCGATCTCTCCGCCAACCACGCGCTCGGAAACGTCGCGCTCCAGCCCGGATTCGTGCTGTCCGCGGTGACACGCCGCCAGTCGAACAACCTCGCCGTGTCCGGCGTCGACATCGACGTCGTCGACGTCGCCACGGACGCGCTGCTCTACACGCCGGGCGACAAGTCGAACGCCTCGGGCTTGGTCGACGTGGTCGTGCCCGCGGGGACCTACGACGTGCGCTTCGAAGCACCCTTCGCGCTGCATCTGGTCGGCCAAGAGCTGGACAACCGCGTGGTCGGCGCGAGCACGAGCCTCGGCACACTGCTGTTGCAAGCCGGCGTGGTGCTCTCGGGAACGGTCGCGGGCTTCGACGGCACGCTGCACGGCGGCGTCGACGTCGATGTGCGCAACTCGAGCACCGGCATCGGCGTGTACCTGGGCCACGACAACACGAGCACGAGCGGGCTCTACCAAGTGATCGTGCCCACGGGCACGTTCGACGTCACCTTCTCGCCGCCGGTCGCGATCCCCTACGGAGCGCAGGTGCTGCCGGGCGTCGTGATCGCCGCCAACAAGGTGCAGAACGGCTCTCTCCCCTCGTGCCCATTCCACACCACCGTCGGCAGCGGCATCGCCGGCAGCGGCGGGATCGTGCCGCAGATCTCGAGCTTGGGGGGCGCGCCGCGCGTCGGCAACTCCGCCTACGCGGTCGAGGTCACGCAGGCACGCGGCTTCGCCAAGGCGATCGTCATCTACTCGCTGCAGACCACGCCCAACCCACTGCCGGCGCCCTGCGCGCCCTTCGCGCCGATGAACCGCCGCGTGTTCCAACTCGGCGGCGCACCGGGCGTCGCCGGCGCTGGCTCGGGCACCTACGCCTTCCCGTTCGCCAACGATCCGTTGACGGCGGGCCACTTGTTCCGCGCTTGGATCTTCGTGCGCGACAGCGCAGCACCGAACGGCCTCTCTCGAACCAATGAACTCCGTGCAACGCTCTGCCTCTAGTTCCGCGCTCGTGCTGGCCCTCGCCATCTCCACCGTCGCTTGCGGCGGCGGTGGAGGAGCGGGCGGCTCGGGCGGCGGAGGGAACCAACCTCCGATCGACAACTCGGCCCTGCCGAGTTCCGTCGGCATCTCCCACGCTGTGGCGGGCTCGGGCACGGCGCGCGTGCGCTGGACGGCGCTCGACCCCGACGGGCAGCCGCTGGCCGTCGCGCTGTTCTCGGCCGGCGTGCGAGCCAATCTGTACGCGGGAGTCCCGCTCCAGACCGCCAGCGGCAACGGCGCGCGCAACGTGTCGGGATTGACCAACGGAGTCGAGCTGTTCTTCGGCCTGGCGCTCGATCGCGGAGCAGGCGTGTACGCGCCGATCGGCGAGGTGGTGCGCGTGGTCCCGCGCGCTCCGATCTTCGTGGACGCGGCATCGACCGCGGTCGCGCCCGATGGCTCGACTCCGGCGCTGGCGTTCCGCGATCCGCTCGACGGCGTTCTGCAAGCCTTCTCTCAGGGCGGTGGCAACGTGTGGGTCGCCGAGGGCGTGTACAGCGACGTCAACCTGCTGGTGTGGCCCGAGGTCCACCTCGCGGGAGGATTCGACGCGTCGTTCGATCTCGCGGCGCACGACCCGCAGCTCCACCGCAGCGTGCTGCGGGGCCTGGCCGGGCGCGCGATCGTCGAGATCTCCCAGGGTGGCGCGGGAGCGACGCTCGATGGGCTCGAGCTCGACGGACGCGGACTGGCACCCTTCGGGATCGACATCGACCAGACCGACGCCTCGATCCGCGGCACCACGGTCGAGAATTGCGCCGGACGCGGACTGCGGTTGCGCTCGGCCTCGCTAACCAGCGCCACGCACGTGACCCTGATGCGCTGCAAGGTGTCGTCGAACGGCGCGGAGGGTGTCTCGGTCGACGGTGCATTCGACTTGGTGGTCGAGGGCTCGCGCTTCGCGTCGAACTCGTTCGAGGGCTTCGACTGCGACGGGCTGGTCGGCCCCGACGGCGTCGCGGTGGCGCTCGACGTCCGCGACTGCGCCTTCGTCAACAACGGCCAAGAAGGACTCGACTGTGATCTGTCTCCGCCGCTCGCTCCGGGCGCCGGGCCGGGTCGCTACTCGGTCGAGATCCAAGGCTCGCTCTTCGAAGGCAATGGCCGCGCCAACGTCGCCAACGGACTGGCGGGCCTGAACATCGACATCGACTTCGAGCTGATCCCGAATTGGAGCGCCGAGATCGTCGTGCGCGGCTCGACGGCGCGCGCCAACCGCGGCGCCGGCGTGCAGCTCGACCTCGACTCGACTTGCTCCGCGATGCTGCACCGCGTCGCTTCGTGTGCGAACGGCGGAGACGGCCTGCGCGTCTCGAGCGAGAGCACGCCTTCGTTCGTCACCGTGTCCTCGTCGGCCTTCGTCGGCAATGGAGGCCTTGGTCTGCAAGCCGTGCTCGGTCAGGTTCCGCTGCTCCTGAGCCACTCGATCGTCGCCGGCAACGCCGCCGGTGGCGTGTCGAGCTCGGTGATCGACTCTTCGGCCAGCTCGAGCATCGCCTGGATGCAGGCTGCGCCCTGGAGCAACGTGCGCGATCACTTCAGCGTCGAGGCCAACGACGCCCTGGACCCCGCGTTCGTGCGCGCCGGAGTCGAGTTCTATCGCGCACTTTCGTTCGACGGTGCGACGTTGGCCCTGGCCAGCACGCTCGGACTGCAAGTCGGCGATCAGGTCGAGCTCGGCGACGACGGCGTGCTGCGCACGATCACGGCGCTCGGGGCCGGCCAGCGCGTCACGCTCGATCCCAACCCCGTCGCGCCCTACCTGCCGGCGGGGCTGGCGCGCTTCGAAAGCGGCGTCAGCGCGGACGAGGACTACCGACTCGCACCCGGATCCCCCGCCGCGGCCGCCGGCATGCCAGTGGTCGGAGGCCCGCTCGACGCCGGCCCGTTCGGTGCGCCGTTCGGCGGCGTTCCGGGACGCGACGACGCGCCGCGCCCGAGCCTGTTCTACGCGGGAAGCAGCTCGCCTTCGGCGGGTCGCCTGCTCTCGAGCAATCAGTCGGTGCGCGTCGACTTCGTCGGCGGCGTGCTCGACGCGCTCTCGGTCTCGACGCAAACCGTCAAGGCTCGCAACGCGTCGGGCGCCGCATTGCAGGTTGGGGTGAGCGTGCAGTCCGGTGGCGTCGTGGTCAGCGCTCCGGTCGGTGGCTGGCCCAGCGGAGAGCTGTCGATCGAGCTCCATCCGGGCCTGCGCTCGACGTCCGCGGTCGAGCTCGCGGCGCCGATCGCGCTCCCGTTCAGCGCGCCCTAGTGCGCGCGGGTTGCAACACGCGGGGCCGACCGCTCACCGAGAGCAGTCGGCCCCGCGCAACCGTAGGTCGCTCGAGCGCCGTCGAGGGAGCCCGAGCGAGCGTTGCAGATCACTCGCAGATCGTGAACTGCAGAGCGTTCGAGAGCCCGGTGGTGCTGGCACTCGCCGGATCGCGCATCCACCACTGGCAGAACACCGTGTTGCCGGGCACCAGGCCGTAGGTGTTCATGTACGCGGTGCTCCACACGTGCACGTAGGAACCCGTGCAGGAGCTGCCACTCGAGGCGCCGCCCGAGCTGATGTTCGGACCGCGGACGACGGGCGACGCCACGCACTTCAAGCCGCCTTGGAAGGGCACGGCCGATGCCGTGAAGCCCCAGAACAACAGGCCGTTCTTCTGGTTCAGCACGTTGCTGCAAGTCACCGCGAAGGTGCCCGCGCTCTTGTCCGGCTGCACGCCGTTCGAGCCGATCACCGGGACACAACCGAGCGAGTTGGTCTTGCCCGTGCAGTAGGTCGAGACGCTGGTCGCGTTGGCCAAGATCGGCCCGAAGTGCCGCGTGGCGCCGTAGTTCCCGGCGACGTCCTTGGAGCGCAAGTGGAAGTAGCGCGCGGTGTTCGTCGAGCCGATGTTGCTCGAGAAGCTCGTCGCTCCTGCGCCTAGGTTGGGCGAACCCACGGGATCGAACACGGCCGTGGTGTTCCACACGCCGAGATAGCCCGCGAGGCCCGAGAGCGCGTCGCTCGCAGCACCCCACTGGACGTTGACCGTGGTGTTGCACGATTGCACGCCGAGCGTGTGTGTCGTCGAGCTGATCACGCCCGCTTGCGTCGGTGCCACGGTGTCGATCTTGAAGGGTCCGGCCGTGGCGTAGCCGACACTCCAGTTCCCGGAGTTGTCGACCGTGTTGAGCCCGAAGTACCAGCTCGCGTTGCTCGACCAGGTGACGTTCCAGGTCGGGCTGGTCTCCTCGGTGTCCTTGATGTTCGCGGGCTGAGCACCCGCGACCGTGGTGCCCCAGCTGACGCCGTAGCCATCGACGCCCGACAGGTTGTCCGTCGCGGCGCCCCAGTTGATCGTGACGTTGGGGTTGTTCGACCACACGTTGACCGTGTGCGTCGACGAGGTGATCGGCGTGGGCAGGCCCGGGGCCGTGCCGTCGACCGTGATGTTGATCGATTGCGTCTCGTCGACCCAGTTGTCCGAGCGCGCTTGCACCTGGAAGCTCTTGACCCCCTCGCTCGCCCAGCGCGTGGTCCAGCGCGCGGAGCGCGAGCTGCCGTGGATGATGTCGCCCAAGGTCAGGTCGCGGCCGAAGTTGTCGTTGCCGAGCAAGTTGGTCACGGCACCGTCGCCCAAGGTGGTCGTCGCCGCCTGCAGCGAGTCACCCGCGGACGTCGAGTCGAGCACCACCGCCGAAGCCACGAAGTCGGGGTTGTAGACCGAGGCCGTGATGTCGACGTTTTGGTTGGGCGTCACGAAGTAATCGTCGGCGGTCAACGTCAGCGATCCATCCGGAGTCGTGTCGCCGTAGATGACCTGCACGACCACACCCATGTAGGCCGAGCCCGACACCGACGCCGGGTGCACCTTCACGCGCCACGTGCCGGTCGCATAGTTGGCAGGGCTGGAAATCGAGCGGATCTCGGTGTTGTCGATGGCCGACTGCTGGACGAAGAAGTCGCCGGTGTTGCTGTTGGCCGTGTCGACCGGCGGGAAGTCGATGTACGAGTCGTAGTTGTTGACCAGGGCCTGCGACGCGCCCGAGGACGCGGCCGGCTCGCTGTAGTGCATCACCGTCACCAAGCGCGTCGCGCCGGCGTTGACCGGGAACTCGACGTAGGTCGAGTTGTTGCCGATGCCGAAGTACCAGAAGTAGGTGGCGATCTGGCCGGTGGTCCAGTGCGCGCGGTAGCCCTCGATGCGACCAGCCCCGAATTGGTCGAGGTGCAGGTCGGTCGGGAACGTCGGCGCGAAGTCGTCCTTGGTCGTGGCCGTCGCCATCAACAAGGCGTTGAGCGGCTCGGGCCAACCCTGGAAGCCGGTGAAGTGGTCGACGAGCTCGGCGGCCAGTCCGGTGACGTGCGGCGTCGCCATCGAAGTGCCGTACTTGTCGCTGTAGCTCGAGGCCGTATTGGCTGCGACGGAGGTGATCCAGCGCCCCGGCGCCACGACGTTGGGCTTCCAGCGGCCGTCGCCGGCCGGACCGGTGCTCGAGCCGTCGAACAAGCTGTCGTAGAGCTCACCCGGATCGCCGTAGCTCGCGCTGGGATAGTCGACCACGCTGCCGACAGTGCAGGAGTTCTTGCTCGTCGCTTGCAAGAGCAGCGAGCCATTGGTCGTGTCCGTACCCTGGTTGCCGGAGGCCCAGATGTGCAGCTGCGCGTTGTTGTGGACCTCGTTGTCGATCGTGCGCGCGTCGGCCTCGGTCCCGCTGTACGGCCCGCCACTGGTGCCCCACGAGTGATTGATCACGTGCGGCCGCGGAGTGGTGCTCGTGCCATCGAAGTAGGAGGTGTTGAGCACGCTCATGATCGTCGCCAAGGACGATCCGGAGAAGCCGCAGCCATCACCGAAGATGCGCGCGTTGAAGAAGCGTCCCGTGCCGCCATAGTCGCCCAGTCCGGGAGCTTGACCGCGATGGCTGGCGTCGCCGTTGCCGCGGCCCAAGATCGTGCCCGCGACGTGCGAGCCGTGGGTGCAGCCATCGGCCCAGGCCCCGGTCGAGCCCGTGAAGTCCCAACCCACGGCCCAGATCCCCAGGTCGGTGTGCGCGCCGTACAGACCCGAGTCGGCGAAGCCGCCGACGGCGCTGTCGGAGCTCGAGCCGTTGTAGAAGGCGCGGTTCAAGTCGGAGTACACCATCGGCGTCGACTCGTCGTGCGGCTCCGGCGCCGACATCAACGTCGGCGGCAGATCGGCCTCGACGAACTGCACGAAGTCCAGCGCCAGCAGCAGCTCGAGATTGGCCGGCTGGAGGCGCGCGCGGAAAGCGCGCACACCGTCGACGTACTCGGTCACCTCGATGCCGAGCGCCTCGAGCGCCCGTTGCTGCCAACCGTTCGAGATCCACTTGGTCGCGGGATGCCCGTCGGGATCGACTTCGGACACGCCACCGGGAGCCTGGAGCGTCGGCTGCGCGACCACGATCTCGCGCGAGTCGGCGCACAGATCGGAGTCGAAGACGTCGATGTAGACGTCGAGCTTGGTGCCCGGCTCGAACTTGGCGAGCTGCTCGCGCAACACCGGGTGCACCTTCTGCGCCGCGCGCGGCACGCCGACCCAACGCACGAAGTCGAGCGCCGCGACGGAGTCGACCAGCGCCGGCGCGAGCGCCACCTTCAACGTGTAGTGAGGGTGGAACTCGAGCACGCGCACGCCGAGATCGCGCAGCGCGGCGACGCGTGCTTCGGTCATGCGCTTTTGGAACATCACGAAGGCGTACGTGTCCTGCGTCGGACGCCCGTCGACGTATTGAGCCTGGATCTGCTGCACGAGCAGGGGATCGATCGACTCCCCCTGCGGCGGGTAGTAGGCACCGCCGGAGAACCCCAGGAAGAAGGGATCTCCCGAGGCCGGCTCGAGCTCGCGGTCGAGGCCGTCGACCACCGCGCGCCGCGGCGGAGTGGGCAAGGGAATCGAGTCGTCGAGCAGCGGGGCGCCGAACTCCGCGGGCGCGCCCATGTCGAGCGCCTCGCCGACGATCTGGCGTGCCGCCATGTCGCTCGCCGAGGTGCCTTCCTTGGCGCGCAGCAGCGCTGCGGACGCCTGCGAGCGCGCGAGAGCCTCCTCGAGCGTGCGCGAAGGCGGTTGGGGCCGCTGGGACTGAGCGAAGGCAGCCTGACCGAAAACGGCCGGGGCCGCGAGGGAACACCACAAGACAGTGCGAAGGGACGCCATGGAGCGCTTTCCTGTTGCGGGGCGACTGGGGGAACCGGGAGCCCGTCGTGAGGGGCCGCGCGACGTCCATCGGGCGCCGCGCGTGTCCGCGCGACCGAGACTCCTCCGTTGTACTGAAAACGCGAGCGGAGCCGCGGCGTGACGCTGGAAAGCGCCGCAACCTTCGGCGCGCCGCCGCGACGCGCGTCACGCGACCAGCCCGGCGTCGGCTGGCCGCGAGAGCCCGCGGGCCCATGAGAAGCTCCCGACAACGAACAGCGCCCGCCACCCCAGGGCCGGGGCGACGGGCGCGTTCGGATCGCAGGCGGGTGGCGCCTACTCGCAGACGGTGAACTGCAGCGCGTTCGAGAGCCCGGTGGTGCTCGCGCTCGCCGGATCACGCATCCACCACTGGGCGAACAACGTGTCGCCCGGATCGATGCCCAGCGTGTTCATGTAGCTCGTCGAGAAGTTGAACGAGTACGTGCCGCTGCAGTCGTTGCCCGCGGCCGAGCCGCCAGAGCTGATCGTCGGCGTGCGCACGGTCGGCGACGCGACGCACTTGATGCCGCCTTGGAAGGGCGCGGTCGACGACGTCAGTCCCCAGAACAGCAGGCCGTTCTTCTGGCTGATGGCGTTCGAGCAGGTGACCGTGAAGCTCCCCGCGCTCTTCGAAGGCTGGCCGCTCGATCCGATCGCCGGCACGCAGCCCAGCGAGTTGGTCTTGCCGGTGCAGTAGCTCGCCACCGAATTGGCGTTGACGAAGAACGGCCCGAAGTGCGCCGTCGCCCCGTAGTTGCCGGCGTTGTCGACGGCACGGATGTGGAAGTAGCGCGGCAAGGTCAGCGAGCTGAGCACGCTCGAGAAGCTGGTCGCGCCCGCCGGGAGGTTCGGCGGAGTGGCCGGGTTGGTCGAAGCCGAGGTGCTCCACACCGCGGCGTAGCCCGCCAGACCCGAACCACCGCTGTCGCTGGACGCGTTCCAGGTGACGTTCACGGTGGTCGAGCAGCTCTGCACTCCGACCGAGTGCGTGGTCGAGGCCAGTCCGGTCGGAGTGCTGGGATCGGTCAAGTCGATGCGGAACGGACCGACGTTGGCGTAGCTCGCGTTCCAGTTGCCCGAGTTGTCGACCGAGCGCAGCATGAAGTACCACGAGCCTTGGGCCAGCGTCTCGCTGTAGCTCGAGACCTGCTCGATGTCCTTGGTCGCGCTGGGCAGGCCCGGCGCCGAGCTGGTGAAGATCCCGTAGCCGTCCACACCCGAGAGCGTGTCGATGGCCGAGGTCCAGGTGTAGGTGATATTGGCTTGGTTCGACCAGGCGTTGACCGTGTGCGTCGACGAACCGAGGTTGGTCGGCAGCGACGGAGCCGTGTCGTCGACGTACACCGTCACCGAATCAGTGACGTCGACGGCGTTGTCGGAGCGCGCGTTGACGCTGAAGAGCTTGGCGCCCTGCGACGCCCAGCTGGTCGTCCAGTGGTGCGTGCGACTCGAGTTGTGGATCACGTTGCCCATCGCGACATCGCGCCCCGACTGCAGGTTGCCCATCAGGTCGGTGGTCGAGCCGTCCAGCAACGTGTTGTAGGACGCGGCCAGCGAATCACCGCTGGAGCTCGAGTCGAAGAACACGCCCGAGGCGAACGTCTCGGGATTGGTGTAGGTGGCGTTGATCGTCACCGGGTCGCCGGTGTTGACGTAGATGTCGCTCGCCGTCACGTTCAGCGTCGGCGTGGGCGTCGTGTCGCCGTAGGTGACGATGACGCACACCCCGGCGTGCGTGTTCTGGAAGGGAACGATCGAGTCGGGCCAGAGCTTCACCTTCCAATTGCCGACGGGCGGACTGTTGACCATGCGCACTTCGCTGTTGTCCACCGCCGACTGCTGGGCCACGTAGTCGCCGCTGCTGGTCGAACCGGTGAACGGCTCGGCGTCGAGATACATGTCGACGTCGTTGATCAGCGCCTGCGAAGCGCCGGCCGAACAGGCCGCCTCCTTGTAGTGGTAGACCACCGTCACGCGCGTCGCCCCGCTGTTGACCGCGAAGTCGAGCTCGATGCCGCCGGTCGACCAGGACTGGTTGAACGACCAGAAGAACAGCGCCTGCTGCGAAGTGCCGAAGTTGGCCTTGTAGGAGTCGACGCGTCCGACGCCGTAGGAGTTGAGGTGGGTCACGTCACCCGAGGGCGAGTCGATCGTCTGGTCGCCGTGCGACAGCGTGCCCGCCATCAACACCGCGCTCAGCGCGGACGGGTTGTAGCGCAGGAACGAGTAGTGATCGCAGAGCTGCGCGGCGATGCTCGAAACGAGTGGCGTGGACATGCTCGTCCCGCCGTAGCTGACGTAGCCCGTCGTCGTGCCGGCCTGGCACGAGGTCAGCTGCTGGCCGACGGCCGACACGTTGGGCTTCCAGCGCCCGTCGCCGCACGGCCCGCGGCTCGAGCCGCTCCAGATCGTGCCCGGATCGCCCACGCTGGCCGCGTAGTCGACGACGTTGCCGACGGTCAGGGCGTTCTTCGCCACCGACTCCTCGCCGAGCGTGCCCGACGTCGGGCCCTCGTTGCTCGCCGACCAAATCCACAACTGGTCGTTGACGAAGGCATTGGCGTCGATCGTGCGCGGATCGCTCTCGCTGCCGATGAACGGCGTGGTGACGACGTTCGAGCTGTAGGAGTTGCTCACCACCATCGGAGCGGGCGAGGAATAGGTCCCGTCGAAGTAGGACGAGTTCATCACCGACAGCCAAGTCGAGAACGACGCGCCGCTGCCCTTGCGCACGACGAAGAAGCGCCGCCAAGGATCGAGCGCGAGTCCCGGCGCTCCGCCCTGATAGCTGTCGTCGACGTCGTCGTTGCCGAGGATCGTCCCGCCAGTGTGCGTGCCGTGGCCGTTGGTGTCGTCGAACGCATTGCCCGCGCCCGAGTAGTCCCAGCCGACGCCATAGGGGTCGATCGCCGCGTGGCCGGTGTCGAGCCCGCTGTCGATGATCCCGACCTGGCATTGGCCACTGAGCGAGCCGTCGTAGGTCGCGCGCACACGGTCGGCGTTGGACATCGGCATGCCCTCGTCGTGGTCGAGCCCCGGCTCGCGATCGAGGTCGACGAACTGCACGAAGTCGAGCGCAACCAACGCTTCGAGTTGCTCGGGTCGGACCTTGGCGCGGAAGGCGCGGATGGGTTCGATCCAGGCCCCGACCTCGAGCCCCAGGGCCTCGAGTTGCGCTTGCTGCCAGCCGTGGGCGAAGGTCTCGCGCGCGTCGAACTCAGGGTTGCCGCGGACGATGTTGCCCTCGGGATCGCTCTCGATCGCCTCGGCCACCGTCTTGGTCACCGAGTCGGCGCACAGATCGCTCTCGAACACGTTGACATAGACCTCGATGAGCTCGCCATTCGTGTGCTTGGCGGCCACGAACGGCACGTCGGGGTGCAGCTTCTGCCAGCGCTTGGCGCAGCCGATCCAGCGCACGAAGTCGAGGCCAGCGAGCTCGTTCAAGCGCTGCGGATCGAAGGACACCTTCAGCGTGTAGAACGGGTGGAACTCGATCACGCGCGCACCGAGGGCTTCGAGCTGGCGCACGCGCGCTTCGGTCATGCGCTTTTGGAACATCACGAAGGCATAGGTGCGCGGCGCGGGACGGCCGTCGGCGGGAACTTGGCTGGCGAGCGCGGCCAACTCGGGGTCGATGCGCTCGTCCGCCGGCGGCGTGAACTTGCCCGCGGCGAAGCCCAAGAAGAACGGATCGCCGGAGGCCGGCTCGAGCTCGCGATCGGCCAGGGCACCGATCTCGAAGCGCGCGGGGATCGGACGCGGGACGGCATCGTCGGAGGGGAGCTCACCGACGTAGAGCGGTGTTCCGATCACCGCGTCGCGCGGAGTCTCGACGCCTTGCGCGGAGGACAGCGCTTGGACCGCGGTGGACAGACACAGACTGAGCAGCATGGGAAAGCCTCGGTGCAACTTGGATAGGAGGAAGCGGGCGTTTCCTGGAAGCGCCCGTGCAAGAGCAATCTCGGAGCGCGCGTGCCCGTTACTGGCCGGCTCGAAGAAACCGCGAGGCCGCGCGACCGAGCCCGGCGCCGGCGCGTCAACGCGCGCGGTGCAGCCAGCGCCGCCAGCCGCGCAACGCCGGTGCGAGACCGACGCCGCCGCCGCGCGCCAGCGCCAAGCGTTCGGCAAACTCCCCCATCGTCCGGGGACGCCGGGAGCCGCGCGGATCGACCGCGCTCGCCACGAAGCTCTCGAGCGCGGCCTCGACGCAGGCGTTGCGCCGCGACAGTGGCTCATGGAGCGCTCCGCCGCGCCAGAGCCGCAGCCATGTGCGGCGCTCCTCTCTGGGCAAGCGCAGCGCGAGCATCTCATGGAGCACCATCCCCAGCGCGAAGACGTCGTCGAGGACGCTCGCGCCGTGCACGCGACCGGCTCGGCGCTCGGGCGACTTGTATGCCGGCGCGGCAAGCTGCGGCGCGCGTCCCTGGAGCTCTGCACAGCCCCACTGGGAGACGCGCACGCCGCCATCGGGCGCGAACTCGATCGAATAGGTCGAAAGCGCGCCGTGCGCGAGACCGCGCGCGTGGGCGAACGCGAGTGCCGCGGCGACCTTTCCGATGCTCTCGACGCACAGGTCGACCCATCCTCGTTCGAGCACTGGAACGCTCGTTCCCGGACCCGAAAGCGCCGCATGCAGGTCGGCCGCGGTGAGCGTTTCCGGGGAGCGATTGCCGATGCGCGCGAGCACCTCGGCCAGGGGCGTCTCGCCGGTGTCGGCCGCGACCGCGAAGGAGCACGCCGCGGACCGGCCGAACTCGAGCAGCGGCACGATCGCGGGGTGCTCCAGGGCTCGAGCTGCGCGACAATCGCGCTCGAAGCGCTCGAGCGCCGCGGCGTCGGCGAACGCTTCACGCCTGACGATCCGCAGCAGCGTCGCGCGCCCATCCGGCGAGCGCGAGCGGTACACCGATCCGGGCGGCGCGCGGTCGAGACACTCGAGCAGCGCATGGCCCTCGATCTCGAGCCCCACTCCGCCACCGGGGGAGCTCGGCTCGATCAGGCCCGAGTCGCGCAGGGCGTCGATGCGCTGGCGCAACGTCGCGGCCAGCGAAGGATGCGAGGCGCACAACTCGTCGACCACACCCTCGCCTTCGCGCTCGATGCGCTCGAGGCACTCGAAAACCAAGTCCTCGAGCTCGCGTTCCGCCGAGCCATCCGCCCGAGTTGTCGCGTGCGCGCCGTGGTCCATGCCGTGTCGAGTGGGGCGAGAGTGGCCTGCCCGAGGAGGAGAATCCTCGCGCTCGCGGACTCGTTACACGGAGTGCTCCGCATTCCCTGGCGCGCGCGAACCCTGGCCCGTTCGCGGGACACCTCGGGCGCGGCAGCGCCGCCGAGCGCTCAACGAGCGCCGCGCAGGCGCTCCACGAGCGCCGCGAAACGCGCCTCGCCGCGCACTGCGCGCAGGGATGGCTCGGTCGTCAGCCGCTCGACGTCGCTGAAGCCGCTGGCGACCGCGCGCTCGAGCAAGGTGAGCGTCTCGTCGACCAGCGCGCGCGCGTCGTCGGTCGCTCCGAGCTCGGCCGCCTGCGCCGCGCAATCGCCGAGGATCTCCACGCCTTCGTAGAGCACGTCCGCGCGCTGCACATCGAGCGCCAGCGCACGCGCGATGGCGGCGCGAGCGCCCGCGAGATCGCCGTTGGCGCGGCGCGCGTTGCCGCGCTGGAAGTAGGCACTGGCCAGAGACGCCTTGACACCCGCGTGCCCGCCGGTCTTCTCGAGTGTGCTCTCGAGCAACTCGACGCCCCGTTGCGAGTCGCGCTCGGCGTCCAAGGGCCGGCCGAGTTCGACCGCGATGCCACCGAGATTGGCCAGCGTCGCCCCCAGGTAGTACGGGTACTCGATGCGCTCGGGATAGCGCGCCACCAGGGCTTCCAGCGCGCGACTGGCCTGCTCGAGCACGGGCGCGGCATCCGCGAAGCGACCGGAGTTCGCCAAGTGCACGGCGTAGTTCGAGGCCACCACCGACAGGCGCCGTTCGAGCTCCGGGTCGTCGGGGAAGTCGTGCGCCAGCGAGCGCGCGGTCTCGAAGCCCAGCGAGAGTGTGGCCTCGGTGCGCTCGCGGTCGGGGCTGCCCAGCAACTGCAGCCCGTAGTTGTTGGCGAGGTCGACCATCTCGACGCGCGTCTGGCGTTGATGCGGATCGAGCGCGAGCGCCTTCTCGAGCATCTCGAACGCCTCGCGGAAGGCCACCTCGGCCTCCTCGGGCCGCGTCAGGTTCCCCAGCGTCGAGGCGCGCGATTGCAGCGCGGATCCGAGCAAGTGGTACGCGCGCTGGGTGTTGGGAGACTCGGCGACGCACTCGCGCGCGTAAGCCACGGCGGTGTCGTACTGCGCGAGCGCGGCCTGGTTGTCGCCCTGCGTGTAGTGCCCGTAGCCGATCGACAGCACGACCGGCGCGAGGTCGAGCGCGGCGCGCGCGCGGAACTCGGGCACTTCGTGGAGCTCCTCGAGCAATGTCCGCGCTTCGCCCCACGCCGCCAGCGCCTCTGAATTGCGCCCGCCCTGATTGAGCGAGTTGCCGTACATCGCCAGCACGCTCGCCAACGCGTGGCGGTGCTCGGGATTCCCGGGCTCGTCGCGCACGAGCTCGCGCAGGCTCGCGACCGCGCGGCCGTAGTAGTCGCGCGCGTCCTCGAACAGGCCCAAGTCGCTCTGCAAGTCGCCGATCGAGCGCTCCGTCCGCGCGCGCTCGCGTCGCACGTCCCCGGAATCGGGCGCGTCGTTCAGCAGCTCGCCGTACAGCGCGATCGCCTTGTCGAGCAGCTTGCGCCGCACGGACTCGGCGCGCGGGACCCCGTCGAGCTCGTCGCCGCCGACATCGGCCAACATCTCGTCGACAGCGCGGCGCGCGCGCTCGGCCGAGCGTTGCGCGCGCTCGCGCGCGTGCGTTTCGCGCTCGAGAGCCGCAGCCAGCTCCTCCTGGCGCAGCCCGAGGTCCAGATTCGCGCGCTCCAGGCTGGCGCGCTGGGCGGCGATCTCGTCGTTCGCGGCGCGCAGGTCGGCGTTCAACCGCGCCTGTTCGAGCGCGGCCGTGCGCTGCACCGCGGCGTAGCCCAGTGGACCACCGACGACCACGAGCACGCCGAGGGCCAGCGCCGCGGCGCGCGCCGGATTGCGCTGCGCGAAGCGCCGCGCCTTGGTCAGAGCGCCCATCGGCCGCGCCGCGATCGGCCGCAGCGCCAGCACGTTCTCGAGGTCCGCGGCGAACGCTGCCGCGCTCGCGTAACGCCGCGCGGGGTCCAGATCGATCGCCGTGAGACACACCGTCTCGAGGTCGGGGCCCAAGGCCGGATTCAACTTGCGCGGAGCGTCGGGGCGCCCCTCGCGGACCCGCTGGACGACGCGTTCGTAGACCTCCCCTGCGAACGGCAAACGCAGGGTGATGAGCTCGTAGAGCGTCACGCCGAGCGCGTACACGTCGCTGCGCGCGTCGCTCGCGCCCGGCCGTCCGTCGAGTTGCTCGGGCGCCATGTAGGCGACGGAACCGAGTTGCGCGCCGGTGGTCGTGATGCGCGCGGAACCAGAGCGCGCCGCGAGCCCGAAATCGACCAAGCGCGCGCGCCCGTCGCTCGACAGCATCACGTTCGAGGGCTTGACGTCGCGGTGCAGCACACCCCTGGAGTGAGCGTGCTCGAGCGCGAGCGCGACCTGTCGTGCGATCTCGACGCAGGCCGCGATCCAGTCGCGCGCGAACAGCTCCGAGCGCGCGGGCGAGGCGAAGCCCTGCACCAAGTCGCGCCCGCTCAAGGACTGCGGCGAGCGCCCCGCGAGCGCGCGCAGGATGTCTCCGAGCGACACTCCGTCGACCAGCTCCATCGCGTAGTACGGCAGCCCGCGGTCCTCGCCGAAGGTGTAGACCGGCACGATGCCCGGGTGCGCGAGCGCCGCGACCACCTCGACCTCACGCCGAAAGCGCTCCCGCGCGCCGGGGTAGTAGAGCTGCTCGGGGCGGATCAGCTTGAGCGCCACGGAGCGTCCCACCGAGCCCTGCTCGGCGCGGAACACCAGTCCCATCCCTCCGCGCCCCAAGCGCTCGAGCAGCCGGAATTCACCGAGGCTTTCGGGGAGCTCGGGCTCGGCGGCGCCGAGCTCGAGCAGGCCCGCCTGCTCCAGCGCCGCCACCCGCTGGCGCGCCGCGGCCGTGCTCGATTCGGGGTGGCGCCGCGCAAAATCGTCCCAGCTCGACACCAGACCGCGCTCGCGCTCGTCCAGATACAAGACGACGATCTCGTCGAGCGCGTCGGCCTCGGCTCCGCTCGGAGGGCGCAATTCGGACATGACGGCCAAGTCTACGCCGACCGGCTCAACCGTGCCGCGGAAGCCGGAGCGCGTGTTCGACTGCGGCGGCGCGCTGCTACGCTAGCTCGCGGAGCGATGGACGAAGACGTCGGCAAACTCGCGGAACTCGCCGCGCGCGGTGATCGCGCGGCGCTGAACAGGCTTCTCGAGCGCTACCTACCCGAGTTGCGCGCCTTCGTGCGGCTGCGCGCCGGCGCGGTGGTGCGCGCGCGCGAATCGAATTCGGACATCGTCCAGTCGACCTGCCGCGAAGTCCTGCAGCACATGGAGCGCTTCCAGTTCCCCAGCGAAGCGGCCTTCAAGCAGTGGCTCTACACCACCGCTCTGCGCAAGATCATCAACCGCAAGGACTACTACCTGGCGCAGAAGCGCGACGCGCTGCGCGAGGTGCCGCTGGCGCCCTCGAGCACCTCGGACGACGAGCAGCGCCTGATGGATTGCTACCGCAGCTTTTCGTCGCCCAGCCGCCACGCGATGGTCAAGGAGGAGCTCGAACGCGTCGAACGCGCGTTCGAGCAGCTGCCCGAGGAATACCGCGAGGTGATCACGCTGGCGCACGTCGTCGGCCTGTCGCGCGCCGAGATCGCCGAGCACATGGGCAAGTCCGAAGGCAACGTGCGCGTGCTGCTGCACCGCGCGCTGGCCAAGATGTCGGCGATCCTCAGTCCCCCAGCGCCGCCGCCCGTCGGCGGCTAGCGCGAGCGACCATGGAGCTCGAGTTCCACGGCGCGACCGACGGCACCACTGGGAGCTGTCACTTGCTGCGCGCGGCGGGCAAGACCGTGCTGCTGGAGTGCGGCATGTTCCAGGGGCGGCGCGACGAGTCGCGCCGGCGCAATGCCGAGTTCCGCTTCGATCCGCGCCAGATCGACGCCGTGGTCCTGAGCCACGCGCACATCGACCACTCCGGCAAGCTCCCGATGCTCGTGCGCCGCGGCTTCGACGGAGCGATCCACGCCACCGACGCGACCAGCGCGTTGTGCGAGCCGATGCTGCTCGACTCCGCCCACATCCAGCTCAAGGACGCCGAGTACCTGAACAAGCGGCGCATGCTCGAACGCGTGCGTGGCAAGCGCGTCGAACGCCGACGCTCGAAGCGTGAGCGCGCGCGAAGACACGAAGACGACGACGCGCCGTCGCTGTACGTCTCCAACCCACCGCGCAGCGAGGTCCTGCCCCTGTACCTCGAGGAGGACGTGCGCGACACGCTCGAGCTGTTCGTCGACCATCGCTGGGGCGAGTGGTTCTCGATCGCGCCCGGGGTGCGCGTGCGCTTCCACGACGCCGGACACATCCTCGGAGCCTCATGGGTCGAGTGCGAGGTGCGCGAGCGCGGCAAGACCACGCGCCTGTGCTTCACCGGCGACTACGGACGTCCGCAGCCGATCTTGCGCGACCCGACGCCGCTCGCGCCGGCCGATGTCTTGATCAGCGAGAGCACCTACGGCGACCGCTGCCACCCGCCGGTCGACGACACCGAAGAGCAACTGGGCGCGGCGGTCGAGCGGCTCCACAAGCGCCGGCGCGGCAAGCTGCTGATCCCGGCCTTTGCCGTGGGGCGCACGCAGCACATCTTGTACGCCCTCGACAAGATCTTCGAGCGCAAGCGCATCGCGGACATCCCGGTCGTCGTCGACAGCCCGCTCGCCAAGCGCGCCACCGAGATCGTGCACCGCCACCCCGAGTGTTACGACGAGGAGGCCATTGAGCGCTTGGCGCGCTCCGAGCGCGGCGAGTCGGCGCTGCGCGTGCGATTCACCGAGTCGGTCGAGGACAGCAAGCTCCTGAACCGCGCGCCCGGTCCGATCGTCATCGTCTCGGCTTCCGGCATGCTCGAGTCCGGGCGCATCCTCCACCATCTCGCCTGGGGCATCGGCAGCGCGGACACCGAGATCGCGATCGTCGGCTACCAAGCCCAGGGCACCCTCGGACGGCGGCTGGTCGACGGCGAACCCGAGGTCAACATCCTCGGCTTCCGCCACGCGGTGCGCGCGCGCGTCACGGTCATGAACGGCTTCTCGGCCCACGCCGATCGCGACGGTCTGCTCGGCGCGCTGAGCCCGCTCGCAGCGCAGTGCAAGGCGTTGTTCTTGGTGCACGGCGAGGACGATCAGCGCCTGCCGCTGGCGCGCAGCCTGCGCGAGCGCGGCTTCGGACGCGTCGAGTGTCCGCGAAACTCCGCGCTGTGGAAGCTGTGAGCGCGCGCGCTGCGGTGTGCGCGCACCCCACCGCGCTGGCGACCTGCCTACGCGCTGCGGCGGTCGCGCAACCGCGCGAGGCCTGCGGGCTGCTCCTCGGGCGCACGGCCGGCCGATGCGGCACGGTCACGCAAGCCGTCGAGCTCGCCAATCGCGCGGCAAGTGACGAGCGCTTCGAGTTGGATGCGCGCGAGCATCTGGCCACCGAGCTCGACGCCGCGCGGCGCGGGTTGAGCGTCCTCGGAACCTGGCACTCCCACGCCAACGGTCCGGCTACGCCGTCGGCGCTCGATGAACACGGCGCGTGCGCGTATCCGCTGGCCTGGATCGTCGGCCTCGAGCACGGCGAAGCACTCGTCCGCGCCTACGACACGCGCGAGCGGCCATGGCGCGAGCTCGCGCTGCGGATGGAGCCGGCATAGCTCGTGAGCGCGCGGCGCTCTCACGCGCCGAGCAGATGGAACGCGATCGCCACCAGCACGCACGCTCCGAGCGCGACCGCCACCGCCCACACCCACGGCTTGCGGCGCCGTGCCCGCTCCAACTCACGCGGGTCGAGCTCGCCGACGCGACGCAGGAACGCATCGGTCGCGAGCACGGCCTGTACGCGCTTCGCCAGCTCGGGCTCGCGCTCCAAGCGCCGCTCGAAGTCCCTGCGGCGCTCCGCGCTCAAGAGCCCGTCGACGTACGCCAGACACACGGCGCGCTCGTCGTCGTCGAGCGAGCTCACGGCGCCAGCTCCTCTTCGGAACGGCCCACGCGGACCAGTCGCGCGCGGAGCTCGACGACAGCGCGCCCGCGACGCGCCTCGAGCTCGTCGCAATCCAAGCGCATTCCGAAGCGCGGCTCGAGCCACTCGCGCTGCTCGGCCAACGAGTTGGTGACGGCGAGTTCGCGCTGGATCGCGTCGCTCTCGAGGCGCCCACGCAGCAGCCCGGCGATCGCAGGCACACGCGCGCGGTCGAGCGCTCGCTCGGCGGCACCCGCGGCGCGGTCAGGGGCGCGCTTGCGCTGCTGCGGATCCAAGCGATGGCTCACGCTGCGCGCCGGGCCTTTCGCAGCGCTCGCCGCCCGCCGGAGCTCACGCCGCGAGCTTGAGCAGACGCCCACCGATCGACTCGAGCGCCAAGGATTCCTCGACGGCGCCCAGGGCCACGGCCTCCTTGGGCATGCCGTACACCACGCACGTCTGCTCGTTTTGCGCCAGCGTGCGAGCACCCGCCTTGCGCAGCGCGAGCATGCCGCGCGCGCCGTCGTCGCCCATCCCGGTCAGGATCGCCGCCGCGGCGTTGGAGCCCGCGACACGCGCGATCGACTCGAACAGCACGTCGACCGACGGGCGATGGCGGTTGACGCGCTCGCCGTCGAACACGCGCACGCTGTAGACCGCGCCACTGCGCACGAGTTGCATCTGCCGACCGCCGGGAGCGATCAGCGCATGCCCGGTGAGCACGCGGTCGCCGTCGGCCGCCTCCTTGATGCGGATCTTGCACAGGCTGTCGAGCCGCTCGGCGAACGAGCGCGTGAACTTCTCGGGCATGTGCTGCACGATGACGATGCCCGGGGCATCGGCGGGCATCGTGCTCAGCACCTCGAGCACGGCCTCGGTGCCCCCGGTCGAGGCGCCGATGGCGATGATCTTCTGCGTGGTGCGCAGCATGGCCTCGCCCGCCGTAGGCAGCGCGGCCTTGACCACGGGAGCTCGCGCCGGCAGTGGAGCGCGCAGGCGCACGCGGGCGCGCGCGGCCGCCTTGACGCGCTGGATCAGATCCTCGGCGAAGTTCTGGGCACCGTGCAGCGAATGCGCCTTGGGTTTGGTCACGAAGTCGACCGCGCCCAGCTCGAGCGCGCGCACCGTCGTCGCGCAGCCCTTCTCCGTCAGGGACGAGACCATCACGACCGGCATCGGATGCACGCGCATCAGCTTCTCCAGGAAGGTCAGCCCGTCCATGCGCGGCATCTCGACGTCGAGCGTCAGGGCATCAGGACGCAGAGCCTTGATTTGGTCGACCGCGGCGATCGGATCGGGTGCCGAGCCGACCACTTCGAGCCCCGGGTCCTTGGCGAGCATCTCGGTCAGGAGCTTGCGCATCACCGCCGAGTCGTCGATCACCAACACACGCGTTCGAGTCATTGTGGCCGCTCCTCGCTCTGTGCCTCCCTGGTCCAACTGAAGCGAGCATGGGCGCGTCGACCCGCGTCTCGGTACTCGAGCGAATCGCAGAACGACTCGACCAAGGCGATGCCGCGCCCGCTGTGAGCGCCGGCTTGGGGAGCCGCACCGCGCTCGAATCCCGGACCGCTGTCGACGACGTCGATCGTCAACCGACCGCCCTGGGGCGTGGGCTCGTGCGCGAGCTCGAGGGCGACCTTGCCCGAATGCAAGGTCTCCAGCAGACGGTCGCGGCTGGCGTAGAACTCCAGGAAACCGTCCGGCGTCTCCTTGAGGCGCGAGTCGCGGCCGAGCACACCGTGGTCGAGCGCGTTGTTGAACAGCTCCGACAACACCAGGTGCAGTGCCTCCTTGTGCCCTTCGAGTCCCTGAATCTCCTGCACCGCGCGCAGGCACAGCGGGATCGGGTCGACCTGGTGCAGCGCCTGACCCTCGAGCTCGAGAGCGAGCTTCCAGGTCAGCGCTTCGCGCGTCGACTTGGCGCTGTTCTGATCGGAGCGCGGAACGACAGCCGGTCCGCACAACACCTCGACCAGGGTGACGTCGTCGAGCTTCTCCGCGCCATTGCGGAAAGCCTCGATGCGCCGCACGAGCTCCTCGAAGCGCCCTTCACCGCCGATGTCGTCGCACAGCGCCGCGCGCAATCGCTCCTCGCCGAACTGCTCGCCCGCGCGGTTGGCGGTCTCGATCACGCCGTCGCTGGCCGCGAACACGCGATCTCCGGGCTTGATCGGGATGGTCTGGCACGAGGCGTCGAACTGGCTCTCGGGCAAGATGCCGAGCGGGACGTGGTGCGGCGGAATCTCGGCCACCAGCCCGGCTCCCTCGCGTTGCACGAAGAGCGTCGGCAAGCCGCCGTTCCAAGCCAGCACGAAGGACTCTGCGTGGTGGATCTCCAGCACGCAGGCCGACAGGAACAGATTGCGAGGCAAGCACAGAAAGAGGCGGCGGTTGATCTCGGCCACGATGTCGGGCGCCGCGAATCCCACGCGCGCCATGGAGTGGAAGATGTCCGCCACGGGAATCGCGCCGAGCGCGGCTTGGAGTCCGTGGCCGGTGAAGTCCCCGACCAGGATCAGTTGTGCTCCGTTGGGACGCCACGCCGTCAGCGCGATGTCGCCGTGGAATACGTCCGCGGCCTGGATCATGCGGCGCACGTTGGCCGCCGGCTGACCGCGATCGACGACACGCGCGAACAGCGACTTCGCGAGCTCTTGCTCACGCAACGTTGCCACGCGATAGGCGGCGAGCTCCTCCTGGTGCCCGCGCAAGCGCTCGTACAGCGCTCGGATGCGGTTGAGTGATTCGAGTTTCGGCCCGAGGAGCTGCGGCTTGAGCGGCTTGACCCAGCAGTCGTCCGCTCCGGCCTCCAGACAGCGCGTCACTGTCGCGACGCCATCGTCTCCGGTCAGGAGGATCACCGCGACATAGCGGTCGCCGCACTCACTTCGGATTCGGCGGCAGACCCCGACACCGTCGATACCCGGCGTGTGCAGGTCGAGCAGCACACAGTCGGGCTGCTCGCGGCGAAAGGACTCGAGCGCCTCGAGCCCGTTGGTCGCGAACACGACCGCGTGACCGAGGTGTTGGACGTAGGCGCCGTGCAGCGCGCGCAGCGAGGCCTGATCGTCGACGATCAGCACCTTCTGGCGGAGCTTCGGCGCGGCCGCGCTCGGGGTCGTCTCGACCGGTACGCTCATGCGGAACCCTGGCGGCGCGGGTCAGGCGACCTTGAACAGCTTGCCGAACGAGGCCACGGCCAGGATCTTCGCGACCTCGGGCCGCACCTTGGCCAACGTGATCGTCGAGCCATCCCCGCCGGCGAATTGCCGCAGCAGCAAGAGCATGCCGAGCGCGGAGCTGTCCATGTACTCGGTCTCGCCCAGATCGATGATGTACTGCGCGGGACGCTGCGGAAGCGACTCGTAGGCACGCCGGAACTCCGTGTGCAACTTGAAGTCGAAGCGTCCGCTGACCTTGATCGTCAGGCTGCGACCGTCCTGGGACGGTGTGGTGGCGATGCTCATGGTGAACTCCGAAAGCCCTAGAACAGCGTGATGTTGTCGTCCGGTTCAGCGCCGACCTTGCGCACGATCTCGAGGCTGTATTGCTCTTCTTCACGGCTGAGATTGTGAGCGCCACTGGGTTGCACCGGTCGCACGAAGGCCTTGCCCGTGTGCGTGTGGAAGACCACTTCCAAGGGCAGCGTCCCGCCCAGCCGTTGGCCGACGATCGGAATGCTCTCGCGCTCGAGGAAGCCCTTGATGAACTCGGCGTTCTTCTCGGGCACCGAGGCCGTGCGCGAGAGTGCTCCGAGCACGTGCGCCGCGCCGAACACCTTGGCGCGCAGGCGGCGACGTTCGGCGCCCAGACGCATCAGTGCGTTGATCAAGAGCTCCATGGCGTGCACGCCATAGCGGCTCGCTCCCGTGCCGTCTTGCGGTCCCTCGGGCAACAGGATGTGGTTCATGCCGCCAATGCGCGCCAGCGGATCCCACAGGCAGGCAGCGACGCAGGAGCCCAGCAAGGTGCGCACCGATGCCGGCTTGTCGCTCGAGTACACGTCGCCGATCGAGATCGAGTGCGGCTTGAGGTCCTCGTCGGCGCTGGAGTCGGCCTTCTGGACCGGGGGCAGCGCCGCGGGAGTCGGACGGCGCGCGGGCAGCGCCGCGATCGGGGCCGTGATCGGGGCCGCTGTGGCCTGCGGCAGTGCGACCTCCGCGCCCCCCGCGCTCTTGCGCTTGTACACCGTGTTCTTGAGCGGTGCGTAGAGCTGCGGCAGGAAGTGCAGGCTCTCGGAGTGCCCGATGATCAGATAGCCGTCGTCGGCGATCAACGGGTGGAAGCGCCGGAAGAGCATGTCCTGCGTGGCGCGATCGAAGTAGATCACGACGTTGCGGCAGAAGACCACGTCGAAGCGCGCGCGGATGCCCCAGTCGCGGTCGATGAAATTGAGCTGCTTGAACTTGACCAGCGATTGCAGCTCCGGGCGCGCGCGGTAGTGCCCGGACCACATGCCGGTGCCGCGCAAGAAGTACTTCGCGCGCAAATCGGCGGGCACGCCATCGAGTCGCTCTTCCGAGTAGACGCCCTTCTCGGCCTTCTCGAGCACTTGGGTGTCGATGTCGGTCGCCAGCACACGGATGTCCCAGCCCGAGTTGAGGCCGAAGTGCTCGAGCAGGCTGATCGCGATGGTGTACGGCTCCTCACCCGACGAGCAGGCCGCGCTCCACACGCGCACCTTGCGTGGACCGCCGTGACTGGCGCGCGCCTGAATGGCCGGCAGGATCGTCGAGCGCAGGAAGTCGAAGTGGTGCGACTCCCGGAAGAAGTCGGTCTTGTTGGTGGTGATCGCGTTGGTCAGCTCGCGCAACTCGGTACCGGTCGTGTCGTTGCGCGCGAAGGTGCAGTAGTCGTGGAACGAGCGCGAGCCCAGCGCGCGCAGGCGTCGCGCGAGGCGCGACTCGACGAGCACCTTCTTGCTGTCGTTCAGCGAGATGCCCGTGGTCTCGTAGATCAACCGACTGAGCTCGTCGAATTCTTGATTCGACAGGGACGGGCCATCGAGGTGCAGATGGAGATCTTCGGGGCTCATGCGGATCGCGTCGGGGCCAGTCCGGAGGGGACCGAGGGGTCGGTCCAGGCGCTCCCCTTTCGGCCTCGGAACAGCGCCCTCTGAACGCAAAGCACGAGCGCTCGGGCGCCCGCCAGCGAGCTTCGTCGGGAAGCGCACGAAGGACTTTCCGTGCCGCCGCCCCCCCCCGAAAGTGCGGCGACCGCGCCCCTCGCAGGGTCGCGGTCGCGCTCGGCTGTCGGCGTCGATCGCGCGCCCTGGGTTCACCCCAGAGCAGCGCGCGACGGCTCTCAGAATTCCTCGAACGAGCTTTCCACGGCGGTGGTCGCCTCGGCCAGCTTGCGCTCGAGATCCGCGCCAGCGTGGGCGCTCGACGCCGACTTCTGGGCGCTCGTGCGCGGAGCGGCGGGCCGCGCCGCGGACTTGGGCGCGGAGTGCGTCGCCCGCGCCGCAGGCGCGCTCGCGCTGGGCGAGCCGGACTCCGCGGCGCCGCCCAAGGCGAAGGCCCCGACCAGCGTGCGCACCTCGTCGGCGCGCGTCGAGAGTTGCTGGGCCGTGCTCGAGAGCTCCTCGGTCTGCGCCGCGTTCTGCTGCGTGACTTGGTCGAGCTGGCTGACCGCGGTGTTGAGCTGCTCGATGCCCGTCGACTGCTCGCGCGACGCGGCCGCGATCTCGGCGATGATGTCCGCGACCTTCTGCACGCTCTCGACGATCTCCGACAGTCGCTTGCCCGACTCGTCGACCAACTGCGAGCCGCGTTCGACGCGCTGCAGCGAGTCGCCGATCAAGCCCTTGATCTCCTTGGCTGCTTCGGCGGAGCGTTGCGCCAGATTGCGCACCTCGCTCGCCACCACCGCGAAGCCTCGACCCTGCTCGCCCGCGCGTGCGGCCTCGACCGCGGCGTTGAGCGCGAGCAAGTTGGTCTGGAAGGCGATCTCGTCGATCGTCGTGATGATGTCCGCGATCTTCTTCGAGCCTTCGTTGATGTCCTTCATCGCCGAAACGGCGCGCGTGGTCACTTCGCCGCCCGCACGCGCGGTGTCGCTCGCGCCCTTGGCGAGCTGCGCCGCCTGCTGGGCGTTGTCGGCGTTCTGCTGGATGGTCGAGGTGATTTCCTCCAGGCTGGCGGCGGTCTCCTCCAGGCTCGAGGCCGACTCCTGCGCACCGCCCGAGATCTCGTTGGCCGCAGATTGCAGCTCGCGCGAGGCCGTGCCCACCTCGTCGGTGGAGCCGCGAATCGTGCGCATCGCCGAAGAGACTTCGTCGAGCGCGCGGTTGAGCGAGCGCGCCATGTCACCGAACTCGTCCTTGGCGTTGGCGTCCATTCGAGCCGCGAGATCGCGGCCCGCGACCTTGGCCATCACCTCGTTCACGGTGCGCGCCGAGCGCGTCACGCCGGTGACGATCGTCCATCCCAGGATGCAGCCCAGGAGCGTGACGGCCAGGCCAACGCCACCGAGCAATGTGCGCTCGAGTCCGATGGCCGTGCTGGCTTCCGCGATCTCCTCGTCGAGGTGCTCGGTCGCCAGCGCGACTGCGTGGTCGATCGCCTCGCGGTGACGCTCGTAGATCGGCATCAGCTCCTCGTTGAGCACCGCCGTGGCGCGCTCGAAGTCGTTCGCCAGGGCGGCCGGCGCCAACTGCTGCTCGACGACGCGGAAGTACTCCAGCGCCGGCTCGTAGGTTTCCTCGAGCACCGCCGTGCGGATCTCATCACCTTCGAGGTTCTCGTTCCAGAACTCGTGGCGCGTGTCGTAGTCCGCGCGCAGCTGCTTCATGCGCGAGAGGTGCTTCTCGGCGAGCTGCACGTCGACGCAATGCGCGATCTGCCAGGCGGTGAGATGGGCTTCGATGATGAACTCTGGCGGCGGCAGGATGTCGGCGATCAGGTCCTTGTCCAGGACGATGCCGTTGTACTCGGACTCCTCGACGGTCGCCGGCAGGGCCTTGAAGGCCATGCCGAGGATCAGCGCCAGGCCAGCCACGAAGGACACGATCAGGATGGTGAGTTTGGATTTGACGGTCATGGGACGTGTGCGTTGGTGGGAGAACTGTGGTGAGCGCGAAATCAACGGGACAGGGACTCGAGCCCGACGATGCGCTCGAGATCGAGCAGCGCCACCAGCCGCTCTCCTTGCTTGGCCATTCCAGTCAGGTGCGAGGTGTCGAGGTCGCCGCCCAGGGTCGGCGGCGGCTCGATCGCGTCGTGATCGAACTTCAAGACGTCCGAAACTCCGT
The DNA here is from genome assembly GCA_020853575.1 of Planctomycetota bacterium. Lineage (GTDB taxonomy): Bacteria > Planctomycetota > UBA1135 > UBA1135 > F1-120-MAGs118. The sequence continues at coordinate 237,354 of JADYYP010000020.1, forward strand.
CGACGACCAGCCCCACGACCTTGGCGCCGACGTTGACCACGATGATCACGGTGAACTTGGTGAACTCCGTGGCCTCGAAGCCGAACTTGGCGCGCAGATCGAGCACCGGCATCACGGTGCCGCGCAGGTTCATGACGCCTTTGATGTAGCTGGGGGCGTTGGGGATCGGAGTGACCGCCGAGTAGCCCTTGATCTCCTGCACGCGCAGGATCGGCACGGCGTACTCCTCGCTCGCCAAGCGGAACGTCAGGAACTGGTCGTTGTCGAGCGCCGCGCTGGCGCCACCGGTCTCACGCAGGGTCGTGCTCATGGTCTGGTCTTTGGGGTTCACTTGCGAGTTCGTCGCGCAGGCGCGCGCCGTGGTCGGGTTCAGGAGGCTGCGGCCAGCGCGACGTCGTTCGCGACGCCCGCCAGTCGAATCAATCCGGGCACGTCGAGGATCAGCGCGATGCGGCCATCGCCCATGATCGTCGCGCCCATCACGCCCTCGACCCGGCGGAAGTTGGCGTCGAGGTTCTTGATCACCACTTGCTGTTGCCCGCACAGCTCGTCGACGAGCAGCGCCACGCGCCGGCCGTCGCCCTCGACGACCACCACCAGCGCCTTCGACGGGTCCTGGACGCTGTCGTCGATGCCGAAGATGCGGTGCAGCCGCAGGAGCGGCAGCGACTCGGAGCGCACGATCATCAGCTCGCCGCGTCCGAGCACGGTCTTGAGCGATTCGCTGCGCGGCCGGAAGGACTCGACGATCGAGACCAGCGGCAGGATGTACATCTGCCGCCCGACCGAGAGCGTCAGGCCATCGAGGATCGCCAGGGTCAGCGGCAGCTTGATGCGGAAGCGCGCGCCCAGGCCACGCTGCGAGTGGATCGCGACCGTGCCGCCCAAGGCCTCGACGTTCTTCTTCACCACGTCCATGCCGACACCGCGGCCCGAAACGTCGGTGACCTTCTCGGCGGTCGAGAACGCCGGCTGGAAGATCAGCTGATGGATCTGCTCGTCGCTCCAGGTGTCGTCCTGGCGCATCAAGCCCTTCTCGACCGCCTTGCGGCGGATGCGCTCGGTGTCGAGACCGCCGCCGTCGTCGCTGATCTCGACGTACACCGCGCCGCCCTCGGTGAAGGCCGAGAGCTTGATCACGCCCTCTTCGGACTTGCCGGCCGCCAGGCGTTTCTCGCGCGTCTCGATGCCGTGATCGCAGGAGTTGCGGATCAGGTGTGTCAGCGGATCGCCGACCTTCTCCACGACGCCCTTGTCGAGCTCGGTCTCCTCGCCCTCGAGCTCGAGTCGGATCGACTTGCCGAAGGTCCCCGACAGGTCGCGCACCATGCGCGGATAGCGGCTGAAGATCGAGCCGATCGGCACCATGCGCACGGCCATCACGCGCTCTTGCAAGTCGCGCGTGTTGCGCTGCATCGCCAGCACGGATTCGCGCAGTTGCTGCAGGCGATCGGGCGTGAAGTGATTGACCACGTCGGTGACCATCGACTGCGAGATCACCAGCTCTCCGATCAAGTTGATCAGCTGGTCGACCTTCTCGACGCCCACGCGGATCGAGGCGTTCTCCGCCGCGGCCGCGGGGCGTTTGGCCGCCGCAGGGGTCGGGGCCGACGACGGGACCGGGGTGGCTCCGGCGCTGCCAGCCGGCAGCGCGTGCTGCGCAGGCGACACCGAGGCCGCGTGCGCCGGAGGTGCGAGCGTGTCGGGCGCATTGGCCGTCGTCAGCTCCAGACGCGCGCCGTCCTCGACGAACAGGAACACGTCGCGGAGCGCGGCGTCGTTGGCCTCGGTGGCGAGCTCCAGCGTCCACGACAAGTGGCAGGACTCGGGCTCGAGGACCTCGAAGATCGGGATCTGCTCGGCGTCCAGCTCGGCGCGCACGATCTTGCCCAGCGAGGCCAGATCGCGCAGCACGAGCAGCGGGTCCATGCCGGTGTGGAAGAGCTCCGTGGACGGCGTGAAGTGGATCGTCACCCGGCGCTCGGCCGCGCTCGACACGGCGCTGGGGGCTACAGCAATCGGGCCGGCACTCAGCGGAGCCGCGAGCGCCGCGCCGCCGTGCGCCAGCCGCTGGTCGAGTTCGGCCAGCAGCGTCGCCATCTCACCCGGCGCTCCCTCGTTGGCGCGCGCGGCGGCGAGCAAGAGCTTGATCATGTCGGTCGCGCGCAACAGCAGATCGACCAGCGCACGCTCGGCGCGGATCTCGCCGTTGCGCAGCTTGTCGAGCAGGTTCTCGGCCGAGTGCGTGAAGTGCGCGACGTCCTCGAATCCGAAGCTCCCGGCGCCGCCCTTGATCGAGTGCGCGGCGCGGAAGATCGAGTTGAGCAGTTCGTTGTCGTCGGGCCGGCTCTCGAGCGAGAGCAGGCCTTCTTCCATGGCGGCGACGTGCTCGACGGATTCGTCGAGGAAGGTCTGCCGGAAGGGTGTCAGGTCGATTTGCACGCGAGGGCCTCGTGGATCAGGGGACGACCTTGGCGACGACTTTGAGCAGCGCATCGGGTTGGAAGGGCTTGACGATCCAGCCCGTCGCGCCGGCGGCTCGGCCCTCCTGCTTCTTCGTGTCCTGCGACTCGGTCGTCAGCAGCAGGATCGGCGTGAACTTGAAGTCCGGCTTGGCGCGCAGCTCCTTGACCAGCGAGATGCCGTCCATGATCGGCATGTTGAGGTCGGTGATGACCAGCTCGACCTTCTGGCCCTTGACGCGGTCGAGCGCTTCCTTGCCGTTGCCGCCCTCGATCACCTGAAAGCCGGCTTGCTTCAGTGTGAAAGCCACCATCTGTCGCATCGACACGGAGTCGTCGACGATCAACGCTGTCTTGGTCATGGATTGGGACTCTGCGGTTCAGAAAAGGACGACTTCGGAGTTGGCGGAAGCGCTGGGAGCGGCGCGCGAGGCGCCTGATCCGCGCAGGTGAGCGTCGCGCTCTTCGGCCATCGTGTAGGTATTGGTCATCGAGCGCAGCATCGCGGTGGCGGGCAGCGCGCCGTTGGCGCCGGGCGCGTTGGCCAAGCTGTGGCATTCCTCGAGCGCCTCGATCACGTGCCCCAGGCGTTGGCTGACGCGGTCCTGGAACTGCATGCCGACCACGGCCGCGCCGATCTCGCGCGCCAAGTTCTCGCCGGAGTTCGACAGGTCGCGGATACGCGCCTCGAGCTCGGCGTGCTTGCCCTCGAAGGCGCGCATCGCGGCCTCGACCTCTTCCTTGCCGAGCAGCACCTCGTTCATGTCGGCCGAGGCCAGGTCGCGCAGGCCCGCGACCGTCGAGTTCACGTCCGCGGAGAGCTTGCTCAGGATGTCGGTGATCGAGACCACGATCTCGGCCGACTTGACCGAGAGTTGACTGATCTCACCGGCGACGACGGCAAAGCCCTTGCCCTGCTCGCCGACGCGCGCGGCCTCGATCTTGGCATTGACCGTCAGGAGCCGCGTGCGCGTGGCCACGTCGTTGACGTCGGCCAGGATCTGCGCGATGCGCCGCATCCCGTCCTCGACATCGTCCATGCGGTACACGGCCTTCATCGAGAGCTCGCCGCCCTTGACGATGCGCTGCAAGAGGTTCTCGAGCGTGGCGTGCGATGTCGCCACCAACGACTCGATCGAGGCCTCCGAGCTACCGCCCTTCAACATGTTGGTGGCGGCTTCCACGCTCTCGCGCGCGCGTTGCGCGATGCCCTGGAAGCTCCCCGAGACCTGCACCACGCTGGTTTCGATCTGCTCGCGCGTCTCGCGCAGTTGTTGCGCCAAGACCGGCAGCACGCCGCTCGAGGCCGGCGGCGCTGCGCCCTGGGGTTCGCCCGCGACGCTCACGCGTGTACCCCTCCCACGGATTCGCGCAACAGCGCCGCGAAGCCCGAGAGGTCGAGGAATCCTTGGAGCTCGGTCCCGATACCGGAGTGCTCGATCGCGACTCCGCGCGCGCGACCGGCGCGAGAGAAGGAGCTGATCAGTTGAAGCACGCACGCGTCCGCGTGGCGCGTCGAAGACCAATCGACACGACAGGGACGCGCCTGCGAGAGCACCGGAACCAGCGCCTCGTGCAGCGCGGCGGCGCTCGAAACACCGATGGTTTCTCCGAGCTTGAGCACGGAGCCCTGAGCATCGATCTGGACTGCGAAAGGAAGCGGTTCGTTCATGCGGAGCGGTCCTCGCGGCAGAGTGTCGGCTCGGACGCGCAGCGGGTTGACCCCCGCGGCGAGGTGCACCTCGGAACGTCCCGGCCCGGGGACGGAGTGCGTTGGTTGCGCGCATGCGCGCCCTTGACGACCTCGCGTTCTGGACTTAGTCTAAATTCGTCATGGCCCGCGAACCGGCCTCGCTCGATCTGGTGCGCGTGCTCCGCGAGCACGGCGTGCAACCCTCGGCGCAGCGCCTGGCGATCGCCGAGTGTGTGCTCGCGGCCGTCGACCACCCGGCCGCCGACACGGTCTTGGCGCGTGTCCAAGAGCGCCTGCCGTTGGTGTCGCGCGCAACCGTGTACAACACGCTGCACCGCTTCGTCGAAGCTGGCCTGCTGCGCGAGCTCTCGATCGCCGAGGGCCGAACGGTGTACGACCCCAAGCTCGACCCGCACCACCACTTCGTCGACCTGGATTCGGGCGCGATCCACGACTTGCCCTGGGATGCGCTGGAGGTCCGCGGCGTGGAGCAGCTGAGTGCCGAGCGCCTGAGCGCGTACGACGTGCGCGACTATCAGGTCGTCCTGCGCGGTCGGCGTCACGCGCGCCGCCGGGCCCCCTGAAAATCAGTCGAGGACACTGGAACGTGCCCCGCACCCGAATTAGACTTAGTCTAATTCGATACTTCATCCACCCCAAGGAGAGCCCCACATGTTGACCGTCGGTGATCGCCTGCCCCCCTTTCGCTTGCAGTCCGTCGTCAGCCTCGATCACGGCCACGAATTCGCCGAGCTGACGCATGAGAGCCACCCCCAGCGCTGGCTGGTGTTGTTCACCTGGCCGATGGACTTCACCTTCGTGTGCCCGACCGAGCTCGCGGAGTTCGGCCGCCGCCACGCGGCGTTCCGCGAGCGCGATGCGCAGCTCCTGGGGATGTCGACCGACACCCAGTACGTGCACCTGGCATGGCGCCAACAGCACCCCGAGCTCAAGTCGCTGCCCTACCCGATGCTGGCCGACACCAAGCGCGAGCTCTCCTCCGCGCTGGGGATCCTGCACAAGAGCGAAGGCGTGCCGCTGCGCGCCACGTTCATCGTCGATCCGAACGGTGTGATCCGCTACGTCGGCGTCCACGACCTGGCCGTGGGGCGCAGCGTCGACGAGGTGCTGCGCACCCTGGACGCGCTGCAGACCGACGAGCTCTGCCCGTGCAACTGGCAACCGGGTCAAGCCACGCTGAAGGTCTGAGCGCCTCGCGCGTGCTGAGCGCCTCGGCGAGCGGCCGTGGGGCGGTACTCGACGCTGCGCGCTCGGCCGCGGCGCTGTGGACGATGACCGATGCCCACGACCGCGTCCGGCAGCGTGTCGGAGTGACGGCATACGCACAGATGGCGCCACGCCTGCGGATGAGTCGCATGGCGCACACAGCCGGTTGCAAGGTCGACTTCGAGCTGTGCTCCCACGCCGTGAGCGCCGTCGACGATCGCGAGCTGCGCGTGCAAGTCCACGAGCGCGCCGTGCTCCACGGCGGACTGGGAGGAACTCACGTCCACGAGGTGGTCCGGATCGCGGCGGTCGTCGCCGCCGCTGCGTCGGTGCGCACCGCGAGCCGAACCCGCTCCCTGACAGCCACGGAGGCCAGCCCATGAGCAAGCCCGCTTCGAAGACCGTCGTTCCGCCGTCGCTCGCGCGCTTCTCCAGCTCCAGCCGCTTGAGCGAGAACTCGCGTCACCGCTTGATCGCGACGCTCAACGAGCGACTGGCGGACGGGCTCGACCTGCAATCGCAGGTCAAGCTCGCCCACTGGAACGTGAAGGGCCCGCACTTCGCGGCGCTGCACCCCTTGTTCGACACCTTCGCGAGCGCCGTCACGGGGCACGTCGACGACATCGCGGAACGCGCGGTGATCCTCGGCGGACTCGCGCAAGGCGGTGTGCGCCACGCGGCGCGCGCCTCGCACCTCGCGGACTATCCGGCCGACGTCGTGCGCGACCTCGAGCACGCCAAGCTGCTCGGCGAGCGCTTCGACACCTTCGCCGAGGGCCTGCGCGCGAGCCGCTCGATCGCCGAGGAAGAGGGCGACATCGACACCGCCGACATGCTCACGGCGATGCTGCAAGAGACCGAGAAGCACGCTTGGTTCCTGCGCGCGACGCTGGGCAACTAGTCAACTCGTCCTCGACAGCGGCGCCCTCGATCCGCGCAGCGCGGTCTGCTTCAGCTCGATCACGCGCATGCGTCCTCGCTTCGCTGGTCGCGTGCGCGCCCCGTGATTCCGGGCGCGGCCCCGAAGCTCGCGACCGGAGCCAGGGCCGAGACCGCGGCCACGGACGATGCGCGTGGGGCGGATCGCGAGGGCGTGCCGCGCGGGGTCATGGCCCGAACCTGGCCTCGACCGCCGGCGCCAGGCTTGGGCCTGCGCGGCCGAGCCGGTCGCGAGCTTGGAGGAGCGCAAGGCTGTGGGGTCACCGGACCGCGCACACCGAATCGAGACCTGCCTGAGGTCGGCATCCTCGGAGTGAATCGCGCGCGATCACGCTGCTAACATCCGCGCGCATGAAGCGCCCCGCCGCCGCCCTGGTCCTCGCTGCATTCGCGGTCTGCCTGGCGAGCGCCGCGTGGATTCCACAGGCTCCGCCCGCGCGGCCGCGCCCGACACCAACACCCGACGGACGTCCGACGCGCCTGGAGCGCGCTAGCGAGTCGAGCTGCAACGAATGCCACGCAGAGATCGTCACCGAATGGGCCTCGACGCTGCACGCGATGGCCTGGGAGGACGAGCTCTACCAAGCCGATCTCGTGGGACGCAAGAAGGCCGAGTCGTGCCACGGTTGCCACGCGCCGCTGCCCCTGCACGCCAGCGGCTTCGAGGGCAAGCCGCAGGCGCGGCCGGACGCGCGCCACTTCGGCGTGTCCTGCGAAAGCTGCCACCTGGCGCCGGACGGAGCGCTGCTCGGACCGACCGGCGTCGCCACCGACAAACATGCAACGCGGCGCGCCGAGTCGCTGACGGGAACAGGCTCCAACGCCTTGTGCTCGGCCTGCCACCGGACAACCGTCGGTCCCGTGATCGGCATCGCCAAGGACTTCGAGCAGAGCGAGCTCCCCGCCCAGGGCAAGAGCTGCGTCGAGTGCCACATGAGCGTGGTGCGCACGGTCGAGCGCGTAGGTGTGAAGCGCGACGTGCGCAGCCACGAGCTGCAGACTCCCCGCGACCCAGCCTTCCTGGCGTCCGCGTTCTCGTGGAAGCTGCTCGAAGCCGACGGCCGCACGAAGGCGGTGCTCACCAACCTCGCCGGTCACCGCGTGCCGGGTCTGATCGGACGCGAGATCGAGTTCAGGGCGCGAGCGCTCGATGCCTCCGGCAAGGAGATCGCAAAAGCGACGTTGGTGCTCGATACGAGTTCTTACCTGCCGCTGGGCGAGAGCCTCGAAATGGAGCTCGGCGCGCGCTGCGCGAAGGTCGAAATCGCGGGCTGGGTGCGCGATCCGCGCGTCGAGGACGCGCGACGTTTCGTCGAGCTGACCTTGACTCCGTGAGCGAGGCGCGCTCCCGTCGAGCGCGGACCGGGCGCTTTCGTAGTCGAGCGGGCGCCGCCGGATAACGAGCAGCGCAGCATGTGTCTCGTCGCTGGCATCGCACTCGCGCTCGCCCTCGCAGGGACTGCGAGCCCTTCCGCCACAGCCGCGCGCCACGGCGGCGGGGCCTCGCTCGCCGGCGACGCGCTGAGCGAAGCCCGCGCCTGGTTGCGACGCTTCGCGAACGCGAAAGCCCTCGATCCCGAATCGGCCGCGCAAGCGCAGCGCGTGGTGACGCAGCTCACCGCGCAATTGAGCGAGGGAATCGAGCAACGCAGCGAGCTCTTCGCGGTCCTGGCGGACTTCGCGGCCCTGGTCCCCCGCCGGCCAGCGAGCGGAGCCGCGACCGACCCGTACCTCGGCGCGCGCGAGCAAATCGCGGGTGAGGCGTTCCGCGGCCTGGAGCGCGCGCTGGAGCTCTACTCCGCGGAGAGACTCGAGACGTGGATCGCGACCGATGTCCTCGGAAATCCCAAGGCCCACGCCTCGGGGCGCCGGCGTGCGACGCTCGAGGTGCTCGCAGGCAAGTACGAGCCAACCACCCTGGTCGCGATCCTGGCCTGCAGCCGCGAGCTCGATCCCGAGATCCGCGAACGCGCGCTGCGCGCCTTGGTGGGATGGGACGACGTGGGTGTGCACGCCTGGATGCTCGAGCAACTGCGCACGCCGTCCGCCGTTCCGGCCTGGACCGTGGCCAGCATCGTGCAGGCCCATTTCGGAGGCCTCGAGCTGCCGCAGGGCAGCGCGAGCTCGCGCGCGGTCTACGACTTCGTTCACGCCGATTTGGTCAGCGGAGACTGGCGCGTCGCGACGCGCGCCCTGCGCTTGATCGCGGCCGTCGACGACTCACTGGCCGCGCCGGCCTTGATCGAGGCCCTGCGCACCTGGATCGCCCGTCGCACGAGTGGCGGCGGATCGCGGCGCATCGAAGGCGAGCTCGTCAACGCCCTGCGCGCGCGCTCCGGGGTGAACATCGGTGCGTCACCCGACGCCTGGCGAGCTTGGTGGGCTGCTCGCGGAACAGCGCCTGTCGCGCCGCGCTCCGACGAGCAGCGCGCCGAGTCGCGCGCGGCGTTCTTCGGCCTGCGACCGGTCAGCGACCGAGTCACGTTCCTGTTGGATCGTTCGGGGTCGATGGCGGCCAACTTCGAAGGCCAGGGCACGCGCTACCGCGAGGCCATCCGCCAGATGTCGGCCTTCTTGGAGTCGCTCGGTCCAGGAACGCGCTTCCGAGTGCTGTTGTTCGAGTCCAACGTGCACGTATGGAAGGACAAGCTGCAAGACGCGACGCCGGAGAACTTGAGGCTCGCGCAGACCTGGGCCGCGGAGCGACGCCCCGACGGAGGCACCCAGCTGCGGCCCGCGGTCGAGCAGATCCTGCGTCTTGGCTCCGGAGGCGAAGTCGACCTGAAGCGCTTGGAAGAGGACACGGTGGTCGTGCTGTGCGATGGCGCCACCGAGGAAGGGCCGAGTTGGGTCGCGCCGCTGCTCGAACGCATCGGACCGGAATGCTGCGTCGCGTTCTACTGCGTTCAACTCGGCTCCGGTGGCGACGGCGCGCTGCAGCAACTCGCCGAATTGAGCGGCGGGCAATTCGTCGCGTGCGACGGCTGAGCGGCGCGCTCAGCCAAGAGTAGCGCGGAGTTCCGCGCGCGTTGGAAGTGCCTAGCGCGAGAGCCGGCTGCGACCGTACCGTTCCTCGGCGGCGCCCACCTCGCTCGGACCCGCTCACCCGCGCAGCGTGCGTCCATCCGTCGAAGGACGCAATCGCATCGGGAACTCGCACCGGCGGCGCTCGCGGGCGCTCCAGGAGTGCCACGAGGGTGTTCACTTCGGCCCTTGGCCGTCGCTACACTCGCGGGTCTCTCGAACGACCGTTCAAACGTCCCAGAACGGTCGATCGCGGGGCCTCGAGCGAGAGGTTGCGGGCTCTCCGTACACCCCTGCCAAGGCGCGAGAACATCGCCGCGCGATCCGCCCCCCGCGGGGCCCGTGCGAGCGCCGTCCCCGATGGTCCGCCCACATGCTGGAACGCTACGCACCGATCTTGTTGTTCGCGCTGCTCGTCGCGGGCTTCGCGATCGCCAACCTGATCATCTCCGACGTGCTCGGCAAGAAGCGCCGCGCGATCGGCAAGGCCAACCCCTACGAGTCGGGCATGGACCCCATCGGCAGCGCGCGCGTGCGTCTGTCGATCCACTTCTACCTCGTCGCGGTGCTGTTCATCCTGTTCGACGTCGAGTCGATTTTCCTCGTTCCGTGGGCCGCGAGCGCGCGCTGGCTCGCCGACCACGGGGTCGGACAACTGGTGTTCTTCGAGATCGCGGCCTTCGTCGGCGTCTTGGCCGTCGGGCTGGTCTACGTCTGGCGCAAGGGAGGACTCGAATGGGATCGCTGAAACCGGTCGGCCCCGACCAGGCCTCCGACCAGAGCGCGTTCGGCTTCGTGGCCACGCGCACCGACTGGCTGATCAACTGGGGCCGCAAGAACAGTCTGTGGCCGATGCCCCTGGGGCTGTCGTGCTGCGGCATCGAGCTGATGGCGATGCTCGGCCCCAAATTCGACCTGGCGCGTTTCGGCGCCGAAGCCGCGCGCTTCACGCCGCGCCAATGCGACCTGTTGGTGATCGCGGGCACCCTGACCTGGAAGATGGCCCAGGCAGCCCGCACGATCTACGACCAGATGCCCGATCCGAAGTGGGTCATCGCCATGGGCGTGTGCTCGAGCTCAGGCGGCATGTACGACAGCTACGCGGTCGTGCAGGGCGTGGACTCGATCCTGCCCGTCGACGTCTACGTGCCCGGCTGTCCACCGCGCCCCGACGCGGTCATCGACGCCATCCTCAAGCTGCAGAAGAAGATCGAGCGCGAGGATCCGCTCGGCCGCCTGCTCGGCAGCGCCCCGCCGATCGGCAGCGAGAGCGGCAGCGGCAAGCTGCAATTCCAGCCCAATTTCGGCCACCACAAGTCGGGTCTCGACAAGCACGCCCACGATCCCAAGGCGCGCCAGGCGATCGGTGACCCGGCGCCGCGCAGGACGGAGGTCAAGCCGTGAGCGAGCAGCTGACAGCTCCGCGCTTTGCGGCGGCGCTCGAGGGACTGGCGCACCGCGTGGTGGCCCACCCCGACGGAGCGGCGATCGAGGTCGAACAGGCGGCGTTGCACGACGTGCTGCGCGCGCTGCGCGATCGCGCGGGCTTCGCGATGTGCACCTTCGTGACCGCCATCGATCACTATCCGCGTGAGCCGCGCTTCCAACTGCACCACCAGTTGCTCTCGCTCGAGCACAGGGATCGCGTGCGCGTCCAATGCACCTTGAGCGGCGCCAGCGCGCCGACCTGCTCGGATCTGTGGCCGGGGGCCAACTGGATGGAGCGCGAGTGCTTCGACATGTTCGGGATCCACTTCACGGGTCACCCCGACCTGCGCCGGCTGCTGATGCCCGAGGGCTACGAGCACCACCCGCTGCGCAAGGAGTTCCCGCACCACGGCATCGAACCCGACAAGCTCTACCGCGATTGGGATCGCAAGCGCCGCGAAGGCTGGACGGAAACGCCATGACGACGACGCGAGTCTTCGAATACGCGCCCACGGCGCCCACGCTCGACGCCGACGACCCGCTGCACGGCGAGTTGCTGACGCTCAACATGGGGCCGCAGCACCCTGCGACACACGGCGTGTTGCGGCTGCTGATCACGCTCGACGGCGAGCGCATCGTCAAGTGCGATCCGGTGGTGGGTTACTTGCACCGCGGCAAGGAGAAGAGCTGCGAAACGCTGGGCTGGCACAAGTTCTTCCCGCACACCGATCGCCTCGACTACGTGCAGCCGCTGACCAACAACGTGGGCTACGCGTTGGCGGTCGAACAACTCGCGGGCATCGAGGCCCCGCCGCGCGCGCAAGTGATCCGCGTGCTCCTGATGGAGCTCTCGCGCATCATGGCGCACCTGATCTACATCGGCACGCAGTCGATCGACCTCGGTGCCGTGACGATCTTCTTCTACTCGTTCAAGGAGCGCGAACGGCTCTACGACATCCTCGACGCCTACACCGGCCACCGCATGAACAACACGTACGTGCGCATCGGCGGCGTGTATGCGGACGTGGAGTCGGGTGTCGAGAGCCTGATCGAGAAGTTCCTCGAGGACTTCCCGGTGGCGCTCGACGAGATCGATCGGCTCCTCACACGCAATCGGATCTGGTACGACCGCAACCGCGGCATCGGCGTGATCTCGCGCGAGCAGGCGCTGGCCTCGTCGCTCACCGGACCGGTGCTGCGCGGCAGCGGCGTCGATTGGGACCTGCGCCGCGCGCAGCCCTACTGCGGCTACGAGAACTATGAATTCGAGGTGCCGGTCGGAGCCGACGGCGATTGCTACGACCGCTACCTCGTGCGCATGCAGGAAATGCGCGAGTCGTGCCGCATCGTGCGCCAAGCATTGGAGCGCTTGAAGACCACGCCGGGCGAGGTGTTGATCGAGGACCGTCGCTTCGTGCTGCCGCCCAAGGATCTGGTGCACAGCTCGATGGAAGAGCTGATCTTCCAGTTCAAGCTGGTCACCGACATGCGCTTGCCCAGAGCGCAGTGCTACCGCGGCATCGAGTCGTCCAAGGGCGAGCTCGGTTTCTTCCTGGCGAGCGATGGCTCGTCGAAGCCCCTGCGCTGCCACATCCGCGCGCCGGGGTTGATGAACATCCAAGCGTTGCCGCTGTTGGCGCACGGCCGCTTGTTCTCCGACATGGTCTCGCTGATCGGTTCCCTGGACTTCGTCATGGGCGAGGTGGATCGCTGATGGCACTGCCGCAGACATTGATCGACGAGTTCAACACGCTCGTCTCGCACTATCCCGAGCGCCGTGCGGGCTTGATCCCCGCGCTGCACCGTTGCCAAGAAGAACTCGGTGGCTGGCTCAGCCCGCAGACCATCGAGGATCTCGCGGCGTTCTTCGGCCTCGAGCCGGTCGAGGTCTTCGGGGTCGCGACTTTCTACCCGATGTTCCGACTCACCCCGCGCGGCAAGCACCTGGTCAGCGTGTGCCACAACATCTCGTGCACCTTGCGCGGTGGCGAGGAGCTCCTGACTCACGTGTGCAAGGTCACCGGCGCGCCGGTGGGCGGCACCTCGCCCGACGGCAAGTTCAGCGTCGTGCGCGTCGAATGCCAGGGCGCCTGCGCCAACGCTCCGATGTTCGACCTCGACGGCGTGTATCACGAAGACCTCGACCCGAGCAAGGCGGAGAAGATCCTGAGGAGCGCACCGTGAAGGACTTCCCCAAGTACCTCCTGACACGCATCGGCGCGGCCGACTCCCACACGCTGCGCGTCTACCGCTCCCAGGGCGGCTACGAGACGCTGGAGCAGGTGCTCAAGAAGCCCTGGACGCCCGAGCAGGTGATCGGGGTGATGAAGGACTCAGGCTTGCGCGGGCGCGGCGGCGCGGGCTTCCCCACCGGCATGAAGTGGAGCTTCATGCCCGACATCACCAAGGACCCGCGACCGCGCTACCTGGCGGTGAACGCCGACGAATCCGAGCCCGGCACCTGCAAGGACCGCGTGCTGATGGAGCGCGACCCACACGGCCTGGTCGAGGGCTGCTTGATCGCGTGCTACGCCATGCGCGCCAAAGCGGCCTACATCTACGTGCGCGGCGAATATCGCTTGTCCTACAACCGCCTGCAGGCGGCCATCGACGAAGCGCGCGCCGCGGGCTTGGTCGGCAAGAACATCCTCGGCAGCGACTTCTCCTGCGACATCTGGATGCACAAGGGCGCGGGCGCCTACATCTGCGGCGAAGAGACCGGCCTGATGGAGTCGCTCGAGGGCAAGCGCGGTCACCCGCGGCCCAAGCCGCCGTTCCCCGCAGGTTCAGGCCTGTGGAAGTCGCCGACGACGGTCAACAACGTCGAGACGATTTTCAACGCGCCCTTCATCGTCAAGAACGGCGCGGAGTGGTTCAAAGGCCTGGGCGTGCCGAAGAGCACCGGGAACTTCCTGTGCGGCATCTCGGGCCACGTCAACCGGCCCGGCGTGTACGAGTTGCCGTTCGGCGTCACCGCGCGCGAGATCATCGAGGATTGCGCCGGCGGCGTGTGGAAGGGCCGCAAGCTCAAGGCCTTCTTCCCCGGGGGCTCGTCGACAGGCCTGCTGCCGGCCTCGGCCGTCGACGTCGTGATGGACCACGACTCGGTCAAGGCCGCGGGCTCGATGTTCGGCACGGCGGCGATGATCGTGCTCGACGAAACCGCGTCGATCCCGCAGATCATGGACGTGACGCTGCGCTTCTACGACCACGAGAGCTGCGGGCAATGCAGCCAGTGCCGCGAAGGCACGCAGTGGTTGCACCAGATCTTCCACCGCATCGCGGTCGGCCGAGGTCAGCGCGAGGACCTCGACCTGCTCGTGAGCCTCTCGAACGGCATGGCGCCGGCGAAGACCATCTGCGCGCTCGCCGACGCGGCGGCGATCCCCACGCTCGCGGCCATCAAGCACTTCCGCGCCGACTTCGAAGAGTGCGTCAAGCTCGGCCGCGATCCCAACGCACCGTCCCATCAGAGCGCACCCGAACTGCACGAGGCGCACGCGTGACGAAGATCAACGTCAACGGACGCGACATCGAGGTCGACCCCAAGCAGCCGCTGATCCGCGCTTGCCACGACCACGGCGTCGACGTACCGATGTATTGCTATCACCCGGGCCTGACTCCGGTCGGCTCGTGCCGCATCTGTCAGGTCGAAGTGGCCGCGGCGCCGGGGCAGCCAGCGCGCGTGGTCGCGGCCTGCCGTACTCCGGTTTCCGAGGGCATGGTGGTCTCGACCGACACGCCCAAGGCCCACGAGACGCGCCGCGAGTGCCTCGAATTCCTGCTGAAGAACCACCCGCTCGACTGCCCGATCTGCGACAAGGCCGGCGAGTGCGATCTGCAGGACTACACCTTCAACGAGGGCCAAGCTCGGGGACGCTCGAGCGAAGCGCGCCGCAAGCTCCAGAAGCGCAAGTCGCTGGGCGACGTGATCGTGCTCGACGAGGAGCGCTGCATCCTGTGCTCGCGCTGCGTGCGCTTCTACGCCGACGTCGTGAAGAAGCCGCAGTTGACCGTGGAGGGGTTGGGATCGCGCTCCGTGATCAACACCTTCATGGACAAGCCGCTCACCGGCAACTACCAGGGGAACCTGGCGGACATCTGCCCGGTCGGTGCGCTGACCAGCAAGAAGTTCCGCTTCCAGGCGCGTGTGTGGAACCTGTCGAAGTCGCTCTCGACCTGCGCGGAATGCTCGCGCGGCTGCTCGATCACCGTGGAGGCGTTGCGCGGCAAGGAAGTGAAGCGCTTCCGACCGCGTGCGAACGAGGCGATCAACAAGTGGTGGATGTGCGACGTCGGTCGACACGCGCTCGCGCCCGTGTCGCTGCCACTGGCGCCCGAGGGAAGCGCGCTCGGCGGCCGACTGCGCGCGGCCTGCATCCGCGGCTACAACGGCCTCGAGCCCGCTGAGCTCCACGAAGCGCTGGCGGTCGCCGCCGACCTGGTCGCGGCCCACCCGCGGCCGCTCTTGGTGCTGTCGCCGTTCGCCACCCAGGAAGAGGCTGGTGCCGCGCTCGAGCTCGCGCGTGCGCTGGGATCGCGCGTGTGCTTCGTGGCACCCGAGCCCAACGGGATGAAGGACGAGCTGTTGCACACCGGCGACCCTTGCCCGAACCGGCGCGGACTCAGCCAGTTGGGCTGCGAGGCACTTTCCCCCAGCGCGGTGATCGAGGCGCTCAAGGGCGCCCGATCGGCGTTGCTCGTCGGAGAACGCGTGCTCGAAACCGTCGGCTGCGACGCCCTCGGCGCACTCCCGAGCGCGTTGCGCTTGGTCGTGTTCGACGTCGTCGCGCGCGATCTCGCGGCCCTGGACGCGTGTATCGCGGTGCCGACGCACGTCGAGAAGCAGGGCCACTGGATCAACGTCGACGGTCACAAGGGCGTGCTCAACGTCGCCGTGTCCGCGCCCCAGGGCGTGCGCATGCTCGACGCTTCGTTGCATGCGCTGTTGCAAATGGTCCGCGCGACCCCCGCCAAGGCATGAGAGCGCGATGCAAGACGTCCCCGAACTCGTGATCTGGATCGCCAAGATCGTGCTGATCTTCGGCGGGATGATCGCCACCGCGGCGATCATGTCGCTCGCCGAACGCAAGGTCTCGGCGTGGATGCAGTACCGCTACGGCCCCAACCGCGTCGGGCCCTTCGGCCTGCTGCAGCCGCTGGCCGACGGGGTGAAGTTCATCTTCAAGGAGGAGCTGATCCCCGCGGGCGCCAACAAGCTGCTGTTCCGCCTGGCGCCAGCGCTGGCGGCGATGCCCTCGATGCTGACGATCGCGGTGATCCCGATCGGCACCACAGCGGTGATCGGCGGGCGCGAGATCCCGCTGGGCATCGCGCAGCTCGACATCGGGATCATGTACATGCTCGCGATCGGTGGCCTGGGCGTGTACGGAGTGATCCTGGGAGGCTGGGCCTCGAACTCGAAGTACTCGATGCTCGGCGGACTGCGCGCAGCGGCACAGATGATCAGCTACGAGCTGACGCTGATCCTCTCGATCCTGGCGATCGTCGCGCTCTCCGGCTCGCTCGACCTGAACGAGATCGTCGCCTCGCAGCGCGAGATCGGGGACTGGAACATCTGCACGCCGATGGGCGTGCTGGCCTTCGTGTTGTTCACGATCGCTTCCTTCGCGGAGACCAACCGCCACCCCTTCGACTTCGCCGAGTGCGAGCCCGAGCTGGTCGGCGGCTTCCACACCGAGTACTCGGCCATGCGCTTCGCGCTGTACTTCATCGGCGAGTACTGCGCGATGACGGTGATGTCGAGCCTCAACGCCACGCTGTTCTTCGGCGGGCCTTCGGTGCCGTTCATGCCCGACGCGCACTGGGCGCTGGGCGTGCTGGCCTTCCTGATCAAGGCTGGGTTCTTCCTGTTCCTGTTCATCTGGGTGCGCTGGACGTTGCCGCGCCTGCGCTTCGACCAACTGATGCGCTTGGGATGGAGAGTGATGCTGCCCTTGGCGCTGTTCAACCTGCTCGCGACCGGCGCTTGGATCGCCTTCACTGGAGACCACTGACATGGTCGTCGTTCAACGCAAGGAGCTGACGCTGCTCGAGCGGCTCTACTTGCCGGAAGTCGTGCGCGGACTCTCGATCACCTTCCGCAAGTTCTTCGAGAAGCCCATCACGCGCCAGTACCCGGAGCAGCCGCTTCCGAAAGACGCGGTCACCCGCGGCCAACCGCGCCTGGTGGTGAAGGACGACGGCAACATCGCCTGCGTGGCGTGCGGCATGTGCGAAGTCGCTTGTCCGGCCTACGCGATCACCATCGACGGTGGTGAGACCGACCGCGGCATCGAGCGCGAGCCCAAGCGCTTCGACATCGACATGCTGCGCTGCATCCTGTGCGGCTTCTGCGAGGAAGCGTGCCCCAAGGACGCGATCTTCATGTCCGACGAGCTCGAGCTCGCCGATTTCTCGCGCGCGGCGCTGTTGTACGACATCGAGAAGCTCAAGCGACCCAAGTCCACGCTCCAGAAGCGCATCGACTACGTGTACAAGCTCAACAATCGTTGGCGGAGGGCCCCGTGAGCGCCGCACTGTTCTACCTCGCGAGCCTGATCGCGCTGTGCGGTGCTGCGGGCGTGATCCTCGCGAAGAGCGCGATGGGCAGCGTGATCTCGCTGCTCGCCAGCTTCTTCGCACTGGCGGTGATCTACTTGCTCGCAGGCTTCCAGTTCATGGCCGCGGCACAGATCCTGGTGTACGCCGGCGCCATCTTGGTGCTGTTCCTGTTCGTGATCATGCTGCTCAACCTGGGCGCCCTGGGCACCAAGTTCGAGCTGTCGTTCGCGCCCTTCCAGAGCGCGCGGGCCAAGCTCGCCTGCGCGATCGCGGTCGGCCTGGGGTTGATCGGCTTGATCGCGGCGCAACGCGCGAGTCTTCCCGAGAGCGTCGCGCAGGCGTCGGCCGAGCCGATCGACAGCGTGCACAATCTCGCGCTGGCCTTGTTCGGCCGCTACAGCCTGCCGTTCCAAGCCGTGTCGGTGCTGCTGCTCGTGACCATGGTGGCGGTGATGGTCCTCGCCAAGCGCAAGCGCGTCGGAAAGGGAAACGAGCAATGAGCTTCCCCCCCGAGCATCTGCTGCTCCTCTCGGCCGCGCTGTTCGCGCTGGGCGTGTTGGGCTTCCTGATCCGACGCAACGTGATCGTCTCGCTGATGTGCATCGAGCTGATGCTCAATGCCGCCAACCTGACGTTCTTGGCCGCGAGCCGCTTGCACAGCGGCAGCGAGACGCCCGACCTGCAGGGCCCGATCTTCACGATCTTCGTGATCACCGTCGCGGCCGCCGAAGCCGCCGTCGGACTGGCGTTGATCATCGCGCTCTATCGCTTGAAGCAATCGGCGGACATCGACGCCACGACGGAGATGAAGGGTTAGTCGCCATGGAAAGCCACGGGTCCCAGGCGTGGCTTTGGTCGATCCCGCTGCTGCCCCTCCTGGGCAGTGCGATCGCCGGAGCCCTGCACTTCCTCACCTTGCGCGCGCGCAAGTCCCAGCCACAGGCCAGCGGCGTCGCTTCGATCGCAGCGCTGGTTGCCTGCGTCGCGATGCTGGCAGCCTTCGGCTGCGCCATCTTCGGATTCAACGAGTTGCGCGCGCTCGGAGAGCACGAGCGCGCGCTGCGCAGCACGGCTCACCATTGGATCTCGATGGGCGCCGAGAACGCGCGGCTGTTCGACTTCCAGCTCGGGCTCCTGCTCGATCCGCTGTCGAGCACGATGACGCTGGTGGTCACGGGCGTCGGCCTACTGATCCACGTGTACGCCGCGGGCTACATGAAGGGAGACCCTGGCTACGCCAAGTTCTTCGCCTACCTCAATCTGTTCGTGTTCGCGATGCTGATGTTGGTGCTCAGCAGCTCGCTGCTGGGGACGTTCATCGGGTGGGAAGGCGTCGGCCTGTGCTCGTACCTGTTGATCGGATTCTGGTACGAGAAGGGCTGGCCCGCCGAGGCCGCGCAGAAGGCCTTCGTGATGAACCGCGTGGGCGACGCGTGCTTCCTGATCGGTTCGTTCTTGCTGATCGGGTTGTTCGGTACCGATCCGACCCACGGCACGCTCGACATGGCCACGATCGCGAGCACGATCGCGCGCAACACCTCCGAGCTCGAGGGCGGCGTGCAGCTGCGCGTGTCGCTCGCAGCCCTGTTCCTGTTCGGTGGTTGCTGCGGCAAGTCGGCGCAATTCCCGCTGTTCACGTGGTTGCCCGACGCCATGGCGGGCCCCACGCCGGTCAGCGCGCTGATCCACGCCGCGACCATGGTGACCTCGGGCATCTACCTGGTCGTGCGGCTCAATCCCTTGTTCGCCTCCGCGCCCACGGTGTTGACCGTGATCGCATGCGTCGGCGCCGCAACGGCCTTGATCGGCGGCTCGTCCGCGCTCGTTCAGCGCGACATCAAGAAAGTGCTGGCGTACTCGACGGTCAGCCAGCTCGGCTACATGTTCCTGGCGCTCGGTTCGGGTGCGTTCGCCGCGGCGGTCTTCCACCTCGTGACCCACGCGTTCTTCAAGGCGCTCCTGTTCCTCGGCGCGGGCTCGGTGATCCACGGCATGCACGACGAACAGGACATGCACAAGATGGGCGGGCTCAAGGCGCACATGCCGCGCACGTTCGTGACCTTCCTGTGCGGCGCTGCCGCGCTCAGCGGATTGCCGCTGATGAGCGGTTTCTTCTCGAAGGACGAGATCCTGGCGCACACGTTCGCCACCGGTGGCCTGCACTACGCGCTGTGGGCGATCGGCATCCTGACCGCCGCGCTGACCGCGTACTACACCTGGCGCATGGTCGCACTGACGTTCTTCGGGCCCGAGCGCTTCGACCACCACCACGTGCACCCGCACGAGTCTCCGGCCCTCATGACCACGCCGCTCGCGGTGCTCGCGGTGTTGTCGGTGCTCGGCGGCGCACTCGGCCTGCCGATCGTGTTCCACGCCCCGCACCTGCTCGCGGGCTGGCTCGAGCCCGTGACCGCCGGAGGCGAGCGCATCCTCGCGGCGCACCACGGTGAGCACGAGCTCAGCCACACGCTCGAGTGGATCCTGCTCGCCGCGGGCTCCGCGATCGCGTTGACCTTCGCGCACTTGGGCTTCCACGCGCACAAGCACGGCACGCGGCAAGACGAGTTCGTTGCCGCGCGTCGTCCGGCGCTGGCCGCGTTCCTCGGCGACGCGTGGACGATCGATTCGACCTACGCCAAGGTGATCGTGTTCCCCTTGCGCCTGGTGGCGCACGTGATCGCCTTCGTCATCGACGCCTTCGCCATCGACGGCCTGGTCAACGGCGCGGGCTCCACCGCGCGCGAGATCGGAGCGGTCGCGCGCAAGAGCGCTTCAGGGAGCCTGGCGACCTACGCGCTGTGGATGGGCGCGGGAGCAGTCGTGCTCTCGGCCCTGTGGATGTGGAGCTAGGAGCCCGCGCCATGCAACTGGTCCTCTTGACGTTCTTGCCGCTGGTCGGCGCGTTGCTCGTGCTGTTGACGCCGAAAGGCGCCGAGAAAGCGCAGCGCGCGATCGCGCTCATCACGACCTTGGCCGTGGCCGCGTTGGGCATCGTGCTCTACGCCGGATACGAGCCAGGCTTCGACGTGTCGCGCTACCTGATCGAGGTGCCGTGGTTCACGTTGCCCAGTTCCTACGACGCGCCGACGCTGGTGTATTTCCGCCTCGGCCTCGACGGCTTGTCCATCTTGATGGTCACGCTCACGGCGCTGTTGATGCCGGTCGTGATCCTCTCGACCTGGGGGCACGTCGAGAAGCGCGTCAAGGAGTTCATGGTGTGGATGCTCGTGATGCAGACGGGCATGCTGGGCACGTTCCTCGCGCTCGACCTGGTGCTGTTCTACTTCTTCTGGGAGATCAGCCTGATCCCGCTCTACTTCCTGGTCGGGATCTGGGGTGGCGAACGGCGCCTGTACGCGACCGTCAAGTTCTTCCTCTACACGCTGGCGGGTTCGCTGATCATGATGATCGCGATCATCGCGATCCTCTACGAGCGCGGCACGAGCAACGTCTACGACCTGGTCAATCAGCTGTGCCGCGAGCCCGTGGAACAGCAGCTGTGGTACTTCGCGGCTTTCGCGCTGGCCTTCGGCATCAAGGTCCCGATCCTGCCGTTCCACACCTGGCTGCCTGACGCCCACACCGAGGCGCCGACCTCGGGTTCCGTGGTGCTGGCGGGTGTGCTGCTCAAGATGGGCACCTACGGGCTCTTGCGCTTCTGCATCCACATGTTGCCGGGCGCGGCCGTCGCCGCTCAGCCGGTGATGATGGCCCTGGGAGCGATCGGCATCGTCTACGGAGCGCTGCTCGCGTGGGCCCAGACCGATCTCAAGCGCTTGATCGCCTGCTCGTCGGTCAGCCACCTGGGATACGTGGTGTTGGGCCTGTTCGCGCTGACGCCTGCAGGGCTGTCGGGCGGAATGCTGCAGATGGTCAACCACGGCATTTCCACCGGACTGTTGTTCCTCTTGGTGGGCATGATCTACGAGCGCCGTCACACGCGCGCCCTCGAGCAGTTCGGCGGCATCGCCACGGTCATGCCGGTGTTCGCGCTCTTCTGGGTGTTCACCGTGCTCTCGAGCGTCGGCTTGCCGGGCCTCAATGGCTTCGTCGGCGAGTACCTGATCCTGCTGGGCTCCTTCCAGAGCGCGCCGCTGTGGTCGGTGATCGGTCTGAGTGGAGTGATCTTCGGTGCCGTGTACCTGCTGATGGCCACGCGCAAGGTGCTCTTCGGATCGGTCACGATCCCCGCCAATCGCACGCTCGCGGACCTCAACGGCCGCGAGATCGCCCTGATGCTGCCGCTGGTCGCACTGGCCATCTGGATCGGCGTGCGCCCGACCGATTTCACGCGCAAGGCCGAGCCCGGTCTGGCGCTGGTCAGCCAGCGAGTGCTCGAAGCCCAGCAAGTGCGCACGGCGAGCCTCACGAACGAATCTCCGCTGACGGAAGGAGTCGCCGCGCGATGAACCCGCAATCGCTCCAAACCTACTTCGATGGGGCGGCCTTCGTCGCTCTCAGCCCGCTGATCGTGATCGCGCTGGGCTTGCTGTTGCTGCTGCTTTCGAGCGTGCTGCCCGTTGGTCGCAGCGTCAGCAACCTGCTGATGCTCGGAACATTGCTGGGATCCGCGGCGCTGCACGCCCGAATCCTCGCGTCCGAACAGGTTCCGGGCCTGGTCGTGGGACGCAGCTACGCCGCCGATCACACGAGCGCGATCTGGGGCATCCTGTTCGTGCTCGGGACGTTGATCGCCTGGCTGTACAGCCTGCGCTACTACGAAGACGAGCGGGCCTTCCAGACCGAGCACGACGTCCTGATGCTGGCCACGCCGCTGGGCATGATGCTGATGGCGGGCGCGCACGACTTGATCGTGTTCTTCATCGGCCTGGAGTTGCTCTCGATCCCGCTGTACGCGCTCGCGGCCTTCCGGCGCTCGCGCACCAAGTCGGTCGAGGCGGGCTTGAAGTACTTCCTGCTGGGCGCCTTCGGTGCGGCGTTCTTCCTGTATGGCTCGGCGTTGATCTACACGACCACGGGGAGCATCTCACTCGACGCGTTTGCCGACGACGCGCGCCGCTCGGCGATCCTGGGCGAGCCGCTGGCGCTGGCGGGCATCGCACTGGTGGCCGCGAGCGTGTTCTTCAAGATCAGCGCCTTCCCGTTCCACTTGTGGGTGCCCGATGTGTACGAGGGCAGCCCGACTCCGGTCACGGCCCTGATGGCGACGGGCACGAAGGCCGCAGCATTCGCGTTCTTGATGAACGCCGCGGTGATCCTGCCGCATTCCGCGGCGAACAGCGTGGCGCTGATCGCACTCTTGACCATGGCGGCGGGCAACTTCGCCGCGCTGGTCCAGACCGACGTCAAGCGCATGCTGGCCTACTCGGGCATCGCGCACGCCGGCACGCTGCTCTTGGCTGTCGCCGGCTCGCTCGCCGGAGACCCCAAGGCCGGCGCAGCGCTGGAGGCCAGCCTGTTCTACATGGGCGCCTACGTCGCGACGGCCGGAGGCGCGTTCGGCCTGCTGGCCTTGCTCGAGCGCGACGGCGAGCACACCACGACGCTCGATGGGTTGCGCGGACTGGGGCAACGCCGACCGGTGATCGCGGCAGCGCTCACCCTGTTCATGCTGTCGCTGGGCGGCATTCCGGCGACCGGCGGCTTCCTCGGGAAGTACTTGGTGTTCTCGGTCGCCGTCCGCGCCGACATGACGATCTATGCGGCACTCGGCGTCCTGCTGTCGGTCGTCGCGCTGGGTTACTACCTGCGCGTCGTGATCGCGATGTGGATGCAGTCGCAGCCCGAAGGCAGCCCAAGCGTCGACAGCAAGCCAGTCGCGCTCGCGGCGACCTTCGCTTCGGCCGTGTGCGCGGCGTTGGTGCTCTGGATGGGCATCCTCCCCCGCTGGTTCCTGGACACGATGTGACGGCCGAGCCGCGCGACGAGCACCCGCTCGTCGTGCTTCGATTCGAGCCCGACCGGCGCGTCTCGATCAGACGCCGTGGGCGGCCTCGCGGCCGCTCGACGCCAGCAGCGCTGTGACGCTCGAGCCTAGAGGCGATCGAACTCGATCGCGAAGCCAGTCGTCTCCGGACTCAATCGTTCGACCCGCACCAACTTGCCGGTGTAGGTCTGCGATTGGCCGTCCTGAAGCAGCTTGACGGTCACCTGCAGCGGTCCGTCGGCGAAGAAGAACACCCCGGCTGCGGAGATGTTCTCAGCACGGCCAGCGATCGTGTGCGTCTCGACGGCGACCTCGAGTTGAACGTCCGTGTCACGTCGATTCGATCGTCTGCGCTCTCCCACGCCTGTGGCCCTCTCGTCCTGAAACGTCATGTCGATCTCCGATGCCGCGTTGACTGCTGAGGCGGCTCCGCCTCCCGAGCACAGGAGTGGAGTCCACGGGAGTTGTCGGACGCGGCGGCCGCGCGCTTGACCCCCGCGGAGGAGCGTCGTGCGCGCGGGCTCGCCTTCGGGACCGCGGCGTTGGCACGCGCCAAGAGCACCGCCTCCGGGGTAGGATCCGCAAGCTCGCCATCTCCGCCACGGACCGAAGCTCGATGCACAGCCGGCGCCCCCACCCGCATTTCGACGACAAAGGCACTCTCGACTGGCACACGCGCTGGAGCGAGGCCCTCGCCGCCGCCCGCGCGAGCTCCAGGCCGATCTTCATCGAGTTCGGTCGCGAGGCCTGCGGTCAGTGCCGCGCCCTGGTCCAAGGCGTGGTGCCGCACGCCGAGATCGCGCCCTTGCTGCGCGAGCACTTCGTCGCGCTGGCCTCCGACTGCGACGACTCCGAGCCGGAAATCGACCAGCTGACGCAGCATCTCGAGGACGCGACCATGCTGCCCTTCGTGATGTTCGTCTCGCCCGAAGGTCGCTTCCTCGGCGGCATGTCCGGCGCTGTCAACCCACTGCTCTTCAAGCGCGAACTCGAGACCCTGATCAAGCCCCGATGACGCACTCGCTGCCGACCTTCGTGCCGCCCGCGCGGCTGCTCCTCGGCCCCGGACCGTCGGACGTCGCCCCCTCCGTGTTGCGCGCTCTGGCCGCGCCGACCTTGGGGCACCTCGATCCGAAGCTGTTCGAAGCGCTCGATCAGATCCGTGCCATGCTGCGGACGCTCTTCGGCACGCGCAACGCGGCCACATTGGCCGTTTCGGGGACGGGCACTTCGGGAATGGAGGCCGTGCTGTGCAACTTGATCGAGCCCGGCGACGCCGTGCTCGTGCCCGTGCACGGCTACTTCGGCGCGCGCGTGGCCGAGATCGCCGCTCGTTGCGGCGCCGACGTCGTGCGAGTCGACGGCACCTGGGGTCGTGTAAGTGACGTGGCTGCGGCGCGGGTCGCCTGCCAGGGCCGACGCATCCGCGTGGTCGCGGTCGTCCACGCTGAGACCTCGACGGGTGTGCGCGAGGACTTGGAGGCCTGGCGTGATCTCTCACGCGAGCTCGGCGCACTGTTCGTCGCCGACACCGTCACGTCCTTGGGCTGCATCCCGATCGACGCCGACGCCCACGGGCTCGACGCAGCCTGGTCCTGCACGCAGAAGGGACTCTCGTGCACGCCGGGCCTCGCTCCGGTGACCTTTTCCGAGCGCGCGCTCGAGCGCATTCGGGCGCGCAGCCGCAAGGTGCAGAGCTTCTACTTCGACCTCGGCCTGTTGCTCGATTTCTGGGGCGGCGCGCACGCCTACCACCACACGATCTCGAGCAATCTGCTCTACGCCCTGCACGAAGCCGCGCGCTTGGTCTTGGCGGAAGGCCTGGAGCAACGCTTCGCGCAACATTCCGCGGCTTCGCGTGCCTGTGTCGCCGGACTCGAGGCCCTGGGGCTGAGCCTGCTCGTCGAGGAAGCCCAGCGCTTGCCGCAATTGCTCGCCGTGCGCATTCCAAGCGACGTCCCGGACGTCAGCGTGCGCACGCGCTTGCTCCAGGACTTCGGAATCGAAATCGGCGGCGGACTGGGACCGTTCAAGGGCCAACTGTGGCGAGTCGGGCTGATGGGGCATGGAGCGACGCGGCGCAACGTGACGACGCTCTTGGCTGCGCTCGGCGCGTGCCTGCGAGCCGAGGGCTTCCAACCCCGCGGCGACGGCGTCGCGGCCGCGGAACGCGTGTTCTCCGGCGCTGAGCGCGGCGCCGCGAGCGTGGCTCGCTGAACGGCGCATGGTCGCGCGGCGCGAGCATCTGTGGTGGGCCTCGGGGCTGTTCGTGCTCTCGGGCTCGACCGGGCTCGTGTACGAGACCGTGTGGTTCAAGAGCCTCGGCCATGCATGGGGCAACTCGTCGTTGGCGATGGCCAGCGTGGTGGCTTCGTTCCTCTTCGGTCTGGGCCTGGGAGCATGGATCTTCGGCCGCATCGCGGACCGCGTCCGCAGCCCGCTCGCGCTGTACGGCTGGTGCGAGCTCGCCATCGGCGCGTTCGCGCTGCTGATCCCGCTCGAGATCGGCTGGTTGCTCGAGGGCGCCGCCGGACTGAGCGTTTCGTGGAGCTCCTCACCGGTGGCGCTCGCGCTCCTGCGTTTCGCGCTGACGCTGGCCGTGATCGGACCGCCCTGTGTGCTGATGGGCGCCACACTGCCGCTGCTCACACGACAGTTCGCGACCCAGGGCATGTCCGTGGGAGGCTCGACGGCCTGGCTGTACGCGTTCAACAGCCTCGGCGCGGCCTGCGGCGCATGGTGCGCGGGTTTCTTCATGCTCGAGCGCTTCGGTCTGGCCTGGACCAACGGCCTCGCCGCGGCGCTCAACGCAGCAGTGGGCGTCGGAGCACTGGCGCTCGCGCCGCGCTTCGCCGCCCCGCTCGGCGCCGCGAGCGAGGAACCGCAGGAAACCGGACTCGACCCGGTGCACCCGCGCTCGTTGGCCTTTGCTGCGCTGGCCAGTGGCCTGGGTTCGATCACGCTGCAAATGCTCTGGGCGCGCGAGCTGGCTCTGATCGTCGGTGCCACGACCTACGCCTTCAGCGCGACGATCACGGTGTTCATCCTCGGTCTCGCGCTCGGAAGCCTGTGGTTCCGCGTGAGCTTCGCGACTCGTCGTGCGCCATCCCAGGTCGTGTGCCTCGCGAGCGGACTGGTGGTCTTGCCCTCGCTCGCATCCGCGGCGGCGGAGCCTGGTCTGGCCGAGCTCGTCGGCCACTTGCGGGTCGCGCGCGCGAGCGGCGCCTTCAACGCGCTCCTGTGCCTTTCGATCGCGGCCTGCATCCAGTTGCTGCCGGCCATCGGGATGGGGCTGCTGTTTCCTGCACTGGTTCGGCTGTCGCGCGCGAGCGCGACGCACGCTGGCCACGCTGTCGCGCGCGTCTACGCCTGGAATACCGTGGGCTCGATCACCGGCGCGGCGACCGCGGCGCTCTTGGTCTTGCCGGCGCTGGGGTCCTTCTGGAGCACGCGCGCCGCACTGCTCGTGTTCGCCCTGTTGCCGCTGCTGCTGTTCGCGCGCCAAACGCTGGCCCTGGTCACTTCGATCGCCTGCGGTGCGCTGCTGCTCTCGACTTGGAAGGCACCGGATCCGCTCGCGCTCAACTCCGGCATGTTCCTGTACGGTGCGCAGGCACGCCAGGAACTGAGTGAGCGCATGCAGGTCGAGTATTTCCAAGAGGGCGCGGCGTGCAACGTGCTCGTGCTCAGCGGCCAGCTCGGACAGACACCGCGAGACGACGAGCGCGTCGTCAATCTGCGTGTCAACGGCAAGATCGACGCCAGCACCGGTCAAGACATGCCGATGCAACTGGGGATCGCCTACATCCCACGCTTCCTGCGACCTCGTGCGAGCCGCGTGGCGGTGATCGGCATGGGATCCGGTGTGACCGCTGGAGCCGCTGCGCTGTTTCCGAACACCGAAGTCACGGTGTGCGAGATCGAGCCCTCGGTCCTGGAAGCCACGCGCTACTTCGAATCCGTCAACCATCGTCCGCTCGACCGCGGCAACGTGCACACCGTGCTCGACGACGGACGCAGCTATCTGCAGGGTCATCCCGGGCCATGGGACCTGGTGCTCTCGGAGCCGAGCAACCCGTGGATCGCGGGGATCGCGAGCCTGTTCACCGAGGAGTTCTACACCGCGATCCGCGAGAAGCTCACGCCGCAAGGCGTGCTGGCGCAGTGGGTCCAGACCTACTCGTTCTCGGTCGACGAGTACGCGCTGGTGGTACGCACGGTCCAGCGCGTGTTCCCCCACTGCGCATTCGTCCGCGTGAGCGAATACGACACGCTGCTGCTCGCCGCCAACAGCGAGCTGTTCCCCCCGGGCGCCGCGTTGGACGAGGCCCAGCAGCTCGTGCTCGCCAGTCCCGAGATCGGCGCTGATCTCGAGCGCTGGTTCGGGACCCGCGACATCCGCTCGATCTTGCTCCCGCGCCTGTGGCTCGACGCGGGCGGACTGCGGCGCTTCGTCGCCGCGGTCGGCGGAGAGAGCATCAACACCGATCGCAACTTGCAGCTCGAGTTCTCCGCGCCGCGCCGCTTGTTCCACGCACTCGGCGACCCCAGCGTGCGCACCTTCCAGCTGCTGGCGAGTGCCGTGGATCCCGCGCTGCAACAGCGGCTATGCGCCCAATGGAACTGCGGTCCCGCGCAACTTCCTGCGCTGCGTGAATTGAAGACGACGCTGTTCCAGTTCGCTCAGGTCGCTCAGGCGACCGCAATCGTCGAGTTGGGCCTGGCCTACGACCCCGACGATCCGGAATTGGCCGTCGATCGCTTGCTGTTCGACGCCTCGGTCACTCGCGAGGAATTCGACGCGCAGTCCGCGCGCATCATCGAAAGCTCACCGCTCGAGGCGCTGCGGCTCGCGCGCCAACTCGGACAGCTCGCGCAACACAACGCCGCTCGGGTGGTGCTCGAGACGCTGACGACACGGCTCCCGAGCTCCGCCACGGCCTGGCTGGCGCTGTCCGGCGAGTATCGCGCCCTCGGTCGTGTCGACGACGCCGAGCGCGCGCTGGCCAGAGCCCGCGAGCTCGATCCGATCGACGACCTGCTGCGCAGTCTGGGCAACGACGCCGAGCGTTGACGCAGCGCACTCACGCGGAGTCGTAGCACAGTGCGGGCGCGGCCGTCGTGCGCGACGAGCGCACAGTTCAGTGGACGGAATCGCTGCCCACCGTCGTGGACGAGCGCGTTGAAGGTCGATCGGTGCGCAGCAGGGCCAAGAGCTCCGTCGACGATGACGCGCGCAACGCGCGCTCGCGGATCTCCGGCACCTGGAAGCTGCGCCCGAGACTCGCCAGGAGCTCGAGTTGCGCACCGTCGTCCTCGACGGGCAAGAGCAGCAGGAACACCAACTTGGCGCTCTGGCGATCGTGCGCGTGGAAGTCGATTCCCGCGGCCGAGATCCCGGCCGCCATGCGCGGCGCGGTGAGTCCCTTCAAGCGTGCGTGCGGCACCGCGATGCCGCTGCCCAGCCCGCTGGGCGAGAGCTCCTCGCGACTCCAGACCGCGTCGGAGATTTCCCGTTCGGCTATCCCGAGCGAGCCGGCGAGCGCGCGAGACAGCTCGTCGATCGCCGCGCGTCGATCACCCGCGGCAAGGCGCGGGAGGAACGCTCCGCGCACGAAGTAGTCGGCGGCTCGACGCGGCCCCTTGCGCCCCAACAGGCGTTGCACCACCGGTCCGGCGAACACCGAGGTCACCAAGGCCATGATCACCAGCGCCACGAACATCGGCTCGCCGACGATGCCGTACTGCAGGGCCAGCAAGCCGAGCACGATCTCCATCGCTCCGCGTGCGTTCATCGCGAAACCCACGGCCCACGCTTCGCGCCAGCTCATTCCGCCCCAGCGTGCGCCGATCCCGCAGCCCAGGACCTTGCCCACGCAGGCGATCACCAGGATCACCAGACACAACAACGGATCGAACGCACCGACGAAGTCGGTGTGCAAGCAGATCGAGCCGAAGAACAGGGGCGCGAAAACGCTGCCGACGAACTCCTCGATCCCGTCGCGCTCGCGTTCGCGCAGATGCGAGCTGTCGCCGAGCGCCACTCCGACCAGGAACGCGCCGAAGATCGCGTGGATTCCGATGAACTCCGTGACCGCTCCCGCGATCAGCGTCACCGTCAGCGCGAAGCCGAGCACACCCGCGGGCCAGCTCATGTGTGCCTGTAGCCATGGCAGCATGGAGTGCAGGGCGCGGCGTCCGAGCGTCAGCACGCCGAGCGCGAACGCGATCGTCATCATCACCGTGATCCCAGCGGCCGTGCCCTGCGCGTCGGGGTTTTGCAGTTGCGACAACAGCACGCCGAAGACGATCCAGCCCACCAGGTCGTTGCCGATCGCGGCCGCCATCACGACCATGCCGAAGTCGCTGCGATACAGGTGCAGGTCCATCAGCGTCTTGGCGATCACCGGCAGCGCGGACACCGAAAGCGCCGTGGCGAAGAACAGGGCGAAGATCTGCCGATCGAGGCCGTCTTCCACGGCCACCAGCGAGGGCGCGAAGTAGGCCGTCGCGTAGCCGATGACGAATGGCACGGCCAGTCCGAGCGCACCCACGGTGCTCGCGGCCTTGCTCTGGCGCGCGATCGTCTTCAGGTCGATCTCCAGCCCCGCGACGAACAGGAACAGCGCGATCGCGACCGTCGTCAGCGCGTGGAATCCGATCGCCACCGCTCCGCGCGACGGAAACAGGTACTCGTGCACGCCGGGCGCGACACGACCGAGCACCGTCGAACCCAAGACCAACCCGGCGACGATCTCGCCCAGCACCGCGGGCTGCCCCACTCGGCGCGCGAGCTCACTGGCCACCCGCGCGGCTCCGAGGACGACGCCCAGCGCCAGGAACAGGCGCAGGATTTCGTCGGGGTTCAAGCGATCCATGGTCAGGGGTGGGAGGCCGGAGCGGTGCCCGTGAGCCACAGCGCGTTCGAGCTCCGATCGAGGCGCCCGGCAGAGTACCGCAGCGCCCCCCGCGTCGGACAGCACGCGCGAGCGGCTCGCGTCCGAGTTCCAGCGCCGCGGAGCGAGGTTCGAGCCGGTCCGAGCGAGCGCGGTTGCACTGCGAGTGAGACAGCGCGCGCGGACACGTTGCCCCCGAGGGTCGACAGGGCTCGAGCTCCCCTCCCGCCCGCGTCGCGCGCGCCGCTGCGCTCGGCCCGGTTCGGACGTCGAGGCACGCGCTTCGCATTTGGGCCCGCAGCGCCGCGCATCCCGCGGCGCCTTCCACTCTCCGAGGAGCTCCAACGATGAACACCCCCCTGATTCGCTTTGCTTGGTTGGCCCTGACCCTCGCCCCGCTGGCAGCACCGGCCACCGCGAGCGGGAGTGAGCGCCGCGAGCATGGCATCCGCAGCGTGGCCGAGTTGCGCGTCGCCCCGCGTCGCGAATGCGTGCCCACACCGCGCTTCCAACCGCCGCGAGTGTGGATTCCGGGGCACTACGAGACGCGCATCGAGCGCATTTGGGTTCCTGGTGAGCTTCACCGCGAGTGGGTCGCGGCGAGCTTCGAATGGCGCGTGGACGTCTGCGGCCGAAGGGTCTTCGTCCAGACTCGCCCTGGTTTCTGGCGCACGACGACCGGGCCGAGCCGTCTCGAACAGCGCGAGGTCCGCATTTGGGTTGCGGGGCACTGGATGAGCCAGGCCTGCTGAGCTTCGCGTCACGTGAGGGGGAGCCCGCCGCCGGAAGCCACTGGCGGCAGCTCCTGTGTGGAGGGGCCCTCGCGGCACGGTGCCGCGAGGGCCCGTTGTCTTGGGGTGACGAGCGAACCCGCGAGCGGCGCAGCACGTCGTAGCCGCATCCGCCGATGGCGCTTATCCTCGGCCCAGGCTCCTTCGCTACGACCCACCCCCTCGCTCCGAGAAGCTCCCCATGCACAAGCTCTCTTGGGTGGCGCTGCCGGCGTTCGCGCTCGTCTGCGCGACCCACGGCTACGCCCAGTTCCAACTCTCGCAGACTCCGACCGGCACCTTGCTCTCGAGTGGTTCCACGGCGTTCCACTCGACCTCCGCACGCGTCCTCGATTGGTCCACGTTCGCCATCGAGAGCTCCGATGCTCAGATCGCGAGCTGGGGCGAGTCCGACGAGCAGGGGGTGCTGCGGCGCTACTTCGCGATCGAGCCCGCGGGATCCGACCGCGTGGTCGTGCGTGAGACGAGCTACGAGATCGGCCTGCGGCGCGCGAGTTTCGATCCGGCGCAGGGCGCACCGGACTTCGCGGACTCTCCGTTCGCGGCGCAAGGTCACGTACATCTCGTGCAGTACTCGACGCAGCCGTTGCTCGAGTACGCGCAGGCCATCGAGGCCGCCGGAGGTGAGGTGTTCGACTTCATCGAGCGTCACTCGCACATCGTGCGCGGCTCTGACGATGCACTGGCGCGCATCCGCGCCTTGCCGTTCGTGCGCGCGACCACGCCGTATCACCCGGAATTCAGGGTCGACCCGGAACTGAGCGATGCACTGCGCGCGGGATCACTCGGGCCAGCGCAGCGTTACCACATCCAGGTCTTCCGGCGCGGCCTGGAAGAGCAGCGAGCCGTTGCGCAGCGCATCACCGAGCTCGGCGGTTCGGTCGAATTGCTCGTCGCCGAGGGCTTCCGCCTCGATGCGACGCTGACACCCGAAATGCTCGTGCAAGTCGCCGCGCTCGATCAAGTGCGCTTCATCGACCGTTGGAGCGCTCCCCAGGACGACATGGACATCGTGCGCTCGCTCGGCGGAGCGAACCACATCGAGACGCTCGCCGGGTTCACCGGACAGGGAGTGCGCGTCGAGGTACTCGACGGTGGCTGCGATCTCGCCCACCCGGACTTCGCTGCTCCGATCTCGCACGGCAGCGTGCCTTCGGGGACGCATGGCACCTGCACGTCGGGCATCGTTGCCGGGACCGGCGCGAACAACCCGCAAGCGCGCGGCATGTTGCCCTCGGCGAAGCTGGTCGCCGGTTACTACGGCTCGTACTCGGGCGGGAATCGCTACACCCATACGGCGGAGTTGGTCAATTCGAGCCTGACCTACCAGTGCGTGTTGCAGTCGAACTCGTGGGGAAGCAGCTGGGTGACCGACTACACCTCCACCTCGGCCGAGATGGACGACATCATCCTGCAGAACGATTTCTTGATCCTGCAGTCGCAGTCGAACTCGAACTCCACGCAGTCGCGCCCCGAGGCCTGGGCCAAGAACGTGGTCTCGATCGGCGGGATCAACCACCAGGACAACACCAACTACGCCGACGACAGCTGGGGCGGCGCGAGCATCGGACCGGCCAGTGACGGTCGCATGAAGCCCGACCTGGCCTACTTCTACGACTCGATCCTGTGCAACGACGTGCAAGGCGGAGGCGGGTACGCCGGGGGCAACTACTACACGGGTTTCGGTGGCACGAGCGCCGCGACGCCGATCTCCGCCGGTCACTTCGGGCTGTTCTTCCAGATGTGGCATGCGGGTGTTTTCGGCAACGCCCCTGGCACCGGAAGCGTGTTCCAGAGCCGACCGCACTTCACGCTCGCCAAGGCGGCGATGATGAACACCGCGACGCCCTGGAACTTCAGCGGCAGCACCCACAATCTCTCGCGTGCCAAGCAAGGGCTGGGGCACGCCAACGTCAAGACGCTCTACGACCGTCGCGACAAGACCTTCTTCGTCAATCAAACCGACGTCGTCTCCAACCTCTCGAGCGTCACCTACAACCTCAATGTGAACGGTGGCGAGCCGGACCTGCGTGTGACGCTGGTCTACCGTGACGCCATGGGGGCGGTGAGCTCGTCGCAACACCGCAAGAACGACCTGACGTTGGTCGTCACGTCTCCCGGCGGAACGATCTACTTCGGCAACAACGGATTGACCAACGGGCTGTGGTCGACCGCGGGCGGCAGCGCCAACACCAAGGACACCGTCGAGAGCGTGTTCGTGCAGAATCCTGCATCTGGAACCTGGGTGGTCGAGGTCCGTGGCGACAACGTCAACACCAATCCCCTGACCAACACACCATCGAGCACGACCGATTTCGCACTGTGGGCCACGGGCGTGACCCAGGGACCGGTGTGCCCGCAGCCGAGTGCGTATTGCACGGCCAAGCTCACTTCGCAGTTCACGCTGCCGCAGATCGGATTCAGCGGCGTGCCGTCGGTCGCGACCAACAACTTCCACCTGAAGCTGACTGACGCGCTGCCGAACAAGTCCGCCATCGCGTTCTTCGGGCCGCTGTCGCACTCCGGTCCGTTCCACCACGGCGTGCTGTGCACCAAGGCCCCCATCACGCGCTCTCCGATCCTGCAGACCGACGCCGCCAGTGCCGCGGACCTGGCCATACCGGTGACTCCGGCGATGGTCGGAACGACGCGCTACTACCAATGGTGGTTCCGCGATCCGCAGGACGCGTTCTCCGATGGGCTCTCGAACGGCCTCGAAGTCGAGTTCTGCGACTGACGCACTGGCCCTCGAGCGCTTCGGAGGCCAGCGCAGGAGCGCACCTAAACAGGACCGCCGGGCGCAGATGCTCGGCGGTCCTGCTTTTCCCCGACGTGCGCGCTACGCTTCGTGAGCCTCACCTTGATCACCACCTTCGCCATCTGCGCGCTGGCCGCCGCAGCCCAGCACGAGCTCACACGACACTCGGTCGTTGCCGCGCCTCCACACGTGGAGTTGTTCGAGCACGTCGAGCCCGGCCCGGCGACGTTCACCGCGCCGATCGCCAGTCCCGCGGGCGTGCGCTGGATCGTCGACGACAACGCCAGTGGATGGGTCGGCACGACCGTGGGCCTGGCGCACTTCGGATCCGAGGTCTACAGCGAAGTGCACTCCAACGCGCAGGCGATGCTCGCCTACTCGAGCTACGACGCCGACCCGCCGAGCGCGCTGTGGAGCGTGCCGGCGCCGGGGACGCTCAATCGCGAGGTGTGCGCAGCGGAGGAGACCAGTCGCGCGGTGGTGATCCACGAGACTCCGGTGCCCGGAGGCCGCCGAGTCGACATGCTGTGTCATGCGGACGCGAGCGCCTCCGCCGCCTGGCAGTGGAGTTTCGCGACGATCATCCAGAGCGGCAGCCGCGTGGCGATCTCGAGCGACGGCACGCGCGTGGTTGGCGCCGCATCCGACGACGCGCACGGGAATGTCGAGTTGGCGACGCTCGACGGCGTCACGGGGGTGGCGACTGCGACGCGCTCCCTCGCTGTGGGCGGACCGCTGCGCGGGTTCGACCTCTCGTCGGACGGCAGTACGCTGCTCGCGACCGCCGGCGCACGGCTGTTCGTGCTCGACGCGGCGACGTTGCTGACACGCTTCGAAACTCCCGCCGGCACGTTCCTGGACGCCGCGGCGATCTCCGGCGACGGACACGTGATCGCGCTCGGCGGCTACAACTGGATGCGCGTCTACGAGCAAGTCGGTTCAGCCTGGACGGCGACGTATTCGCGCTATCTGGCGGGCTCGAACTACGTCAGCGCACTCGACGTCTCGGGCGACGGCTCGACCGTGGCCTACGGGTTCACGTTCTACGATCAGTTCCTCGCCGTGCGCATCGAGGCGCTGGATGTCTCGAGCAAGCTCTTGACCATGAGCGAGTCGCTGGTCGGAAGCGGCACGTACCAGAACATGCTCTCGGACGTCGCGCTCTCGGCCGACGGCAGCCACTTCGCCGTCGGTGTCTGGGGTGACGCGGCGAACACGGTCGACGAGTTGCGCGTGTACGCTCGCTCCAATTCGACACCGCTGATGACGATCGACCTGCCGGGATCGGTGTTCGACGTGGCCATCTCGGGCGACGGCCGGCGCGTCGCTGCGGCCGGCAAGGCGGTCCATGCCAACGCGCTCGGCAATGGTGGCCGCATCGCGCTCGTCGACGCGCTGCCCGCCGACCTCGAGCTCTTCGGTGTGCCGCACATCGGCGCGTCACTCAGCGTCGAGTTCCATGCGCCTGTCGGCAGAGAGTGCGTGTTGCTGACTTCGACTGAGCTCGCGCGCGCGCCGATCGCGATCAACGGAGTCGGTACGCTGCATCTCGATCGCGACGACATCCAGGCCTACTCGATGGGGATGGTCCCGAGCACGGGCGTCGCTCAGCTGTCGCTCGGACTCCCGAGCGCGCCGGCCTTCGCCGGGACAACCTTGTACATGCAGGCTCGCTTGCTGGGTCCGGCGCAGCTTTCGTCGCGCTGGTTGGCACTCACGCTGGTGCCGTAGCCAACAGGCGCTCGATTTCGACGCGCGTCGGGAGCGCCGCGAGCGCACCGAGCCGCGTGGCGGCGAGGGCTCCTGCCGCGCAGCCTTCGAGCGCAGCGCGTCGCATCGGAACTTGGCGCGCGAAGGCCGCGGCGAACGCGCCGACGAAGGCGTCCCCACAGCCAGTGGTGTCCACGACCTCCACTCGGAACGCGGGCAAGTGTTCGACGCCCGACTCGTCGGCCAACACAGCGCCGCGCGAGCCGAGCGTCACGAGCACGCAGCGCAGCCCGCTGTCCCGCCACAACTCGCGCGCGAGCGCCGCGTCGACTTCGTGCGGCGCGCGAGCGAGCGCCCGCGCCTCTCCGGCATTCACCACGAGGACATCGGTCCACGGGAGCAGATCCCGCGCTCGCTCGTGGAACGGCGCTGCGTTCAGCACGGTCGTGGCGCCTGCCGCACGCGCGATCTCGAGCCCACGACGCACGGCCGCGAGCGGGATCTCCAGCTGTGCGACGCAGATCCTGGCCGAGCGAATCCGCGGCGCGCAGCTCTCGACGAGCTCCACCGAGACTCGGGAATTCGCGCCGGGAGCGACGACGATCGCATTCTCGCCGTTGTCCG
Source organism: Planctomycetota bacterium (assembly GCA_020853575.1). Lineage (GTDB taxonomy): Bacteria > Planctomycetota > UBA1135 > UBA1135 > F1-120-MAGs118. The sequence goes on from JADYYP010000020.1 coordinate 273,357, forward strand.
CGACGGTGATCAACGCCACGCCGGTCGGAGCGTCGACCTTTCCCACACACTGGTCATCGACGGAGTGGTCCGCGAGCGCGCGCCGCAGCTCGCGGCCGTGCTCGTCGTCGCCCAAGGCACCGATCAAGCGGGTCCGCGCGCCCGCGAGCGCCGCCGCGATGGCCTGATTGGAACCCTTGCCACCAGGGCAGCGCGCGAACGCGCTCCCGAGCAGCGTCTCTCCGGGATGCGGAATGCGAGCCGCTCGCACGACGAGGTCCATGTTCAGCGAACCGATCACGCACACATCGAAGTCGAGCATGGATTTCGCGCTCTCGGCGCTCGACGCTAGCCTGGCGCCCATCGATGGACCAGAGCGCGCCTCGTTCTCCTTCGCGCGCGATGGTGCGCGCCTCGATGGTGTTGCTGTGCCTGGTCTGGGGCAGCACCTGGGTCGTGATCCGCGGCGGATTGCGCGACCTTCCTCCGTTCACCTCGGCGGCTGCGCGCTTCGTCGTGTCGGGCGCGGCGATGAGCGCGTTGGTCGCGCTGCTCGGACGGCGCGAGAGCGGCAAGCCTCCACCGACCTTCCTGTGGTTGGTGCTGGGAACGCTCAGCTTCGGCGCGTCCTACGCGATCGTGTATCGCACGGAGACGCTGTTGCCCTCGGGCCTGGTGAGCCTCCTGTGGAGCGTGTTTCCGATGTTGATGGCGATTTCCGGGCACTGGTTCCTACCCGGCGAGCGCTTGCGTGGCGTGCACTGGCTGGGCTTCACGATCGGCTCGGTCGGGCTCGCCTTGCTGTTTTCGACGGACCTGGCGGAGCTCGGCCCCGAGGCCATCCCGGGCGCGGCGCTGCTCTTGGTCTCGCCGGTCGTTTCCGCAATCGCTACGACGGTGGTGAAGCTCCACGGAGCCGGCGTGAGCTCGATGCGCCTCAATCGCAACGCGATGCTGCTCGGTGCGGCGCTGCTGTCGGTCTTGGCGCTCGCGACGGAGGACGTCACTACTGCCACGTGGACTCCGCGAGCCCTCTTGAGCGTCGTGTACCTCGCGCTGGCGGGCACGGTGCTGACCTTCGGGCTCTACTTCTGGTTGTTGCGCTACGTCGACGCTCACAAGATGAGCCTGATCGCCTTCGTCACGCCAACCGTGGCGCTGGCGCTCGGATGGCTGACGGGCGAGCCCGTGACCTATTGGACCTTGGGCGGAGCGGCGTGCGTGCTCGGCGGCGTCGCACTGGTGGTCACCGCGCGCCGCGTGGCGCCCGAGCGTTCCCGCTAGCAGCGCGTCCGGCGCGCCAGCGCACCGCCGCGCTGCTCGAAGTCGACTGCCCGCGGTCGAACGGCGTTGCGAGCGTGCGTTGCGCGACGGTCGCCGCACTCGGACGCGAGCTCAACCCTGGCGCGTGCGGTGCACGCTAGCCCACACGTGGCGATACGAATCCAGATTGCGCGGGACTTGGCGACCGAGCTCGAGGTCGACCATCACGGTTGCGATCTCATGTGGTCGCAAGTGCAAGCGCAACGCGCTCCACGGCAACTGCGGAGGGCCGAACGGCGGAGTTGTCGCGCGTGGAGTCAGTTCCGACTCGACACTGCCGAGCAGGTTCGTCCTGGCCGCCCGCGCAATCGGACCTGGCAAGCGCAGGGTGACATCCGCTGCGCGGCCGTCGAACTCGACCAAGCGAATCACGAACGGGTCGCGGACACCGTCGGCGAAAGCCTGCGGCACGTGCTCGGCGGCCTTGCGGCTCTCTCGATAGAACGCGGTGACGAGCACGTTGGGCGCGTCGATGTCGAGCGCCCCCAGCTGCGGCGGCAACTCGCCGCCACCGAGCACCGACGCCGAGTCCTCGAAGCGCGGGGATCCGAGATTGCATTCCATCGAGATCCGCATGCGGTCGGTGTGACTCAGCGGACCGTGAGGCGCGATCCACATTTCGGCGTCGAAGACGTTGTCGTAGTGCTCGCCGTCCCAGGGGTCGTACATGAGCAGCAGAGCGCGCACGCCGTTCGGCTCGCGGAAGAACTGCTGGCTCCCGTCGTGGACCACCAACAGCCCACGCCCCGCGTCTTGGTCCTCGAGCAAGTCGACGAACGAATAGCCCGTGAGTGGCTTGACGATGTCCTCGAAAACCTGCGGCGAGGTCATCCAGTCGCCAGTCGGGTATTTGCGGACGAAATCGCGCTCCGCGCGAACCTCGCTGACTCCGTAGGGATGGTCGTGCAGCATCCGTCCCGGTTGGAACCCAGCGCGGATGGGGAACTGCAGGCCGGCGTGCATGCCGGGATCGGGCCGGGCGACGTTCTCGCCTTGGAAGCGCACCCAAAGCGCGTCGTGCAGCATCGACATCGAGTACACGACTCGCACGCGGCTTCCGCCGCGCCCCTCGCGCAGGAAGGTGAACTCGGCGAACTCGGACTGCTCGCCGGTCGCCTCCGAGACGTTGACCGTCTCGAAGCGCTCGAGCACGCCCTTGCGGCGCATCTCCAGCGCGCCCAGCGGCCGTCCCTTGGGCAAGCAACCGTCGGGGAAGTGCTTGGAGAAGATCTGCGTGACCACGCCACGCTCGCGATCGATGCGCACTTCGAAGTCGCCGCGCGCGAGCACCAGCTCCTTGTCACCGACCTCCATCTGGATCCGCCCCAGGCGCGGCTCCTCGATCTCGTCGTAGGGATCGATCACCTTGTAGCCGAAGGCCGGGACGTCGCGCACCACGCCGTGGTCGTGCGCGATGTCGCGCGTCCAGCCGAGCGTGTTGTAGACCAGCGTGCTGCCTTCGAGCGCGTCGACACGTCGTCCGAGGTGCTCGAGGGTCCTCGCGAACACTTCACCGGCCATGCCGATGCCGCGCTCGAACAGGCGCTCGCCGACCGCGCCGCACAGCCCCTCGCATTCGTGGACGTCGTGGTGCTGCGCGGCGAGCACGTCGCGCCAGGCTTCCTCGAGTTCCCACGTCGGGTAGACATCCCACGACGCGTAGGGACGTCCGAACAGGCCCGCGAGCGCCGAGATGCTCTCCGCGGCGAGCAGCTGCTCTTCCGCCGTGCGGCTGTAGCGCGGCATGTAGTCGCCGTTCTTGCCCAGGCTCATGCCGTGCCACATCTCATCGAGCGTGTAGCGTCGCACGGGCGCGTCGGGGCGACGCGCGCAGAGCTCGCGGACGAGTTCGCTCAGCGTGCAGGAGCGCAGCTCGAAACGCCCATCGCCGAACAGCGCCTCCAGTCGCGGGCGCAACAACTCCGAGCGGCACATCCAGTCCGGTGAAGGCAAGAGCTCGACCCACTGCACGATCGCCGGCGCGTCGGACTCTCGCGCCAGGCGCGAGTCGAGCCGTCCCTCGAAGTCCTCGGGCCACTGGTGCAAGCACAGCTCGTTCTTGGGCAGCGTCGGGAGCCGTGTCCCATCGAGTCCCTCCCAGTGCACGAGCTCGCAGTGCTCCTCGGGAACGTGCGGCGTGTGCCAAGTCCACTGGAAGAACAGCGACGCGCGCTGGAAGCCGCAGCCGGCGAGGATCTGCGGCAACTGCGGAAAGAAGTCGAACTCCTCCTCCCAGAAGCTCGTGGGCCACACGCCCAACAGGCGGCGCACGGTGCGCGCGCCGAAGACGCGTTGACGAACGTTGGACTCGCCGCCGTGGAACAGGCCATAGGGCTGGCCGTAGGAAGCCCCGACGACCTCGATCGTGCCAGCGCGCACCGCTTCGCGCAGCTCGGCCAACGCCTCGGGAGCCTCACTGGCCAACTTCTCGTAGCCGACGCCGTCGAAGTTGACGTTGCCTTTGGCGCCAGTGGCCGCGCACAGCGCCAGCATGTCGCGCGTCGAGCTCGGCAAGACGTCGTAGCCCCACAACCACTGCATGTCGACCCAGTGCATGTGGTTGCCGAAGGTGTAGAAAAGCGGCTTCTTGTTCATCGTCGGCGCGAGATGCTACCCGCGCGGCGCTCACTTGCGCTTGGCCGAATAGTTGGCCTTGACCCACGTGCTCCATTCGAGCTCGAGGTCGACGAGCCCGATCTGCAGGGCACTCTGCACGGCTTCCGAGAGCGGCTTGGACTGCTTGAGGATCCGCGCCAGCGGTCCGAGCGAACCCTTGCGGTGTCGCAGCAGGAAATCGCAATACGACCAACCGAACACGCGCTGCAGCGGTGAGAGCGCGACCGTGTCCTGTCCCGACAACGTCGTCAGTCCGACGACGCTGTTCTGCCCGAGGGCCTGCAGCACGTGCGCCTCGAAACGCCCGAGTTTCGCGTCGGCCACGAGCTTGTCGGTCGTCGCGCACCAGATTTCGACCGAGCCGAAGTAGCGCTGCTCGTAGACGTGCGCGACGCCCTCGTCGATCCATCCTGACTTGAGGTTGCCGAGCCACACGCCGTCGTAGGCATTGGAGAGCAGACAGTGCGCGACCTGATGCACCACGGCGCGGTGCAAGCCCTCGTCATCCTTCAGCTGGCCCTTCCCGAAGCAGATCGAGACGACGGGGTTCTTCCCCATCAGCTTCGCCAACGGAGTGGCCTTCTCGAGCGTGTACTTGGAGGACGCGCGCTCCTGGTCCTTTTCGCTGGTCCACAGCATCAGCGTCGTCGGGCCGGTGAACTTGTCCTCGGGAACACCGCTGTCGGCCACGAACTCGGCATGCAAGCGCTCGAGGCGATCGAGGTACAAGTGCGCCAGCGCGTGAGCGTTGCCGGCGCCCTTGATCTCGAGCTTCTTCAGATCCGAGACCAGACGAAAGCGCTGGGAGTCGATGAACACCAAATCGCGCTTGGCCACGACGTCTTCGACCTCGCGCTTGCCCGCGCGCCAGGCCGCCAACTCTGCACGCTTCCTCTCGAGCTCCGCATCCGCCGGACGCGCGCACGCCGGGCAGTCGAGCCAGCGCACGCCACCGCATTCGCCGCACTCCTGCGCCACCGAACAGAACGTGAATCCGCGCTCGGAGTTGCACGGTTTGCTTGCGCACACGCGGCACCCAACGACTCCGCGGTCCTTGCAACTCTCGCATGCTGGCGTGCCCGGCTCCTGCCCGACGGCATGTCCGGAGCCGAACGAGAGCACCACGAGCAACAGCGTGAGCAGCGCATTCATCGGTCGATTCCTCCGCGGCGCGCGGGGCCGCACCGCTCGAGCGAGTGTAGCGACGCGCACTGCTCGCCGCGCTCAACGCACGGGAGACATGCTCGAACCAGTCGGGTTGGCGCGAGCGGACAGCCTGCGGAACACGACCACCGCCGGTCCAGCGCCGGTGGAATTGGTCGGTCCACCGAGTTCTTCGCTTCGCGAGGACTCGTAGACGCGCTCGAAAAAAGGCGCGACCTCCGCCGGCGGCAAGCGCAGGAGCTGTGCGACCGCGCCCTCGCTCGGCAAGGCGAGCGACGAGTCGGCGAGCATACGCGGCAAGGCGACCAGGTAGGCGCAGTCCAGGCGAGCGAGCGCGGCCGAGAGCGCCGGAACGTCTGGGGATCGCAGTGCCTCGAGCAGGCGCTCGACGCCCGTGCTCGCGTGGCCGTCGACTTGATACGCCACGGTCGGCCGACGCGCCCACGACGCGATCGAGCCGGCCATCGCTGGCGGCGCCGCGACACGCCACGACTGCAATGCGGCCGGGTGATTGAACGCGCCGGGCGCCGAGGTGTGGTCGCGCAACCAACTCAGCGCGTGGGTCAGTGCGTGACTTCCGTCGCCGCCGTCCGCGCAGCGACCCGCGGACGAAGCCAGGGCCACGCTCGCGGCCAACCCCAACGCGGGCGCACGCCAGCGGGTCGAGCGCCGCACCTCGGACTGCGCACGATCGACGATCGCCAGCGCGGATCCGAACAACGCGACCGCCGTCAACGGGGCGAAGAAACGCCGATCGAAGAGCGCGCACAGGAGTGCCGGGAGCGCCGCGGCCAGCAGCGCGGTACGCAGCGGATCCCGGCGCGAGCACCAGGCCGCGTGCAGCGCGACCGAAGTCGTCAAGGCCACCGCAAACAGTGTCGCAGGCGAGCAGGAGAGCAACCCGCGCGGGGCGTGGGAGAAGTCCGGCAGCCAGAACTCGGCCGCCGAGCCGGGATCGGAGATCGAGCACAGCGCCAAGCAGGCGGCGACGTACAGGAGCACGCTGCGCCAACCGTCGCGCTTGGCCGTGCGCGGCGCGCGCATCGCTAGGGCCACGAAAACCCCCAGAATCGCGGCCGAAACTGGCCAGGCCTCGGGACCGGCGACATGCGCCAAGCCGGCGCAAGCGCCGCACACCAGGGCCCCCAGGGTCGTGTCGATTCGCTCACTGGCGCGCAACGCGACCGCCAGCGCCGCCAACTCGGCCGCGAGCAACGCGACTACCCACGGATGAGCGTGCAGCGTTCCCAGGGACTCGCGCGCCAGCGAGAGCGGCCAAGCGCTCGACAGCGCGAGCACCACGATGAACGCCGTCCGACGTCGCGGCTCTCCCACGGCTACCATCGCGGCCGTGGCCAGCGCCAGCGCCGCCAGCAGCCCGAGCCACGGACCTGCGGCGAACAGCAGGGCCCGCAGGTCGTGCTCGGAGTACCCTCCGAGTTCCGGCGAGCCCTCGTCGCGCGGGAGCACCAGGCGCGCGCCGAGCGCAAGCGTCGCGTGCACCAGCGGCGGCCACGGAACGGCGGAAGGCGCCCCGGTTGTGGTGAAACCGTCCTCGCGCGGCGCGCTGTCGGACACCAGGCACAGCTCCACCAAGCGCAAGCGCAGCGACGACTCGGAATCATCGAGGTCGAAATACGCGCCACCCGCGACAGCGCGATCGGCGGCGCCGGGCCACGTCCGCGCGCTCCACGTCAGCGCCAGTGCGGCGAGGCACGCCGCGAGCCACGCCAACCGTGTCACTTGCCCCCGCCGCCGTCGCTCGCCGCTGCGCGCGCCGCGAGCCAGCGTTCGACGTGCAAAGGCAGCTCGAGATCGTTGAGCAACGCGAAGGCCGCGCCGTCGACTCCGCTGTAGGCAGCGTCGGCGACGTCGCGAGCAGCGCCGGGAGCGACCACCAGGCGAGGGCGCGGCGCGAGCACCGAGCTCGGTCGAATCGCGCTGAACACGCCGCTGATCACGACGCCATCGACCACGTCCACCTCCGACGCGCGCAGTCCGAGCTCGAGCCGCGCCAGCGTCTCACCGCGCGCGACGACGAACAGCGGGCGGTGCTCGAGCCACTGGTCGATCCGCGCCAGCAGCGCTGGAATCGCCTTGACGTCCGAAGGCAGGTGGAACGCGAACAGTTGCGAGCGAGTTCGTTCGGCGCACTCCAACCAGCGCTCGCCGACGATCCCACCGAAGGAGTGATCGCTGGCCTCGAAGCTGGCGCTGAGCACGGCGATGCCGCGCTCGGGCGTCGTGCTCGGCCCGAACGTCCACACCCAGTGCTCGCCTTGTTGCGCGTCGCGGAAGGCCGGCTCCAGCGGGACCGGAATGCCCGGGGGCACACCGTCGGAGCTCCAGGCCTCCAACGCACCCAGCATCTCGCCCGCGCCCAGAGCAGCGCTCACGCGTCGCCCCTGTGCCATGAGTCGCGCCAGGCATGCTTGCAGGTGCCCGACGCCCGGTTGATCGGGGAGCGCTTTCGACAGCACCGTCGCCATGCGCGCCCGCAGGTCCGCCACCGCATCGACGCGGATCTCCGCGATGCCGCCGGCGAGCTCGCCGGACTGCGGTCGACCGACCAGACCGTAGAGACTCCACGGAGCGGGCGTCGAGAGCGGCGAGCGCACGTACATCTCGAAGCCGCTCTCGCTGATCGCGCTCGCAGCCACCGCTTCGCGGCGCGCGCGAAGGTCGGAGCCGTCGCGCGCTCGCCAGTGCAGCTCCATGACGAAGTCCCCGCTCGGGTCGGCGTCGTAGAGGCGCGTCACGCGCACCGTGACCGGGTCCCCCAGGCCCTCGGCGGCGCACTCGAACGCGCCGGGGATCGCCGTCAGATCGAGCGCTCCTGCGAGTTGATCGAGCTCGCGCACCACCGCCTCGTCGTGGCCGGCACCGCTTGAATCGGCCACCAGGCTCTCGACCCTCCGCAGCACGTCGAGCGGCGGGATCCAGCCTCCGCCCGCGGACGCTGGCTTGTGAGCCGTCAGAGCCGCGATCACCAGGCGCCGTTGGTCCGCGCTGGAAAGCTCGAAATGCCGCAGGAAACGCAGCATGCGCTCGCTGACGACGCAGGCGCGGTGCTGCTCCACCGAGGCGCGCTCCGCAGCCGAGCCCGCCGGTCCTTGGGCGGCACGCGCGACGACCGCGAGACTCGCCAGGACTAGCGCACGGGATAGGTAGCGAGAACCCACGCCTTCCACTTCTCCTCGAGCTCGATCAGGTTGGATCCGAAGTGCTTCTGCAGCGCGTCACGCGCCGCGACGCGTTTGCGCAAGTCGCGACAGACTTGATTGAACTTCGCGCCGTCGGTGGCGATCAAGTAGTCGACGTAGCTGAACGACAGCGCGTGCATCGGCAGCTTGAGTCCATCGGTGTTCTGCTGCAGCACCTCGGCCAGCGGTGCCAGGTCGCCGGTCGCCACCATCTTGCGCACCACCGGCTTCCACCTGCCGCCCTTGAAGTCGACGTTCGTGTTCTGCTCCTCGTAGCAGTAGTTGTCGCACACTCCAAAGAGGCGCTCCTCGAACCAGTGCGCCAGCCCTTCGTCAGCCCAGCCGCCCTTGATGTTGCCGATCCACTGCGAGGGCTCTTGGTGCGCGAGCAGCAGGTGCGCGACGCTGTGGGCGATGTTGCGGTGCAGGGACTCGTCGTCCTTGAAGGCCGACTTGTGACCGAGCACGGAGTAGACCGAGCTCGCGCCCATCAGCTTCACGCCACGCTGGCTCTGCTGTCCGGCGAAACGACTCGAAGCCTCGACCTGGTCGGACAGCTGCGACCACACGAGCACCTGCGTGCGCTCCTTGAAGTCGCGCGGCTGCGCCTTCAGCGTGTCGCAGTAGAGCGCGAAGATGCGCTCGAGCCGCTCGGCGTACAAGTGCATCAACTCGTGGTGCTGGAGATTGCGCTTGTCGACTTTCATCTCGTCGACCTCCCACACCAGCGTGAAGTGTGGCGTGATCACCTTGCGCAAGGGTCGCTTCATCTCGCCGTCGAGCTTGGCGGACGACGCGGCGAAGCTCGCCATCTGGGCGCGCTTCTTGGCCAGGACCTCGGGCCACTTCGGATTCTCGCAATCCGTGCAGTCGAGCCAGCCCGTTCCGCCGCAGGTGGCGCAACCCGCGACCGCCGAGCAGTAGGACACGGAGTCTTCCAAGTGGAGCTCGACCTTGGCGTGCGAGGCGCACGGCACCCGGCCCTCGTTCTTGCACGGGATGCAGCGCACGAAGGGCTCGTCCGGCGCACGCTTGTCCTGTGCCACGGCCGACCTCGGCAGCAGCACGCACGCGAGCGCCAGCGCCCAGCGCCCAGCGAGACTCACAGCAGCGCCTCGATGAACTGCCTCGACGGATCGAAGCCTCGCAGCTTGACGCGCTGAGCCGTGCCGCTCGGCATCGAGTCGCGCGGAGCGAGTCCGACCAACTCGCTCTCCCGAATCTCGACGCCGCGTGCGCGCGCCAACGTCTCGATCTCACGGTACACGCGCTCCAAGCCGGTCGCGGTGTAGTTGCACACGTTCATCGATACCTGCGCGCACTTGAGATCGTCGAGGAAGAACCCCATCGCCTTGATGCCCGGAAGTCCGCCGTCCTTCTCGCGGATCTTCTTGGCGATCTCCTTGGCCAGCGCCAGATCGGTGCTCTCGAGGTTGACGTTGAACGCGATCAGGAAGAAGCGTGCGCCGATCACGGTCGCGCCGGCCGTGGGGTGCAGCGCGTTCGTGGGCCCTTCGTCGGGCTTGCGCGCCGGGTCGCTGGCCACGGCGTCGCGCAACTTCTCGAAACCGATGTTGCGCACGTCGGGCAGGTTCTTGCGAGCGGGCAAGCGCGCGGCGCTCTCGTAGAAGTAGACCGGGATCGCCAGCTCGCGGCCCACCCGCGCACCGAGCGCGTGCGCCAAGGCCACGCACTCCGCCATGCTCGAGCCCTCGAGCGGAATGAACGGCACGACGTCGGTCGCGCCGATCCGCGGATGTTCTCCCTGATGGTGATTGAGGTCGATCAGCTCGCGCGCCTTCGCGATCCCTCGAAAAGCGGCCTCGGCGCACGCGGGTCCCTGGCCCACGAAAGTCACGACCGCGCGATTGTGGCTCGCGTCCATGGAGTGGTCGATCAACTTGACCCCCGGCACCCCACGGATCGAGTCCAGGATGGGCGCGAGCACCTCGGGCCGACGACCTTCGCTGAAATTGGGGACGCACTCGACCAAACCCATGCCTGTAGTCCTTCCGTCGCGAGCGAAAACGGCGCCCATGGTACGAAGCGTCGCGCGTTTCTCCACGCGCCGTGCGCGGCGCGCGCCTCGGGGGGCCCGTCAGGCAATCACGGTCGCGACGCCCGACGCCCTCCGGACGACGCCGCATCCAACATCGCGAGAGCTCGGATCCTCATCTCCTCGAGCGTTCTCAGCGCTCGATCACACGCCCGCGAGCGACGACGGCGCGGACGGGATTGCGGCCGAGCTCGTAGGCCAAGTGGCGATGGTTGGGCAGGTCGAGCAGAACCAGGTCGGCGCGCTTGTGGGGCTCGATCGAGCCGATCTCTCGGCCACGCCCCAGCGAGCAGGCCGCGTTGAGAGTGGCGGCGGTCAAGCACTCCGCGGCGCTCATGCGATAGCGCAGGGCGGACCACGAGATCACCTCGGGCATGCTCTGCAGGTAGCAGCTCCCGGGATTGAAGTCGGTCGAAATCGCGACCGCGAGCCCGGCATCGATCATGCGCCGCGCCGGCGCCTCGCGCTCTTGGCGCAAGAAGAGCGGCACGACTGGACACAACACCGGTATCACCTGCGCCGAGCGCAGCGCTTCGATGCCGCGTTCACTGACGTGCTCCAGGTGGTCGGCACTCGCCGCGCGCAACTCCGCCGCGAGTTCGGCGCCGCCCAACGGCGTGAGCTGATCGACGTGCAGGCGCAATCCGAGCCCGAGCTCGCGCGCACGTGAGAGGATGCGTCGTGAATCGTCGAGCGAGAAGGCGATGCTCTCGGTGAACACGTCGCAGTACTCCGCCAAGCGTTCGGAAGCGACCCGCGGCAGCATCTCGTCGACGACGAGATCCACGTACGCGCCTCGACGCTCGCGGTATTCTGCGGGGAAATCGTGCGCTCCGAGGAACGTCGGCACGACGTCGACCGCGTGCAGCGCGCGCGCCTCGCGGATCGCCTGCAGACATTTCAGCTCGTCCGCGACCGACAGCCCGTAGCCGCTCTTGGCCTCGACGGTCGTCGTCCCCAGCGCGAGGAAGCGGTCCAAGTGAACGCACAAGCTCCGCGCGAGCTCCTCGCGAGACGCCTCGCGCACACCGCGCGTGGTGGACAGGATTCCACCGCCAGCCGCCGCGATCTCGACGTAGGAGGCGCCCGCCGTGCGCATCTCGAACTCGTCCTCGCGGGTGGTCGCGAACACCGGATGCGTATGGGCATCGACGAAGCCCGGCACGAGCGTGCCCCCGCGACAATCGAGCTCGCGCCGCGGGCTGTAGCGCGCGCGCAGCTCATGCTCCGGCCCAACGTCCACGATGCGCTCGCCGCGCACGGCGACTGCGCCGTTCCGCACGACCTCGATCGCGGCCATGGAGCGGCCATGGAGCGGAGAAACGCCGCGCGGCGTCGCGATCTCCGCGGCGCCGCACACCAGCAAGTCGATCGATCCTGATTGCATGGGGCACCCGCATCGCGACGCTCGGTCTCGCCGAAACACGCCGCGGGGCGCCGTCACTTTACGCCGTACGGCGCTGCGTTCGAGCGGGAGCCTGCTCGAGCGCGTCTTCGCTCAGTGTCTCCCCCATCGCGGCGCGCATGCGCTGCTGCAGGCGACGGCGCGCGCGCAGCATGATCATCTTCATGTTGGAGGGGCCCACGCCAAGTTGCTTCCCGGTCTCGGCGTAGCTCAAGCCCTGCACCTCGACCAGTGCGAGCGCGAGCCGATCGCGAGCCGAAAGCGCGGCGTACGCGAGCGCGTAGTGCTGCAGGAAGATCACCCACGCACCGCACAAGCGCCGGGTGTCCTCGCCGTGCACGGCGCGCAGCGGGGGACCGCTGGAGGTATCGGGAAGTTCGGGAGCCAGCTCGCTCGTGCCGCTGATCCAGCGGCGCGGGGTAGCGACGCGCGCGCGCCGGACGACATTGGCCGCGATCGTCCGCACCCAGGATCGAAAGCTCCCGCCGTGCTCGTCGCGAAAGCCCGCCGCGTAGCGATAGACGTTGACGAAGGTGTCCTGAAGCAAGTCGCCGGGGTCCAGCCGCGCCTGCTGTTCACGGACCACCCAGCGCAACCACGAGAGCACCCGCGCCTGGGCGTGCTCGTACAGCGCATCGAAGACGTCGCGCCGTCCGGTGTCGCGGAACAACGCCATCAACTCGGTGTCGATCCGGTCCTCGGCCTGGTCCTCGGTCTCGTCGGGTCGCGCTTCGAGGAGCACGCCGCGGGCTAGGAGTTCGGTTTCGAGCGTGGGGGCGATCGCAGCGGCGAGGAGGTTCATGGCGGGCGCGCCCAAGGCAGCCCGCGTGCCGCGCTGTGTCCGCGGTCGCGATAGAGTCGTAAACCGCTTCTTCGTAGGTATTTGCGTCGGTTGCGAAGGCTCGCATCGAGACCCGCGAAGAGCCTCGCTCCGGGCTCGGTTTCGATCTCGTAACAACTGCGCCAACGATGTGACGCGCACGGAGAACCGCGTCGCGCGCCAGCGCTGCCTATGATGCCGCCGCTCGCGCCCCGTTCGGCGGCGCGGCGCCACAGTCGCCGTCCATGCCCGCCGCCGAGTACCTGTTGTGCCTGAACGAGACCGCGCTGGCGGGTGCGCTCGACCCGCCGCGCTTCGATCTGGCATCGGCGCTGGCCGCCGTTTGCGCGCTCGCTCTGGGAAGCGGAGCCGCGCTGATCCGCCGCTCGCTGGCGCAGTCCACACCGGAGCGCGTGCTGGAGTCGACGCCCGACGAGGCGCGGCGCCAGCGTCTCGCACCGCTGCTCGGCAAGGTCGATCGTCTCACCACCAGCGCCGCCGTGATCGAGACCACCTTTGCCCTGGTCTTCGGCATCGGCGTCGTCCGCGCCTTCGGCACCGACGGCGTCGTCGACCGGCGCTCGATCGTCGAAGGCCTGTTGGTGTGCGTCCCGGTGCTGTGGTTCTTCACGGACGCCTTGCCGCGCAGCTTGGCGCTTCACTCTGGTGACGCGATCGTCCGTGACACGCTCCCCGCCTTCCGCATCGTCCAGAGTCCGATCGAGCTCTTCGCCTGGTCCTTCGAGGCCGTGCGCCGCGGGTTGTTGCGCCTGCTCGGCCTGCACGATGACCCGGAGTCGACTCGCCAGATCGTCGCTGGCTTGCGCGAGGTGATCGAGGACTCCGAGATCACGGGTCGGCTCGACGACGCGGAGAAGGAGATCATCGGCAACGTGATGGAGTTCCGCGACGTCGACACCGCCGCGGTGATGACGCCGCGCACCCAGGTCGTGGCGGCGGACGTCGACGAAGGCTTGGCGGCTGCGGCTCGCAAGCTCGCCGAGAGCGGGCACACGCGCATCCCGATCTACGAGGGCACCTTGGACGCGATCATCGGCACGATCTCCGCGCGCGACATCGTGCAAGTCGCCGCCGCCGGCCGGCTCGAGGACACAGCGCTGCGCAGCATCGTCCACACAGCCGTGTTCGTCCCGGAAACCAAGCGCGTCCGCGAGCTTCTAGCTGAGCTGCGGCGCGCGAAGGCGGAAATGGCGATCGTGCTCGACGAGTACGGCGGCACCGCCGGCCTGGTCACCGTGGGCGACATCGTGGGCGAGATCCTGGGCAAGATCCCCGACGAGTACGACGAGGATGCGCCCTCGCCCGTGCGCCGCTTGCCCGGCGGGGCGGCCGAGGTCGACGCCGCGATGCACGTCACCGAAGTCAACGAGCTGTTCGAGCTCGACCTTCCCGAACAGGCGGATTTCGAGACTCTGGGCGGCTTCGTGCTGGCGGAGCTCGGCCGCTTCCCGGCACGCGGCGAGATCTTCCGTCGCGGTGGCGCGGAGTACGCGGTGCTCGAGGCCGACGATCGGCGCGTGCTCAAAGTGCGCGTGCGCAAGCTCGTGGGCAGCGAGGCCAACTGAACCGTGGCGCCGATCGTCGACCGGGCGCTGCTGCTGCGTCGTTTCCCCTACGGTGAGTCGTCACTGGTATGCCACGCCCTGACGCGCACCCACGGTCGCGTGCACTGGCTGGCCAAAGGCGCCTATCGGCCGAGCTCGCGCTACTACGGGGTCCTCGATCTGTTCGACACGCTCGAAGTGAGCTGGAACGAACGCCCGGGAGTCGAGCTGCAGCTTCTGACCGCAGCCAGCCTGGAACGACGGCGCGCGTCGATCTCCCGCGATCTGGGGTTCTACCGCGCGGCGCTGGTGGTGCTCGAGCTCGCCACCCTGGCGGCCCCCGAGGGACATTCCGATCCAAGGCTGTTCGAGCTGGTCGAGCGCGCGCTGGACGACTTCGCCTCCGGCGCGCCAGCCGACGCGGTGCTGGTTGAGTTCGAGCTGTCCTTTCTCCAGAATCTTGGGCTCGCGCCGGCGCTGGTCGTCTGCGCGTCCTGCGGAGGCTCGGCGCCTTCGTTCGAGGCCAGTCCCGGCGAGGGACCGCGAGTCGCTTTCTCGAGCGGCGCCGGCGGTCGGCTGTGCCGGAGCTGCGCAGCGCAGGCCCGGGCCGTCGGTCGACGCGTCGGGACCTTGCCGCTGGCGGTGCTGGAACGAGCGGACGCGATCCTCGCCGGGCGCGCGCGAGCGAGCGCCTACGACGTCCGGGAACTCGACCGCACCCGCGACTTCGTCGCTCGCTTCCTGGAGTTTCATCTCGAGCGCCGGCCCGCCGGATACCGCTCGTTCTTGGCCGTCCCCAACCGCAATCGCCCCCCCGAATGATCCGCCACGCCGCATGCCTGCTCGCAACGCTCGCGCTCTGCGCGTGCTCGACCCTGGGCACGTCGAGCGTCGACGACGCCGGCGAAGTGCCCAAGGCCGTGGCTCTGGCGCGCGAGGACCTGGCCGCCGGACGCACCGAGCAGGCGCTCGAGCGCATGCGCGACGCGCGCGAGCTCGAGGGCCTGAGCATCGAAGCGCGCGACGAGGTCGAGCTGCTCCTCGAGCGCAGCGCCGAGCAGCGCATCAGCGAGCTGTCGCGCGCGGACGCGGATCCCGCGGACCTGGCGCAACTGCTCGACTACGACCTGCCCCAACAGCTCTCGGTGGCCGCCGGGCTGGCCGCGGCCCGCGGCTTCGCGGCCCAGGACGAGCCCTACGAGGCATTCCGCACGCTGCGTGACCTCGAAACCAAGTTCCCGCTGCACCACGGGCGCGCCGAAGCCGGCGCGATCTTGATCGACGTTGGCCTGCGGCTCGCGCGCAGCGGCGGCGGTTTCTGGGTGTGGACCGACCGCGCGGACTCGTTCGCCGTCCTCGAGTTCCTGGTGTTGACCTATCCGGGCGAGAAGCGCTGCGACGAGGCCTTCTTCGAGTTGGCCACGATGTACGAGCAAGACGAGGAGTACGCGATGGCGATCCAGCGCCACGAGGAGCTGCTGCTGGCGCACGTGGAGAGTCCGCTGTCGAGCGCCTCGCAAGCGCGCATCCCGCACTTGCGCATGATCGCGATCGACAGCCCCGACTACGATCGCCGCGAGCTCTTGCGCGCGCGCCGCGAGCTCGAGGACTGGCTCGCCAAGCACGCCGGGCACGAGCTCGAGCGCGAGGTCCAACTCGACTACGCCGACTGCCTCCAGCGCCTGGTTCAGAGCGACTTGGGGATCGCCTCGTTCTATCGGCGCATCGACCGGCCCTTCGGCGCGCGCTACCACGCCGCACGTGCGCTCGAGACCGCGCGCGTGTCCACCTCGCCGACCTTGATCGCGCGCGCGGATGCGTTCCTCGCGGGATTGCCGCAGGTGAGCGAGCTCCCGGGCGAGCAGCGCACGCCGAGCGACAGCCAGTTCAGCCACGACTCGACCGAATTGCGCGAGGCTCTCGAGCGCCAGCGGCCGCAAACGGAGCGACCGAAGGACGCGCAGCCATGAGGGCGGCGCTGTACGCGCTGCTCGCATTGCTGGTCTCCGGATGCGGATACCGGGCCGGATTCGCCCTGCGCGAGGGGACGACCATCGGAGTCACGCTGTTCGACAACCGCAGTCGCGAGCGTGACATCGAGGCCGAGCTGCATGCGCAACTCACCGACTCCGTGCAGCGCATGGTGGGCGCCACGCTCGCGACTCCGGCGCGCTCGGACTACCGCATCGAAGGCAGCGTGATCGACTACCGTCGACGCTCCGGGATCCGCGATCCGGACAACGTGCGGCTCGAGTCGGGCGTGCGCGTCGTCGTCCAAGCGCGACTGGTGCGCGCGGTGGCGTCCAGCGGAGATCCGAGCAGCCCCACCAACGTCCTGCGCGAGGTGACGGTGGCCGACGAGCGCGGGTTCTTGTTCAGCGACCCCTTGGGTGAGGAAACGGCGCGCGCCGAGGTCCTGCGCAACGTCTGCGATCGCATCGTGATCGAGCTGTTCGCCGACATGGCGTGGCACGACGAGTTCCCGCGGCGACGCTCTTGAGCGCGGGCGCTTCGGCGGAAGACCACGCGAGCCCCGCGCGGCAGCGCCGCCGAGCGCCGGCTTGGCCCCTCGAAGAACGCGGCTCGCGGTCCCAGAAAAGCGCCGCGGGGACAAATCGGGCGATGAAGGACGGGCCCTCCGTCGATGTAGGATAGGCGCCACTGTGCGCCGCGCGGATCCGGGCCCGATCGAACGGGGATCGCGAGCGGCGTCAGTCGCGAAAGCAGTGCAGCATGTCGGACAAAGAAAACGGCGGAGACAAGCAGAAGAAGAGCCGCTCGCTCGGTGCGTTCGTGCTCTTCCTCACCGTGCTGGTGGCCATCTTGATCGTGCTCGGCCGCCAGAACTCGGCCAACACGGAGAGCTTCACGCACGATCTGTTCGAGTGGCATCTGTACCGCGGGGACATCGCCACGGTGAAGATCGGCTCGGGCAACACGATCACCGGCCAGCTGCGCAACAGCGCCAAGAGCTACGAGGTCGAGATCAACGGTCTCGATCGCGACTCCGAACAGGCCAACCGCTACCGCGCGCTCAATGCGGCACCCTCGCCGGTGCCGATTCCGGCCGAGGACCTGGCCACCGCGATCGAGTCCGGCGCCTACCGCGCCGAGCTGACCCGCACGCTGCGCACCAAGCGCTACCAGCGCCTCGAAGGCGCCCCCAAGGACGCGGTCGACCCCAAGCCGGAGATCTCCGAAGAGCTCTTCGTGCGCGTGCTGACCAACCCCAGCGACGAGGCCGAGCGCGCGCGTTTCCCGATGCCGTCGGCGGGTGCGACGCTCGACCTGCGCGTCGAGTTCACCGGCCAAACGCCGCTGAATTTGGCTTCGACCGTGGCGCTGCTGCGCCGCGCTGGATCGCGCTTCGAGCAATTCGACTTCGACATCACCAAGGGCGGCGGCACGAGCTTCACCCAGGGCGGCGGACTGCTGCAACAGTTCCTGTTCCTGTGGGCGCCCTGGATCCTGATCTTCCTGGTGATCTTCCTGTTCATGCGCCAAATGCGCGCCCAAGGCGGCGCGGGCGGCGTGATGAGCTTCGGCCGCTCGCGCGCACAGCTGTACACCAAGGAGAACCACACCAACGTGACGTTCGACGACGTCGCGGGCGCGCAGGAGGCCAAGGAAGAGGTGCGCGAAGTGGTCGAGTTCCTCAAGAACCCCTCGCGCTTCACGCGCATCGGCGGTCGCATCCCGCGCGGAGTGCTGCTGGTCGGGCCCCCGGGCTGCGGCAAGACGCTGCTCGCCAAGGCCATCGCCGGCGAAGCGGAGGTGCCGTTCTTCTCGATCAGCGGCTCCGACTTCGTCGAGATGTTCGTCGGCGTGGGCGCGAGCCGCGTGCGCGACCTGTTCAAGCAGGCCCGCGAGAACTCGCCGTGCATCATCTTCCTCGACGAGATCGACGCCGTCGGACGTCGCCGCGGAAGTGGCATGGGAGGCGGCCACGACGAGCGCGAGCAGACGCTCAACGCGATCCTGGTCGAGATGGACGGCTTCGGCACCGACGAGGGCATCATCGTCATCGCCGCCACCAACCGCCCGGACGTGCTCGACCCCGCGCTGTTGCGACCGGGTCGCTTCGACCGCGAGGTGACCATCGACCTGCCCGACTTCGAGGGCCGCGAGGAGATCCTGCGGGTGCACCTCAAGAAGGTGAAGTGCGGCCCCGACGCCGAACCCAAGACGATCGCCAAATTGACGCCCGGCTACTCCGGCGCGGACCTGGCCGCGATCATCAACGAAGCGGCGATCCGCGCGGGGCTCGGCAAGAAGGAGTTCATCACGCTCGAGGACCTCGACGAGGCGCGCGAGAAGGTGCGCTACGGCCGCCAGAAGAAGTCGCGCAAGGTCGAGCTCGAGGACAAGAAGATCACGGCCTACCACGAGGCCGGTCACACGGTCGTCGCGGCCACCATTCCCGAGGTCGACGACCCGCACAAGGTCTCCATCGTGCCGCGTGGACGCTCACTCGGCGTGACCTGGATCATGCCCGACAAGGAGAGCTACCACATGCAGAAGAAGCGCATGATCGGTCAGCTCGCCCTGGCCTTCGGCGGTCGCGCCGCCGAGGAGGAGTTCTGCGGGGACATCTCGGCCGGCGCCTTCGACGACATCAAGCGCGCCACCGAGATGGCCAAGGCCATGGTCACCGAGCTCGGCATGAGCGAGCGCATCGGTCCGATCAACTATGCCGAGCGGCAGGGTTCCGACTTCCTCGGTACCGAGCTGATGCGCGGTCGCGACCACAGTGAGCAGACGGCGCGGGAGATCGACGAGGAAGTGCGACGGCTCCTGACCGAGGCCCACGCGCGCGCGCTGGCCATCGTGCGCGAGAAGCGACCGGAGCTCGAACGCATCGCATCCGCGTTGCTGCTCTACGAGACGCTCAACGGCGACGAAATCGCGCGGCTCTTCAAGGGCGAGGCGCCCGAGACGCTGCGACCGCCCCAGGGCGGTCCGCCGCCCACCGCGCCTGCGACCACCGAACGCAAGCCGGCACCCAAGAGCGCCACCGAAGGCAAGCGCGGCGACCTCCCCGGCACGCCGGGCTTCTCACCCGCCTGAGCGCGAGCGCTCGAGGCGCGCCTGTCGAGCGCGCGAGCGCAGTGACCCAACGGCCGCGTCCCGCCCCGGGGCGCGGCTTTTCGTTGCCCGGTCCCCGCGGCACAATCGCGCTCGACCCACATCGGAGGAACGATCCCTTGGCTTCCGCACGCATCTTCGGCACCGACGGCATCCGCGGCAGGGCGGGCGAAGGCTGGCTCAGCGCCGCCAGCGTCTCGGCGCTGGGCAAGTGGGCTGGTGAGGTGCTCGGTGGCGCGCGCACGAGCCGGCGCGCCCTGGTCGGACACGATGGCCGGCGCTCGGGCCCCGAGCTCGAGGCGGCGCTCGCCCGCGGCCTGGCCGCCAGCGGCTTCAGCGTGACCAGCACGGGCTTGATCACGACTCCGGGCTTGGCGCTGATGACGCGCCTGCTCGAGTTCGACTTGGGCGGCATGATCTCCGCGTCGCACAATCCGGCCGACGACAACGGCGTGAAACTGTTCGGCGCCGCGGGACGCAAGCTCAGCGACGAGCACGAGCAAGCGATCGAGGCCAAGCTGCGCGCCGACGCATCGGCGGTCGCGCACGGCCCCAAGCCCAGCTTCGACGCACGCATCGAGAGCTCCTATCTGTCGTACTTGGTCGACAAGGCTGGTCAAGGCCTGTCGCTGGCGGGCCTGCACGTCGTCGTCGATTGCTCCAATGGAGGCTCGAGCCGCACCGCGCCGCGCGTGCTGGGCCGGCTTGGCGCGCGCTGCACGGCACTCCACGCCGAACCCGACGGTTCGAACATCAACCGCGACTGCGGCTCGACGCACCCCGAGAGCCTGCAGTCCGAAGTGCGCCGGCTCGATGCCGACGTCGGAGTGGCGCTGGATGGCGATGGCGACCGCTGCATACTCGTCGACGAACGCGGCCAACTGGTCGACGGCGACGCGCTGCTGGTGATCCTCGGCCGGCATTTCGGTCCGACGTGGCCCGACCGGCGCTTGGTGGCCACCGTGATGTCGAACAAGGGCCTGCACCGCGCACTGCGCGAGGTCGGAGTCGGAGTCGTCACGGTCAACGTCGGCGATCGCCACGTGGTCGAGGCGCTCGAGCGGGAAGGGCTCCGACTGGGCGGCGAGCAGTCGGGTCACATCGTCTTCGGCAACGACAACTACGGAATCGGAGATGGGGTCTACACCGCACTGCGCGTGCTGCGGGTGATGCGCGAGACGGGGCAGAAGCTCTCGACGCTCGCGGGCGCCTTCCGCGCCTTCCCCCAGGTGCTGATCAACGTGCGGGTGGCCCGCAAGCCGGTCCTGGCCTCGATCCCGAGCATCGCGGATGCCGTAGCGCGGATCGAGAGCGAGCTCGGCGACGATGGTCGCGTGCTGCTGCGTTACTCGGGTACCGAGCCCTTGGCGCGGGTGATGATCGAGGGCCCGGATGCAGCCACGATCGAGAACCGCGCCAACACCTTGGCCAAGCTGATCGCGGCCGAGATCGGGGCATGAGCGCGGTCGCCGTCGCGCTCGAGACCTCGACGCGGACACCGTCGGTGGCGGTCGAGTGCGATGGACGCGTTTGGGCACGCGAGCTGTCGAGCGAGCGCGCGCACTCCAGCGACCTGCTGCCGGCCCTGGCCGAGCTCGTGCGCGAGTGCGGCGCGCAGCCGCGGGACGTCGGATGCGTGTTCGTCGGCGTCGGCCCGGGCAGCTACACCGGGCTGCGCGTCGGCGTGGCGACGGCACTCGGGCTGGTGCGAGCCAACGGAGCGAGCATCCTCGCGCTGCCCTCGACCGAGGTCACGGCCTATGGCGCGCTCGAGCCCGGCGCCGCGGCTGCCGTGGTGCTCGATGCACGTTCGAGCGAGGTGTATTTCGCGCTCTACCGGCGCACCGCCGAGGGCGTCGAGTGCCAGCAGGCACCGAGCGTGGTGCGCGCCGAGCTGCTCGCGGAGCGTCTGCCGCTGGGCGCCCGGGTGCTCGCCGACGACGACGCCGTGCGTGCTGCCCGACTCGACCTGCGACCGGATCTGGTGCTCCAGCGTCACGCGCGACCGCGAGCCGGGGACTTGCTGGAACTCGGCAAGCGCGCGCTCGCCGTGCGCGGTCCGGATCGGCCCGAGCTCGTCGCTCCGCTGTACCTGCGGGCCTTCGCGGCCAAGTCGCGGCGACGCTGAATCGCGGCCGTGATCGTCGTTCACGCGTGGTCACTCCGTTGAAGCGCGCGAACGCACTTGGTTGGATGAGCGCGTGCACGCCTACCGTGTTTGGGCCGAGATCGACCTCGATGCCCTGGCCCACAATCTGACCGCGATCCACGAGCGCATCGGCGACGCCGTGCGGATCATGCTCGTGGTCAAGGCCGATGCCTACGGTCACGGCGCCGTGGCGATCGCGCACCACGCGTTGCGCTGCGGCATCTCCGCCTTGGGGGTCGGCACATCGGCCGAGGCGCTCGAGCTGCGCCGCGCGGGCGTGCGAGCGCGCATCCTCGTGCTGGGCACGATCGTCGACGAGGAAGCGAGCGCCACACTGCACCACGGCATCGAGATCGGCCTGCACTCGAGCGATCGCGCGCGCTCGCTCGAGGAACTGTGCGCCAGGCTCGGCACCAAGGCGCGCGTACACCTCAAGATCGACACCGGCCTGGGGCGTCTGGGGGTGCTGCCGTCGAAGGCCATCGAGTTGCTCGAAACGGTGCATTCCTCGCAGCACCTAGAGCTCGCGGGTCTGATGACGCACATGGCGCCCGGCGACGGAATGCTCGATCCGCGCACCAGCGAACAACTGGCGTCGTTCGAGAGCGTGCTGTCCGAGGCCCGTGAACGCGGGCTGTTGCGCGGTTGGATCCACGCCGCGAATTCGGCGTGCGTGTTCACCGACATGCGGCCCTTGTACGACTGCGTGCGACCGGGGATCAGCGCCTATGGCGTGCTGCCGGGAAACATGCCCGGCGCGGACCAACTCGAGCCGGTGATGTCCCTGCACAGCCAGGTCGTGTATCTCAAGGACATCCCGGCAGGCGCAGCGGTGGGCTACAGCGGCACGTGGAACGCACCGCGCGCCACGCGCATCGCGACGCTGCCTGTCGGCTACAACGACGGTCTCGCCTGGCGGCTGGGCAACAACGGAGAGGTGCTCGTGCGCGGCAAGCGCGCGCCGATCATCGGGCGTGTGTCGATGGACTACACGTGCATCGACGTCGGCCACATCCCGGGGGTGGCGGTCGGAGACCGCGTCACGATCGTCGGTCGCCAAGGTGCGGAGCGCATCACGCTCGAAGACGTCGCGCGCAGCGTGGGCACGATCCCCTACGAGATCTCGTGCGCTGTCGGCAAGCGCGTCGAGCGTGTCTACGTCGGCGGTGAGGGCGTGCTGATCCCGCATCCGCCGACGCGCGCGGCGGAGCCCCGAGCACCGCTCGAGTCCCGGGCGCAGCCCACGCTCGCGCCATGAAACTCGGCGCGTTCGTGCGCTGGTCGGTGTTCGCGCTCGCGCTGATTGCCGCGGGTGGCGCCGTGGCGCTGTACGGTTACGAGAAGAGCGGAGCGCTCGCGCAGCGCGCCGCCCGGGAGCTGCAGGAAGCCACGGGCGAAGCGATCGCGTTCGAAGCGGTCGAGCTCGACTGGTTCCGCCCCGGGGTGCGCGTGCGTGGACTGCAACTCCCCGGCGATCCGTCTCCGTTACGGCTCGAAGAGGTGTACGTCGAGCTCGACTGGGACTCGGGGGCATTTCGAGTGGCCTTCGTGGAGCTCAGCGGTGGGCGCGTCGAGCTTTCGGATGCGCTGCTCGCACGCCTGCAAGCGATGCGCGCGCATGCTGCTTCGCAGTCGGCCGCGACGCCGGGCGCGACGCGAGTGCCGCCCGTGGTCGTCGAGCACGTCCTGCTCGACTGGGTCCACCCTCAATGGGGCACCTCGGGGATCGGCTGGGTCGATGCCGTGTACCGCGAAGGCTCGGATGGTGCGCCCGAGATCCAAGGACGCATCCGCCCCAGCTTCGCGAGCGTCGGAGAGGGCGCGACGCCCGAGATCTACCTGGCTGGTTCGCGCGACACCGGGGGCCGTATCGCGTTGCGCGCGACCTGCAACGGAGTGCCGGTGTCGTCCGAGGTGATCCCGCCGCGCTCCCCGCTCGAGCCGCTGCGCGCCTGGAAGCCCCGCGCGGCGCTGGCCTTCGACCTGGAGGCGAGCTTCCAGCTCGACTCTCGAGCGCCGCCCGCGGGCCGGCTGCGCGCGCAGATCACGGGTGGCTCGCTCGAGCTGCCCACGACTTCGGTTCCGGTGACGGACGTGGCCCTCGATCTCGACGCGGTGTGCGCGGCGGGCTCGCTCGCGGGTTTGCTCGACCCGCGCGCCTGGACCAGCACGCTGCACGCCGGAGCGCGCTGGAGTGGCATTCCGCTCGACGCCTGGGCACTGTTCGGCACCAACGCCGGCGCGGGCCACTCGGCGCGCGCGTGGATCCACGCCCCGCGCGTTCCGCTGCAGCGTTCCACGGCCGAGGTCGCGGGCTCACCCAAGGCGCTGACCGAGCTCTTCGACGCCCTCGATCTCGCGGGGACCGCCGACATCCTGTGTGGAGTGCGCTGGCCGGAAACGCGCTCGATCCAGGACGATCGCGCCGTCGCCAGCCCCGAGATCGCGGTCGACATCGACCCGCGGGGCGACGCCAGCGCCTGCACGCACGGTTGGCTCGACGGCACGGGCAGTCGCCGCGACGGCTTCCCGATGCGTGTCAACGACATCACTGGTCGCGTGGTGATGCTGCACGATCAGGGCGGAACGCGTGCGACGCTGATCGGGCTGCTCGAGATCCTCGGCGCGCACTCCGACGGCACGGTCACGCACCAACCGGGATTCGCCGACGGACTGATCCGCGCACCGCTCGCGGGCGAGAGTCTCCCCTCGTTCGACCTGCGCGTCGGCGGCCACGGCATTCCCGTCGACGCCGCAATGGAGCGCGCGCTGCTCGGCATCCCGGGTGCGGAGTTCATTTTCCCCGAGTTCAATCCGTCGGGCGGCAGCGCTTCGATCCTCGCGCGCTTGGTGCGCCGCGAGGGCTATCGCTATCCAGCGGCCGAGGTCGTGGTCGAGCTCTTCGGCTGCGACGGCGAGTGGAACGAGCTCCCCATCGGACTGCGCGACGTCGGAGGTCGCATCGACTTCTTGGCCGATCCGCGGGGCTACGTCGCCACGGGCTTCGACCTGCGCCTGCGCTCGAGCCGCGATGCGCTGATCGACGTTCGCGGTCGAATCCAGGACCTCCCCGATCCACAGGCCGAAACACGTCCCTGGCACGAGCGCCACTTCGAGGCGGTGGCCGTCGATGTGCGCGGGATCTCGCTGCGCGGCGACGATCGCGACTCTCTGGCCTCGAAGATCCCGGAGATCGGCTCGATTCTCGACGGCCTCAAGCCCACCGGACGCGTCGACGTCCACTACCGCGGAGCGACCCCCCGGGCGGGCGGTCCTCGCGTTTGGCGCGGCGAGCTGTTGGCGCGCGACGCCGAGTTGCTGCCGACACAGTTCCAGGTCGCGCTCGACAAGGTGCATGGGCGCGTGCTGCTGGATGGTGCGATGCAACTCGGCCCCAAGCCGCTCGTCCCCGACGAGCTCGACGTGAGCGTCGCGCCGCTGGTGGCGCAGTTCGCCAGCAGCGTCACCGTCGCGGCGCAGGGCGCGTTCCCTTCTCACGCCGACGGACGCATCGAAATCCTCGCCGCGGGCGTCGACCCGACGCACGGTGGACTGAGCGGCGCGTTCCGCAGCTCGCGCACGGGCGGCATCGGCGGTGGTCACGCGGGGCTCGCGCTCTCCAGTCTGGGTGTCGACGGCCGAGTCGACTTCTCTGGTGCCTTCACGATTCCGCAAGCATCGCCGCGCGCGCCCGAAAGCGACTACCGCGTTTTCCTGCGGCAAAACGACGTTCGAACCACGGCCATGGGTGGTCGTCTCGCACTGGGACGTCTGGTGGGCATCCTCGAGCAAACGCGCGATGGCGTGCTCGCCGGCGAATCGATCACCGCCACTCTGGCCGAGACCCCGATCCGGCTCAGCGGCGTGCGCTTCGAGCAGAGCGGCGATTCGTTCCGGGTCGAGACCGCGCTCGACGCGCTCAAAGTCGGCATCGATCGCGAGCACCTGCGCACGTTCCTCGACGACTCGACCCTCGAGTCGCTGCTCGACGACTTGGAGTGGCGTGGCGAGATGGACGTGCTCAACGCCAAGCTGGTCCTCAGCGGGGCGGGCATCGGTGGTGAACGCGCGCAGTTCTCCGGCGACATCGTGCCCCGCGGGATGAGCATCGACTTCGGCGTGCCACTCTCGGTGGAGTCCGCTCGCGTGCGCATCGTCGACCTGAGCTACACGCGCGAGTCGGTCAGTGCCTTGCTCGAGGTCTCGGAGCTCGCGGGCAGCATCGCCGATCGCCGGCTCGAGAACGCCGCCTTTCGGCTCGAGTACGACGACCCTGGACTGCGCATCACCGACTTCGCCGGCACCCTCGAGAACGGCCGCATCGCCAGCCTGACCCGTGGATCGGGCAGCCGGCCGGCATTCGCGCTCGACCTCGCTCCACCCTATCGCTTCTCGGTCGCGTTGCAGCTCGACTCGATCGAGGTAGGCGGCTTGCTGCGCGGGGTCTTCGAGTCCGATTTCGCGAGCCGCGGCAAGCTCCTCGGAGAGCTGATGCTCGATGGCGACCTTGCGCGGCTCACCGGGGTGCGCGGCAGCGGGCGCTTTGAGATCGAGGACACCGTGCTGTGGTCGGTGCCGGTGGTGCGCGACCTCTTGTCGCAGCTCGGGCTGGAGTCGGGCGCGGTGTTCGAGCACGTCGAGAGCGAGATCGAGATCGAGGGTGGCAGGTTGCGCATGCGCAACCTGCTGGTCGAGAGCCCCCTGATCAAACTGGTCGGCGCCGGCACGCTCGATTTCGACGGCAGCCTCGAATACGACCTCGAGGTGCAGTACCAGATCCTCGATTGGCTGGGCTGGTTCAACCGCATCATCTACTGGGTGCAGAACAGCCTGGTCCGCGTGGCGATCCGCGGCGACATGGCGCGGCCGCGCGTGCTCACCAAGGGAGCGTTTGGGCGCTCGGTGGATCCACGGCGCGGTCCGCGCGATCTGCCCTTGCCCAATCTGTCGAGTCTGCCGGAGCGCTTCTGAGTTCGCGCGCGGCGCGCTCAGCACGCGCGCGCGCCGCGTTTGTCCGCCCGCGTGCGGACCGCTAGTCTCTCGCGCGATGGTCCAACCCCCGCTCTACGCGATCCTGCTCGCCGGCGGCACCGGCACGCGTTTCTGGCCGGCGAGTCGCAAGAGCCGTCCCAAGCAGTTCCTGCGCATCGTCGGCGAGCGCTCGATGCTCGCCGAAACGCACGCACGACTCGCGGGCGTGGTCGAGCCCGAGCACACCCTGGTCGTGACCACGCGCGATCAGCTCGACCTGGTGCGCGCGACGCTGCCGGAAATCCCCGAGCGCAACGTGCTCGCCGAGCCGCAAGGACGCAACACCGGACCGTGCATCGCGCTCGCGGCGCTCGAGGTGCGCCGCCGCGCACCCGAGGCGGTGCAAATCGTCTTGCCCGCCGATCACGTGATCCGACCCCGCGAGGCGTTCCAGAGCACGCTGCGCGCCGCCGTCGACGTGGCGCTCGACCAGCGCTCGCTGCTCGTGTTCGGCATCCACCCCAGCTTCCCCGCCACGGCCTTCGGTTGGATCAAGGCCGGCGCCGTGGAGAGCATCTCGCGCGGCCAGCCGGTGCACTCCGTCGAACGCTTCGTCGAGAAGCCCGCTCTCGCCCGAGCGCGCGAGTTCCTCGAACAGGGCGGCTACTTCTGGAACTCCGGCATGTTCGTGTGGTCGAGCGCGGCCATCGCCGCGGCGCTGGCGGAGTTCATGCCAGCCGCGCATGCCGCGCTGCAGCAGCCCCTCGCGCCCGCCGAACTCGAGCGGGCCTACGCTCAGCTCGACTCGGTCGCTATCGACGTGGCCGTGCTCGAGCGCGCGCGCTCGGTCCGCATGCTGCCCATCAGCTATTTCTGGAGCGATGTCGGTTCCTGGGATGCGCTCGGAACGGTGATCGCGCCCGACGCGGACGGCAACGTCGCGAGCGGCGGAGCACGCCTGGTCACCTCCGATGCGAGTGGCTGCATCGCCTACGGCGCCGAGGGCTCGCTCGTCGCGCTGATCGGCGTCGACGACCTGATCGTGGTACAGACCGGCCCGACGACGTTGGTGTGTCGCCGCGACCGCGCCCAGGACGTCAAGCGCATCGTGGAGCGCCTCCAGGCGGAGCGCAGCGAATTCCTGTGACGACGCTGCGGCGCAAGGGCGTGCTGGCCATCGATCATGGCACGAAACGCTGCGGATTCGCCGCGATCGACGGGCTGCGCATCGCGGCGACGCCGCTCGACGCGCACCATGGCACGGGGGACGCATTGGCGCTCTGGAAGCACATCGAGAGGCTTCTCGGCGAGCGCGACATCGACACCATGCTGCTCGGGTTTCCCTTCAACATGGACGGCACGAGCGGTGCGCGCGCGAACGAGGTCGAGGCCTTCGCGTTGGAGTTCGCTCGACGCCACCCGCAACTGCGCATCGTCAAGTACGACGAGCGCTTGACCACCAAGGCGGCCGAAGAGCTGCTGCGCGACGCCGGCCACCGCGGTCGCGAGGCCAAGCTGCGCCGTGACTCGTGGAGCGCACTGGTGCTGTTGCGCGACTGGATCGCGGCGGGTGAGCCGGACTGAGAGTTCGAAAAGTCGGGGCTACGAGCGCTCGGGACGTCGAATGCGCCGAGGCCCTTCGGGGCCGGACGTCGAGAGCGTGAGCTCCCGTCACAGGCCGCGCGCCGCCCTCGCGCTTCAGCCCAGCGCGCGCTCGAGGAACTTGGCGATGGAATCGAGCGTCGTTTCCCACCCGAGGTCGTGCAGCACATCGTGGCGTGCGCCAGCCACCGCGTGGACTTCGATGTTGGCGTGCGCCAGCGATCGGTTGAGCTCCACGTCGGAGTAGCGATCGTCGGTCCCGCACACGATCAGCACCGGCAAGCGAAGCTCGCGCAAGCGCGCTTCGACACGCGCCGCGAGCGCCTGCGCTTCCTGTGCAGCGCGCACGGTGATCACGTCGTGCACGAGGGGATCGGCGCTCCACGCGCTCGCCGCCCGCGCGTCCGCGAGCAGACACGCAGGGTCGTTGCCGATCCGGCCCGCCGCGCTCGGAGAGAGCTTCTTGAACAGCTTCATCAGGCCACCCGGATTCGCGGGCAATTCGAACCGCGGGCGCCAGCGCGGCGCGACCAGCACGAGTGCCGCCACGTGGCCGGGCTTCTCCAACGCGTAGCTCGCGGCGTACAGCGCGCCGAGCCCGATACCGATCTGCACCTTGGGCGCCACCGGGAGGCGATAGGCCAAGTGGTCCTGAACGGCATCCAGGTCGCGCGCGACCTCGATGAATCCCGCGCTGTGACCGCGCTCGCCTTCGGACTTGCCGTGTCCGCGCAAGTCGGGCAGCGCGACCGCGAAATGGGCGGCGGCCAAGAAGCGCGCTGTGTCGAGGTGTCGAGCGCCGTGATCGCCGGCGTCGTGGACCAAGGTCACACCGGCGCGCGGCTCTCCCTGGGCCGCGATCTCGAGCACGTGCAACAAGAACAGACCACCGGCCTTATGCGACAGACCCTCGACAGCGGCGCCAGACTCGCTCGACTGGCGCAGTTCCAGGTACGTCGTGAGAGGCTCGCTCACGGACATCGCTAGCGCCCCACGTAGATTCCGCCGTTTTCCTCGGCCAAGCGGCGCATCAGCACCGCGTCGTGCGCGTCGGACAAGCCGATGGTATGGATCACGATTCCCGCACTGGCGTTGCGCTCGCGCACGAAGCTCAGGATCTCGTCGGTGTCGGTCGTCACGCCCACCGTCGCCTTGCCGTCGGTCAGGAAGTAGATGGTGTCGAACACCGGCTTACTCCACGTCCCGCCGCCCTTGGCGCCACACAGGTCGAGCGCGCGCTCGAGCGAGCCGTAGACGTTGGTGGCGCCGACCGCATCGGCCTTCTCGATGAACTCACTGACTTGGCGGCGCACGTCGGGGGTCATCGCCACCGGATCGTCGGACCAGGTCCACACGTCGCTGGCGAACATGACGATGTTGAACACGCCGGCGTCGCGCAGTCCGCCGAGTGCCTTGACCAGATCGCGCTTGGCGACCTCGAGGCGCGAGAACTCTCCCTTCCCAGGCAAGTCCGGCGGACGTTGCGGGTCGTCGTCTGGGTTGTTCTTGGGCACCATCGCGAACTTCATCGAGCCCGACAGGTCGAGCACGAACAGCACTCGCTGGCTCTCGGTGTTGATGCCGAAGAAGGTCACGCCCGCGGCCTCCTGAGCCTCTTCGAGCGCGCTCTTCTCCTTGGGGACCTCGACCACTTGGAACGTACCGCCGTTCTCCTTCCACCAGCGGTCCCACACGGCGAACACCGCTTTGAACGGCTGGCCGGTGAGTGATTGCAGCGCCTGGTTGAAGTCGGTGCGCGTGCGCCCCTCCTCCTTTTCCAGTCGCGCGATCAGCGCGGGAATCGCCTCGCGCGAACGCAGGCTCGCCAGCGCGTGCGCTGAGCGCGCGCGCACGATCCAGGCCTCGTGGCCGAGGTACTTGCCGATCAGTTCGGGGATCAGCGCCGTGTCCTTCAGGCCCGCGAGCCCCTCGATCAAAGTCGCGATTCCCAGCGGCTCGGTCTCGATCGCGAGCAAGGCCCTGGTCTGCGCCACCACGGCGTCGCTCTTCGCGCGGGTCAAGAGCCCCATGGTGTCGATGCGCGCGCGGTCCTTGCCCTTCTTGAGCGCCGCCGCCAGTTTCTGCATCGACTTCTCGAGGTCCTTGCCACTCTCGCGCGAAAGCGCGATGCCACCCGCGCGCTGCGCGGCGTCGATCAGGATCTCGAGCTTGTAGATCTGGCTGGTGGCGTCGCTCGCGTCCTTCTTGACTTGGTCGTACTGCTGGGCCGTGGCCTGCGCCACGCGTCCGCCATTGGCCGCCGCTTCGTCCTGCCAGCGCTTCTCGAGCTTGCGCACGTCGGCCATGGCCTTGGCAACGCGCTCGCGCAGCTTCCCGATCTGACCGTCGGCCTCGACCAGAAAGTCGTGGATCTCGAGCGCCGTCCCCGGACCCCCGATGCGTCCGATCAGCTCGATCGACGCCGCGCGCACCAGCGTGTCGGGATGCTCGGCCGCGTCCTGGCGCACCTCCTTCTCGGACTTCGAGCGCCGCGAGGGGCCCAGCTTCTCGAACAGCTGCGCCATGCCGTCGGCGATCGCGTCGCGCCAGGGTTGGAGGTCGTCGACCTTGGTCCGGCTGCGCTCGACGTCGCGCTTGAGCTCGGCGATCTTCTCCATCTCGCGCGCGAAGAGGTTCTTGGCGCTCTCGTCCCGCTCGGCCAACGTGCGCAGATTCGCCAGCACCACCTCACGCCGCTCCAGCGCGTAGCGAGAGCGCAGGAGCGCTTCGCTTTCCGTGCGCAGCTCCTCGGAGACCCGCGCGTACTCGGTGGCGAGCACGGGTGCCGCAGCGGGGTCGGCCAGGCCGATGAACGCCTCCAGAGCGGCGCGCTTCTGGTCGAGGTCGTCTCCGGCCGAGGCTTGGGTGAACTTGGCCTGCGCGGCCTGGAACTTCTCGTCCACCGACGCGAACAGCGCGGCGAACACGAACCACAGTGCGGTGACGTACCTGAACATCGAGTCTGCCTCGGGCTGGCTGGCTCGGTAGGGTATCCGAGCGCAGGCCCGGCGCTCGCTCGTCCAGGGCGCGCGGCGCGACATTTCGCACTCGCGCAGCAAGCACTAAGATGCACGCGGTGTGAGAGGCCCGGGCGGCCGCTCGCGGGCAACCGCGGGAGGAAAGTCCGGACTCCTCGGGTCGGAGTGGTTGCCAACAGCAACCGGTCGCGAGGCCAGGGAAAGTGCCACAGAAAACAAACCGCCGCGCGCTCCTCACGGTCCACGCGGTAAGGGTGAAACGGGGCGGTAAGAGCGCACCGCGGGCCTGGTGACAGTCCCGGCACGGCAAACCCCACTCGGAGAAAGACCAAATAGGGAAGGCACACGAGGACGACCCGCTTCACGCCTTCCGGGTAGGTCGTTCGAGGCCGAGCGCGAGCTCGGTCCCAGAGAAATGGCCGCCACTGCGCAAGTAGCCACAAAATCCGGCTTACAGGGCCTCTCACACCACTTCGACTCTTGGCGGCCCGAGCGCTGATTTTGAGTTGTGATGCGCGCTCCCACACGGAGCTGCGCGGACGTGCGGCAGACTGACGCCCTTACCCGCACCGGTCAAGTTGCATTCGCGGGCTGGCTTTCCCATTTCCGCAAGTGTTTGGAACGCGAACACTTAGAAACGCTGTTCAATCCTGTAGCTGAGCACTTCGGTGCACGTACTCCGCGCGCTTCGCAACGAGCGACTCCGCGGAACGGGTCGCCGGCCCCCAGGCTCAACTCCATGCCGAACTCACACCGGGCCCCGCTCACCCAACCCCTCCAAACCCCAGAAGATTATAGGGCTACTCGCGCACCGACCCCCATTCTTGACCCCGCCAAGGGCTATTCTCGAGCCCTGGTGGGAATAATGCAGCACGAGCTCGACCTCTACCTCCGTGAACTCTCCCTGGCCTCCGCCAGCCCCGCGACGCGCATCGGCTACG
This sequence comes from Planctomycetota bacterium, assembly GCA_020853575.1. GTDB lineage: Bacteria > Planctomycetota > UBA1135 > UBA1135 > F1-120-MAGs118. The sequence goes on from JADYYP010000020.1 coordinate 305,214, forward strand.
GCACCGATCTGCGCCAGTTCCTGCGCTTCGCGAAGGGAGAGGGAGTCGAGACCGTCGACAAGCTCTCGCGCGACCTCGCGACCGACTGGCTCTCCGCCCTGCAGATCGGCCCCAAGCCGCGCTCGCGCGCCACGATCGCGCGCAAGGCCACGGCGCTGCGCTCCTGGTTCCGCTTCCTGACCGACCGCGGCTACGCCACCGAGAAGCTCTCGGTGCCGAAGGTCGCCAAGGAGCGACGGCGCTTGCCGCGCGTGCTGACGATCGAGCAGGTGCAGGCGATGCTCGACACCTGCAAGCAGCTCTCGCTGATGGGCATGCGCGACCGCGCGGTGCTCGAGCTCTTGTACTCGACGGGCTGCCGCGCGTCCGAGCTCTGCAACCTGAACGTCGACGACGTGCAGTTCCAGGACGACGGCTCGGGCGTGGCGCGTGTCACCGGCAAGGGCGCGAAGCAGCGCATGGTGTACCTGACCAAGACGGCCTGCGCCGCGCTGCGCAGCTACATCGAGCGCGTGCGTGCTCCGGTCGACATCCCCTACCACGCTCGGGCGCTGATCCTGACCCGCGAGGGCATGCGCATGAACGCCCGAGCGCTGCAGCTGCTCATCCGCTCCCGAGCGAACGCCGCGGGCTTGGAGAAGGTGGTGACGACCCACTGGCTGCGCCACTCGTTCGCGACGCACATGCTGCAGGGCGGAGCGTCGCTGCGCGTGATCCAGTCGATGCTCGGGCACTCGGACCTGAGCACGACGGAGATCTACACCCACGTGTCGCCGCAGGACGAGATCGCAGCGCACCGCGTGTGCCACCCGCGTGGCATGACCGCCCCGCCGCCGCCGCGAACGAAGGGACGCATTCGCCCGTCCGCGCGAACGCTGCCGCGCGGAACCGCCGCAGCTCCGGCCGAGGGTCGACCGGCACCGAAGTCCACCGCTCGCCCCTCGGTCGACGCGCCGAGGCCGGGTTCCGACGCCGTTCCACCAATTTCTCGCGGCTGGGTTCCGCGATCGCTTGCAATCCGGATCCGCGCCGCTAGCAGTGCCATTCGCATGATTCGATCCGAACGGTGGACGGCATCGCATTCGGCGCAGATGAGTCGCCGCGAGCAGCTACACGCCGACAACCTCCGCGCTCTCGCAGCCAGGCTCGGCCGCCGGCGCTCGTTCGTCGCCTGTCGCCAGTGGGGCACGGTCACGACGCTCGACTACGCCGTGCGCGAGGCCAACGTCAGCGTTCCGCGCGCCTGGCTCCGGGCCTGGACCTCGCGCTCCTGGATCGTGCAGCGCTACGACCATCGCCACGATGTCTACCGATTCGCGTTCACCGACCTCGGACGAGAGATCATCCGCAGTGTCGTCGCAGCCTGACGACAGTGCTCGAGCGAAGGTCGACCCGCTCGAGCAAGCGCAGGAGCACGACCCGCTCGCGGACATCAGCAGGCCGGGGGGCGGCACGACAACGACCGCCCTTCGCGCGCTCCCGGGACGCAAGGCGAAGCTGCTCGAAGCGATCGCCAGCGGCCTCTCGCTGCGCCAGGCCTGCGAGCTGTCCCAGATCACGCGCAGCTCCGTGTCGCGCTGGCGCCAATCGGATCCAGTGTTTCGAGAGCGGTACGACCTCGCCGCAGAGGACGGAGCCGATCGCATCCGCGAGGCGATCCACCTGCGCGCGGTCGAAGGCTGGAAGGAGGAGGTGTTCGGGAAGGAAGGGTTCCTCGGTCACAGGACGCTCTTCTCCGACAAGCTCTTGCTCGCGATGGCTCAGGCTCGCTGCCCCGAGTACAAGCCGCACCTCGACTCGACCGGCATCGACGCCGCGGAACTCGCGCGCCGACTGCGCGAGGCGGACGCGCACATGAACCAGAGCGTGCCCAATCCGCCTTCGACACAAGCCGCGCCGTCTCCCTGAAGCAGCGCGGCCGCCCCCTGGGACGCGCCCAAGGGACGGCCGCATGGCACAGCTCCGGGTCAGATCAGGACGCGGCGAGCTCGGACACCTGGTCGGCCGCCAGCGACGGACGACTCGGGCCCGGGCGCGTCACGTGGCGACGGCGCGCGATCGCGTTGGTGCAGTAGATCGTCGACGGCCCCGTGTACGCGGGGCGCGCGGGGTTGATCGGGAACAGCGGCCGCGGGCGCGGTCGGCCGATGCGCGGGAGGTGGGTCGGCTGCGGGTTGAAGCGGGAGGTCGTCATCGCGTGAGTCCTCAGGTTCGGTCGGGCGTCGGTTTCGGTTCGTCCAGGAGCAGCGCGGCGCGCGGCAGCGCTACCACCCGATAGGTGCGCGGGTGGTCTTGGATTTCGATAGGACGGCAACGACGCGCACGTTGCTCTGATTCGGGAGCGCGAGCGCGCTCTGTCGCTGGACTTGCGACGGAGTTGGAATGCTCGCGAGTTTGGGAATCGCCGCGAGTAGCACCGTAACTCGTGCTTGCTTTGGCTCGACGCGCCGCTAGCAGTCCCGCAGCGTGGTCGACTTCGCCGTCACGGATCCGCTACTGACGCCGCGCTGGTATCCGCTGCGTGCGCACGCGGGTCAGCATCGCTTCTGGACGTCCATGGCGCGCTTCGACGTGCTCGAGTGCACGCGACGCGGCGGGAAGTCCGAGCTCTTCAAGCGCAAGGGACTCGAGGTCGCGCTCACCCATCACCAGCGCGACCTCGAACCCGGGCTGTACGTGTACGCGTGCCCGACGCGCGACCAGGTCAAGGCGATCTACTGGGAGGACCTGACGCGACTCTCGCCAGCGTGGTCGATCGCGCAGATGAGCGTCAGTGAGCTTTGGATCAAGTACGTGACCGGCGCGAAGATCCAGCTCTCCGGCATGGACAAGCCGGCACGCGTGGAGGGCCAGCGCATCAAGCGCTTCTTCTGCGACGAGTTCCACGCCTGGAAGCCGGGCATCTTCGACACGAACATCATGCCCGCGCTCGGCACCATCGGTGTCGACGCGCGCTGCGCGATCGCCGGTGTCTCGCGTTTCTCCCCCGACTTCAAGCGGTTGTGCGACAAGGCGCGCAGCGGCGCAGCGGGCTGGGCCTACCACTCCTGGACGGCCGAGGGCCTGCTCGACGAGGAGTTCCTCGAGAACGCCCGCAAGACGATGGACCCGCGCATCTTCGCGCAGGAGTTCCTGGCCCAGCGCCAGGAGTTCCAGGGGCTCGTCTACTACTGCTTCAGCCGCCACGTGCACGGGCGTGAGCCCATCTCCCACCGCTACGATCCGCGCGCGCCGCTCGAGATCGAGCTCGACTTCAACGTGGAGCCCGGCGTGGCAGCGGTCTCGCAGCGCATCCGGTTCCGCGCCGATGCGGATTCGGTCGAGTTCCGTGCGCTCGGTCCTCGCGAGGACCGGCCGGAAGTTGCCGACGTGATCGACGGCTACATCGGCGAGGTGTGGATCCCGGAGAGCTCGAACACGCGCCGCGTGTGCCACAAGCTGATCGAGGACTGGGGCAACCACGAGGGCCTGGTGTACGTCTACGGCGACCCCGCGGGCGGTTCGCGGAAGTCCTCGGCGGAGAACGATGACACCGACTGGTCGATCGTCGTCGAGGTGCTCGGCCGACACTTCGGCCACGACCGCGTGATCCTGCGGGTCGACCGGAGCGACCCGGGCGTGCGCAAGCGCGTCAACGCGATGAACGCGCGCCTGCTCACCGCCGACGGCGTCGTGCACACCCTGATCGACTCCGAGCGCTGCCTGAACCTGCTCGACGACTTCGAGCAGACGCTCGTCCTGCCCGGCAGCGCGGGCGAGATCCACAAGAAGCGCGACCCCAAGCGCACCCACCTCACGGACGCGACGAGCTATCGCGCCGCGACCCTCCAAGACACCACCATGACCACCGAAGAGGAACTCTGCTGATGCCCGGACAAGCCCACATGCGCGACCGCGCGGCACGCTCCATCCCCTGGCTGATCTTGCTCGCGATGCTCGTTGCGTTCGCCTTCGCCGGCTACAACGCCGCGCGCGCGCAGACCTCGGTCGAGCCCGTGGCCATCGTCGCACGGATCTCCGTGGCGAGGCCCGGCCCGATCGTGCGCGCCACGCTGCCGCTCGCACCTGGCGTGCGGTGGAACCCGCTGCACTCCCCGTTCGAGATCGTCGACGGAGGTGAGCACCTGCGCGCGCAGTGGGAGAAGGTCGCGACCTGGCCGGACGGGTCGGTGCGCATCGCAGAGCTCGTCGCGTTCGATCCGACGCCGTCGGCGCAGTACACGGTCGAGAGCGGAGCGCAGCCGGACGCTCGAGCTGTTCCCGGGCCCTGGGCGCGCCCGTGGATCGAGTCGCCTCCGGTCGTGATGGTCGACGGTGCTCCGGTCAAGACGCAGTGGTCGAGCGTGTCGCACCGCTGGGGATCGGTGGCGATCACGCGCCGCTTCTTTGGTGCGCACGTGCTGGGCTGGGTGACCGCGTACCACGGGCAGGACGTGGTCGCGCTCGAGCTCGTGCTGCACAACGGCGAGCCCGGCTCGGCGGACTTCTTCTTCGACTCGCTCG
>JADYYP010000021.1 GCA_020853575.1 Planctomycetota bacterium
GAGGGGAACGCTCGATCGTGGCCCTTGGGCAGGCAGCCTGCTGCCGACGCCCGCTCTCAAATTGAGCCAGCCCCTCCTACGAACGCATGAACTGCGGTACCCAACCCGCGAATATCAGACTGCAACGCCGCGAAGCGAGCCGGCGCTCGCCGTCCCCGCACCTTCAACCTCGACCGCGACCAAGCGATCGGGGCCGGCCGCCCAAGAAAGGCGCCCGGCCCCGCACAATTCAAACCTGTCAGCGTGATCCGTCAGGAGTGCTTGACAGGTCCACCCATATCAGGGTCCGAAGGTGACCTTGACCGCGTTGGTGACGTTCGAGTCCTGGTTGCAGGGGCCGGCGCCGTCGCGGTACCAGCACTGGAAGTACCAGGTCTCGCCCGGATCGATCGCTCCGTTGGGCCCGAAGCGCGCCGCGGACAGCGCCGCCAAGCCCGGCCCGAGCGTCATCGTGCCCGCCAAGCCGGAGTTCTGCAGCGCGTAACGCAGCGTCGGCGCATCGATGCAGCGCAACCCGTCGTTGAAGGTGCTCGGCGGTTTCGAGGCCGGTCCCATGAAGAACAGGCCGCTGACCGAGGGCGGCAGCTGCGTCGCGCTCAACACCAGATCGTCGTTGGTGACGCTGATCGAGCCGCCGCTGTTGATGTTGGTGAGGAGCTTGGCGCCGACACCGGTCGAGTTGGCGCAGCCGCCGGAAGCGTAGACGTTGGCGCAGCTCTGGCTCGAGCCCGCCGCGCAGCCGCAGAACTCGACCACGCCGTCCTCGCACTCGTCGGGCACGCCGTTGGAGTTGGCGTCGAGCGACGAGCCGTTGGCGATGTCGACCGCGTCCTCCACGCCGTTCTCGTTGCAGTCGAAGCACGGCCGATCGGTGACGTCGATCGCGTCCACGTCGTCGCCGTGCGCGCCGGTGATCCCGCGGAAGGTGCGCAGGCCGAGTGCTTCGGCCGAGATGAAGATGCCCGGATTGGTGTTGAGCCCGCCGGCCACCGGCGGGATGAGCAGGTCACCAGGTTGGATCGGAGCGCCGAAGATCGAGTCGGGCTGGTTGACGATCGCCGAGCCGCGTCGCACCGAGAAGATCAACATGTCGGTGACGCCCAAGTTCCAGTCGTAGGGCGTCAGCGACGGGATGTAGATGCCGTCGCCGTTGTCGGCCAGGATCAGCGCGTCGAGGTCGTCTTGGTCGGGCGCGGTCTTGTCGAGGCCGAGCAGCGCGGCCGGCGCGTACAGCGAAAGCGGCACGCCGACTCCGACCTTGAGCACGTCGCCACCGACGAAGCCATTGTTCGCCGCCGAGCCGCTGTTGAGCACGCCGTTGAGCGGATCGAAGAACCCGGAGTCGAGCGAGATGTAGGCCAGGCCCGCGCTCGCGATGTCGGTGCCGATCTCGAGGGCGTCGAGGTTGTCCCCGGGATGCGGGAAGGGCGTGTTCGTCGGACGCGGCTCGATCAAGCCCAGGCCGAGGTACACGAAGCCATTGGCGCTGGCCAAGCCGTTGCCGTCGATCGCGCCCGCGTTGTTGCGCGGCGTGAAGCTCGGCGGGATCGGCCCGCTCGGCAGGTTGGTGTCGACGAACACGTCGGCGCAGGCCTCGAACACGCCGCTCGAGCCCGGTGGAACGAGCGGGTTGCCTTGGTTGAAGACGTTGGGGTGCGCGGGTGACTGCGGCGTCGCGACACTGCCAGCGGCCCACTCGTCGACCGAGAACCACAAGCGCCGCCGCGCCGGGCTGCCTGCGCCGCCCAGGCCGGTTTGCCCCGGCAAGTAGCGCGTGTCGTGGCCGCTCGATAGCGCGTCGACCTCGATCTCGCAGGCCGTTCCAGGCGCGTGGCCGACGCAGGAGGCGTAGTTCTGCAAGCCGAAGAAGTTGCCCGAGACGCGCAACGCGGGCCGCGACAGCGGACCGAAGGCCGGAGCGCCCGGCGGCGGCGAGAGCGCGTCGCCTTCGGTGATCGGCTGCGCACCGGCCGACGACGAGGGCTTGGAGACCGACTCGCTCTTCCAGTCGATCGAGTAGGTGATCTGCGCGGCGGCGCTCGGCGCGAGCAAGGTCAGCGCGGCCAGCGCGGCGCCGCGCGAGCAGAGCGCCGAACGGAGGGGGATGAGGCGCACGACGCGGTGGTGGTTCATGGCAGGACTCTTGTGCTCCACTGACGGGCGCAGCGCAGCTGGGGTTCCCCGGCGTGCGCGCTTCCTGAGCACCCAGAGGTTACCGAATTGCATTGCGTTCGCGGGGCAGCGCCCGGCGAGCGCGCTGCTCCGCCGCACGAAGTGCAGCGCGCGGGCCGGGTGGGACATCCAAGGCCGAAAAACATGCGCGCCGGCGGGCGGCTGGCCCTCCAAGCGGCGCGGGCGAGGCGCCCCCGGAGGAGCACCTCGCCCGCTTGCTCGCGAACCACGTCGCGGCGCTCGATGACGCTAGGGCACGAACGTGGCCTTGATCGCGCTGGAGAGGTTCGAGCCCTGGCCGCAGGGCCCGGTGCCGTCGCGGTACCAGGTCTGGAAGCCGAAGATCGAGCCGGCGGTGATCCAGTTGAAGACCGGGAAGTTGGCGCTCGAGTAGGCCGCGAGCCCCGGACCTTCGATCAACGTGCCGCTGGCGCCGCTGTTCGAGACCGCGAAGCGCGCCAGCGGTCCCTGCAGGCAGCGACGTCCATCGAAGAACGGCGCCGGAGGCATCATGTTCGCGCTCATGATCATCATGCACTGCTTGAAGGTCGGCATCTGCGTGGTGGTCAGCACCAGGTCGTCGAGCCCGACGCTGGTCGAGCCGCTGGCGCTGAGCAGCGCTCCGACTCCGCTGGAATTGCGGCAGCCCGCGCCGGCGTCGTTGTTGCCGCACGGCCCCAGGGGCGCCGGGCAGAAGCAGAACGGCGTGGCGATCAGCGGCGCCTCGCACTCGTCGGGGATGCCGTTGTTGTTGGTGTCGAGCGAGGTGCCGAAGCGCACGTCGAGCGCGTCCTCGCGACCGTTGCCGTTGCAGTCGAACAGCGGCGTCGTCGGCATGTCGAGCGCGTCGAGCTCGTCGCTGAAGGCGACTCCGTGCGAGCGCGTCGTCGCCAACCCCAGATTCTCGGCCGCGATGAAGATCGCCGGGAAGGGCGAGAGACCGCCGGGGATCGGCCGCACCAGGATGTCGCCTTCGCAGATCGGCAGGCCGAACACGCTGTCGGGCATGCCGATCACCGCCGAGCCGCGGCGCACGCTGAACAGCACCATGTCGGCGCCCGCGAGCCAGCCGTACATGTTCGGCGCGGGCTGGTAGCCGGCGACGCCGTTCTCGCAGACCACCAGCGCGTCGAGGTCGTCGGTGCCGGGACCGAAGAAGTCGAGGCCCTGCACGGGCGCCGGGCAGTACAGCACGGGCGCGACACTCGCTGCCGGCGTGTTGAGGATGTCCGCGCCTTGGAAGCCGTGGGCCAGCGCCGAGCCCGTGTTGGGCAGGCCGGTCAGCGGATCGGCGAAGGCGCTGTCGAGCGAGAAGAACACACCGAACGGAGGCCAGGCCGCCGCCGTGGGCATCGGTCGCAGCATCAGCGCGTCCAAGTTGTCTCCGGTGTCGGGCAGCATCGGACCCGGCAGGCTCGGCTCGCGCAGGCCGACGCCGCGGTACAGGAACGCGCTCGCGCCCATCATCCCGTCGCCGTCGAGCGCCGCCGTGTGCCCGACCAGCGGGCCGACGAACGGCGCGGCCGGTCCAGCGGCGGTCGCGAAGTTGACCATCACGTCCGCCTGGCTCTCGCCGATCGGAGCTTCACTGCCCGTCGAGGGCGGGATCGGAGCTCCGAAGCCGAAGGCGTACTTGTCGGTCGAGAAGTACAGCGAGTTGATCGGGAAGTTCGGTTGCACCAGCAGGCTCTGGCCGTCGCACAGCGCGTCGACTTCGACGCGGCACGGCGTGCCGCCGGGGTGGCCCATGCACAAGGGGTGCGCCGCGAGCCCCAGGTGCGGCGGGAACACGCCGCCGAAGGGACCGGCCTTGGCGAAGATCGCCGGCGCGGGCGCCGGGCCGAACTGCGGCAACTGCGACGGAGCCGGCGGCACGAGCACGTCCCCCTCGGTGATCGGCAGACCGCTGAGCGAGTCGGGCGTGCCGACCGTCGGTCCGTGCCACGACACCGAGAAGTGCGGGACGAGATTCTGAGCGTGCACGCCGTGCACGGTGCACAGGGCCGCGGCGGCGATCAGGCTGGCGCGGAGCGGGTTCGGTCGTGAGAGGCGCATGGGGGAGAGGGAGCTTCCGTGAGAGATGTCGTGGCAGCGCTCGCAGGCGCCGACGGTCGGCGTCGCGGAGGCGGCCCAGCGAAGTGCGCCGGCACGCGCGCGCTGGACAAGCTCTCCGCGAATTCCGCGGGCAGGCGCGGATGCGCCGCGTTCAGCGCTCGGACGCCGCGCTGGCGGCCTCGAGGCATCCGCGCGAGGCCGCGCTCGCCGCGAGCTGCTCGCGCACGCTGGCGACGTCGGTGTGGCTCGCTCCGAGCTCGCGCACGAGCTCCTGGAGGGCCGTCGAAAGCTCGGCGCAAGCTTGCGGATCGCTCGCGCGGCGCAGGGCGACATCGGCGAGCACGATGCGCGACTCGATGCTGGCCCAAGAGCGCAGGCCCAGGCCGCGGTGGAGCTCGAGCGCCGTGCGCGCCGACTGATCCGCGAGCTCGAACTCGCCCTGGGCCCAGGCCGCGCGGGCGGCGAGCGCGTGCGCGGCCGCCGCCAAGTCGCTCTCCGGCGTCGCGGTCCAGCGCGCGGCGATCTGGCCCGCCTCAGCGCACGTGTCCACGGAGGCCACCAGCGCGCGCGCCAAGGCCAGCTCGACCGAGGCGCGTCCGGATGGTGTCGAGTCGACGAGCCGCGGGTCGCACCCGCGCATCCACTGCAGCGCGAGCTCGCGCGCACCGCTGGCGAGCTGCGCCAACCCCATGCGGAACCGAAAGGGCGCGGAGCGCACGCCGTCGTCGCCCTGGGCCGCGAAGCTCTCGAGCGCGGGGCCGAGCAACTCCAGCGCCCGCGGCGCGCGTTGCGCCCGGAGCAGCGCGTCGACCAACAGCAACAGCACGCGCTGCGCCTTGATGTTGGCGAAGCCCAGCTCGTTCTGCACCGCCGCGCTCGAGCGCTCGAGCAGTTCCAAGGCCGGCTCGAGCTCGCCCAGGTCCAGCAAGACCAAGGCGAAGTCGCTCTCCATCAGTGCCAGCGTCGGATTCCCGGGCTGGTAGAACTCGCGCGCCTCGCGCAGCGTGCGCTCGCAGAGCTCGCGGGCCTCGAGCGCCTTGCCTTGCGCGCGCAACGCGGAAGCCAGGGTGTTGAGCGCGGCGGCGCGCCAGGGATTCGCGATCGTCGTGCCCTCGCGGTCGAACTCCAGCGTCGCGCGCGCCACGCGCTCGGCGTCGGCGTGATGGCCGAGCCGCTCGTGCGTCGTCGCCAACACCGTCGAGACCATCCAGCGCAAGGCGCGGTCTTCGTACTCGAGCTCGTCGAGCCGCTCGTGCGCGCGCGACAGCAAGGCCAGCGGCTCGTCCGCGGCGCCGCCGTCGATCAAGCACAGCGCGAGCAGGGTCTCGGCGTTGACCTGGACCGAGATGTCGTCGGGCGGATGCTGCGCGAGGATGGCGTTGGCTCGTCGCAGCGTTTCGGTGGCCTCGGGGCGATCCGCCAAGCGTTGCGCGGAGCCGAGCAGCACCAGCGCGCCCGCGGTGCGCGCGTCCTGCTCGCCGTGCAGCCGCAGTTGCAGCTCGACGGCGCGCTCCAAGGGCGCCAGCGCTTGTCCGTACAAGTCGAGGTTGTTGTAGGAGAGTCCGATGCGCTCGAAGAGTCGCGCTTGCAGCTCGGGCTGGCCCGCGAGCTCGCGCTCGACGCGCTGCACGCCCACGTCGAGCATCTCGCGCGCCGTCAAGTCGCGCCGACCGGAGCTGTAGGGGTCGCTGGCGCCGAACAGCTCGACCAGGAAGCGCGCGGACTGCTCGGCCTCGTTCGCCGCGGCGTGCGCGCGGTTGGACTCCTCGGTCGCGTGCTCGCGAGCTTGCGTGACCTCGTCGAGCAACTCACGCAGCGCGAGGTTGTTCCGGCGCTGCTGCCAGTACAACGCCGACGGCAGGACGGTCAGGAGCAACCCGGACAGCGCCAGCGTCGCGCTGCGCGTCGGGTGGCGTGCCATCCAACGTCGGGCACGGTAGGCGGCGCTCGGCGGACGGACCCCGATCGGTCGGCCGGCGAGCACGTTGCGCAGGTCCGCGCCGAAGGCCTGCATCGACGGATAGCGTCGCGCGCGCTCGCGCTCGATGGCGTGCAAGCACACGATCTCGAGATCGCGAGGAACGTTGCGGTGGCGCGCGCGGATCGGAGGCGCCTGGCCGTCGAGGATCTGCGCGCGCGTCTGCTCGGAATCCGAGGCCGCGTAGGGTGTTTGCAGCGTCAGCAGCTCGTAGAGCGTCACGCCCAGCGCATATACGTCGGTCAAGGCGTCGATCTCGTGCACGCGACCGGCGATCTGCTCCGGCGCCATGTAGAGCACCGAACCGAGCGCGGATCCGCTGCGCGTCATGCGCAACTCGTCCGCGAGACCGGCGAGGCCGAAGTCGAGCAGCACCACGCGCCCATCGGGCGTGACCGCGATGTTGGAGGGCTTGATGTCGCGGTGCAGCACGCCGCGCGAGTGCGCGTGGTCGAGCGCCTCGGTCATGCGCAACACGATGCGCGTGCAGGCTTCGACCCATGTGCCGGCGAAGAGCTCGCTCTCGAGCTCGCTCGGCTCGCCGCCGGCGGGCGCAACGGCCAGCACCGCGGCGCGCAGGTCGCTGCCGAGCAGGCTCTCCGGCGCGAGCCCGCGCACCTGCTCGAGCGCTTGGGCCAGCGTCGCCCCGCGGATCAGCTCCATCGCGAAGTACGGCGTGCCCTGCGCTTCACCGACGGTGTAGATCGAAACCACACCGGGGTGCGAGAGCCGCGCGACGGCATCGGTCTCGCGTCGAAAGCGTTCGCGCGAGCGCTCAAAGTACAGATGCTCGGGCCGGATCAGCTTGAGCGCCACGCGGCGGCCGAGCGGCTCCTGCAGCGCTTCGTACACGACGCCCATGCCGCCGCCGCCGAGACGGCGCAGCAAGCGGAACTCGCCCAGGCGCTCGGGAAAAGCCATGGCCGAGGCATCGGTCGGGATCAAGTTCATCGCGCGCAGCGCCTCGAAGCGCTCGCGCAGCTCCGGCGCCAGCCGCGGATGCTCCGCGCACAGCGTCTCGAGCACCCCGGATTCCCCGTTCGCGATGCGCTCGAGCGCGCGCGCCACGACCGCTTCGACCGCGTCCGCGCTGGCGTCGACATCGGGAGCGGGCGTGTCCATCGCGCTGAAAAGTCTACGCCATGGGCTCGCGAGCGAGCGGCGCGAGGGCTGCGCCGGCCCGTGCGCCAGCGGTTAAGCTCGACGCGCGACCATGGACGGCTCCGAACGACCGCGCGACGAACTCGAGGGCTTGCTCGAGCGCCACATCGGCGAGATCGAGTCGTACGTGCGCCGCAACATGGGCGCGGAGCTCGCGCGGCGCGAGTCGTGCGAGGATCTGGTGCAGTCGGTGTGTCGCGAGGCACTGCAGTCGCGCGCGCAGTTCCGCTACGGCGGCGAGGAGGCCTTCCGGCGTTGGCTGCTGCAGATCGCGCTGCACAAGTTGATCGATCGACGGCGCTTCTACACGGCGCAACGGCGCGCGGGTGGCGTGCGCGCGGCCGACCTGGCGTCGGAGTGGGACATCGAGGCGCTGGCGAAGCTCGCCAAGACGCTCGGATCGCCCAGCGGCGAAGCCATGCTGCGCGAGGAGCTCGCGCGGCTCGCGGAGGCGCTCGAGCAGCTCTCCGAGGCCGATCGCTCGATCATCCGCATGATCCACATCGAAGCGCGCACGCACGCCGACGCCGCCGACCGAATGGGTTGCAGCGAGGCGCAATCGCGAGGCCGACTGTTCCTGGCCCTGGCGCGTCTCTCAACCCACCTGCGCGGCCCGGCGCGTTGAGCGCGCCCGCGGCGGAGCGCCTGAGCGCTCTTTTTCGCCGAATCGCATCGACGCGGCGCGCGACAGCGCGCTGTGGGGGAGCACGGTGGCGTGGATCCTCCCTGGTGGGGGCGCGCGCACCGCACCCGCACCCCACAGGATCCGTCAGCGACACCCATGACGACACTCTCGCGTTCCACGCTCGCCCGCGCATTGGCGCTGGCGGCGTTCGCCCTTCCGCTCTCCGCCCAAACCACCTTCCAAGCGCTCGGCAGCTCGATCCCCTGGCTGACCGTGCTCGACATGTCGGCCGATGGCTCGGCGCTCGTCGCGACCGACGGCTCCCAGAGCTACCTGTGGACCACCACCAATCCGACGTTCACCGCTTTCGCCAACGTCGGGCTGTGGGACTGCGATGTCGCCAACGGAGGCGCGTACGTTTCGGCGACGCTGCCCGATCCGAACAACGGCAATCTCGAGACGGCCGCGCGCTGGAGCGCCGCGAGCGGGCAGTGGACCTTCCTGCCGACCCTGGGCGGCGTCAGCGGCACCTCGGCTTCGAGCGCTTACGACCTGAGCGAGGACGGCTCGGTGGTGGTCGGGCTGGGCTGGATCTCGGCCAATCGCGCGCACGCGTTCCGTTGGGACGCGCAGAACGGCACGGTCGATCTGGGAGCCTTCGGCGGCGCGCAGAACAGCTCGCGCCCCAACGCGGTCTCGGCCGACGGCACCACGGCCGCCGGTTGGGACGAGGATCCGATCACGGGTGTGTGGCGCGCCTCGCGCTGGAGCGGCCTGACCGAGAACCTGCTGGGCTGCCTCGATCCCTCCGACCCGATCAACGGGCCGAGCCAGGCCGAGACGGTCTCGGGCAACGGCGTGTACGTCGCGGGCAAGTCGGCCTCGGGGCTGAGCACGCCCTCGGGCTGGAACGAGATGCACCTGTTCCGTTGGGATCCGCTCAACGGACTGATCGACCGCGGGACGTGCAACATCGATCCCTTCGGCTGGGGCAACCACGAGACGATTCCCTCCGGGATCAGCGACGACGGACGCGTGATCGTCGGCGGCGCGGGCACGGCGGGCTTCTTCGGCGGCGGCCTGCGGCCGTTCATTTCGCGTGAAGGCAGCCCGATGACGCTGCTGCAGGACGACCTGCTCGCCCTGGGAGTCCCGGAAGCCGCGACGTGGATCTTCGGTGACGTGGTGGGCATTTCGCGCGATGGCCGCGTGCTCGCGGGCAACGGCTACAACGCGCAGTTCGTGGCCGAGCCGTTCCGCGTGGTGTTCCCGCCGCTCGCCGAGAGCTACTGCACGGCCAAGGTCAACTCGCTGGGTTGCACGCCGGCGATGTTCGCCAGCGGCATCGCCAGCGCGAGCTCGTTCCTGCCCTTCGATGTCGGCGCGAGCAACGTGCTCAACAACAAGAACGGCTTGCTGTACTTCGGCTTCTCGCCGATGAGTGCGCCCTTCCAGGGCGGCACCAAGTGCGTCGGCATTCCGACTGCGCGCACCGGTCTGCAGGACTCGGGCGGAACGGTCCTCGGCAACGACTGCAGCGGAACGTACTCGTTCGAATTCAACGCGTTGATCCAGAGCGGCGTGATGCCGCAGCTGGCGATCGGCGCCAAGGTCTACGCGCAGTACTGGTCGCGCGATCCGCAGGCCACGGCCACCACTGGCCTGACCAACGCGCTGAGCTTCACGGTTTTCCCTTGAACGTTGGTGGAGAGGCGAGGACGCGAGCTCTCGGAATCGTCGATGCGCCCTCGCCCTCCAGGCGCCGGACGTGGAGAGCGTGGTCTTATTCCATCTCTGATCGCCAGCCGCGCGAGCTCCGACGCGAGGCCGACCGTGGAGCGACGGTCGGTCTCGCAGCCCGATTCGATCCCGTCTCGCATCCTCGGCGCGGCGCTTCTCGCGCTGCGCCCCGCCAAGAAATGAGCTTCCGATGAGCGCTCGACTCCACGTCCGCCCGCTGGCCCTGCTGGCCCTTTCGCTCGGCGCCGCCGCGCAATCCACGACGCGCGTCAGCGTCAGCAGCTCCGGCGCCGAGGGCAACCAGTTCAGCGAGGCACCTTCGATTTCGCTCGACGCGACGCGCGTGGCGTTCTCGAGCATCGCCTCGACCCTGGTGCCCAACGACACGAACAACTTCGACGACGTGTTCGTGCGCGACCGCAGCAGCGGCGTCACGCTGCGCGTGAGCGTCTCGAGCAGCGGCGCGCAGAGCGACGGCACGAGCTGGGAGCCCGCGCTCTCCGCCGACGGACGCGTGGTCGCCTTCCGCAGCGGAGCGACCAATCTCGATCCGCTCGACACCAACGGGGTCGCCGACGTCTACGTGCACGACCTGACGACGGGAACGACCGTGCGCGTCAGCGTCGCGAGCAGCGGAGCGCAGGCCAACGGCTCTTCGTCGACACCCGCGCTCTCCGCCGACGGTCGCTACGTCGCCTTCTACAGCACTGCCTCGAACTTGGTCGCCGGCGACACCAACGGCTTCTGGGACATCTTCGTGCACGATCGCCAGGCGCACACCACGCTGCGCGCGAGCTTGACCTCGAGCGGCGCACAACCCTCCAACAACTGCGGCGGTCCGGCGCTCTCCGCCGACGGCCGCTACGTCGCCTTCCACAGCAACGCGGCCAACTTGGTGCCGGGCGACACCAACGCCTCGGCCGACATCTTCGTGCGCGACCTGCTGCTCTCGACGACGACGCGCGTCAGCCTGACCAGCCTCGGCGTGCAAGCCAACGGCAGCTCCGCCGATCCGCAGCTCTCGGCCGACGGCCGGTTCGTGGTGTTTCACAGCGCGGCGACCAACTTGGCGCCGTCGGACACCAATCTGCGCGAGGACGTGTTCGTGCACGATCGCCAGCTCGGGACGACGGCGCGCGTGAGCGTCGCGACCGGCGGCGCCGAGGCCGACAGCACCAGTCGCAAGGCGCGCATCTCCGCGGACGGCCGCGTGATCGCGTTCGAGAGCTTGGCGCAGAACCTCGACGCGAGCGACAACAACAACACCTGGGACGCGTTCGTGCACGATCGGCTGAGTGGCGTGACCGAGCGCGTCAGCGTCGACGACCAAGGCGTCGAAGGCGACGGAACCAGCAGCTTGCCCTCGATTTCGGGCACCGGACGCTACGTCGCGTTCTCGAGCTACGCCTCGAATCTGGTGGCGTTCGACCTCAACAACACCGCGGACATCTTCGTGCGCGACCGCGGCGCCGAGCAGCCCGTCGCGTACTGCACGGCGGGCACGACCAGCGCGGGTTGCGTGCCCGCGATCGGCGCCAGCGGCACGCCATCGGCCGCCGCGAGCTCGGGCTTCACGCTGACCGTCAGCGCGCTCGAAGGACAGCGGGCGGGCCTGCTGTTCTACGGCACGAGCGGCAGCAGTGCCTGGCCATGGGCCGCGTCGAGCACCAGCTTCATGTGCGTCAAGCAACCGACGCAGCGCCTGCCGTTGCAAAACTCCGGCGGAACGAGCGCGGCGTGCAACGGCGCCTTCGCCAGCGACTGCTTGGCCTTCATGGCGGCCAACCCGAGCGCGCTCGGCCAACCCCTGACGCCGGGCGCGACGTTCTACGCCCAAGCCTGGTTCCGCGATCCGCCCGCGGCGAAGTCGACCAACCTCTCGAACGCGTTGATGTTCACGCTGGTGCCGTAGACCGCGGCCGCAGCGACGCTACCGCGAGCGCTCGCACTCGTCGGGCACGCCGTCGCAGTCGAGGTCCGCCGAGGCGCCGCTGGCGATGTCGAGCGCGTCCTCGATGCCGTTCTCGTTGCAGTCGAGCGTCACTCCGCCGCAGCCGCAGGAAGGTTGCGCGGAACCGCGTGTGGCGGCGGGAAGGGCGAGCAACGCGAGCGTGGCCAGGGCGAGCAAGCGCGAGAGCGGGAGTTGGATCATGGCGAGGCTCCGTGGGGCCGTGGTCAAGGTGTGAAGTTCACGCGCAGGGCGCTCGAGAGATTGCTGCCGTGGGCGCACGGTCCGCCCGCGTCGCGGTACCAGGTCTGGAAGCCCAAGCTCGCGCCGGGCAGGAAGGCGTGGCTCGGCGCGAAATGCGCGGCCGCGAACTGGGCCAGCCCCGGACCCAAGGTCATCTGCCCCGCGGGCGAGCTGGTCTGCAGCGGAAAGCGCGACACCGGGCTCTGCACGCAGCGCCGACCGTCGAAGAACGGCGTCGGGCTGCCCATGGCGGCGCTGACGAAGGTCAAGCCCGACTTGGCCGGCGGCAAGTGCAGCACGTGGAGCACCAAATCGTCCGCGGTGACCGAGCTCGATCCGCCGGGCGCGATCTGCGCGCCCAGTCCGCTCGAGTTGCGGCAGCCGCCGAGCGCGTAGTGGTTGCCGCAGGGCCCCAGCGGCGCGGCGCACTGGCAGAACACGCTCCAGCTCGGCGGCTCGCACTCGTCGGGCACGCCGTTGTTGTTGATGTCGGCCGACGCACCGCTGGCGATGTCGACCGCGTCCTCGACGCCGTTGCCGTTGCAGTCGCGCAGCGCGCTGGGCGCGAGCTCGAGCGCGTCGAGCTCGTCCCCGAAGGCGAACGGAGCTCCGACACGGCCCAGGCCGAGCGCGGCGAGTCCCAGGTTCTCGCAGGCGATCAGGATGCCCGGGAAAGGACTGGCTCCTCCGGCGAGCGGCGTGGTCAACACATCGCCGGGCTGGATCGGCAAGCCGAAGATGCTGTCGGGCTGTCCGACGAGCGCCGATCCGCGGCGCACCGAGAACAGCAGCATGTCGCTCGCGCCGTTGTGCCAATCGAAGGGCACTTGCGACGGCTGGAAGCCGGGCGTGGAGTTGTTCCACACGATCAAGGCGTCGAGGTCGTCGCTGTCGGGACCGGCGACCAAGTCCAGGCCGAGCTGCGTCGCCGAGGCCCACACACCCAGCGGCGCGGTCGGGCTGGCGCGGCGCAACACGTCGCCACCGACGAACCCGTGAGCGGCGGCGCTGCCGTTGCCGGGCTGACCGCTCAGCGGATCGGCGAAGCTCGAGGCCAGTGAGAGGAATGCGCCGTCGCTGGGGAACCAACCGGCCGGCGCTGCAACGGCGTGGGACAGCGCGAGCGCGTCGAGGTCGTCGCCGGGCAGTGCGTTCGGGCCTTCGATCAAGCCCAGTCCGAGCGCGATCGCTCCCGACGCCGAGGCTTGGCCGTCGCCGTCGACGGCGCACGCGGCACCCGGTTGCGCGGCCGAGAAGGGCGCGAGCGGTCCGAACAGCGGTCCGAGGCCGAGGTCGACGAGCACGTCGGCGGCGAGGTCGTGGAGCGGCGCCTCGCTCGCGAGCGGTCCGCTCGAGCCCAGGCCGTGCGCGAAGCGATCGACCGAGAAGTACAGGCGTCCGCGGACCAGCTCGCCGACCTGCAGCGGTTGCGCCAGGCCGAAGTCGAGCGCATCGACCTCGATCGGACACGGCGCGCCGGCGGCGTGCCCCATGCAGGTCGCGTGCAGGGCCAGGTCGAGGTGCGCCAGAGGACCGCTCGGAGCGCCGCTGGCGAGCAGCATGCTCGGTCGCGCGAGCGGACCGAAGGCCGGCGTGCGCGCCGGTGCCGCCGGCCCGAGCACGTCGCCTTCTCCGATCGGCAGCCCGATCCAGGAATCCGCGGCGCCCAGGCTGGGGCTGTGTTGGTCGACGCTGAAGTGGATGCCCAGGCCCTGCCCGCGGGCGGTGCCACTCGCGGCGGCGAGTGCCACGCTCACCCAGCCAACGGCGCGAGCGGCGGAGAGACGGATGTGGTGCATGGCGCGTCGGCTCGGGCGCGTCGGCGGCGCCCCGGCAGCCAAAAGGTGCGGGCCGCGCCAGGAGCTGGACAAGAATCTCAGCGATAGGGCAGAGGCGCCGCCAGGCTCTTCTCGCGCACGTCTTCCCAGTCCCAAAGCTGGCGCGGCTGGCGCGCGCGAGCCGCTGGAACGGGGTCGACCGGCCAAACGTACACGCGGCCGTCTTCGCAGCCGCTGATCACGCGCAGCGCGCCGTCGTCCGCGCTGAAGGCCGAGCAGGTCACCGCGCTCGCGAAGTCACTGCGGCGCGCGAAGGGCTCGCCGTCGTCGGCGCGGCGGATGTACACCGAACGGTCCTTCGAGCTGGTCAGCACGAACGTGCCCTGCGCGTCGAACGAGCCGTCGGTCAGGTCGGCGGTGTGGAAGGCCTGCTCGCGCACGGCCTTGCCGCTGGCGAGCGAGACCACGCGCACCGCGCTGTGGCCGCGCGGCCCCACGGCGAGCAGGAGCTTGCTCGAGACGTCGTAGGCCAGATCGATGGTCGGGAACATCGCCAGCGGGGCGCGCGTGGCGCTCGCGGCCGATGGATCGAAGAAGCGCAACTTCGTGTCGCGGCAGGCGACGACGAACTCGCGCCCGTCGGGACGGATGGCGACGATCTGCACGCCGTGCTCGACGGAGCTCGACTCCCAGGAGTACTCGCCGAGCAGCGCGCCCGAGCTCGAGACGACGCGCACGCGGTCCTCGCGCCCACCGAGCACGATGCGCTCGGCGTCGAGGAAGCGCGCGCAGGTCGCGCCCTCGGCCACGCGCGTGAACGCGGCGCCCGGCGGGCCGAGCTGGCGCACGAACACCGCCCCCGACTGCGTGACCACGAGTTGGCGAGCGTCCGACGCGCTTCGCTGCTCGTCGAGATCGACCACGGCGGAGTCGACCCACGCCACGTCGGCGAGCTCGGTTGCTCCGTCGTCTAGCCAACCCACGCGGCCCGCGCGCGTCGCGAGCAGCAAGCGCCCGGACGGATCGAAGCGTCCGTGGGCGACCTGGTCATCCACTCCGGCGGCGCGCGCCAGCTCGAGGCCGGTGGCGTGCTCGCCGCGCTCCGACTCCGTGCGCGGCGTCGACCACAGCCGCGCGGTCCCGTCGGAATCCAGCGAAAAAGCGCGCGTGCCCCGGGCGTCGAAAGCGACCGCACGGATCGCGGCGGTCGAGCCGCGCAGCTCGTACACGTCGGGCCGGTTCTCGCCCCACCACACGTGCGAGTAGGTCGCCAGCGCGAAGGTCACCAAGCGCGAGCCGTCGGAAGTCCAGCGCACGTTGACCGGCCGAAGGCGCTCGCGAAAGCTCGACTGCAGCGTGTCGTCCTCGTTCCACACGCTGACCGCGGTGTCGCGCGAGCTGACCACGACGTCGCCGTCGCGCGCGCAGACGTCGATCGACTCGATGCGGCTGGTGTGCGGCCCGGCGAGCTCGTGCGCGCTGCGCGTCGCGAGCTCCCACACACGGATCCGCGACCGTTCCTCGGCGTCCGTGCCGGTGTACAAGCGCGCTCCGTCACGCGAGAAGCACACGCTCGAGACCGGCGCGTCGTGCGCGAGCGGTGCGCCGAGCTGGCGGCCCTCGGGCAGCGCCCAGACGCGGACGGAGCCGTCGAGCGCCGCGGTCGCCGCGAGCGCACCGTCGGGCGAGAGCGCACTGGCCGAGAGCACTGCGCCGTCGCCGGCGAGCTCGGCGAGCACGTGCCCGTCCGTGGGGTCGAGCACGAGCGCGCGCTCGCTGCGCAGCGGGTCGGGCCGCGGCGGTTGCGCGCTCGCCACCAGCACCCAGCGCCCGTCGTGCGCGACGTGCACGTCGTTGAAGCTGTTCTGGGCGAGCTCGAAGCGCGCCTGGAGCTCTAGCGCGCTCCCGCGCAGCACGCATCCACTGCCGTTGCGCGCGAGCGCGATCCAGCGTTCGTCTCCAGGGATCGGCTCGAGCGCGACGATCGCCGCATCGAACAGCGCCTCGCGCCCGAGTGCCGTTCCAGCGCGCGCGTCGAAGGCCGCGAGCTCGCCGCGTTCGGTGCCCGCGACGAAGTAGGCGCCGCTGGGGGCGAAGCGCACGCGCTCGATCTCGATCTCCGGCGCGACTTCGAGCGCGAAGAGCTCGGCCCCGCCGTGCAGCTCCCACAGGCGCACGCGGCCGTCGACCAGGCCGCCGACGATGTGCTCGCCGTCCGCGCTGACGTCGATGTCGTGGATGCGCTTGCCGTTCTCCGACTGATACACCGAGGCCAGCCAGCACTCGTTGAGCGCCGAGAACACCGCCGAGCGCGACTGATAGCCGGGCGCGAGCGCGACGGCCTTCAAGGCCAGCGCCAGCGAGGCCGCGGGATCCTCGGGCAACACGTCGCCGGCGCGCACCGCGAGATAGCGACCGAGCGCGCTGTCGATCGCCTCGGCCTCGCGCTTGAGCGCCAGGATCTCGCGCTGCGCGGCCTCGTCCTTGGCTGCGAGCGCATCGCGTTCGCGTTCGAGCGCCGCGGTCTTGTCCTCGAGGGCCGCGCCGCGCTCTCCGATCGCCTTGCGCTCGCGCTCGAGCGCCGTGTTCTCGCGCCGCAACAGGTGGAACGACCACGACAGGCCGCCAGTGATCGCGAGCAGCGCCATGGCCAGCGCGGGATGGCGTTGGGCCCAGCGCCGCAGCTTGAGCGCGGCACTCGCCGGGCGCGCGCGGATGGGCTCGTACTCGCGGATGCGCCGCAGATCCTCGGCGAGCTCGAGCGCCGTCGCGTAGCGCCGCGTCAGCTCCTTCTCGAGCGCGGTCTCGAGCACCACAGCCGTGTCCTCGTCGAGCGCCTTGTTGTGCGTGCGCGGCGCGGGCAGCGGCTGGGTGCGGATCGCGTGCATCAGCGCGGCCACGCTGTCGGCGTAGAAGGGCCGCACCAGCGTCGAGGCCTCGTACAGGCTGGCTCCGAGCGACCACACGTCCGTGCGCCGGTCGAGCGCGTGCGCCGAGCCCTCGATCTGCTCGGGCGACATGTAGGCCGGCGTGCCGAGCACCTCGCCGCTGATCGTGCGCTCGCTCTGGTCCGCGCGTTCGTCGCGCGCTTGGCCGAAGTCGAGCACCACCGGCTCACCGCTCTTGGTGACCATCACGTTGCCGGGCTTGAAGTCGCGGTGCACCACACCGGCCTCGTGCGCGGCGTGCAGCGCGCGCGCCGCACGCTCGAAGAACTGCAGCACACGCCGCAGCTCGAGCGCGTTGCGCGGCGGCAGCGGGAGCACGTCGCTGGACGCGCGCTGACCGACGCGCGCGCGCGCGATCGCGCTGGCCAAGGTCTCGCCCTCGACCCAGCGCATCGCGATGTAGGGCGGATCGTGGTCGATCTGTGCTTCGTACACCGGGCAGATCGAGGCGTGGTCGAGACGCGAAACGACCTCGGCCTCGCGTTGGAAGCGCCGGCGGCGCTCGCTCGAGAGCAGCGCGAAGCTCGAGGGCATGAACTTCAACGCGACTTGACGCGCGATGCGCGTGTCCTCGGCGAGCCACACCGCGCCTTGACCGCCCTGTCCGAGCTCGCGCAACAACTGGTAGGGACCGATGCGCCGCTCGTCCTTGGGCTGCGGCGCGGGCTCGGGCGCGAGCGGGGTGCTCAACTCTCCGCGCAGCCGCATGTACTCGCGCGCGATCGACTCCTCGTGGCCCGGAAAGCGCCTGAGGTAGTGGCCCAGCGTGCGGTCGCGCCCCGAATCGAGGTCGCGGTGGTACTCGTCGACGAAGTCGAACAGCTCGGCGTCGTCGGGGGAGCGCGCGGGATCCACGGCGACGATTCTAGGAGAGCCGCGGGCGCGCGGCAGCGCGTGGTACGATCGCGCGCCGCGATGGCCAAAGATCCCCCGGCCGGAGATGCGCCCCAGGAGCGCCTCGACACGCGCGAACTCGCCGCGCAAGCGCACGCGGGCGACGCCTCGCGTTTTGGGCAGCTCTACGAGCGCATCGCGCCCTCGCTCTACACCTGGGCGGACCTGCGCATCCGCCCCGAGCTGCGCCAGTGGATCGACCCGCAGGACGTCGTCCAGGAAGTCTGGTGCCGCGCCTGGAAGATCTTCGACGCCTTCGATCCCGCGAACGTGTCGTTCCGCTACTGGATCTTCCGCGTGGCGAAGAACGTGCTGCTCGAGGCCTTCCGCAAGCTCGACAATCCGAGCTTCAAGGCCAAGTCGCGCGACGGCTCGTCCAAGGCGCTCGAGCTCGGCGACGTGCCCGACAGCGCGACCGCGATCAGTCGCCGCATCGCGCGCGAGGAGTCGCTCAAGCTGTTCTCGACCTGGGTGCAGACGCTCGAGGAGGAGGACCGCATGCTCTTGATCCACCACGGACTCGAGGGTCTGAGCCAGGCCGAGGTCGCCGAGCGCCTGCAGCTCAACCGCGAGACGGTCGCCAAGCGTTGGCAGCGACTCTTGGTGCGCGTCGCGGACCAGAAGCTCCCGCGCGAGCTGTTCTCCGCGGTCGAAGCGGACTAGCCACGCCCCGGCGCGCGCTCGGAGCGTGGCGTCAGCGCGCCGTGCGGCCCGATCACGGCAGCAGCGTGATCTCCAAGGCTTGGCTGAGGTTGGTCGACTTCGGAGCGGGCGCGTCGCGGTACCACAGCTGGACGTCGAACACCTGGCCCGCGGCGAGCGGCTGTCCGAGCGCGTCCGGGCGCGCCGCGAGGTAGGCCAGGAAGTCGAACGTGAACGTGCCGCTGCACGTTGCCGCGGTTCCGCCGGTGTTGGACAGCAGCGTGCGCTGGATCGGGCTCTTCACGCACATGAAGCTCGTGCTCGAGCTCGCCCAGGGCCACGCGACGCGGCCCGTGATGCCGTAGAAGAGCGTGGCGTTGACCGCGCCTTCGACATTGCTCGCCAGGATCGAGAAGCCCGCGCTGGCCGACGCGCTCGGCACACCCGTGGCGCTCAGTTGCGCGGCGCAGCCATGCGTCGACGTGCCGGCGGTGCAGTAGCTCGCGGGCGCGGCTCCGGAGTGCGTGACGATGCTGAAGTCGTCGACGTACATCTGATCGTCGCCAGGCTGGATGAACATCAGCGACGTGAAAGCGTGCGCCCAGAAGTTGACCGCGGGCAGCGCGGGCACGTTCGCGGCTTGCAGGCCGTCGACGAACACGCTCGTGGTCTGCGCGTTGTAGTCGACGCGCGTGAGCATTCGGTACCAGCGGTCGCGCTGCAGCACGACACCGGTCGCGACACCGCCGCTCGGGCTGGTGACATGCAGCTCGCCGGCGACGTCGATCCACCATTCGAGCAGGCCCGAGCCCGGTCCCGGCCCTGTCTGCGTCTGCAGGCCCCACTCGGAGCGCGTGCTGCTCGCCTCCGCCAAGTACATGTCGAACGCGATGTCGAGCAAGGGCTCGCTGGCCTGCACGTTGACGAACGTGTTGCGGCGGATGTGCGCGTAGGCGCAGGGCTGACCCGTGGCATCGAAACCGGCCGCCTGGGCTCCGCCGTGCGTGAGCGCGCTCTGCACGACGAGCTTGGAGAGCACGGGATTGGTCCCGGAGTCACCCGTGGCGAGCCAACCGTCCTGGCCATTGGAGTAGGTCGAGCCGGTCAACGTGCCGACGTGGAACGTCGGGACCTCGAAGCCGGTCGCGTAGTGGACCGTCTGCGCCGCGGCCGAGAGCCCGAGCGCGGTCGAGAGCAATGCGGCGGAGCCAACGTGGAGCAATGTGTGGTGCATGAGGGCCTGGAGTTCTGGGCGCGGAATGCGCGGAGGTTGCTGCGGAGGTCGTCGGGCCGGCGCACGCGGCGTTCGCGTGCCGTGGCCCCGACAGCCCTTCCTTCGCGCGAGCCCTGGCGCCTGTTTCAGCGCTCGAAGCTCAATTCGAGCATGTCCGGGCTGGCCTGCGACACCTCGAATGGAACCTGGGCGAGCGCGCCGCCCGCGCGCCGCACCAGCGCTCGGTAGTTGCCCGGCGCGAGGAAGCACTCCAAGACTTGGCGCCGCTCGAGCCCGCTCTCGAGCGCAAACGTGCCCAACGGCGCATCGTCGCCCTGGCGCGCGACGACCACACCGGCGGCGCGCTCCACATCGTGCGGCAGCTCCGCCAACGCGATGCGCATCGCGCTCGCGCGCTCGAGCCGCGGTTCCCAGAGCTCGCGGGCTCCCGCGTGGAGCTGGAGCGCGTCGGCGTCGACCCAGGCGAAGTCGTCGCCCAGGGCCTTGAACGCGTAGCGTCCCGGCAACAGCTCGAGCGTGCGCTCGCACTCGAACCACGTCGCGAGCTCGCCCGGAACTCCCGGGAGACTCCAGGCGACGACCGGCGCCAGGGGCGTCGTCCCGTCGCGGAATCGCAGCCGACATTCGAGCGTGCTCGCCGCGGGCAGGCTGCGACCGACGTCGAGCTCGGCGCCGGCAGCCAGGGTCCAGCAACCGAGCGACCCGGCGAGTGCTCCGCGCTCGTCGCGTCCACGCGCGGCGAGCACGAGCTCGTACTTGCCCGCGGGCAGCGGACCGATGCTCAGCGCGCCTTGCGCATCGCTGCGCGCCACGTCGGGCATCCAGTCCAGCGTGCGTGCGTCGATGTGGCGCACGAGGTCGACGCTGCGCTCGCGCAACGGGGTTCCATGGGCGTCGACGAAAGTGCCGCGCAGCCAACTCTGCGGCTGCGCCGCGAGCGGCATCTCGATCAACAGGCGCTCTCCGTCGATGCGCAACCACGCGCGCTGTACGACGCACCACACGGGCCAGCTCGGAGCGCGCACCTCGATGCGCCGGATGTCGCCTCCGGGCACCGCGAGCGCGAAGGTGCCGTCGTTCCCGGTGAGGCCCTCGTCGGAGTTCGGTGCGATCGAGCGCGACGGCGAGCCGAGCAGGCGGATCTCGAAGTTGCCGAGCGGTGCTCCGCCGTCGTCGCGCAGCGTGCCTTCGCACATCGGAAGCGGAGCGAGCGCGAGCTCGATGACTTCGTTCGAAGCGCCGACCGTCAGCTCGCGTTCCGCGCTGCCGTGGTCGAAGGCGCGCGCCGCGATCCACAGGTTTCCGGCCGGCAAGCTGTCGAGGACGAACGACCCGTCGTCGGCGCACGCCAACGCGGTGTCGACCAACGGGTCGCCGTGGTTGCACGCGACCTGTGCGCGCGCCAGTGGTTCGCCGACGGCGCTGACCACTCGTCCGCGCACCTGGAAGCCGAGCTGGAGCCGCGCTTCCAGCGCGCGCTCGCCGCGGTCCGCGAGCTCGATCGTCGTGGCCCACGGCACACGACCACTGGCGCGCACGACGATGCTGTGCCGGCCAGGCTCGAGGCTCGTGCATTCGACGTGACCGCGCTCATCCGTGCGACCGTCGAACGGCGGAGGAAAGGCCGGCAAGCGACCGCCCGCGAGCTGCTGCGGCACTCCGTCGACACTGCGGCCGACCAGCACGCGCGCGTCCTCGAGCGGCGAGCCGTCGGCGTCCAACACCGTCACCGAGACGAGCGCGGCGCCACGGCGCGCGACGAGCTCGAGCGCGACCTGCTGCTCCGGGCCTGCGCCCGGCAACGGGATCATCGGCGTGCGCTGGTGGCCAGGCGCGACAGCCGCGAGGCTCGCGTCCGCGGGCACCTCGCGCAGCTCGAAGGTGCCGTCGGCGCGCGTTTGAGCGACGACTTGGCCGCAGCGCGAGCCCGCGACGTCTCCCAACCAAACCCCGGCGTCCGCGAGCGGCTTTCCGAGCTCGTCGACGACACGCCCGAGCACGCGCACGCCCGCCGGCGCCGTCAACGTGCACTCCAGCGCATCGGGCGCGACCTCGAGCGCACCACCGCGGTCGAGCGCGACGCGTTGAGGCACGTTCGGCGTGCGCTCGACGCTCGCGAAGCCGCCGGCGTCGGTGACGGCTTCGCGCCGATGCACGCGCGGATCGGAGCCGTCGAGCGGCTCGACGGTGAGCCCCACGCCGGCCAGCGGCGCGCCGCGCGAGTCGCGCACGTGGATCGCGAGCCGCGTGTCAGCGCGCACCTCGATTCGCTCGGCGAGCGGCGCAGCGCGGGTCTCGAGCTCGGCGGCAGGCGAGCTGGCCTCGCGCTCGATGTACGCCAGCTCGGCGTGCGCGCGCGACGTGAGGCTCTTGCGTGTCGCATCGCTCACGGCAAGCACGGCGAGCACGCTCGCGGCGACAGAGAGCAATGCCGCGGAGGCCAGCAGGCGCCAGCGCGGAGTTGCGTGCGCGGTTCCGCGACGGCGCAGGCTCAGCAGCATCGCGAACGCCTGGCGCGGCAGGGCGCGCTTCAACCGCTCGCGGCCGCGGTGCAGCAGCACGCGCACGCTCGAGCGCGATTGCCCGAGTCGTTGCGCGACCTCGATCGGCGACAGGCCTTCGACCAAGTGCAGCACCAGCGGCTCGCGGTAGCGCTCGGGCAAGTCGCGCAGGGCGCATCGCACGCGCTCGAGGGCGTCGGCGAGCTCCGCGCGCCGAGCATCGTCGCGCTCGGCCAACTGCGCCGCGGCGTGTGAGTCGGCGACCGCGGATCGGCGGCCCTCGCGGCGCAAGGTCGAGCGCCAGCGGAAGCGCAGGATCGCATGCAGCCAGGGCTTCAACGGGCGGCGCGCGTCGAAGTGGCCACGGGCCTCGAGCACGGCGAGCCAGGTGTCCTGCGCGGCATCGCGGCTCTGCTCGCGGCTCGCGCCCATGCGGCGCGCGAGGCGCTCGAGCTCCGGTGTCACGCGGCGCGCGAAGTCCTCGAACGCGGCGCTGTCACAGGAACCGTCGGGAGAGAACGGAGAGTCGAACGTGGGGGGCGTCACGGGGGGGGCTTTGCAAATCCGTGGCACATCGAGCGCGCACTCGGCGACCACCGCGCGGCGCGCTGCCGCGCGGCCTGCGTTGCACCGCAGGCGTGCTCGCCCGCACGTTTCCCGGTGCGCTTCCGCTCGAACGCCGGCGCCTCAACGCGAGTGCGCGGCCGCGTGCGCGGCGAGCGCGCGCGCTCCGTGCGGCAGGGCCAGCGCGAGGTAGCGGCCACGCTCCTCGACGCACAAGCGCGCGTCGCAGAGCTCCGTCAGGATCTCGAGCGCGCGTTCCAGCGCGAGCCCATGCCCGAGATCGGCCTCGACCGCCGCCACGATGCTCTTGAGCGTCGCGCCCGAGTCGCAGGCGGTGAAGACCGCGGCCTCCTCACCGGAGAGGACGTAGCGCGCGGCCTGCGAGGTCGTGCGCGTATCGGTGACCACCACGAAGCCCGGTCCGCGGCGGTAGGTCAGTGCGCCGAGGTTGCGCGCGGCGTCGCGTTGCCAGCGCTCGACTTGCTCGCGCAGCGCTCCCACGTAGCGCTGTGGATCACGGCCGTCGAGGTAGCGGAGTTCGAACACCTGCGCGAGCTCGCGCAGCGTTTCGCGGTCCGCGTCGTACACCAGCTCGTGGTAGGGCAGCGGCTCGCCGAGCTCGATTCCGTGCTCCGCGGGTCGCTCGTGGTAGGGGCTGAAGCGGTACAGCATCAAGGGCCCCATCGAAGGCGGCGTGAGGTGCGTCAGCGCCGGAACCAGGCGCGCCATGCGCTCGTACTCCGCCGGATCCTCGCCGGGGAAGCCGTACAGCAGGTTCCAGATCGGCCGGATGCCGTACTGCGCGCACCACTTGAGCAAGCGGATGTTCTGGAACGCCGTCACGCCCTTGCGCATGCGCTCGAGGATCGGCGTCGACAGGCTCTCGATGCCCGGCTGGATCGACGACACGCCGCCAGCGCGCAGCGCAGCGACTTGTTCCTCGCGCAAGTTGGACTTGGTCTCGAAGAAGAACGTCAGGTCGCCGCGACGTCGCTCGAGCGGCCCGAGCACGGTCTCGAGGTAGCGCAGATCGAGCATGTTGTCGACGGACGTGAAGTCGAGCACGCCGTGACGCTCGGCGAGCGTGTCGATCTCGGCGAGCACGCGCTCCGCTGACTTGCTGCGGAAGCGCATCTCGAGTCCGTTGAGCCCGCAGAACGTGCAATGCTGCTTCTCGCCCCACCAGCAGCCGCGCGCGGTCTCCAGCGGCAACTGCGGCAGGATCTCGGCCGAAAGCGCGCTGTGCGCGAGGCGTTCGAAGTACTCGTCGAACACCGGAAGCGGCACGTCGTCCATGCGCACGCGCGCGCCGGCGTCCATGGGGCGTGCGACGATCGCAGCGTCGTCGCGTGCGCACACGCCGGGCAATTCGGGCAGCGGCGCGCCCTCGACCAGCGCCCGAGCGAGCGGCGGCAGCACGAGCTCCGCTTCGCCGCGCACGACGAGGTCGACCTGGGGAAACGCGCGCAGCAGCGCGGGCCCCATCGGGCCTTCGCAGCTCGTGCCACCGAAGACGATCGGGAGCTCGGGCGCGCGGCGCTCGAGCACCTGCGCGAGCGCGGCCGACGGCAGCGTCTGCGAGTACACCAGGGTGAAGCCCACGAACGCCGGGTCGTCGGCCAGGATCTCGTCGGCGCAGCGCTCGAGGAACTGGGGGACGAGCTCGCGCAAAGCCTCCAGGCGCGCGAGCAGTCGGCCGTCGATGCCGGTGGCGCGGCACAGCTCGCGGTAGCGTTCGTCGCGCTCCGCCGAGGCCCGGCGGACTTGCGGTGTGGCGAACAGCCATTCACCGAGCCCGATGTTCAGACCCTCGCTGCACACGCGACCGTAGTCGTCGAGCGAGAACGACGCGTCCTGGCGGCGCGCGAAGTCCGCGAAGGCCAGGTACAGCGAGTAGCTGCGGCACGCGAGTCCGGCGCGCTCGACCACGGCCTGGAGCGTGCCCAACTGGCTCGAGGGCGACCCGAGCAGGTGCCAGGGCATGCAGACGAAAGCCGCGGGACGATTCGACATGGCGAGCGGGCGCCACAAGCACGCCTGCTGGGTGGGGCAACACCACCGAGCGCGGCACTCTGCGCCGAAAGCACAGCGAGGAGACGCTCGCGCGCCTCCTCGCCTGGTCGCACCCGACTGCGCATCCGCAGTGCGGGTCGATGCTCGCTCGGATCAGTAGTCGATGCCGAACTGCACCGCGTTCGTCAGGCCCGTGCCGTAGGCGTCCGCTCCGTCGCGGTACCAGTACTGCGCGTAGACCGTGGCGCCGACCACCAAGTTGGGGTCGTAGCCGTTGACGATGTAGTTGTTGAACTCGAAGGCGAACTGACCCGTGCAGTCGTTGCCGAGCGGGCTACCACCGGAGGTTTGCAGCGGCGTCCGGCGGATCGGATTGGCGGCGCACTTGAGGCCGCCCTGGAAGGGCGAGCTGGCGGCGTTGAGTCCGTAGAACAGCAGGCCCGACTTCTGGTTGAGCACGTTGCTGGCGTTGACGAAGAACGCGCCGCTGGTGCCGCTGGCGCTGGCCGAGCCGGTGCTCGAGATCGCGCCCACGCAGCCCTGGCTGTTGACCTTGCCCGTGCAGTAGACCTGCGTCGGAGCCGTGCAATCGACGTTGAACACCTCGAGGTCGTCGATCGCGGCCTCGATCTCGGAGTCCGCGCCGGCGTCCTCGGCCACGAAGCGCAACTTCACCTGAGCCGTCGGTGCGACGAAGCTCGCCACGCGGAACTGGTGCAGGTACCAACCGCCGCGCGCCTCGGCGCCGGTCGGCCCCACGGTCTCGACGGTGGTCCAGCTCGATCCGTTGTTGTTCGAGATCTCGATCTTGAACGTGTCCGTGCCCGGCGCGCCGCCGGTTTCGTTGGAGAACCAGCGCCAGTAGCGGATGTGCGGGTTGCCCGAGGTGTTGAGGCTCAGCACGGGCGAGACCAACGTGGTCTTGCCACCGTCGACGTCCGCTCCCGAGCCCGTGTAGAAGCACTGGTAGGTGGTGTCGGTGTGGTCGTCGCGCGGTTGCGCGCTGGTGGTCGAGTCGGGTGCGCCACGCAGCCATTGTCCGGCGCTCGCGTTGTCGCCGGTGAAGCCCACCGTCCAGCCGGCGCTCGACTCGAAGTCGTAGCTCGCGACGGCCGTGGTGCTGTCGCAGGCGGTCGAGGTCCAGGTCACGCCGGGCGCGCCCGCGGGCTCGGTCCAGGTGATGCCACTGGGCGATTGCGCCGAGAGGTACCACTGCACGGCCTCCCCGCAGGTGAAGCTCGGGAAGTCGGCGCGGAAGTTCGAGCCGCCGAGCGCGGCCAGCGGCAGCGACTGCCAGCCCTGCGCCTGCGTGTAGACGTTGAGCTTCGCGGTTCCGGTCTGATAGTCGCCGGGCGCGAGCTCGCTCAGCGTGACGTCGAGCTGTTCGCCGACCACGCTCACGGTCGACGGCGTGCTGGCGGGCGCCAGAGAGACCTTCGGGGCGCCGACCCACCACACGAACAGGCCGCGGTCGATGTCGCTACCGATCACGGTGCCGCTCTGGAAGTACGGGTACACGTTCCACAGCGAGTTGAAGACGTTGAGGTCGTTCTCGGGGTAGGTGTCGAAGTACGCGATCTCGGTGCCGACCAGCGGATTGGTCACGTCGAAGATGCGCAGACCGCTGGTGTAGTTGGCTTGGAAGAGCAGATTGCCCTTGGTGTAGAGGTTGTGACCGATCGCCGTGTTGCCGTTGCCGAAGTCGGGCTTCTGCACGGGCGCGAAGAGGTTCGAGATGTCGAACACCTTGGTCACGCAGGTCGTCGAGCCGTAGTACTCGTCGAGCTCGTCGTCGAGATACAGCGTCTGCATGTCCGCGCTCGGCCAGCACTGGTGGCTGTAGGCCGCGCCGGTGTAGTTGAGGCTCGACATCAACGTCAGGTTCGACTTGTTGGTGACGTCGACGATGAACAGTCCGGGGTTGGCCCAACCGCCGTTGTCGCCGCCGCAGAAGAACGCGACTTCCTTGCCCGCGTAGGGGCCGCTGGTGTAGCTGACCACCGTGACTTCGTGGCAGTACTTGTTGTCCCAGGACGAGACGTACGTGGGGTTGAGCGGATTGGCCAGGCTGTAGATGCGGATGCCGTGGCCGCCGCCGCCCGCGCGGTACAGGTAGCCCGACTGCTCGTTGATGAACACCGTGTGCGTGGCCGTCGTCGAGCCACCGATCGTCACCGTGTTCGCGAGCGTGACCACGCCGTTGTCGATGTTGGCCAGGTCGATGATTTGGATCCCGCCGCCGCCTTCGCTGACCGAGTAGGCGTAGTGCGAGTAGGTGCGCGTGTCGCGCCACAGCGAGCTCGGTCCGGCGATGAAGCCCACGATCACCGGGTTGGCGGGATCGGTGACCTCGACGAAGTGCGTGCCGAGCTGCGAACCAAAGCAGGCGTATTCGCGACCGCTCGGGCTGGTGTAGCCCCACAGGCTGTTGCCGTTGTCGCCGCCGTTGAGATCCTGCAGCGAGAGCCAGCTCATCAAGCGGATGCCGTTGTTCTGGAAGCTCATGAACTGCGGACCGCTGCCGCCCGCCGGTTGCTGCGCGTTGGGCGTCGCCGCCGCGATCCCGCGTCCGTGGAAGGTGCGCTTGCGGCGCGCGAGGATCTTGGGGTCGTCCTCGTGCGCGAACAGGGTCGGAGCGAGAGCGGCTGCCGTCATCAACACGGCGAATCCGCGGGTGAACGTGTTGGCCATAGGTTTCCTCGCGCGTCGCTCGCGGTGGGGACGGAGGGTTGGGCTTGGGGAATCGATGTCGAGGCGACGGCGGGTTCATCCTAGCGCGCTGTAAGGAGCTGTAAGCGACGAGTTGGGAACTCGTTTCCCGCGCGTCTACGCACTCGGTCGCATGCGCTTGCCTTGGACCGCGCGTGTTCCGCCGATCTCGAAGGGGTTGCGCTCCGCCGGCCGCATGCCCCCTTCTCGTTCCCCGCGCGCGCCTCTAGCGTGGAGTCCGCGGGCCCGCTCTTCGGCGGACCTCGCTGCCACGAGTCGCCGGCAACGGAGAGCCGGCCCATCAGGAGCACAGTCACATGTTGAAAGTCATGGGCGGCGCCCTCGCCGCATGGGTCTTGTCCGGATTGGCGGTCGCGCAGACACAGACCGCGACCATGGGTCCCCAGACCGGGGTCTTCAGCGGCAACACGCGCGGGTATTGATTCGTCGCGCCTGCCGATTTCACGATGACCGGTGTGCAGGTGCTGCTGCAGACCGGATCGGGCAACACGTTCCAGAACTTCTCGGTGGTGCGCTTCACGGGCGCGACCCCGCCGCCGACGTTCTCGACGACCACCAACGCCTTCACGACGCTCGCGCTCGGACTCGATCTCCCCCAGAACGCGTTCCAGCCCGTCAACATCCCGATCACGGCTGGCGACGTGATCGGAGTCTATGGCAACACCACCTCGGCCACCGGGACCGCGACCGGCGCCAACTCCTACGCCGGCGGCGTGCAACAGACGACCGTGATCGCGGGCAACACGGTCAACCTCAATCGCTCCGGCATGCAATTCCACTTGGGTTCGGCGACTTCGCCGCAGGGCATGCACGACCTGTGGCAAGAGCCGTCGTCGTTCAACATCACGCGCGTCGAGTTCACCTACACGGTCGGTGGCCCGCCGCCCGTCGTGTACTGCACGGCCGGAACGTCGACCAACGGCTGCGTGCCCTCGATCGCCGCCACCAACCAGCCGAGCCTGACCCAGGCTGCTCCGTGCACGATCTCGGTCAGCAACGTCGAGGGCCAGAAGAGCGGGCTGGTGTTCTACGGCATCAACAACACCTCGTTCACTCCGGTGCAGTGGGGTGTCGGAGGCAACAGCTTCCTGTGCGTGAAGACGCCGACGCAGCGCACGTTGTCGCAGTCGAGCGCGGGCACCAGCGGTCAGTGCAACGGCTCGCTGAGCCTCGACTGGGATGCCTTCCAGCTCGCCAATCCGGGCGCGCTCGGGACGCCATGGGTGAGCGGCGCCAAGGTCTACGCCCAGGGCTGGTACCGCGACCCGCCGTCGGCCAAGACCACCAACCTGACGGACGCGATCGAGCTGACCTACGTTCCCTAGGGCGGAGCCTGATCGAGCGCGAGGCCGTGCGTGCGACGAGCGCGCGCGGCCTCGCGCCTTTCGCTCACCGCCGGCGCGCGTTCAGCGCGACCAGCGCAAGCCGACGTAGAAGGCGGTCTCGAGCTCGTTCGACGGCGCGAAGTAGGAGTCGCCGAACTCGCGTTCGCCGTCGTGGAACAGGTTCAGGAGCACCAGCGACAGCTCCAAGTCGTCGGTCGGTTGCCATGCGGTGCGCGCGTCGAGGCTGGTGTAGCTCGGAACGTCGCCGGCATCCAACGCGTCGATCCAGCGCAAGTTCGCGCTCGAGCTCCAGGCCGCGCCCCAGGCTTGCGTGGCACCCAGGCGCACTTGCGTGCGCGGGGCGTTGTCCTCGGCATCCGACTGCTCGGTCTCGAGGTCGATCCAGCTCAGCGCGCACTGCACGCGCGTCGCCGCCGCGGGCCTCCACTCGAGGACGTTCTCGAAGCCGAACGACTGCGCCTCGCCGACGTCTTGGAGGTGCACCGGTTGCACGACCACGCCACCTTGGAGCGCGGGCGTCCCGGGAATCGAGCTCAGCAAGTGCTCGTAGTCGTTGAAGAACAACGCGGCGTCCAGTGTCCACGCGTCGGTGAGCACGCGCCGCGCGCCGAGCTCGAACGCCCACAGCTCCTCGAAGCCGTTGTCGTCGTCGCCCAGCAGGACGACATGCGTGTCCGGGGCGCCGGGGATCACCGAGAGCAGCAGACGTACGTCTTGTTCG
Source organism: Planctomycetota bacterium (assembly GCA_020853575.1). Taxonomy (GTDB): domain Bacteria; phylum Planctomycetota; class UBA1135; order UBA1135; genus F1-120-MAGs118. Next base: position 29,294 of record JADYYP010000021.1, read on the forward strand.
GCCCACGAAGCCGCGCGTTTGGCGTGGCTGACGCCCGCCCACAGGCGCGTCTGCGCGCCAGGTGAGTACGTCACCCGCAGGCTCGGTTGCAGTGCCGTCCCGACCTCGTTGTACGACTCGAGCTTGGCGCCGAGCGTCACGACCCACTCGTCGGGAACCAGCGTGATCGAGTCCTGCGCGAACACGCCGAGGATGGTCTCGTCCCGGTGGTGGTCGCTCATGGCGATCTGCACGCTGTGCTCGCGCGTGTCGGACTCGCTCCAGCGCGCGGTCGCGCCCCACACGACGTCATGGCGCTCGCCGAGCTCCTCGCTGCGCGCGAACTCCATGTCGTAGGTGCGGCGATGCTCGGTGAACTGCAACGAGTCGCGCACGGTGCTGTCGAACCACGCGGTGAGCGTGTTCTCGGCTCCCGCGTCGTCGGTGCGCGTCCAGCGTGCCAGGAGATTGCCACCGGAGACGTCCGTGTGCAGCTCGCTGCTGGTGAAGTACGGCGCGGCCGTCAGGGCGCGCGCCCAAGTGCTGCCCATCCGTCCGCCGTACACATCGCCGGAGAACGTGACCTGATCGCGGTCGCTCGGGCGCCAATCACTGCGGAATCCGCCGTGCTGAAGGCGACCGTCGTCGTCGCCGTGGTCGCCGTCGAGCTCGCAGGTCTCGTGGTCCAAGGCCTTGGCGAACACGCGCAGGTCGCTGTCGGGCGAGAACGCGAAGCCATGGCGCAGCGCGACCTCCGCGGTCTCGGAGCCCTGGATCAGGGACAGCGACGAGCCGTGTGTGTCCCGCGCCGAGCGCGTGAGCACGTTGATCACGCCGTTGACCGCATTGGCGCCCCACATCACGGCGCCGGGGCCGCGGATGACCTCGATGCGCTCGATGTCCTCGACCAGCACGTCCTGCACGTCCCAGAAGACGCCCGAGAACAGCGGCGTGTAGACCGAGCGACCGTCGATCAGCACCAACAACTTGTTGGAGAACTCCTCGGCGAAGCCGCGCGCCGAGATGGCGAAGCGGTTGTTGTCGAGCTGCGCGACGTGCAGTCCGGGCACGAGTCGCAGAGCATCGGGCAAGCGTGTGACTCCGGCCTTGCGCAGGTCGTCGCGCGTGAGCACGAAGATCGCGGCCGGAACCTCGGCGAGCTGCTCGCTCTTGCGCGAGGCACTCGTGACCTCGATCGACATCAGCTCGACCAAGTCGAGCTCGGTGAGATCGCGCGCGTCCGACGTGTCCGATTGCGCGAAGGCCATCGGGGTCGAAGCGCAGGCGGCGGCCAGGGAGAGCAGGGGGCGAGCGCGAGGCATGGGAATGTCCGTCGCTAATCGACGGCGCGGGCTTTTCAGCTTTGCGATACCCGTCCTTCGCGGCGTCGTTGTGGGACGGCGCGCAGGGAAAGAACTGCTCACCTGGACTCCGCAGCGTGTGCGGCGCGTGCCTCAGGCTGTCGGCAGCTTGCCGGGGGAGCGCGGGTCGAGGCGCGCGCGCAGACCGCCGCACAACGACTGCACTCGGAATCCGCGTTGGGCCAGCACGCGCGCGGCGAAGTAGGAGGTCTTGCCCATGGTGCACACGGTGACGACCGGCCGCGCGCGGTCGAGCTCGCCGCAGCGCGCGCGCAACTCGCGGTAGGGGATGTTCAGCACCCCCACGCGGTGCACGGGGTGGGCCTTGGCCATGGCAGCGGGCCGCACGTCGACGATCTGCGTTTCAGCGTCGTCGGGCAGCTCGTCGAGCGGATCGACCAGCCCGTCGCGCGCGTTGCAGGACGCGAATCCCGCGATGTTGACGATGTCCTTGGCAGCGCCAAAAGGCGGCGCGTAGGCCAGCTCGAGTTGCGCGAGATCGTCGATCGTCAGCTCGCCCGCGATCGCCGTGGCGAGCACGTCGAGGCGCTTGTCGACACCCGCGAGGCCCGTGCACTGAGCGCCGAGCACGCGCTGCGTCCGTGGATCCCAAGTCAGCGCGAGCTGGATCGGCTGCGCGCCCGGGAAGTAGCCCGCGTGGTGTTGCTCGTTGACCGTGATCGTGCGGAAGGGACGGCCCGCGGCGCGCAGGCGCTTTGCGGTCCAACCGGTCACTCCCGCGCTGACGTCGAAGGCGCGCACGATCGCCGTGCCGAGCCCACCGCGGTACGCGCGCGCGCGCTGGGGCTGGAAGATGTGGTCGGCGACGGCGCGGCCCTGGCGATTGGCGGGGCCGCCGAGCGGAGTGCTCGTGGCTGAGCGGTCGACGAGATCGTGCGTCTCCACCACGTCTCCGGCGGCGTAGATGTCGGCGTCGCTCGTGCGCAGGAACTCGTCGACGACGATGTGACCGCGCTCGCCGAGCGCCAGGCCCGCCGCGCGCGCCAATGAGCTCTCGGGGCGCACTCCGATGGCGAGCACGACCAAGTCGGCCTCGAGAGTGCGGCCGGAGCGCAGCGTCGCGCTGACCTGCTCACCGCCCGCGAACGAGACCAGGCCGTCGCCGAGCACGAGCTCGACTCCGTGCCGGCGCAACTCGTCCTCGAGCAGCAGCGTCAGCGGCGCGTCGAGTTGCGGCAGCACTTGGTGTTGCAGCTCGACCAGCGTCACGTGGAGCCCGCGTCGCACGAATTGCTCGGCCATTTCGAGGCCGATGAAGCCCGCGCCGATCACGACGACGCGCCTGGCCTGGCCGGCGGCGGCCTCGATGCGGTCCATGTCCTGCAGCGAGCGCAGGGTGAAGATGCGGCGGTCGTCGATTCCTTGCAGCGCCGGCCGCAGTGGCGCGGCCCCGGGCGCGAGCAACAGCTTGTCGTAAGCCAGCCACTCGCTCGTGCCGCTGGCGAGCGAGCGCACTTGAACGCGCTTGGCGGCGCGATCGATCGCCGTGGCTTCGGTGCTGGTGCGCACGTCGAGCGCGAGCAGCGCCTGCAGCGAGGCCGGAGTCTGCACGGCCAGCGCCGCGCGCTCGCGGATCTCGCCGCCGATGTGGTAGGGCAGGCCACAGTTGGCGAACGAGACGTCGGGGCCGCGCTCGAGCACGGTGATCTGCGCGTGCTCGCTGAGCCGGCGCGCGCGCGCCGCGGCAGATGCTCCGGCGGCCACGCCGCCGACGATCACGAAACGAAGTCGGGCAGAGTCGATCATGGTGGATCCTCGTGGACCGGCTCGTTCGTAGAGCGCGCCCCGCGCACCGACCATGCGCCAACCAGCGCAGCCGCGCTTGACGAATCGTCACTCGCTTTCGAGCGCGGGAGATAGACTCGGGCCTCGGCGCGCCTCCAAACGACGGCAGAAGCGAGCGCGGCGCCACAACGGAGCCATCGGCATGCACTCAGTTCGCGCTTGGATCGTGTCGCTGGGATTCTCCCTGTCCTTGCTGGGGCAGGCCTCGGCGACGCTCCAGAACCACGCAGTCTCGTGGGGCTATCAAGTCTTCGACAGTCGCTTGCACGCGGACACGTTCACCAAGGTCACGGCCGGCAACTCGCACACGCTCGGAATCCGCAGCGACGGGACGCTGGCTGCGTGGGGCTCCAACTTTTCGGGTCAGTGCAAGGTTCCGCCTCCGCCCGCGGGTCGCGTGTACACGCAGGTCACCGCGGGCTTCGATTTTTCGCTGGGGCTGCTGAGCGACGGCTCGCTGGTCGGATGGGGGAGCAACGCCTACGGGCAGCTGAACTTCCCCGCGGGCCAGACCTACGTGCAGGTCGAGGCCGGGATGTACCACGCGCTCGCGCGGCGCTCGAACGGCGTCGTGGACGCCTGGGGCTGGAACACCAGCGGGCAGACGAACGTGCCCTGGGGCGAGACCTTCGTCGAGATCTCTGCGGGCCAGTATTTCAGCCTCGGCCGGCGCGCGAACGGCACCGTGATCGGTTGGGGCAACAACGCGTGGGGCCAGATCAACATCCCCGCGCTCCCCGCGGGATTGACGTATACGCAGATCTCGGCCGGCGGGTGGAACGGCGAGGCCCACAGCGTCTTGCGGCGCAGCGATGGGGCGCTGGTCGCCTTCGGCAACAACTCCTACGGGCAATGCAACGTCCCCGCGCTGCCCGCGGGCACGACCTGGGTCGATGTCGCCGCGGGTGGGGAGTTCAGCGTCGCACGCCGCAGCGACGGAGTGCTCGTTTCGTGGGGCAGCAGCAACGCAGGGCAGATGCTCTTGCCGACGACCTTCAGTCCGTGGACCGCGATCGCTGTCGGTGGTGCCCACGGGATCGCGCTGCGACAAAACGGCTCGGTGGCGTGTTGGGGCGCGAGCTACTTCAGCCAGACCAACGCGCCACCGCTCACCGCAGGCTTGTCGTACACGCACGCCGCCGCGGGCGACGTGCACACGCTGCTGCTGCGCTCCGACGGTGTGCTGCGCGCGTGGGGCATCAACTACTTCAACTCCATCGCCGTGCCTCCGTTGCCTCCCGGCCGGACGTGGATCGACGTCTTCGCCAACGGCTACGGGTCCGCGGCGCTGCGCGACGACGGTCAGCTGATCGTGTGGGGCGGAGGCGGCTCGCTCGGCACGCCGCCAGCGCTCCCCGCTGGCTTGTCCTACGTCACGGCAGCGCTCGGCATCGATCACACGCTCGCGCTGCGCAGCGACGGCGAGGTGTTGGCGTCGGGCACCAATTCCCTCGGCCAATGCAGTGTTCCGAGCTTGCCGTCGGGGGTGACCTACACCGCGATCGCGGCCGGAACTCGCTTCAGTCTCGCGCTGCGCAGTGACGGCAACGTCGTCGGATTCGGAGACAACTCGTACGGCCAGCTGAACCTACCCGCGCTGCCCTCGGGCCAGAGCTACACGCGCATTTCGGCGCACGGTGTGAGCTCGAGCGCGCTGCGCAGCGACGGCGCGATCGTCGTCGCCGGAGACGTAGCCAGCTTCGCCGTGCCGCCTCCGCCGCTCGGCGCGAGCAACACGGACGCCGCCGTCGGTGGCCACTACTCCTGCGATCCCTACGGGAACTGCACGGCGACGTCCTACGTGCTCGCGCAGCGCAGTGACCGCAGCACGGCCGCGTGGGGCGACAACACCTACCACACGCTCGAGTTGCCGACCCTCGGCGCGGGTCAGGGCCTGCTCGAAGTGCGCCCTGGAGCTCTTCACGGAGTCGGGATCGTGGGCTCGATCTGCGGCGCAGCCCGCAGCTACTGCACATCGAGCCTGACCACGGGTGGCTGCACGCCGACGATCTCGAGCACGGGTTCGGCGAGCGCCAGCGGCGCGACGGGCTTCTCCGTCAGCGTGAGCTCGGTCGACGCGCAGCGCTCGGGCCTGGTCTTCTACGGGATCGACAACTCGGGCTTCGCACCGGTCCCGTGGGCCGCGGGCAGCTCCTCGTACCTCTGCGTGCGTCCTCCGACGCAGCGCAGCGCCGTTCAGAACACCGGCGGCAGTGGCGGCGGTTGCGGCGGCACGTTGACGCTCGACTGGAACGCGTTCGCCGCGACTCACCCCAGCGCGCTCGGGCTGCCGCTCGCCGCCTTCGAGAGCCTGTACCTGCAGGCCTGGTTCCGCGACCCCGGCGCGCCGCGCGGCACGAATTTGTCGAACGCTCTCGAGGTCTTGCTCTGCCCGTGATCGCGAGCACCACAGACAAGCGGCGCGCCGGAGCAGGGTCGCGCCGCGTTGCTCTGCGCTCGCTGGCGGTTGGTCGCAGATCGACGCGCGTCAAGGCGCGTAGGTGAGCTCCAGCGCATCCGTGAGGTTGGTGGTCTTGACCGCCGGCGGGTCGCGGTACCAACCCTGCGCGTAGACCTTCGCGCCGACCGACCAGGGATTGCCGAGCGCTCCTGGATGGGTGAACTGGAAGGCGTTCCAGTCGAGCGTCAGCGCACCGTCGCACACACCCGCCGTGCCGCCGCTGGAGGACGCCGTCGTGCGCTGCGACGGAGGCTTGACGCACAGGAAGCTCGTGCCGCCGCTGCCCCAGTTGACCGGGTTGAACCCAGAGTTGTTGATGCCGTAGAAGACCAAGCCCAGCTTCTGGCCTTCGAGATCGTCGATGTCGATCACGCAACTCGTCGCCGCCGAAACGCTCGGCTGTGCGGACGCGCTGATCGTCGGCACACAGCCGTTGGTCGAGGTCCCCGCCGTGCAGTACACCACCGGTCCGCCCGCCGGATCCACGCGCGGCGTGATGTAGTTCACGTCGATGCCGGCGATCAACACGCTGTAGCTGCCGGCGACGCGATCGTAGAGCCACAGTCCGTTGCCCGCGCCCATCAGGATGTTGCCGTTGCCCAGCTCGTGCACGCCCTGCGGTATCGTCGGACCCTGGCCGGTGGCGTCGAAGTAGTTGAGCTGAACTCCATTCGGGTCGTACTCGAAGATCCCGACGTTGGTGGTCAGTCCGACCGTGAGGATGTTGCCCGCGGCGGTCTTCGAAAGCTGGCCGGGAAAGTCGACACCCGTCACACCATTGGAGTTGTGGAAGATGCCCAAGACTGCGCCAGTCGCGGGGTCGACCCGCACCAGGTCGTCGTTGGTGGAATCGGAGACGAGCAACTCACCGTTGTGGCTGATCACGCTGAAGGGACTGCCAGGCAGCGGATGCGAGGCGATGAAGCTGGTCGAGGTGCTGTACTCCTTGAGCGCCTTGCCGTAGTTCGCTCCGCCCGTACCGAAGTTGCACAACCACACGCGGCCGAAGGCGATGTGCAGCCCGCGGATGTTGTCGCGCGCCGTGCCCCATTGACCGAGGTAGGTCGTGCCGTCGTCGCTCCAGCGATGGACGATGTCGGCCGATTGATCGCTGATCCAGATCTCGCCGGCACCATTGGGGATCGCTTGGATCGGAAGCGCCACTGGCGTGCCCGTGCCGGCCGTGAGGGTGATGAAATTCGGGTTGACCAGCGCACCATCGAACGCGCTCACCAACATGATGCGGTCGTTCGTGGCGTCGGCGACCATCAGCTCTTGGGCGAGCGCGGTCGAGGTCAGCGGGAAGGCGAGAAGCGCGAGCGCGATGTGAGGCACGGATTCCATGGTGGTGTTCCTCGGGAAGTCGTGAGACGGAGTCGCCGCCAATGGACAACTCTAGCGGCGCCTGCGCGCCTTGCTTGGCGAAGTTCGCGCGAGGCCGTCCGCGCCGGCGTGCGCGTGCCGCCGCACCACGGCTCGCACGTGAGTCCCGTTCCCACCGATGGCATCATGCCGCGATGAAGAGCAGGCGTTCGTTGTTGGTCGTCGCCGCTGGCGCGGCCTGGCTCGCAGTGGCCGCCGGATGTCGAGCCGAGGCCCCACGCGAGAACACGCTCGAGCCCGAGCGGGGGGCGAGCGCCTCGCGGGAAGACTCGAGCTCAGGGCTTGCACGCGCGCGCGCAGCGGCGGTCGAAGCGCTCGTCGCAACGGTCGATCTGAGGCCGGAACTGACGCGCCTGGGGCTCTCGCCGCGTCCGCAGGGTGCGCGTGGCACGTGCTCGATCTTCACCACCTGCTCGGCGCTCGAGTTCGCGCTCGCGCGTTGTCGCGGGACGGCGCTGCGCCTGAGTCCCGAGTTCCTCAATTGGTCGGCGAGCCAAGCCGCGGGTCACGCGAGCGACGGGAACTTCTTCCACAATGCGCTGGCCGGCTTCGAGCGCTTCGGGCTGTGCGCCGAGGATGCCTTGCCCTACCGAGGCGAGTTCGACGCGACGCTCGCGCCGCCCCCGGACGTGCTCCTGCAAGCGGCAGTGGTGCGCGAAGTGGCCCGCGACGCGCTAGCGGTGCACTGGATCGTGCCCTGGCAACCGAACCGCTTCGGCGTCGACGACGCGCAGCTCGCCGAGATCAAGTCGGTGCTCGCGCGCGGCTATCCGGTGGCCGCGGGCTCGGGCCACAGCCGGTTGCTCGTCGGCTACTCGGACGACTCCGGCCAGCCCGGCGGCGGCCTGTTCTTCACGCAGGACAGCGCGCTCGCGCGCTTCGACAGCGTGACGTACCAGTTCGTGCGCGACGAGGTCGCCGACGTGTTCTGGGTCGAGGCCCTGCGCGTTCCCAAGGGGCCCTGACAGTCCGCGCCACGCAGCGCTCGACAAGATGCAGGACTCATCCGAAGCGAACACCGCGCGCGCCTTCCGCGATCCGCGCCAATTCGCCTTCGTCCCGGTGCTCGAAGCCGAGTTCGAGGCGATCCTCGCCGAGCTCGGCGCGCTCGAGCGCGAGTCCTTCGAGGCGAGCCCGGATTCGCTGTCGATCGCAGCTCGCGGGTACGACGAGCGCGGCTGGCGTGCCTACGCGCTGTTCGGAGCCGATCCGCGATGCGCGGCTCATCGCGCGCGCTGCCCGCGCACGGCGCGCGCGTGCGCCGCGGTGCCACGCATGGTCAACGCGGGTTTCTCGATGTTCTGGCCCGGAACCCAGCTCTATCCACACCGCGGCGAGCTCGCGGGCATCCTGCGTTGCCACCTGCCCCTGATCGTTCCGCAGGGCGATCTCGGCCTGCGCTCGGGCGCCGATACGCGCGTGTGGAAGCCCGGCAAGTGCCTGATCTTCGACGACACCATCGAGCACGAAGCGTGGAACCGCACAGACTCCGACCGCGTGGTGTTGATCGTCACGTTCGAGCCCTGACGCCGCGCGAGAACTCCGCGAACCCACCAAGCACCCTGCCCGCGGCGCGTTGACGCACCCGTTCGGGCCGGGCGGTCGCGTGAGGGGTCGTCCACCTCGCCGGCCCACGCTCTAGAGTGTCGCTACTCGTGGCCAGGGAGGGCCGATCATGCTGCTTCGTGTCGTCGCCGTCGTCGCGCTCGCCATCTCCGTGTTCGTCCAGGACGCGTCGCACACCGCTGCTGTGAGCAGCGAGCATTTCGAGGTGCGCTATCGGCCGGGCTCGAAGGCCGGAGCGTTCGTCGAGCGCGAGGCGGCCCATGCCGAGCGCGACCTCGCCGAGATCTGCAAGGCACTCGAGATCGAGCTCGCCGGCCGCTACCGCTTGTTCCTGTACGACGACGTCGAGGACCTTTCGCGCACCACCGGAACCAGCGGGAATGCGGGCTTCTCGGCGGGCGACGCGAGCCACGTCCCGGTGTCGAACGACCAGACGCGCTTCCACGAGCTCGTGCACATCGTCGCCTACGATCGGATCAAGCGTTCGGGTGACGAGCCGCGCAACCTGTTCTTCGCCGAAGGGCTGTCGAACGCGATGCTGGTGTTCGTGCACGGCGTGCACGTGCACTCCGTCGCACGCTACTACCTCGACGAGCGCGTCCTGCCGCCCTTGACCGAGATGACGGGTGCCGCCGACTTCTACGCGTGGCTCGGCGCGCACCCCGGGTTCAATGCCTACGACGTCGCGGGCAGCTACATGCGTTTCCTGCTCGACACCTACGGCGCGAAGAAGACCGCGCGCTACTACGGCGGCGCGAGCGCGAGCTCGGCCTTCGGTGTCGACGCCGCTCGCGTGGAGAAGGCCTGGCGCGACGCGCTCGCGCGCTACGAGCTTCGTCCGGAGGTGCGCGCGCTGCTGGCGGAGCGCCACGGTGAGTCGGCACGCATCGCGGCCGAGCTCGCGCGGCCCGCTGGCTTGCCGGACGAGTTGCTCGGGAAACCGAGCGACTGGCGCAGTCTGGCCGCGCAGGAGCTCCGGCCCCACAACGGCGCGGAGTGGAAACGCAAAGGCGACTCGCTCGTCGGTCGCAGCGACGAGCAAGCCTGGTCGGTGTGCGAGCTCGGCAGCGAGCTCTTCGGCGACTGCGCGGTGCGCGCGACGATCCACACGCCGGCTCCGATCCCGATCCAACTCCGTCTGGGTCCGGGCAACCAGGCGATGTTGGTCAATGGCACGTTCCTCTACCGCGGCGAGCTCCCGGTGGCGAGCTCGCAGCTGGCCTCGATGGGTGCCGGTCGCACGCAGACCGATTTCGTCTTGGTGCGCCGCGCGGGACAGATCGAGATCTGGATCGACGGCCGGCGCTGCCTGACGAGCGCGGCCGACGCGACTCCCAGCGCGGTCGGGCTGGCGTTCCACGGTGGCGAAGTGCGCTTCGAAGACGTGCGCGTGCGCAAGCTGTGATGCGCGGGCGAGCGTAAGCTGCGCGCACTCTCCGCGCCCAAGGAGCCTCGCGTGAACACACTGAGCATCGCGGTCTGGATCGCGACGTCGCTGCTGACTCCTGCCGACCCGCAGGGCCCGACCCGTGCGCCGCGCTTCGCGCGGGGACTGCCCGAGGACTCGCGCAGCTTCCCGATCGGCGTGTGGTTGCAGGCGCCGCGCAACGCCGCGCGCTACAAGGAGCTCGGGATCAACTTGTACGTCGGGCTGTGGAAGGGGCCGACGGCGGAGCAACTCGACGCGCTCGACGCCGCGGAAATGCCGGTGATCTGCGAGCAGAACGAGTTCGCGCTCACGCAGCTCGAGCGCCCGACGATCGTCGGTTGGATGCACGCTGACGAGCCGGACAACGCGCAGGCGCTGCCGGACGACAAGGGCTGGGGGCCGCCGATCGCGCCGGCCAAGGTCGTCGAGCACTTCCAGCGTATGCGCAGCGCGGATCCCACTCGACCGGTGCTGCTCAACCTCGGCCAAGGCGTCGCGTGGGACGGATGGCACGGTCGCGGCTCACGAAGTGGTCATCCCGAGGACTACCTCGAATACGTGCGCGGCTGCGACATCGCGTGCTTCGACATCTACCCGGTTGCGCACGACAAGCCCGCGGTCGCGGGCAAGCTCGAATTCGTCGGTCGCGGCGTCGAACGCCTGCGCGGCTGGTGCCCGCCGGAGCAGCGCGTGTTCGCGTGCATCGAAACGACGCAGGTGGGCGGTGCCGGTCGCTGCGCGACACCCGCGGAGCTGCGCAGCGAGGTGTGGATGGCGCTGATCCACGGCGCGCGCGGCATCGTGTACTTCGTGCACGAGTTCAAGCCCAAGTTCGTCGAGGCGGGATTGCTCGCCAACCCCGAGATGTCGCGCGCGGTGCGCGAGCTCAATGCGGAGGTTGCGCGCTTCGCTCCGTTGCTCGACGCACACGACGCGCGCGACGCGGTGACGGTCGAGTCGTCGCCGAGGGACGTGCGGATCGCGCTGCTCTGCCGGCGCGAGGCCGCGGGGCTGATGATCTTCGCCGTCGCGATGGGTGCCGCGAGGACCGCTGCGACTTTCGAGGTGCGCTCCGCCGACCGCGCGCCGAAAGTCGAGGTGTTGGGCGAGGAACGCCGCTTGGAGCTGCGCAACGGGCGCTTCGCGGACACGTTCGAGGGCTACGCGGTGCACATCTACCGCATCCAGCGCTGAGCGCGCGCCCGATCCGCGCCCCGTCACCGGAATCGAGGAAGGCGCGCCCGCGCTCGTCGTCCGTGGCCATCCCACAGGAGGTTCCGATGAACACACTCGCTCGACTCGCCCCGCTCTCAGCCCTGCTCGCCGTCCTCAACGTCGCCGCCTGCTCCAGCAACTCGCACCAACCGTCGGCGGCAGTCGAACATGCTCCCGCCGCTTGCGCTCCGGAGTCGAGTGCGCGTCGCTCACCGCAGTCCGCGTTCGCCGCGCTCGAGCTGCTGCTGGCTCGACTGGAGTCGCACGCAGCGGCGGGCAATGTTCTGGACCTAGGGCGCGTGAAGGCCGAGCGCGAGATCGCGGCCGCGGAAGCCGCCGAGCGCATCAGGCTGTCCTTCGATGTCGACGTGCACGCGGCGAACGCCGTCGAAGCCACGCGGGTGTTCGAGAGCTTGCTCGCGGACCTCGATCGCACGGCCGGAGTGATCGAGTGCCGCTTCTCGCGCACGACCGAGATCGGGAGCGACGTTCGCGCCAAGGGCGTCGAGCTCGTGGTCGAGCTCCCGCGCGAGGTGCGCGCAGGCGCCGATCGAGGGCTCGAGGGCGGCCTCGACTCGCGCATGCGCGCGCTGGCCACGGACGCCAAGCTCGGGCCGGTCGAGGTGACCGTGCTCCATGCGGTGCGCTCGCGCAAGGACGTCGTCGAAGAGCGGCGTTCGATGCACACCCTCGAACCCGGTGGCGAGCACACCTTGACCGCGCTGCGCGCGCTCTTCGCGCGTCTCGACAGCGTCGAGCCCTGCGCCAGCGTGACCGCGCTGGAGCTCGCGCCGAACAGCGCCGTTCCCGGTGCGTGGACCTGGAACGTGGTGGTCACTCGCGCCGTCGACGCCTGACCTCGAACGGCACGAATGCGCCAGGCTCGCCCGCGACGCGCGTCGCTGGCGAGCCTGGTCTCGCTTTCCCGCGGTGCCTACTTGCGCCGGCGATGCTCGATCTCGAGCACGCGCGTGTTTTCCTCGCCGATCATCATGTCGTGCACCTCGAGCACGAACGTGTCCTGCCCGTAACCACGCCACACGTACTTGACCATCTTGTCCTGCTCCGGCGTCATCGGCTCGTCGATCGTGCCCCACAGGATCAGGTTGTCACCGCTCTTGTCGAAGTGCCCCATGGCGGTGGCGAGCTCGGTCTGCAGCCCGTCGACCTTGGCCCACACGTAGCGCTGCTTGAAATTGTCGTAGCCGATGGACGAGGCGAGCATCGACTTCTGGCCGAGCATCGAGATCTCGCCGCGGGTCTGGCGCCACTTGCCCTCGGCCAGCCAACTGATCTCCAGCGTGCCCTTCGACTCCATCGGCGGTTGTCCGGGCGCCATCTGCATGCGCATCGTCAGATCGTAGGTGCCGATCAACTCGGCCAGCCGCTGGTGCGCGGGACCGGGCTTCATCGTCTCCATCCAGCGCGCCATGCCGCCGTCGGCGTCCTTCGAGATCGGATGCGTGAAGCGCTTGGGCGCGGAGTCTTGCATCCACAGGGCTCCGGCGACGAACGCGGCGGCGGACAGGGTTGCGGTCAGAGCGAGGGCGTGCATGGTTTCAGCGGGAGGCTTGGGTGGGAGTCGACGGAGAACCTGCCGCGAGCACCTGCGCCGCGGCTTGGAGGGCAAAACAGCTCTGCAGCTCGCCGCGCCGCTCGAGCGCGAAGACCTGCTCGGCCTGGGCTCGCAGCGGATCGACGAGCGGTGCCATGGGAAGCACGCAGGCGGCGACGAGCGCGAACAGCAGCGCGCTCGCGGCGCGGCCCAGCCACGCGGGCCGAACACTCGCGCGATCGAGATGTTCCAGGCGCAGCACGATGCCGGCTGGCCCGCCGAGGAAGGCACGCACGTGATGCATGGGGGGCTCGAGCCAGCGCTGCGTCGCGTCGAGCAAGGTCTCGCGGTAGTCGTCGGCCGTTCCCAGCGAGCGCGCGACCGCACGGTCGCAGCCGAGCTCGCTCGCGACGTGCACGCGCCGGGCGGCGAGCCACACCAGCGGATGGAACCAGAAAACGGCGCACAGCAGCGCGCACAGCTCGTCGGCGAGCAGGTCGCGGCGTGCGATGTGGAGCATCTCGTGGAGCAGGGCGTGGCGCTCGGCCGCGCGCGGTGGGTGCGACAGAGCTCGCCGTGGGAGCAACAGCCGCGCACGCCAGGCTCCGCACACGGCGGGGGACTCGAGCCGCGCGACGATCGCCACTGCGGGCGCTCGCCGCAGTCCAGCGCTGCGCGCCGACTCCGCGATCAGTGCGCGCCAAGCGCTCGACAGGCCGTCGGCACATTCGCAGCGGCGCTTCAGGCGCGCGCGCGCGAGCGTGCGGAGACCGAGCGTCGTGCAAGCACCCGCGATCCACAGGGCGAAGAGCACCGCCGTCGTCGCGCTGGGCGGCGCGCTGGCGGTGCATTCGAGCGCAGAGCCCAGGGATTGCGTGACGCTGACTGGCGAGCCCAGCTCCGGCGGCAGCACCAAGCGCACGAGCCCGAGCCACCACGCGGTCGCGAGCAGCGCCGGCCACGCGCGGCGCGCGAACGCGCGGTCGAAGAGCGCCGCGCACGCCAGCACGAAGCCCGCTTGCGAGCTCACGGGCGCGATCCAAGCCCACCACGCGTCGAGTGCTTCAGCGATCACTCGGGCGCTCCTTGCGGGGACGCGCGCTCAAACGCTTGCGCAGGGCGCGGCGATCGGAATCGGACAGCTCCTCCTGCTCCGCGCGGTGCGCCAGCAGCGGACCCGCTGCGCCGTCGAAGACGCGACGGAGGAGCGAGCGGACGGCGTCGCGCTCGGCCGCGTGCTGCTCCACCGCCGGCTCGTACGAGGCCGTGTTGCCCTGCATGCCGGAGCGCACCAGGCCCTTCTCCTCCATGCGCGTCAGCATGGTCTTGAGCGTGGTGTAGGCCCACTGCTCGCGGCTGAGCCGATCGAGCAGCTCGCGCGCGGTCGCGGGGTGCTTGTTCCACAGCGCGTGGAGCACTTTCCACTCGGCATCGCTCGGCTGGGGCGCTTCGCGGCGCACGGGCGCAATCTCCTACAGTTGTAGTAGGCCGCAAGGGAGAGCCGCTGAAATCGAGCGAGTCACCGACCTTCCCGGCCCCAGTTCGTCAGTCGCTCAGGCGCCGCGCGGCCTCGACCAGCGCCTTCAATTTGGCCTCGGCGATCTCGGCCGAGCTCACTGGGTTGTCGGCGAAGGTCGCGAAGCCGCAGTCGGGTACCAACAGCACACGCTCGCGCCCCAGGACGTCGATCGCGTGTCGGGCGTGTGCCACGATGTCGTCCACGCTTTCGACAGTCGCCGACTTCTGGTTGACCGCGCCGACGCCGACGCGCTTGTCCGCGGGCAGCGCGCGCAGAACGTCGAGCTCGCCGGCGCGTGGCGTGCACAGCTCGAGCAAGCACGTGCCGACGCGCACTTGCGAGAGATACTCGAGCAGCGGCCGATAGTCGCCGTGGAGCGCGGCGCGCTCATCGGGCGTCCAATTGCCCCGGCACACGTGGACCGCGACGCGCTCGCGCGGAACGCCTTGGACTACGGCGTCGAGCAACTCGCGCGCGAAGGCCAGCTCGCGCCCGGCGCTGCCTCGCGAGCTGAGCGCGCCGCACATGAAGCTCGTGCCGTGCTTCTCGCCGCCGAAGACGACTTCGGTCAGCACGGGCTCGTCGAACTGCACCAGTGTCGCGCCGTGCTCGAGCAGTTCGGCCAGCTCCGCGCGCAGCACGGCGACGATGTCGACGGCGAGCTCCTCGCGCGAGGCGTAGGTCTTCTCCGAGAGGCACTCGAGGAACAGGATGCGCGAGAGCAGGTATGGGCCGGGCAGTGCGACCTTGAGCGGCAAGCGCGTGTTCGCGCGGGCGAAATCGAGCTCGTGCGTCGCCAGCGGACGCGTGCGCGCGATGCGCCCGAGGATCGCGGGGTGCCGCACGTCCTTGGCGGGTACGTCGAGCCGCGCGAACTCCGCAGCCAGCTTGTCGGGGTCGTCGACCATCGGCAGCAAATCCGTCAGCGGGATGAGCTGGCAGTGATCCAGTCGCGAGCCGACGAAACTGACGTAGGAGTCGCGGCGTTGCTCGCCATCCGAGGCGACGGCCACGCCCGCGCGCTCCTGCGCCGCGAGCGCCAAACGCACGGCGTCGTCCGCGCACGCATGGAACTCCGCTTCGCCCATGCGGCCCTCGATGAACTCGTGCAGCGCGCGCACCATCCATCGCGGGCGCGGCCAACTGCCTATGCCCATCACGGACAAGGGCTCGATGGGCGCCACGGGTTGCGCTCGGCGATCCGCGATGGGGCGCTCGAGCGCCGGCGGAGGCGCGGGCACCTCACGCGGCGCCGCGGGCGACGGCGCGCGCGCGCTGAACGGGCCCTTGGAGACCAGGAAGCTGCGCTCGCGGCCGTTCTTCGTCCACGAGACGAGTTGATTGCCCGTCATGCGGCACCAGGCCGGTAGCTCGAGCTCGACGGAGCTCTCGCTCGAGCGGACTTCGAGCAGTCCGCCGAGCGGGAGCGGGTCGATCGAGCGTCGGATCAGGAGCAACAGTCCTCCGCCGCAGTCGAGCTCTCCGCCCTCGACGACCGCATCGGCTGCGTGGGAGTGATGTGCGCTGGGTGCGAGCTCGCTCATCGCTGGGACCTCGAGTGTTCGCTGCTCAGTAGCTGATGCAGGGCGAGCCGCCGGAAAGGAACTCGACCAACTTCGCGCCGCCGACGATGGCCGCGCCGGGAATCAGCTTGGTCTCGTCGAGCTTGCGCTTCTTGAAGCACGGCGAGCACACGTAGATCTGGCCACCGCCCTTGACGAAGTCGCCCATCAGCTCGCGCAGCGGCTTGAAGCCCTCTTCGTGGATCGTGTCGCCGTAACCTTGCTCGGCGAGCCTGACGCCCTCGATGCTCAGGAACACCAGCGCCTCCTTGTCGCTCGCCACCGCCGCGTTGGCCACGACGAAGGCCACGGTCGCCTTGTCGGTGTCGTTCTTGCCGCAGGTCAAGCTCACGCAGAATCGTCCAGCCATGTTCGTCTCCTCGTTCCGAAGTTCGTGGGTCAATGCGGTAGCCGGGCACGAGTCCTCGGGTTCCGTGCGCGGAATGCGACGCGCGAGCGAGGCGCACAGCGCGCGTCTCGTGCGCGCACCGGGAGAGGCGGAGCGGATCGTCGTCGCCCGCGGTGGCGGCGTCAGGCGATCACGGACCCGACCGGTCCCGAGCCACGCGCGAGTCGCTGCTCGCCGCGTCGCGTGTCCGGCATTCAGCCGAACGGGACCTTCTGGATCGCCCAAGACACCATGGCCTGAAGCTACGGCGCACGCCTCGAAGCGTCAAACGCGCGCACGCTCAATCGCTGCGGCGCCGCAGCAGGAAACGCGGTGGTCGAGCGTCGACGAGCTCGTGTCCGGTCATGCGGCACCAGGCCGGCAGGTCCTCGGGAGCCCCAGGGTCGCGCGCGATCAGCTCGAGGATCTCGCCAGCCCCGAGCGCGCGCATGCGCAAGCGCAGGTCGAGGACGAGCTCGCCGCAGCCGAGCTCGCCGGCGTCCCAGGTCTCGTGGGGGAGCTCCGCGCGCAATGTCCCGGCGCGAGCCGGCGGGCCGCCAGCCGGGACTTCGCGCAAAGCGCAGCGCGGTTCGAGCTCGTCGGCGTGTTTCCACGCAAAGCGGTAGCACGCTCGGCGCTCGAAATGACCGCGCAGGTGCGCGCGCAGCGTGCCGAGATCGGAGGCGCCGGTCTCGCTCGCCGCGCAGCGGCTGCACAGCGGCTCACGCCGGAACCCGAGCGCGGTGGCGAACAGCAACTCGTGCGCGCACAGCTCCAGGGAACAGCGCGCGCATCTCACGCCGAGGTGCGCGTCGATCCAATCCACGAGCTCTCGGCCGCGCCGTTCGTCGTGCTGGTCCATGTTGGGCGGCGTTTGTACCCGAACTCGCGCTCGAGAGCGCTCGCCGCGAGCGCGCCGGTGTGGAGAACGCTTGTCCGCCGCACCGGTCGCGCGCGCCTCAGACGGTCAGAAGAACATCGTCAACTGCGCGTAGAACACCTCGCGGTCTTCCTCGTCGCGGCCGTAGCCGACCCATCCGTGGACACCATTGCGCAGCTTGGTGCCGGCCATGAGGTCGACCTCGTTGTTGTGGTCGCCGTTGGCGTCGAAGTTGACGTAGGTCAGCTCGAGGTCGAGGGCTTCCACCGGCTGCAGCGAGATCCCGGCCTGATAGGTGGTCAAGTCGCTGCGCCACGCGCCGCCGAAGCGGTGCAGCAGACCGGCGGTGTTGAAGTCGGCCGGGTTGACGTGCATCGCGCCGTCGGCATCGGTGTAGGTCAACGAGAGCGACTCGAGCACGTTGCGCGTCAGGGAACGGAAGTCCTTCGAGAGCACCACGCGGTAGGCATTGTTCGAACGGTCGGTGGCACCCATCTCGCGTTGCGCGGCCTCTGCGCTCCAATTCAGGAACGCCGCGCCTTCACCGCTCTTGCCGATCGAGCCTCCGGCGGTGACGCCGTACCACTCGTCGTCGTTGTCGACGTTGCCTTCGTCGGTGCCGATCATCACGTAGGGCTCGAGCGCGCGCACGAACTGGTTGTGCAAGTCGATGCGACCCGTGCCGCCGTAGAAGCGCGCACCGGTGGCCTGCGCGGTCTGCGTGCCGTCGTTGTCGAACGTGAACAGCTCGAGCGCGTTCTCACCCCAAGCGCGCGACAGCCACAAGCCCGTTCCAGCCGCCGGATACTGCAGGAAGTCGCACGAGCCGTAGATCAGGCCCGAGGCGAGCGTAAAGGTGCTGCGACCGACGCGCATCGTCTCGCCCGCGCCGAACACGTCGCGCGTGAGCAGGTACGCTTGACCGATGCCGTTGTAGGTCTCGCCCGGCTGCGCGTCCGAGTAGCCGTCGCCGCCGGCCCAAGTCTCCGAGGAGTTGAACTGCACGAACGCGTTGGCGTTCTCGTTCAGCTGGTAGTCCATGTTCACGCGCGCGCGGTGCGTGATCTGGTCGCCGGTGGCGTACGGCGCGGTGGCGGGAGCATGGGCCACGCGTGTGCGTACCCGCAGATCGCCGGTGATCTTGAGGCGCTCGGAACGCAGGTGCAGGTCCTCGCCCAGGTTGCCGACCTCGGTCGCCGGCGGAGCGAAGCTGAAGCACTGCGGGCTCGTGTTCTGGTAGCCGCACTGCGCGCTCGCGGCGCGCGTCAAGGCGAGTGCGGCGAACACGACGACGAGGCGATGACGATGCTGCATGGTTCGGTTGGGTCCTAGCTGGTTGAGCGGACCCATCCGATCCTGGCGGCGAGCGTGCTGCCCCTCTTGTCGTCGGCTCGTGTTGCCTCAGGCGAGGCGTGCACGCAATGGAAGCAGCGACCGCTCTTCCGGCGACACAGGGCAGTGCCCGTGGGTCCGCGGGAAGAGCATTCAGGTGTAGGGTCGGCGGCCGAGACGTGCTTTCAAGGCGAGCGCAGCATCACGGCGTGCTGCGGATTGCGCAAGCCGTCTTCACGCGCACGGCGTCGCCCGAATCGGCCTCGACCTCCCTCGGCCGTGCTCCGTATGGAGTCGCGGGGACGCGTTCCCCAGGATCGCGGCTCGTCGCACGGCAGCTCCAGCGCGCCGATGGAGGTCGCGCGCCAGCGACGTGCATTCGTGTCGAATTCGGAGACTAACATGTTTCAGCACTTCATCTCGTCGTTCCGCTTCCCGCGCTCCACGCTCGCCATCGCACTGGTGTGGGTCGTCGCGCAGTTGCTCACCGCGTGCCACGCGCCCGCGTCGCATTCGGCGTTCGTCGAGAATCCGGCCGGCGCGAGCTTGGTCTACACGCGCACCGGGATGTTCGCCAACGCCGATCGCAGCGGCGTGTGGCAGATCAAGAGCGCGAACTACATCCACGGGGCGAAGGTGCTCCCTGCAGGAACCGCACTCACCTTGCACACCGTGGGCGACGGCGTGCTGCACCTCACGGACTCGACCGGCGCTCGCCTGCAAGCGCGTTACGAGACGAAGCACACCATGACGAGCTTCGATGCCTGGCGCGAGCGGCAGTTCAGCGCCACTCCGGTGACGCTCCCGAGCACGCTGACCGAGCAAGAGCAGCGCTGTGTGCGCGAGGCACGGGCCGAGATCGGCATTTCGCGCGAGGCGTTGTTCCTGGCGATCGGCTACCCGGCGGCCTCGCTCTCGCCCGATCCGCTGGCGCGAACGCTCCTGTACGCGACCGACACCTGGGGCAAGAAGCGCATTTCGTTCGACGACACCGGCAAGGTCTCCGAGATCCTCGATTGAGCCAGGCGTTCCGCGAAGCTGCGCGCCGCGCACAGCATCGCCGAGGTCCGCGAATTCGACCTGCGGCGCTCACTGTCGACGCCTGCAGCTCTACAGCCAGCGCCACCTGAACGTACCCTTCAACAAGGGGTGTTCGGAGAAGGCGTGCGGGGCCGGACAGGGGTCCCTTTTCGGAGCGCCGCCAGCCCGTGTCGATGCGCAGGGACGGTCGCGCTCGTTTCACTGGCTCCCCGGGCGGGATGCCACGGGGTTGAATCCCGTCGCCCCCTACAAGTTGCGGGAAGGCACTTGCCGATATGTCCGATGGGACATATGTTGCAGTGGTGAGCCCGACCGACAAGCCGCTCGTGTGGCTGCACGGCGAAGTCAAGACGCCGCCGATGACACAGGACGCGCGCGTGGAAGCGGGCTACCTGCTGCGCCGCCTGCAGCAGGGCCACACCCTTTCCATGCCTCGCTCCCGCCCCATGCCTTCGATCGGTAAACACGTGCACGAGCTGCGCATCACGGACGCGGATGCGGAATGGCGCGTCGTCTATCGCCTCGACGCCGACGCGATCGTCGTGCTCGAGGTGTTCAGGAAGCAGACCCGGGCCACACCGCCGGCCGTGATCCGTGCCTGCCAAGTCCGGCTCAGGGCGTACGACGCCATCAACTAGGAGAGCACCATGAAGCAGTCCAAGATCGACCGACTCCGCGCCGCCGGCTGGAAGGTCGGAACGCCGCGCGAGTTGCTCGCGCTGTCGGACGAGGAGAGCAACCTGATCGAGGTCAAGCTCGCGATTGCGGAGCTGATCTACGCGCGGCGCAGGCGTGCGCGCCTGACCCAGAACGAGCTCGCCGAGCGCATCGGGTCGAGCCAGTCCCGCGTCGCGAAGATGGAGTCGGGCAGCGCGTCGGTCTCGCTGGAACTGATGCTTCGCGCGGCGTTCGGGCTGGGCGTGTCGATCCCTGAACTCGGCAAGGCACTCACGGTCACGAGCAGACACGCGGGATAGCGCGGCGGGGAGTCGAGGCCCATCGGCGAGCAGCGTTTCGTGGCCTTGGATCCACGAGCAGGTAGCCAAGGTCTCGATGCGCCGGCGATCGATGCTGGGCTGGAAGCTCCAGTCGAAGTCCGCCAGCGTTTGTCCCGGCCGGGGGCGCAGGTCGGGCGTGCGCCGCGATCGCGTAGGCTCTGCGCACGAAACATGAAGCTCACTCGCGAGGTGTGTGCGGCGCTGTTGTCCGTCGTGGCGTGTCTTTCGGGCTGTTTGGCGTCGCCGCCAGCCGAGTCGCGGCCCGCGGGCACGTTGTTGATCGTCGGCGGCGGTCTCGACGACGACACGCGGCCGATCTACGAGCGTCTGGTCGAGTTGGCGAGCGCGCGCGGCCCGGCGCGCATCGTGATCGCGACGGCGGCGACGGGACCGCAGGAGGAAGAGGCGCTCGACAAGACCGAAGCGCTGCGCGTGTGGGCTCCGGGAGCGAACGTGAGCGTGATCCGCCGCGAGACCTCGACCGAGGAGAGTGTCGCGGCCATCGACGGCGCGACCGCGATGCTCTTCACCGGGGGTGATCAGAAGCGCATCACCGAGCGCTATCGAGCGGGCGACGGCGACTCGCCCGAATGGCTCGCGATGCAGCGCCTGCTCGCGCGCGGCGGCGTCATCGCGGGTTGCAGCGCGGGTGACGCGATGATGGGACAGGAGATGTTGCTGGGCGGAAGCAGCGCGGCGGCCCTCGGCTTACCGCGCGCTCCGGAAACGGGCGAGGAGCCGCCGGAGCTCGGCCCGCAGCTCGGACCGGGCATGAGGTTCTTGCCATGGGCGATCACCGACTCGCACTTCTTCGAGCGCGATCGAGTCGGTCGGCTGGTCGCGGCGCTCGAGCGCAGCGGCGTGCGCTTGGGGCTCGGTGTCGGAGAGGACGGCTGCGTCGAGGTCGACCTGGCAACCGGCGAAGTGCGCGGCATCGGGATCAGCGAGAGCCTGCTCGTCGATGTCGCGCATCTCGAGCGCGATGGAGCCGCGTTGCGCGGAGCGCTCGCGCGCGTGATCGCCCGCGGCGACCGCGTGTCCTTGCGCGAGCGACTGGCCGCTCGACCGCGACGTCCCCAGGCTCCGGCGGGAACGCCGCGCGAGATTCCGATCGTCGAACCCGGCCAGAACCGCCAACTCGCTTCGTGGCGCCTGTTCCGCTGTGCCACGCAACCCGACGCGCCTCCGCAACGCCTGGCGCTCGGCACGTGGCAAGTGATCGCCTGGCCCGCGGGCGAGGGCGACGTCGCCTTCGACCTCGAGCCGTGCTCCAAGGCCGAAACACGCTGAGCGCGTGGTTCGTACGCACAGCGCAGGATGTGCGGCGTGTTCTGTAGAGAACGTTAGGCGGAGTCCGCGGTGACGCGGCGGCGAGCCGCGGTAGGAAGGTGCATTCAAGCGCTCGCGGCGAGCGCGTCGAAAAGCGGCATTGGAGGAGTTGGCGATGGCAGGTCGCCAGGGAGCATTGCGAATGACCGCCTGGAGGAGCGGACGAACGCGCGTGTGGGCGCTCGTCCTGAGTTGCGTCGTCGGGGCCTGTTCAGGAGGCGCTGGAGGTGACGACGGTTTGACGCCGGGTCCCGATCCGCCCGAGAGCCTGCAGCAGTCCGCGCGCTTCTTGACGCAGGCGACGTTCGGGCCGACGAGCGAGGAGATCGAGCGTCTGGCGGTCATCGGCTACACGGCGTGGTTCGATGCCGAACTCGCCCGCGCGCCTTCGCTCCAACGTCCGAATCTGCAGCAGATCGAGGGCGACATCTACCAGAGTCACCGCGTCAACCGCTGGTGGCGCATCGCGCTCCAGGGTCAAGACCAACTGCGCCAACGCATGGCCTTCGCACTCTCGGAGATCTTCGTCGTCTCCGACGCCTCGGGCGCGCTCTCCAACGAGCCGCTGCAACTGGCCGAGTTCTACGACGTGCTGGCGCGCAACGCGCTCGGCGATTTCCGCGAGCTGCTGGAGCAGGTCACGCTCAGCCCGGCGATGGGCCTGTACCTGAGCATGCTGCGCAATCGCAAGGCGGACGCGGCGTACAACATCCGGCCCGACGAGAACTACGCGCGCGAAGTGATGCAGCTCTTCACCGTCGGCCTGGTGATGCTCGATCCCGACGGCCAGCCCACTGACGATGGTTCCGGCGGCACGCTCCCGACCTATGGGCAAGACCAAGTCGAGGCCTTGGCGCGAGTGTTCACCGGCTGGAACTTCGCGGACGCGCAGTACTGGGATTGGACCCCGCACCCCAGCTTCCGGCCGATGGAGCCCTGGGAGGACTACCACGACACCGATGCCAAGGTGCTGATCGGCGGCCAGGTGATCCCTCCCGGCGGCACCGCGCGCGCGGATCTCGAGCAGGCGCTCGACGTGCTCGCCGCGCATCCCAACGTCGCGCCCTTCATCGCCAAGCAACTGATCCAACGCCTGGTGACGAGCAATCCGACGCCGGCGTACGTGGCGCGCGTGGCGAGCGTGTTCGACGACAATGGCTCCGGCAAGCGCGGTGACCTGTTCGCCGTCGCGCGGGCGATCTTGATGGACGACGAGGCACGCCACGGACACCAGACCCTGCCGAACACGTTCGGCAAGGTGCGCGAGCCACTGTTGCGCCAATCCGCGCTGTGGCGCGCATTCCACGCGCGCTCGGCCGACGGGCGCGTGTTCGACGCCTGGCCCGAGCAGGACCTCGGACAGGCTCCGCAGCGCAGCCCGAGCGTGTTCAACTTCTTCTCGCCCACGCACTCGCCGCCGGGCGTCGCGGCCAATGCCGGCCTGGTCGCTCCCGAGCTGCAGATCGCGACCGACACGCTGGTGACGTCGACGGCCAATCGCATGTGGTGGTTGACCCTCGGCGGTTGGCAAGGTGCGCCTTGGGCCGACGAGGAGCAGACGCTGCTGCAGCTGGGGTTCGAGCGCTCGATCGCCGACGATTCCGCGGCGCTGCTGGACCATCTCGACCTGTTGCTGATGTCCGGCGGGATGTCGAGCGAGATGCGCGCGGCGATCCAGTCGGTGGTCGACGCCTACGACCCGTCGCAGCGCGTGGAGCGCGTCGTCGACGCGCTCTACCTGATCGTCACGTCGCCGGAATTCTGCGTGCAGAAGTGAAGCGGGGGACCCAAGTCATGGCATCGACTTCGTCGTTCGATCGTCGTTCGCTCTTGCGGGGCATGGCGCGCGCGGGCGCGGGGCTCGGAGCGCTCGGCGCGGTTTCGCGCCTGCGTGCGCTCGCGGCGCTCTCGCAGCCCGGAGGTGGCTACAAGGCGCTCGTTTGCATCTACCTCTACGGAGGCAACGACGCGTTCAACCTGATCGTGCCCACCGGCGCCAGCGGCTACGCCAAGTATGCCGCGGCGCGCCTGGGGCTCGCGGTGCCGCTGGCGCAGTTGCTGCCGATCCAGCCGGCGCATCCGCAGGGAGAGCAGTGGGGTTTGCATCCCTCCGCCGCTGCGTTGCAGCAGCTCTTCCAAGCGGGCCGGTTGGCCGTGGTCTCGAACGTCGGGACCTTGCTCGAGCCAACCACCAAGGCGCAGATCCTCGCGGGCACGGCGCGCTTGCCGGCGCAGCTCTTCAGCCACAACGACCAGACCGCGCAGTGGCTTTCGGCGCTGGCGGATGCACAGCTGACCACCGGCTGGGGCGGACGCATCTCGGACGCCGTCGCGAGCTTGAACGCGCCTGGCGCGGTCGCGTCCGCCGTCTCGCTCGCCGGCAACAACCCGTTCCAACTGGGGTTGAGCACGATCCCGTACGCGATGAACACCGACGGCCCCGTGGCGCTCAGCGGTTTCTGGGGAAGCGAGGGCGTGCGCCGGCGCGCGGCTTTCGACCAGATCCTCCAGAAGGCGCAGACCAACGTGCTCGAGCAAGCGTTGGCCGACATCAATCAGCGCTCGATCGCGACCGAGGCGACGGTGCGCGCCGCGTTCGATTCGGCGCCGACGTTCGCCAGCGCATTCCCACAGTCCTGGCTGGGGAGCCAGCTGCTCGCCGTGGCCAAGCTGATCGCGACGCACGCTGCGCTCGGGCTTTCGCGGCAAGTGTTCTTCGTCGCCACCGGCGGCTTCGACACGCACGACGAGCAAGACACCGCTCAGCCGGGGCTGTACGGCGATTTGGCGCAATGTCTCGCGGCCTTCGACGCCGCCATGCTCGAGATCGGCGAGAGCTCGTCGGTGTGTGCCTTCACGGCCAGCGAGTTCGGCCGCACGCTGAGCAGCAACGGGCGCGGAACCGACCATGGCTGGGGCTCGCACCAGTTGGTGTCCGGCGGCGCGGTGTCGGGTGGCGATCTCTACGGGACCATGCCCGACCTGGCGCTGGAGGGCAGCGACGACCTCGGCGGCGGGCGCTTCATCCCGACCTCGTCGGTCGATCAACTCGGCGCGACCTTGGCCACTTGGTTCGGCGTCGCGCCCGGCGATCTCGCCACGGTCTTCCCGAACTTGGCCAGCTTCACCTCGCAGCCAGCGCTCGACTTCATGGCCTGAGCGCGGCGCACTGTTCGTCCAGCTCGCGCATTTCATCGCTATCGCGCCTCTCGCACCCGGTCTAACCTCGGGTCGTGCACCGGCAGGCGGTGCTCACGAATCTCGCAAGCCGCAGCGCTCGCTCAGAGCTGCGGCAACGGTCGACGCGGAAGCAGGAGACTCCGATGGCCAAGCGCTATCTTCCCGACTATCACCCGGCCTTGATGGCGCGCGCCGTCGAGCTGTGGAGCACGCGCCCCGACGTGCGCGCCGCCTTTCCCGAGCTGGACTCACCCGAGTTCGTGGCTTGGCTCAACATCAGCGCTTTCCTCGAGATCCCGGGGATCCGCGAGATGCTGCCCCCGGTTCCTCCCGACGAGCGCATCAACGTCGTCAGCCTCGGAGGGCTCGGCGGCTACCTGGCCGGCGGCGTCAGCGCGTTCGCGGCCGTGCAGCGCGCCGCGCATCGCCTGCGCCGCAGGATCGACTCGTTTCCGCAGGTGCTCGACTTCGGGTGTGGCTCGGGGCGCACGCTGCGCCACTGGCTGCCCTTCGTCGACAGCGTGCACGTCGCGGGCAGTGACGTCGATCGCGAGGCCCTGCAGTGGTGCCGTGCGGCGCTCGACTTCGTCGAGATCGAGGAAAACGACACGCGACCGCCGTTGAGGTTCGCGAGCGAGCGCTTCGATCTGGTGTATTCGATCTCGATCTTTTCGCACCTGTCCGAACAGAATCACTTCGAGTGGCTCGACGAGCTCGCGCGCGTGACCAAGCCGGGCGGCCACGTGGTGATCACCACGCACGGTCGGCGCGCGTTGGCGCGCATCGCCACCGATCCCGCGCACTGCCGATTCGTCGGCCTGGAGCCGCAGCAGGCGCTCGACGCGCTCGAGCCTTTCGGCAGCGAGGGCTTCGCTTTCTGTCGTCAAGAGGGCATGGCCCGTCCGGATCTCTACGGCATGACCTTCATTTCCGAGGAGTACGCGCGCACGCGATGGAATCGCGCGCTCGAGGTGCTCGACTACGAGTCGGGCGGTGTCGACGACTGGCAGGACGTGATCACGCTGGTCAAGCGCTGACAGCGCTGCGGCCGCTCGAGCACGAACGGAGCGCGGAGCCCGAGCTCGTGCGCGCGCGGCCCCGGTAGCGCTACGCACTGACGCGCAGGCCGCGCCTCGAGCGAGCGGCATAGACTTGGCCTAGTCATGGCCAACGAGGCGCAAGCGACCAGGGTCGACGAAGAAAAGTGGTCTCGGCGCCGCGTGGCGGTGATGGTCGCCGTGCACATCGCGGTTGGACTGCACATCGCGCACTGGAAGATGACCGGGCGCAGCGTGGCACCGCTGGAGCTCAACGAGGTCGTCTACACCTTCGCCATCGGCATCATCACCGCGGGATTCCTGCTGTTGGTCACGGCCACGGTCGCCACGGCCATCTTCGGGCGCTACTTCTGCTCCTGGTCGTGCCACATCCTCGCCCTGCAGGACATCGCGCGCTGGCTGCTCGGCAAGCTCGGCATCAAGCCGCGACCGTTCCGCTCGCGCATCCTGCGTTGGGTCCCGCTGGTCGCCGCGGGTTACATGTTCGCGGCGCCGCTGATCGCGCGCGTGATCCACGAGGGGCGTCTGCCGACGTTCCACTTCCGATCCGACTCGGAGGGCTTCGCGTCGCTCGTGACCAGCGACTTCTGGCGCAATCTCCCGGGTGGTTGGGTGATCCTGACGACCTTCGTGCTGTGCGGATTCGTGATGGTGTACGCGCTCGGCGCGCGCGCGTTCTGCACCAACGTCTGTCCTTACGGAGCGCTGTTCGGTCTCGCCGACCGCATCGCGCCGGGGCGGCTGGTTTCCAAGGGCGATTGCTCGGGCTGCGCGCGGTGCACGGCGGTGTGCAGCTCGCACATCAAGGTCCACGAGGAGCTCGCGCGCTTCGGCACGATCGTCGACAGCGCGTGCCTGCGCGATCTCGATTGCATGGCGGCCTGCCCCAAGCAGGACATCGTCTTCCGCTTCACCACGCCGCCCTTGTTCCGCGCGGCGGATGCGCGTCGCGGCCTGCAGCGCAAGTTCGACTTCGTCGGGCTCGAGGAGCTGGCGATCTTCGGTTTCGCGGTCGCGGTGTTCTTCTCGGTGCGCGGGCTCTACGACACGGTTCCGTTCCTGCTGGCGATCGCGCTCTCGGTGCTGTGCGCGTCGATCGGCGTGATCGTCTTGCGCGTCCTGCGCCGGCGCGATGCGCGCTTCCAGAAGCTGGTGCTCGTCCGCGAAGGCAAGCTGCAGGCCTCGGGCGCCGGCTTCTTGGCCTTCGGGGGAGCGCTGGCGTTGCTGTGGGGCCACAGTGCGTGGATGCGTTGGCACGAGTTCGCGAGCGAGCGCGTGCTGGCCACGCTCGAGCGCATGGCCGCTCCGGATCCGCGCACGCTGGAAGAGGCACGCGCGCACGTCGAGTTGGTGCAGCGCTTCGGGCTGATCGACTCGCGGCCGGCCAAATTGCGCCGCGCGCGCGTCGCGGAGCTCTCCGGCGATCTGGCGGCGGCCGAGCGCGTCCTGGTCGAGCTCGCCGCGGGCAAGCCCAACGATCGCTTCGTGGTCTTGCCGCTGGCGCGCGTGTGGGTCCGTCAGGGTCGCGCCGACGAGGCGCGCGAGTGGCTCGAGAAGGCGCTTCTGGCGGTGCCCGAGGTGCAGCACGACCGCCGCGACGCGTTGGATTATTTGGCGGAGGTCCATCTGCGCCTGGGCGAGCTCGCGGTCGGCGTCGAGGATCTCGAGCGCGCGCGCACGCACTTCGCGTCCGCGCTCGAGCTCGCGCCACAGTGGGCGCTGGCGCACTATCAGCTGGGCGTCGTGTACGCCGCTGGCGGGGACATGCTGCGCGCGAAGGGCAGCTTCGCCCGCGCCGTCGAGCTCTCCCCGAGCGATGCCGATGCACGCAACAACCTGGGCTTCCTGTTGCTCAACGACGGGCTGACGACCGATGCCGAGCTGCAACTGCGGGCCGCGGTCAGCCTCGCGCCCAAGCACGCGGCCGCGCACTTCAACCTTGGCCGCGCGTTGCTCGAGCTGGGCCGCGAGCGCGACGCACGCACGCACTTCGAGACCGCTCGAGGGCTCGACCCGCGCTATGGCGAGGCTCTCGACGAGATGCTCGCGCAACCCCGGCGCTGAGTCCGCCGCGAATCGGTCCAGATTGCTCGAATCGCGCCCACGCTTGGCGCTGGAGCCGCATGCAGGTCGGGAACGCGCCGCACCGCGGCGGAAAGGAACCGATCGATGCAGCTCACCGTCCACTCGATGCTCCGCGCCCTGGCTCTGACTTCGCTTTCCGCCCCCGCTTGGGCCGGGGTGAGCGTCCTGGGCAAGCCTCAGCTCGGGGTGTTTCCCACCGTGCAAGGCGCGGTCGATGCCGCCGTCGACGGCGACGTGTTGCTCGTCTCCGCGGGCTTCTACCCCGGCTTCACGATCACCAACGAATCGCTGACCGTGATGGCGGAGAGCGGCGCGGAGGTCAACATCCAAGGGACTTGCACCGTCCGCGACCTGAGCTTCGCGCGACGCGTGCAGCTGTTCGAGCTCAACGTCGCGCCCGCCACCAGCTTCGGAGCCGCGCGACCGGCGCTCGAGCTCCTCGACAACGTCGGCCAAGTGCGTGCACAGGGCTGCACGTTCACCGGCGGGCGACCGGCGAGCTCGTCGGCCGTCGGGCTGCCCGGTGGCCCGGGCGCGGAAATCGCGCGCTCGCAGCGCGTGACGCTGACGCGTTGCATGGTTTTCGGATGCACCATGGGGTTCTGGTCCGGCGAAGCGCCGCGCGCCGGCGGCGACGGCGCGCGCTCGCTCGACAGCGCCGTGGCGTTCTACGATTGCATCGTGCGCGGCGGCGTCGGCTCCGAGGAGAGCTCGCCCGCGGGCGGCGTCGGTGGAGCTGGCATGCGCGTGGACGGTTGGGGCGTGTTCGCCGCGAGCAGCGCGATCCGCGGCGGAAAAGGCGGCGGCGGCGACTACAACGGGTGCACCGCGGCGGGCAACGGCGGCGATGGTCTGGTGATCTCCGAGGCGCAGGCGCAGCTCTTCGGCACCACGATCGACGCCGGGCTGGGCACGGGCTACTTCAGTTGCTTCCCGGGCGTTTCCGGGGCGCGCACGGTGACGAGCAACGCGGTGCTCAACGAGTCGTCGGTGTACCACCGATCGATCGCCGCGCCGGCGCTCGTCAGCGACCAGTCGACCGTGACGCTCAACATCCAGGGCAAGCCAGGTGACACGGTGTACTTGCTGGTCACGCAGCGGCCGACGTTCCTGTACAAGCCCGCCTTGTCCGGCGTGCTCGCCATACCCGCGCCGCTCGCGCCGCTTCCGGTGGGCGTCATCGGACCCTCGGGCACGCTGAGCGTTCCCTACGCGCTCCCCGACCTCCAGGGGCCTCAACCGAGCTTCCTGCGCGTGTTCCAAACGTTGAGCGTCGACGTCGCGGCCCGTTCGTTCCTCTCGTCGTCGATCGCCGTGGTGGTCGAGAACACCTGAGCTGCGAGCGGTTCCAGGCTCCGAGCACGCGGCGCGGGCGCGTAGCATCGTTCGCCATGTCGATCGATGCACGTGCTTGCGCCGCCGCGCTCGGGTTGTTTCCGCTGCTGCTCGCCAGCGCGTGCTCCACTCCGGTGCAGACCTCGGGCAATCCGCTGTTCGCGGGCTGGTACGCCGACCCCGAGGGCGCGCTGCTCGCCGGACGCTACTGGATCTTCCCGACGACTTCGGCGCCCTACGACGAGCAGCTCTCGTTCGACGCCTTTTCCTCGGACGATCTGCTGCACTGGACGAAGCACGAGCGCGTGCTGTCGACGGCCGAGATCCGCTGGGCCTCGCGCGCCCTATGGGCGCCTTCGGTGATCGAGCAGCGCGGCCGCACGTACTTGTTCTTCGCGGCCAATGACCTGCAACGCCCTGGCGGACCGCTGTGGGATGCGAGTGATGCTCGCAGTCACAGCGGAGGCATCGGGGTCGCCGTCGCGGAGCGCCCCGAGGGTCCGTACCGCGATCTCCTCGGGCATCCGCTCGTCGACGAGTTCCACAACGATGCCCAACCGATCGACCCCTTCGTGTTCCGCGACGACGACGGTGCGCTGTACCTGGTGTACGGAGGTTGGGGGCACTGCAACGTCGCGCGCCTCGACGATGAGCTCGATGGCTTCGTCGCCTGGCCCGACGGCAGCACCTTCCGCGAGATCACGCCCGCCGGCTACGTCGAGGGTCCGGTGCTCTTCCGCCGCGAGGGCCAACTGTATTTCCTGTGGTCGGAAGGCAGTTGGGGCGACGGCACCTACCGCGTCGCCTACGCGCTGGGTGAGTCGCCCGCGGGACCCTTCACGCGTGTGGGCACGATCCTCGAACAGCAGAGCTCGGTCGCGACCGGCGCGGGTCACAACTCCGTGCTGCGCATTCCCGGCAGCGACGAGTGGCTCATCGTCTACCACCGCCGTCCGATTCCGAACGCGGGCCGCGATCACCGCGTCACGTGCATCGAGCGCCTCGAGTTCGACGACACAGGTCGCATCTTGCCGGTGCGCATGACCTTCGAGGGCGTCGAAGCGCGTCCGTTGCGTTGAACGCAGCCGAGAATACGCGCTTCGATCGCGCGCGGTCGCGCGGACACTCGTCGTGCGCTGGGGTTGGCCGCTTCGCGTGTCGAGGCGGGCAGCCTCGTGGTGCTGGGCCCGAGGGCGGAGTCGAACACCGCCGGCGCGTCTCCACTCCGGAACGACAATGGGTAGCCGCGGTGGCTCCGTACGCTAGCTGGGACAGGGCCCTGTCCAGTCTTCTTGCAGGAGGTTCTCCCATGAGATCCAGCTCGTGTCTCGCACTGTTCGTGCTGCTCGACCTCGCCGCGCTTGCTTCGGCGCAATCGACTTCGCTGGAGAGCGTCGCTCCCGGAGGCTTCCTGGTGGGGGCCCCAGGGAATCACCGTTCGACCGCGATCTCGGACGACGGACGTTGGATTGCCTACGTGTGTGCCGGGGACGACGTATCCGGAGATTCGGATCATCTCTTCGACGTTGCCTTGCGCGATCGACTGAGCGGTTCCGTGCGCAACGTGTCGGTGAGCACGGCCGGAGACAACAGCAATGCTCACGTGTTCGCGCCCTGCATTTCGGGCGACGGCCGATGGGTGAGCTTCCTCACCACCTCGACCAATTTGACGCCGCAAGCCGGTGGCGGTCTCCTGAATGTCTATCTGCATGATGCGTGGACCAGCACGACGCGGCTGGTCTCTCACTCGCCGTCCGGCGCTCCGGCAAATGGCAATTCGACCGGCGCACGCGTTTCACTCGATGGTTCGACGCTCGTTTTCGTTAGCGCGTCCGACGAGTTCGTGCCCGGTACCAGCGGGGCCGCGCATGCCTTTGTCTATGACATCGACACAGACACGTTTTCGGTGGCCAGTCTCTCCGACACGCATCAGCTGGTGTCCGCCGGATACGTCGACACGTCGTCCGATGGTCGCTTCGTTGCCTTCACTTCGTCGGATCCAAACGTGGTGAGCGGCGTCGCGAGCGGGCAGCAGCTCGCGTACTTGCGCGACCGCGTCGTCGGCACGACCGAGCTCGTTTCCCGCAGCTCGTCGGGGGCTGCGGCGAACGCACACGCGATCATCCCGCGCATCTCCGCGACAGGGCGCTATGTCGCATTCCTCTCGAACGCCACCAACCTGAGTCCGCTCGACACCAGCGCGGACGCGGACGTGTTTCGCTTCGATCGCGAGCTCGGCACGACCGAGCTCGTGTCGCGTCTCGACAGCGGAGCGAACGTTTCCGCCAGTGAACCCGCGGGCATCAGCTCGGACGGAAGCAAGGTGCTGTTCATCGGCGACGACGAAGGCCCGTTCTTCCCCGGCGGACTGTCTCACCCCAAGGCGCTCCTTTTCGACACGACGCTGGCGACGTTGTTCGACGTGGGTCGGGCCCCCAATGGTGAATCGATGGGAAGTGTCCGCGCCGCGACCATGACGAGCCAGGCACGCTTCGTCGCTTTCGAGGCGGACTTCGACGTCTTCGCGCGCGATCTCAGCGCCGCCGCTCACCCCGAGGCGGTGACCTACTGCCCCCAGACATCCCACAGCGCCGGCTGCGTCGGTGAAGTCGCGATCGCGGGCTTCCCGTCCGTCGTGGGGCCCGCGTCGCTGTTCGTGACTGCGCGCAACATGCTCGAGCACAAGCCCGGCGCGTTCTTCTGGGGTCTGGCGCCGGCCTCGAAGCCATTCCACGGCGCGACGTTGTGTGTCGAGCAGCCCCTCGTGCGCACGACCGCGCAGGATGCGGGCTCGGGAACACCGTGGAGCTTGCCGGGCTGCGGCGGAGGCCTCTCGTTCCACGTCACGCCGCTCTACTGCGCGCAGCACGGCTTGTCGGCGGGTGTGACGCTCTACGGTCAGTTCTACCAACGCGACTCCGTCGCCGGACCGGGCCGTTATGCACTGAGCAGCGCCGTGGGCTTCACGCTCGCGCCGTGACGTCCGCTCGCTTTCGACTCTTCTGAATCTCGAGGCCGAGTGCGCGTGCATTCGGCCTCGACGTTTAGGGTTCGCCCGCGCGGCGCTCTGACTTCAGAGCCGAGGCCGGGCCGCGCGAGCTCGCCGCCGACGACGTCAAGGGAGTTCGTCCCACGCGACTCGCGTCGCGATGCATCAAGCTGAGCAAAGCGGAGAGCGCCGCTCCGTCGGGCCCTCCGCTTTCGATCGCGCCATTCGAGCAACCTGCTCGCGCTGCCGTGGCTACCAGCAGACTTGGCCGTGCACGGCGTTGGTCAGGTTCGTTCCCGAGGGACTGCCTGGGTCGCGGCTCCAGACTTGGCACGCGAAATACTGCCCGGGGATCTGCAGCAGGGGGTCGGCACCGCTCGCGATGAAGGCGTTGAGATCGAAGCTCAGTTGCCCATCGCAGGGATTGGCGGAACCCGCCGCGCCGGTGTTCTGCAGGTGCGTGCGCAGACGTGGCGCTGCGATGCACAGTGTCCCGCCATGGAAGGGGACCGCCGCGGCCCCGTGGCCCACGAGCACCAAGCCGTTGACGTCGTCGAGCAAGCTCGTGGCCGAGACGACGCTGCTGCCCAGACCCGTCGCACTCGGGGGTCCGCTGATCGCAATCGACGGCGTGCACTGTTGCGAGTTGACCATCGCCGTGCAGAACGTCGAGGGCTGCGGGCAGCCGTCGGTCACGTCGCGCACGCCGATGCGGTAGGCCGCGAACGGAACTTCCGGGTGCAACACCGCGCAGGCCACGACCGAGCGAGCGCCACCGAGTCCCGCGACGTCGGGCTGGCCCTCCGAACGCGCGGACGACTCGATCGCGAAGCCCGCGGGATCGCGCACGTTTCCGGCGCTGTCGATGCGCGCCGCGCGCACGTTGCTTTCGATCCACTGGCTCGGACTCGCCGTTCCGCGCTCCTGGTACGCGCAGATCCACTGCGATCCATCCCACGCGACGTCGGGGAACGACTGTTCGTTGGTCGGCGAGGGTGCGACTGCGAGCGGTGTGGCATCCAACGCAGCGCCAGCCAGGTCGAAGCGCCGCGCGAGGACGATGTTCCCGTGGAGCCCCGTCGCGGCCTCGTCCCAGGCGACCAGCAGTCCGCTGCTCGAGCACGCGATGCTGGTGGACTGCACGTCGTGGGCTGGACCACCTTCTTGGAAGAACGGCGCGGAGACCGTGCCCGTGGAGCTGACCAGGGCCGCTTGGACGCGGCCGCGGGAGCCCAGCCGGCGCCTCCAGGCCACCGCGAAGCCGCTCGGTGTGGCGCACGCGGCAACGCGCATGTCGACTCCGGCGTGGACCGACGTCGGCCCGCTCAGGATGGCTCCGTCGCTGCCCCGGATGCGCCACACGGCCGCTTCACCCACGCGCGCACCGATCACGAGGAACTCGCCATTCGAGCCCGCAACCGCGGTCGACGCGCCAATGCCCGCGGCCGCTTCGCTCAGGCGGAAGCCCTCCGGATCCAGCAGCGTTCCGTCGAGCGCAATACGCCGTGCGCGGATCGACCCGCTGGGTGCGCCGGACGCCGGAGCTTGGGACCACACGGCGAGGTAGGTCGAGCCGTCGAAGGCCAAGGCCGGTTCCCAGATGTCGACCGCGCTCGCGAGCTGCAGCGGTTGCGCGTCGAGCGCGACTCCCTGCGCGCTTTGCCGCGCGAGCATCAAGCGCACCTCGCCGGAGATTTCGCTGCGATAGAGCACGGCACTGCCGCTGGCGTGAACGGCCAGGGCCGGTGACGTCTGTGCTGGCGCGCTCGTCGCGGGGAACACATCGCTGCCGGTGTTCGCCGGCGACACGACTCGCGAGCTCACCACTTGGTAGACCAGGTCACCGTTCATGCTCGGCGTCGCTCGCTGCTCGGTCCAGGCGGCGCACACGCCACCCGTGCTCGCGCCGGCTGCGACCAATGCCGTTCGATCAGGGCCGCCCCACGGCCGAACCGTGAACCCACTGGGATCGAGGG
This sequence comes from Planctomycetota bacterium, assembly GCA_020853575.1. GTDB lineage: Bacteria > Planctomycetota > UBA1135 > UBA1135 > F1-120-MAGs118. The sequence goes on from JADYYP010000021.1 coordinate 63,721, forward strand.
CGACGCCCGCGGCCGAAATGCGGTATGCGAGTTGGCCGAACAGAGTCACGAACCACTGTGTTCCGTCCCAAGTCACGCTCTGCGGCGCAACAGGCGCGACCCAGTTGCTCAGAAGCGTGCCGGTTCCCAGGACGGTGCCGCTGGGCGAAACGCGCGCGAAGCGCACGCTGCCGACCCATGCGAGCGGATCGAAGCTCGACCAGCACAGCAAGACCTCGCTGCCATTCGAGGCCATCAGGGGATCCGAATCGGAGAGGCCCGTGACACCGAGCGAGAGGGGCGCCGGGCCGACCGGTGCCAGCGCGGAGTCGAAGCGTGCACCGAGGATGTCGGCGTTGTTCGCGCCACCCCAGCCATCCCACGCCAACAGGTAGCCGCTCTGCAGCGCGGTGATTGCGCCGGTCGAGACGAAACTCGGATTCAGAGTGGTGATCGGTCCGAGCGGGTTGACCGGGGCGGTGCTCACCGTCCGTGCGTGGATGCCGTCGGCTTGTGTCCCAACGCTCACTGCCCAGTTCTGCCCGTTGCTCGCGGCTGAGTGCCAGCGGAACGAGCTCGAGAACAGCGTCATGGGTTGTGCGTCGAGCACGGTGCCGTTCGAGTCGACGCGCACCGCGAGGAGCTTGGTGTACGAGCCCGTGAACGTCAGCGGGTAAACGGACCACACCACCAGCCATTGCGAACCGTTCCAGGTCACCGTCGGCTCCGTGTCGAACTCGTCGGACGCGGCCACGCGGGTGGGCGTCGGACTCAGCGGCACGCCTTGGCCGTCCGTGCGCTGGATCCAGATGTCGTCCGAGGACTCGCGCGCGAAGTCACCGCCCGTGAGCTCTCCGCGACTGTCGGACCACGCAATCAAGAACCCGCCCCCACCGGCCGCGAGCGCGGGTGCCGCGCGGCTGCTTCCGGCGGGCCCGATCTGCTCGTCGCCGCGCAAGACGCGCTGCGAAGAGACCAGAGGCGCTTGCGCCAACCCCAGAGCTGTCAATCCTGCCAGCACCAAAGCCGTGTGAACGAGTTGCATTCGAAGTCTCCCAAACCTCTCCGGTCCGCCACCGTGCCGAGCACTCGACTCTGCCGAGCGCATCGTAGCCCGAACCGTGCAAATCAAGTGGCGCTTCCGGCTTTCGTGTGGGTAGCGGGGCTTTCGGGGTGCGTTGACGCGGGGGCGGCGCATACCGTGCGCGCCGGAGGCCCGCACACCATGAGCCCGTCCACTCACACCATTCGACTCCACCGAGTCCTGCGCGCTCCACCCGAGCGCGTCTACCGCGCATTCCTCGACGGGGACGCGTTGGTCAAGTGGCTCCCGCCACACGGCTTCACCGCCAAGCTGCATCACCTCGACGCGCGCGTCGGCGGTGGCTACCGCATGTCGTTCACGAACTTCAGCACGGGCCACGCGCACAGTTTCGGTGTCGAGTACGTCGAGCTCGTGCCCAACGAGCGCATCCGCCAGACCGATCGCTTCGAGGACGCGAATCTGCCCGGTGAGATGACGGTGACGGTCACTCTCGCGGCGCGTTCCTGCGGAACGGAGCTGAGCATCGTGCAAGAGGGTGTTCCCGCGCTGATTCCGGCCGAGGCCTGCTATCTGGGTTGGCAAGAGTCGCTCGGCTTGCTCGCTCAGCTCGTCGAACCCGCGATCCCCGACGGAGGCTGAGGCGCGCGAGCGCTCGGAGCGAATGCCATGCACCGCCGAAAAGCGGCCGCGCTGCGCGTGTTCGTCAGCCGCCCGACGACGATCGAGCCGCCCTTCGAGCGCGAGTATTCAGCCTTCGAGCGCCATCTCGTCGCGAGTGGGCTCGAGTCGCAACGACTGGGGCGCGCGAACTACTCCAAGAAGGCGCCGCTGCTCGCGGTGCGCGAGATCCTCGCCGAGTGCGCGGGTGCGATCGTGCTCGGCTACCCGCACACGCGCCACGTGCACCGCGTGGTGCGCGGCGTGACGACCACGAGCGAGTTCGGTCTCGACTCACCGACGCCCTGGAACCAGATCGAGGGCGCGCTCGCCTACGGCCAGGGTTTGCCGCTGCTGGTCGTCGCGCATTCCTCGATTTCGGGCGGGATCTTCGACCACGGCGTCACGGGCGAAATGGTGCTGACCATCGATCTCGCCGCGCGAGGATGGTTCAAGACTCCGGCTTTCCGCCAGCCTTTCGAGGAGTTCTTGGTCGAGCTGCGAGCGCGTGCCGCAGCGCGCTCGCGCTAACCCGAGACGTCGTTCGAAGCACGCACTGCGACCGAGCGCGACGTCCGCGGTCGGACCCGCGCAGCTTGCGTCCCGAGTCGTCCGCACTCCGCGGCCAGTCGCGCCGCCAAGCGCGCACCGTTGGATGCGACGCGGACGAGCTCGAACGCGCCGGTCACGAGGTCGCGCAGGTAGATGTCCGACTTGGTGAGGTTGTCGTACCACTGGAACGCGACGAAACGGCCGTCGGTCGAGAGCACGGGATCGTAGGCGTCGTCGTTGGGCAACTGCCCACTTCCGTCGAAGCTCACCAGAGTCGTCGATTGAGCGGAGAGCGGACCGCTGGTCAGCAGGACGAGCAGCGCGCGCGACGGGCGAGCTCTCGGCGGACGCGAGAACGGCCTGGAGTTCATGGCCTGCGTTGAACCTCGGGCCGAGGGCCCAGCGGTGGACGGAATCAGCTCGCACGGAAGCCACGCGAAGTCGCGCGCTCCGCATGGAACCGTGGCCACCGGCGAGGAGCTTGAGCGCCTGTGCAAAGGCTTGATCGCGCTCGTCGCGCAGCCAGCGCGATCCTGGCCGAACCGACGCGCTCGCTATGGGCGGCCGAGCACCAACTCGACCGCGCGCTCGAGCACGACATCGCGCGTGGACCCCAGAGGCACTTCGACGGCCACGTCCGGCTCGACGCCGCCGCGCCGCGTCGCGTCGCCCGATCCACGCACGAAGCGTGCGCTCGAGACTTGTGCGCGCAACTGCGTGCGCGGCAAGCGGAACGCGAGCACCTCTCCGAAGCCATTGGGCGAGCCGCCGCTGGTTGCGCCGACCAGCACGGCCAGCTTGAAGTCCGCCACGGCGCCGGCGAGCGAGGCCGCGCTCGAAAAGGTGCGCGGACCGATCAGGAACGCGACCGGCCCGCGGAAGCGCAGCGGTTCGTCGCGCGGCTCCGAGTGCTCGAACTCGAGCACCACGCATTCACCCTCTGGCGCGCCCCAGAGCTTGCGTCCCAACGGGTGCAGGTACTGCACGGGCAGCCAACGCAACCAGGCCGCGAGGAAGCCCTTCAGATAGTCGCGATAGCGCGCGCTCATCTTCCATTCCTTGCGCGCTTGCTGGCGCCATGGCTTGGTGGCGACGTACTGCAAGAGCTCGTCGCCGAGGCTCGAGTTGCCGCCGCCGTTCTGGCGCAGATCGATCACCAGCCCGAGAGCTGGCGCATCGTGCAGCGAGCCAAACGTCGTGCGCAGGAACTCCTCGAACTCGTCGAGGGGACGTCCGAGCGTGTCGATCGTCAGCACCGCGACTCCGTCGGGGCGGCGCGCGAGCTTCCAGCCGTCGTCTCCCGCGCCGCCGCGTCCGCGCTGGAGCGCGTCCCATGGCACGCCGTCGAGCGTGGCGCGTGCGAGCGAGCCGTCGGCGCGGCGCCACTCGACGTCGAACGGCGCGACGAGGCCTTCGGTCCACAGGTGCAGCGAAAACGTGCGCTCGGCGGCCTCGACGCGACTCGCATCGCTGTCGCTCGAATGGCGCGCAAGGAACGCACGGAAGAGCTCGCTCGCCGGTCGTCCGGCCACGGAGACGAGCGTCGCGCCCGGCTCGAGCTCCGCCAGATTCGCTGCGACGCGCCGCACGCGCAGCTCGCCGCCGATCCAGGCGACATCGAAGGGCAGGCTGCGCGTGGCCGCGTCGCGCCACCACTCCTCCTGGGGAAAGTACACGGCCGTGTGGCCGTCGCCGAGCGCCGCGACGAGCTCGGCGACGAGCGGAAAGTACTCGCGTCGCGTCAGCGGTCGATCGAGGCGCTCGACGAGCTCGTCGCGCCGCCGCCGGACCTCGTCCTCCGAGAGCGTTGCGTACAGATCGGGGTGCACCTCCTCGAGCACCGCGAACAGCTCGTCGAGCTCTCGCGCGAGCTCCAGCGGCTCGAAGCGTCGATCGAGCAGCTCGCTCGGCACCGGCGCCAGCTCGGCCGGGTCGCTCAGGAACAGACCACACGACGCCAGCGATGCGAGCCACGGGACGAGCACTGCAAGGAGACGTCGAGGGTGCATGGGGTGGCGCAAGGAACTCCCGGCGGCCGGTGCTGGCCGAGGCGATTCGCGAGGACGCCGCGCGGATCCTCGCGGGGACTCGAGCTTCCGTCCAGGGCCTCGATGGGCCGCCGCCGCGGTCGCCGTACGGGCAGCGTGCTCGAGTGCTTCGTCGACGCGGTCCGCGAAGGGGACTGCAGCGAGTGAGCTGCGACGGCGCGACACCCGGAGCCGGTCGCGCGCGCGCTAGGATGGGCCGCCTGGCAGGCGCGCGTTGCGTGGCTCGCGGTCGCCGCAGCGCAAGTGCGCCATCCTCCGACTCGCATTTCGAAAGGGAATTCCGCATGCACCTGAGCACTTGGCCGGCAGCAGCGCTCGTACTCCTCGCAGCCCTGGGAGCTCTCTCGCGGTCGTTGGCCTCGAATGCGCGCTCGGCGCAAGCCGAAGGCGTGCGCGCGTTGGACGGCGTGTGGATCTACGTCGAGGACCGCACCGAGGGTCGCGCCCTCGAAGACCAGCAATCCAGCATGGGCGCGAAGGTGACGCTGCGCGTCGATGAAGCCGCGGTCACTCTGGTGCGCAGCGACGGCGAGATCCGCATGGCGCTCGACGGCTCGCCCATCGACATCACGAGAGAAGGCTCGATCTCCCGCTACAGCGGCGCATGGAAAGACGGCGCGTTCCACTACCAGAGCGAGCCGCAGGGCCAGCCGGGTAGTCCTTCCGGCGGTGGGATTCGATGGGTGCTTCGTCCGACGGCCGACGGACTGCTCGCCAGCGTCGAGACCGCTTCGGGATGGAAGTCGTCGGCGCTGTATCGTCACCCGCAGGACATCGCGTTGCCCGCGCCGGCCAAGGCCGCGATCGGCGACCTCGCGTGGTTGTCCGGCGCGTGGGTCGGCACCAGGGGCACGGGCGGAAGCACCTCGATGGAGGAGCGCTGGTGCCCGCCGCTCGGCGGTGCGATGCTCGCCGTGTCGCGCACCGTCTCGCGCGACAAGATGACCGCGTTCGAGTACTTGCGCGTCGTCGAGCGCGACGGCGGGCTGGTGTACGTCGCGCAGCCGGGTGGTCGCCCGCCGACCGAGTTCGCGCTCACCGAGCTGAGCGCGACGCGCGCCGTGTTCGAGAACCCGCGCCACGACTCTCCGCAGCGCATCGTTTACGAGCTCTCGGCCGACGGTGGATTGAGCGCCTCGATCGGCTACACCAAGGGCGGGCGCCCCAAGCGCTTCGATTTCAAGCGCGAGGGCGGTTGAAAGTGCGCTTGGGATTGGATTTCGGCGGTGTGATCGTGGCGGCGGTGGAGGCGGCTCCCAGCGGCGAGGACACGGCCCTGGGCGGCTCGCGCTTCGAACCCAGCGACGCTCGGCAGATGCCCGGGGCCTTCGCGGCCATCGCCGAGTTGAACGAGCTCCTGTCGGGTGAGCTGTGGATCGTCTCGAAGGCCGGTCCGCGGATGCAGCGCATCTCGCGCGAGTGGTTCGCCGCGCAGCGCTTCTTCGAAACCACCGCCGTCGACCCCGCGCATCTGCACTTTTGCATCGAGCGCGCCGACAAGCGGCCGATCTGCGAAGCGCTCGCATTGACGCACTTCGTCGACGACCGCGTCGCGCTGATGCACGTGCTGCGCGGCGCCGTGGCCAACCTGTACCAGATGTCGACGGGCGGCGAGCGCGCGCGTGCGGAGCCTTGGTATCGAAGGGTCACGTCTTGGAGCGAGCTCCTGCCTCTGCTGCGGGCGGAGTGCGCCCGCGATTGACTCCCGAGCGCTCGCGCTCCGAGCAACGCCGCCTGCGCGCGACGCGGGATTCCTTTTCAGCGCGGCGCGGCGGGGGGGCGAGGTGCCGGCCCCGAAATGCGCGCCTGCGCTCCGGTCCGCAGCCAGCGCTCGAACAACGGGTCGCGCAGCGGGACCCAGATGCGGCCTTCGCGACGCTCGACGGCGCTGCGCCGAGCGCGCGCGAGGCGCGCGAAGTCCCGAGCGAAACGCTGCATGCTCACCGCGGACACCGCAGCGTCGAACGCGTCCTCACACGAGGCTGCCTGCTCCAGCAGCGCCCGCGGTTCACTCGCGAGATGGGCCTCGAGGTACAGGGCGCGCGCCGCTCCGTTGGACTTGTCCACGGCTCCGCTGAGGTAGCGCGGGTAGATCTCGACGACCAGCGGTAGTCGCGGGCGATCGAAGGGCCAGATCGCGAAGCCGGCGTCCTGCAGTCTCGCGAGCTGTGGCATGCCGCGCAGCGAACCCGTCCCGACCGAGCCCGCGCCACCGATCTGGAACACCGACTTCGGGCCGATGCCGCCGACCGGAGGATGCTCGCTTTCGGTTGCGCGCCACTCGCTGTGGTGCGCGGGGAAGTGCGGCTTGCGGAACAGTGGGCGTCCCCAGAACGGCGCCGGACACCGCGCCAGCCAGTCCTCGCCCTCGCGCGCGACGTGCAACCACTGCTCGCGCGCAGTGCGCAGACCGAGTTGCTCCTGGAACCACAGCGGGAATGCGAACGCGAAGCCCAGACCGACGACGAGTCGCGGATCGCGGCGCGCGCACTCGATCAACTCGTCGACCAGCTCCTTACGCGTGTAGCCGCACTCCACGCGGACCAAGCCGTTGGTGCGCGCTTCGGCGAGCCACAGCCGCGCGCGCACCGTGGTGAGCGCGCCCGACCAATCGACGGCGACGCACGCGGCCGGCGTGAGCGCGTTCGCACGGTGCTGTGTGCCGACCATGCCGCGATCGTAGCGCGGTGCCGCGCTCGTGCTCGATCCGCGGCGCTCCCTCAGAGCACGTCGCTCCAGCGTGGTGAGGCGGCGAACGCGGCACGGATCAAGCCCACGTGCGAGTAGGCCTGGGGGAAGTTGCCCCACATGCGGCGCGCCACCGGATCGAAGTCCTCGGCCAGCAGCCCCAGTCGCGGGAGTTGCGCGTGGATGCTCTCCATCGCCGCGCGCGCCTCGTCGTCGCGGCCGGTCGCGGCCAGCGCCTCCACCATCCAGAACGAGCACAGCACGAAGGCCACGGTGGGTCGACCGAAACCGTCGTCGAGGTCGTAGCGCTGCAGCCAACCGTCCCGCGTGAGGTGCGTGCGGACCGCTTCGATCGTGTCGTGCAAGCGGCGGTCGTCGCGGGGCAGGAAACGCAAGCTGGCCATCTGCAGCAGCGAGGCGTCGAGCTCGCGTCCGTCGTACTGACCCACGAAGCTGTGCAGCTGCGAATTCCAGGCGCGCGCCAGGATCTCGTCGCGGATGCGCGCCGCGGCGTCCTCGAACTCGCGCACCAGCACCGGCGCGTGCACGCGGGCAATCGACGCCACCCGATCGCTCGCCGCCCAACACATCAAGCTCGAGAACGTCTGCGGGGTCCACTCGGTGCGGTACTCCCAGATGCCGGCGTCGGGACGGCCCGCGACCTCGATCGCCTTGCGCGCCAGGCGCACCAGAAGATCGAGCGTGGTGCTCGAACGCTCGGCGCTGAAGCGGTCGTCCTGGAACACCGGCGCCAGCGCCAGCACCATCTCACCGAAGATGTCGAGCTGCGTGTGGCCGGCGGCGGCGTTGCCGACGCGCACCGGTCTCTCGCCCGCGAAGCCGGGCCACTCCGCGAGGACGCGCTCGTCGAGATCGCAGCGGCCGTTGACGCAGTACAGGGGCGACAGCGCCAGCTCGCGAGAGCGCGTGGCGATGTCGAGCAGGTAGTGGACGAATTGCTCGCGCTCCTCGAACTGCCCGAGCAGACGAAACGCTCCCAGCGCGTAGTAGGCATCGCGCAGCCAACAGTAGCGGTAGTCCCAGGTGCGGCCGCTGCCCGGCGCCTCGGGGATCGAGGTCGTCATCGAGGCCACGATCGCGCCCGTGTCCTCGAAGCAGTGGAGCTTGAGCGCGAGCGCCGAGCGGATCACCTCGCGTTGGTAGCGCGGCGGGATGTTGCACTGCTTCACCCAGCGCTGCCAGTAGCGCACGGTCTCGCTCAGGAAGCGCTCGCACACGGGTCGCAATGGCTCCTCGAGCGGGGCACCCCAGGTCAACGCCAGGTGACGACGCTCCGTGAGCGCGAAGGCCGGGCCACCGAGGTAGGAGAGCGGAATGTCGGTGGTCAGGCGCAGGCGACTGGCGAAGCCCTCGAACTCGACGTGGTGCGAGCCCTGCAGGGCGGCCGGTCGGGCTCGCGACCAACCCAAGTGCGGATCGCACAGCACGCGCACGCGCGGCGTCCCGCGCAGCGGTTCGACGATGCGGTAGATCTGCGCCGGCCGGAACGTGCGGTCGTGGAGCGAGAAACGCGGAGCGAAGTCGAGCACGCGAAACGCACCGGCATCGTCCTCGAAGGTGGTCTCGACGACGTTGGTGTTCTCGAGGTAGCGCTGGACTCCCAGGCGTCCATCGGCCGCCCCGACCGCGAAGCGACCGCCCTGCTCGGAGTCGAGCAGCGAGGCGAACACCGGCTCGGAGTCGAAGCGCGGCAAGCAGCACCACACCAGCTCGCCTCCGCGCGAGATCAGCGCCGAGCACTGACAGTTGCCGATCAAGGCCAGGTCTTCGAGGTTCACCGGTCGTGCTCCCGAGATGGACGCGCGCTCGACACCCGCGGCCTCGCGGCGCTCGGGCTGTCCGCATGAATGCGAAGCGTGTCGCCGCGAGCCCGCGCTCTTGCGACGCGCCAGCGCAGAGTACTTGACATTCGTTTGGACTCAAACGATATGCGGAGCCAGGCCGAACCGTGGACCGCGCACTCCGATTCGTATTCGCACTGCTCGTCGGACTGGCCCTGATCACGTTGGGTGCATCCGTCGTAGTCCAACGCACCGCGCGCGAGTGGTTCGAGAAGGACGTGCGCCTGCGAGCGCAGCTGGCCGTCAACGGCGCACGGCACGGGCTGCTCGCTCGTTGGTCGCCCGAGCGCGCGCTCGAACTCCGCGCGCTGCTCGAGGAGCTGACCGCGGACGAGCGCATCCGGGCCGCGGCGGCCTTCGGACCGGAGTGCGAGCTCCGCGCGCGTACCCCCGAATTCCCCGAGGCACTCAGCGGCGAGCGGCTGCGACCGCACTTGCTCGCGAACGCCGAGTCGACGGCCGCCGCGCCGCGCGAATGGCACGCCGTGGAGGACTTGCCCGGAGGCCGCGTGCACGTCAGCGCGCTGCCACTCAGCGGCGAGTCCGCGGTGCTCGGGAGCATCGTGCTCGTGCAGGACTTCGGCTTCGTCGAGCGCCGCGAGGCAGAGGCGCTGCGCTTCCTGCTGTATGCCTTCGCGTTCCTCGCGCTCGCGGCCTCGGCCGTGACCGTCATCGCGGCGCGTGTCTCCTGGCGTGGATGGAGCAACGAATTGCGGCGCATCTTGCGCGGTGGACAGAGTCGGCCCGAGTTCCAGCCGATCCTGGGCGACGTGCGCGAGCTCGTCGAACGCATCTCGGCCGAAGGCGCGGCCGAGAGCGAAGGAGGCGCGTGGACTCCCGCACGGCTCAAGCAGACGTTGCAGCGGCACTTGCACGGCGAAAAAGTCGTGATCGTCGCCAACCGCGAGCCTTACGTGCACCAGCGGCGCGCGGACGGCACGATCGAGGTGATGCACCCGGCGAGCGGGTTGGTGACCGCGCTCGAGCCGGTGATGCGCGCGTGCTCGGGCACTTGGATCGCCCACGGGAGCGGCTCGGCCGACCGCGAGACGGTCGATGCTCGGGCGCGCGTGCGCGTGCCGCCCGGCGAGGAGGCCTATTCCCTGCGCCGTGTATGGCTCGATGCCGACGAAGAGCGCGGCTACTACTACGGATTCTCCAACGAGGGCTTGTGGCCGCTGTGCCACATCGCGCACACGCGTCCGATGTTCCGCACGGAGGACTGGAGACACTACTGCGAGGTCAATCGCAAGTTCGCCGACGCGGCGTGCGCCGAGGTCGACACCGACGACCCGATCGTGCTCGTGCAGGACTACCACTTCGCGCTCGCGCCGCGGTTGATCCGCGAGCGCCTGCCACGCGCGACGATCATCGCTTTCTGGCACATTCCCTGGCCCAACGCGCAGCGCTTCGCGATCTGTCCCTGGCGCCGCGAGCTGCTCGAAGGCCTGCTCGGCGCGAGCATCGTTGGCTTCCACACTCAGGCCGATTGCAACCACTTCGTCGAGTCGGTCGAGCGCTTCCTGGAGACGCGCACCGATCCCGAGTTGAACGCGATCGTGCGCAACGGCCGCAGCACGTTGGTGCGGCCCTATCCGATCTCGCTCGAGTGGCCGGCGCGCTGGCTGGCGGACGCGCCCAGCGTGCGAGAGTGCCGCGCGAGCGTGGTGCGCGAGCTCGAGCTCGCCCCGGACGCGCTGATCGGCATCGGAGTCGACCGCCTCGACTACACCAAGGGCATCGAGGAGCGCCTGCTGGCGGTGGAGCGGGCGCTGGAGCTGCACCCCGAACTGCGCGGGCGCTTCACCTTCGTGCAGCTCGCGGCGCCGAGCCGCTCGATCATCGAGGCCTACCGCCGACTCGACGAGCGCGTGGTCGAGCTCGCCGAGCGCATCAACCAGCGCTTCGGAGCGGGCCGCTATCGACCGATCGTCGTGCGCCGTGCGCACCACGAACCCCCGGCCGTGTTCCGCTTCTATCGCGCGGCGGACGTGTGCTACGTCAGCAGCTTGCACGACGGGATGAACCTGGTGGCGAAGGAGTTCGTCGCGGCGCGCGAGGACGAGCTGGGCGTGTTGGTCCTCAGCCAGTTCACGGGCGCGGCGCGCGAGCTGACCGAGGCCCTGATCGTGAACCCCTACGACGTCGACGAGGCCGGCGCGGCGCTCGCGGCGGCGCTGACGATGTCGCGCGAGGAGCAGCGCGATCGCATGCGGGCGATGCGGGCCTTCGTCGCGGAGTTCAACGTCTACCGCTGGGCCGGACGGATGTTGGTCGACGCATCGCGCCTGCGCAGCCGCGATCGCTTGGCGGGGCGCTTGACCAATTACTTGGTCTCCGCGGCGCGCATGGAGCGATGAAGTCGATCCTCGCGGGCCGCCAGCGCGCGCTGCTCGAGCGCTTCGCTCGTCCTGGAGTGCTCGTCGCGCTCGATTTCGACGGCACGCTCGCTCCGATCGTCGCGCATCGTCGGCGAGCGCGCATGCGAGTCGGGACTCGACGCGCGCTCGCCAGACTGGCGCGGTTGTGTCCGGTCGTCGTGATCTCGGGTCGTGCGCGCGCCGATGCGGCGCGGCGCGTGGCCGGACTGGGAGTGCGCGCGGTGATCGGCAACCACGGCGCCGAGCCCGCGCCTCGCGCAGCGGCGTTGCGCGCTCGAGTGCGGCGCTGGAGCGAGCTCCTGCGCGGGCGCCTCGCGGGTCTCGCGGGCGTGACGCTCGAGGACAAGCGCTACTCGCTGACCGTGCACTACCGCCAGGCGCACGATCCGCGCGCCGCGCGGCGAGCGATCCTGGCTGCGCTCGAGGGCCTGCGCGGGGTGCGCCTCATCGGCGGCAAGTTCGTCTTCAACCTCGTTGCGCGAACGGCGCCCGACAAAGGGCGCGCCGTGGAGCGCGAGCGTCGCCGGCTGCGCTGCGGGCGCGTGATCTACGTGGGCGACGACGACACGGACGAGGACGTGTTCGCGCTGGCGACGCGGCGAACCGTGCTCGCGGTGCGCGTCGGGGCTTCACGCACTTCGCGGGCCGAATACTGCGTGCGCGAGCAACTCGAGATCGACGAGCTCCTGGCGGCGATCGCGCGCGCGTTGGCCTGCTCGACGCGGCCACGCGGAGCGGAGAACGGTCGAAAGCCGCGCTCCCGATAGCCGAGCGTTGGACGCGTGCCGGCCGATCCGCCCGCGACACAAAGCGAACCCACGCGGGCCGAAGTTCTTCACCTGAGCACCGGCAAGACGAGCTCGCGACGCGCGCGCGTCGGATAGGCTGGGGGCGACGGTCGGTTCTCGCCGTCGTGGAATCACGCCTCGGAGAAGTGCATGCAACGCATCGTTCGCTGGTTGGTCTTCTCGTTCCTGCTGGTCGCGCCCGCGCTCGCGCGGCAGACCAAGGACGTCACCACGCTCAATCGCGAGGCGCTCGAGGCGATCACCGCCAAGAAGTACGACGAGGGGATCGCGCTCCTGCAGAAGATCCTGGAGCTCACGCCCAAGGACAAAGGCACGGCCTACAACCTCGCGTGCGTGTGCTCGCTCAAGGGCGACGTCGAAAAGGCCCACGAGTGGCTCTCGACGGCGGCCGACTGGGGCTGGGGCGGAGGGCGCGGCTCGATCGCGGGCTCGAACAAGCAGATGAGCGAGCTCGACATGTGCCGCAACGACGCCGATCTGGCCAACCTGCGCAAGGACCCGCGCTTCGAGGCCTTGATGGCGAAGATGGCGCTCAATGTCGAGAAGCGCGCCGCGCTGCAGAAGCAAGTCGACGAGTACGCCAAGACCGCGGCGGTGTACGTGCCCGAGGCGGTCAAGGGCTTGGCGGAGATGCCGCTCTTGGTCGTGCTGCACGACGCGGGCTCGAACAAGGACGCGGTCGTCGCCGGTCGTTGGAAGGCGATCGCGGACGAGCTCGGTTTCGCGCTGGTCGCGCCCTCGGCCACCGTGCCGGTCGGAAGCGAGCTGGCGCAGGGCCTGGAGTGGTTCGACGACATCGCCGCGTACGCGGCCAAGACCTGGGTCGCGGAGAAGCCGATCACCGACGCCACCTCGGCCTTCATGAAGGAACACACCGTCGACAAGCGCCGGGTGTTGATCGCCGGCGAGGGCCGCGGCGGGATCGTGGCCTCGAGCGTGGCCTTCACCAATCCCGGGCTCTACAAGGGCGTGCTCATGCTCGACAGCTTGTTCCTGCCGCAGCTCGTGCAAGCGCGCGCGGCGAACGCCAGCAAGATCGGGCTCAAGGTGCGCATTCTCGTCGACGGTCCGTCGCTGCGCGACGTGCCGGAAGGGGACGACCTGAAGAAGCGCGTCGAGGAGTGGAATCGCGCTCTGGCGACGATGGTGGTGCAGGGCGGGGCGGAGCTGTACGTCGCCGATCGGGCGGACGCCGCCAAGACCCAGGCGCTCGTCGTCGCCGCACTGCGCGGCCTGTTGCCGTCCGCTCCGGTGCCCGCGGACGCGCCCAGCGGCAAGTAGACGCGGGCTTCAGCCCTCGTTGCGCACGCGCACGATCAACAGCGACGCGTCGGAGCTCGCGCCAGCGATGTCGAGCTCGTCGCTCGGTCGCGCGCCGCGTATCCACAGGCTCTCCGCCTCGAGCAGCTCGAAGGGAGCGTCTTCCCCCGAGATTCGAACGCTCAGCGCTCCGGAGAGCACGTGCACGAAGACCTGCGCGGCCTCCGCGGTCTCGCGTGCGCGACGCTGCGCGAGCGCCAGCGCTTGCACGTCGGCGCTGCACCGGCCGCGGCGCGTGAGCACGTTGAAGTCGCCGATCGCGCCGCGCGGGAGCTCCGCGGTCGTGGGCCAGTCGCCGGAGAAGCGATGAGGTTCGAGCCGCCGCAGGCGCGCCCGTGGTGCGTGCGTGCCATGCAAGAGCACCAGCGCCTCGCCGTGGACCACCACCAGCACGCGGTCGAAGCCCGGAAAGGCCGAGAACGGGCCGGGCTCGTCGACCGTGGCGCGCGAGATGCGCAAGTCGAAGTCACCGCGCTCGAAGCTCGCGCCCGCGGGCGCCAGCGCGAGCTCGTCGGTGAAGCCGCGGCCGTTCTTCCAAGGCACGCGGCGCGCGTCTCGCGATCGCAGATGGAGCACTTCGGTCATCGATGGGCCGTTCGGGCCGCGGTTGGCTCGCGGCGGATGCACCAAGCTAGCGCGCTGGCGAGCCCGAGCGCAGCCGACACCAGAGCGACGGACCAGCCGCGCGGACGGTAGGTGAGCTCGACCAGGTGTTCACCCTCGGGCACGTCGAGCGCCATGAACGCGCTGTTGGCCTGGAGCAACGGCGCCGGGTGGCCGTCGAGCGTCGCGCTCCAGCCCGCATCGCGCGTGGTCGCGAGCACGAGGTACTGCGCGCTGGATTGGCGCACGCGGAGCCTGAGGAAGCCAGGATGCTCGAGCTCGCTGTCCACGCTCCCGAGGACCGCCGCGCGCTCGAGCGCGAGTTGCTCGCGCGTGCGCGGACCAGGGGGATGCGTCCAAGCCGCGCGCGCCGCGAAACCGCTGGGAAGATCGGGCCCGAGCACGACCGCGGTGTAGGGATCGAAGGCCGCGGCGGCGGCGTAGCGCAGAGCCCCTTCGGCGTCGTGCTGCACGAATCCGTTGGGCACGAGCCACGCGCGTCCACGGGTGCTTTTCAAGCGATAGAGCACGGCCGAGTCGAGCTGCGCGGCCTCTTCGAGCTCGTCCGGCGTACCCATCCAGTGCGCGCGTGGAGTGCCGCTCGGCGTTCTCGGCGGCGCGCTCGCCCCCGGTGAGTCGATCGCGACGAACTCGACGCCGAGCAGCTCGAGCGCGCGCGCGTCGGCCGTCAGCGTCGCTTGCCACGCGCGACTGGGATCCAGGACGGCGTGGAGCAGGCGCTCGTACTCGAACACCCCGAGCGCGTCGTAGGTCGTCACCAGGTGCAATCCGTAGCGCATGTTGACGTGCGGCGGCACTCCGACTGGGCTGAGGATCAACACGCGTGCATCGCCGACCTCGCGCGCGAGCGTGTCGAGCGCGGCGGTGCGCGGCGCGACGAAACGATCCTCGCAGGCCACGTGGTAGCGAGACTGCGTCAGCGGACCCTGCACGAACAGCACGGCCAACGCCAGCGCCACGCCGAGACGCCGCGCAGCGAGCCTGTTCGCGGCGAGAGCGAGGCCGACGGCGAAGCACCCGACGACCAGCGCGGATCCGAGGGTCCCGACGTGGGCTCGGGCGGCCGCGACGAGCTCGGCGGGAACCGAGTGGCGCACGGCACGTTGCGCGACCAACTCCAGCGCGCCTCGGAACGTGATGGCGGTGGCCGCGCCGGAGAGCGCGAGAAACACTGCCGCGCGGGCTCGCGACGCGACGTGCTCACTCGACAGCACTCGATCGAGCGCCGCGGCGGACAAGACGGCGATCGCCAGCGCCCACGGGGCTTGGCCGACGTAGTGGGGGATCCAGGCAACGCCCGGAATCAGCCCCAAAACGCGCGAAAAGCCGCCCAGATCATGCGCCCACGGGAGCCACACCACGGCGATGACCGCGAAGGGCAGCGTCGCCGCGCGTGCCACTCCACGGCGCAGCCCGAGGGCGGCGAGCAGCATCGCGAGCGCGCCGACGTAGGCCAAGTTCGCGGTCTCGTAGTTGGGCGGCGGCTCGCGCGGCGCGAAGAGCGCGCCATCGATCGGACGCCCGAGGACATCGGGGAACGCGTAGCGCGGCCACGTCGTCGAATCGAGCGCCTCGTGACCGCTGGCGGCGATGGCTTGTGCACGCGTGCTGCGCAGCACGTAGTCCAGCGTCGGGACCAACATCGGGGCGGCGCACGCCAGCGCGACCGACGCCACGAACGCGAAGCGCACTGCGAGCGGCACCGCGATCGAGCTCGCGCTCCGCCCGCGCCACTCGGCCCAGCCCAGCGCGGCCAAACGACTCGCGACGAACGCCGCCAGCGTCGCACTCGCGAAGAACAGCGACTCCGGATGCCCGCCGTAGGCCATGGCGAGCACCGTCGCCAGCAACGCGAGCGTCCAGCGCCGCGCGCGCCGCGGGCCGCGACGCTCGAAGGTCTGCACCAGCGACTCGGCGCAGTAGAGCGCGCTGGGGAGGAACGCGATCACTCCGGTGTGCGGATACGCGAGCAGGAGCGAGTTGTGGCCGCACGAGAGGAACACGATCGCGCCCCCGAGCGCGGCCCAGGCGTGCAGCGCGAGGCGCCGCAGGAACAAGAACGTGAACAGGCCGATCCACCAGCTCTCGAAGAAGGCGCTGGCGAGCAAGGCGGGCTTGGTGTCGAACAGGCAGTGCCACAGCGTCGATGGGGCGAGCACCGCGCACTGGCCATTGGCCCAGAAGGGCACGCCGCAACCATTGAGCGGATTCCATGCTGGAAAACGGCCCTGCTCGAGCTCGCCGCGCGCGAACTCGATCCACGGCAGGAACTCGAGCACGGGGTCACACAGCAGCGCGTTGCGCGGCACGTGGTCGGGCTCGATCCGAAAGTACGGATAGCGCTGCAGCAGGTCGGCGGTGGTGAACGTCCGCTCGCGCCAGTGCGTCAACGGCTCCCACAGCAGCACTGTGACGCACGCGGCGAGCGCGAGCGCGGCCCACAAGAGCTCGCGCCGCGTCGGCGAGGTTCGCGCATCGCTCACGGCCGCGTCGTGCACTCGAGAGATCGGAGCTCAGTAACCCGCGCGCTTGTCGACGACGTTGAGCAATGGCTCGCCGCTGGCGAAGCGCCGGAGGTTCTCGACCAACACCGCCGATCCGCGCTCGTCGGTGAGCTCGGCGTTCGCGGCCACGTGCGGCGTGATCACGACATTGGGGAAGGTCCACAGGACGTGGTCGCTCGGCAGCGGCTCGGGCTCGGTGACGTCGAGGCACGCGCCAGCGAGCTTGCCCGAGCGCAGTGCAGCGACGAGCGCGCCGGTGTCGACGACCTTGCCGCGGGCGATGTTGACCAGGAAGGCCCCGGGCTTCAGCGCGTCGAAGGCGCGCGCGTCGAACAGGTTCTCGGTCTCGGGCGTCAGCGGGACGCACAGCACGACCACGTCGCTCTCGCGCAGGAACGCGAGCAGGTCCTCGGGCTTTCCGACGCGCTCGACGAACTCCGGAGCGCGGTCGTCGCTGCGGCGCGTCGCGAGCACGCGCATCCCGAAGCCATGGGCGCGCCGCGCGACCTCGCTGCCGATGCCACCCAGGCCGACGACGAGCAGCGTGCGGTCCTGGAGCGCGATTCCACGCAGCTCGCCGGAGCCTTCCCGCCGCCAGGCGCCGCTGGCGCGACCCGCGAGATGCACCGGCAGGTCGCGCGTGAGCGCCAGCAGCATCGCGAACACGTGATCGGCGATGGCGGGCCCGTGCACGCCGCGCAAGTTGGTCAGCACGATGCGCTCGTTCTCGATCAGCTCGCGCGTCGACAGGTAGCGATCGACGCCGGCGCTGCGGGCTTGCACCCAGCACAGCCGGCTCGCGGCGCGCAGGAACTCCGGAGTTGCATAGGATCCGTCGACACCGTGGGCCTCGCCCGCTCGCGCCAAGGCCTGTTCGCGCGTCAAACCCTCGACGATGCGCAGATTCGGCGCCTGGGTCGCGAGCTCGCGGCGTTCGGCGTCGTCCAGCGCTTGCGCGAAATAGGTCAGCGGCGCACCGGCGAGCTCGCCCGGGGTGGCGACGACGGAGTTGCGGGTGGAGCCGATCGCCTCGGCGCTCACCGACGACGCCGGCGGAGCCGTGGGAGCGACATGGCAAGCCGTGAGGAGCAGGGCCAGGGCACAGAAGCGCATGCGCGCATCCTACGCGAGCGTCGGCGGCGATCCGGCAGCTCGGTCGCCTTGGTTTTCGCGAGTTGCACGTAGCGCTGGACCGCCCGGTGGCGTCTTGCGGCCATGGAACGCACTCTGGAGGACGTCCGTGAGCAATCCTGACCTCGATCTCAGCGCCGAGCTGTTCCTCGAGCACGAGCAGTTCGTGCACCAGGTCGCGCGTGGGCTGCTGCGCGACGATGCGGCGGCGCACGATGCCGTGCAGGACACCTGGCTCGTTGCGTTGCGCGCCGGACCGCGCGCGCTGGGCTCGCTGCGTGGCTGGCTCGGGCGCGTGACCACGAATCGCGCGCGACAAATGCAACGCGCGGATTCGCGCCGCGCCGCGCGCGAGCGACGGGCCGCGCGACCGGAAGCGCTCGAGTCCGTCGCCGACGCCAGCGCGCGCCTGTCGGTGCAGCGCGACGTCGTGGCCAAGGTGCTCGAGCTCCGCGAGCCGTACCGATCGGTGGTCATCCTGCGCTACTACCACGAGCTGTCGGCGGACGAGATCGCAACTCGACTGGGGTCCAAGCCCGCGACCGTGCGCACGCAGCTCGTGCGCGCACACGAGCTGCTGCGGGCGAGGCTCGACGCCGAGTACAGGGACCGGGCGGCATGGGCGGCACTGCTCGTGACGGAGAGCAACTCCGCGGGCGTCGGCGCGGCCGTGCTCGTCGCCGCGGCGCTGCTGGTCTCGATCGGCGCGCTCGCCTGGATCGTCGCGCCCGAAGAGCGCTCGCAGCCGGCCTCGGAGTCGCTCGCCGCGTCCTCGGGAGAGGAGCAGCACGCACTCGAGGGCACTGCCTCGACGACTTCAGCGGCCCCCGCTGCGAGAGATGACGACGCAACCCAGCGCTCGCGCATCGATCCCGCACCGAGTGACGAGATCGTGTACGACGTCGCGGAGCTCTTCGATCGCTCGAACTACCACGACTACGAGCTGGCCACGTTCAGCTTCGAGCGCGGGTTGCGCGACGATGTGCACGGTGTCTTGCGCAACGACTGGGACCTGGAGTTCAGCGCCGGCTGGTTCGATGCGATCACGGTCGTCAGCGACCACAGCGTGTTGGTCGACTTGGGCGTGAGTCGCTTGGACGAGCTGGCGAGCGCGGACCTGGTGTCGCTCGAAGCGCTGGTCGTGGCTGCCGCCCGCGTCCAACAGGCCGATGTGGGGCACACCTCCGAGCGCGACGTGCGCTCGCCCGTCCGCCAAGGCCACAGCTACTTCCTGTGGACGCTGGACGATGATTCCGACGTCGCGAGCGCGTTCGAGGTGCTGCACCACGAGCCAGGACGGCGCTGCGTGCTCGAGTGGTACTCGACGAACGATGGCCGAAACGCGCGCTGCTCGAGGCGCGACGTGTCCACGGGTCGTTCGCTGATGGCCACTCTGATGCGCTTGCGCGAAGTCGCTCGAGAGCAGCACCCGCTGCGCGCGCCGCGGGTCGTGATGAGCGTCCGCGCCGCATTCGGCGGTGGCAATCCGCATCGCATCGACCTGGCCGGGCAGCCAACCCGCTACGTCGACGTCCTCACCGATCGAGCGCTCGACGTGTTGGCGCCGTTCGAACCCGGAGAGCCCTCGAAAGCCTATTCGTCCGGCGGCTTCTTGCGCGCGGACCAGATTTTCGTGGTGACGCGCGCGAGCCTGTATGCGAGCGCTGCGGGAAACACGAACGGCCATGGGGAAGCGCGGGTCGAGCTCAGCGGCGAACGCATCTACCACGCGCGAGACCGTGCCGAAGCCGAGCGTTTCGAGTGGAACGGACGAGCCGAGATCCGACCGGGCGAGGAGCACCGCACTTACCTCGAGGTCGCCAACTCGAGCCTCGCCGAGCTGGTCCTCGAAGGCCACTTCGAGAGTTGTCCCGCGCCAACGCTCGCCGAGCGCGAGGTCATCGGCCGAAACGAGCCGCGCGCCTGGGATCCCGCTCGCGGCCCACGTTGCGCCTGGCATCACATGCAACGCCTGCGCTTGGTCGATGGTGCGCGATCGAGCGGCGAACCTCCTTCGCCGCAGCGCCTCAGTTCGGCTCCCGTGCGGTCGATCGACCTGGCGCTCGCTAATGGTCTGCTGAGCGTGGACGGAGCCGACAGCGGCGAGCGCGCGCTCACCGACCTCGGAACGCACTCGCTGGCGCGGCTGCGCGGCGCGAGTCGTGAGGAGCGCAGCGCTTTCATCGAGTCCGTGGCCGCACACTGGAGCGACGGGTGGCCTGCCAGCACCAGCGCTCCGGCGGTCGTGGGACATCTCTACGCCGTGCTGTCGCGCGAGGGCGAGCGGATCACCGTGGCAATGTGCGAGGTGCTCGCGATCGACGCCGAAGGAACCTGCGAGCTGGAATGGCTCGCGCTACGCAATGAGTTCAGCGTGCTGAGCTCGATCGAGATCGCCGCGGGCGAGCGCTCGCTGGCCGATGTGCTGCTCGAGCTGCAGCGCCGCGCCCTGTTGGCCGAAGCGTTGCGCGAGCCGCGCGTCGTCCTGCAACTCCGAGCGGGCGCGGTCGGCGGCAATCCCGTCGGAATCGACATGCTGGGCCAAGTCGGGACTTACGTCGACGAGCTCTCGTCCAGCGCGCTCGACACGACCTCCGCGGTCGGAATCCACGAGCCGGCACGCGCCTACTTCGAGGGTGGGCCGCTGGCCGCGGGCCAGGTGTTCGTGATCACGCGCATCCGGTGCCGTGGCTCTGCCCATGGCGATAGCAACGGCGGAGGCCAGGTGAGCGTCGTGCTGGGGTCCGAAGCCGTGGTCGACATCGGAACCACCGACGAGCCGATCGACGTGGAGTGGAGGGGACGCTTCGAGGTGCGCGCTGGCGAGGAGCGCGGCGTCCGACTCTCGATCTCCAACTCCAGCGCGGCCCAGGCCGTGTTCGAGGGTCACTTCGAGGATCCCGAGCGCCGCTGAAAACGCGCGCGCCCGGCACGAAGGACGTCCTCGGCGCGTGCGCTTGCTAGGTTGGGCGCATGCGGATCCTCGGAGCCTTGGCCGTCGCGTCGATCGTCGCCGTCGCTCTCGTGCAGGAGCCGGCGCGCGGCCCATTCGGACTGTCGCGGGTCGCGACCGCGAGCGGCAAGCCCGTCGCCGCCGAAGCCTTCGGCACGGTCGACGATTGCAGCGTGTGCCACGCGCGCCAGGCCGAGGAGTTCGAGGGCTCGCTGCACTCGGTTTCGCACCACGACACGCTCTACCGCGCCTTCGCGGACCTGGCGCGGCGCGAGGCCGGCGAGGAGGTCTACGCCTATTGCTCGGGCTGTCACGCTCCGGCGTCGGTCGTCTCAGGCCTCGTGCCTGGCACCAAGGAAGGCGAGTTGCCGGACAACGTGAAGGCCGGCGTGCAGTGCGACATCTGCCACCAGGTTTCCGCGCTGGGCCACGCCGCGAGCCCTTTCGGCGAGCCGGGCAACGGCTCGCTGGTGTTCGATCCGGGCCGCGCCAAGGCCTCGATCCGCGCCGCGCTCAAGGCCAATCCGGCGCATGAGGGACGCCACGCTCCGTTCCTGGAGTCGGCCGAGTTCTGCGCCGCGTGCCACACCGTGATCCATCCGCTCAACGGGCTGCGCATCGAGCACACCTACGACGAATGGAAGCGCAGCGTGTACGCGGAGAAGGGCATCGTCTGCCAGGACTGTCACATGCGCTCGGTCGAGGACGCGACGACGGTCGCGCGCACCCTCAAGCGAGTCGAGGTCATCGGCCGCACGTCCGAGATGAGCTCCGAGGAGCGCGCGATCCATCCGCACCGATTCGTGGGCGGCAACGTCGACGCGGAGCGCGTCGGCGGCGGAGCGCAGCACGCGGCCGAGGCCGAGGCGCGCCTCAAGAGCGCTGCGGAGCTCGCCATCGAAGTCGGGCCGCGCACGAGCGCGGACGTGCTCGAGTTCGAGGTCGCGGTCACCAACATCGGTGCAGGGCACGCTCTTCCGACGAGCTTGACCTAGCTGCGCGAGATGTGGGTGCACGTGCGCGTCGTCGACGAGCAAGGCGCCGTGATGTTCGAGAGCGGCGCGCTCGACGAGCACGGCGAGCTCGCGCGCGATGCGTTTCGTTTCGGCGCACGTTTGCTCGACGCGCAAGGTCGCGAGACCTACAAGCCGTGGGAGGCACACTCGTTCGGTTGGCGGCGCACCATTGCTCCCAAGGGCACCGAGCGTGAGCGCTTCCGCGTCGATTGGAAGTCGGCGAAGCGCGCCAACATCGAAGTCGAGCTCGCGTACCGCATCGCCCCTCCGCACGTCGTGCGCGAAGTGATGGGCGAGGCCGCGTTCGTCCCGCGCAGCGTCGCGATGGCCAAGTCGAGCGCTCGCGTGGAGCGCGTGCCCTGAGCGCGACCGAAGCCCACGCCCTTGGTAGAAGAAGAGGCTTGGCACACTGCGCAAGCGCGCCTTCAGTGCTCCCGCGAGTGGTGAAATTCCGCGCGGCGCGCGCGATTGTCCCCGCGCTTTTCCGCGGGAACCGAAGGAGTTCGCTTTGCTTCTACCGTGCGTTGCGTATGGGCGGCGAGCTGGGGGTGCTGGTCCAATTTGTGCAGTTCGGAAGTTGTCCCCGATGCGCACATCCAGCCCGTCCTCGCTCGTCCAGCGCGCTCGACGCGGCGGCCCCACGCGGGCGCGCGGTAGCCGGTCAGCTCCTCGGATGTCGCACCTCGAGACGCATCAAACGATCCTCTGGAGGTTTCAATCATGACACGCATCTCCCTGGCTTTGGCGGCAGCGGCTTCGGTCCTTTTCGCGGGCTCGGCGATGGCGGGTGACTATCACAAGGACGGGACGCTGCTCTGCTCCCAATGCCACGTGATGCACTTCAGCCAGTCGCACGGCTACAACCCGAATGGCTCCGGCTTCGTGTTCACGCCGATCGGCAGCACCCCGCACCACTACCTGTTGCGCGGTGAAGTGAACGACCTGTGCCTGGCTTGCCACGACAACAGTGGCTTCGCGCCCGACGTGTACGGCTCGGCCAACACCGGCAACAGCTCGACCGACGTGCGCCTCGGTGGCTATCTCAATCGCGTCGGCGACCCCAACGAGGCCGCGGGCCACACGCTCGACTCGACGGACACCGCTCCGGGTTCCACCGGCGCCGGCTGGTCGAATCCCAACGGTCTGAACTGCGTCGACTGCCACCACCAACACGGCGGCAGCGTCAGCGGCTCCACTTCAGGCCAAGCGGGTTACAGCCTGTACCGCAACCTGCGCGTCACCCCGGGCCAAGCAGCCTCGAACTCGGGCGCGATCACCTACAACTACACCGCCCACGGCACGAACGACCTGACCCGCGACGTGTTCGAGCGCCAAGCGGCCGAGTACGACGAAGCGGACGTCGATTGGAACGAACCGAGCGCCACGGACTCGGCGGTCGGTAAGTTCTGCGCAGGCTGCCACGGCGAATTCCACGGCCAAGTCGGCAGCGCGCAAGTGGGCGGCGTGGCCTTCGGCGCCGGCTTCGAAGAGTTCGTTCGCCACCCCACCGCGGGCGTGAACATTGGCGCCGTCGGCGGCGGCCACTCGAGCCTGACGCTGTTCAATGCGCACACCAACAAGGTCAAGGTCATGAGCCCGACCGGTGTGTGGGGCGCCACTCACCCGGCCGACGTGACCCCGACCTGCATCAGCTGCCACAAGGCCCACGGCAACGGCAACGGCTTCGGTCTGATCTATCGCCAAGGCACCGGCACGATCACCGAGAACGGCGACACCGCCGGCAACCAGCTCGAAGACTTGTGCGGTCAGTGCCACGTCCAAGGCCGCTGGTTCTTCAACAACCCGTGATGCCCTGAGCCAGCAACTCGCGCGAGCGAGTCGCGACCAACGACACGAGCGAGGCGGTCCCGCGTGGGCCGCCTCGCTCGCTTCCATGATCGAGCCCGCGCTCGGCGGGCGCGCCCTGGGCTGCTCGAGCTACGCACGCTCTGATTGCGACTTCCTTCAAGACCGGCGCGGCACCGCGCCGATCAACGGGACCTCTCCACGGGGGTCTCATGAGGGTCGGAAGTCGTTTCCAGCGTTCCCTGCTGGCCGTGTCGCTGCTCGGGTGGCTGATGTTCCAGCGCGGCGCGAGCGTGCGGGCCGGCGACTATCACGTCGGTGCGACGCTCGATTGCGCCGAGTGCCACAAGATGCACTTCAAGCCCGGGCTCGAGGGCCCGACGGGCAAACCCGAGGTCGGTCGCCTGCTCAAGCGCGACGTCAACGAGCTGTGCCTTTCGTGCCACGACGGCTCACAGCGCGCGGTCGATGTCCTCGGACGAAACCAGGGCCACGGCGCGAGCGCCGTGCGGCAGGCGGGCTTCCTCAATCACCTCGGGCGCTCGGGCAATCCCGCGACGGGCCACACGCTCGGTGCACTCGACATCGCACCGGGCTCGAATCCACCCTGGCGCGCGGAGGACGAGAACGGCTCCGGCGTGGGCCTCAACTGCATCAACTGCCACGCGCCGCACGCCGAGCAGGCCGAGCGCGCCTACCGCAACCTGCGCGGCGACGCCGGCAACAACGCGCCCGGCGCGGGGCTGGTGACCTACAACCACGAGCGCATCGGAGTCAACGATCTGTCGCGCGACGTGTTCGTGCGCCGCTCGCTGGAGTACGACGAGGCCCAAGTCGACTTCAACGAGCCCGACCGCACCGACTCTGGGATGGCGCGCTTTTGCGCTGGGTGCCACAACGTGTTCCACGGCCAGCCGGGCTCGGACGCGAACATCGGCGGCGTTGCCCGCGGAAAGTCGTTCGCGCAGTTCGTTCGGCACCCGACGGCGGGCGTCGACATCGGCGGTGCCGGCGGAGGCGCGCGTTCAGGGCTGACGACCTTCGCGAGCAAGACCAACCGCGTCAAGGTGATGAGCGAGCTCGGGGTGTGGTCGACGCCCGGCGCCGACGTCACTCCGACCTGCATTTCGTGCCACAAGGCACACGGCAACGACAATCCCTTCGGGCTGATCTTCCGTTCGGGTCGCGGCACGCCGACGGAGAACGGAGACACGGAAGGGCGCGCGGTCGAGGACCTGTGCCGTCAATGCCACGACGACTCCTGGATCACCTTCTGAGCCCGAACGCGCTCACGCGTTGAAGTGGAACGAGAGCAGCATGAGCTCGGTCGACGGCCCGGTGTCGGGCTGCTCCTGCGCGTACTGGAACTCCAAGTAGGTGTGCGAGTCGAGCGAGTAGCGCGCGCGGCCGCGGTAGCGATCGACTTGCGTGTCGCTGAACGACTCGGTGCGCGTGCGGTCGAAGTCGAGCTGCAAATCGATCGCGCCATCGGCGAACGGAATCCAGTCGAGGCGCAGGCGCTGGTCGAGGCCATCGCCCGCGGAGCCGTCGATCCACTCGAGCTCGTACTCGGCGATGAACTGCTCAGTCGGGCGGTAGAGCAGCGTTGATTCGTAGCGCTCTTCCGAAGGATCGGGGATACCCGCCGCGCCCAGGCCGGTGACCTCGGCGTCGTCGTTGCGCGCGCGCAGAGTCCACTCGACCTGTCGGGTCAGCTCGGCGACCAAGGCGGCGGAAGAGATCCAGCGCGAGATGTCGCGGGAGTTGGTGAAGTCCTCGAGCTGGTTGCGCTCGAACACGAGCTCTCCGCGCAACGTCGGGAGCAACTGTGCGGTCGTCAGGATCTGAGCGACGTGGGTCTGGACGTCGTCGTCACCGTCGACCGAGCGGCTCGTGTCGTTGTAGCTCAGGTCGATGTCGAGTGTCTCGAGCGGGCGATAGGTGAGCACGCCGATCAGGTTAACCAGTTGCTCGTCGTTCAGGATGTCGTCCTCGACGCGCTGAACCGCGGCGCGCAGGTTGGCCGAGAACTCGCGCCGCGGAGTCCAAGCGCCCCACACGCCGTTGTCGAGGCGCGTCTCGTCGCGCGTGGTCGTCCCATCGGAGTCGGCGTCGGCACTCTGCGCCAATAGGTCGTAGCCCACCGAGAGCGTGTCCGACACGCGCCACGACAGGGTCGCGGTTCCGCTCTGCAGTTGCTCCTCGCTGCGCGAGCGCGTCGAGCTGCCCGAGCCGGCTGCGCGGAGGATCTCGAGCTCGGTCACCAGAACGGAGGGCGCTGCCGCGGGCGAAGCGGTGTTGACGATCTTGAGGTAGCGCGCGGTGACGCGCGGAATCGTCAGGCGGAAATGCTGGTTGACCGTGTCGTACACGAACGCGGCGGAATTCTGCACCGGCGTCCAGAAGGTGTTGTCGGTCGAGCTCCACACCGAGAACGAGAACTGGTTGACGAAGTTGGCCGGAACCGGCGCCGCGGTCTTGAGCTGCACGAAGTCGACTGCACCGCCCGGTGGCAGCTCGACGGCCATGTTCCAGAACAACTGACCACCGGTGGCGAATCCGCCGATGTCGACGCCGCTCGGGGCCGCGGTGTTGAAGTCGATCAGCGCAGGATTCGCCGTCAGGTTCGAGATCTGCGGAGTCAGATCGACATCGCTGAAGCCCTGCACGGGCGTGACTTGCACGCTCGGGCTGCTGCCGGCGGGGACGTCGAGCAGTGTTTCGCGCTCGGTGACGAAGACGCTCAGCGTGGTCGACAAGCGATCGTCGAAGTGCCGCTCGTCGTAGGTGCCGCGCGCGCGCCGCTCGGTGCGCGTGCTCTCCACGTCGGTCCCCAAGTCGTCGGTGATTTCGTCGCGCGCACCGAACTCGTAACTGTACGGCTCGATCGTCTGGCTGACTTGGAGCTGCGACTCCAGGCGCGTCTGCTCGACCGAGTAGCGGTCCTCGACGGTCCTGTAGGCCAGCCACGCGGTGACCTGCGGGAGCTCGTCCGGCAACCAGTCGACCTTCTGCAGCACGTCCTTGCGAAGCAAGCGATTGTCCGCGCCGCTGTCGATGAGGCTGCGGTCCTCTTGCATGCGATAGGTCTGCGTCCACGTCAGCGGCCCCGACTCGAGCTCGACGTCCAGCGTCGGTCGGTGCAATGTGGTCTCGTCGCGCGTATCGCCAGCCGTGCCGCCAAACCACTGCGTCGACTGCGCATAGGTGTCGTTGAGCCGATACTCGACGTCACTGCCGATGCGCTCCTGGACGCCGAGCTCGACCAGCGTGTTCTGGTTGGTGACGCGCGATCCGCCGCTGTCGCTGTGCTCGACGCCCGTGCGGAACGTGCGCAACGGTCCGCTGACGCAACTCGAGAGCACGAAGCCCGCGATCGAGCACGCGGCAACGGCGGCCGGCGAGGTCAACGCGCGCCGGCGAAGACGCGTGTGGTGCTCACTCTGCGAGGACCACATCGCTGGGCCGCGAACCGCAGTGGATCGCGGGCTCCTCCTTGCTCAAGACGACGTCGATCACGAGCACGGCTCCGCGCTCGGCCGATGCACCGTAGACGCGCGAACCCTCGCGGGACTGCGCCATCGACTCGATCCGGCCGGAAAGCGGAAAACGCCGCACGACGGCGCCGATGCGCGTGTCCACGACGACCATCTCGTTGGGCCGGGCGCGTGCGACGTAGACGCGCGCCGTTCGCCGGTCGGCGAGCACGTCGGTGACATCCGCGCCCACGAACACCGCGCGCTGCTGCGCCAAGCTCTGCGCGTCGTACACGAGCAGGTTGGGCGAGGTCGCATGGCCGACGAACAGCTGGTGCTCGTCACGGTCGACATCGAGCGCGCTCGGACGTGATTCGGTGGCGATCGTCGCGACCACGCCTCGCGCGTTCACGTCGATGACACTGATGGTGTCATCGCCGAAATTGGCGGAATACACGCGACCCAGCCCGGGAGCGCTCGCCAGGCGCAGCGGATCGCGTCCGACGGACACTTGCACGCTCGAACCGCTGCCCAAGGCGATCAGCGACACCGAGTCGAGCTCGCGATTGGCAGCTGCGAGCCAGCGCTCTGGGTCGGCGAAGACCAGATCGCACGTCCCGGCGCCGAAAGCGATCGGGAGCGTGGTCTCGATCGTGCCTTGACGCGTGTCGATGGCGAGCACGGAGCCGTCGCCGGCGTTGGCCGCCCACAGCCTGCGCCGATCGCGCGCCAAGGCCAAGGCTCGCGGCTCGGAGCCGGTCTTGTAGGTGCCGACGACCTGACCCGAGGCGCGGTCGATGGCGAGCACCGAGCTGGTGGCGGCATCGGCGACGTACAGCAATCCGAGCGCGGTCTGCGGCGTCTCCAACGAGACGCTGAACTGGGGCGCGAAGCTCGCGCCGCCGACCAGCGACGGTCCAGCGCGCCAGTCGACGAACAGCGAGCTCGCTTGGCGTGCGTCGACGCGGAAGGACGCGGGGATTTCCAGCACCGTGAGCCCGCGCTCGTCGCGCTCGAGCTCCAACGGCACCCGACCGTCGGCGCGCTCGAGCCATGCCGCGCCCAATGTCAACTCGAGCGCCGCATAGCCGGTGGGAGGAACGATGGCACCGGCGATGCGCGAGCGACTCGCGAGCTCCCTCGAGCTCACGTGTTGTCGTGCGAGCTCGAGTGTGCGCACCTGACCGAGCTCATCGCGGACCGCGGCGCCGGCGATGTCGAAGGAGATCGCGCGCGCCGCGGGGTCGACACAGCGCAGGAACACGTCGACGCGCGCGCTGGTCGCCTCGACCGCGGACGGGCGCTCGCGTTCCCGCTGACGCGCGCCACAGGCCGCGAGCAGCGCGACGCCGACGCATGCGGCGGCGATCCGAGCTCGCCAAGGCTGCGTCGAGGAGTCGGGCTTCGCGCGCGAGTCGCGCACGTGCGAGCGATGGGGGCGCTTCACTGTTTGGGGCTCGCTGCGGGCTTGGGCTTGCGCTCGAACACTTGCACGCGTTGGCCGAAGCGCTCGGCGATGAACACCGGGCCGTCGGGCGCGATCTGGATGTCGGTCGGATACAGCAGCTCGCCCGGAGCGCGCCCGCGGGTTTCCGGGGCGAACCAGCCCCCGAAGTGCAGCAGGAATTTGCCGGCGGGCGTGAAGACCTTGACGTCGTGGCGCAGCATGTCGACGGCGAACAGGTAGTCGTGCTCGTCGAAGGCCACGGCCGCCGGCGAGGTGAAGTCCGAGAGACCGATGTCTCGACCGCCGAAGGCGCTGACGAGCAAGTTCTCGGAGGTGAACACGTGGATCGCGGGATTGCCGCGCTGGTCCGCGATGGCCACCAGTCCGCTGGGGGACACGGCGATGTCGACCGGCGAGTCGTAGGCGCCCTTTTCCTGCGGCGCGGGAATTTCGCGCAGGAATTGGCGCTCCTTGGAGTACACGAAGGCGCGGGCGAGCTCGCGATCGATCACATACCAACGGCCCTCGCTGTCGCGCGTGAACGCGCCGACGACCACGGAGCTCGCGGGCTCGCCCTGCTTCTCCTGCGGGCGCGCGAAGGGCAGCACGGCCTTCAACTCGCCGCGGTAGCTGAACTCACGGATGTCGGCGCGACTGGAGTCGAGCACGAAGATCGTGCCTTCACGGTCGGCGAACACCGCCTTGGGCTCGATCAGCGTCGCGGCACTGCCGAACGCGAACACCGGTGTGTATTCGGCGTCGAAGATGCCCACCAGTCCGTTCTTCGAGTCGGCGACGAACAACTCGCGCGAGGCGGGCTCGAAGAACACGCCCACGGGCTCGCGGAAGTTGCCCTCCGAGAGGTGCCCCCAGAGCGCGTCCTGCGGTTCGACGAGGAACGGATAGCTCGGGGGCGCCGCCACGGGTTTGCCAGCGCCGCCCTGGCCTTGCAGGGCGAGCGTGGCCAACGCGACCCAGTGGCTAGCGCTGACCACCACGGCTCGAGTCCTTCTTGGTTTCGTGATCGGTGCTGTGGCACTCGATGCACAGGCCGCGCGTTTGATCTCCGCGCAGCTGATACGCGAACGGCGTCCCGTGGGGATCGTGGCAAGTCACGCAGGTGATCGGCTTGCCCGTGCGCGGGTCGAGCCGGTCGTCTCCCAACGGGTGGCCGTGCTTGGCCGTCTCGTGGCACTGGATGCAGGTGCGGATCTCGCCGGCCATCAACAAGTGCGGCTCGGTCGAGCTGTGCGGGCTGTGGCAACCCAGGCACGAGCCCTTCTCGTCCTTGACCGGGTGCGCCGACTTCGATTCAGCGGCGCGCTTGAGCAAGTCTTGGTGGCAGCTCGTGCAGAGCTGGCCCGGAGAGCTGGCCAGGAGTCCCTTGCGGTCCGAGGCATGGGGCACGTGGCACGATGCGCACAGCCCGTCGGTCACCGGCTTGTGCACGAGCGTGTCGCCGGACTTCGGAACGTCCTTGTGACACGTCTGGCACAGCCGCGCGCCCGTCGCGCGCACGACGCGTGGCGTCTCGCTCTCGGTCACGTGGCACATCTCGCAGCTGCCTTCGGCGAACGGGCTGTGGCCCACGGGCCGCAGCAGTCCCTTGATCTGCGTCGCGTGGGGCTCGTGGCAGCCCAGGCAGTTCGAGCCCTTGATCGGAATGCCGGTGTGCGCATCGACCAGCTCCTGCGACTCGACCTGGTGGCACACCGCGCACATGTTGTTGGCGGGTGCGTTGAGCTGCGCCGGGTAGGGCGAGTTGTGCGCCTTGTGGCAATCGGCGCATTCGCCGCTGCCGAACGGCTCGTGCACGATCGGCAGCTTCGCCTGCTCGGCCTTCTGCGTGTGACAGGTGAAGCACAGGTCGTTGCCCGGCTTGACCAGTAACGACTCGTTCGTCGATCCGTGCACTTCGTGGCACGCCGAGCACTGGCCCTGCATCACGGGCGTGTGCACGTTGCCCTTCGTGAACTCGACGATCTTGTCTTGGTGGCACGTGGCGCACAGACCGCGTTCGCGCGCGTTGAGCAACTTGGGGAAGCGCGCCGCGTGCGGCGAATGGCACTTGGAGCACTCGCCGTCGAGCACTGGCTTGTGCGGCACGGGCTGCTGCACGACCTCGCGCATCTTCTCGTGACAGCGCAGGCAATCGACCTTGGTCGTCGCTCCGGCGCCGTGCACACCGTCCTGCGGTTGCTCCGCGCGCGCCGAGCCGAGCCCGAGCGCGAGCAGGGCCGCACCCACGAAGAGGAACTCACTTCTTCGCGCCATGGCACTCCTCGCACTTCTGTTCGGAGAACGGGACGTGTCGGTTGGGCCAGAACAGTCCGGCTCCAGGCGCCGCGTGCGGCGAGTGACAACTGGTGCAATCGGTCTGCGGCGTCACTTGTCCCAAGTGCGCCGCGCTGAACTTCGGCTCGTTGAGGTCGTGGCAACCCTTGCACAGCTCCTGGCCGCCGACTTTGGCGAGGCCGGGGTGCTTCGACGCGTGGGGCAGGTGGCAACCCAAGCACTCGCCGTCGCGCGCGGGCGGGTGTGACGAGTAGCCAGGCTGCGTGGTTTCCGCGAGCACGTCGGCGTGGCACGCGCGACATGTTTCCTTGACCGACTGAGTCAACAGGCTCTTGTTCACCGAGCTATGCGGCGAGTGGCACGCCGAGCAAGCACCGGCCGCGGCCGGCGCGTGCTTGAATTCGGCCGACTCGATCGCCTGCTGCGTGATGCCGTGGCAGCTCGCGCACAGGTCCTGCTCTTCCTTCTTGAGCAGCCCCTTCTGCGGCGCCGAGTGCGGATCGTGGCACGTCAGGCATTCGCCCTTCTTGACCGGCGCGTGGAAGCTGCCACCGGCGCGCTCCTCGAGCACCTTGGCGTGGCACGAGGTGCACAGCGAGGTGGCTTCCGCGTGCAACAGGCCCTTGGTGTCCGAGGCGTGCGGGTTGTGGCAGTCGAGGCAGCGTCCCAGCGCGACCGGCTGGTGCAGCGACTCGGACTTCATGCGCTCCGCGTGCTCCTTGTGGCACTTGAGGCACAGGTCGACGGCCGACGTCTTGAGCAGGCCCGGCGTGGGCGAGGAGTGACCGACGTGACACGTCGAGCACATCTCGAGCGGCGCGTGCACGACCGCGCGACCGAGCTCGGCTTCCATGCCCGTGTGGCACGTCATGCACAGCTCGTCGCCCGGAGCTTTCAGGAGGCGCTTGTCCTCTCCTCCGTGCGCGTCGTGGCACTCGAGGCACTTGCCGTCGGTCACGGGCAAGTGCGCGGTGTGCGCCTTGGCGGACAGGCCCTTGAGCTTGGTATCGACGTCGTGGCATTGCTTGCACGACTCCGAGGGCTCCGCGTTCAAGAGCTTGGCGTGATCGGAGGCGTGCGGCGCGTGGCAGCTGGTGCACTTGCCGTCCTTGACCGGCGCGTGCGGCCCCGTGCGCGCCGCGAAGTCCTGGATCTTCTCCGCGTGACACACCTTGCAGAGCTTCTCCTCGGGCATCATCAGCGCCGGCTTCTGGCCGGGAGTCGCCGACTCCGCGTCGACATGGCACATGGTGCAGTCGCCGTCGCCGACGGGTGAGTGCACGTTGCCCTTGACCAGTCCCTTCGCCTTCGAGACGTGCGGCGAGTGGCACGAGCCGCAGTTGGCCGAGGCCACGTCGTACTCGCCGTGCGCGCTCTTGAACTTCGCCTGCGTGGCGTCGTGGCACTTCGAGCACAGCGCGGGAATCGGCTGGCTCAGCCCTTCCTTGGTCGCATTGTTGTGCGCGTCGTGGCAGCCCAGGCAACCCTCGCCGACCGGCTTGTGGATGTTCTCGCCCTCGTAGTGCGAGCGTTCGTGGCACTTGAAGCACAGCGCTTGGCCCGCCTCGACCAGCAACTTGGGCTCGCGCGACGCGTGCGAGTCGTGGCACGAGCTGCACTTGACGTCGCTCGTCGCCGCGTGCACGTGGTCGCCCTTGACGAACGGCTCCGCGTCCTTGTGGCACGTCAGGCACAGCTCGGGCTCGGGCTTCTTGAGCCTGTTGACGCCCACCAAGCCATGGCGGTCGTGGCAGTCCTCGCAGCGTTCGCCGAGCGCGTCGAAGTGCGCCGTCTTACCCTGCAAGGTCGCGACGAAGTCGCTGTGGCACTCGACGCAGGTGCGCCCGCCCTTGGCGGCGCGCGGCGGCGTACTCTTCAGCGGAGCCGTGGGCTGGGTTGCCGACGGATCCGTCTTCGGCTCGGCGACGTTGGGCGCCGCAACCGGCGTGGTGCGCGCCGGTCGCGCGCGCGGCTTCGACGCTTCACAGGCCGCACCGATCGCGACCGTCAAGGCGACGGCACCGAGCAGCGCAGCTGCCGCGCGGCGCGCGCGGGATGTTCGTTGCTCGCGCATCACGGCTTGTCCTCGGTCTTCTTGACGCTGGGGATCACGGGCGCCGGACCGTGCCCCGGAGGCGCGTTGGTGAAGTCCTTCTTGGGTGCGGCGGCTTTCTCGGCCTCGCGCTTCAAGGCTTCTTGCTCGAGCCACTGGACCGCGTCCTGGACGCCTGCTTCGTCGAGCTCGACCGCGGCGCGTTCGCGCAGCGCGATCGCCCACTTGGCGTAGGCCGCGCCCTGGCGATCCTTGACGATGCGCTTGTAGGCGGTCTCGCGCGCCACGGGATAGGACACGATGCGCGGCTCCTTGCGCTCGAGTGCCTTGACGATGAAGAAGCCCACCTCGGTCTCGATCGGACCGTCGACGGCGTTGACGGCGAGCGCGAAGGCGCGCGTCTCGACCTCGGGCAACAGCGTGCCGGGCTTGACCCAGCCGATGCGACCGCCGTGCACCGAAGACGCCGAGTCCTTCGAGCGCTCGCGGGCCAGGGCCTCGAACGAATCGCCGGCTGCGATCTGCGCCAGCACTCCGCGCGCCTCTTCGTCGGTGCTGAGCACCATGTACGCCAAGCGCACCTCGGGCGCGGTCGTGAAGTCCTTCTCCTTGTTCGCCTCGTAGAAGGCGCGCACGTCCTCTTCGCTGGGCTCGATGTTGGGCCAGACGTAGCGGTCGCACAGGGTCTTCATCATCACGTCGCGCCGGAACGAGCGGCACTTCGCTTGTACCGCGGGGGCGTCGGTGAATCCCGTCGTCGCCGCCAGCGCCTTGAGCGCCTCGGCGCGCACCCATTGCTTGACCAACTCGACGCCGATCGTCTTGGTCGACTCCGGCGGTGCCGCGCGCATGGCGTCGAGCTGCAGCCCGTCGCGCACGTCCTTCAGAGTCAGGCTGTCGTCCGCGGCGCGGGCCACGACGATCGAATCGTCGGGTCCGTCGAGGATCGCTTCACGCGTGAGCTGTGCTTCGTCGATCCACACGTTGGCCGCGGCGTGGGCGCGGTCCTCGAGCTCGCGCACGAGCTTCTTCTGCAGGCGCTCCTCGAGGATGCCGCGGATCTGCGGCAGTGCCTTGTCGCGCGGCGGTCGCTCGGGATTGATCGAGCGCTCTTCGAGGCGCAGGAAGGTGTAGCCCTTCTCGGTCTGCACCACGGGCGTCAAGCTGGCCGGGTTCTCGAGCGCGAATGCAGCGTCCTCGAGCGCGCGCTCGAGCTCGCCGCGTCGCACGTAGGGCAGCGAGCCATCGAAGGTGCGCGAGGAGTGCGTCGACTCCTTGCGCGCGATCGCGGCCATGTCCTCGCCCGCGAGCACGCGCGCCCGCAACGCCTCGGCGACCTCGCGCGTCGCTGCCTCGACCAGCGTCAGGCGCAGAGCCACGTCGGTCTTGGAGTAGAAGCTCTCGACGTCCTCGTCGGTGACCTTGACCTTGTCCTTGATCTCGCTCTGCCACAGCGCGTCGACCGCGACCTCCTTGGCATAGCTCGTCACCAGGTGTTGCACGTCGGCGTCGTCCTGCAGGCCGAGCGACTCGGCCTCGAGCAGGAACAGCTCGCGCTCGACCAGTCGTCCGGCGAGCTCGCGCACGGCTGGCTCTCCGCGCACCAAGACGCCGTGGCCGGTGTGCGCCGAGAGAAACGTCTGGATCGCCTCGTCGAGCGTCAGCGAGCGTCCTTCGACGCGCGCGATCACGATCTCGCTCGAAGCGCGCAGCGGCGCGGGAGCGGTGCTCGACGGTTCTTGGCGCGCGGACGCGAATGCCGGAACGCACACGGATCCAGCGAGGACCAGCGCGGCGGGAAACAAGATGGAACTTCGATGGTGCAAGCGCATCGCTAACCTCCGAGACCGGCGACGATCTCTCGCGCCGTTTGCCGCGCGAGCCCGAGTGGGTCGCGGATGACTCCCAAACCGAGCAGCGACTGGTAGTGATCGCCGCGGCGGCGCACTCCGGCGGCCGCCATGATTCGCCCGCTCTCGACGTCGATGATCCGCACCGTCGCCTCGACTTCGGGGAAGTGATCGTTGTCGACCGTGCTCTCCTCGCCGAAGCGCTCGATGCTGCCGAGGGCGAAGTAGCGCGTCCCGAGCTCGCGCCCGAGCTGGGCCAACCCGCGATTGTCGACGAAGCGCATCGAGCGAACGCGCAGGCGTTGCAGTGCGGAGCGCACCTCCGCGGGCTCGACCACCTGCACGCCGCTCGAGCGGAACCAGGCGTCACCCAGGAACTCGCTCCAGGCGACCGTGGCGTCGGGAGCCGACGAGCGGTTGTCGAAGGGCAGGATGGCCACGCGCTCCACCGCCGCAGGCTCAAAATCCTCGAGCATGTAGCCCCAGCCGGAGTCCGGCGGGTCGCTGCGCTCGCGCTCGCCGGGGCGTGCCGTCTGCTCCAGCGGACGCGCGTTCTCGTCGAACGGTGCGAGCAGCGCGTCCAGCGCTTCTCCGAGCAACTCGTCGCTTTCGTCGATCTTGCCCAAGCCGAGCAGGCCTTCGAAGTCGGCACCGCGCAACGCGACCGAGGACGAAGCCACGCGCTCTCCCGAGGAGCCGCGCAGCGCGCGAAGGGTCAGTGCCACGCGCGGCTGCGGCCCGTCGTCGAAGTCGATCACCGTCCCCGCCAGGATGAACTCGACGTGCAGCGCTTCGGCGAGCGCGCGAGCGTCGCGCACCGACAGCGAGTCGGTGTAGCGCACGCGGCGTTCGAGCAGGCGCGCCTCGAGGTCCTCGGGGTCGACGAAGCGCGCACCGCGGGCCGCGAACTCGGCCTCGATCAGCGCACCGATGCGGCTGGCCGCCTCGGGATCGTCGCTCAGGTTGCGAAGTGGCATCATGGCGTAGTTGACGCCGTTCGAGTGCGAGGTTGGCGCGCCTCCGGCCGCACCCGTTCCAGCCAGCGCGAGGAACAGGGGGCCGAGCATGCGGGGCGTCGCCATGGTGCCTACTCGAAGGTGCTCAAGACCTCGCGCACCAAGCGCAACACGGCGTCGGTCTGGCTCTCTTCGCCGATGCCGAACAGGCGCGTGGTCCACTTCGCGCCGCTGCGCGCGCCGGTGACGGCCCACACCGTGATGCCGGACTCCGCGTCGAGCATGCGCAGCGAGAGCGCCACCTCGGGCAGGGCCAGCGAACCGGAGCGCCGCTCCTGGTACTCGACCACGCTGCCCAGCATCAAACCCTGGACGCCCAACTCACGCCCCAGCGCGGAAGTCTGTGCCGCGCCGAGCTCGCTCGTGTTGCCCACGTTCTGCGTGCGCAGCACGCGATTGACCTCGCCCAGGTCGACCACCTCGAAGAGCGCCTGCGAGCTGAGCTCGACGTTCAGGATCTCGCGCACGCGCTCGGCCGCGAAGCGCTCCGAGGTCAGGTTCTCGAGCGGCAACACGGCCACGCGCGGATACGTCGCGAGGTCGAGGTTGGGGTGCATGTACAGCGCACCCTGCTGCTCCGCGGCGCAGCTCGCGCAAAACGCGAGCAGTGCGCAAACGAGGGACGCGGCGAGCGAACGCAAGACGTGGGGAGCGGTCGACATGGGGCTTTTCTCGCAGTGTGTTGCGGACTACTCCGCGCGACCCTGCGTGGTGGGAATGGCCGGGCCGCCGCCGCGCGTCGCGAGCGCCTGCTTGACGGCGTCCTCGCGCGTGCGTTGCACGAGGTAGTGCACGACGCATACCGCGACCAGGCCCCACTGCACTCCGTAGTAGCTCCACAGCGCGGTGTGGATGCCGCTGGTGAAGCCGTAGCTGTGCAGGCCGACGCCCAGCAGATTGACGCCGAA
Source organism: Planctomycetota bacterium (assembly GCA_020853575.1). GTDB lineage: Bacteria > Planctomycetota > UBA1135 > UBA1135 > F1-120-MAGs118. The sequence goes on from JADYYP010000021.1 coordinate 100,141, forward strand.
CCACGAGAAGGCGATCACCGTGCCCTGGAAGGCCGTCGCCGCCGCCAACCCGAATTCACGCAGGTAGCCACCCATGCGCGCGTGCATGATCACGAGCTGCGCCAGGCAGATCATCAGGGCGCCATTCTCCTTGGGATCCCAGCCCCAGAAGCGGCCCCAGCTCTCGTTGGCCCAGATGCCGCCCAGGATCGTCCCGACGACCGAGAAGATCAGCGCGAAGGCCAGCGAGCCGTAGGTCATGCGCGAGAGCAACTTGGCGAAGGTCGGGTCGTTCTTCTTGATGCCGAAGAGCCGCGTGACCAAGTACACGTTCGCGATGGCCGCCGCGACCAAGCCGGCGGCGTAGCCGGCGGTGATCGCGGTGACGTGCGTCGCCAGCCAGAAGTTGGTGTCGAGCACGGCGATCAACTGCGGCATCGTGTCGCGCTTGTCGAGCGTCTCGTAGCCGTTGGCGAGCAGCAGCAGCACCATGCCGAGCACCGCCGCGACGGACAGCGCCATGCGCTGCTTGTTGATCCACTCGATCACCAGCAGTGTCACGGCGCCGACGCCGGCGACGAACAGCAGCGTTTCGTAGAGCGTGCTCACCGGCGGGCGCTCGCGGATCATGCAGCGCACGACGATCGCGCCCACCACCAGGGCCGTCGCGCCGACCACCGACAAGGTCGCGCCCCAGTACAGCGCCTTGACGCGCGGCAGGAGCCACATGCCGGCCGCGAACAGGAAGCCGATCAGGAACAGCACCAGCGAATTGGTGATGAACTGCGCCTTGTAGTAGGAGATCTCGAGCGGGATCTTCTCGTACTCGCCGCGCGCCATGGTCTTGGCCACGCTCTGGTTGTGGACCGTCGCCAGCGCCATCTCGAACTGCAGCGGATCGCCGCTGGAGAGCGCCAGCTTCTCGAACGCCGCCAGCATGTCGATGTAGGGCGTCGGCGTGCTCTGCTTCTCGAACGCCGCCATGAACAGGTCCGCCGGCGAGTGCCAGGCTTCCTCTTCCTTGACCGAGGTGATCGGCGGGATCAGCGCCAGGGTTTCGGTGCCGCTGGTGTACTCCGAGGCGGTCTGCACGAGTTGCACCAAGCGCTTGGAGTCCTCGCCGCGCGCGGGATCGTTGCGCCAGGCGCCTTGCAGCTCGACCAACTCGGGCAGCTTCGTCATCAGCTCGCTGAACGACACGCTGTCCTTGCCGAAGACCGTGACCAGCGCGGGTACGTCCGCGATGCTCTGGGGCTCGCGCGCGAAGTCGAAGTGCGTGCGCAGGCGGATGTAGTCGTCGATGCTGGTGGCCAGCGTGAACACCTGCTGCTCGACGGTGGAACGGTCGCGCTCCTCCTTTTGGCCGTACTCGCGCGCGCGCTCGAACAAGGTCGAGATCGCCGGACGGATCTCGTTGAAGGTGTAGCGGTCGCGCTTCTTCTTGCCCTCGAGCTTGAGCCCGATGGCCTCGATGGCCTGGATGTCGTCCACCTTGAACACCGGGTACTCGGCGGCTTGCTCGGGGTAGAACAGCACGTCGAGCAGCCAGCTCGTCGCATCCAGCTTGGTGCCGTCGACGGTCTTGCAGCTCGACTTGCCGTTGAAGCGCAAGAGCGTGAAGCTGGCGTAGGTCGAGAGCGGCTTGACGCGCCCACCGTCTTGCACGGGCAGGCTCTCGGCCAGTTCGAGCGTGTGCGCCGAATACGGTGCCGAGCGGCTCGGCAGCTGCGTGTGGCTGTGCTGAGCGCGAGCGCCGGCGACGAGCGACAGCGTGGCGAGGATCGACGCGAAGAGCTTGATGATGGTGTTCATGACGCGTTCGATTGCTGCGACTTGATGTGCTTGGCGAGCTTGCGCGTGAAGTGCATCACGAGCCCGACGGCGATCACGATGCAGGCGTACAAGGGGTACTGGTCGGCCGGGTTGTCGACGACGGCGAGCGTCGAGAACAGTGGGTCGCCGGGGCGCGCGTTCGACGGCCCCCACGAGGCTTGGTAGAGCACCAGGCCGTCCTGGCGCAGCGGCTCGTTCATCGAGATCTTGACCGGGCGCTTGGTCGGGCCTTCGACCACCGTGACGTCGCTCGAGAAGGACTTCGGCATGTTCATGCGCGGGTGGTCCTCCTTCTTGAAGTCGTCGAGCGCGACGGTGAAGGGCATCAGGAACTGCTCGCGGCGCAGCTCGATGCCGTACTGCTTGCCCGCGACCGTCACCGTCCAGGGCTGACGCGAAGCGCCCCACAGGATCGCCTCCTGGCGCGCGCCGCCGCTGCGCTCCACGACCGTCGCGTAGGCGCCGGCGATGTTCTGCTCGTTCTGCTTCTCGAGCTCGATCGCGTCCAGGAAGTAGCCGTCGACCACCGGCAGCTTGGGCGTGATCATCGGGCCCTTGGGCAACACGCGCGCGTTGGGGGAGAAGTGCGCGATCTCCAGCTCGAAGGGCAGGTCGTTCGACTTGAGCTTGACCGGCGTCGCGCCCAGCGAGAGCTCGAAGTCACCCTGCGGTGCGATGGTCTCGCGCAGCCGGCCGTCGTCGAGTTGCTCGAGGATCGCGATCTCCCAGTGGTGGTAGCTCTCGAAGGTGTTCGACGCTTGGCCCTCGAACAACGTGACGTGCCCGTCGGCCGAGTGGTTCATCTTCACGTAGCCCGCGAAGATCAGGAAGATGATCCCGATGTGCGTGATCAGCACGCCCAGCGTGGCCTTGCTCTTGCGCATGCGCACCAAGCCGCCGAGCACGATGTTGACGGCGAGCACCGCGAGCACCAGCGTCGCGCCGGGCATGGGGATCGCGATCGGACCGGCGTGGTGGATGAAGAACCAGGACTCGAAGTACTTCTTCTGCACCTCGAACAGCCCCGTGTTGACCTGCTCCAGCGTGCCCAGCCAGGTCAGGATGCCGAGATCGAACAGCAGGATGCAGCTCAACCACAGCGAAGACAGCGCGTCGTAGCACCACTTCAACAGCTTCATCGATTCACCTCGCGGCCTTCAGGGACTTGCAGAACTCGACGAAGGCCGCGTGCTGCGCTTCGACGGCGTCTCGCGGACCGGTCATCTTCACGAACAAGGCGCGCTCGGAGAGCATGCTGACCGCGCCCAGCAGCAGGTCTTGGCCCGCCGCGGCGGTGGCGTCCGCGCCGCGCTCGAGCTTGACGATCACGCCCGCCGCTCCGGCCATCGGCACTTGCTCGAGCTTGGCCATGTCGGCGTCGGTCAACTGCGCCGCACCCATTTGCGTGCACCAGCGGTTGATGTTGGCCAGCGTGCCGCCGCCGCTTCCGCCGAGCAGCGTCACGTAGCATTCGACCTGTCCCGCGGCGTCGGCGAGATAGGTCACCTCGCGCATGGTCTTCTCGGGGCCGCGCTTCCAGCCCTGCGGAGCGCGCCACTCCAGCGACGCGTTGCGCATGGTGTCGACAGCGGGAGCGTCAGCGATGGTCTCGCTCTTCATCTGGCCCGCGCCGCCCTTGGCGGTCGAGCCCATCGGCGGATGGCCGGCGGGCAACCCCTGCGTCGCTTGGTCCGGCGACAGAGGCGGCGCGGTCTGCGCCGGCGCGCCATCGCCGTGGGCGTGTCCCGCGCCATCGTGGAACGAGGCCGCGAGCGCGCGGAAGGCCGCGACCTCACGACCGATGACCTCGCTCGGTCCGACCATCTTCAAGAAGCGCGAGCCCGTGGGTTGCACCAGCAGCAGGCCGACCAATCGCCAGCCCTGCTCGGACTGGTCGCCCGACATGCCGGTCCAGTGTCCCTCGAAGTCGACGTAGGCTGCCTGACCTCCGAGCCACGGCAGTTTCGGAAGCGCGGCGACCTCAGCCTCGCCCAACGGCGGCAGCGAGACCTGCGTGCGCCAGCGGTTGACGTTGGCCGCGAGTCCGCCCGCTTCACCCGCCAGCGTGGTCAGGTAGCACTCGGCGCGTTCGTCGCCGGCGACGAAGAAGTTGGCCTCGCGGAACTGTGCCGACGGGCGCTCGACCCAGCCGCTCGGCAACTCCCAGTGCAGCGCGTTCTCGCCGACGTCGTCGCCGCCCATCGCGCCGCCCATCGCGCCACCCTTCGAGGCGCCGGCGAAGTCCGAGGACGAGATCCCGAAGCGCTCGGCCGAGGGAGCGTTCCAGCGGATCTTGCGTCCGACGGCCGTGTACTCCTTGGCGGCGGCGAGCTGGCGCTCGCTCGGCGCTTCACGCTGGCAGGCGATCGAACTCGCGCCGGCGGCCAGAATCAGAGCGGCGCAGCACTGCGCGCGCACTCGATTCCAGGAGTGGTGAAGAGGTCGCGGTGACCCGACGAGTAGCCCGTGCCGAGTATCCATGGCGGCCGAGTGTAGGGCGTCTACGCACCCGGTGCTTACGCTGCTCGGCGTACGCCTCCCCCGCACTCGACGCACAAGATCGAGCGGATCACAGGACAGCCTGAGCGGCGCCTTCGGTTTGGACTCGGTATCGAACGCCTCGGCGATCTCCAATATCGTGCGTAAGTGATTGAATGAACATCACTTACGATCACGGACCGGGCTCATCTCCGCGGCCCAAGCGGCACCCTCGCGGAGTTCGCCTGAGGGCTCCGGTCAACCCTCTTCGTCGCGCTCCGACTGCTCGGGAAACCCAAATTGAACCGGATCGCGGCCGCGGATGTAGTCACAGAAGCGACGGTGCAGTCCGCTGCGGACTTCAGCCTCGCCGCCGAAGCAGTAGGGGCAGCGAGCGTGTTCCTCGGGTGAGAAGAATCGCGCGGTGCGCTGACAGAAGAGCTGCTTCACGCGATAGGCGAGCTCGGTCTGGGGTTGCGACTCGTTCAACATGTCGTTTCCTCCAAAGCTCTGCGGCGCAGGCGCGCCCAGTCCTCACGGATCGCCTCCGCTAGTGCTGCGAGGTCGCAGGCGTCGCTGCGGAAGCGATTCTGCAGCGCGAAGTAGCGCTGCAGTGCATCGAAGGCGAAGTCGGGCTCGACGTTGATGTCCGTGCGCGTGCCGTCGAAGACCTCGTAGATCGGGAACAGTCCCGAGCGCACGGCCAGCCGGACGAGCTCGATACCCTCCGCCGGCTCCGACTTCCAACCGGTCGGGCACGGCGAGAGCACGTGCAAGAAGCGGAAGCCGTGCATGTCGATCGCCATGCGCATCTTGCGCAGCGCGTCCTCGGGATGCGCGAGCGAGACCGACGCGACATAGGGCACGCGGTGCGCGGCCAGGATCTCGACGATGTCCTTCTTGCGCAGCGTCTTGCCGCGTGGAGTCGTGGTGGTCACGGCACCGATCGGTGTCGCCGACGAGCGCTGTCCACCGGTGTTGCCGTAGATCTCGTTGTCGTAGCAGACGTAGAGGATGTCCTCGTCGCGCTCGGCCGCTGCCGAGAGCGTCGCCATGCCGATGTCGAACGTGCCGCCATCGCCGGCCCAGCACACGACGCGCGTGCTCTCGTTGTTCATGTGGGCCGTACCCGCGAGCCCGGATGCGACCGCCGCTGCCGACGCAAAGGTCGCGGCGACGACTGGAACGCCGTAGGCCGAGCGCGGGTACTGGCCCGGAGTCACGATCGCGCAGCAGGCCGGGATCACCATCTGGATCGGGCGCTCGCCCACGGCTCGCTCGAGCATGTGAAAAGCGATGCCCATGCCGCAGCCGCCGCAGTTCGTGCCACCCGGCCGCAGGATCGAGTCACCGCGCTTCTTCGGGGTGCAAGACAGCCCACCGAGCAAGGGTTCGTGCGTCACGTGGCCACCTCCATGATCTCGGGCGATTCCGCGTGCACGCGGCGTCCCAGGTCGTCGATGATTCCGAGGATGTGCTCGGGGCGGATGTCACCGCCGCCCAGGCCGAGCACGTAGTTCTGGACCAGCGCTTCGCGCGGAGCGGCGCCGCGTGCCTCGGTCCACAGGATCCCGCCCTGTCCGAGGCTGATGTCGCGGTCGAGGATGGCGATGCGCTGCGCGTGCATCAGGGCCAGCTCGAGCTCGCGCGAGGGGAACGGACGGAACATGCGCAAGCGCACGGAGCCGACGCGCACGCCACGCTCGCGCGCGCGATCGACCGCCGCACGCACGGTGCTCGCGGTCGTGCCCATCGAGATCAGCAGCAGCTCGGCGTCGTCGGCGCGGTAGGGCACGATCGGCGCGGCTGGCTTGCGGCCGAACACGCTCTCGAACTCGCGCGCGACCTCGCCGTAGACCGCGGGCACGCGTCGCATGGCCTGCTCGTGCTGGATGCGGTGAACCTCGGTTTCGTGCGGGAAATCGAGGCCTCCGACGGTCACGGGCGTGTCGCGCAAGCGGTGCGGCAAGTCCAAGGGCGGCAGGAACTGGTCGACCAGGGCCTGCGAGGGCACGTCGGTCTGCATCATCGTGTGCGAGAGCACGAAGGCGTCCTGGCACACCATCACCGGCAGGTGCACGCGTCGGTCCTCGGCCAGGCGGTAGGCCAGCAGGATCGTGTCGAGCACCTCCTGGTTGTCCTCGCAGTAGAACTGCAACCAGCCGCTGTCGCGCAGCGCCAACGTGTCGCCGTGGTCGACCCAGATGTTCCAGGGCGGCCCGAGGGTGCGGTTGACCGCCATCATCACGATCGGCAGGCGGTACATGGCCGCGGCGAACACGTTCTCGGTCATGTAGGCCAGGCCGTTCGAGGACGACGCGGTGAAGCTGCGCGCTCCGCCGAGCGCGAAACCCATGCACACCGCCATCGCGCTGTGCTCGCTCTCCACGCGCACGATGCGGCCCTTCTCGAACTCCTGCTTGCACAGGAACTCGATGCACTCGGTCTGCGGCGTGATCGGGTACACGCCGCCGCCGAAACCGCGCGCGCCGCGGTTGGCGCGGCCGGCGAGCGTCGCGGCCATCGCCGCGGCGTGGTTGGCGCTCAGGAGTTCGATGGTCATAGCGTCGTCATCTCCATGCCCTTGCGCGGGCATTCGTGCACACAGATGCCGCAGCCCTTGCAGAAGGTCGTGTCGAGCTCGTAGCCATGGTCCGTGCGGCGCACCACGCCTTCCGGGCAGTACACCAGGCACGTGTCGCAGCGCGTGCAGTGTCCACAGGAGAAGCAGCGGCGCGCCTCGCGGCTCGAATCGAGCCCGAGGTTGACCTCGTCGAAGCCGCGCGTGCGCGTCGGCAGTGGCGCGCAGCGTTCGAGCGCACGTTCCGCGCGCTCGTAGTGGTCGAAGCGGATCTCGGAGCTGGCCACGGCCAACTCGCGCTGCGGCCGCTCGAACACGCGCGCGTCGACGTCGAAGGCGCGCATCACGCGCCCGGCGGCGCGGCGTCCGCTGCCCACGGCGTGCGCGACGGTGCCGTCACCGGTGGCGAAATCACCGGCGGCGAACACGCGCAAGGACTGGCCCTCGCGGCGCACGTGTCCGTCGCACAGCTCCCAATCCGCTGGCAACAGCGCGCGGTCGGCCGACTGGCCCAGCGCGAGCAGCGCGAAATCGCAGGGCAGCTCGCTCGTGCGCTCACTGACGATCGGGCGTCGCCGTCCGGTCGCGTCGGGCTCACCGAGGTCGACCTCGGCCAGCCGCACCGCGGTCAAGCGCTCCCCTCCGGCGAAGCCGACCGGCGCACGCAGCGCGAGCAGCCGCACACCCTCCAACTCGGCGGCTTCGATCTCCTCGGGAATCGCCGGCATTTCCGCGCGAGTGCGGCGGTAGGCCACGGTGACGCGCTCGGCGCCGCAGCGCAGGGCCGCGCGCGCGCAGTCCATCGCGGAATTGCCGCCGCCGAGCACCACCACGTGCCCGTGCAAGCGCACCGCGCCGTGCAGATTGACGCGCCGCAGGAAGCCCAGGCCGTCTTCGACCCCGCGCAGGTTCGATCCCTCGACGACCAAGCTCTGCACCTTCTGCAGGCCGGTGGCGAGGATCAGCGCGTCGTACTCGCGCTCGAGATCCCGCAAGCGTTGAGCGGTCAGCACCTCGCCGCAACGGACTTCGACTCCGCGCGCCAACAGGCTGGCCACCTCGCGGTGCAGCACCTGGCGCGGCAAGCGGTAGTTGGGGATGCCCGTGAGCAGCAGTCCGCCGAGCTCGCGCTCGCGCTCGAAGATCACCGCTGTGTGTCCGGCGGCACTCAGCGTGTAGGCGGCGGCCAGTCCCGCCGGCCCGCCGCCGACGATCGCCACGCGCAGGGGCGTCTCGAGCGCCGGATGATCGAGCGCGACCGCCGGGTTGTGATCGGCGATCCAGCGCTCGAGCCCACGGATGTCGACTGCACCGTCGTACTCCGCGCGATTGCAACCTTCCATGCACGGTGCGGGGCACACGCGGCCACACACGCCGGGCAGCGGCGTGCTCGAGCGCAGCACGCGGGCCGCGCCGTCGAGGTCGTCGCGCGCCAGGGCCTGCACGAAGCCAACCACGTCGTTGCCCGCCGGACACCAGGCATTGCACGGTGCGAGTGCCTCGATGTAGCGCGGCCGTTGGGTGCTCCACGCGCCCGTCTTGAGCCCCGTCGGAGGACTCTCGAAGTGCTCGTCGAGCGCTTGCACCGGCGCTGCGCGGGTCGTTTGCGGCGCCGCACCGCGTTCGCGCGGCTCGAAGCGCGCCGGACGCTCGCGCACGCTCTCGTAGGCTTCGCGCGCAGCCGCGAAATTGCCGGAGAAACCGAGCTTCCTGTAGGTTTCCTCGAGCACGTCGAGCGGGATGCCATCGAGCTTGGCGAAGGCGCCGGCGATGGTGGTGTTGACGATCACGACCGAGCGCGTGCCGATGCCGTGGCGGCGCGCGATCTTCGTCGCGTCGACCAAGCCCACACGGTACGTCTCGAGTCCCGCGTCGAAGGCACCGAACTCCTCGCCGGAGTTGATCAACAGGATGCCGCCGCTCGCCAGTCCGTCGAGCACGTCGCGCCCGAGCAAGTGGCGATCGAGCACGATCACGTGATCGGGCCGGTAGACCTTGTTGCGGTTGGTGATCGGCTGGTCGTCGACGCGCGTGTAGGCGCGCACCGGCGCACCCGAGCGCTCACCCGCGTAGTCGCCAAACGTCTGGACGTGGCGTCCCAACCGCGCGTAGGCCGCAGCCAGGATCTTCGCGCACGTCACGCCACCCTGTCCTCCGCGTCCGTGCAATCGGATTTCCATGCACGCAGAGCTCCGTCGTCGGGCACTCCCTCGCAGCCTGCGCCGCGCGCGGACGAACGACGTCCCGCATCGCGCCGCGCAAGTCCGTGGAAGCGCGTCCGGGCTCAAACCTAGGCGTGCGCCGTAGATCGAGCGTCAGCCGATGAGCGCACGCCGCGTTGGAAGTGAGGAGAGTTCGCCGCGCACCAACGTGCGGGGCGCGAGCGCGCTCACTGGCGGTCGTAGCGCACGTTGACGCGCCTGCCGCGGATGGTCGTGCCGCGCAGCGCGCGGATGACTTGCTCGGCGGCGTCGGCGGGGACCTCGACCAGCGAGAAGCGATCGGCGATGCGGATCGGACCGATGGCGTTGCCCGGCAGTCCGGCCTCGTTGGCGATCGCTCCGACCAGGTCGCCCGGGCGCAGCGCATCGAAACGGCCGGCGCCGATGAACAGTCGCGCGGTTTCGGGGGTTTCACGGCGCTCGAAACGCTCACGTGCCTCGAAACGCGGCGCGCGTCCGTGCTCGAAGGGCGGCGCACCGCGTTGGGGAGCTCGCTCGCGTTGGCCCCAGCTCGGGCGCGACTCGTGGCGCGGCCGTTCCTGCGGTTGCGGCGCGTTGGGGATGTCCTGCTCGTCCTCGCGCGAGCCCGCTTCGGCATGGCTGGCCTGGTGCGCGAGCTTGACCGCGGCGGCGGCCACGTCCATCGGGTCGAACTCGCTCGACAGGGCCTCGGCGACGGCGCGGAAGCTGTCGAGCTCGCCGGCGACGATCGCCTCGTGCAATGCGGCGCGCGTCAGCTCCAGGCGACGATTGCGCAGATCGGTCACGGTCGGGATGGTGGCGACCTCGATCTTCTGCTTGGTGACCTGCTGGATGATGCGCAGCAGGCGGTGCTCGCGCGGCTCGACGAAGGTGATCGCGACACCTTCGCGGCCAGCGCGTCCCGTGCGACCGATGCGGTGGACGTAGGTCTCGGCCTCGGTCGGAACGTCGTAGTTCACGACGTGGCTGACGTGCTCGATGTCCAGCCCGCGCGCCGCGACGTCGGTCGCGATCAGCAGATCCGAGGCGCCGCTGCGGAAGCGCTTCATCACGCGATCGCGTTGTTCTTGCTGGAATCCACCGTGCAGAGCCTCGGCGCGATAGCCGCGCGCGTTCATGGCCTCGGTCAGCTCGTCGACCTCCAGCCGCGTGCGGCAGAAGACGATCGCCGAGGTCGGCGTCTCCATGTCGAGCACTCGTCCCAGCGCCTGGTGCTTGTGGGCGCGCGGCACGACGTAGGCGGTCTGCTTGACGCGCGGCGTTTCGCCCGGAGTGGTGCTCTCGCGCGCGATCGAGATGCGCAGCGGATCCTTCAGGTGCTGCTCGGCGATGCCCAGGATGCGCGGCGACATGGTCGCCGAGAACAGCGCGGTCTGGTGCACGTCCGGCAAGCGCCCCAGGATCGACTCCAGGTCCTCGGCGAAGCCCATGTCGAGCATCTCGTCGGCCTCGTCGAGCACCACCGTGCCGACCTCGGCCAGATCGAGCGTGCCGCGCTCCAGGTGATCGAGCGCGCGGCCCGGCGTCGCGACCACGATCTCGACACCGCGCTCCAACGCGCGCAACTGCTGCCAGATCGACTGGCCGCCGTAGATCGGCAGCACCGAGACGTGTTGCTCGCGCCCGTACTTGTGGACCGCCTCGGCGACTTGCATGGCGAGCTCGCGCGTCGGCACCAGCACCAGCGCTCGCGGGCGTCCGGGTCGCACGTCGCCGCCGGCCAAGCGTTGCAGGAGCGGCAAGGCAAAAGCCGCGGTCTTGCCGGTCCCAGTGGCTGCTTGTCCGAGGAGATCGCGACCGGCGAGCAAGGGCGGAATGGCCTCGCGCTGGATCGGCGTCGGCTCCTCGTACCCGAGCGCGGTCAATGTCGAAAGCAACTTCGGGTCGACCCCCAAGCTCGCGAAGCCCGTCACGGCCTCCGGCGTTTCCAAGACTTGTTCGTTCGTCATCGAACCGGACAGTCTCGCACGCCGAGCGGTTTCCGGCCAGTGGTCGCAGCGCCGTGAGCTCGAGCACTTCCCCGGCAGGCTATCCGGGCGTGATGCGGCTCACTCGTCGCGCGCGCCAGGTGTGCGCGGCGCAGGCGGCGGAGCTGCGCCGGGGCGCACGCGCTCGAGTGGCAGTGGCGCGACGCGGGCCAAGACCGGCGCGAGCTCGCGCGCGACCGCCGCGTGCCCCGCTGGCGCCAGGTGGAAGTCGCTCCGCCAGTACAGCTTGCCTTGGGCCCGGCGCAGCGGCTCGCGCAGGTCGAGCACCTCGACGCCGGTTTGCCGCAGGAACGCAAAATAGCTTTGCGCCATGGAGTCGAGCGCCCGGCAATCCTCGCGGCGCAGCTCGAGCACCCGGCACATGTCGGCGAACGTGTCCGCGCGTTCGTCCCATTGCAGGTCGGTTTGCGCCGGCAGATAGACGAACACCGGCCGGATCGAGCGCCGCAGGCAGGTGACCACGATTTCCGTCGTCACGTCGCGCGCGCTCTGCAGGGCACAGTCGATTTGCGCTGGATCGAGCGCGAATTGCAGGTGGGCCAGGAATGCTTGCGACATCGCGTCCATCGAGAGCGCGTTGCCGGGCTCGGCGCGCGCCTCCAACGCCGCGAGATCGCCGCGAGGCGTGCCGTGGAATGCGTGGTGGTAGCCCAGGACCTCGACGAAATCGTTGCCACCGTAGACCGTGATCACGGCGACGTCGGGCTCGAGTGTCGCGAAGCGCTCGAGAGCGCCGAGGTAATTCCAAAAGGTGAATCCGGGCACTCCGGAATTGAGCACTTCGATCCGCGCGCCGGGGTTGGCGGCGCCGAGCGCGAGCTCCAGCAGGTGCGGATAGGCCTCGGCGTTGTTGCAATAGCCTGCGGTGTGCGAGTCTCCGATGACCAGCACGCGCAGCTCGGGTCGGCCGGCGAGCACCTCGGCATCGTTGCGCAATCCGAGCGCGTTGGTCTTCAGTCGATAGCGGCCGTCGGGATGCTCGGGGAAGTTCTTGTTGCGATCGAGCGCGCCGCGGAAGGCCGAGCCGGAGAACTCGTTCGGAACCACGGCCGCAGCGCGGTCCGTGCTGCCTTCGTCGCGCCATGGGCCGCGCACGAACGTCGACGGCGGGAAGCGCGGATTGAGCGCTTGGAGCGCGGGGATGCCGGACTCGGCGCCGGCGTCCGCACCCCGACTGGGGCACGGCGTCGACGCGGGACCGGAACTCGAACCCGCGCGGCTCGGCGCCGGGGTCTCGATCTGCAGATCGATCGAGGTCTCACGCGAACGCCAGCGGAGCGCCAGCGCGCACACGGCAAGGGCTACCGCCGCCCCATAGAGCGCCGCCAGAGTCCGCGCACTCTTGCTCGAGTTCATTGCTTCACTCCGGGCATTCGGATGAGCCTACTCGAACTCGACTGCACGCCGCGTTGGCGCGCTGGTGCGGAAGAGGGGACTCGAACCCCTACGCCTTGCGGCACAAGATCCTAAGTCTTGCGCGTCTGCCAATTTCGCCACTTCCGCGTCGTGCGTCACAGCGGCGCGCTCGCCGCTATTTCTTCTTCTTGAACTTGTACTGGATCTCCATCCAGGGCGTGCGCTTGCCGTCGTCCTCGAGGATCGTCACCGTCGTCGTGCGCTCGTTCTTCTTGCCGAATGTCCACACGTATTCGAACTTCGAGCGTTTGTCGACATAACGCATGTCCGGCCCGTCGCCGACGAACGTCACGGTCTTCGAGTCCTTGTTGAAGGCGGCTTCGAGCTTGCTCCAGGACGCGCCGCTCTTGTCGGCGAAGACCGCGTTGTATTTCGACATCTTCGGGTCGAACCCGATCAGCGCGCGGCTCGAGTAGCCGTTTTCCTTGTCGCCTGCGTCGAGCTCGAACGTCGTGAACAGCCCGCCGCACGAGCTGCGCACGATCTCCTGGCCCGAGTAGCTGAAGGCCGGCTGGTCCGCGCTGCGTGTCAGCTTGATGTCCGCGTCCCAGATGCCCTCGAGCGACTTCAAGAACTCGTGTTGCTCGACCGGCTTGGCCCAGTTCATCACCGGGATCGAGAGGTTGTTGCCCTGCAGGGCGAAGGCTCCAACGGCCAGTGCACCGGTGGCGACGAGGGCGAAAGCGACAGCGCGTTGCATCGTGAGCAGCTCCGATTCCGAATCCGTGCGAGCACCGCTCCGGTCGCCCGCGGCCCTCAACCTAGCAGGCGCGCCGCCGCTGTGCGCCGGGCCCGAGTGACTTCGGTGTTGAGGGCCTCCAGTCCGCGCTCGAACTCCGCGCGCTCGGCGCTCGAGTACGCGTTGCGGTCGAAACCGTGTGCGCGCCGGAAGGCCTTGAGGAAGTGATTGCGGTCGCGGTCGAGCGCGTCCTGGAGCTCGACCCATTCGCGCAGCGTGTCGCGGATCCGCGCGCGGTTGGCGTCGGGCCCAAATAACTCGCCGTAGAGCTCGGCGCCGCGCGGCGAAAGCTCGAGTACCACGGCGGCGCCTGCCCCCAAGCCGCAGCTACCCACGGACCCCGCGGCCGGCTGGCGCAGGGCGACACCGGCGGCCTGGGCGGCGCGCGACTGGTACACCGCCTCCTGGAGCAGTTCTTCCGCTCGGCGCAGCCGCAGGCTGGGCTCCATCGCCGCCTAGCAGTGCTGCTCGAAAGCCGTCGAGAGCAGCTTGGCGAGGTTGGCCGGGTCCTGGCCTTCGATGTCGTGGCGCTGGATCATCGTCACCAGCTTGCCGTCCTTCATCAGCGCGATCTGCGGCGAGCTCGGCCGGTACGGCGCCCAGTAGGAGCGCGCCTTCTCGGTCGCCTCGCGCTCCATGCCTGCGAACACGGTGTACAGGTTGGCGGGCTTCTTCTGGGCGAGTTGCAGCGCCATGCGCAGCCCCGGTCGCGCACCGCCGGCGGCGCAGCCGCAAACCGAGTTGACGAACACCAGCGCGGTGCCCGGCTGCTTCATCGCCGCCTCGACGTCGGCGGGCGTCTTGAGCTCCTTGACACCCAGGCGGGTCACCTCATCGCGCATCGGTTGGACGAGTTCGGGATCGTACATGGCAGGCTTGTCTCGCGGGTTCGCTGGAACGGTGGGGATCTGGACCGCCGAGGAGTCTACCGCGCGCGGGAGGTTTTGCTCCAGTGGCACCGAGAGCGCGCTCGCGGCCGCCCGCCGCGCACGCTCGGGCCCTCACTCCGCGCTCTCGCCTTGGGGCCAGAGCTCGTCGCGGCGCAGCTCGACCTCGTCGAGGACGCGCCGCAACGTGGCCTGCTCGCCGGAGAGGAAGATCGAGTCGAAGTTGAGTTGGCACACCGCGCACACCGGGCGCGCGCCGCGGTAGCTCATCACGTCGACGCGCGGCGCCAGGACCACGTCCTCGAGGCCGTAGCGCGCGGCGTCGATCGGCGTCCCGTCCTCGTTGAACCCGAAGAAGCGCTTGACCTCGGCCGCGGTCCGGCGGCACAGGTAGCAGCGGTCCTCCTGACCCGAACGGTCGAGGGCCTCGAAGTACTCCTGGAAGCGTTGCTCGATGGCCATGCGTTCAGATGAGTTCGTCTTCCGGGACACGTTCGACCTCCAGAGGCCGCTCGGGGCGCTCGGTCAACCCATAGGTGAGCTTGATCAACCGGTTTCCCAAGGTCGAGCGCAAGGCCTCGAGCTCCTTCTCGAGCGTTGCCGTCGAAAGTGGGCCGTCGGGCAGGACGATCGCGGCCACGCCATCGCCGCCAGCGGTGCGGGCCACGGCGCGCACCAAGCGGCCGGGGTGACGCGCGACCTCGGGTAGCTCGTCACCGACCAACTCGGCCGCCTCGCGCCGCAGATGGTCGAGCACGAAGTCGACGCGCGCCTCGTCGTACAGGCGCGGCAAGTCGGGCTCGATGAACTGCTCCATCACCTTCACGCCGCGGCCTGCGTGGATCAGCGAGAGATGCGGCTGGAGGTGACGGAAATGGAACTGCAGGAAGCGATCGGCGATGCGGTAGGTGCCGCGGCGTGAGCGCAGCGGATCGGGATCGGTCAGCGGCACCTCGCGCTCGACCAGGCGCAGCTCGCGCAGCGTGTGCAGGTACTTGTTGGCGGTGGTCGAGTCGACGCCGACCTCGAGCGCGATGTCGTTGAGCTTCTGCGCGCCCCGGGCGACGGCCGCGAGCAGCGAGTTGTAGGTCGCCGGGTTGGAGAGCTCGGAACGCAGCAGGAACTGCACTTCGTCGAACAGGAAGCCCTCCGGCCGCAGCACGTCGCGCAGCAGGTTCTCGCGCAGTGTGCGCGCGTCGTCGAAGCGCTGCAGATAGGCCGGCATGCCGCCGAGGATCGCGTAGGCGAGCACGCGCTCGTGCAGCGACCAGCGCGCGAAGAACGACAGCGTCTCCCGCGGAGCGATCTGCTCGAGCCTGCGCTGCGCGGTGCGCCGCCCGAACAGCGGCGAGCGCTCGGCGAGCACTTCCTTCTCCATGAACGAGACCTGGCTGCCGCACAGCACGAGCATCAGCGAGCTGTGCTTGCCGCGCGTGTCCCAGAAGCGCTGGAGCTGCGACGGCACGCTGGAGTTGGCCTCGCACAGGTAGGGGAATTCATCGAGCACCACCACCAGGCGCTCCGAGCCGGCGCGCTCGGCGAGGAAGCCCAGCGCGGCGCACCAGTCGGGGAACTCGATATCGCCCGCCAGGCTGTCGCCGAGCTCTTCCGCGATCGAGTGCCGAAAGCTCTTCAGGTTGTCGCGGTCGCGCACCTGCGCGGCGAGGAAATAGACCGCCTTGCGCCCCGAGCAGAACTGCTGCAGGAGCTCGGTCTTGCCCACCCGGCGGCGGCCGTAGAGCACGAACATCTCGGGGCGCCCGGACTCGGCCAGCTCCTGGAGAAACGCGAGCTCGCGAGCCCGCCCCAGGAAGCGCCCAGGGGTGGAAACGGCCTTGCTGACCTTGGGAGAGGGGGTGGACATGCTTGGATGATATCTCGCAGTATTATACTGTCGAGTATATATCGGCGGATCGGGGGCCAAAGGCAAGGCCGACGGAGTGGGCGACCGAGTGGCTGTCTGACTCCGAACCGTGATGGATGCGGGGAGCTGAGGCTGGCGAGCGGCGCTCACCGCCGCTGGAGCTGCGCGTCGGAGCCCCTTGGCTCGTCAGGTAGCTTTTCCGAGGTCCGTGCAGCGGCCTCCCACACTCTCGACGGCGCGCTTGCGCATGGTCGCGTTGCACTCGCGGCAGGGCGCCGAGCTCGTGAACGCCGGAGGGGGTGCGACCTCGGTCGGGGCGTCGCCGGAGTGCGCGTGGGCGACGGCCGCGACGCCCGCGCTCGAACCCGAGGCATATGCGTGGGACATGCTGCTCTGCGATTCCTCGACCCCACCGACCTCGATCGGCCGCGTGCGCTTGGCTCCGACGGGGCGCGGCGGTGAGCTCGAGCTGTGGTGCTCGGTGCTCGCCTCGCACCAACGCCGCGGATTGGCCTCGGAGGCCTGTCGCGCGGTCATCGTGTGGGCCAGCCGCGATGCGCGCCTCGACCGGATCGTCGCCCGCCTTCCCGAGGGACCCGAGCTCCCGACGAAGGGCCTCGAGCGGCTGGGGTTTTCGCCTGGTGGGGCCCCGGGTGCCGACGGAGGAATTCGTTTCGCGCTCGAGCTGGGGTGAGCCGCGAGGTTGAGCGGTGCGCCGAGCTCACGCGCGGCCGGCGCGCGAAAAACTCGATTTTTCGGCCACGAATCGACGCCCGCGACATCAATCGATGCACTGAGGGATCGCTCCGGCCGGCCGCAGCTCTCGAGGCGGTCGGTCGGGGCCTCTTCCTTCCGCAACCGGACGTCCGCGCGGACGACAGCGAATCGGCGACAAGGCAGTCAGGGCTGCGCCACCTCGCTCAGCAGGAACTCGCACTCCAGGCCACCATTCAGGATCGGGTGGTGGACGGGGTTCGAGAGAGCGAGTGTGGCGGACAGCTTGCCGCGTTCGACGAGCAGTCCGACGTGGAACCCGGCGCAGTGCTCGCGCAGCCAGCGACCGAAGCGCCGGTACAGCTCGGTGACTTCGCGCTGGTCTCCGATGCGCCCGCCGTAGGGCAGGTTCGAGAGCAGCCAGGCGTTCCAGCCCTTGCGCGGCTCGAGCTCGAGCGCCTCGCCGACGTCCAAGGCGATGCGGCCCGCGAGCCCGGCGGCGTCCACGTTTTCCATGGCTCCCTGGATCGTCTTGGGATCGCGGTCGCGGCCGACCAGAAGCGCCTTCGAAGGCCGCTGCGCGGCGCGCGCCTCACTGCGCAAGCGCGCGGCGAGCGCGGCCTCCGACTCGCTCCAGCGCTCCAGGCCGAACGAGGCTCGCAGCAGCCCCGGAGCACGGTTCTCGGCGATCCAGGCGGCCTCGACCAGCAGTGTGCCCGAGCCGCAGAAGGGATCGATCAGCGGCGCGCGGCCATTCCATTTCGAGAGCAGCACCAGCGCCGCGGCGAAGGTCTCGGCCAGCGGCGCACGACCCTGGAATGCGCGCCAGCCGCGCTTGTGCAGCGACTCGCCCGAGGTGTCGACCAGCAAGGTGCAGCGATCGCGGAACAGGTGCGCGTACACGCCGAGGTCGGCGTTCTCCTTCGCGACCGAGGGGCGCGTGCCGTGCTTGGCGCGCACCGCGTCGACGATGGCGTCCTTGACGCGTTGCTCGATGAACAGGGTGTGGTCGAGCGCCGACTCCTTCGAGTGCGCGTCGACGATCAACGTGCCCTCCGGCCGCACGAAGCGGTTCCAATCGACTTCGCGCGCACGTTCGTAGAGCGCGTCCGCGTCCTTGGCCTCGAAGCGCGCCACGCGCATCAACACCCGGATCGCGGTGCGCAACCACAGATTCGCGCGCAGCGCGTCGGCCAGCGAACCCTCGAAGTACACGCCACCGGTCTGGCGCTCGACCTTGGACAGGCCGAGCGTCTTGAGCTCCTCGTGCAGCACCGGCTCGAGGCCCGGCGCACACGTGGCGAAGAAGCGCTCTCGTCGTTGTGACATGGTCGTCCCGCGCGCTCAGCGCACGTCGCCGCACCAGGCGTAGAACTTCTCGCGACGCAGCGGCTCGCGCATCCAGGAGGTGTCCGGAAGCGGGATCGCCAGCGCCTGCCGCACGCTGCGCAGCACTGGCATGGGCTCGCTCGAGAACGTCCCCTTCTTCGTTTTCCAGCGGATTTCGCGCTGGGTGACGATGCGGGCGACGACCGCCTCCGTCAACCGGCAGTCGCCGGCGACGTAGTCGAGCACGAGCTGGCGATTTCCCCGCGCCCACTCGATCGGGGCTTGCTCGCCGCTCATCAGCTTCTTCTCCGTGAGGCCCAGTCCTTCGGCCACGTTGGCCAGGGAGACCGGGAAGCCGCGCTGGCAGACGAACTGGAACATCGGGTCGTAGAGCTCGAGCGCGATCTCCTTGGCGAGCTGCATGTCCTCGGCGACGTGCCCCAACCAGCGCACATCGAACGACAGACCGTTCCAGGCGCACACCTTCACGCCGGCCAGCTGTTGCTCGCGCAACCACAGGAGCATCTCGCGCGCTCCGCTGGCGCTGAGCTTTGGGCCGGGCTCGCCATGCTCGTCCTTCGTGTACCAATGGCGCGTCTTGCCGCGGTCGTCGACTGCTGCGGCGCAGGAGATGTCGAACGGCCCATGGGCCTCGAGGTCTTCACCGGGCGCGAGCTCGATCACATTCGCGATCTCGATGTCGAACGCGACGCGCGTGGGCGGCGCGGCGTCGTCGCGCGAGTCGAACAAGCCCGGGGTGTGGATCTTGGTCATCCGCGGATGATGCACGCTGCGCAGCGCAGCCGCTATCGCCGCTGAGGAGATCCACGGGCGGTTGCGCACCGGCATGAAGTTCGGCATAGATTCCCGAGCCGCCGGAGGCTTGGCGGACGCTGCGAACCTAGAGTGCTGTGCAGTGATTCCACGGTGGTCCGGAGTACGGTGGGAGCGCGCCGTACTCAGACGGAGCCTCAGCGTGCCCGATTCCATCTCCCAGATCGCCACAGCCAGCTCTCCGGGCCAGAGACCTGACCTCGCGAACTCGTGGCTGCAGCGCATCGGAGTGCGCGCGCTGCTGTTCGCGTCGTTGGTGGCCTCCGCGCTCGTGCGCGAGAGCGGCACGGGCTCGCTGATCGAGGCCGTGATCTGGTTGCCCAGCGGCGTCGCGATCGCGGGCTTGTGGTTGCTCGGTTTGGGCTCGTGGTGGATCGTCGCGCTGGCGGCGATCGCCGTCCGCGTTTCGATCGGCTACCCGGCGTCCGTGATCGTCGCCGGAGGGCTCGGCAGTGCCTGCGAAGCGGCGTGCGGCGCGTGGCTCCCGCGGCGCATGAACGTCGACGCGGCCTTCGCGCGCTTGCGCGACGTGGTCGCGCTGTGCGTGGTGGCGAGTGTCGCACCGCTCGCGAGCATCCTGGTGTCGTGGATTGGGCGCGCATGCACGCAGCCGGTGTTCCGTCCTCCGTTCTACTCGGGCTGGGACGGTTGGTGGCGCATGAACGCGCTGGGCGTGCTGGTCGTGCTGCCGTTCATCAGCACCTGGTTCGTGCAGCGGCCGAGCAACTGGTCGCGGCGCGCCAGCATCGAGGCCTTGGCCACCGTCCTGGGGCTGCTGGCCGTGGTCTGGTTGGTCATGACGCGCGTCGAGCCCGACCCACTGGCGACCAGTGTGCTGTACTCGTTGCTGCCGATCGCGTTGTTCGCGTCCGTGCGCTTCGGCCCGCGCGGAGCGATCTCGATCGGAGCCCTGACGGCGCTCTCGGTCGCGCTCGGCACCAACTTCGGCATCGGACCGTTCATGTCGGTGCCGCTCGAATCGCGCCACGTCGCCGTGCAGGTCTTCGACCTGTCCTTGGTCGGGGTGCCGCTGGTGCTCGGAGCGCTGCTCGCCGAGCGCGAAGCGGCGATCGCCAGCCAGGCGCGCGCGTCGGCCTCGCGCCGCGCGTTCCAGCAGCTCTTGTTGGACGTGACCTACCGCATCAAGGGCGACGGCACGGTGCTCGACATGTACGTGCCCGAGGGCCTGCGCGCCACCAAGGAGCACGAGCGTTGGATCGGCAGGCGCTTGGCCGAGGTGGTCGCGCCCGAACTCGCGCGCAAGCTCGAGGCGAGCATCGAGGAGACGCTGCGCGGCGCGCCGACCGAGCCGCACGAGTTCCAGTTCGTGCTCGCGGGCTCGACGCGCATCCACGAGGTGCGCTTCGTGCGCATCGCGACCGACGAGGTGCTCAGCCTGGTGCGCGACATCACCGAGCGCAAGCGCGACGAACTGCTCCTGGGTTGGCAGGCGCACGTGCTGGAGGCCATCGCCACCGGGCGTCCCACCGTCGACGTGATGTCGATGCTGCTCCACGGCATCGAGAGCATGACCGAAGGCGGCTTGGCCTCGCTGCTCACGCTCGAAGGCCAGCGGCTCAAGAACGGCATCGCTCCGTCGCTGCCAACGAGCTACACGGCGGCCCTGGAGGGGCTGGTGATCGGGCCCGCGGTCGGTTCGTGCGGTACCGCGGCCTTCACCGGCCAGACCACCGTCGTCAGCGACATCGAGAACGACCCGCTGTGGACCGGGTTCGCGGCGCTGGCGCTGTCCCACGGCCTGCGATCGTGTTGGTCCGTTCCCGTGCGTGCCGCCGCCGGCCGCGTGCTCGGGACATTCGCCGTGTATTACCGCGAGCGCCGAGCTCCGAGCGCCTCGGAGCTCAAGCTGGTCGAGCGTGCCGCCGCGCTCGCTGGCATCACGCTCGAACGCGAGCAGCGCGAGAGCTTGTTGGCGTCGATCAATCACAATGTCAACGAGGGCATCCTGCGCACGACGCCCGATCGCGGACTGTTGTACGTGAACGACGCCATGGCGCGCATGTTCGGCTTCGACAGCGCCGAGGAGCTCGTGCGCACCGACCCAAAGCAGCTCTTCGTCGACCCCGAACGACGCGTGGAGCTGTTCCGCGTACTGCGCGAGCGCGGTCGGATCGACAACGAGGAAGTGCTGTGTCGGCGCCGCGACGGCTCGACGTTCTGGGGCATGGTGCAAGGTCGGGCCGTGTTCACCGCGGACGGCAGCGTCGACCACTGCGATGGCGCGATCGCCGACATCACCGAGCGCAAGGGTCTCGAGGACAAGCTGCGTCAAGCGCAGAAGATGGAAGCCGTCGGCCGACTCGCCGGCGGTGTTGCTCACGACTTCAACAACCTCCTCACGGCCATCAGCGGCTATGCGGAGTCGTTGGTGGACTCGCTTCCGGGCGCGAGCCGCGAGCTGCGGGACGCGCAGGAAATCCTGCGCGCGGCGGGGCGCGCGGCCGGATTGACGCGCCAGCTGCTCGCCTACAGCCGCCAACAGGTGCTCGCGCCTCGCGTGCTCGACCTGACCGCCATCGTCGACGAGCTCGGGGACATGCTGCGACGCTTGATCGGCGAGCACATCCGCTTGTCGATCCCGCTCGCGGCTCAAGCGGCGCATGCGCGCGTCGATCGCGGTCAGATCGAGCAGGTGGTGCTCAACTTGGTGCTCAACGCTCGCGATGCGATGCCCGCGGGCGGCACGCTGACGATTGAGACGACGCTGGTCGAGCTCGACGCGAACTTCTTGCGCGGCCACGCGGAACGCGCGCCCGGTCCGTACGTGTGCATGAGCGTGTCCGACACCGGCTGCGGGATGGACGAGGCCACGCGCTCGCGTGCCTTCGATCCGTTCTTCACGACGAAAGTGCAGGGCAAGGGCACTGGGCTGGGGCTCTCGACGGTCTACGGCATCGTCCACCAGAGCGGGGGACTGGTCACGTTGGCGAGCACGCTGGGCGTTGGGACGACGGTGAGCGTGTACCTGCCGCGGCTGGCGAACGCCGCGCCAACGACCGACGAGGCGCGACCGGCGCCGGTTTCCACGCGCAAGGGCGGCACGGTGCTGGTCGTCGAGGACGAGCCCATGGTGCGCGAGATCGTGACCACGACGCTGCGCGCCGCCGGTTTTCTGGTGCTCGAGGCGGAGAACGGCGAGCGCGCGCTCGACGTCGCTCGCGCCGCGTCACGACCACCGGACTTGGTGGTCACCGATTTGGTGATGCCTCGCACCGGCGGCTTCGAGCTCGCGCGCGAGCTGCGGCGCCAGAGCCCACGGCTTCCGGTGTTGTTCGTTTCCGGCTACACGGCCGAGGCGCCGCTCCTCCCGTCGGACCCGTCGACCTCGCGGCTCCAGAAGCCCTTCACGCGCAAGGAACTCCTGGCGCGTGTGAGCGCGCTGCTCGAGGACGCGTCGAGCGGCTGACGTCGGCGCTCGCCAACGCGAGTGCTCACGCGCCTGGGGCGTGAACGGCGCTCGACGGCGGGCGCTTGCGGGTCCACAGCGTGCGCTCGACCTTGCGCGCGAGCACTTCCTCGAGCGCGCGTTGCACAGCTTCTCCCTCGAGGATTCCCAGGGCGCGCGCGATGGCCTCGAAGGTCGCGAGATAGCGCGGCTCGGGATGGGTCCGCAGCGCGTAGCTCGACGGCGGACCGTCGGGCAAGTGGACGTGCGGCAAGCGAGCGAGCGCCTGTTCCTTGTTCGCGATCTTGAACGCTTGGCGCCAATTCCCATCGGGCACCAGCAAGGTCACGGGACCGGCGAGCGCGAGCTCGCGCGTCAATGGCCGTGAGTCCGGCGTGGGGTACAGCACCAGCGCGCATGAATGCGGCGCGGCGTGCTGTTCGTAGGCGCGCCGATCCTCGTCGCGGCCGACGACGCGGACTTCCGCGTTGGACAGTGCGAGCGGCACCAGGCGCGCGGTGTTGGTCGTCTTGTGGACCTCGCGCCGGTGGGCGAACACCACGACGCGCGTTTCCAACGCGAGCGCGGTGGTTTCGCGGCACATGCACAGATCCGGCGGCAAGGCGCAGCGCTCACAGCGCGGCGAGCCGCGCTTGCCACGGTGCGGTCCCAGGCGCGTGGGGAGCGAGGAGTCCACGCGCGCAGCCTACGCGATCGGTCGCGCGTCCGTGTGCCAGCCGTCCGAGCGCGGGACCGCGGAGCGCGGCGCGTCCAGGTTGTGGATGAAGGCCACGCGGGTGTGCTCCGCGCGCCGCCAGGACGAGGGGCGGAGGGTCCCACGAGCGCTGGAACGGCTCTTGGAATCGAGGGACCGCGCTCGACTTCTCGACTCCAGCCCACGCTCGACTCCACACCCATGCACCGCCGCTCGTCGACTCTCGTTCTGCTCCTTGGCTCCGCGCCACTCGCCGCTCAGGTACAGCTCCCCACTGCGATCGACGCGCGCGAGGCGCTGCGCCGGCCGCCTCCGGTGGCGAACCCGCTGTTCCGCGCCGACTACCTGGCGCACGACGTCCGAGCCAATCAGGACGGCATCGCAAGCGTGGACTTCGACGGCGATGGCGACCTCGACGTGCTGTTCGCTAGCTCGTCGCCGCCGGAGCTGCGCGCGCTGGTCAACAACGGGCGCGGCATGCTCTTCGATCATTGGCGCGCGTCGATCCCGCAGCAGGCGCACGGTCTCGCGCTGGGCGACGTCGACGGGGACGGGATCGCCGATGTGGCCTTCGCGTCGTGGCTCGGCGCGGACGTGAGCGTGTGCCGTGGCCTCGGTGACGGCACCTTCGAGACGGGCGTCGTGGTGCCGTGCGCGAGCTTTCCCGACGGCTTGGAGCTCCGCGATCTCGACGGCGACGGGCTCGACGAGCTGCTGACGGTGAGCTCCTTCACCAACGTGCTCGGCGTGCATCGCGCGCTGGGCAATGGCCTGTTCGCGGGCGAGGTCGCCTATCCGACGGGGAACGCGCCCTACGCTGTGACTTGCGGTGATTTCGACGCCGATGGGCGCGTCGACGTTGCCGTGTGCAATCTCGCGGACGACACGCTCTCGGTGTACCGCGGCCTCGCCGGAGGTGTGCTTTCGAGCGCGGCGACCTACGACTGCGGCACAGCTCCCTGGGATGTGATCGCGGTCGATCTGGACAACGATGGGCGGCTCGACTTGGCGACGGCCAACGCCGGGTCCGACGACACGAGTGTGTTGCTGGCGCTCCCCAATGGCACGTTCGCACCATCGCAGGAGTACAACACCGCGGATCAGCCGCTGAGCCTCGCCAGCGCCGACTTCGACGCCGACGGCGACGCCGACTTGCTCGTCGCGGGTTACTCGAACAGCAAGGTCTCGCTGCTGCGCAACCGCGGCGATGGCGACTTCCACGGCAAGCTCGACGCGTTGACACCGAACGGTCCGTTGGCGCTCGCCGTGGGTGACTTCGACCTCGACGGCAAGCTCGACTACGTGTCCGCGGACACCTTCGCCAGCTCGGTCACGGTGCACTTGGGCAACGGCAACGGGAGCTTCGGGCGCGCGCCCGAATTCACGACCGGGGCCGCACCGATCGGGCTCGCGACGGCGGACCTCGATCTCGACGGTGCCGCGGACGTCGTCACCGCCAACTCTGGTGCGAACAGCGTGAGCGTCTTGCGCGGCTCGGGGCAGGGCACGCTGGCGCCGCAGTCGACGCTCGTTTGCGGCGCGGCGCCCGGGCACGTGGCCATCGGTCACCTCGACGGCGACGCCTTCCCCGACATCGTCGTCACCAACTCCGGAGCCGCGAGCATCTCGGTGTTCCTCTCGCTGGGCGGCGCGAGCTTCGCGCCGGCCCACAGCCACGCGACCGGAAGCCAGCCGCAAGGACTGGCGATCGCGGACTACGACGGCGACGGTTGGAACGACGTCGTGGTCGCCAATCAACTCTCGCATTCGGTCAGCTTTCTCCGCGGAAACGGCTCGGGCGCGCTCGCGCCGCGCGTCGACCGCGCGTGCGGCGCCGAGCCGTTCGACGTCGCGGTGGTCGACGTCAGCGGAGACGCGCTCGCCGACTTGATCGTCGTCGAGAACTTCGCCAACACCGTGTCCGTCTCCCTCGGGCTCGGTGGCGGGGGCTTCGGGGCGCGCAGCGCGTACCCGTTGCTCCTGCGTCCGACCTCGCTCGCCGTCGGCGACGTCACGCACGACGGGGTGCCCGATCTGGTGGTGTGCGAGTTCGGGGAGATCGTCGGTCGCAGCTTGGCGCTGCTTCCGGGCCTCGGTGGGGGAGCGTTCGGCGCGCGCGTGGAGCTGCAGACGGGCTACGACCCCTACGACGTCGTGCTCGCCGACTTCGACGGCGACGCGCGCCTCGACCTCGCCACCAGCTGCAACTTCTCGCCGTACGTCGACGTGCGCCGCGGAGCGCGCTTCGCGCCCTTCGGTGGTCGCGCGTCCTTCGGCGCCGGTGATCACCCCTCGGGACTGGGCGTCGCGGACTTCAACGGCGACGGCAAGCTCGACCTGGCGGTGGCCAACACGGGATCGAGCAACGTGAGCCTGCTGCTGCAGTGAGCGAGCGAGCGGGCGCGCCGCGCTCGACGCTCCGGCGGCGCACGAGTACGTTGGGAGCCCGATGGGCTCGCTCGCACCGGAGACTCGCGTCGAGCTGCGCCTGCGAGAGCTCGCAGTTGCCGCGCTGCTGCTCGGGGCGCTCGTCGCATGGATCTTCCACGAGCCGTTGATGGGCCTGCGCAGCGCGGCGTTCTCCACCGCGGATCTGCTGCAGAACGTGCCGCTCTTGCAGCTCGAGTCGGGCATCCGTCCGCGCAATGCGCTGCTCTCCGACCCGGTCGTCCAGTTCCTGCCCTGGCACGACTTCGCGCAGCGCGAGCTCTCCGCGGGTCGCTGGCCGCTGTGGAACCCGCAGAACGGTTGCGGCACGCCGCTGTGGGCCAATTTCCAGTCCGCCATCGCGTCGCCCGCTTCGCTGCCGTTCCGCGTGCTCGAGCCCAAGTTGGCGTTGCTCGCCAGCGCGCTCGCCAAGGCGTGGTTCGCGGGGATGGCGCTGTTCGTGTTCCTGCGACGGATCACGCTGCGGCCGGTCGCCGCGCTGTTCGGTGCCGCGAGCTTCGTCACCTGCGGTTTCAACATGCTGTTGATCAGCTATCCGCACTCGACCGTGCTGGCGTGCTTGCCGGCGGCGCTGTTCTGCGCGGAGACGATTCTCCAGCGCGCGCGCGACGCGGGCGGAGCCGTGCCCCGCGGTTGGAGCGCCGCATTGATCGCGACGCTCGTGGCCATGGCCTATGCCGGCCATCCCGAGGTGCTGTTCTTCGCGGGGATCACCCTGGCGGCGTACGTGGCCACGCGTCTGATCGCGCAGGCCTGGCACGCTCGAGGGCGCAGCCCGCGCGAAACGCTGCGCACCGCGGCGACGTTGGTCGGCATTGCGCTGGCGTCGCTGGCGCTCGCAGCGCCGCTGCTGTTGCCGTTTGGGGAGTACGTCTCGCTCGGCAGCCGCACGCTGGAGCTCCACGCCGCACCCTTTCCTCCGCTCGATTCCTCGACCTGGCCGCGCTACCTGTTCCCCAGCTTCCTGGGGTCGGTGATCGACGGCCAGAACCTCGGCGCCGAGCTGCCTCCGCCGAACTACCACATCGCCAACCTCGCCTATGCGGGCTCCACCGTGATGCTGCTCGCCGCGCTCGCTCTGCGGCGCGCGCTGCGCAGCTCGATGACCGCACCCTTCGCCGCCCTCGCCGCTCTGTGGCCAGCCTGGGCGCACGACCTGTTCGGGTGCGCGCGCTGGCTCGGCGCACTGCTGCATTTGAACTGGGTGCCCAACTTCGTGAGCCAAGGTCCCTGGTTGGTCGCTCTCGCAGTCCTGGCGGGCAGCGCTGTCGATGCACTGCTCGCGCACGAGCCGCGACGCTCGTGGCTGGGAGCTGCGTCCATCGTCGCGCTCGCGGGCGCCGTGCTCGCGTTCGCCTGGACGAGCGCGCGCGAGACGGCGGCGACGGTAGTGCGTGAGCTGGCACCCGCGGCCGAGCTCGTCGAAGCCGCGGAGGGCCACGTCGTTTGGATGTCCGCAGCGGCGCTGCTGGGAATCCTGGGAGTCGCAGCGGCGTGGATCGCGCGTTCGAAGCTGCGCCGCGGGCTCGCGCTGGGCGCGCTCGTGCTCGCGTTCGGCGTGCAGAATCCTGGGTTTTGGTCGCACTACCAGGTCGCGTGCGAGCAGCGCTTCCTGGTGCCGCGAGCCGCGGGCATCGATACCCTGCGGAGCCACGTCGGCTCGGGTCGCGTGCTCGATCTGTCGCGCGCCGCATTGCCGCCCAATGTCAACCTGCACTACGGGATCCACCTGGTGACCTCGTACGACGCGCTCGGCGTCGGCGAGTACGACGGTCTGCTGCAGAGCTTGCTCGATCCTCGCACCAACTGGCAGGCGATCGCTTCCGCCAGTCCGCGAGACCTGGAGCTGCTCGGAGTCGAGTACGTGGTCCTCGACGAGGCGCTCGACACCCGGCGGACGACAGTTGCGGACGCACGCGAACGCGTTGCATGGCGAGGCGACGCGAGTGCGCTCCAAGAGGTCGCGCGCATGGGTCGCGCGGTGCTCTACCGCTATGTGCCGGCGCGTGGACGTGCGTGGTTGGTCGCGCGGGCACTCTTTGCCGGCGACATACGCAGCGCGCGCGGCCGAGTCTCGCTGCCGCGTTTCGAGCCCTACGAAACGGTGGTGCTCGGCCCGGACGTGCCGCCTGGGTTCGTCGCGCGTGAGCAGCGTCGAACGCGCCGCCAGGACGAGCGCGATGCGAGCGCGGAGGGGCCCGCCAGCCCGGATGGGGTCGTGACGTGCACGCTCGAAGTGCCGGGCCGCTCGAAGTACACCGTCGAGCAATCGGCCGCGCAGTACTTGGTGCTCGCGCAGACGCGCTATCCCGGATGGAGCGCATCGATCGACGGAGCTCCCTCCGCGTTGTTGCAAGCCAATGCCGCATTCGTCGCGCTCGATGTCCCGGCGGGGCGGCACGAGATCGAACTGGTCTACCGCCCGGCATCGTTCCGCTGGGGCCTGATCATCGGTGCCATCGGCTGCGCGCTGGCGCTGCTGTGTGTGTGGAGCGGCGGTCGACCGACGCGTTCCCGTTGCGCGTGAGACCGCCGCGAACAGCGCCTCGCACGGCCAGGCGACGAGGCCTGCGCGACGACTCGCGCCAGCTCCTCTCCGCGAGCTCCAACGAGCCTCCGCGCTCGGTGCGAGACGATGGACGCGCTGCGCGCGCGCCGTACGATTTCGTTGGACATGAAACGTGCACTGCCGCTGCTGTTCGTCGCCGCTTGCGTCGCTCCGCCCACTTCCGATGCTCCGCCGGCGACCGGAGCCGCCGGTGAGTCGTTCGTCGAAGCGCCGATGAGTTCGGCGAGCGCGCGCGAGCCGCTGCGCGAGCTGTACGAGCGCGATCCGTCGCTGTGGCCGGCGCCGACGCTCGATGCGGGCATCCCGCACCGCGAGCTCGCGCTGGTTCCCGCGCGCGCCGCGACCACCGACCCCGTGCAACGCGCGCGCGAGGAGCTCGGGTCGATGCTGTATTTCGACGCACGCATCTCGGGCAACGGACAGTTGGCCTGCGCGAGCTGCCACGATGCCGAGCTGGGGTTCGGCGACGGCCGTGCGGCGAGCTTCGGCGAGGGCTTTCTGGCTCTGCCGCGCAACGCGCCGACGCTCTTGAACGCGAGCCTGCGCACGACGTGGTTCTGGGATGGCCGCGCGAGAACGCTGCAAGCGCAGGCGCTGGCGGTGTTCACCAATCCACGCGAGATGCACACCAGTGCCGAAGACGTGGTCGCGAAGTTGGCCTCGTCGCACGGTTACCGCGGACGTTTCGCCGCGGCCTTCGGTGACGAGACGGTCAGCATCGAGCGCACGCTCGATGCGCTCGCGGCCTTCGAAAGCACGCTGGTTTCCGACGGCTCGAGCGCCTTCGACGCGTTCCTCGAAGGCCGCCATGACGCTCTGAGCGACTCCGCCGTGCGCGGTTTGCACCTGTTCCGAACCTCGGCGCGCTGCCTGAATTGCCATTACGGGCCGCTGCTCACCGACGAGCAGTTTCACAATCTGGGGCTGACCTACTATGGCCGCGAGCTCCAGGACCTGGGGCGCTTCGAAGTGACCAAGGACCCGCGCGACGTGGGACGCTTCCGCACGCCATCCCTGCGAAATCTCGGACGCACCGGACCGTACATGCACAACGGCCTGTTCGAGCTCGAGGGCGTGATCGGCATGTACAGCGCCGGCATGCCGCGCATCGTGCCCAAGCCGGAGCAAGTGGGCGATCCGCTGTTTCCGGTCAAATCGCCGCTGATCCAAGCGCTCGATCTGACGCGTGCCGAGAAGTCCGACTTGCTCGAGTTCCTGAACTCGCTCACCGAGCGCAAGCGCCGGCTGCGCGCCCCCGCACTGCCCGCGCTGTTCGATGTCTGAGAGCGCGCCCGTCCGACGCGCGGGCTTGCGCTCCAGCGGTGTCGCTCGAACAATCCGGGCCATGAAGGCGCGCGAGACGAGCTGGACGATGATCGACGCCGCTCGCGCGGGCGACGACGACGCTCGCGAGCGCTTCGCACGCGACTACGCGGCCGTCGTGCGAGCCTATTTCGCAGCGCGTTGGGCGCGCTCGCGCCTCTCCAACGAAGTCGACGACGCGGTGCAGGAGGTGTTCATCGACTGCCTGCGCGAGCAGGGCGCGCTCGAGCGCAGCGATCCTTCGCGGCCCTTCCGGCCGTTCCTGTACGGCGTCGCGCGCACCGTGGCGCTGCGCTTCGAGCAACGCGCGGGGCGCGCCGAGCTCGCGGAGCTGGACGGCGAGGACCGCGAAGCGCGCGAGACGCGCCTGAGCGTCGCCTTCGATCGCGCCTACGCGGTGGCGGTGATGCGCGAGGCCGGCGAGCTGCAACGCGCGCGGGCCCAGGAGCGCGGTGCAGTGCACCTGAGGCGCGTGGAGTTGCTCGAGCTGCGCTTCCAGCTCGGATTGACGATCGCGGACATCGCGGCTCGCTGGGGCGAGGACGCGGCGCGCGTGCACCACGTGTACGCCGACGCACGCGAGGACTTCCGCGAAGCGCTGCGCGAGGTCGTGCGGCAGCGCAGTGGAGGACACGCCGCCGATCTCGAGCGCGAATGCGACTGGATGCTCGAAGTGCTCAAGGGCGGCGAGCGCTGAACGACTGCGCCTCCCTTGCGTCGCGTGGCGCGGAGATTCCCCAGACGCAGTCGTTCCCGAGTCCGGTGCGCCAGCGCCGCGGGGCGCCGGACATCGAGTCCCTGAGCTCCTCACCACATCCGAGCGTCCACGATTGGCGTCGTGCTCACTTGGCCGAGAGCAACGCTCGCGCTTCGTCGACGAACCGTCCGAGCAGCGGCTCCGCGGCCACGAACTCCTCGAGGTCGAGCTCGCGCAGAGCGGTCCGCGCGCGTGCTGCCTCTCCCAGATGCTCGTCGCACAGCGCCAGGAACAACTTGCGCGACTGATCGTTGTTCGACGTAGACATGCCGCTGAAATGCGCGCGCGCGGCCTCGAAGTCGCCAGCGGCGTACAGCAACACACCGAGCAAATCCGCGGCATCCGGATCGTCGGGCGCGAGCTCGAGGAACTTGCGCGCGTGCTCCACGGCAGCCTGCGCATCGGCCTTGGTCGAGGCCGGATCGCGCAGGATGAGGATCGCGAGCGAACGCCGCGGGTTGGGGAAGTTGGGGGAGAGCCGCACGCTCTCGAGGTACGCCGGACGCGCTTCCGCGAATCGCCCCAAACTGGCCAGCGCGCTCCCGCGTTGCTGGTGATCGAAGGCGAACTTGGGGTCGAGCGCGATGGCCGCGTCCGACTCCGCCAGGGCGCGCGCGTGGTCGCCCGTGCGCAGGCCGAGATAGGCCAGCTCGGTGTGCGGGCGAGCGAACTTGGGATCGAGCTCGAGCGCGCGCTCGAACTCCGACTTGGCTTCGTCGTAGCGCCCCAACGCGCGCAGCGTCGTGCCGCGATTGTGGTGGACCGTGGCGCGCGTCGGGTTCAGCGCGAGAGCGCGGTCGTAGCTGGCCAGCGCTTCATCGCGCCGTCCCATGCGGTCGAGCGAGATGCCCAGATTCTCGTGCGCCAGAACGTACAGCGGCTCGAGCTCGATCGAACGCTGCAGCGGCTCGACGGCCTGCGCATCGCGTCCGGTTTGCATCAAGGCCGTGCCGAGGTGGAAGTACATGTGGCCGTCCTCGGGCACGCGGGCGACGACCTCGCGGAACAGTGCTTCGGCCTCGGCGCCGCGGTCGAGGTACGAGCTGAGCGTCATGCCGAGCTCGTGCCAGACCTCGATGTTGCCTGGGCGCAGGGCCAGTGCCGCCTCGTACATGGCCAGCGCGTCTCTCGCGCGCGGTGGCCGTGCCTGGCGCAGTGCGCGGGCGAGCTCGAAGGCGATGTGGAAATCGCCGGGAAACCTGCGCCGCGCCAGGCTCAACAGCTCGATCGCGCGCGCGTTCGTGGAGCCGAAGAGCAACGCGTGAGCCACCAGCCGCAGCGTGATCGGCGGCAAGCGCTCGACCTCCGGGCGCAGCGCGATCTCGTCGAGCCGCGCTCGGTCATCGGCGGCGAGGGCCAGGCGCACCTCGGTGCGCAGTGAATCGGGGTCGAGAGCGGTCGCGATGCGCGTCAAGCGCGCGGCGCCCGGCACGTCGAGCGCGTGCCGCCGGACCACGGACCAAGCGTCGATGGACGCGGCGAGCTCGACAGGCAGGCCGCGCTCGGCGAGCGCAGTCGTCACCGCGCGTTCCTCCAGGTCGAGCGCCAGTCCGTGCAGGCCGAACACTGCGGCGTAGCTGCGGTCGACCGCGCTCCAATCCGTGGGGTAAACCGAGTCGCCCTCGGGCTGGCGGATGCTCTCCAAGTCCGCGAGCAGGCGCGCATTGTCTTGGGAGCGCAGCGCCTGCTCGGCCGCGGTGCGGGCCTCGTGCTCGATCTCGCGCGCGAGCGCTTCGACCTGGCCGTGCATGGCGAGCCCCACGTCGGCATTGGAGAGCCGGGCGCGCGCGCGCTCGAGAGCGAGCGTCGCCGCGGGCCAATCTCGTTGTCCGCGCGCGGCACCGGCTTCGACCAGTGCGGCCGCGACACCGTCGTCGGCGACTCTCTGGCGCTGGACGCGCTCCGCGCGCCACCAGAACCACAGGGCGATCCCGATCAGCAGCGTGCTCGCGGCCACGATCGTCAGCAGCACGGTCGAGCGCGCGCGCACGCGAGCCTCCGCCGCGCCGACTTCGGCGCTCCGCGCGCGTTGCTCGAGCGAGGCCAGGTAGCGCTGCACGCGTTCGGACACGACCTCGGCGGAGCGCGGCCGCTGGGATTGCTCGGGCGCCAGACATTCACGGCACAGGTCCACCAGCTCGGCGTCCGCATCGCTGCGCGCCAGCCGAGCCCGAGCGTCGTCGAGCTCTGCGCGCGCGGCCTGCAGGACCGTGCGCTCGCTCTCGCCGGTATACGGAGGATCGCCGGTCAGGATCTCGCACAAGATCGCTCCGAGCGCGAACACGTCGCTGCGTTGGTCGATGCGCTCGATCTCGCCTCGCGCTTGCTCGGGTGGCATGTAGGCCGGCGTGCCCATCACCGATCCGGTCAGGGAATGCGAGCCGGCGCCCAGCGCCGCGCTGCGCACGGTCTCGATCACCGAGATGGTGCGCGCCGCGCGCGAGCGTTGCTCGTCGTCGACCCCGCCGGTTGCGAGGACCTTGGCCAGCCCCCAGTCGATCACCTGCACCTCGCCGAAGGCGCCGATCAACACGTTCGATGGCTTGAGGTCGCGGTGCACCACGCCGCGCGCGTGGGCGTAGGCCAAGGTCTGGCACACGGCCGCGAACACATCGAACAGCTTGCGTCGCGTGGTGCGGTCGCGCTCGGCGAGCACGGCGGCCAGCGTGCGGCCCTTGATCAGCTTCATCGCGAAGAACGGGCGGCCGTCGGCGAGCAGGCCGAGCTCGTACACCGGAACGATGCCGGGATGCTGGAGCTGTCCCCCGATTTGTGCTTCCTCGACGAAGCGCTGCACGATCTCCGGTCGCGCCGCGAGGTCCTCCCGCAGCACTTTCAACGCGACGTCGCGGCCCAGATCGAGGTCGTGCCCCTTGAGCAGCACACCCATGCCCCCGCGCGCGAACTCTCCCTGCAGTTGATAGTTGCCGCGCCCCAGCAGCTTGAGCCCGTCGGTGTCCGCGCTCGCGCGCGTCAGCGGGAGCGAGAACTCTCCGCCGGTCTCGCGCAGCGAAACCCGCGGCACGTGGATGCCGCTCTGGCGCTCGAGCGCCGACAGGATCGGAGGAGCCGTCGCGCCGAAACCGACCGCCAGCGCCGCTTCGAGGTCGTCGCCCGTCCGTGCACCGAGTTCGCTCATTTTGGGGGTTCCCGCGGGTTCCGCGAGCAACGCGCCCGCTCGCGCCGGAATTCCCGCGACAATAACGTCCGTTGCGCCTCGGCACGCTCGGGCGGTCGCCCGCTGGGCGATCCCCGCACCGAATACCCTGAGGGCTCGTGCCCTCAGCTCACCACGAGCTCAGCCGAGGGCTTTGGTGCGGTGTTGGTCGATCAAGCGCTCGACGACCTCGGGCTCGGCGAGCGTGGTGATGTCCCCCAGGCCGGTGTACTCGCCCGCGGCGATCTTGCGCAGGATGCGGCGCATGATCTTGCCCGAGCGAGTCTTGGGCAGGCCGCTGGCGACGTGGATCACGTCCGGAGCCGCGAAGCCGCCGATCTTCTGGCGCACCTGCTCCTTCAACGCGCCGGAGAGCTCGCTGGGCTTGGTGCGCGCGTACTCGGAGGTCAGCACGACATAGGCGTAGATGCCCTGGCCCTTGATGTCGTGTGGATAGCCGACGACCGCGGCTTCCGCGACCGCGTCGTGCGCCACGAGCGCGCTCTCGACCTCCGCCGTCCCCAAGCGATGCCCGCTGACGTTGATCACGTCGTCGATGCGCCCGGTGATCCAGTAGTAGCCGTCCTCGTCGCGCGTGCAGCCGTCGCCGGTGAAGTAGTAGCCCGGGTACTGCGAGAAATAGGTCTCCTTGAAGCGCTGGTGATCACCCCACACCGTGCGCGCTTGGCCCGGCCAGGGCGATGCGAGACACAGCGCGCCGCTGACGCCGTTGCCTTCGAGCAACGAGCCGCGCTCGGGGTCGAGCACCACCGGCCGCACGCCGAAGAACGGCAAGGTCGCGCTGCCTGGCTTGGTGGGCGTCACTCCCGGCAGCGGAGTGATCAGGATCCCGCCGGTTTCGGTCTGCCACCAGGTGTCGACCACCGCGCAGCGACCCTCGCCGACCACATCGTGGTACCAGCGCCAGATCTCCGGGTTGATCGGCTCGCCGACCGAGCCCAACACGCGCAGCGACGCCCGCGAGTAGCGCTTGACGGGCTCGTCGCCGGCTTGCGCGATCGCGCGCAACGCGGTGGGGGCGGTGTAGAAGATGTTGATCTCGAGCTCGTCCACCATGCGCCAGTAGCGGCTCGCGTCGGGATGCAGCGGCGTCGACTCGAACATCACCGTGGTCGCTCCGTTGGCGAGCGGCCCGTACACGATGTAGGTGTGGCCCGTGATCCAGCCGACGTCGGCCGCGCAGCAGTAGATGTCGCCGTCGTGGTAGTCGAACACGACCTTGTGCGTGAAAGCCGCATACACCATGTAGCCGCCGGTGGTGTGCATCAGCCCCTTGGGCTTGCCGGTCGAGCCCGAGGTGTAGAGCACGAACAGCGGATCCTCCGCGCCCATCCAGGCCACGGTGCTGGTCGAGCGCTGCTTCTTCATCTCTTCGTCGAGCCACAGGTCGCGCCCGCTCTGCATCGGCACCTGCGTCTCGGTGCGGCGCGCGACGAGCACGGTCTCGACCGCGCTCATGCCTTCGACCGCGCGGTCCGCGATGGCCTTGAGCGGGATGCGGCGCCCGCCGCGCAGGCCTTCGTTGGCGGTGATCAGCACCTTGCAGCGCGCGTCGACGATGCGGTCGCGCAGCGCTTCCGCCGAGAAGCCCCCGAAGACCACCGAGTGCACGGCGCCGATGCGCGCGCAGGCCAGCATCGCGTACACCGCCTCGGGGATCATCGGCATGTAGATGCACACGCGGTCGCCCTTCTTGACGCCCTGGGCGAGCAGGACGTTCGCGAGCCGGCAGACGTTGTGCTTGAGCTCGCGGTAGCTGATGTGGCGGTAGACACCCGGCTCGTCGGCGGCCCAGATGATCGCCGTCTGCTCGCCGCGCGTCTCGAGGTGCCGATCGACGCAGTTGTAGCAGGCGTTGAGCCGGCCGCCGGAGAACCAGGCGAAGTCGACCTCGCTGTAGTCGGCGTCGAACACCGTGGTCCAGGGGTGGAACCAGTCGATGGCCTTGGCCTGCTCGGACCAGAAGCGCGCGGGATTGTCGATCGACTGGCGGTACATCCGCTCGTACTGCTGGAGCGAGTGGACGTGGGCGCGTTCCTTGACGTGCGACTTGACCGGAAAGATGTCCTGGGACACGGCGGGACCTCGGGGCGTCGAGTGTGCGCGCGGGGCGTGATCCCGCGGCGGGGTTCGGTGGCGCGACGCTAGCGGCGCGAGCGCGCTCTCGCCAGCGGCCAGGCTGCCGGCCTGGGCTCCGATCCCCGCGCGAGTTGCGGCGTAGGGCCGTGACCGCTGCCGACAGCTCGCGCGCCGCGCCGTCGCGGGCTTCGAGCAACCGAGCGGCGCTCGGTCGTAGTTCCGCGTGGGCCGAACGGCCACCTGTCCGGCCCTCGATCACTCGCTCTAGCCTTCGAGGAGCTCGCGTTTTCCCTTCCCGGAGTCCTCCATGAACTCGCAGCGCCTCGCAGCCGCAGTGCTTCGGCTCTCGTCCGCCCTGACTTTGCTTTCCTCGCTGGCCCTGGCCCAAACGCCGTTCTCCGTGAGCGGTCCGGGAGCGACGATCCCGGCCGCGGGCAGCGGTGGTGGCGGCGTGTGGCCCGCGACGTTGCCGCCCTCGCCGGCGGTGAGCGTCGCGACGAGCCCCGTTCCGGCCGCCGGCTGTCAATTCACGGCGCTCGAGATCGCCGGGCTCTCCCACACGTTCATCGGCGACCTGCAATTCGTGCTGCTCAGCCCGACGCAACAACGCTACGTCATCGTGCATCGACCGGGCTTCACCGGCAGCGGCTTCGGCAGCGGTGGTAACGCACTCGGTGGCAACTACACCATCGTCACCAGCGGCGCGCTCGCCATTCCGAGCACGGGCGACTGGACGCCGGGCACCTACAACCAGGAGTTCGGCTCGGGCGCGGGCATGTGGCCCACGGGAGTCGCCGGCATCTTCAACTTCCCGCTCAACACCATCGTGTGCGAGACCGGCACCTGGACGCTCGAGGTCTACGACTGGGCGAGCGGCGACACGGGCAGCTTCAGCGGCTGGACTTTGCACGGGCTCGAGGGCATTCCGTTCAACGCCAGCGGCCCGGGCGGCGCGATTCCGGCGGTGGGGACTGGCGGCGGTGGCGTGTGGCCGACGAGCCTGCCGCCCCTGGCCTTCGAGTCGAGCTCGAGCTACGTGCCGCTCGGGCCGAAGAAGATCTCGCGTATCGCGATCGAGAACCTGACGCACACCTGGATCGGCGACCTGCAGATCACGCTCTCCGGACCTTCGGGAGCGCACATCAACCTGGTGCACCGGCCCGGCTTCAGCGGCAGCAACGCGGGCAATTCCGGCAACGCGCTCGGCGGCGGCTTCCACTCGCTGGTCTCGGGCGGCGGGTTGCCGGTTCCGACGAGCGGCGACTGGCCGCCGGCGATCTACCACGTCTCGTACGGGAGCGGCGCCGGACAGTGGCCCGACGGCAGCGCGGGCATCGCCAACCTCCCGGTCGGCGCGTTGATGGTCTCGCCCGGACACTGGGTGCTGCGGATCTACGACTGGGCCGGCGGCGACACCGGTGCATGCACGTCGTGGAGCATGAACGGCTACGTGCTGCCGCTCGGGCCGATCTCCTACTGCACGTCGAGCGTGACCTCGAATGGCTGCTCTCCGGGCATCGCGACCATCGGCAACAACTCGCCGTCGGCAACCTACGCCAACCCCTGCGACATCTACGCCTATTCGGTCGAAGGCCAGAGGAACGGCCTCTTCTTCTACGGCGTCGACGGCCAGATCGCGGTGCCCTTCGGCAGCGGGTTCATGTGCGTCGCGCCACCGCGCCAGCGCACCGGGCTGCAGTTCTCCGGGGGCAACGGCGGCGCGTGCAACGGCGGCTTCGCGCTCGACTGGAACGCCTACCGCATCGCGCATCCCTTCACGCTCGGGTGGCCGTGGAACGTGGGCTCGAGCTTGTTCGTGCAGGCCTGGTTCCGCGATCCGGCGTCACCCTCGGGCACGGCGCTGACCAACGGCTTGTTGCTCACGCACCGCATGTAGCGCGTGCGGCTGGCGTGCGCTCAAGCGAGCTCGCGCATGGCGTAGCGGGCGTGGACGCGCGCCTCGTGCAGCGCGGCCTCGACCTTCTCTCGGTCGAGGCCCGAGCGCTCGTGCAGGCTCGCTCCGTGGATACCAGAGGCGACGAACAGCGCCGGGAGACCCTCGCGATTGGCGCCCATGACGTCGGTGGTGAGCCCATCGCCGATGGCGAGCACGCGCGCGCGCTCCGGCTCACGACCGGTGAGCTCGAGCAGCTCGCGCAGCGCCAACTGGTAGATCGGGGCGTGGGGCTTGCCGCACATGACGACCTGGCCGCCGAACTGCGTGTAGTCGCGTGCCAGCGCCCCCGCGCACCAGTGGAGTCGCTCGCCGAGGCGCACCACGATGTCGGGATTGGCGCACACCATCGTCAGTCCGCGCTCGCGCGCGCGCCGCAGCCGCTCGGTGTAATCCGCTGGCGTCTCCACGTCGAAGTCGTCGAGTCCGGTGGCGCCGATGAAGCTCGCGCGCTCGAGCGTGGCGAGCTCGATCCCCAGACCGTCCCACAGGATCGAATCCGAGCGCGGGCCGAACAGGTGCATCGGGCCGGGAGCGCGCGCGGCGAACTCGGCGCGCGTGGCATCGCCCGAAGTGACCAACGCATCCCAGGCGTCGCGGGCCAGCCCCAGTCGCTCGAGCTGGCGCGGGATCACGCCGCGCGGTTTGGGGACGTTGCTGATCAACACCACGCGTCCGCCGCGCGCGCGAAAGGCGCGCAGCGCCGCGGCCGCGGGCTCGAACACTCGGCGACCGTCGTGCACCACGCCCCACAGGTCGCACAAGACGGCGTCGTAGCGTCCAGAGAGCTCCGCCAAGCTCGCCGGAAAGGTCAGCTCGAGCGGCCGAGCCGCGGACCGATGCTCGGCACGCGCTCCGGGGCCCGAAGCGCTCTCGTCTCTCGCGCCGAGGTCGTTCACGCCGCGACCAGCGTCTCGAATGCGCCGTGGAGCATGCGCGCGGGGGCTGCGGGCAACGTGCGGCCCGCCCTCGACGCCGGGCTCCGCGGGTCCCCCATGACCAGCGCGTCCACGCACACGCGGCACTCGAGCGGGCCGAGCTCGGGCCACAGCTTGGCCGCGATGCGCGCGAGCCGGCGGTGCGCGGCCAAGCAGCGTTTGGGGACGACCAGCACGAAGCCATCGACGAAGGGAGCCATGCGCGCAGCCTAGCGCACGCCCCGGCGCGCGCGCGAGCCGTCCGGCGCGCCCTTCAGTGCTCGATCAGCGAGAGCGCGATCTCGAACACGATCAGGAGCACGATCAGGATCTCGAGCACCTCGGCGCGCACCGTGGCCGCGTGGTCGTGCAGCTTGTCGTACACGTTGTCGAGCGCCGCGAGCTTGCGCTGCGCCGTGTCGTTCCACTCCTGCAGCCGAAACCGCGCGTTCGCCTGGCGCAGCAGGCGCGCCAGGTGCTGGTCGCTCGAGATCTTGAGGGTGTTGCCCAAGCGCTCGAACAGGAACGCGGCCTCGAGCTGCATCGTCGAGAGCTGGCGCAACTCGCGTCTCAGGGCCATCGGCCCGAGGTGGCGGCGCTGGCCGTGGCGCGACACCGAGCGCAGCGAGGCGTCGAGCGCCGTGTCGAGCTGTGCGTCGAGGAAGCGCAGCTCGAGCAGCTGCACGTTGGCGTATTCGAGCACGCGCAGGGCGTCCTCCGGCGCGTCGTCGAAGACCACCGCGTGGCGCCAGTCGATCAGCGCTAGATCGCTCGGGCCATACTGCACGCGCACCGCGAGCGCATCGGCGATGACGTCGCGCG
The DNA here is from genome assembly GCA_020853575.1 of Planctomycetota bacterium. Lineage (GTDB taxonomy): Bacteria > Planctomycetota > UBA1135 > UBA1135 > F1-120-MAGs118. The sequence continues at coordinate 139,155 of JADYYP010000021.1, forward strand.
AGAGCGCCTCGTCCTCGGCGCGCAGGATGCCGGTGAGCTCGGCCGCGTGCGCGGTGACGAAGCGCTCGGCGTCGCGCTCGAGCAGCGCGCCGGGCAGGCGAAACACCGCGTAGTCCTCGACGACGTCCGAGACCCCGCCCTTCACCAAGTGCGCCCCGAGGGCCGCGACCAGCTCGTCGACGCGCAGTCGCGCGGCGCGCGCCAAGCTCGTGTCCTGCGCGAGCTCGCAGGCCAAGGCGATGCAGTCCCGCAGCGTGCCGTCGAAGGGCAGCGTGTACGACACCACCACGGCGCCGAAATCGAACAGCACCAGCTCGACCGACTCGCTCGCGCTCCAACGTGAAATCGAAAGTGCAGCGGCGCGGTGGCGCACGCGCAGCGGCGGGGGAGTGAACTGGAAGCCGCTCGGGGCTTCGTGGGCTTGCCCCAGGGCTCCGAGGGTGCTGGGCTCGTGGATCGTCTGGGCGGCGCGCACGAGATCGATCGACTGCGCGACGTCGAAGGCGAACAGCACGCGGCACTCGCCGCTCGCTCGCACTGCGTTCGCCGGAGGCTGCACGCCACCGACGATAGCAGCGGCGCGGGACGAGTGAGCGAGCTCGGGCGCGGCCAGGGCGCGGATCGCCGCGAACTCGCGGCGCGAGCGCGGCGGAAATCGCACCCCTCCGGATTTCGGCGTAGCGTCCGGCCGCGTCGCTCGTCGCACGGACATGCTCCGACACGCGCTGCGCCCGCGCCGCCACGCATGCCGCTCGACCGCGCGCGATGTGCACGACCGCGCGCTCGAGCCCAGCTTGCAAGTCCGTCATCCCCTGGAACCTGTTTTCGCGCGACGCGTCGAACGCTGCGCACCCTTACGATCTCCCCTTCCATGCTGCGCAAGATCGAGCATCAGAACTGGACCTACACGGGGCCGGCGCCGGACGGAAGCACGGCGCTCGAGCGCGACGGGCACTTCCTCTTGAGGGGCGAGTACTCCGAGCGCGAGATCGGCGAGCTGCGCGACGAGATCCTGGAGGTCTACCGGGTGTTCCCACCGGATGGGCGCGCGGGTCGCACGTCGCCGGAGAACGCGGAGATGTTCCGCTACGAGATGTTCAACCGCAGCGCGCTGTGCCAACGCGCGATCGCGCGGCCCAACGTGCTCGCGATCCTCGAACCCCTGCTCGGGTCCGATTGCCACGTCATCGCCTGCACGGCGTGGCGCAACCCCACCGGAACCGCGCACGCGCCGCGCGGTCAGGAGTGGCACGTCGACGGTGGTCCGCACGTGCCGCGCGCGCCCGGGAGCGACTGGCCGGAGAGCATTCCCTATCCGATCTTCGTGATCGCGACGCACGTCTTCCTGCAGGACCTGCGGATCGAGGACGGCCCGACCGCCTTCGTGTCGCGCAGCCACACTTCGGGCCATTTGCCGCCAGCGGACACCAAGTGGGAGCTCGAGATGGAGTACCGCGGGCGCCGCAGCGAGGTGCGCCTCGCGCGCGCCGGAGACGTGCTGTTCTTCGTCTCGGACGTGTGGCATCGACGATTGCCGCCGGGCTCGGCCTCGCGCGGCCGCTTCTTCCTGCAGACCAACTACGCGCGGCGTGAGATCGCGCAACGCGTGCGGCCGACCGACGAAGTGCACCACGTTCGTCCAGAAGCGCTGGAGCGCGCTCGCAGCGAACGCGAGCGGACGCTGATCGGCTTGCATCCGCAGGTCTACTACGACGGCTGACCCGCGCGCCGGGTCAAGGCGCTCGAGGCTTCCAGGCGAACTTGGCGCTCACCGGGTGGTGGTCGCTCGGCCAGCGGCCGTTCGCTCCCGGCGCGGAATGGATCGCGGCCTCGACCGGCTCGAGCTCGTGCGTCGCCAAGACGTGGTCGATCTTCTCGCCCGCGAGGCCGCCGCGAAAGGCGTGGAAAGTGCCGACCTCGCGCGCATCGGGGTGAAGTGCCCGAAAGCTGTCGCGCAAGCCGCACGCGAGCAGCGTCGCGAGCGGCGCACTACGCTCGCCCGCGTTGAAGTCGCCCAGGACCAACCGCGCACCGTGGAGCGCCTCCACGCGTTCGGCGAGCATTTGCGCGGAGTGCACACGGGCCTGCGCGCCGCGGTGATCGAAGTGCGCGTTCCACACGGTCAGCTCGCGGCCACTGGCGCGCTCGCGCAGCCGCGCCCAAGTGCAAATGCGCGTGAGCGCGGCGTCCCAGCCGACCGAAGCCACTTCGTCGGGTCGCTCGCTGAGCCAGAAGTCGCCGCTCTCGAGCACTTCGAAGCGCTCGCGCTCGACGAACAGCGCCGCGTGCTCGCCGCGCGTGCCTCCCTCCCGGCCTTGGCCGAGCCTGCGAAAACTCGGGAGACCTTGTTCGAGCCATGCGAGCTGGAAGTCGAGCGCTTCCTGCACGCCCAAGATCGCGGGCGCGACCTCGCGGATCGCGTCGAGCACCTGCTCGCGCCGCAGCGGCCAAGCGTCGGGTCCGTCGTCGGCCGTTCCGTAGCGCACGTTGAACGTCATCACCTCCAACGTCTGCGGTGCGCGTGCATCGGGCTCCGCGTGCTGTCCCGCTCGCGGCGTCGATCGCGCACACGAGCCGAGCGCTAACAGGGCCCAAAAACTGGCGGAAAGGGCCGCAAGACTGCCTCGCCGGGTCTTCATCGTCGGTGCAACCTACGCGGCCCGCGCGAAGTGTGCCACGCGCGGTCTGCACGCTCCGTCGTTGGCGCGCCGCGGAACCGAGTGCGCGCCACGGCGTTGGCCAGGCTCGGGGCACCGCTAGACTCCGCTCGATGTTCGCGGGCTCACCCTTGTCGCGCTGGCCGCTGGCCTTGGCGCTCGGCTTGGCGCTGGTGCTCGCGCTGGCGTTCGCGCTCCGGCGGCGTGGAGCCGAGCTCGAGTCGCGCGGAGCACGGCGAGCGCTGCGCGGCGCGGCCTGGGTCGTTGCGGGCTTGCCCTGGGTCTGGCTCGGGCTGTTCGGCAGCCTCGTGGTCCGCGCGCGGCTCGCGAGCGGCGCTTGGCCGCGGCGCGAGGCGGCGCACCAGGACTTGAGTGACGCCGCGCTGGCCTCCGGCGCGATCTTCGACCCACGGCATTTCCCCGTGCATCGCGCGCTGGTCGCGTCGACATTCGTCGTGCTGCTGCTCGCTCCGCTACTGGCCGCGATGTTGGCGATCGTCGGTCGCGTGGCCGACCCGAGCGCTCGCGCGAGCGGCGACCGCGCCATGCTGCTCGCGCTCGCGGGCGCCCTGCTAGCGCTGCTGCTGTTGACCTTCGACTTCGGAGGTTTCGTCGAGTGGTTTCTCGGCTGAGCGCCCACGCTTGCCCTTGCGCTCGCCGCCGGCCGCGCGCTTGGGCTTGCGCGACTTCTCGGGGAGCTCGAAGGCCTCGAGCGAGCGCACGAACTCGGCCAGGGCCAAGCCGACGATCTTGTTGCCGCGCGTGTTCAGGTGCGTGTCGTTCAGGTGGTAGACGTGGCGCTTGCCGTCGGCCAGCGGCTCCGCGGCGCGCAACGCCGGCAGCAAGTCGAGGTGCGGGATGCCGTGCTCGTCGAGCCAGGCCTTGAGCGCCTTCTGCGGCAGATCGCGCTCGATGTCGGCCGGGAACGGGGGATGCGCGAGCTCCTCCCAGAGGGCGTCGTCGACCTGGTACTCGTCGGGGATCAGCAACACCGCCAACGTGGTGTCGCCGCAGCTGGCTTGGAGCCGCGCCAGGTCGTCGAAGATGCCCTGATAGCGTGGCAACGAGCGGCGCAGCAGGAACCACAGGCGGGTGCGCTCGATCTGCAGGAAGCGCTCGCGCGTGAAGGTCTCGCGCTCGACCAACGGATCGCGCAGCCAGGGCATGCGCCGCTCGATCTGCCAGCGCTTCCCGACGCGGTGGATGAACTCGATCGAGTCGGGATTCTCCTCGCTTGCGGCGCGCGCGACCTCGCGCTCGCGCCGCTCGGCGGCGATCACTTGCCAGCGGTGCGCGAGCATCGTCAGGACCGAGTCGCGCGGGTCACACCACAATCGTGTGTGCGCTTCGGCGCTCTTGTCGGAGCCGGCGATGTCGTTGCCGATGAACAGCGCGATCACGACCAGCTTGGGCGCGCGCGGTAGCGCAAAGCGCTCGAGCATGTAGCGGTACTCGCGCGGCCCCGAGCTCGAGACTCCCAGGTTGTAGATCGGAACTCCGAGCTCGCGCTCCGCGATCGTCGTGTAGTGGCGATGGTGGGGGACCACGGCCACGCTGAAGGAGTCGCCGATGCACGCGACCCACGGCTGCTCGGGTCCGAGTCGATCGGGCTCCTCGTCGACCATGCCGTTGGAATCGACCGTGAAGCCGAAGTAGGGCGAACCTGGCTTGCGGCGGTTGGCGAGCACGAAGGACTCCGCCTCCGCGGTCTCGCTGGCCAGCACGAACGAGCCTCCGGCGTCGCGCAGCCAGCGCAGTCCGAGCTCGGCGGCCGCGGTGCACAGCGCCAACTCGAGCGCGACGATCTCCAGCCTGCGCAGCCAACGCGGCCAGCGCGGCGCGCTCCACCAGGCAGCCAAGCCGAGCAGAGCGCTCCACAGTGCGGCGGAGACGCATGCGGCGAGCTGCACGTCGAAGCGCGCCAGCGGCGCAGGAAAGGCGAGCAGTGCGAACCAAGTCGCGAGTGCGAACACCGGCGCCCATCTCAGCGCTGGCCAGAGCGCCGCGGCCGCGCGTCCTGAGCGCCACGCGAGCACGGTCGCGACCGTCGCCAGCAGAGCGACCACGCCTGCGGCGATGTGCAGCTCGAGGCCGTGCGGAACGCGCGGCAGCCAGATCTCCTCGAGCCACGCGCGCTGCAGACCTTGATTGACCGCCAGAGCATTGACTCCGAGCGCGATCGAGCAGGAGCACGCGAGTACCGCAACGCGCGAGGGCGTCGCGTGCTGAGCCCGGGCTGCGAGCGCGGCGGTCACTCCTCGTTCTTAACCGCACGGTTAGCGTTGGAATAGGGGGCCGATGCGATTGGGCGCCGATCGCGCGGGTGCCGTTCGCTGCGGACGACGAATCGCGCGCGCCATGAAACGCCGTCGCCCGGGTCCGGATGGACAGGGCTCGCGCGGCGGCCGCTGCGGATGCCGCGAATCCACGGAAGTCGAAGGAGCGAGCGAATGAAGCGTGTTTGGAACAGTGCGGCGTGGGGCTTGGTCTTGGCGTCGGCGGCGCGCGCGCAGGCTCCGCTGTACGACCTGTTCAGCCTGACCCCGGGCGAGCAGTTCGGCAGCAGCGTCGTGGGGCTCGGTGACGTCGACGGGGACGGCATCGGGGATCTCGCGGTCGGCTGCAAGGGCGCCGCGGGCGCGCAAGCCGGGTCGGGCGCGGTGCGCATCTACAGCGGCGTGAGCGGCGCGCTGATCCGCCAGATCAACGGCGAGCGCAGCGGCGATCAGTTCGGCCACGCGATCGATTGGATCGGCGACATCGACGGCGACGGCGTGAACGATCTGATCATCGGCGCGCCGAACCACGAGTGGACCTCGGGCACCGACCGCGGCGCCGTGTACACCTACTCGGGGGCCACGGGAGCGCAGATCTGGAAGCTCGGTGGCAACGCCGACGGCGATCGACTCGGTTTCGCCGTGTCGCGCGTGCCCGACGTCAACGCCGACGGCATCGACGACTACGCCTTCAGCAAGCCCTGGGGGGACTCGGGCTCGCTCACCGACAATGGCGTGGTGTGGATCCACTCGGGCGCGACGCACGCGTCCTTGCGGCTGTACACGGGTGCGGCCAGCGGCGACCACTTCGGGTACGCGCTCGACGGCATCGCCGACGTCAACGGCGATGGTCGCGGCGATCTCCTGATCGGAGCACCGCAGGCCGACGCCGCCGGCATCTTCGACTCCGGTCGCGCCTACCGCGTCTCGGGAGCTTCGAGCGGAACGACCTTGACGACCTACTCGGGCTCGACGAGCGCGGGCTGGTTCGGACACACCGTCGCGGGCTTGCCCGACACGAGTGGCGACGGACGTCCGGAGACGCTGGTCGGCGAGCCCTTCGTCAGCGTCGGCGGCGTCACGGGCTCGGGCCGCATCCGCGCCTACTCGAGCTCGAATGGCGCGGTGCTCTTGACGCTCAGCGGCGCCACCCAAGACGCCTACGGCTGGGTGATGTGCGGCATGGGCGACTTCGATGGCGACGGCAAGGGTGACGTCCAAGTCGGCGTGCCCTTCGCGGACTACGCCACGTGGACCAACACCGGACTGGCGAAGGTCTACTCGGGCGCGAGCGGCGCGCTCTTGACCGCGATGACCGGCTACTACGACGGCGAGGGTTTCGGCGCCGCCGTGGGCGACGCGGGCGACATCAACGGCGACGGCTTCCACGACGCGATCGCGGGCAGCCCCAAGTACAACCAATACGGCGTCGACGCCGGTCGCGCGCGCGTCGTGCTGGGCAACGCCGAGTTCCCCACGAACTACTGCACCGGCAAGACCAACTCGCAGGGCTGTGAGCCGCTGATCGGCATCGGCGGATGCGCGAGCGCGACCGTCGGTGACCTGCAGATCGTCGGCGTCAACGTGCTGCCCAACGTCAGCGGCATCATGATTTGGTCGCTGTCGTCCGCGGCGACACCGTTCTACGGCGGCACGCTGTGCCTCGGCGCGCCGATCCGTCGCACGCCGGTGCAGAACTCGACGGTCAACGTCAGCGTCTACCCCTGCACGGGCATCTACAACTACCACTTCTCGCGCGCCAAGATGGCCGCGGAAGGGTTGGTTCCAGGCATGCGCATCAAGGCTCAGTACTGGAGTCGCGACAACGGCTTCGTCGCGCCCAACAACATCGGCCTCACCAACGCCGTGGACATCTTGATCCTGCCGTAGCGCGCCTCGGACCCAGCGCCGCGCAGACGTTCGTGTGCGAGCCATCGGCGATTCGTCGACCGGGGCTCGCACACGCCCTGCGCGCACGCTCCACTCTCGGTCACATGGCCTCGAGACGCACGCGCAAGAGTCCCAGTGGAACACGACGCCCCAAGGCACTTCAGCCGCCGCACACGATCGGCTTCGTGCTGCGGCGCGCGTACTTCGCGCTCAATCGGCGCTTCGCCGCCGAAGTGGCCGCGGTCGGCGTGACACCCGAGCAGCACGGCGTGTTGTTCGTCGTGGGGCATGCACCGGGCTTGTCGCAGCGCGAGATCGCCGAGCGGTTGTGTTCCGACGCCAACACGATCGCCGCCTTGGTCCAACGCATGGAGGCCGTCGGGTGGCTAGAGCGCTCGCCCGATCCACTCGACGCACGCATCCAACGTGTGTCGATCACCGACGCGGGTCGCGACAAGTGGAAACAGTCGTTCGCGATCTCGTCGCGCTGGCACCTGCGGGCTGTTGCGGGCTTCAGCGAGAGCGAGCGCGAGCGCCTGTTCGAGCTGCTCGAACGGCTGTACGAGAACGTGGCGCTCGATGCACACTCCCCGCCGGGTTCGGGCGCGCCGAGTTGACGTTTCAGCTCGACCGCTCGTCGCCCGTCGATACGTGAACGTATGAAATACCGGAACCCCCTGGGCAACTCGGGGGTTTCTCGTCGGCCGATGTCGAGCTCGGGTGGCTCGTCCGGCCCGACGAAACCGTCATGCGATCTTCACGCACCGTGTGCGCCTGGCTCACGCTGGGCTCCCTGGCATTCCCCCAAGGGCTCGAGCAACCGCGCGGTCTGTACGCCTTCGCGGGCGCCAGCAATCCAGCGAGCTTCCTCGACCACGACTTCGTCGCTGGCTACTTGCAGCGCGTCAGTTGGGCGGAGTTCGAGCCCAGCCCGGGCCAATACGAGTTCGCCGCGATCGACTCGTTCGTGGCGCAAACCGAGGCCAAGTCGCGCAGCATGACGCTGATCGTCTTCGCCGCCATGCCACCGGCGTGGCTGCTCGCCCAGCCCGGGGTGGCGACCTATACGCACCCCTCGTTCGGCTTGACCGTCGTGCCCTGGGATGCGACCGCGCTCGCACGTTGGGATCTGGTCGCGCAAGCGTTGGCCGACCATCTCGTGCCCAGTGCCGCGCACGCTGGCGCGCTGGTGCGCCTCGCGGATCATCCGGTCCTCCGCCAGATCAACGCCCCGGTCGTGGGGATGAACAGCCTGCGCGCGATTCCCAATGCGCACACCATGTTGCCTGGTTACGACCGCACCAGGTTCACCAACGCCGTGCTGCAGAGCGTGCACTCGATCCGTGATCGCTTCCCCTCGAAGTTCGCGTACTGCGGCTTCTTTCCGCTGCAGGACACATCCCAATTGCCGCCGCTGTGGCAGCACATCGATGCTCAATTCGACGCGCACTTCGACGGCGTGTCGGCGCCGATGCTGGGCCGATTCCAGGAGCTGTGGGCCGCGTCCAAGGACCCGCTGACGCAGGTCGTCACCGGTCAACCATCGGCCACGGGCCTCGGCCAACCCCTGCTCGCATCACCCGCGACGTCCTACGTGATGCTGCAAGCCCAGCAGGGGTGGGAGTGCCCCTTCGCCAACCCCAATACCGTGGCCAACGCGACACCGGACGACGGCCTGCGCTTCGCCTACGACACCTACGGCTGCACCTACTACGAGGTGTATCCCTGCGATCTCGACGAGCCGGCTCACGCCGCCGACCTGCGCGAGTGGGCCGCGCGCATCGCGAGCGCAAACTACTGCGCGGGGGCACCCAACAGCGTCGGCTCGGGCGCGCGCATCGGGCGCGTGGGCTCGGTTTCCCTGTCCCGCAACGACATGTCACTCCGCGTCGACGGAGCGCCCAGCAACGTCAGCGGGATCTTCTTCTACGGTGCGGTGAAGCACAACGCGACGCTCGGCAACGGCACGCTGTGCGTCGCGACTCCGGTGGCCCGCTTGGCGCGGCTTTCCACCAGCGACGCGAGCGGCGTGTTCCTGCGGGCGCTGGATTTCAACGCGGGCCCGTTGGCGAGCGGACCGTTGCGCTTGACTCCCGGCTCGACCTGGAACTTCCAGTGTTGGTACCGCGACCCGGCCAGCGGCGGAGCCATGGCCAACTCCTCGGACGCGATCGCGATCCAGTTCTTGCCGTGAAGCGAAGGCTGGGTTCCGACGCGGAACCCGAGCGTCAGGGCAGCACTGTGTAGCGCAGCGCGCCGGAGAGGTTCGTGGACGAGCTCGCCTGCGCGTCGCGCGACCAGGCTTGGAGGTGAACCGCGGTGCCGGCGAGCGCGAGCTCCGGCGCGGGCGCGCCTCCGAGCGTGCCCGAGGTGAACGCGCTCCAGTCGAGGATCAGCGCACCGCTGCACACACCGCTGGTCGACGTCGTGCCTCCGGTGTCGAGCAGCGGCGTGCGGCGCAGTGGGGGAGCGACGCACAGTGTTCCGCCTTGGAAGGGCGCATTGGCCGCGCCGCTCGTGCCGTAGACGAACAACCCGACGCGATGGTCGAGCAAGTCGCTCGCGGTGACCTGGAAGCCACTCGCGGCGCCGGCCCGCGGCAGTCCGCTGCAAGTCAAGCTCGCCCTGCACCCGAGCGAGTTGGCCTGCGCGCTGCAGTAGCCGGTGGGGATCCCGCGCGCGTCGAACTGCGCGTTCCAGGCGATCGGGTCGAAGAACACGCCGAGTGCGGTGGGCATGTCCGTGCGCCCGCCGACGTGGATGCGCTGGCCCGCGGAAATGAGCGCTTCGATGTGGAACTCGTTCGTCCCGTCGCCGCGGCCGGTCGTGTGCCGCGGCGCGATCCCTTGGCCGGGCAAGTAGTCGAAGAGCACGAGCTCTGCTCGCGTCTGAGTCTGCGGGCCGGGATACACCGAAGCCGCGATCCACACCTGGCCCGCGCTGGTGGGCAGCGCGAATGCCGGCTGGAACCAGTTGGTGGCCGTGCTGCCCGTCGCGCGCTCGACGGCGCCCGACCCACGCTCGTGGCGCGCTACGAACAGCGAGCTCGCGCTCGCGAGTTGCGCGTGGCCGACGCTCCACACTGAACCGTCGCTGGCGAATGCGACATCGCGCGCCGAATCACTGCCCCCGAATCCGGCATCGGCCTCGACCGTCCACTGCACGCTTCCAGCCGCGTCGAACAGTGTCGTCAGCGTGTCCTTCGATCCACCCGCGACGTTCGTGGTGCCGAGCGCCACGATCGAGCCGTCCGCGGCGCACGCCAGGTGCTCGTAGGCCGCGCCGAGTTGGAGCGCGCCATCCGCGGTGTGCTGCCAGAGGATTGCGCCCGATGGTGAGAGCTTGGCGACGACGCCGAGGGCGCCCGCGGTGCCGCAGACGACGGCGTTGCCCGCCGCGTCGAGGCACAGGTCGCGGATCGACTCGCTTCCGGTCGGGTTCAATTCGAACGTCGGCGACGCGAGCAGCGTTCCGCTCGCATCGCGCAGCAACACGCGCGTCCGCTGGGTGCCGACGGCTTCGACGAACACGCTGAGCGAGCGCTGCTGCGTGGCGTCGAGCTGTGCGAACACCGTGGCCGAGGCCACGCCCGCGGTGAAGCTCTCCAGCCAACGCAAGCTGCCGTCGGGCGCCAGGCTCAACGCGACGACCTCGGTGGCCGCGCGCGTTCCGACGAAGGTCACATTGTCCGCGGCGTCGACGAAGGCCGCGCGGTAGCGCATCGACGAGCTCGGCCCGAATTTCTTCGACCACGCGAGGTTGCCGCTCTCACCGAGCTTCACGAAACGCGTCGCGCCCTGGGGCGCACCGGTGTAGAGGCAGGCGTACACCACGCCCGAGGGAGTCGCCGCCAGCGCGAACGTGCCACAGTCGCTGTCCCAGGCCTCGGGCAGCACGTAGACGTGCTCCCACTGGAGCGGGACCTGCGCGCTCGACTCCATGCAACTCACGCACATCCAGGCTGCGATGCGCAGGGCCGTTCGCTGTCGTCGGGAGCTCTTCATGTTTCGTCCGTTCGGGGCGCTGTGCGGGCCGTCGTGCATCGCTGAGCGTGCGTTCGATGGCAGCTCAGTGCTCGCGCGGCTCGATTCTATCGCGGGGTCCGAGCCACTGGCGCGGCGGCTCGGCACCGGTGAGGCTCTCGAGGAACGCGATCAGATCCCGTTGCTCGCCCTGGTCGAGCTCGAGCGGCTTGAGCGTCTGCTCCTGGTGGTGACCGACCTGGGTGACGCCCTCCAGCGTCGAATAGAAGTGCACGACGTCCGCCAGGCGCGCGAATTGGCCCTGGTGCATGTAGGGCGGCGAGAGCGCGACGTTGCGCAGGCTCGGCGTGCGGTACTCGCCGAAACTCTGCGGTGTCTGGCGCAGGGTCTCGAGTCGCAGCGCGGCCTCGCCCTGGCGCTCGTCGCTGAATTCGCCGAGCGCGTTGAACGGATCGAGCTTGACGCGCTCCACGCCCGCGTAGCGCGCCGGATCGTCGGGGCGGCCGCCACCTAGCGGCGGAATGCCGATGTTGTGGAACTCACCGTCGCTGAAGTTCGGCCCGCCGTGGCACGAGCGGCAGTTGCCCTTGCCGCTGAAGATCTTCCAGCCGCGCAAGGCGGACGGGCTCAGGGCCCCTGCGTCGCCCGCGACGAAGGCGTCGAAGGGAGCGTCGCGGCGCACCAGCTTGCGCTCGTAGGCTTCGAGGCACTTGCCGACATTGGCGGCGACGCGGCTCGCGGCCCGACGTTGCTCGTCGCTCAGCGCGCGCCACGCGGCATGCGGAGCGGCCTGCGAATCCGCGGGTCCCGGCTTGGCGTGCGCGGGCCAGTTCGAGGTCTCGGGCAACGCGCTGAACAAGAGCTCGTACTCGCTGCGAAGGCGCGCATCACCCGCGATCAAGTGTGCGAGCGCGACGCGGTCGCCGCCCATCTCGATCGCGCTCTCGAGCGGCTGCACGGCTTGCGCCCACAGCGAATCGGCGCGGCCGTCCCAGAAGAACCAGCGCTGGTAGGCGACGTTCCACAGGGTCGGCGAGTGGCGCGGACCGCGCTCGAGACCTTCGAAGACTTGCTTGCCGTCGCCGAAGCCGAGCGCCGGATCGTGGCACGTGGCGCAGGAGATCGCGCCATTGGCCGACAAGCGCGCGTCGAAAAACAGGCTCTGTCCGAGCCGCGCCGCGCGTTCGTCGTCGGCGAAACGATTGGTCGGGCTGGGCGGCGGAGCCGGCAAGGGTGAGTGCGTCGCGGCGCGCCGCGCGTCCTGCGCGGTCCACTCCGGAGGCGCGTCTTGCGCGCGTCCCGCGGGTCCCAGGGCGAATGTCGCGAACAGCAGCGCGAGGTGCATGGCGCCCTCAATCGGCGAGCAGCACGTCGCATTGCGCGCGCTCGGTTACTGCGCCCAGCGTGATGTCGAAGTACAGCTCCCAATGACCGGTCATGTGGAAGTACATGCCCTCGACCACGAAGTGCCCGTCGTCGGCGCGCGAGATCCTGGGCACGCGGTTCATGCCATGGCCGTGCTCCGGCATCGCGGCGTCCACCGCCAACTCGAGTCCGCCCGCGAGCGCTTCCGGATGCGCGGAGAGCGCGGGCCAGACGTGGATCGTGAACGACTCGTTGTCGGGCATCGACTGCGGCGCGGGATCGATGAACAGCCTGTACGAGTTCGCATTGCTGGCGAGCGCGTGGTGCTCGGCCCACGCGGGGCGCTGCGCGGCGGCCGGGGGCTGCGTGGCGCTGAGCTGCGGTGCGGCTGGAGTCGTGGGCGTTGGCTGCGCTGCTTCGGCTGGTGCGGCGCCCTGCTCGAGCGGCGCGCCGCTCGACTCGCGTTCGCGAGCCCGTTGAGCGCTGCACGCAACCAGGGCGAGAAACGAGAGCGACGTGAAGAGTGTGCGGCGCATCACGGTCAGTCTTTCTTGAAGGTCGAGCGGATGAACGAGCGCGAGCCGTAGGCGCCGTAGAACTCGCCGCTCGCGGTCAGGACCTGCCCGCGGTGATTGCCCCAGTCGACGATCCACAGTCGGCCAGAATCGTCGACGTCGAGCCCGCGTGGCCGGTGGAACTCGATGCGGCCGAGGCCCGGCTGACCGAACGTCGCGCGAGCCACTCCGGCGGCGTCGAAGCGCGTGATGCGATGCAGCGCAGAGTCGGAGACGAACACGCTGCCGTCGGGGGCCGTCGCGATCCCGCCGGGACGCAGGAACTGGCCAACCCGCAGGCCGTGCGAGCCGAAGCCGCGCAGCTGCGGGCCGCTCGCGAGCGTCACGCCGTCGGCGCCCACGGCGCAGGGAAAGACGCGCACGTCGGCGTCGAGCTCGTCGACCACGGCCAGGCTGTTCGAGAACGCGTCGAAAGCCAGATCGATCGGCCGCGATCCGAGCACCCCCGTGGCGAGAGTGCGCGCGCGCTCGAAGCTCGCCGGGAGCGCGAACACGCGACGTTGCAGGCTGTCGAGCACCAGCAAGTGACCGGCGGGACCGAGCTCCAGCGCGTCGGGTCGGATCGCCAGCTCGGCATCGTCGAGCGCGAGCGCGTGCAGTTTCGCCAGGTCGAGCGAGCGCACGAACTTCAGCATGAAGAAGTCGAAGCCCACGGGCCGATGCTCGTCGTGGTTGAAGCGCCAACACGAGAGCGTGCCGGCGTCGACGTCGGCGACGTACAGCAGCTTGTTGGGCCAATCGACCTCGAGGTCGTTGGGCGCGCGCAATTGACCGGGGCGGTTGCCCCACATCCCCATGCGCGTGATCAGGATCGGCTCCCATGGCGTGGAGTCTTGCTCGACGTCGTAGAGCACGAGCGAGGGCGCCATGGGCTCGCTCAGTGCGAGGACATCCGGTCCGACCGAGATGTGCGGGCCGTAGTGCGCCGCGACGACGCGCGTCCCCGGAATGTCGCGCGGCAGTTCCTCTTCACCGGCGATCAAGCGGAAGCCCTGGATGCGATTCTCCTGGGGCTCGCTGATCCACACGCGCGGCGCGGCCGAGCTCGGATCGATCGCGATGCCGCTGGGGTAGTGCAGCTTGCCTTCGCCTTCGCGCGGCAACAGCGCATGCAGGCCCCACTGGTAGCGCACGTTGCCCTCGAGATCGAAGACCTGCACGCGGTGGTTGTCGGTGTCGACGACGAACAGCTCACCCGCGTGGCAGGCGATGCCATCGGGGAAGGCGAAGAAGCCTGGGTGCGGACCGAAGTCGCCCCAGGTCTTGATGGGTTTCAGGTCGCGGTCGAGCTTGTGCACGCGATGGTTGCCGCTGTCGGTGACGTACACGAAGCCCGCGTCGTCGAGCGCGACCGCGAGCGGTCGCAGGAGCTGGCCCGGGCCGCTGCCGCGCTCGCCGAACTGAGCCAGCGGCTGGCCATCGTGGCTCAGCTTCTGCACACGATCATTGCCCGTGTCGCAGACGTACAGAGCCTCGCCGGTCACCGCGAGTCCGCGGGGATCGCGGAACTGGCCGGGGGCCGCGCCATAGCCGCCGAACGCGGCCAGCGCTCGGCCCGACAGGTCGCGCACGCGAATCTCGTGCACGCCGGAGCTCGCCACGAACACGCGTTCGACACCGTCGGGCGCCTTGGCCGCGGGCAGCACCGCGAGTCCGCGCGGGTCGGCGAGGCTCGCTCCCACGGCATCCGTCGCTGCGCGCTCTCCGAGCGTGCGACCGCGCTGCGCGAGCTCGATCCCTTGCCATGTCGAGACCGTGTCGAGCTCGCTCTCGGCCACCAGCAGCCCGTCGGGCGTCCAGCACAGCGCCGTCGGGGCGTGCGTTTGTGTCTGCGTCGCCGTGTAGATCCCGAATTGCCTCGGGCGGGGCGCGTTTTCCTCGTCCTGCGCGAACAGCGCCAACGCGACCAAGCAATGGAGCACGTGCATCGACGCCGATCCTACCGCCGCGCTCAGGGGCGCACGCGGTAGATCTCGATCGCAGGGCCGAAGGCCGTAGCGCGAGCGAGGCGCGGGAACAGGCTGGGCACGTCTTGGTAGTCGAGCGCCGGCTCGAAGCGCCAGGTGTCGTCCTCGCCGCGCAGGGTGACGGCGAGCTCCCCGTGGCGTTCCGCCCAGTCGCGCAGCGCCGCAGCTAGCGGATTGACCCTGCTGTACTTGGTCACGTCGAGCACGATCCAGCTCGGTCGCGCATCGTCGAGGAACTTGCCGAGACGGGCTTTGGCCTTGTCGAGGTCGGCACCGGCGAACAACTTCCCGGGCATCGGCGTCACGGGCCACGCATCGCTGGGTGCGGAGCGCGCGAGCTGGAATCGCAGCCAACGCTTGAGGCGACTGGCGTGGTCGGTCTTGGCCGGCTCGAGCCCGGTCGTGTCGCTGGCGAGGGGCAGGGTGATCGTGGGAGCCACCACGATGCGCTGGGAGCCGCGCTCGGCATGCTCGCGCAGCCACTGCGCACTCTGCTCGATGGTGTCGAGCTGATCGCGCACGCGCACATAGCTCACGGCACCGAAGACCGGAACCGCGAGCGCCGCCGCCAACCACACCGGGCGCGCTGCGACCGAGAGCAGGCTCGCCGCCCGCGACACCGCCAGTCCCGCGAGCAGCGCCAGGAACGGGATCAGCGGCAGCAACATGCGATCGCAGGTCTCCTTGTAGGCGGCCAGCGCGGCGCAGTAGGGCACGGCGTACGCGAGCACCACCAGTGCGTCGCGGCGTGCAGCAGCGCCCGCGTCACTCCACGCGCGTCGCGCGCCCGCGAGCGCCAGGCCCGCGCCGATCAGCGCCAGGAGCGTCAGTCCCGGGTCGTAGTCCCACAGGATCCGCGCCGATTTGACGGCTCCGCTGAAGTCGATGTCACGCCAATACAGCGTGTGGCCGCCCTCCGAGTAGCTCGCACTCGCGTCGAGCGGCTCGGCGGTGCGCGGGTAGAAGCCCCACCACGCCAAGCCGAAGCCCGCCAGCGGCAGCCCGAGCGCGAACCACGGTGCGCGACGCTGACCGCGCTCGCTCGGCTCGCGCAGCGCATGGGCCGCGACGATCGGGAGCAGCGCGAACCAGCCGCTGTGGAGCAGGCTCAGCGTCACGAGTGCCAGCGCCGCGGTGGCGAGGTAGCTGGCCCAGCTCGGCCGCGCGCGCATTTGCAGCGCGGCCAGCAGCGTGAGCAACGCGAAGCTCGCGTGGGGTGCGTGGTGCCGCGCCTGTTGTCCGAAGTACAGCGTCAGCAGCGAGGTTGCGACCAGCAGCGCCGCGATCAGTGCTGCTAGCGGATCGACGAAGCGTCGTGCGAGCAGGAAGCTCGCGGGGACGATCAGCAGTGAGAGCCACGCAACCAGAGTGCGACCGCGAAGGTAATCCGCGGCGGCGGCCTCGAGCTGCACTTCGGCGCTGGCCTCCGTTGCCGCACGCGCGGCAGGAAGGAGTGCCAGACCCTCGGCGAGCAGCAGTGGGTAGGCGTAGAAGCCCTTCTCGGACTGCGCGAGGTTCGGCTCGCGCCCCTCGCGCAGGATCTCGGTTTGGAGCACGAGGTACGAGTCGGGCTCTGGCGCATGGGGTTGGAGCCGCCCCAGACCCGTCAGCCGCAGCAGTGCCGCGACGACCACGACCAGAGCGCACCACGCCAGGAGTCCTCGATCCACGCCCGGAAGATACTGGACGCCGGTCCGGTTGCGAGCCGCGACCGGCGTCCCTCGCGCGCCCTGGCTTCGTGCGCTCCACCCGCGACCGCTCGCCCGCGCTGCCACACGAGCGGTCGAGATGTCGCCCCGTTGCCCGTGGCGTCCGAGATGCGTGTCCCCGAGATCCGCGTTCGTCCCCTGACTCTCAGCACAGCCTAGCGCTGTCAACGCACGCGGCGCATGGATCGAGCCTCGCTCGCCGGAGCATGGGGGAGCATGCGAAAGCTCGCTCTGAGCTGGGGTGCTCGCTACGCGGCCGCGCAACGAGCACCCGCGGTCGAGATCCGTGCGTCAAACGCCCGCCGTCAGATTCCGATCCAGCAGTTCTCCGTGCCGGAGTCCTCGATCGTGCCGCCGCCCGCCGGATCGATCTTGCACTCGCACTCCGTCGGAATGCCGATCTCGATCAAGGGCAAGATCATCCCTCCGCACTCACAGTCCTCCTTGCGCACCGTGAGATCGCCACCCGAGACGCAGCGCTTTCCGACGCCCTTCTCGCCCAGGCACTCCTGGTGAGACGGATAGAACAGACGCACCTCCGGGCAGTCGTCGCCGACGATCGCGCCGCCGACACCGAAGATCACCAACCCCAACCCGCACGTGTCGATGTCGCCGGCCGTCTCGACCCGCGCGTCGACCTGGCTCGCCTTGGTGTCCGGGCAACTGGGTGTTGCGCTGCCGAGATCACCGGACGAGCCCTGCACAGCCAAGGCTGCGCAACCGACCATGGAAAAGTGCAACCAACCGATCATGTCTCTCTCCCGCGGGAGCCCCCGTGTCCGACCGCGACGCTCCCGCCTGGCGTCGGATCGCCGGCCGCGCGCATCCCCGCGCGCACGGCCCTGCGCTTCAGTTCGCCGTCGTCGACAGATCGCGGAGCAGCTCCTCGTACTCCGGCGTGTCGACGTAGGGGCGCAGCGCCTCGATCGCCTCGCGTCGATCCTGTGCGCGCAGCCGTCGGTCGCGCGCGTGCCGCTCGAGGAGCTCGACCGCGCCATCGACGACACCGCGTCGGCCTTGCTTCGACGCGCGCTGACACAGGATGCGCGCCGAGGTGATCACGCCCGCGACGGAGGCCGCACGCTCGCCCGAGCTGTAGCTCTCGAGTATCGCCAGCGAACGCTCGTCCACCGCGTAGTGCTCTGAGTTGAACGCGTTGCGCAGTGCCTGACCGCGCACGCGAGCATCGCTGTCCGAGGCGGCGATGGCGAACATCTGGTCCGGCTCGGCCCGCTCGAGCCCGAGCACCATCAGGTAGCGCGCCCGCGGGTCGGCGTCAGCAGCCGCGAGCTCGTGGTACCGCGCCTCGAGCGCACCACGGGCGTCTTCGCGCGCGGCGAGCTGCCAGTAGACA
Organism: Planctomycetota bacterium; assembly: GCA_020853575.1. Classification (GTDB taxonomy): domain Bacteria; phylum Planctomycetota; class UBA1135; order UBA1135; genus F1-120-MAGs118. The sequence continues at coordinate 156,931 of JADYYP010000021.1, forward strand.
CCGAGCATGTTGCGCGTCGCGTCCGCGCGCTGCGTCAGGAAGTCGACGGCCTCGTATGGGTCAGGTGTGTTGACGGCTACCGCGAGCGCGATCGCCGCGCGGCGCGCCCCGAGCTCCTCGGCCGTTCCCGTGCTTCCATCGAAGAGCGTCTCCGCCACCGAGAGCGCCGTGGGCCAGTCCTCTCCTTGCAGCAAGCTGGTCAAGGCCACGGCGATCATCTTCGAGTCCGCGTCGTCGTCGAGCAGCACGCGGAAGATCGCATCGCGCTCCTCGGGGGCCATCGACTCGGCCATGGCATCGAGCAAGCTGCTGAACAGCGCGGCGTGGTCCGGGAAGCGCCGGCGCAGATCGAGGATCTCTCCGAGGAAGCGCCGGTCGAGTACCAACACCCCGTCGATGCGCGCCGCGGCGAGCTGGTCGAGCAGGCGTTGAGCGACCCGCGGGTCGAGCTCTGGAAGCGCGCTGAGGATCGACACGATCAATGCGCTGGCATCCACCTCGATCGACTGCGCCACATCACTGTAGGGCGCGGCGTGGGTCAGGATCGTCCAGTACAGCGAGCGCACCGCGCCGTACTCGGCCAGCGAGAGCTTGCCGTTGCCCGGCGTATCCGGGGCCAAGGTGCCGGAGCGCAAGAGGTCGAGGATCGCGGCGATGTTGGACGTTTCGAACAGCAACGGCTCGAGCGCATCCTCGAGCGCGCGCCGACGCGTCTCGTGCAGTTCTGTGGGAACACCGAGAGCGGTTTCGTCAGCACCGCCGGCGAGCGCCTGCTCCGCCCGGGCCACGAGCTCGAGCTGCTGTCGGAGCGCGTCGGAACTGAACCGCGCGCCACGCTCACGCTTGGGTGCACTCGCCGTGTCGGCCTCGGAGCCGACGACCACCGCGCGGGTTCCCAGTGCATCCGGGGGCATTCCGTCGAGCGTCTCCGGCGCTGCGTCGTCGAGCGCGGAGTGCGCCGTGTCCGAGCCCTCATCGGCGGCCTCCGCGGCGTTCGAGCAACGCCAGAGCAGCCACACACAACCCGCAACGACGAGCACGGCGAGTACGACGATCCAGTTTCGCTTCATGGAGTGCCGCGGGTCCTCGCAGGCGACTGCGAGGCGCACTTCGCGGTGCCCCCAACGACTGCCGGCGGTCGCGCGCGGTCACCACCGACCTGGCTTTTTCTTGCTCGCGCTGGAGAGCGAGCGCGCTCGACCGCGTTTGGCCGTCGAGCGCGCCGCGTGCTCGCTCAAGGCACGAGCTTCAGCGCCAAGGCGTCGGACATCGCCGTGGACTTGCACGCCAAAGCGTCTCGGAACCAGCCCTGGACGTAGACGATGTCGCCCGCCTGCCAGGGAGCGCCGAGCGCATAGGGATGCGCCGCGTGGAACGCGTTCCAATCGAGCGTGAGCTGTCCGTCGCACGCGCCGGAGGTCCCGCCCGAGGAGCGCGCTCCGGTACGCATCGTCGGCGCCTTGACGCACAGGAAGCTCGCGCCAGCGCCCGTCGAGCACCACGGCAGAGCAGTCTGCGCCAGTCCGTAGAAGATGACGCCAGCGCGCTGCCCATCGACGCCGCCGACGGTGAGCGTGCACGCAGTGGCGGCGCTCGCGCTCGGCAGCGCGCTCGCGGAGAGCGTCGCACTGCAACCGTTGGCGCTCGTTCCGGCCGTGCAGTAGCTGTGCGGGAAAACCGTGACGTCGAAGCGCTCGAGCAGCGCGTCGTAGTCGTTCCCCGAACCGCTCACGTCGACGGAACCCGTGCCCACGAACGCGCCCGAGCCCGGGGCCACGCGCTGCAGGCTGTAGAGCACCTCGCCGGCGCCGGGCTGCGTGAGCGCCTGCGCCCAGCTCACCCCCGCCGTGGAGTTGCACTCGAGCAACTGCGAGTCGCCGGCCAACACCCACGCCTCTCCGTTCTCGCCGGGAATCACGCGCCGAACCCCGTCGTAGTTCGACTGCGTGTCGTAGGTGTTCGACCCCAACAGCGCCAACGACGTGTCGAAGTGCTCGATGACGCAGTCGGTGTCGCCCTGGTTGTTGAGGCGCGCGGCTCCGGCGAACCACAGCGAATCGTCGCTCGCGAATTCGACCGCGTGGGCGTTGCCGCCAAACGCGCCGCCCAGCGTGCGCGTCAACAGCGGCGCACCGTTGACGTCGAAGACCTTGAGCAGGCCCACGACGTAACCGGTCCCGGGTACGGCTCGGTAGCCGGTGGCGGCGATGCGGCCGCTGGAGTCGACGGCGAGCCTGTGGAAGGGCAGGCTCCAGTTCGGGTCCGGCGTCGGAGTCACGTCGATCCAAGCCAGCGTGCCCGCGGACGTGAAGCGCGCGACGAAGCCGCCGTTGGCCGACTCGCCCGCGATCGCGAAGTCGCCGCCGGGGAGCGCGGCCATCGCGTGCAGCACATCGGCGTTCGCCGCAGGTCCATTGATGCCGTTGTGGCTGAGCAAGTTGCCCAGCGGGTCGTACACCCGAACGAACAACTCGGAGAAGATCGATCCGTACTGGAAGTTGCCGACGATCGAGATGTTGCCCGCGGCGTCGACCGAGCCGATGCCGGTGTCGTAGTCGTTGAACACGCCGCCGAATTGCCTTTGCCAGCGCAGCGTGCCGTTCGGCGCGAACTTGGCGACGATCACGTCGGGGTAGTTGTAGTAGACGCCGACGACGCCGATGAGCACCACATCGCCCGACGGGTCGAGCAGCACCTGCTTGATGCGCGTGTCGAGCGCCGGCGTGAGACCGACGCTCCACAGCAGCGCGCCCTGAGCGGAGTTCTTGTTGAGCGTGGAGCGCAAGTCGATGCCGCCCGTCGTGGTGAACGTGGCGTGGTCACCGACCCAGTACACGTCGCCGTTGGAGGCCACGGCGCTGGCCAAGATCGAGTCGGCCGAGCCCGGGTGCGCGGGGTCGTTGTAGACCCGCCGCCAGCGGAGCGTGGCCTGCCCGTGCGCCAGCGCGCCGAGGGCGATGAACGAGAACGAGAGCACCGCGAGTCGATCGAGTTGCATGAAACTGCCTTTTCTTGCCCCCGCTGCCCGTTCGCTCCGCGCACCTGCCCGCGCGCTCTGGGGACAGTCCAATTAGACGGCGGCGCGCGCTGTGTGACACGCTAGGTCGGAATTCCACGCTCGGCGGGGAGCGTGCGCTGGTCCGGTCGCGCGCGCGCGGGGAAGATGCACGGCGATGGCCGTTGCCACGCCGCTGCCGATCGACACCGTGCTGCCCGAGCTCCTCGAGCACTTGCGCCGCGGTCCAAACGTCGTGTTGCGCGCACCGACCGGCGCCGGAAAGACCACGCGCGTGCCGCCGGCAGTGCTCGACGCGGGCCTGGCGCGGGGCAAGCAGATCGTGATGCTCGAGCCGCGCCGGCTCGCGGCGCGCGCCGCGGCGCGACGCATCGCATTCGAGCGCGGGGTCGAGCTCGGTGGTGAGGTCGGGTGGCACGTGCGCTTCGACAAGAAGAGCTCGCGCTCGACGAAGATCGTCGTCGTCACCGAGGGCATCCTGGTGCGGCGCCTGCAGGACGACCCATTCCTCGAGGACACGGGTTGCGTGATCTTCGACGAGATCCACGAGCGCAGCCTCGACACGGACCTATCGCTGGCGATGGTGCGCAAGCTGCAACGCGAGGCGCGCCCGGAGCTCTCGATCGTCGCCATGTCGGCCACGTTGGTGCCCGACGCGCTCGTGCGCTACCTCGGTTCGGCACCGTTGGTCGAGAGCGAGGGTCGACTGCATCCGGTCGAGGTGCGCTACCTCGGATTCGCGGAGCGCGTGCCGCTCGCGCGACAGCTGAGCGCCGCGGTCGCGCAAGCATTGGAAAGCACGAGCGGCGACGTGCTCGCGTTCTTGCCGGGCGTGGGCGAGATCCGCCGCGCGGGTGACGAGCTGCGCGCACTGGCGGAGCGCCGCGGTGTCGAGCTGTTCGAGCTCTTCGGCGATCTCCCGGCCGACCAACAGGACGCGGTGCTGCAACGCCGCGCGCGGCGCAAGGTCGTGCTCGCCACCAACGTCGCACAGACCTCGGTGACGATCGAGGGCGTCACCGCGGTCGTCGACAGTGGGCTGGCGCGCGTGATGCGTTTCGATCCGTCGGTCGGGCTCGATCGCCTGCTGCTCGAGCGCATCTCGCGCGCGGCGGCGGATCAGCGCGCCGGCCGCGCGGGTCGCACGGCGCCGGGTCTGTGCCTGCGCTTGTGGGACGAGGCCGAACAGCGCTCGCTGGCGCCCGAGGACGACGCCGAGATCCGCCGAGTCGATCTCGCGGGGGCCGCGCTCGAGCTGTACGCGTGGGGCGAAAAGGACCTCGGTGCCTTCGATTGGTTCGAGGCGCCGAACGCGGCTGCGTTGGAGCGCGCCAATCAGCTCCTGCGGCGTTTGGGAGCGATCGACGAAGGCGGCGTCACCAAGCTCGGCCATGCCATGGCGAGCTTGCCCGTGCATCCGCGGCTCGCGCGCCTATTGATCGAATCGGAGCGGCTCGGTTGCACGTCGCGTGCGGCGCTGGCGGCGGCCCTGCTCGGCGAGCGCGATCCCTTCCAGCGCTCGCGCGGCCCGCGACTGGCGGCGCACACGAGCTCGTCGGACTTGCTCGATCGCGTGCAAGCGCTCGAGAGCTTCGAGGATGCCGGGACGACTTCGACCGATGTCGGCGAGCTCGACCGCGGCGCAGCGTACGCCGTCACGCGCGCCCGCGACCAGCTCGCGCGCATGGTCGAAGCGCACGAGCGGCCGCGCTCGGCCGAGTTGCTCGCGCAGGCGCTGCTGGCGGCTTTTCCCGACCGTCTCGCCAAACGCCGCGAGCCGAAGAGCCGCCGCGGGGTGCTGGTGGGTGGGCGCGGGGTGACGCTGGCGGACTCCAGCGCGGTCGCCGAGCCCGAGCTGTTCCTGTGCCTCGATCTCGATGCCGGGGCACGCGGGGAGCGCGCCGAGGCCACGGTGCGCATCGCCTCGGGTGTCGAGCGCGAGTGGCTCGACCCCGCGCGCGTCGCGACGCACGTCGACGCCGAGTTCGACGACGAGAAGGAGCGCGTGGTCGCGTTCAAGCGCACGACCTTCGACGAGCTCGTGCTCGACGAGGTGCAGGCCGCGCTGCCGGATGCGGAGGAAGTCGCGCGCGTGCTGTCCGCGGCCGCGGCGCAACGCTTCGAGCGTGTCTGGCCGCGCGACGATGCCGAGCTGGCGGGGTTCGTGTGCCGCGTGCGTTGCCTGCGCGCATGGATGCCGGAGCTCGGGCTCCCGGAGTTCGACGAGCGCGAGCTCGCGAGCGTGTTGCCGGAACTGTGCGTGGGCCGGCGCTCGTTCGAGGAGTTGCGCCGCGCGCCCTGGCTCGAGTTCCTGCGCGCCAAGCTCGACTACAAGCAGCTCCAGGCGCTCGAGCGCGAGGCTCCCGAACGCCTGAGCGTTCCCAGTGGGTCGCAGATCCGTCTCGCCTACGAGCTCGGACGTCCGCCGGCGCTCGCCGCGCGCATCCAGGAGCTGTTCGGTCTCGCGGAGACGCCGCGCGTCGCCGGCGGCCGCGTGGGCGTCGTGATGCACCTGCTGGCCCCCAACCATCGACCGCAGCAAATCACCGAGGATTTGCGCAGTTTCTGGAACACGACCTATCCGCTCGTCGCCGCCGAATTGAAGCGCCGCTATCCGCGCCACGCGTGGCCCGACGATCCTTGGAACGCGACGCCGGAGCGCCGTCCCAAACGCCGCCACGAACGCTGAGGCGCGCGCGCTACGGGTGACCCATCAGGCCGGCCATCGCCAACACCGGCTTGAGCACGCCGCCGATGCCCTCGGCGACGATCGAGGCGACCGCGATCGTGGTCAGGGTCGCGTCGCTCCACTTGGCCCAGCGTCCGAGCACGATCCACAGCAGGAATCCGCCGACGAAGAAGGCGATGCCATAGGCCGGCGCGAGCACCAGGCCCAGGCCCAGCCCGATCGACTCGGGGATCCACTTGCGCACCGCGGGGATCAGCTCGACCAAGGTGTAGACGATGCCGACGCCCGCTCCGATCAGCAGCGCGGTGCCCGCGCCCGAGGGCAGCGCGTGAAAGCCCTGGTCGAAGACCTTGGCGCTCTCGGCCCACATCTTCGCGATCGGCGCGGGCATCTCGGCGATGCTCTTGGTGGTGCGGATCCAGTCGAACATGTAGGCCGCGGCGAACGAGCAGGGCACGACGGTGATCAACTGCGTCCAGAACTGCCAGCGCGACGGCACCTTGAACGCGCGACCGTAGACCATGTCCGCGGTCAGCAGGCTCGCCTGCGCTCCCGAGCCGGCGACGAAGCCCGCACCGGTCAAGTTGATCGCGGGCGATTTGCCGCCGAGCGCCGCCGTCACGCCTTGCAGCAGGATGCCCATGACGCGCGCGGGATTGAACGCGGTCTGCGCCGCGGCGCGCGTGGCGATGATGTTCTGGATCAGGCCCGCGACCAGCACCAGCACGACGACCAGGAACATGTTGACGGCGAAGCGCAGGTTGAGCACCGCGGCGCACGCCACGAACGACACCACGGCGAAGCCCGCGAGCGCTTTGCCGCTCATCACCGGGTCGGGATCGTCGGTCTTGCCGCCGATCGCGAGCATCGAGCGGAAGCTGGCGGTGATCGTGCGCCAGTTGAGCACCATGCCGGTCAGGCCCGAAGCAACCAGGAAGCCCAAGCCCGGCCAGTAATAACGGTGCGGCGACTCGTCGGGGCCGAGCGGCATCCACTGCTTGCAGTACATCAGCAGACACGCTCCCGCGAGGAAACCGACGCAGGTGCGCATGCCCATCAGGTACGAGCCGCCGATGGCGAACGGCGAGAGCGCGATCGCGCCGCCGACGGTGGCCAAGCCGGGGAACACGAGCTCGGCTGGGAACCAGCCATAGCCGTCCTCGGTGTTGAACACGACGTAGAACGTCAGCACCAGGAACACGCCGACCAGGACCAGCGCCTGGCGCGGATCGCCCTTCTCGACCAAGGTGCGGATGACGGTCTCCACGGCTCGCGAGCCGGGCCAAGGCAGGTTCTCCTTGAGCACCAAGAGCTGTCGCAACGGGATCGCCATCACCAAGCCGATCAAGCTCGAGACGATGCCGAACATGGCCATGTCGAGCACCGAGTAGGGGTCACCGGTGAGCGTCTTGGCCGCATAGAAGTTGGAGATGAACCCCAGGCTGCCACCGGCCGAGCCCATGGTCGCCACGACCACCATTTCGGTGGTGGTGATGCTCTTGGCTCCGAAGGGCAGCATCAACGCGAAGAAGAACAGGGCCGCGATCGTCGGGCCCTCCTCGATCACGCCGAAGGACAGCGTGAGGTACGAGTTCATCGCGCACAGGAGCAGGGAAAACAGCAGGCCGAGAACCACCGAGCGCGGTGTGATCGGCGCCAGCGCAGATTGATCGGGCTTCACGCCAAGAAGCTACCGCAACGGAGTCCGAGGCCAGGCCTACAAACTCGCCGCGCCTGAAAGACGAAACGACGCCTTGGCGTCGTTTCGTAGGAACCCCCCGAGCTCGCGCGGTAGCGCGAGCGCTGGCTGAAGGTGGTACCGCGCTCAACAGCTCACGGTGCCATCGTCAGTTCGAGCGCGTCCGACAGGTTGGTGGTGTTCACAGCGGCGGGGTCGCGGTAGGTAAGTCCGTCTTTCAGGCGCGCTTTGCCGGCGCGCCTGAAAGACGAAACGACGCCTTGGCGTCGTTTCGTAGGAATCCCCCGAGCTCGCGCGGTAGCGCGAGCGCTGGCTGAAGCTGTTCCATGCTTCGTTGCCGGCGCGCCTGAAAGAC
>JADYYP010000022.1 GCA_020853575.1 Planctomycetota bacterium
AACATCCAGACCAACGAACTGGGATATCTTCTGCATGGTGGACCGTCTTCCTTGCGGCTCTGTGCCGCTTCTGTTGACCACGGACGCAGCGTAATCCGCGTGTTCAGGAAGCTCGGTCCACCCATCCTGTTTGAACGAGCGCCGCTGCGCTCGATTCCGTACTGACGGCTCGGCCGCGTGCGGGACTATGCTGCTTCGCGCGGAGTCGTGCGCTCCGCCGACACAGCCATGGCGCGCAAGCAGCTCTACAAGGTCACGACTCGTCTGGTCCACGGCCCCGAGCACTCGGCGAAGTGGGACTTCTCTCACCACGTCACGCCGCCGCTCTCCTCGTCGACGACCTACCGCCTCGACTCCGCCAAGCGCGGCGCGCGCGGGTTCCAGGAGTTCGGTCAGCTCGTCAAGGACACCGGCGACATGCCGGTCTACATCTACGATCGCCTCGACGAGCCGACGCGCTCGATCCTCGAGGGCGAGTTGGCCGAGATCGAGGGCGGCGAGGCCTGCGTGACCTTTGCCAGCGGCATGGCGGCCATCTCGGCGGCGCTGGGCTCGAGCCTGAGCGCTGGCGACGAGGTGGTCGCGCATCCGGTGCTCTACGGCTGCACGCACTCGCTCTTCCAGAACTGGTATCCGCGGTTGGGCTTCAAGGTCCACCGCGTCGACATGAACGACCTCGCGGCGCTGCGCAAGGTCGTGAACGACAGGACGCGCGCCCTGTACTTCGAGTCGCCGGTCAATCCATCGCTCGAGTTGGTCGACATCGGCGCGCTGCGCAAGTTCGCCGACGAGGTCAACGCGCGCCGCAAGCCCGAGCGCAAGCTCTTGATCTTCATCGACAACACCTTCGCCACGCCCTTCGGTCAGCGGCCGCTGGCGCTGGGCGCCGATGTCGTGTTGCACAGCCTGACCAAGAACCTGGGCGGCTTCGGAACCGAGCTCGGCGGCGCGGTGATCTGCCCCAAGTCGATGCTGGCCACGCTGCTGCTCTACCGCAAGGACTTCGGCGGCATCCTGGGCTCCAAGTCGGCCTGGGCGATCATGGTTTATGGCCTGCCGACGCTCGCGCTGCGCCTCAAGCGCCAGCAGTTCACGGCCAAGAAGGTCGCGAGTTTCCTCGAGAAGCACGACAGCGTGGCGCGCGTCGCGTATCCGGGCTTGGCGAGCTTCCCGCAACGTGCGTTGGCCGAGAAGCAGCTGCGCGACTTCGACGGCGATTTCGCGCCGGGCAACATGATCTACTTCGAGCTCGATCCGGCGCGCGTCGACGCCGCGGAGTTCGTCGACGAGATCGCGCGCTCGGCCTATTCGGTGACCTTGGCCGTGTCGTTGGGACACACCAAGACCTTGATCGAGCTGCCGGCGAGCATGACCCACAGCTCCTACGGCAAGTCCGGCGGGGCCGTGCGACTCTCGATCGGCCTGGAGAGCCCCAGCGACATCATCAGCGACCTCAAGCACGCGCTCGCGGCCGTCTCCAAGTCGCGCGCGCCGGCGCGCAACGCTCGCGTGAAGAGCGCGGTCAAGTAGCGCGCGGCGCCACATTCCCGCCAAAGCCAAGCGCGGCGCCCCTCGGTTCCGAACGAGGGGCGCCGCGCCGCGATTGCGGGCCCGCGCTCAGTGCGAGATCAACTCGGCCGCCGCCGGGTAGATCACCTTGCGCGTGAATTCGAGCACCCCCTCGCCCTGCGCGGGAGCGGCGAGCACCCAGGTGACGATGCCCTGCTCCTCGCGCTCCTTGGTCCAGCGCGCCTCGGCCAGCGGCCGGTTCTTCGGAGAGCTGAGCTCGACTTCGATGCGCTCGTCGCTGGCGCGCGGCAGCGCTTCGCGCACGAAGACCAGCGCCGAACCATCGGCACGCACCACCGCGGCGCCGTGATTCTCGATGCGCACGCGGAAGCTCTCCTTGTGCGTCGCCTTGCTCGAGAACATGCCGGGCTCGAGCACGACGTCTTCCAGCACGCTGCGCTCGACGCTCAGGGCCGGATCCAGCCCCAAGTGCAGCGTGAACTCAGCGCCCGGCTGAACCGCGGCGAGTTGCGACGTGCCCAGGTAGTCCGCACCGAAATAAACCGCCGCCTGGCCCGGCAAGAGCGTCCACGGGCTCGAGTTGACCGTGCGGCCGCGCAACCACACGTGATCGTCGACCTCGGGCGCACAGAAGTACTCCGGCGTGGCCTCGAGTTGCGCCTGCCCCACGAGCACGCTCGACGGATCGCGGCGCGACGGCACGCTCTCCTTGCGCGCCAGCCGAAAGCGCATCGAGAGTCCCTGGCGCTCCGCCTGCGCCTGGTAGCGACTGGCATCGAACTCCTCGTTCTCTGCGTCGTCATCGCGCGCATCGCCGCGGTCCTTGTACTTGCGTTCCTCGCCGCGCACGCGACGGACCTCCTTGCTCGCCGGCGGCCGCGCGGGCGGCGCGAAGCTCAACCAAATCGGCTCGGGATCGGGGCCTTGGGCTCCCAGTCGCGGCGCGGCGGTCGAGAGCGACAGCTCGACCTCGTTCCAGTCCTCGCCCGAGCGCTGCCACACGTTGGCGCGGTAGCCGAGCTCGATCTTGCGACCGTCGGAGGACGCCCGCAGATCGTAGAGCGGCTCCCAACCCGCCCCGCCGACCACGTACTCGAGGTCGAGCTGCGCGCTGCCGGCGCCACCCGCCAAATCGACGTACACGTCGCGCAGATGCACGCCCTCGTTCGCCCCGGAGCGCCCGACTTCCGCCTGCACGTCGGCGATGCGCACCTGCAGCTCCTCCGCGCGCCCCTGCAGCTCGCGCCGCGCCGCGCGCAGCCGCGAGAGCTCACCGGCGACGAAGGCCAGGTTCTTCGACCAAGCCTCGAGCGAGACGCTCTGCGCCTTGTCGCCCGGCTTGGCCGGCGCGGTCTCGAGCGAGCGCTGGAGATGCGACTCGATCGAGCCCTGGAGCTCGAGCTCGTCCTGCAGCGCGCGCAGTTCGCGCTCGAGCCCGCGCTGCTTGACGCGCAGCTCCTCGAGTCGCGCCTCGGGCAGCTTGGGAAGGAAGCGCTCGCGCGCCTCGGTTCCGACGACCTCAGCACCGGCACAGCGCACGCGCACGGAATCGGGGTCCATGCTCCAGGGCAGACCGGCGATGACGAAACGCCCCGCTCCGAGGTCGATCTGCGCGTGTCGGCGCACCAAGGCGCTGCCGGGGAACACGGTGACCTCGGCGATCGGCGCACTCAGCGCCTCGGGGTCCTGGGCCGCAACGGTGAACACGGCAGCGAGGGTGATCAGCGCGCTCATTGCAGCACCTCCATTCCGGCGGGGAACGTCACTTGGACCCCGTAGTTCAGCAGCGTTTCTCCGCCGCGCGGCACATCGAGCACCCAAGTCAAGATGCCCTGCTCCTCGCGCTCCTTCTTCCAGCGCTCGTCGCTGGTCGGCGCCGGCTTGGGCTCGAGCAGCTTGACCGCGATACGCTCGTCGGTGCTGCGCGGCAGTGCCTCGCGCACGAACACGCGCGCGGTTCCGTCGGCGCGCGCGGCCGCGGCGCCGGTGTTCTTCAAGCGCACGCGCCAGCGCTGCGTGCGCGAAGCGTCGCTGGAGAACACGCCCGGCCCTTCTCTGAGATCCTCGAGCTTGCTGCGCTCGAGCGTCAGCGCCGGATCGGGGCCCAAGTGCAACACCAGCTCCTCGCCCGGTTGCACCGTGTCCATCTGAGCATGCCCGATGAAGTCGGCACCGAAGTAGACCGAGGCGCGGCCGGGCAAGATGGCCCATTCGCTCGTGTTGCGCGTCTTGCCGCGCAACCACACGTTGGCGTCGAGCGCTGGCGCGGCGAAGTACTCTGGCGTGACGTCCAGGCGGCACTTGCCGACGAGCACGTTGGAGGGCTCGGAGCGCGACTGCACGGTTTCGCGGGTGGCCAGGCGGAAGCGCACCGACAACCCCTGGCGCTCGACCTGCGCGTCGAACATCAAGAATCCGGCCTTGTCGCCGGCTGCATTGGAGTAACCGAGCTCCTTGAGTTGCTCCAGCGAGGCCGCCCCGGCGGGCTCTTCGACGGCGGCGGAGAGCACCTTTCCGTCGGCCAGCGACAACCACGACGAACGTGGGTCTGGCCCCTGCGCGCCGAGCTGCGGCCGTGCCGTGGAGAGTGCGAGCGAGACCTCGCTCCAGTCCTCGCCCGTTTGCTGTACCACCTGCGCGCGATAGCCGAGCTCGACCGAGCGCGCGTCCGCGGCGGCGCGCAGGTCGTAGAGCGGCGTCCAACCCGCCCCCGCGACGACGTACTCGAGCTCGAAGCGCGCCGCCGACTCACCCGACAGCTCAAACACCACGTCGCGCACGGGCACTCCGCCGCCGGACGCGGCTTGGCCGAGCTCGAGCTCGACGTCCGCCAACTTGGCGCGCGTGTCCTCGGACTTGCGGGCCAGCTCACGCTGCTCGGCGCGCCGCGTCCCGAGCTCGCGCGTCAGGAACTGGAGATTGCGACGCCAGGCCTCGACGTCGATTTGGCCACTGCGCAGCCCTTCGAGTCGCGTCTGTTCCTCGACCGCGAGCAGCCCGACTAGATGCCGCTCGGCCAGGCCGGCGATCGCCGTCTCGTCGGCGAAGGCGGCCAGTTCGGCCTTGAGATCGCGCGCCTGGCGCCGCAGGGCCTCGACGCGCTCGCTTGGCGCGCGCTCGAGCCGGCGCTCGCGCGCTTCGAGCCCGAGCAAGGCCGCTCCCTCGCAGCGCACGCGCAACGTGCTGGGATCCATGCCCCACGGCAGGCCCGCGATCACCAGTCGACCTCCGCCTGCCGGAGCGCTCGCCGAGCGCCGCACCAACGCGGTCGAAGGAAAAACCGTCACTTCCTCGATCTTCGTCGCGAGCACGCGCTCCTCGCCCGAAGTCACACACGCCAAGAGCATCGCCAGACACAGCACCTGCGCACCTCCGCCGACCTCGCGGCCGGGAAAAAACGAGCGCCGTCAACGCCGAGCGAGACCTGGAAGTTGGCGCCCTTCGACGAATCTGACGTGCGGCGCGCGAGAAGTCGAGCAGCGCTACTCGACGACCGTCGGATAGTTCAGGTCGAGTTGCGAGCGCAGGAGCGCCAGCGTGCGCGCGATGCGCGACGCAGGTTGGATCGGCCCGAGCAGCAAGTCGTTCTGCTCGAACCAATCGGGAGTGGGCTGCTGATTGGGGCCCAGCGGTCCGCCCTTGGTGAGGTCGAAGAGCTCCTCGGTCATCACCAGCAGGTTCGGGTCGTTGTGGTCTCGATTCCAGCGCCGGATCAGCTTGAAGCGCTTCTCGCGGATGGCCTGGATGTGGCGCGTCGCGCTGTAGGTCGCCGGCAGCCAGCCGGTCGAGGGATCGGGGCGGAAGTTCGAGAAGAAGCCCTCGGTGTAGACGAATTTGCGCCGCGGACCCGTCGATCCCGTGAGCTCGGGGAGGAACGAGAGCGAGTCCTGCGCGACCGGCGCCGCGTAGCTGGCACCGGCGAGCACAGCCGTGGTGGCGAACACGTCGGTGGAGCTGACCAAGGCCGTCGACACCGTGCCGCGCTTGGCCTGCGGAACGAGCGGCGAGCGCACGATGAAGGGCACGCGGCAGCCGTCCTCGTAGATCGTGCCCTTGCCGTGGGTCGGATCGAAGGGCGGCAAGATGCCGTCGGGGTCCGTGCCGTTGTCCCCGATCAGAATCACCGTCGTATCGCTCTCGTCGAGCGCGCACAGCAATCGCCCGACTTGGCCGTCGAGCGCTTCCATGACGCAGCGCAACTTCGTGGCGTAGGTCCCGGGATTTCCCGGGTCGCAGGGCGTGGTCGGCGGCACGTAGCCCGGGCAATTGGCCTGCGGCAGCGCGCCTGGAACTGAATGCACCGGAGCGTGCACCGCGTTGTATGCGACGTACAAGAAGAACGGCTCCTGCAAGGTCGGCAGGACGTTGAGCGCATCCTCGGTGGTGTCGACGCTGGCATAGCGCTCGACCGGCGGTGCGATGCACTCCACCTCGCACGGCGGGAAGCCGCTGGGGCAGGGATTGACCTGCGGATCGAGCGCGGACGCGTAGGTCTTGAGCCAGCTCGAGTACACGTTCTGCGCACCGCCATTGGGCGGTTGCACGAGATTGAACATCGATCCGGCGTAGCGTTCGAACCAACGCCCCGGCGGCACGCCCAGCGGGTGGCGCGGATCCGCCTGGAGCTGCGTGATGTCCGCGAGGTGCCACTTGCCGACGGCGACGCAGTTGTACGGCACCGGCGCCTGATGCAGCACCTCGGGCAAGAGCACCTCGCTCGACGACAAGCCCGGATTGCGGAAGTTCGCCGGGTCGTTCTCCTTGAGCACCGAGCCGATGCCCGTGCGGAACCCGTAGCGTCCGGTGAGCAGGCGTGCACGGCTCGGCGTGCACATCGGGGCGGTCCACGCATTGGCGAAGGTCACCCCGCGCGCCGCCATCAGTTGGTCGATCGCCGGCGTGTTCGCCGGAGCGCCGGGCGCACGTCCCTGGCCGACGAAGTAGCTCTCGTAGGCGCCGATCAAGTCGCAGCCCACGTCGTCGAGCACGATCACGACCACGTTGTGCGGCGCAGCCGGCTCGCCGGCGAGCGGACGGGCAAGAGACACGGCCAGCGAGAACGCGGGGATCATGGAAAGCGACATCGTACCTGGAAGCGACTCTCTTCGGCACTCACGGGCCCGGCACACGAGGCCGCAGCGGGAACCCGGACAGTGCCGCACCACTGTGACGCCGCGCGGCGCGCAATCGCCATGAAGAGCTGGTCATCGGCGCACAGCGCACCGAGTCGGATCGCGCCGCGCGGCTTGACAGCGTCGCGGGCCGTCCAGAGACTCCCGCGCGCGTGGCGCCGACGAACGACCCGCGCGCAGCGGACACGCCGCGCGAATTGCCCGCACGCTCGGTCGTCGCCAGCGCGCTCTCGTACTGGGTGTACTCCGCGGCGGTGGCACTGGCGGCCTTCGTCGTCAGCCCGATCGCCGTGCGCGAGTTGGGCCGCGAGAGCTACGGCGTTTGGACGCTGATCGTCTCGACCACGGGCTTCCTGACGCTGCTCGATCTCGGCGTCAATTCCGCGGTCGTGCGCATGGTCTCCAAGCACGCGGCCCGCGGAGAGCGGCGCGGAATGCGCGTCGCCTACAGCACCTCGCTCGCCTTGCTCGCGGCGCTCGCCGGCATCGCGCTGCTCGCGCTCGGCCTGGCCTCGCCGTTCGTGGCACGCTGGATCGCCGGCCCCGGTCTCGCCCCAGGGTACGTGCAAGGCGTGTTCTGCATCGTGGCCCTCGATCTGGCGCTGGGCATCTTCGGTTCCGCGTTCCTGGGCGGCCTCGCGGCCGCGCAGTGTCTCAAACCGGAAACGCGCGCCGCTCACGCGCGCATCGATGCAGACCTACGGAGACTCCTCCGACGTAGGTGAAGCCGCGCGTGCGAACGAGCTCGTCCTCAGACCGTCGCCTGCGCTCCGGTGTCCATGCGATCGGCGAGCGAGACGCGCTGGGGCAGTCGCTTGCGGCGCGTCGGCTGGAAGATGTTCCTCACGTTCTTCAGCCCGAGCAGGAAGTCGTCGAGCATGCCGAAGCCCGAGACCACGGCGTGCTGGTACCACAGGAACGACAGCTGCGTGACCTCGAACAGTCGATTGCGCGGCAGCCGGATCAGCGCGCGCACCAGCGGGATACCTCCCGGCACGTAGACCGCGACGTTGAACAGCTTCTGCAGATTGACGACCTCGTGGACGTCGTCGCGGATGATCGCGGAGTCGTGCTGGATCGAGGGCCCGATGTCCTTGCCCTCGTCGATGCGACCGAGCTCGAAGTCCTGCTGTCCCAGCGCGGTCGAGCGGAACGAGCGATAGATCAAGACGGTGCACCCATCGGGCTTGATCTTCTTGTTGACGCGCACCGTCTCGAACATGTCGTCCAGCGTCTCGGCCGGCGAGCCCATGATGTTGTTCGTGCGGAAGGTCAGCTTGTGCTTGCGCAGCAACTTGGGGATGCCGAAGACCACGTCGTCGGTGTAGCCCTTCTTGTAGATCTTGAGCCGCACGTCCTCGGAACCCGACTCCAGCCCGAACTGCACCGACACGCAGCCCGCGCGCTTGAGCGCAATGATGTCCTGCTCGTCGAGGTAGTTGATGTTGATGTTGCACGCGAACGGCAGTCCGACGCGCTCGGGCCACTTCTCGGCGAACTCCGCCAGCCAGCCCGAGTACATGTTCAGCGCCGCGTCGCCGAAGTTGATCATCCGGAAACCCGGGTAGCGCGCGAGCACGTCGTTGATCTCGTCGCACAGGTAGTCGACCGACTTGGTGCGATTGAACTTCTCGCCCTTCTTCCCGCTGACCCAGTCCTTCTTCATCGTCCCGACCGAGCAGTACGTGCACGAGTTCTGGCAGCCGCGGCTGGCGTGCACCTGCAGCACGCGCTTGGAGCGCAGGAAGGGGTACTTGTAGAAGATGTCGACGTCGGGGAACGGCAGCTCGTCGAGGTCACTGATCACCGGGCGAATCGGATTCTGCACCGGCACCCCGCTGGGCGCGAGGAACGCGACGTTGGGGATGAACTCTAAGGTGGTGTTCGACTCCCAGGCAGCCACCAGTTCGAGCAAGGCGTACTCGGCCTCGCCCTTGATCGTGGCGTCGATCACGTCGGTGTGCGTCAGCGGCTCGAGGTCGTGGCTGGGGTGCGGCCCGCCCATCACGACCTTCAAGTGCGCGAGCTCCTTCTTCCAGCGTCGAATGTACGGATAGGGCCACTCGTGCTGACCGGTGGTGGCGTAGATCGCGATCACGTCGGGCCGGAAGTCGAGCACGGCGCGGAAGTAGTCGTGCTCCTCGCTGGTGATGAACGCGTCGGTCACGTGTCCATGCTTCTTCAACACCGACGAGAGCACCTTGACGCCCTCGAACTCGTGACAAGTGGTCAGTACGAACGCGACGCGTGCCATGGTGTCGTTCTTCTTCGAGTTGCGCGGCCGGTGCAAGCGGCGGCGGAGCCTGCGAACAGAGCATACTCGGGCGGCGTGCGGCGGCGCTGGGTTTCGCATAGGCTGCGCGCCATGCTGGAAACCGGAGAGTTCGTCCAACGCCTGGGGAGCGAGCGCGCCACCGCGATCCTGCGCACCGATGACCACGAGACCGCGCGCTCGGCGATGGCGGCGGCGATCCGCGGTGGATTCCGCATCGTCGAGTTCACGCTGACCGTTCCCGGGGCCCTCGACTTGATCGAGGAATTCGCCGCGCGCGGGGACGTGGTGGTCGGCGCGGGCACGGTGCTCGGCGCCGCGGAGGCGCGCGCGTGCGTGAGTCGCGGCGCGAGCTTCCTGGTCTCGCCGATCACCGACGAAGACGTGATTCGCACGGCGAACGAGCTCGGAGTGGCCTCGATTCCGGGTGCGCACACTCCCACGGAGCTGGTCCGCGCGCAGCGCGCCGGTGCGCCGCTCCAGAAGCTCTTCCCTGCTCCCGCCGGCGGACCGAGCTACGTGCGAGCCTGCCTCGGGCCCCTGCCGAGCCTGCGCATCGTCCCGACCAGCGGCGTCGACGCCACCAACGCCGCCGAGTTCCTGGCGGCCGGCGCGTTCGCCGTCGGCTTCGTCGCCCCGCTGTTCCAACCCGAATGGCTCGCGCGCCGCGACTTCGCCGCCATCGAGGCTCGCGCCCGTGAGTTGCTCGGCCTGGTCGCCGCCGCGCCGCGGAGAGGTCGAGCGCGCGAATGACCGGCCACGGTGCGAGTTGCCGCGCCGAGCGCGATCGTCACGCAGCGTGAGTCGTGAGCGAGCTCGGCAGCGAGCGCGGCCCATCGAACTCGAGCGTCACCACGCGCCGATAGGAGCGCCGATGCCGAGCGCAGCCCCCCATCCCCCGAGCGTGCTCCGGCGACGCAGTCCTCTACGGCATCGGTCGCAACAGGCCGAAGCTCAGCGGCACGCCCTCACGGCACAGCGGACAGTTCTCGGGCGCCCACATGCGGCGCTCCAGCGCCGCGAGCGAATACAACGGAGCGCCGTGCCGCGCCGCGATCTCGCGCGCGGCCTCACCCATCGTCATCAACGTCGCGAAGCCCGCGACCGTGGCGCCGCACTCGAGCACATCCGACATCGTCGCACTCCACGCCGAGCCGGCGTTGACCACGTCGTCGACGAGCAACAGCGGTCGCCCGCGCAAACGCGCGCGCAAGGACTGCGGGACGCGGTAGCGCACATCATCGCTTTCGTCCTGGAGCTGCTCAGCGAACACGAAGTCCAAGCCCAGCTCGGCGGCGAGCGCCAGCGCCAGGAACGCCCCGCCGGTCATCGGACCACACACGACCTGCGCCTGTGCGCCTTCGGCCCGGCGTGCGAGCTCGCGCGCCCAGCGCTGAACGGCACGCGCGTCGACGAACAGGTCGTTGAGGTCGAGCCACACGTCGCCGTGGTGTCCGGACTCGTACAGGAAGTGCCCGCGCGTGCAAGCCACCTTCGAGCGCAGCGTGCGGGCCACATCGGAAACGCCGTCCTCCATGGGCCGCGAGTGTCGCGCGGCGACGCCCGCCCGTCGAGGGCCACCTCCCTGGGCGCATGCACGCTTCGCGCCCGTCGGAGGACCCGCTCGGCGCGCGCCGAAGGAAATCGCAATGTGCGCAGCGAATTGGTCGTAACGCGCTCGAGAGCGCGCGGATTGTGTGGCGGCCCCTACCCAACCAGCCGCCCATGAACACGATCGCAGCCCTCCCCGGAAATCACCTTGCCCGACGCCTGACCGCGGGTCTGGCCGCGCTGGCCTGCTCGAGCACCCTGGCCGGGGCCCAGACCACCGTGCGCGAGGTGTGGGGCACCGCCAATGGCTACGAGTACGGCGCGTCGATCGCGCCGACCGCGGACCTCAATGCCGACGGCATCGTCGACTTCCTGGTGGGCTCGCCAGGTTGGCTCTCCGGCCACGGCGGCGTGAGTTTGGTGTCGGGGCGCTATCTGCGCTACGGAACCCAGCCCATCAGCCTCGCTTCCTACGACCTCTCCCACGGTCTGCCGAGCTCGATGTTCGAGGCCGGCGACTGCGTCGCATCGATCGGCGACATCGCCGGTGATACGCGGCCGGAGCTCGTGATCGGCGCCCCCGGCGGCGGCCCAGGCTGGATCGCGTGCATCAACCCGGTATCGACGGTGCCGATCGCCTCGGTCTTCGGTGAGGCCTTTGGCGATCGCTTCGGCGACGCGCTGGCTGCGACGGGCGACGTGAACCTCGATGGCTACGAGGACGTGCTCGTGGGCGCGCCGCTACACGACGGATTCGGCACGGACGCGGGTGCCGCTTACTTGATTTCGGGCAAACTGCTCGCGACACAGACAGGCGTCGCCACGCTCAACAAATTCGCGGGTCTCGCCGACGGTGGGCAAACCGGACTGGCAGTGGAGAGTGGCGTGGATCTCAACGGCGACACGCGCGCGGAGCTCGTGATCGCGAGCCCTCGCAACCATGGCTTCCCCAGCGATGCCGACGCCGGCGTCGTGCGCGTGTTCAACGGCTCGTCCTACGGCCAACTGTGGATCGGAGTCGGAGTGACCGGCGAGCGCTTCGGCTCGACCCTGTGCTACGTGCCCGACTTGAACGGCGACGGCGTCAAGGACCTCGCCATCGGCGCGCCCTACAGCGATGCAGCCGGAACGAACGCGGGGCGCGTCATCGTGTACTCCGGCGCGGCTCTGGCGCAGGCCGCGACGGTGCAGATCGTGGAGTGGACCGGAAGCAACGCGAACAGCTTGTTCGGCAGCTCGATCGCAGCCGTCGGCGATGTCAACCACGACGGTGTCGGCGACATCGCCATCGGCGCTCACGGCTACGTGCCGCTGTTCGTCGGCAACGACAACGGCGCGGTGTACGTCTACTCGGGTGCGACGCTCGAGCGCATGGTCCAAATGACCGGGCCGGCGGAGGCCAAGATCGGCCGCGCGGTGTCGAGCGCGCTCGACTGCAACGCGGACAGCGTCAGCGACTTCTTGGTCTCGGGCTTCAATCACGCCGGCGACAACACGCTCGACGGCTATCTCGCGGCGGTCAGCCTGTTCCCCGAGATCCCCGCGAGCTACTGCACGGGCAAGACCAATTCGGCCGGGTGCGTCCCGTCGATCACCTCGACCGGCAGCGCGAGCCTCGGTTCGTCGAGCGCGTTCAACGTGGGCGCCGTGAACGAGCTCAATCAGAAGAACGGGCTCCTGTTCTACGGTTTCGACAACAACGCCGCGGCCTTCCAGGGCGGCACGCTGTGCGTCAAGCCCCCGACGGCGCGCTCCGCCATCCAGAACTCCGGAGGATCCGCGCTGGGCAACGACTACAGCGGCTCCTTCTCGTTCGACTTCAAGGCGCGCATCCAGGGCGGCCTGGCCCCCAACCTGGTGCTCGGACAAGAGGTGTTCTGCCAATACTGGGCGCGCGACCCGGGCAGCCCGAGCACGACCAGCCTTTCGAACGCTCTGCGCTTCTTGATCGGGCCCTGAAATGGCGGCGGCGCCGCGGCGCCGTTCGCCCCGCGAGCGCGCACCGACGACGACGCTGCCGATCCGCGCAGTCCGCTGACCAAGGGCCAGTCGCTGCCGCGCGCGAGCTTCCTCGTCGGACGCCGATGCGTCGTCGAGATCAAGGCGCTCGATGCCGCGCGAGCGTACGCCGAAGTGCGTTGGCAAGCCCCCCTGCGTTCCTCTAGAACGACGCAGCATGCCGCGCGCGACCAAACAACCCCGCACTCCCCAAGCCAGTCTCGACAAGCTCTTCCGCCCGCGTGCCGTGGCTGTGATCGGCGCCTCGCGGCGACCCGGCTCGATCGGCTGGCAGGTGCTCCACAACCTGATCACCGGCGGATTCGAGGGCAAAGTGTTCCCGGTCAATCCGAACGCCGAGGTCCTGCACTCGATCAAGTGCCACTCGAGCGTGACGGCGATCGAGGACGCGGTCGATCTGGCGATCATCACCGTCCCCAAGGAACTGGTGCCGCGCGCCATCGAGCAGTGCGCGGCGAAGAAGGTCGGTGCCGTGGTGGTGATCACCGCCGGCTTCAAGGAGACCGGCCCCGAGGGAGCGCGCGTCGAGGCCCGCATCCTCTCGGTCGCGCGCAAGCACGGCATGCGCATCGTCGGCCCCAACTGCATGGGCATCCAGAACGCCCACGAAGGCGTGCGGCTCAATGCCTCGTTCTCGCGCTCCTTCCCGAAGAACGGACCGGTGGCGTTCGTGTCGCAGTCGGGCGCGATGGGCGAGGCCATCCTGGCGCACGCCGACCACATCCAGCTCGGCGTCGCGATGTTCGTCTCGATGGGCAACCGCGCCGACGTCAGCGCCAACGACTTGATCGACTACTGGGGCGCCGAGGACTCGATCCGCTGCATCCTGCTGTACCTCGAGTCCTTCGGGAATCCGCGCAACTTCGTGCCGATCGCGCGCAAGGTCAGCCGTCAGAAGGCGATCGTGACGGTCAAGGCCGGGCGCTCGAGCGCGGGCGCGCGCGCCGCGTCGAGCCACACCGGCGCCCTGGCCGGCGCCGACGTCGCCGCCGGAGCGCTGCTCAAGGAGTGCGGCGTGCAGCGCGTCGACTCCGTCGAGGAGCTGTTCGACGTCGGCTTGGCGCTCTCGAAGCTGCCGCTGCCCGAGGGCAATCGCGTCGCGATCCTGACCAACGCCGGCGGACCGGCGATCCTCGCCACCGACGCGCTGATCAGCTCGGGCCTCGAGATGGCCACGTTGGCGGAGAGCACCAAGTCGACGCTGCGTGAGATGCTCGTGCCCGAGGCCTCGGTGGCCAACCCGGTCGACATGGTCGCGGGCGCGACGGCCGAAAACTACCGCCGCGCGCTGACCGTGCTGCTCAAGGACCCGGGAGTCGACGAGGTGCTCGTGATCTTCGTGCCACCGATCACGCACGATCCGATCGCCGTCGCGCGCAACGTGTTCGACGCCGCGCGCGGCGCGAAGAAGCCCGTGGTCTCGTGCTTCATGTCGCGCGACGAGGTCTTGCAGTCGATCGCCGCCGAGGCGCAGCAGGACTGGGTCCCGGTGTACCTGTACCCCGAGTCCGCCGTGCGCGCGCTCTCCGCGCTCGACGAGCGGCGGCGCTTCCTCGCGCGCCCCATCGGCAAGGTCAAGCACTTCAAGGTCGACAGCGAAGGCGCGAGCGCGGTGCTGCGTCCGGGTTGGCTGGGCGTCTCCTCGCGCCGTGAGCTCTCGCAGGCCTACGGCATCCCGGTGGTCCCCGGTGGCTTGGCGCGCAGCCCGAGCGAGGCGGTGGCGATCGCACAGCGCGTGGGCTATCCGGTGGTCGCCAAGCTGTCCGTGCCCTCGATCGTGCACAAGTCCGACATCGGTGGCGTGCTGCTCGACCTGCGCGACGAAGCCAGCGTGCGCGCGGCCTTCGACAAGCTGCAACACCCCGAGGCCGAGGGCGTGAACATCCAGAAGATGCTCAAGGGCGGTCGCGAGGTCGTGATCGGCTTCGCGCAGGATCCGTCCTATGGGCCGTTGATGATGTTCGGCTTGGGCGGCATCTACGTCGAGGTCCTGAAGGACGTGTCGTTCGCGATTTGTCCAGTCAGCGACGTCCGCGCTCGCGAGTTGATCCGCGAGATCCGCGGTTGGCCGATCCTCGCCGGAGTGCGCGGGCAAGCCGGAATCGACGAAGCGGCCTTGGTGGACGTGATCCAGCGCCTGTCTCAACTGGCGCTCGAGCACCCGGAGATCGTCGAGCTCGAGATCAACCCGCTGCTCGCCTTCCCGACCGGCGTGCTCGCGGTCGACATGCGCGCGCGCGTGAACGGTTGACAGCGCCAGCGAGCTCGAGAGCGCGCTGGCCCGAGCTGCTGCAACGCATCGGAGCACGAAACCCCGCGAGCTCGTGGCGCGCGCCGAGACCGAGGGCCGAGGTCGGGGCGACCGCGCCACGCTACGATGCGAGAGCACGCCCTACACCATGCTCCGCATCGCCCTCGTCCAGACGTATCACCGCTACACGCAGTTCACGCACGTCCACCCGCTCGGGATCATGATGATCGCCGCGCAGGCACGCGCGGCTGGGTACCCCGATGTGCACCTGCTCGACATGAAGGTCGAGGACTGGGATCCCGAACGCTGCGTCGAGGAGCTGGTCGAGCTCGCGCCCGACGTCGTCGGCTTGTCGGCGATGACCTACGAGGCGGGCTGCCTGCACGAGCTCGCGAAGCTCGTGCGCGCTCGGTTGCCCAAGGCGGTGATCGTGTGCGGCGGTCCGCATCCCAGCGTGGCGGCCGACGACGTGATGCGCGATCCGAGCGTCGACTTCGTCGTGCGCGGCGAGGGCGAGTTCATCTTCGCCGAGCTGCTCGACGGCCTGCGTGACGGACGCAGCGACTGGAGCGGCTGCACCGGGCTGACGTGGCGCGCGGAGGGAGCGGTGAGGCACGAGCTCGACCGCTCGCCGCAGCAGGAGCTCGACCAGCTGCCCTTCCCCGCCTGGGACCTGATCGACCATGCGAAGTACCACACGGTGCCGCGCGGCGGCGTGATCTACGCGCACAAGGAATTCGCGACGATGTTCAGCTCGCGCGCCTGCCCTTGGCGCTGCACGTATTGCCACAACAGCTACGGCAAGACGTTTCGCGATCGCTCGGCGGAGCACGTGCTCGCCGAGATCGAGCTGCTCGTCACGAAGTACGGAGTCAAAGAGCTCGTCTTCATGGACGACATCTTCAACTTCAAGCCGGAGCGCGCGAAGGCCATCGCGCGCGGGATCATCGAGCGCGGCTACGAGCTCGCGCTGACCTTCCCCAACGGCTTCCGCGGCGACATCCTCGACGAGGAGTTGGTGGTGTTGCTCAAGCAAGCCGGCATGTATCGCTGCATGGTCGCGGTCGAGTCGGCGAGCCCGCGCATCCAGAAGGTGATGAAGAAGCA
>JADYYP010000023.1 GCA_020853575.1 Planctomycetota bacterium
ATCGTGAAGGCCTCGAAGGTGGCGCCGGGGATCGCCGGCGGCAGCGCGATGCCGAGCACGTTGAGGCGCACCTCGTCCCCCTGATTCAGGCCCGGCTGCGAGAAGTTCAGGCTCGCGAGGCCGCTGGCGCTCACCGGTGCGGAGACCAGGAATGCGCCGGTGTAGATGTTGAACGGCACCGGCGTGCTGCCGAAGAACGCGACCGTGAAGATGGGGAGCACGGTGGCGTTCGGCGAAGTGAAGTTCGGGCTGCTCGTCCAGGTGCTCGAGCCGTTGCGACGGATCAGCACCTGCGCGATCACTTGATGGCCCGTGACACTCGCGCTCGGCACCGAGCCGGGCTCGCGCATCTCGAGCTGGATCGCCGAATTCTGCACGACCAGCGTGTTGGGCGGAGCGACCGCCGCGCGCTGCGCGGTGTTGGACAGGATGCGGATCGTCGGCGGCATGAAGCCCGAGTTGCGCGCGGGCGCCGTGATGATCGGCTGCGTCGAGAACTGCAGGGTCACCGAGTTCGAAGCCAGCCCGGCGCGGTCGACGAGCTGGAACTTCGCGGTGTAGAGCACGCCGCTGGTGCCGCTTTCGAGGTCTTGCAGCACGATCGTGTGGCGCAGCTCGTAGCGCGTGCTCGAGACGTACTTCACCGGCACTCCGTTGGCGAAGTAGGCGACGTCGACGCGAGCGGGCTCGGTCGATTCGACGAAGAACTTGGCCAGCTTGGTGGTCGAGAAATCGAAGCGCGGCAGGCCGTTGCGCGGTGCGACCGTGTAGGCCGGCGGCGTGGTGTCGACCGGCTTGCTCGAGCTCGAGATGGGCGAGCTGCCGTTCGCGACCTCGTAGCCGTCGGGGTAGCCGTCGTTGTCCGAGTCGGGGTTCCAGCGGTTCGTCGCGGCCGCGGTTTCCGCGGTGTCGACCAACGTGTCGTTGTCGGGGTCGAGCGCGAAACGCCGCCCGTTTCCGGCGGGAACGCCGAGCACCACGGCCCACAGCGGGCTCGATGCACTGGCACCGGGCACGAGTTGCGCCAGCGACATCGGAGCGATGCCGTTCTCGCTCGCCAGGAAGGTGTTGGTGGTCGGCTCGAACAGCCAGCGCACCTGGAGCGGCGTCGTCGAGCCGCTGGGGACGGCTTCGCCGAAGGCCACGATGTCGATGCCCAAGCTCGCGGCCTGCGGGACCAGGTTGGCGGCGATGGCGCCGACGTTCGCGCTCGATAGATCGAACGCAGCGTGCGCCGCGGGCGAGATGCCGTTGTCGAACTGGCGCAGGAAGGCACCCATGTCGTGCTGGTCCTGCGGAGCAGCGAGGATGCGCGAGGCGGCCTCGACCAAGCCCGCGGCCGTGCCGTTGTGGGTCAGACCCAAGCCGCTGCGCGGAGCGCCTCCGACGTTGGGTTGATCGCGGTGCGTCATCTCACGGAAGTGCGCGACCTCGATCGTGGTCTGGCTGGGAACGAACGACAGGTCGATCAGCTGGTGATCGCCACTGGAGCCGTTGGGGAAGGCGTGGCAGTCGACGCAGCTCAGTGAGCCGAAGGTCGGCGAGTTCTGGTACAGGCTCAGGCCGCGCAGCGCGCTCGTCCCGGTCGGTTGACCGGGCAACACTCCGGCCGAAACGGTCACGTTGCGCGACAGGTCCTCGTAGGGATTGGCCTGGGCTTGCAGGGAGAAGATGAACGTCTGGAACTTCTCGAACTCACTGTTCGCGCCGGTGGTCAGCGCACGCGCGCCACCGAGCAGGCCCGTGAAGGCGCCGTTGAACGCGACCAGGTCGCGCTCGCCGCGCCAGTGGTAGGGGAAGGTGTCTTCGATCGACAGCAGCGACTGCGTCGCCATCGGGTCCTTGAAATCGTGCGGCGCGTCGGAGATCGACCACGCGATCATGTCGGACTTGCCGCCGGGGTGGCAGGTGTTGCAACTCGAGCGGCCGTTGAGCGAGAGGTCGGCGTCGTACCAGATCGCGCGGCCGTCGCGGACGATCTGCGGCGTCGGGTCGACGCCGAGTTGCAGCGTGGCGACCGGAGCCGGGAGTCCGGCCTGCAGGATTTCGATCACGTTGCGTCCCCAGGCGTGCACCGCGAGGAACGAGTTGCCCCACGGATCCCACTGCAAGTGGCGCGGGATCGAGCCCGGCGCGAGCGTCACGTCGAACACGAAGTAGCGGTTGCCGAAGGGGTCGAAGGCCGCGATGCGGTCACTGGTCGAGGCCGAAACGGCCGCCACGCCGGTCGCGTGGAACGCCAGCCCGAACGGGAAAGAGAGCGACTGGCTCGGCGAGTAGACCACCGGCGCCCCCAGGTTGGTGTCGTCGATGTCGACGGTCGTGCTGGGCAGCGGCGTCGCGCCCGCGACCGGCGTCCCGATCGAGACGCGGTTCTTGGCGAAGTTGCCGTTGAGCTCGGGCTCGGTGTTGAGATTCGGGTCGGCGTTGTTCGAGTCGACGTTGAGCAGCCAATGCTGCTGCGTCACCGGATTGCGGCCGTGGGCCGTGATCAGCGTGCCGGCGGCCTTCATCGCCGTCTGGAGCGGCGCCGCCGGATTCGAGGAGTCGATCACGAACAAGTCGACGTCCGCTCGCGGCTTGTTGACGCTCGCGCCGGGGACCACGCGGCCCAGCTGTTGTTCGGCGCTCTGCGAGAAATCCAAGCTCGTCACACCCTCGACCAGCGAGTCGTTGCCCGAGGTGAACGGCGCCACGTACACGCGGTTGTCCGCGGGATTGCCGAGCGCGCCGCGGTCGAAGGACAGGAAGCGCGGACGCTCCGCCGGCACGTCGATCACACGCGGCGCGGCGTTCAGGTTGTTGAGGTCCACCTGCACGAGAACGTTGCGGCCTTGGCAGGAAATGAAAGCCAGGTTGCTGTCGGGGTCGACCACGATGTCCGCGGGCTCCGAAGGCAGGGCCACGATGTCCAGGAGCGCACCGGTCGTGCGGTCGTGGACGGCGAGCGCGTGGCTACCGGCGCCGATGACCAGGATGCGGTCGTTGCGCCACTCGGCGATGGCCACCGGCTGGTTGACCGTCTGCCACTGCGCGTCGATCGTGCCGTCGAGGTTGGCGTGCACCACGACCTGGCTGGCGAAGGTGTTGAGCGCGTAGATCTGACCCGAGGCGCTCCACACGAAGCCGCGCGTGGTCTCGACGTTGAAGTTGGTGGAGTCGTGGGGTGAGTCGGTGACGGGGCGCTGCTGCGCAGCCGCGGAAAGGCACAAAAACGTCGCGGCGAGCGCGACGGAGGACGGACGCAAGTTCATGGATGACTCCTGGGTAGAACCCGCTCCGAGGCGCTGTCCTGCCTCCGTGCGTGAGAGCTCGCCCAGGAGCACGCGCGCTGCGCGCGTCCGCCGCGAGAAACGCCCGCACACTGGGAGGTTCCGCCCCCGATCGGCGCTGCGCCGTTTCGAGCAACGTCCTCGGGCTGCAACGTCCGCCCGGCGAGCGCTCGCGTCGCTGCAACAAACCGCTCGGAATCCGCTCGGTCCCAGAAACGCGTCGCGTCAGCGTGCTTTCGCGCTGGGGAGCTTGGCCTCGAACGTGTCGTGCGGACCGAGGGTGCGCTCGAAGCCGCCCTCGCGCAGCCAGACGAGAGCCGCGGTGTCGCCGCGCAGGTAGGCCTCGAAGAAAGCGGTCGAGCTCGCGAGGATCAAGGGCCAGTGGCGCGGGTCGCGGCGACTCGCGGCGCGGCGTTCGGAGTCGCCGAAGGCCAGGTGCTCGGCACCTTCGAGCACGAGCAGGTACTGCTGTGCGCGCTCGATGGCCTCGAAGGGGATGCGGCGCTCCGTCGGACCGACGTCGGGCGTGATCGGACTGGTGTCGAGCGTGCCGGTCATGTGCAGCACCGGGCACTCGAACGTGCTCCACGTGCCGTTGCGGCGCTCGCGCTCGCTGCCCTGCGGGCTCATCGCGACGCAGGCGCGGATGCGCGCGTCGCGAACCACGACGCGGCCGCCGAACGGCTTGACCAGATCGCGGCCCGCGGCGCACAGCGCGGTGTAGGCACCGAAGGAATGCCCCGCGACTCCGACGCGCTCGAAGTCGAGCTTGCCCGCGAGCGGCCAGTCCGCGCGCCGCGAGCGCCGCTCGAGCTCGTCGAGCGCGAAACGCACGTCGAGCGGCCGATCGACGAGCGTGTCGAGGTCGCGAGTCGCCGCTTGCAGCGCCTGCAGCGGTCGCGAGCTCTCGCGCCACACGGCCTCGTCGCTGCCCGCGTGTTGCAGGTGCACGACCACGAAACCGTGGCTCGCCCAGTGCTCACCGGCGTAGGCGTAGTTCCAGCGCGTGCCGCCCAAGCCGTGCGAGAAGACGATCACCGGGAACGGACCGGGACCCTCGGGGTAGCGCAGCAGTGCGGGAACGTCGCGCGCGCGCTGCGCATCGCGCCACTCCTCGAGGAAACTGTGCGTCACGCACGGCCCACGCGTGCTTTTCGCGGAGTAGGCGAGCTCCTGAGAGGCGCGCGCCGGCGCTGCGCCGAGGAGCGCTCCCGAGATCCATGTGCCGAGCGTGAGTCGTCGCATGTGCGTGAAGTTCACCGCCGTCCGCGCGCATGGAACCGCGCCGCGGGCGCTCGGTTCCGCGGTCGCGCTCGAGCATCTCGGGCGCGTGCGCTCGATGACGTTTTGGAGAGAACCGCGGCGATGTCGTCCCCGTGACGAACACGACACCCACCGCCGCGAGCGCGCACGGTACAGGAGGAAGGTGGCGCGGCCCAGGTCGCTCCGGCGCGGCAGCGCGGCAACGGGGCGAGCACGAGCGACCGCACCGCCGGCGGTTTCGACATGTGTCGAGCCGCGCAACGTGTGTCACCTCGCAGGAGCTTGGACAACATGCAAACGAAACTCTCGCTCGCCGTCGTGGTGCTCTCGAGTGCCGCGTTCCTGGCCACCTCTCCGACTTTCGCGAACCCCCCGGGCGCGCCGCATGCCGGCGCTTCGCCCGTGCAGCAGCTGCGCAAGCCTACGCCGATCGCGCTCCCGGTCACGGGGCTGAGCGAGGCCAACGCGGGCAAGGTCGCGGCGTTGCTCGAGTCGCTCGCGCGGCAGCGTGCGCCAGCTTGGATCTGCCCGAAGTGCCAGTCGAGCGCGCCGCGCGCGGGAACGTGCGCCACCTGCCAAGCGGAACGGGTCGAGGCGCCCGTGAACGTGTCGTTGGTGCGCGAGGTCAAGTGCGACACCGTCAAGGGCAGCGTGTCGTTCGCCCTCGCACCGGGGGAGTCGCTGTCGGTCGATGAGCTCGCTCGCGCGCTGCGCGCGACCGAGGTCGGGATCGTGGAGCGCGAGCTCCCGCTTCCGCCGTTCGTGCGCGTCGCGGTCGCGCTCCCCACGGACACGCCGGGCGCGGACAAGGCGTTGCGCGACGTCCTCGAGGCCGCTCAGCTCTTCGAGCGCGTCGACTTGGAGCTCGACAGGCGCGCGCCGCACGCGACCGCGGTGCTCGAGCTGGGCGCGAAGCCCGTGACTCTCGGGAGCCTGACCACGGAGGTGGCCAAGCTGGGCGCCGAGTACCGCGTCGCCGGCCTCACCTGGCTCGGTCCGTGTCCGGCGTGCGCGAAGCTGGGCCACAAGTCCGCGGCGTGCGTCAACTGCGTGCGCGACGCGCAGCCAGTGCCGCCGTCGGGCGCCTAGCGCAATCGCGACGCGGGTCGCGCTCCGCATTCGGATGCGACGGGCGAGGTCGACCGCGCCCTCGCCGGTGATGCGGAGCGCGCCCGTCTGGCGCGCGCGGGGTCGCGTGCGGTAGGAATGGCCGCGTGAACGAACGCTCCACACCCGACCAAGAACCCAAGCCTCTCAACGAGCTCGCGCCCTTCGAGGAAGGCGACTTCCACGCGCTGAGCGAGAGCCTCGCGCGCGATCCGCAGTACAACGACCGGCGGCTGGTCACGCGCCGCAAGCTCGGCGCGATCGCGAAGTTCGCGCTCGACGCGCTCGCCGAGGACGCGCAGGCGACCGGAGGTGCGCTCGAGCTCGCGCAGCGCACCAGCCTGCACCAGCCGCACATGTTCAACCACATGAAGGTGCGCCGCATGTGGGCCTACATCACGCGCGGCAAGAAGGAGAAGGCGCGGCTCAAGCGCGTGCTGGGCGCCGAGCTCGCGAAGGACCTCGATGCCGCCTATCGCAACGCGTATCTGTGCGTGGCGCTCGAGGACAGCGCGCTCGAAGTCAGCCTGCGCATCCATCCCGATGCTTGGTTCGATGGCCAGAATCTGGTGCAGCGAACGAAGAAGGAAGGGCAGGCGATCTTCCGCTCCTTGCTCAACTCGACGCCCGGTTATCGCTTGCAGCTCGACAATTGGAAGGGCGAGTGGATCACCGGACAGATCACGCCCGAGTGGTTGGCCGAGTTCTTCAAGTACTACAAGCCCGGCGAGCTCGGCCTGGCGATCGTGCGCCGTTGGCCGGCGCCGAGCGGCATGCGTACGGCCGTGTGCGCACCGGGCGTGCCGCAGGCGCTCGTCGAAGAGCTGAGGCTGCTCGCTCCGCTGTATCGCTATGCTGCCTGGTCGCAAGAGAGCGATTTCCTCTTCGCGAACAAGCCGTGAAACACGCCATCGTCGTCGGTTGCGGAGTCGTCGGACTGTCGAGCGCGATCCGTTTGGTCGAGGCCGGATTCGAGGTCGAGATCTGGACCCGCGACCTGCCACCGCGCACCACCTCGAGCGTCGCTGGCGCGATTTGGTACCCCTACAAGGTCGCTCCGGCCGACAAGGTCGCGCGTTGGGCGCACGCCACCTATGCGGCGCTCGAAAAGCTCGTGGGCGACGAGAGCAGCGGGGTGGTGATGCGATTGGGCACCGAGCTCGTGCCCGCCGGCGTGCCCGAGCGCGCCACGGCCGCCGCCGCCGAATACCGGCGCTGCGCGCGCAGTCTGCGCGAGTTGCACCCGGAGTTCCTGCCTCCGGGGTTCTCGCGCGGCTTCGAGATGCAGGTGCCGATCGCCGAGATGCCGTTGTACCTCGAGTACTTGCTGCGGCGTTTCGAGCGCGCTGGCGGGCGCGTGATCGAGCGCACGCTCGACACGCTCGAGCGCGCCGTCGAAGCCTGCGAGTGCGTCGTGAATTGCACCGGCCTGGCCTCGCGCGAGCTGTGCAACGATCGCGAGATGAAGGCCGTGCGCGGCCAGATCCTGCGCGTCGAGCGCGGCGCGATCGAGCGCTTCGTGCTCGACGATTTCGATGCGCGCGGCGTGACCTACGTGATCCCGCGCTCCAAGGACTGCATCCTCGGCGGAACGACCGACGAGGGCGCCGAGGAGCTCGTGCCGGACGAGGCTGCGACGCGTTCGATCCTGGCGCGGTGCGCGTCGATCGAACCGCAGCTCCAACAGGCGCGCATCCTGTCGGTCGCCGTCGGGTTGCGGCCCGGGCGCAGTGCCGTCCGGTTGGAGAAGAGCACTCCGCGTCCCGGTCGCACGTTGATCCACAACTATGGGCACGGCGGCGCTGGATTGACCCTTTCCTGGGGTTGCGCCGACGACGTGCTCGCGCTCGCGCGCTGAGCTTCGCCAGGCCCGTTCAACGCTCGCGGCGTCGCGTGAGCACGATCTCGAGCGCGTTCGGACCCGCGGCGTCGACCTCGAGCGCTCGCACGGGCTCGAACTCGGCGTGCAGCGCGAACAGTGCCAGCGCGTGCCCCCGAGGGAGGTTCGAGAACTCGAAGCGACCGTCCGCCGCGGAACTGACGGCCATGCCGGGCAACAGGCCGCGGCCGGCGGTCGAACGGATCTCGCGCTCGAGCTCGGCGAGCTCCGCGCGCGATGCTTGCCCCGGACCCAGCGCAGCGATCCACGCGCCACCCAACGCGCGACCCGCGGCGTCGCGCACCTGGCCGCGCAGCGTGACTCCGCGCTCGAGGTGCACGTCGAGCGGACCGATCACCGCGCGCGGACCGAGCTCGAACGGCCCGACATAGGTTGGCGCGTAACCCGCGCGCCGCACGCACACCAGGTAGCGCCCGGGTTCGTCGAGCGTGAGCACGAACGTGTGGGGCGGCGGTGGCGCCGGCGCGGCCGGATCGAGCTCCATCTGGAACACCTGCGCGCGCAGCTGTTTCAGGAACAGCGGAGCGAAATCGCCATCGCGCAAGGCGGGCGAGTCGTCGGCGAGCCGCTCGCCGAACACGTCGAGCGCCTCGAGCTCGAGCGGACGTCCATCGGCGGCGTCGAACACCGCGCCGTGGATCTCGATGTCGTGGTTGCCGCGGTCGGTGGGGTCGCCGCGCAGCTTGAGCGCGAGCTGCAGCGGCTCGCCACCGGGCTCGATCTCGTGCAAGGTGAACGGCGACCACCCGTCGTGCTGGAAGTGCAGCGTGTGCGGCTCGCGCGCGAGCGCCGGGATGCGAAAGCGTCCAGGCTCGGTAACTTCCGCCTGGTACCACTGGTTGCGATCGTGCGCCGTGGCGTACAGCGCGACCCAGCCGCGGTTGATGCGCTCCGGACCGACGGGAAGGCCGCGTTCGTCGACGATCCGGCCCTCGATCGCGAGTCCGCGCTCGAGCACGATCTCGCGCCGCGTCGTGCCCGGTTGCAGCGTCTCCAAGCGCTCGCACCAGGGCGCGCAGTCGGCGTCGCGGGCGTCGATGCCGAGCAGCCGCAGGCCGAGCCCTTCGCCCGCGAGGATCAACTCGCCGCGCTCGTCCGCTTGCGCCGAGACTTGCACCTCGCTCCACGCATCTCCGAACGAGTTGCGCACGATGCGCGAGACGCGGGCCAGCGCCTTCGGCACGGCGCGACCCTCTCGGTCGCGCACGGTCAACGCGAGCTCCCAGGTCCCCGGGCGATCGAGCGCGTCGGCCAGCAAGCGCACGCGCTGGTAGGGCGCGGCGCCACCGGAAGGCACGCGCACCACGCCGGCCTCCTGGCGCAACGCTGGCGTGCGCGCGAGCAGCGCGTAGTCCTGTCCGGTCGAGACCCACACCGGCACTTCGATTCGGAACGAGCCATCCGCGGCGCTGCGCGTCGCGCCCCCGGCCGCCGCGGACTTGCCTTCGCGCTCGACCGAGGACGCCAGCACTTCGACACCGGCGACTGGCAACTCGAACTCATCGACGATGCGCCCTTCGATGCGGCCAGCGGGCAGCTGCGGCTCGTACGTGGCGCCGCGGTCGGTGACGTCGCGCGCGGGCGCTGCCGCGACCGCCGTACGCTCGTCGTCGGTGCCGGCAACGCGCGCGGCGGCGCGGACGGGCTCGGCCGGCGCAACCGCGCTCACCGCGCCCGTCTCCGCGTCGTCCGAGTCGGCGTCACCCGGGCCAGCGTCGACGAGCGTCGCGGCGAGCGCGAGCAGCGCGGCGCCCGCGAGCGCGACGAACGCGGTGCCCAGCGCGCCCGAGGTCCACGCCGCGCGCGGCGCGAGCGTGAGCAGCGTGCGCTCCAAGCCCGCGGGCACGTTCGGGCCGCGCAGGCGCGCGAGCGACGCGCCGAGATCGGGGAACGCCGCCGCGAAGCCGAGCTTCCCCAGGCGCTCCCGCAAGTTGGCCAGTCCGCGCTGCACGCGCTGGTGCGCGCTCGGCTCGCTGATGCCCAGCGCGTCGCCGACCTGGGCGAAGGTGAGCTCGGAGCGGAAGCGCAGCACGAGCGCGTGGCGCAGCTCGCTCGGCACCTCGGCCAGCGCGCGTTCGAGCGCTCCAGCGAGCTCCAGTCCTTCGAGAGTGTGCTCCTCGGCCCGCTCCGTGCGTCGCATCGCGACCTCCGCTTCTCGTCTCGAACGCGCGCGCTCGGAGCGGACCCGCATCAAGGCCTCGCGCGCCGCGGCGCAGCGCAGGAGCGCGCCCAGGTCGCGCGCGCTGGCGAGCTCGAGCTTGCCCTCGAGCACGCGCCGATAGGTCTCCTGCACCGCGTCGAGCGCCAGCTCGTCCGAGTCCGCGACGTGTCTCGCGGCCCGAAAACAGCCCGCGTGGTGCTCGCGCACCGCGCGCTCGAAGAGCGCCGAGTCGATTGCGGGTCGCATAGGGTCGTCCGTTCCTCCGCGCAAGAGCGCGCGTCACGCCGCTGCGATGCAGGCGCCGCGGCGATCTTAGGGGCGATCTACGGAAAATGGCGCAAGGTCGGCCGCGACCGGTGCGAACAGCGCGCTCGCGGCGGGAATCGCGCGCTCGTCGCTGGTAGCATCTTTCGACCAAAAATCCGCGGAAGAGGGTTCCACAGCCATGCCCACGTTATTCGTGCCCCGGGAGTCGAAAGCCGGCGAGACGCGCGTCGCCGCGACGCCCGAGACGGTCAAGCAGCTCGTCAAGGCCGGACTGAAGGTCGA
Source organism: Planctomycetota bacterium (assembly GCA_020853575.1). GTDB lineage: Bacteria > Planctomycetota > UBA1135 > UBA1135 > F1-120-MAGs118. The sequence continues at coordinate 10,253 of JADYYP010000023.1, forward strand.
GATCGAGAGCGGCGCGGGCGTGCCGGCGAGCTTCGTCGACGCCGGCTTCCAGGCGGTCGGCGCGGCGCTGGTCGGGCCCGATGCCTGGGGCACGGCCGACATCGTGGCCAAGGTCGCTCCGCCGTCGCAGGCCGAGCTCGCGCGGCTCAAGCAGGGCGCGGTGCTGATCTCGTTCATGACGCCCTCGGCCAACCTGCCGATCGTCGCCGCGCTGCGCGAGCGCGGCGTGTCGACGCTGGCGATGGAGCTGATCCCGCGCATCACGCGCGCGCAGGCCATGGACGCGCTCTCCTCGCAGGCGACCGTCGCTGGCTACAAGGCCGTGCTGCTCGGAGCATCGCACCTGGCCAAGATGTGCCCGCTGCTCATGACCGCCGCGGGCACCGTTCCGCCGGCCAAGTGCGTGGTGTTCGGCGCGGGCGTGGCCGGCCTGCAGGCGATCGCGACGGCCAAGCGCCTGGGCTGCTCGGTCGAAGCCACCGACGTGCGCCTGGCGGCGCGCGAGCAAGTGCTCTCGCTGGGCGCGAAGTTCATCGACGTGCCCGGCATGGGCGACATGGAGGACAAGGGCGGCTACGCCAAGGAGCAGACGCCCGAGTTCCTCGAGAAGCAGCGCCAAGAGGTGGCCAAGCGCGTCGCCGAGGCGGACTTGGTGATCACCACGGCGCAGATCCCTGGACGCCCCGCGCCCAAGCTCGTCAGCCGCGCGATGGTCGAGTCGATGAAGGCCGGCGCGGTGCTGGTCGACCTGGCGGTCGAGAGCGGCGGCAACTGCGAGCTCGCCAAGCTCGGCGAAGTGGTCGTGCACCAGGGCGTCAAGATCGTCGGGATCCCCAATCTGCCGGCGAGCGTGCCGTACCACGCCTCCGAGCTGTACGCGAAGAACGTGCTCAACCTGGTCAAGCTGTTCGTCCAGAAGGACGGCAGCCTCAATCTCGAGTTCAAGGACGAAGTCCTCGCCGGGTGCTTGCTGACGCACGCTGGCGAAGTGCCCCACAAGGCGACTGCGGAAGCGCTGCTCGCGGGAGCGAAGTGATCATGGCTGTGTTCCTCGCCGTGGCCGCGCAGGCGGTCGATTCTGCTCCCGTCGCCGCATCCCACGCCGGCGACAGCATGCCGTTCCTGATCGTCGGGCTGTGGGTGCTGTTGCTCTCGATCTTCGTCGGCTTCGAGGTGATCCAGAAGGTCCCGCCGACGCTGCACACGCCGCTGATGAGCGGCTCGAACGCGATCAGCGGCATCACGATCGTGGGCTCGCTGTACTGCGTCGGCAACGACTACCCGCTGTCGGCGGGCATCCTGGGCGTGATCGCGATCGTGTGCGCGATGATCAACGTGGTCGGGGGCTTCGTGGTCACCGACCGCATGCTCGGCATGTTCAGCGCGAAGGGCGGGAAGAAGTGATGCTCGGCGTGATCTCGATGCTGAACGTGGTCGAGCTGGCCTACATGGCCGCCTCGCTGCTCTTCATTCTGGGCATTCTCAAGCTCGGCAAGGTCAAGACCGCCAAGCAGGGCAACCTGTGGGCGGCCTACGGCATGGCGCTGGCGATCGGCGCGACGATGCTGCTGCTCGTCACGCGCGGAGACTGGGACCCGCGCGAGGGCGAGTGGACCTACCAGAGCCACGCGCTCGCGCTGGGCGCGATGGTGTTGGGCTCGGTCATCGGTTGGTGGATGGCGATCAAGGTGCCGATGACCTCGATGCCCGAGTTCGTGGCCTTCTTCAACGGTCTCGGCGGCGCCGCGTCGATGTTCGTCGCGCTCGCCGAAGTGCCGCGCGCGGCCGAGCGTGGTCACGTGCTCTCGCTCGAAGGAGCGGACTTCGCCATCGCCGACAGTTTGGCGGTGGTGATCGGAGCGGTGACGCTGACCGGCTCGCTCGTCGCCTACGCCAAGCTCGCCGGCAAGCTCAACAAGAGCCGCATCGGACCCTTGGGCTCGCAAGCGGTCAACGCGTTGCTCGGTGTGGCCTGCTTGGGCCTGGCGGTCTGGGGCGGCTTCTTCGCCGCGGATCCGACCAGCCTGTGGTCGAGCAACGGAGCCCTGATGTTGGCGGCGCTGCTGCTCGGCGTCGGACTGACGCTGCCGATCGGCGGCGCGGACATGCCGGTCGCGATCGCCCTGCTCAACAGCTACTCGGGCATCGCCGGCATGACCACCGGCTTCATCCTCAAGAACAACCTGTTGATCGTCGCCGGCTCGCTGGTCGGTGCTTCGGGCATCATCCTGACGCAGATCATGTGCAAGGCGATGAACCGCTCGCTGTCGAACGTGCTGCTGGGCGGCATGGGCGAGAGCTCCGGCTCCGGCGGCGGCGCGAAGGACGAGGGCTACACCAAGGTCAAGTCGACCTCCGCGGAGGAGCTGGCCGCCGTGCTCGACGCGGCCTCGAGCGTGATCTTCGTGCCGGGCTACGGCCTCGCGGTCGCTCAGGCGCAGCACAAGGTGCGCGAGCTCGCCGGATTGCTCGAGAAGAAGGGCTGTCAGGTGCGCTACGCGATCCATCCGGTCGCGGGCCGCATGCCCGGGCACATGAACATCCTGCTAGCCGAAGCGGACGTGCCCTACGAGCAGCTCTACGAGCTCGATCGCATCAACGACGACTTCAAGAACACCGACGTGGTGGTGGTGCTCGGCGCCAACGACGTGTGCAACCCGGCGGCGATCAAGGACCCGAAGAGCCCGATCGCCGGCATGCCGGTGCTGACGGTGTGGGACGCGCGCACGGTGGTGGTGGTCAAGCGTTCGCTGGCCTCGGGCTACGCCGGCATCCGCAACGAGCTGTTCCAGATGGACAACTCGTTGATGCTGCTGGCCGACGCCAAGAAGGCCATCGAGGACACGATCACCGAGCTCAAGGCGCTCTGAGTCGCTCCGGCTGCGCCGCTCCTCCCACCCCAGCCGTCCGTTGGGCGTGTGGGCGGAGCGGACTCGTGGAGTCGCGCGGACGAGTGAGGGCGCTCCAGCGAGCAGTCGGGTGAGCGCGCGTTGGCCCAGCGAGCCTGGGCAAAGCCGTGCGGCGCTCTCCGCGTTTGGCTGCTAAGCTCGACGTTCCCCCCAGGCGCGTCGAGAGATGTCGCTTGCCGCCGCTGCCTTGGCCCTGGTTCCCTGGGCTCCCTTCCAAGTTCCCCTGGCCGAACTCGCGCGCGATTCGCTCGGACACCTCGGGTGGTGTCTGTACGACGTCGGCGATTTGGATGGCGACGGACTCGACGAGCTCGCGGCCGCATACGCCGGGCGTTTCGTCGATTCGACGTGCTGCAGCGTGGTCAACGTCTTCAGCGTCGCGCCGCACTGTCGCGAGCACCGCGCCGAATTCAGTGTCGCGCGGGAGCGCTACACCGATTGGACGCTGCTCGGCGACGCGTGCGGCGAGGCACTGGTCGTGCTGCGCCGCGACGCGGGTGGTTTCGAGCTCGCGATCGGCGCTCCCGGGGCCGGACCGCAGGGCAAGAGCTGCGGTGTCGTCGAGACCTTCACCTCGCTCGCCGACGAGCGACCGCGCCTGCGCTGGAAAGGCAACGCATCCGCCGACGAGTTCGGCGCGGCGCTGGCGCGCATCCCCGATCGCATGGGTGATGGACTGGACGACCTCGCCATCGGAGCGCCGGGCGACGGCGACGGTCGGGTGCTGGTGGTTTCGACGCGCGACGGGCGCGAGCTCTCGGCGCTGACTCCGGGCAAGGGCCTGTCGCGTTTCGGAGCCGCGCTCGCGTCGACCTTCGACGTGCGCCAGGGCTCGCGGCGCCACAGGCTCGCGGTCGGAGCCCCGGCCAGCGCTGCGGCGGACGACACGCGCGGCGCGGTGCTGTTGCATGAACTCCGCGATGGGTCGTTGGTGCGCTCGATCTCGGGCCAGATCGCCGGCGAGCACTTCGGCGCGCGGCTCGCGAGCGACGACGTCGACCGCGATGGGGCGCCCGAGCTGATCGTGGTCTCGCTGGGGGAGGGCGCAGTGCGCGCACGCATCAGTGCCGTGCGCAACTCATCACTCGGGCGCAACTGGACCCACGAGCTCGCCGCGGCCGCGCAGCTCGACGGCACCAACATCTCCACGTGCGGCGATCTCGACGGCGACGGCGGGCGCGAGGTGCTGGTCACGTTCGTGCCGCTGGACCCGCTGGAAAGGCCCGAGTTCCTGGTGCTCTCGGGGCTCGACGGCCACGTCGTGCACGCCGTTCGCAGCGTCGCGCCCGAGCTCGAGGATCTGGCGACGAGCCGCGTGCGCGCGTTCCGCGACGACACCTTGGGGCTTGCGCTCGGTCGTCACCTCGGCGCGTCGAGCGCTGGCGACCAGGATGGCGACGGCGTGCACGACGTGTGGTTCGCGGTGGGATCGGGCTACGGCGGTGCGGCGTTGCAGGCGACGCTCTCGCTGCTCTCGGGCGCCGAGCTCGGCTCTGGTCGAACCCGTGCACGGGCATTGCCGCCGTGTTTCGAGGTGCCGTGCGACCTGCCGAGCGCGGACGACGACGGACAGTGCGCGCGTCTGGAGATCGGCGAGCTCCGCGCGCTGCGCGGGATCTCGCTCGGAGACCGGCTCGACGCCGACGACCGAGGATGGGTGTGCACCGACACGGCCTTCGGGAAGGGACTCGAGTTCCTGGGCGACCTCGACGCGGACGGGCTCGACGAGCTGTGGATCGCGGGCATCGGCGACGTCTGGGACAACTACCGCTCGTATCTGTGGTCCAGCAAGGAGAGCGAGCTCGGGGCGCCCTTCAAGTCCGGGGACTTCAGCGGCGCGGCGCGTGTCGGGGACGTCGACGGCGACGGCCGCGACGACTTCGTGCTGGGCGCGAGCGAGCGCACCTATCGATTCTGCGAGATGGTCGGGGAGCTGTGCGTGTTCACCGAGCGCGGTCGCGCCGCGAGATACCGCGTGAAGCATCCGGGCGGCGCCTACGAGTTCGCGCGTGCGCTCGAGCTTGTCGGCGACGTCGATTGCGACGGCGTGCGCGAGCTCGCGGTGGCGACACCGAGCACCGGGGGCTGGGGATATCCCGACGCCAGTCGCGCGCCGCGCGCGTGCGAGGTCGCGCTGCTCGGTCTGGGGCCGGAGAGTGCGACCTTCCTGCACACGCTCGAGGGTGATGCCTCGGCCTCCGACCGCTTCGGAGCCGCGCTCGCATTCGGCGGCGATTGGGACGGCGACGGCACGCCGGATCTGGCGGTCGGCGCTCCGGCGTCGAGCTTGCGCGCGCCGCGCGCGGGAGCCGTCCAGGTCTACTCCGGCGCGGATTGGCGCTGCCTGGCGAGCTTCGCGAGCTCGGTGCCGGCCGAGCGCTTCGGCACGGCGCTGGAATGGGCGCGCGATCTCGACGGCGACGCGCGCTCGGAGCTGATCGTCAGCGCTCCGCTCCACGGCGCGGACGGCCATGGACGCGTCGTCGTGCTCTCGTCGAGGTCGTCGAGCGCGCTCTACCAGAGCATCGGACCGCGCCCGTGGTCCGCCTACGGCGTGAGTCTCGCGCTGGCCGACTTCGACCGCGATGGGAGCGACGAGTTGGTCGTCGGGGCCCCGGGAACGTGGCACGAAGGCCCGCCCGAGCCCGGCACGGTCTCGATCCTCGCCGTCAGCAACGGACGCGAGCTCGCGCGCATCCGCGGCGCGCCGCGCGAGCTCGTGGACTTCACCGACGGCGTCGAGTGGACGATGCGGCTCGACCCCGCGAGCTCCTACGACTTCGCGCGCCCAGGCTTCGGCCGAGCGCTCGCTGTCGCGCGCGATCTCGACGGCGGCGGCGCCCCCGATCTGGCCATCGGCGAGCCCGCCTACTCGGGGCCGTCCTTCGGCGGAAGGGTGCACACGTTGTCGGACACGGCGCTGCGCGAGCTGATCGGTCGCTGACGCGCCCAGCGCATCGCGGCGCGCACCCGCCCGCCGTGGGCCATTTCACGTTCGTGCGCCTTTGCGCCAAAATTCCGCGTGCGTTCAGGGACCAACCGACCCTTGGGTTCCAACGAGAAGTTGCCAGTCACTCGACTTCGTCAACGCGTCTCGGGGAGAGGATAGGAGCACTTCGATGAAGCCCCCGACAGCTCCCTCCACGCCGCAATCCGTCGCGGCGTCGAGTCCTGAGGACAAGTTGCTGCGCGCAGCCCAGCTCGCGCTGCACAAGCTCCCGGTCGGGATGCGTGCGGAATTCGCGGCGTTGTTCGAGCCCAAGGCGCTGGCCGCGACCACGGCGCTCCTGGGAGCCTGGGCCGCGGCGCACGCGACACCCCTGGGGTGGGCAGTCGACGTCGGCATGTTGCTCTTGGGGTTGGTCTCGATGGGCGCCCTGGTGTTCGTCGCGCTGGAGCACTTGGAGCGCTACGTCCGGCTCGCGCTGGCGGCGCGCGACGAGCGCGGTCTGGACGCGGCTGCGAACGAGCTCGCGCGCGCGATCGCCATCGTGGGTGTTCAAACGCTCGTGGCCTTGATCACTCGCCGTGCCGCGACGCGCGTGGCATCGGCGACGTCCGCCGCGCGCGCCGCGCGCTACGAGCGTTTGCTGGCGCAGATGCCCGGCGCTGCGCGAGCCCCGCTCGGCCGGCGCGGCTTCACCACGGCGCTGGATTTCATGACGCGCAAGTTCCCCAAGTGGAGCGACGCGGAATTGAGCGCCAAGCTCCGGGGCATCGACTTCTCCAAGCCGGTCGAGGTCCGGACGTTCTCGCCGCACTCGAACGTGCGCCTGGCGGGCTATCGCGATGTGCTGGTCGAGGCGCACTGGAATGCTGCCCAGCGCGAGATGAGCTTCGTGCCGCGACCGCAAGCTCCAATGAAGAGCAGCTTCTTCACCGACGCCGGGGTGCCCGTCGATCGCCTGGGAGTCGCATCGGGTCAGCGCTACTTCGTGCGCTTCCGCGTGACGCGTCCGGTGGAAGTGCTCGAGTCCACCGCGGCTGCGATCGCGGACACCTGGACCGCGGGCCGCACGCCGAGCTTCCGCGTCTCGGCCAAGCCCGGCGAGCTCGGCCGCGAAATCGTCGCCGGCGGGGGCAAGCAGTACCTGATCGCCAACCCCGCGCAGTTCCTCGAGGTCGTTCCTCCGGCGCCGTGAGCGCTGCGACGCCGATCCCGCGGCCGCGGACCCGCTGGCGGACGCCGGCCGTCGGGCGTCAGCGCAAGTCCGACAGCAGACCTGCGTCGAGCGCGGCGGTCCAGCTCGCATGCAGCTTGCCGCCCGAGGCGGAGCTCGCCGTGACGTGCTCGCGCGCGGAGAGCAGCACCGCGCGGGCCTGGTCCTCGCAGCCGCGCGCGCGCAGGCAAGCCGCGAGCGCGAGCGCGCAATCGACGGCGAGCTTCTCCGTACCCGGCTCCGCGCGGCTCGCCGCCTGGCAGGCCGCGGTCAGCTCCGCTTCCGCCGCATCGAACGCGCCCGCCGCGTGCAGCACCAGCCCAAGCGTCCGCCGCGCGCGCGTCGTCCACAGATGATCCGCGCCGAGCACGGAATCGAGTGCTCGCCATGTCGCGCGCGCAAGCGTCTGCGCCTCGACGTGCTGCCCGCGCTCCGAAAGCAATGCCGCCAGCCGCGAGCGCTCCACCGCGACTTGGGGGTGCGCCTCGCCGAGCAACTCACTCCACTCGTCGACGCATGCGCGCAGGAGGCGCTCGGCTTCCTCGCCGCGCGCCGTCGCTGCGAGGATGCGAGCGAGCGGTTGGCCTCGCTCGCTCGCCCCGGCTTCACCCTGGACGGGCTGACTTGCGAGCGTTGCGGCGGCTCGCGTCGCCTCTTCGCGCATCCCACAGACCCGCACGTCGTGTGCGCGGTCCTCGACAACTTTTCGGACACCCGACGAAGCGTTCATGCCCTGCGCCGCTGCGGGCGGGCCCGGCCGTATCCGGCGCACCCTGCCGCGGCCCGGGCGCGCATCGCACGGCTCGCCAGACCGCTCACCGAGGACGGCGCCGGGCCTCGGGGGCCACTGGACGGACAAGCGCCCCGCGGCGAACCTCGACCTCGCGGTCGACGACCCCCGCCTCCGACGGAGGTCATCCGCGTGGCGTTTCCTTCCGCGGGGCATCGATGCCGGAGTGGTCCGCTCCGATCAGTGCATGACCCCGGAGAGGCGAGAGTCGTCTGGTCAGGCCGCCGTGAGTGGCGGTTAGCATGGAACTCGATGGACGCTGCTCGCTGGGATCGCGTTCGCTCGCTGCTCGAGCGAGTTCTGGACGTGGAGCCGAGCGCGCGAGCAGCGTGGATCGCGCAGGCGTGCGGCGCGGATCAGGAGCTGCGCGCGGACATCGAGACGCTCTTGGCGAGCGACTCGCACACGAGCACGCTCGAGCCGCCGGACGCCGCTGGTCTGGCGCGGATCCTAGCGGACTGTGGTGCGGGGCAGCGCGTCGGGCCGTACGAGCTCGTGCGGCGCCTCGGAGAGGGCGGCATGGGCGCGGTGTTCCTCGGGCGCCGCATCGGCGCCGACTTCGAGCAGGAGGTCGCGGTCAAGCTGATCAAGCGCGGCATGGACACCGACGACGTGCTGCGCCAGTTCCAGCGCGAGCGCGCGCTGCTCTCGTCGCTCGAGCACCCGTGCATCGCGCGGCTGCTCGACGGTGGTGCGACCAGCGACGGTCGGCCGTGGTTCGCTATGGAACGCATCGAGGGCGAGCCCATCGACGTCTGGTGCGCCGCGCGCGCGCTGTCGATCCGCGCGCGGATCGCGCTGTTCTTGCAAGTTTGTTCGGCCGTGCAGCACGCGCATCAGCGACTGATCGTGCATCGCGACCTCAAGCCATCGAACGTGCTCGTCACCGCGGACGGCACGCCAAAGCTGCTGGACTTCGGCATCGCCAAGTTGCTCGTGGCGGACGACGGTCGGCCGCGCACGGTCGCCGTCGAGAGACGCTTGACCCCCGACTACGCCAGTCCCGAGCAGTTGCGCGGCGAGCCGGTGAGCACGGCGACCGACGTCTACTCCCTCGGCATCCTGTTGTACGAGCTCCTGGCTGGCGTGCAGCCGTTCCGCGACGCGGCCGATCCACTCGCGGCGCGCGAGACGCCTTCGAGGCCCAGCAAGCAGGCACGCAGGCTCGAGCCCGCCGGCCCGAGCGAGCGCCGCATCGGCTCGCGGCTGCACCGCGACCTCGACACGATCGCGCTCACCGCTCTCGAGCCGCGCGTCGATCGTCGTTACGCCTCGGTCGATGCGCTCGCAGCGGACCTGCGGCGCCATCTCGAGCACCTCCCGATCCAGGCCAGGCCGGCGACGACGGCGTACCGCCTCTCCAAGTTCGTCGCGCGCAACCGCGTCGCCGTCGCGACCGGTTCGATCGTGATCACGGCACTCGCCGCGGGCCTGATCGCCGCGCGCGCCGGGTACCTGGAGGCTCTGGAACAGGGTGAACGCGCGCGGCTGCGCGAGCTCGACGCCAAGCGCGAAGCACTGCGCGCCAACTCGGTGCTGGAGCTGACGCGCCGGATGTTGAGCGCTGCGAGTCCGCACGACGTGCGCGACAAGGACTACACGCTGCGCCGGCTGCTCGACGACTTCGACAGCGAGGCCGGCGACTGGCGCGGCGAGCCGGACGTCGAGGCCAGCGTGCGCCAGACGATGGGCGTCGCCTACCTCAGCCTGGGCTTGCTCGAGCCGGCCACGCGCCAGTTGTCGCGCGTGCTCGAACTGCTGCCGCAGGACTCGGGCGACGTCGCGCTCGAGGCGCAATTGGCTTGGTGTGACCTGTTGCACTCGCGCGCCGACTACACAGGAGGCGTGGAGCGCCTCGATTCCATCGTGGCCCGCGATCCCGCGCCGGCGCTCCTGGCGGCGGCACTGTGCGCGCGCGGCGATGCGCTCCGCCATCTTGGGCGGTACGACGAGTCCGAGCGCGACCTCGACCGGGCGCTGGGCCTGGCTCGCGGCCTGCAGCTCCCGGGCGCGCGACTGGTGTGCAACATCCTCAACGAGCTCGGCATGACGCTGATCGAGCTGGACCGGCGAACGGACGGCGAGACTCGCATGCGCGAGTGCATCGAGCTCTCGCGCTCGACGTTCGGTCCGCGCAGCGAGCTCGTCGCGACGGCGCTGAACAACCTGGGTTTGTCGATGCAGGCGCGCGGCGAGCTCGCCGACGCCGCGCAGACGCTGGGGGAGGCGGCCGAGATCGAACGCGAGCTGCACGGTGCGGATCACGCCGGCCTGGGGCAGATCCTCAACAACCTCGGCTTGGTGCGGATCCGCAGTGGCGACTACGCCGCCGCGCGGCCGTTGCTGGAGGAGGCACTGCGCATCGCGCGCTCGAACCTGGGCCCGGAGCATCCGAACGTCGCGACCGATCTCTCGACACTCGCGACCGCGCACGAGAGGCTCGGCGACTTCGCCCAGGCCGAGGAGGCGTTTCGCGAATGCCTCGCGATCCGCAGCAAGGCGCTCGGGGAGGAACACGCCGACACGCTGCGCGCACTGAACAACCTCGGCAATCTCCTCGGGCGGCGCGCGAAATACGACGAAGCGGCCGAGCTGCTGCAGCGCTGCATCGAGGTGCGCCGCCGAGTGCTCGGACCGGACGATCTCGCGCTCGCGGCTTCGCTGTCCAACCTGTCGGGCGTGCTGCTCAATTGCGACCAGATGGCGGAAGCCGAGAGCGCCGCGCGCGAGGCGGTGTCGATTTACCGCGCGCGGCTCGGTCCGGCCCACGTCGATCTGGCGGCGGGGCTCTCGAATCTCTCGTCGGTGCTCCTGCGCAAGGGGGACGCGCCGGGCGCCATCGCGATGTTGCGCGAGACGCTGGAGATGCGCGAGAAACTGCTCGACGCCAGCCACCCGGACGTTTCGCGCGACATGACCAACCTCGGCCAGACGCTCGTCGAGCACGGCGAGCTCGACGAGGGCCAGGCGCTGCTCGCGGAGTCGCTGAGACTGCACCGCGAGCGCGGGAACGCTCCCAAGCCGACCCTCGCGCGCACGCTGCACTGGCATGCCGTCGCGGAGGAGCGCCGTGAGCACGCGGAGACCGCGGAGGTCGAGTACCGCGAGGCGCTCGAGCTTTGGCGCGGCATGCTCGGCGTCGCTCACGCCAACACCCGCAGGACCGCGATCGCGCTCGTCGGACTGTTGGAGAGGCGCGGCGATGCGCAGAACGCGCAGGCCTTGCGCACCGAGTTCCAGTTGCCGCCCACAGCGAAGGAATAGCGCTGAAATGACCGAGCAAAGCCCTGCCGCGATGACGGAGTTGCTCAACCGCATGGCGGCGGGGGACGCCGATGCCGGTGCGCGCCTCCTGCCGGTGCTCTACGGCGAACTGCACGCGCTCGCGGGGCGCGAGATGGGCGGGCTCGCAGCCAAGGTGACGCTGCAACCGACCGAGCTGATCCACGAAGCGTGGATGCGGCTGGTCGGCGGTGCGCCCCAGTCGTTCGAGAACCGCTCGCACTTCGTGGGCGTCGCAGCGCGCGCGATGCGCAGCGTGCTCGTCGATCACGTGCGCCGACGTCAGGCGCAGAAGCGCGGCGTGGACTGGCTGCGGATCGAGCTCGACGAGGTGGTCGACCTGTTCGCCGAGCGCGCGCCGAACCTGTTGGCGCTCGACGAGGCGCTCGAACGGCTCTCGAAGATGGACGCACAGCTCGGCCGGATGGTCGAGCTGCGCTTCTTCGCCGGCATGTCGGTCGAGGAGACCGCGAAGATCCTGGGAGTGTCCGAGCCGACGGTCGTGCGCGGCTGGCGCATCGCGCGCATGTGGCTGCGGCGCGAGCTCGAGGTTTGAACGTGCGCGGCACACCGCCTGCGCCGCGCGAGTCGCACAAGAGTCGTCGCTCGCGCCAGGCCGCAGACGTCACCAGGCTCGATCCCGCTCGCGGGTGAGCGCCTGGCCGCGGGTCGGACTGCGGGCCCTTGCTCCCGCGGAGAGCTCGGCTCGCCGTTGCTTCACGAACGCCCTTCGTGGGCCAGCGGCAGCAAGCCTCGGCGGGAATGTCACTGAAGCGCTCGGGGTCAGAGCTCGACCGGACCCGAGAGCCCGTTGATTGGCGCCTGCGCGCCGGTGTCGCAGCTCAGTTGCAGATCACGATCTGCATTCCCTGCGAGAGCGACGTGTTGTTGGGTGCCGCGAAGCCCGTGTCGCGACCCCACCATTGGAGATTGACCAGCGTGCCCGGTACGGAGAGCTCTGGAGCTGGCGCCGTCGCGTATGCGCCGCGCGCGAAGGCGTTGAAGTCGAAGCTGAACACCCCCGAGCAGTCGCTGCCGCTCGAGTTGCCGCCAGAGCTGACGATCACCGTGCGGCGAACGGGCGGGTGCACGCACAGCACGCCGCCTTGGAAGGGTGCATTGTTCGCGCCATTCAGGCCGTAGATCAGCTGTCCGCTCTTCTGGTTGAGCACGTTGGAGCACGACACCACGAAGCCGTTGGGCGCCGTCGCGCTCGGTGTTCCCGACGAGCTGAGAGTCGAGACGCAGCCCAGCGAGTTGGTCTTCGCCGTGCAGTAGATTCCGAGCACACCGCTGGGCACGATCGCGAACGGGCCGAGATGCTGCGTCGCGCCGGAGTTGCCTGCGAGATCGCGCGCCTGGACGTGGCAGAACCAGATGCCGAGTCCAAGCGCGGGCGACGTGGCCGACGCTGCGTACGACGGCAGGCTCGGAGCCGCCGACACCGTGGTGCTCGGGTTCGAGTCCCATTCGATGCCGTAGCCGGCGACTCCGGACTCGGGATCGGACGCCGGAGTCCACGCGACGTCGATCGTCGGATCGCAACTCGCCGCGGCGACGGTGTGCGAGGTCGAGTGGAGTCCCGTCGGGCCCGACGGCGCGAGCGCGTCGACGTAGTACGGCCCGGTCCACACGAACCCGGGGTTCCAGTTGCCGGCGTTGTCGACGGGACGCATCGACACGTAGAACGGTTGGCTCGAGCTCGGCGGGCCGGCCGTCGTCGTCGAGACGTTCGCTATGGTGGCCGTGAAGCCCGGGTCGGGCACGTAGCCCGACGCCGACGCGACCGCGTATCCGGCGACGCCCGACAGGTTGTCGGCCTGCAGGTTCCACGCGAGGTACATGATCGGGTTGGTGCTCCAGGTGTTGACGCTGTGCGTGAACGAGCCCCAACCGGTCGGCAACGCCGGCGGGGTGCCGTCGACCGTCACGTACACGGTGTCGTTGAGCGAGCCGAGATTGTCGATGTCGCAGTAGACGTCGAAGTACTTCACGCCCTCGTCGGGCCAGCTCACCGACCAGTCCACGCCGCGGCCGAAGTACGGCGGGATGTCGCCGAGCTCGATTCGCTTGCCCGCCCCGGGGTTGCCGAGGTAGTTCGTCGTCGAGCCGTCGAACAGCCCGCCGGTCGCCTGCGCGAGCGTGCCCGTCGTGTAGACGTCGAGCGCAGCGGCGCTCGCCAGTCCATCGAAGTTCGTCGCGAGCGCCGAGACCGCGACCGGCTGGTAGGGCTGCGCATAGATCACGTTCGTCGACACGTCGAACGTCGGGTTGCAGTGCGCGGTGTCGATCTCGAAGGTCACCGTCACACCCATCTTCACCGTGCTGAGGAAGCCGATGTTCTGGGGCCAGACCTTCCAGCGCCACGTGCCCGCCGTGGGGTTGTCGAGCGTGCGGATCTCGCAGTTGTTGCGCGCGCTCTGCTGGGCGATCCAGTCGCCCTGACTGCCCGCGGGGTCGAGGCCGTTGTAGGGATCGTCGATGTAGAGATCCCAGTCGTTGACCAGGGCTTGGCCCGCGCCGGCGCTGGCCGCGGACTCGTGGTAGTTCATGCAGACCGTGATGCGCTTGGTGTTCGCCGGCACGCTGAAGTCGGCGTACTGCCAGTTCGGCCACGGCGCGTCGAACGCCCAAGTGTTCCAGTAGTAGTCGGAGCTGCCGAGCACGGCCTTGTGCTGCTCCACGCGGCCTGCGCCGTAGAACGGGAGGAGCGAGTCGGCATCCGTGATGAGCGAGACGCCGCCCTTGGTCTCGGCGCTGGACATCAGCACGCTCGCGAGCGCAGCCGGCTCGTAGCGCAGCCACGGGATCGCATCGGCGATTTCCGCGGCGACTCCGGTCACGTGCGGCGTCGCCATGCTGGTCCCCGCATCGGCGCGATAGCCCCACAGCGTCCCTGAATCGCACGAGGTGATCGAGTCGCCCGGAGCGACGACGTTCGGCTTCCAGCGGCCGTCGCCGCACGGCCCGCGGCTCGAGGAAAGCGCCACGCTTCCCGGGAAGCCCGAGTTCGAGTCGTACCAGTCGACGACCGAGCCAACGGTCAGCGCGTTCTTGGCCGTGGCCTCTTGGCGGATCGACTGCGCGCCGAACCCGCCCTCGTTGCCCGCGGCCCACACGTACAACTGATCGTAGGTGTAGACCTCGTCGTCGACGGCGCGCGGGCCGGCCTCGGTGCCGATCCAACCGATCCCGGGTGAGCCCCACGAGTTGTTGACCGCGACGGGCTTGACCGAGGTGTACACGCCGTCCCAGTAGCCGCTGCGGTTGACGCTCATGATGGTCGACAACGCAGTGCCCGAGAACGCGCAGGCGTTGTCGAAGATGCGCACGATGTAGGCGCGCGATTGGCCGTTCGTGCGCGCCAGCCCCGGAGCGACGCCCTTGGCACTCGCGCCGTAGCTGCCGGCTCCGTCGCCGAGGATGCTCCCGAGCGTGTGCGTGCCGTGCTCGCAGCCGTCGGTGTTCGGGTTCCCGACTCCCGTGAAGTCCCAGCCCCAGCCGAACAAGCTCAAGGCCGCGTGTCCCGCGTCGTAGCCGCTGTCGGCGTGTCCGATCGCCGTCAGTCCGCTGGAGTTGCCGCTGTAGTAGTAGCGCACGATGTCGTTGCCGATCATCGGTGTCGACTCGTCGTGCGCGAGCACGGGAGCGATGTCCGGCTCGACGAACTGCACGAAGTTGCTGCGGGCGATGCTCTCAATGTCCGCGGGCAACACGCGCGCGCGGAATGCGCGCAAGCCCTCGATGTACTCGACGATTTCGGCGCCCAGTGTCTCGAGCCGCTGCTGGGCGGGACCGTGGCTCTGGACCCTGCGTGGCAATTGCCGTGAGTCCTCGATCACCTCCCAGGCGCCCATGTCACTGCGGTGCGCGGTCCCGACGGGCTCGGAGGTCGACTGCGCGCCGAGGTCGGACTCGAACACGTCGATGTAGACGTCGATGCGGCCGTCCGCGGCAACGGGCGCGAGCGCCAAGTTGGGGTGCAGCTTCTGCTGCGCGCGCGCGCCTCCGATCCAGCGGACGAACTCGAGGCGGGCTAGACGGTCGAGCGCTGCGATCGGGAGCGCGGCCTTGATGCAGTAGTACGGATGCTGGCCCAGCACGCGCGCTCCCAGGCTCTCGAGGATCGCCGTGCGCTCGGGCGTGATGCGCGCGGAGAACATGACGAAGCCGTGCACCTCGCGTTCTCCGCTCGCGGCGAGTTGCAGCGCCTGCGCGAGCATCTCGGGATCGAGGCGCTCCTCCTCCGGCGGATAGTAGGGACCCGCCGCGAAGCTCAGGTAGAACGGATCGAGAGTCGAGCGCGAGAGAACTTCGTCGCCACTCGCTCCGGGAGCGATCCGGACACGGAGCTCGCGCGGGACCGCGTCGTCCAGGAGCGCCGGCTGCGAGATCGGCGCCTCTCCGATCCGGTTGTGTTGGACGGGCGGCGGCAACGCGTCGCCGGCGCGAAGGACACGGATGGATGCGTCGTGCGCGGGCGCCGAGGCCGTCTCGCGCTCCGCAGCGGGAGCGCGGCGCTGGGCTCGTGCACCCGCCGCGAGTCCCAGCACGGCCAGGAGCGAAAACACGGATGCAGGGGCCGACAGGGTGAGCTTGCGCATGATTCCGATGCTCTGCAGACGAGGTGTCCTGGGTTCGTGCGGCGACGGAGCCGGCTCGAGTCACTCGACTCGGCCGGCGGAACCCGCCACACGCGGGGGCGCTCCCCCTGGAGAGCACGGAATCGCGTCCGCGCGGAGATCAGCGAGTCCTGAGGAATTCGCCGGTCGCGCGAGTCCCGTCCGGTCTGCTGCGGAAGGCGCATGGCCTACACCGATGCGGATCCCGTCGACCACTCCTGGTCCCGCGCGCCGATGGGCGCCCCCGACTTTGGCGTGGTCCGGCGCGCTCGCGCATCGCAGCGAGCCGTGACTTGACGTCGAGCCAGATGCGCTGACACGCGTGCCGCACGGGCTCGCGCTCGCTCTCACGGATTGACCAGGAAGCGCAGTCCGCCGCTCAGGCTCGAGCCGCTGATGCCTTGCGGATCGCGCGCTCGGTACTGCGCGAAGCACTCGGTGCCGACGACCAGCGCGGGGTCGATGCCCGCTTGGATGCGCGCGTTGAAGTCGAGTGTGTAGTTGCCGCTGCAGTCGCTGCCACTGGTGTTGCCGCCTGACATCTGCCCCTGCGTGCGCCGCACCGGCGTGGCGATGCACAGAAAGCCTCCCTGGAACGGCGTGCCCGCGGGCGCGAACGAGTAGGTCAGGAAGCCCGTCTTCTGGTTGAGCACGTTGGCGCAGGTGATGTTGAACGGAGCCGCGAGTGTCGCGCTCGCGCTGCCGCTCCAACTGATCGCCGGAGTGCAGCCGAGGCTGTTCGCCTTGGCCGTGCAGTAGGTGCCGGGCGCCGAGGGGAACAGGCGCACGCTCTTGAGCTTGCCGCAATCGGTCGAAGGCGTGTCGGCGGACGAGCCCGCGATCGCGAAGTCGAGGAAGCCATCACCGTCGAGATCTTGGAAGCCGCCGACCAGCGAATCTCCGAGGCGTTCGTTGTTCGAGCCGACGATCGTTCCGATGCGCGCTCCGGTTGCGCCCGAGAACACCAGCACCTCGCCGCGCCCCGGGCCCGAGGGGAATTGCTGCGAATAATCCGGTCCGCCGACGAGCAGCTCGCCGATGCCGTCGCCGTTCAGATCGGTGCTGGCGCGCACGCAGCGTCCGAAGTGGATCGTGGTCGCGCTCGGATTCGACGACACCGGGTCCAAGCTGTAGATCTCGGCCGGAATCGCCAAGCCCGGCGAGCGCAGCTTCAACCCGTTGGCCACCACCGCGCGTCCGACTTGCGCGCTGACCCCGCCGATCCGGTCGGGGGCGCCGGCGACGACGTCGACCACACCGTCCAAGTTGTAGTCGTGCTTGGCGTCGACCGACCAGCCGAGGTGCTCGCCGGCGATCGTCGAGCGGTAGGACGCGAAGATCAGCGCCGGCGTGCCCGGAGCGGGCGAGGTGGCCTTCATGATCCACACCGCGCCGCCTTCGGTGACACCCGCGCTGAGCGTCGCGTAGGGCGAGCCGATCGCGATGTCGTCCATGCCGTCGCCGTCGAGGTCGAACCCGCTGGCGACCGACGTGCCGAAGCCCGCCTCGCCGCCGTTGGAGCCCAACGTCACGCTGTAGGCCGGGAGCGTGCCGGAGCTCAACGTCCCCAGCGCGGCGCCGCTGATCACGCTCACTCCGCCGGAGAGCTGGTTGGGGATCCCCGGAGCGCCGACGGCGAGCTCGTTCTTGCCGTCGCCATCGACGTCGCGCACCGCCGCCAAGCTCGCGCCGAAGTGGCGATTGGCGGAGGTGTCGTGGATGAAGCCGAAGGCCAGGTGCGTGGCACCGTTGACGACGTACACCGCGCCGCAGTCGTTGCCGACCGGCAGGTAGTCGAGGTTGGGCGCGCCGACGGCGTAATCGGGCACTCCGTCACCGGTGACGTCTCCGACAGCGGCGAGTGAGCTGCCGAAGCCGGCCGCGCTGCCGGATTGAGTGCCCGCGGTCGCGCTCCAGAGCACGCTCGCGCCCGTTCCGTCGGCCAGGAAACGCCCCGAGACGCAGCGCACCTCGCCGTAGCCGAAGCCCCCGCCCGGAACGCCCACGAGCACGTCGTGGAGCCCGTCACCGTCGACGTCGCCAGCATCGATCGCCGCGCTGCCGAAGCGCTCACCGGCACCTCCACTCAACGCGACCAGGGACTGCTGCGCGCACACCGCGGACGCCAGCGAAACCGAAACCACAGCCAGACGGACGAACTTCACGATCACCTACTCCTGCGTTTGGAAGACCCACTCGTGCAGGCGCGAAGCATGCGCATGCGGGATGTGCTCCACGGGTGCTGTGGCGTTTCGCGGCAAAAAAACGCGCTTGTCGCGAGGTCCTGCGCGGCGCCGCGCGCGTGCGGGTTCGGCGCGTGCCGCGGACTTGCGCCCTGCCGGCGACGCGTCAAGCTGGCGGCGCGATGGCCGCCGATCTCCCGCACCCGCGCGAGCTTTGGGAGCGCGCCCGCTCGGCGGGGCCGGAGCGCGACGAGTTGGCGGAGCTGGCGCTGGCGATCGCGCGCGCCGAGCTCGCACGGCGTGGAGCCGCGTCGCGCGAGCTCGCGGACCTCGCGCAGGAGGCCGTGCGCTCGACGCTGGCCTATGTTGCTCGCGGCGCCGACGCGCCCGAGGATTTGCGGGCTTTCCTGAAATACCGCGCCTGGGGCGTCCTCTCGGATCACCGCAAGCGCCAACGTTCCCGAGCCGTGCACGCCCCGCTCCCGTCCGAGCCCAGTGAACTCGCCGATCCCGCGCGCGGGCCGCGCGAGCTCGCGGAGCGGCGCCAATTGCTCGCCGCGCTGGCCGATTGCCGTTCACGCCTGAATGCGGAGCAACGCGAGACGCTCGAGCTGCGCTACGGTCAAGGACTCGAAGGAGACGCAGCCGCGCAACGGCTGGGGGTCCATCGCAACACCGTGCACGTGCGCGTGCATCGTGCGCTGCTCGCGCTGCGCGAGTGTCTCGAGCGCAAGGGACTGGCGGGACAGGAGGAACGATGAGCGCATCTTGGCCGCCGAACTCGCGTCGCGTCGAGCTGTCCGAGGAGGACCTCGCCGCGTGCGTCGCGTACATCGACGGGGCGATGTCCACGGAACAGCAACTCGAGTTCGAGCGGCGCCTGGCCGCTCGACATGGTCAAGAGCTCCGCGCAGCGCGCGAAGTATGCCTGCGTCTGAAGCGCCGACTGCTCGGCCAGCGCGCGCGCGCTCTCCTTGGCACCGACCTTCGTGCGCAGCGCGGCGGCCCGTTGGCGCGACTCGGCCAGGTCGGGGTTCTCCCAAGGAAACGCGCGTTCGGCCAACGCGAGCGCCTGCTCCGCGCTCGTCGATCTGACGCTCCAGGCGTTCCAGCGCCGCCGCTGCTCGTCCGGTCGCGATCCAGGCCTCGGCCAGATTGACGCAGAGCAAGTCACCGCGCTCGGTGCCGGCGTAAGCCGAGCGCTCGAAGCACGCCATGACTTCCTCGAGTTCCGTTGCCGCGCGCTGGGCATCGCCCATCGCGAGGCGCACGACCGCGCGGTTACCGCGCGCGTGGATGAACTCGATGTTCTCCGGCGCCAGGCGAGCGGCGAAGAGCGCGCAGCGCCGCTCGTGGACCTCGAGCGCACGCGACTTCTCGCCCATCGAGCTGAGCACGACGGCCATGTTGCCGAGCACGTCCAGCGTGTAGTCGTGGTCGGGAGGCAGGAGTCGTTCGACCACGGCCAATGCGCCGCGGTGTTGGGCCAGCGCGGCCGCGAACTGACCCGTGTCGCCGAGGCACGCGCCCAGCTCGCTCTGCATCAGAGCTAGACGGAGCGGATCGAAATCGTCCGAGGCCCGCGCTTCGTCGACAGCCTGCTGGAACAGCTCGAGCGCTCGTTCGAGGTCCCGTGCCGCGTGGAACGACTGCGCCGTCGCGAAGCGCACGATCGGGCGGTTGCGATGCCCGGGCGGAAAGCACTCGAGCGCCACTCGCAGTGACTCCTCGCAAGCGCCCGCAGCGCGCTCGGTGTCGCCGCGCCTGGTGTAGACCTGGCACAGGCTCATCTGTGCCTCGCTCCAGGCCTCGCTGGTCGGAGGGAACAGCCCGCGCATGGCTTCGATGCGCGCCAGCGTGGCGCGGCTGAAGCTATCCACGTCGGACCACTCCACGGCGCGTCTGCCGAGTTGCATCAGCGCACGGGTCGAGCTGGGGCACTGCAGCAGCTCGGTGCGCGCGCAGTAGTCGTCGACCATCTCGGCGATCAGCTCCACCGCGCGGATGCGCTCTCCCGCGGCATCGAGCGCCTGCGCTTCGTCGAGCGCCGTCAGCGCCAGCTCGTGCGCGCGCAACGAGGCCTCGGTCTCCGGCAGGTCCCGCACGCACACCCGCACTGGACCCGCTCCGTCCGCCGACTTGCAGCGCACCTCGATGGTCCAACGCTGTTCGAGCGCGTCGCACGGAATGCGCAGCCAAGGATTGCGCGCGCCACCGGTGTCGTCGTCCTCGAGCGCCGATCCATCGGGTCGCTGCACGCGCAGCAGGAGATCGAGCTCGGCGCTTTCGGCCCACACCGAGAGCAGCCCGTAGTGACGCGTCACGTGCTCGAAACGCACGCTCGCGCCGGCAGCCAGGTCCTCGGAGCGGTCGAGACGCAGCACGCTCGGAGGCGCCGCTTCCTGCGCGCACGTCGTGAGGAGCAGGGCGAGCGCCGCGAGCATCGCGCGATACTCTGCCAGAGCCGCCGGTCCGCGCAAGCCGCCGCTGCTTCCGGCGCGCGTGCGCTGCGGCTCAGTGCGTGCGTGGGTCGCGCGCGAGCTGTCCGCTGGCGATGGCGCGCTCGCGCGTCTCGGCGTCGAGCAGGGCGCGCAACTCGTCGAACAACGGGGCCGCGGAGGTGTGCTTGCGCCCGTAGTCGAGGTTGAAGAGATAGTCGAATTCGGGCGGGTTCGCGCCCTGGTTGTGCTGCAGGATCGTCTCGAGCTTGTCGAGCACCTTCACGGCGCACGCCTCAGCGGTGCGCGCGTGCTCGTAGTCGTCCCACAGTGCGACGAACTCGTCGCGCTGGCGCGGCGCGAGCGGTGCGAGCAACTGCACGAGGTCGCGGCGCTCGCGTTGGGACTTGTGCGGGTCGGAGTGCTGCTCCACGGCCGGCACGTCGCCGTTCAAGGCTTCGCCGAGGTCGTGCACGATGCACAGCTTGAGCACGCGCGCGAAGTCGAGTCCCTCCAGGCGCTGCTCGAGCACCATCGCGAGCAGGCACAAGCGCCAGGTGTGTTCCGCCGTGCTCTCGCGCCGTCCCGTCGAGGTGTGCGCGCTGCGCAGCACGTTCTTCAGGCGCTCGGCGTCGCGCACGAACTGCAGCACTGCGGCGAGATCGGTCGGAGGCATGCGCGGAGTATCGCCGATGCCGTGCCGCTCGCAAGCGAGCGCGGATGGCGGGCTCGCGCGCGCCGAGCCGCGTGTCGCGGAGAACGACACCGGCCGCCCGGAGCGTGCTCCGAGCGGCCGTGCAGTGAGCGTTGGCCCATCCGAACGCGGCGCGCGCCTCCGAGTCGAGGCGCGCCAGCGTGCGTCACTTGGCCGACTTCGACTTCGACTTGGCCTTGGCGGCGACCTTGGGCGATGCCTTCGACGCAGCCTTGGGGGCGGCCTTCGAGCTCTTGCGCGGCGCCGGTTGCAGCACGTCGTCGGCCAGCGCGCTCTCGCGCACGAGCTCGACCACCATGGTCTCTGTCGGAGCCAGCGGGCGCGGCGCGGAGACCGCGGCCAGGATCGCCGCGACGTCCTTGGGCCCGAGCGGGCGCTTGCCCTTGGCCACCGCGCAGCAGGCCAGCGCGCCCAGGGTCAGCACGCCACACAAGCGCTGCTCGCCGTCGACGATCGGCATGCGCCGCAGTTGGTGCTTGCTCATCAGCTTCGAGGCGTTGCGCACGGAGTCACTCGCCTTGGCGGTGAACACGACGGTCGCCATCGCGTCGGCGACCTGCAGCGCCCACAGCGGTGCGCCGCGCAAGTGCGCCGCCATCGCGAGATCACGGTCGGTGATCACGCCGACGACCTTGGCGTCGCCGTCGACCACCGGCAGCCATCCCAGGTCACCGTCCCACATGGCTTGCGCGGCCTGGTTGAGCGAGTCCTCCGGCGCGCACACGCGCACCGCGGCTGTCATCACGTCACGGACTTTCATGGCATCTCCTTCGGGGCCCGGCTGCGAGCGCGGGCCGTGGGTTGAGCGGGACCCCAGCACAACACACCGGGGCACTTTGCGGGGCAAAAAGGATACGGATCGCTGCTCTCGAGCGCACGCGCCTGGCGCGGGTTCGACGCGCAAAAGTGCGACGGCCCCCGCGGCGCTGCTGCGAGGGCCGTCGCGCGCGCGAGATGTGGTTCGCGCCACCTCGCGCGTTGCCGATCGAGTGGAACCGGCGGCGGAGCGCCACGCATCGCGGCGCGCCGGCCGAGTGCAACGGCGATGCCAGTGGCGGCACAGCGGCGCGACAGCGCCCGCGCGCGGCCCGCGCCGTGCCCCAGATCCGCAGGGATTACGCGGAGCCGCGGAAGCCCTACGCTCTTGTCGATCGCCGCCGAACCCGTCCAGTTCCTCACGCCCAAAGAGTCCAAGTGGAGCTTCCCTTGGCGCAGTGCCTCCGTCGGCCTGTGGATCGTGGCCTTGATCGCCGCCGCGATCGCCTATGGCCTGCGCCGTCGCGACGCGCTGTTGGCGGTGCGCGTGGGGGAGATCCTGACGGGCATCGAGCGCTCACAGGACGCGCTCGCCGCGACGTTGGCGGACGCGCCGGTGGGGCCGTTCGCCTTCGAGCCCTTGGAGCGCGCGCGCTCGGAGGTCGTCGGCGCCGACGGTGGATCGTTCGCGCACGAGCACCCCGAGGCTTGGTCCGCCGTCGAGCGCGGCGCGACGCGCGCACTGGAGCCGTCGAAGGGGGACTGGGTCGTCGCGCGCGCGCTCGGGGCGCGGCGCTTGGTGACACTGGTGCCCTTCGAGACGCTCGAGGAGCGTCTGGCGCCGGAGCGCGACGAGTTGACCTTCGTTCTGTGGGCCTCGGCCGGTGCGTTGCTGATCACTGCCGTGACCATGGCTGTGGTCGTGCGCCGCAGGTTGTGGGACTTCCGCGCGCGCGCCACGGCGCAGTACGTGGTCGCCATCCGCCGCGAGGGCGCCAAGTGGAAAGCGCTGACCGAGAGCGCCGCCGACATGATCTTCATCGTCGATCCGCGGGACGGCTCGACCGTCGAGCGCAACCGCATGGTGCAGGCGACGCTCGGCGAGCGCTCGCTCGAGCAGAGCCTCTCGCCGGCGGACTTCCAGGAGCTCGTGGAGGGCATGCGCGCCGCGGCCCGTTCGCCGGGAGTCGGCGTGGCCTTGCGCGAGCTTGTCCTGCACGCGGCCGACGGGCGCGAGCTGCGCGTCGACGTGCGCCTCGCCGACATCGACCTCGGGCCGGCGCGGGTGGTCGAGATCTCGATGCGCGACGTGACGCGCGAGCGTGCCATGGAGCGCCAGCTCTCGATCTCCGAGCGACTGTCCTCGATCGGCCTGTTGACCGCCGGCGTCGCGCACGAAATCAACAACCCGCTCGAGGGCATCGCCAACTACCTCAACTTGCTCGAGAAATCCGAGGCCTCGCCCGAGCGCCGCGCGCGCTACCTCGAGCAGGTGCGCGTGGGTTTCGACCGCATCCGCGACATCGTGCGCGACCTGTTGGCCTTTGCGCGACCGGGCGTCGAGCACGGCGAGGCCGATCTGCGGCAGGTCGTCGAGCGCGTGCGCAAGCTGGTGAGCTACACCAAGTCGTTCGGAGAGGTCGAGGTCGTGGTGCGCGGTCTCGACGCGCCGCTGACGGTGCCCGGGGACCGTGGCCGGCTCGAGCAGGTGCTGCTCAACTTGTTCCTCAACGCCGCGACGGCCATGGGTGGGCGCGGCGTGATCACGCTCGAGGCGCAGCGCGTGGCGCGCGGGCACGCGGGAGAGCCGGCGGTGCGTCTGACGGTCGACGACGAAGGGCCGGGCATCGCGGCCGCGGACCTCTCGCGCATCTTCGATCCGTTCTTCACCACCACCCAGGGCAACGGCTTGGGCCTCTCGATCTCCTATGGCATCGTACAGGCGCACGGCGGCGCGCTGAGCGCGTCCAACCGACCCGGCGGTGGCGCGCGCTTCGTGGTCGAGCTCCCCGCCGCGCGCACGAAGAAGACCGAGAGCTGAGTCGCACGGCATGCCCGCACGAGCCCGCATCCTGATCGTCGACGACGAACGCTACGTCCGCGAGTCCCTGTCCGAGATGCTCTCGGCCGAAGGCTACGCCTGCGCCGTCGCGGGCTCGCTCAGCGAGGCGCTCGAGCAACTCGGTCCCAGCGGTGCGCAGGTCGTGGTCAGCGATCTCAAGATGCCCGGCGGCGACGGCATCGAGCTGTTGACCGCGCTGCGCAAGCAAGGCGCGACGTTGCCGGTGCTGATGATGACCGGCGTGGGCACGGTGAGCGACGCGGTGCGGGCCGTGCAGGCCGGCGCCTACGACTTCCTGCAGAAACCGGTCGACGTCGAGCAACTCTTGCTGCAGCTGGCGCGCGCCGTCGAGCACCAAGCGCTGGTCAGCGAGGTCAAGAGCTTGCGCGACCGCACGCGCGACGCCTCGCCGCACCGCGAGATCGTCGGCTCGTCCCCGGCGATCGCTCGCGTGCGCGAGCTGATCGAGCAGGTGGCCGCCACCGATGCCACGGTGCTGGTCACCGGCGAGAGTGGGACCGGCAAGGAGCTCGTCGCCGAGCACATCCACCGCAAGAGCCCGCGCGCTTCGCGGCCCTTGGTGCGCGTCAATTGCGCGGCGATCCCGAGCACGCTGTTCGAGAGCGAGTTCTTCGGGCACCGCCGCGGAGCCTTCAGTGGCGCCGTCGCCGACCGCGTCGGCCGCTTCGCCGAGGCGCAGGGCGGCACCTTGGTGCTCGACGAGATCGGCACGCTCCCGCCCGAGATGCAGGCCAAGCTGCTGCGCGTGCTGGAGAACGGCGAGTACCAGGTGGTCGGCGAGTCGCGCACGCGCATCGCCGATGCGCGCGTGCTGGCCCTGACCAACGAGGCCCTGCCCGAGCGCGTGCAACGCGCCGAGTTCCGCGCGGACCTGTTCTATCGACTCAACGTGTTCCCGATCGCCATGCCGCCGCTGCGCGCGCACAAGGAGGACATCGCCGCGATCGCGGGTGTGAGCCTGGAGGGCATCGTCGGACGCCGCGGGCTGGGCGCGGAGCTCTCGACGCGCCTGGCAGCGGACGCGCTCGAGGTGCTGTGTTCCTACGACTGGCCGGGCAACGTGCGCGAGCTGCGCAACGTGATCGAGCGCGCCGTGATCTTGGCCGGCGGCCGAGAGCTCGACGCCGCGTTGTTCCGCGCGCTGCTCGAGCCCAGTTTCTCGGTGAGCGGGGCAACCGCGAGCGACGATTGCCATCTGCGGCGCAACCTGGATGCGCTCGAGAAGCAACTGATCCAGCGCGCGCTCGAGCGTTGTGAAGGCCGCAAGAAGGAAGCCTCGGGCCTGCTCGGCATCGACGCGCGCAACCTGGGCTACTACCTGCGCAAGCACGGGCTCGCCGACGCGCCGCCGCGTGCGTGAGGCGCGCGCTCGGAGAGCACGCGGGGCGGCGCGTGGCCGCGGACGGGTCGCGCGCCGGGATTGCCCGCCGGGGGCGCGGTGACTAGGCTGCCGTGCTTCGGTCCGACACTCACGCTGGACCCTCTCCCCAGTCGTCACGGATAGCCGCGCTCCCGCTCGTCCAGCGGTCGGTGCGCGCGAGGATGCGAGCGATGTCGAAGCGCAAGGAACAGCACGCCGGGCGGGCGTCCGCCGTGCGCGCTTCGACTCCCACGGACAGGGGGCGCGCGTGAGCGACGAAGCACGGCTCGCGGCTCCGGAGGCGCAGCAGCTCGCGATCGAGGATCTGCGCGACGCCTGGCGCCTGCTCGACAGCAGCGAGCGCGTCGAGGGCTTTCGTTTGTTGGGCTTGGTCGACGGCGAGGAGTTCTTCATCGCGCTGCCGACCACCGACCAGCGCGAGCTCCTGAATCAGTTCACGCCGATCGAGCGACGCCACTGGGTGCGCATGCTGGCGCCCGACGATGCCGCCGACTTGCTCCAAGAGGTCGGCGAGGAGCGCCGCAACGAGTGGATGGCGCTGTTCGACGAGCCCGTGCGCCGCGAAGTGGCCGCGCTGCTGGCGTACTCGGAGGACGCGGCCGGTGGCTTGATGAGCCCGCGTTTCGCGCGCGTGCGCCCCGAGCAGACCGTCGACGAGGCCATCTTGTACCTGCGGCGCCAGGCCTTCGATCGCTTGGAGCTGATCTACTACGGCTACGTGCTCGACCGCGAGCAGCGGCTGCTGGGCGTGGTCAGCTTCCGCGACTTGTTCCGAGCGCGCGGCAGCGCCTACGTGCGCGACGTGATGAAGACCGACGTCGCCTCGGTGCCCGAGGAGATGGACCAAGAGTCGGTCGGGCGCCTGTTCGCCGAGCAGGACCTGGTGGCCTTGCCCGTGGTCGATTCATCGGGCCGCATGAAGGGCATCGTGACCGTCGACGACATCGTCGACGTCGTCCAAGAGGAGGCCACCGAGGACATCCAGAAGATCGGTGGATCGGTGGCCCTCGATGCGCCGTATCTCGAGGTCGGATTGCTCGGCATGCTCAAGAAGCGCTTGGGCTGGCTGACGATCCTGTTCTTCGCCCAGATGCTGACGGTGGTGGCGATGAGCTACTTCCAAGCCAAGATCGAGACCGTTTCGCTGCTCGCGCTGTTCGTGCCCTTGATCATCTCCAGCGGCGGCAATTCGGGCTCGCAGGCCTCGACCTTGGTGATCCGCGCGATGTCGCTGGGGGAAGTGCGCCTTTCCGATTGGAAGCGCGTGTTCGTCAACGAGCTGCTCGCCGGGCTGAGCCTGGGCGCGGTGTTGGGCGTGATCGGCTTCGCGCGCATCATGACCATCTGGCCGGGCACCGCCGACGAGTTCGCCATGTTCTCGTGGGGGCTCGCGGCCACGATCCTGTGCAGCGTCGTCGGCGTCGTGCTGTGGGGCACGCTGATCGGCTCGATGTTGCCGCTGGTGCTGCGACGCCTGGGGCTCGACCCAGCGAGCGCCTCGGCGCCGTTGGTGGCGACGCTGTGCGACGTCACCGGGATCCTGGTGTACTTCATGACCGCCAGCTTCTGGCTGAGTCACGTGTTCGTCCCCGCTGCCACACCCTGAGTCCGATGCTCGAATTCCTCGCAGGTCACAAGATCGAAGTGTTCACCGCGACCTGGTGTCCCGACTGCCGGCGCCTCGACCGTTTCCTGGCCGAGAGCCGCGTGCCGCACTCGCAGGTCGACATCGACTCCGTCGCCGGTGCCGCGGACGAGCTGGAGAGCCAGACCGGCAAGCGCGGCGTGCCGTACCTGCGCATCGACGGCACGCGCTGGGTGCGCGGCTACCACAAGGAGTTGCCCACGCGCTTCGATCCGAAGCTGTTCGTGGTCGAGCTCGAGGCCGCGATCGCCGACTTGCCCAAGCACTGACGCGCGTTCACCAGCGCCGCGGCGCGTTCAGGATGCAGCGCACCGTGTCGCGCGCGATCAGGAGCTCCTCGTTGGTCGGGATGACCCACACGCCGACGCGCCCGCCGTCTTGGCTGATCCTGCCCTCGGCGCCCGACGCCAATCCGTCGTTGCGCGCGGGATCCAGCGCGATGCCGAAGAAGTCGAGCTCGGCGCAGATGCGCCGCCGGATCTCGGCCGAGTTCTCGCCGATGCCCCCGGTGAACACCAGTGCGTCGGCGCCGTTCATCTTGGCCAAGTAGGCTCCGATGTAGTGCTTGATGCGCGCGCAGAAGACCTCGATCGCCAGGTGCGCGCGACGGTCTTGATGCTCGCTTTCCTCGCGCAAGAGCTCGCGCATGTCGCTGGTCAGGCCCGAGATGCCCAGCAACCCCGACTGCTTGTTGAGCAAGGTGTCGATCTCGTCGAGCGACAGCCCTTCCTTGTGGTGCAGGAAGTCGAGCACCGAGGGATCGAGATCGCCCGAGCGCGTGCCCATCACCAGTCCCTCCAGCGGTGTCAGGCCCATCGAAGTGTCGAACGACTCGCCGCGCCGGATGGCGCAGGCCGAACAGCCGTTGCCCAAGTGCAGCGAGATGATGTTGGTGGTCTCGGGCGCGTGCTCGGTCAACTTGCGATAGCGGTGCGCGACGTAGCGGTGCGAGGTGCCGTGGAAGCCGTAGCGGCGCAGCCGATGGCGCACGTAGAACGAGTACGGCACGGCGTACAGATACGAGCTGTCCGGCATCGTCGAGTGGAAGGAGGTGTCGAACACCGCGACCTGCGGCAGCGCCGGACCGAACAGCTCGCGCGCCGCGTAGATGCCCTTCAAGTTGGCCGGGTTGTGCAGCGGCGCCAGGTCGATGCAGTCCTCGATCTGATCCTCGACTTGCTCGTCGATCACCACCGAGTGCAGGAAGCGCTCGCCGCCGTGCACGATGCGGTGCCCGATGGCGTGCACGTCGGAGAGCGAATCGAGGCCCGGGATGGGCGCTTCCTTGCTCACCAGCCAGCGCAACACGTAGTCGAGCGCCGCGCGGTGGTCGCGCAAGGCGGCGGTGCGCCGCAGCGGGCGTTTGCCCTCGACCCACAGTCGGATCAGGGCCTCGCTGCCGATGCGCTCGATCACGCCGCGCGCGAGCACTCGATCGGCGTCGAACTCGATGCGCTCGAGGTCGGTGTCGATCACCTGGAGCTTCAGGGACGAACTGCCGCAATTGAGGACCAAGACGTTCACGCGTGCTGCGCTCTTCGTGCGAGAAGCGAGGGAGATCGGGGGGAAGCGCGCTGAGCTTGCCTCGCGGCGCGAGTGACTTCAAACGTCCGAGTCGGGCGCACTCTGCGCTCAACACCGTAGAGTGTCGCGCCCTTCGAACGCCTCGCGGAGCTCTCCATGCACCTCGCGATCCATCTCCTGCTGTGCTTCGTCGCCGCGCCCCAGCCCGTGTTGCGCGCGCAGGCTCCGTCCGAGCCCGCCGGCGCTCCGGCGCGCGAGAGCATCGACGCGCTGCTCGAGCCAGTGCGCAAGCAATTCGAGTTGCCCGCGCTGGCCGCCGCGGTGGTCGTCGGATCCAACGTGGTCGCGATCGGCGCGACGGGCGAGCGCGAGCGCGGTTCCGGCGTGGCTGTGACGGTCGACGACCTGTGGCATCTGGGCTCGTGCACCAAGGCGATGACGGCAACGCTCGCGGGACGGCTCGTCGAGCGCGGCCAGCTGAAGTGGAGCTCGACCGTCGGTGAGGTGTTCGCCGACCGCGCCGAACGCATCGACGAGGCATGGCGCGGCGCGACGCTCGAGATGTTGCTCCAGAACCGCGGCGGTGCGCCGGGAGCTCCGCCGCAGGACCTGTGGCGCGCGCTGTGGAAACGCACCGACGCGCCGCACGAAGCGCGCGCGTGGTTCGTCGGGGAGTTGCTGGCGCGCGCGCCGGAGGTGCCTCCCGGAAGCAAGTTCGTCTACTCCAATCAGGGCTACATGATCGCCGGCGCGATGCTCGAGCGCGCCGCGGGCAAGCCCTGGGAAGAGTTGATGCGGCTGGAGCTGTTCGCGCCGCTCGGCATGTCCAGCGCGGGCTTCGGCGCGCCGGGGTCGGTCGACGCCATCGATCAGCCGCGCGGGCACACCGACAAGGTGATTCTGCCCGGACCCGGGGCCGACAACCCGGCGGCACTCGGTCCGGCGGGAACCGTGCACTGCTCGATCGGGGACTGGGCCAAGTTCGCCGCAGCGCACCTCGGCGGCGAGCGCGGCGTCGCTTCGCTCGTGCAGCCCGAGACCTTCGCGCGCCTGCACCGGCCGCCGCCGGGCGAGCGCTACGCGATGGGTTGGGGGCGCGAGCCGCGTCCGTGGGCCGGAGGTGACGTCCTCACGCACGCGGGCTCGAACACCATGTGGTACAGCGTGGTGTGGATCGCTCCCGAGAAGGACTGCGCCTTCGTGGTCGTCACCAATTGCTACGGCGACAAGGCGCGCTCCGGCACCGATGCAGCGGTCGCTGCGTTGCTCGAGCGCCAGAAACTGCGCTGAAGCGGCGCGGATGACGGACGCGACATGCGCCGCGAGTGCTGGGTGAGCACTGCGAACTCGCACTCGACGTACTCCGCGGGCGTGGAGCGCTACGAACAACGAGCGCGCGTGCTGCCCTGCAGGAACGTGGCGCTGCCCGAGCCGGAGCGAGCGACAATCGCGCGGCCCGGTGTTCGGGCGGAGGAGTTCCATGAAAGTCGAAGCGCTGATGACGAAGTCCGTGCGCACGTGCAGGCCCGAGGACAGCCTCGACAGCGCGGCGCGCATCATGTGGGACTACGACTGCGGCTGCGTGCCAGTGCTCGACGCCACGGACAAGGTGATCGGAGTGATCACCGACCGCGACGTGTGCATGTCGGCGTGGAGCCAAGGCAAGCGGTTGTGTGAGATCCCGGTGGCGTCGGCGATGTCCTGGCGCGTGCTCACGATCCGGCCCAACGACACGGTCGAGCTGGCCGAGGAGGTGATGCGCGACAATCAAGTGCGGCGCCTGCCGGTGGTCGACGACGACAGCAAGCTGGTCGGCCTGTTGTCGATCGCGGACATCGCACGCGAAGCGCGGCGCGAGCTGTTCCTCGCCGATCGCGAAGTCGAGGGCATCGAGGTCGCGGCCACGCTCGCGGCGCTCAGCGCGGCGCCCGAGCGCAAGCTCACGGCCGAGTTGCAGATGACCAGCGCGGTGATCGTCCCGCCCGAGCCCAAGCCCGCGGCGCCGAAGCCGGCGACCTCGCCCGCTCCGCGCATCAAGCTGAAACTCGATTGAGCGCCGATCCACTCTTGCATCCCGCGCTGCGAGCACGTTGGATGCGAGCATGATCCACCGAGAGCAACATGCTTCCGTGACCGTGCTGCGTTTGGAGCACGGCAAGGTCCAGGCACTCGACGTCGAGCTGTGCAACGAGATCGGCGCGGCCTTCGAGGGCGTCGACGACTGGCGCGAGACCCGCGCGGTCGTGCTCACCGGCACCGGCTCGAGCTTCTCGGCCGGTGTCGATCTGTACCGAGTGCTCGAAGGCGGCGCGGCCTACGTCGACCAGTTCCTGCCGGCGCTCGACCGCGCGTGCGCCGCGATCTTCCGCTGCCCCAAGCCGGTGGTGGGCGCGCTCAATGGTCACGCGATCGCTGGCGGGATGATCTTGGCCTGCGCCTGCGACGTGCGCGTGATGGCCAACGGCAAGGGGCGCATGGGCGTCACCGAGCTCTCGGTCGGCGTGCCGTTTCCGTGGCTCGCGCTCGAGATCCTGCGGCTCTCGACACCGGTCGAGCACCTCCAGGAGCTGTTGTATCTCGGACAGACCTACACGCCGGCCGAGTCGCTCGCGCGCGGCTTGGTGGACGAGGTCGTCGAGGCCGACAAGCTCGCGGCGCGCGCGCTCGAGCTCGCGGACCGTTTGGCGAGGATCCCGCAGCCCGCGTTCGCGTTGCCCAAGCGCCAGCTCCGGCAGCACAGCCTGGAGCAGTGGAAGTTGCAGTCGGCGCACGAGCACATGGTGCGCCTGGCGTGGCACGACCCCGAGACGCTCGCCGCGATCAAGCGCTTCCTCGACGCGACCTTGAAGAAGTAGATGGTGCGCAACGTCCACGGCGTGTCCGGCGACGGCGCGGGTCACGCGCCGCGCGCGCGCGAGGCGCTGCACTCGCAGTTCGTGGCCTCGCCGCTCGAGCGCGACACGCGGCGCGCCCCAGCTTTCCGAGCGCGGCGCGACGAGCTCCCGCGGAGCGCGTGAGCGCATGCAGCCGCGGACGAAGTCCGGAGGGGCGGGCTGGGCGCTGGCGCTCTTGACCGTCGTGTACGCCTTCAACTTCGCCGACCGGCAGTTGCTGTCGATCGCGCTCGACGACATCAAGCGCGATCTCGAGGTCAGCGACGCGCAGATGGGCTGGCTCACCGGAACGGCGTTCGCGCTGTTCTACACCTGCGCGGGCATCGGCATCGCGCGCGTGGCGGACCGCGGGCGGCGCTGGACCGTGCTCGGCGTGGGGCTCGCGCTGTGGAGCGCGTTGACGTCGCTTTCGGGGCTGGCGCGCTCGTTCACGGACCTGGCGCTGATGCGCGTCGGAGTCGGCGTCGGTGAGGCGGCCTGCACGCCGCCGGCGCACTCGCTGCTCTCGGACCTGTACGCACCCGCGAAGCGCGCCACGGCGATCGCGGTCTACTCCACCGGGATCTACCTGGGGATCTTCCTGGCCTACGACGTCGGCGGCTGGGTGTGCGAGCAATGGAGTTGGCGCACCGCGCTGGTGGTCTTCGGACTGCCGGGACTGCCGCTCGCCGCACTCGCCGGATTCGCGATGCGCGAGCCCCGCCGCGAGAGCGTGGCCGTGGCGTCGCGCGCTTCGACCTGGGCCGATCTGCGCGCGCTCGTGACCCAGGCGACCTTCGTGCATCTCGCGCTGGGCGCGGGGATCAAGTCGATCGCGGGCTACGCGCTCTCGACGTGGATGCCGACCTTCTACGGTCGTGTCCACGGCTTCGGCCCGCTCGAGGCGGGTGCTTGGCTCGGGCCGATCCTCGGCCTGGGAGGCGCGCTGGGTACGTTCGGCGGCGGATGGTTGGCCGATCGGCTCGGCCGCGGCGCGCAGCGCCGACGCATGCAGTGCGCGGGAGGCGCGACACTGGTCGCGCTGCCGTTCCTGTACGCCTCGTTGTTCGTCGAGAGCTCGAGCGCGTCGCTCGCGCTGTACGCCGTTGCCACCGTGCTGGGCGCGATGTACCTGGGGCCGGTGTTCGCGCTCACGCTGAACATGGTGCGACCCGATCAGCGCGCGCTGGCCTCGGCCACGCTGCTGTTCCTGATCAACGTCATCGGCCTGGGACTGGGTCCCTGGCTCGTCGGCGTGCTCAACGACGCGCTGGCGGCACAGTTCGGAGCACAGGCTGTGCGCTGGTCGCTGGCGCTGATCGCCGTGACCTACGCCTGGGGCGCCGCGCACATGCTGCGCGCCGCGGAGTAGGACTACACCACGAAACGCACGTCGGGGTGCTGCGCGATGCGCGCGAACAGCTCGAGGCGGTGCGCCTCGTCGCGCACGGTCACGTCGAGCTGCAGCGTGCGGTACTTCCCGGAAGAGCTCTGCGCGGAGAGCGTCAGCGTGTGCTCGGCGACGCCGACCAGCTCGACCAGCGCCGCGCGCACGAGCAACTCGTCCCGGCCGATCACGCGGTAGGTCCAGGTGCAGGGGTACTCGATCGTCGGGCGGCGACCTTCCAGCGGATTTCCCACGTGTGAACTCTCCAGCTCTCGATCCTACCCGAACCCACGCTCCGATCGCCGATAGGGACGCTCGTCCCATGGTCGGCCGAATCCTGTGTTGGTCGGGCGGCGCCGCGCTCGCCCTGGTCGGTGGCTGCGTCGCGTTCCGGGCGTTGGCCAGCGACGAGACCCAGATCCGCTGGATGATCGAGGACATCGTCGAGGGCTTCAATTCCGCCGAACTGCGCCCGGTGATGAACGGACTGTCGCCCGAGTTCATCGACCGCACCACCGGCGTGCGCCGCGCGGACCTGCGCGAGGCGCTGATCTACACCTTCTTCCAGGACGTCGATCCGAGCACCAAGGAGTTCCTGTACCGCGCCGAGCTCGACACCGACGCGCTGGCGATCGAGTTGCGCGAAGACCAGGTCAGCGCCGACGTCGATGCGCACGTGACGTTCTTCGTCAAGCGCCTGGGTCGCGAAGAGCTCTTCTGGGACGCGCGCATCCAGGGCGAGGTGCGCGAGTTCGACGGCGCCTGGGAGTGGACTGCGACGACCAACGTCAACCACTCCGAGCGCCGTCGCGTGCGCTGACGCGCGCCGCCGGCGTTGCTAGGATCCGCGCGCTCCAGCGAGGAGGGAGCGCGCGATGGCCGATCGAGTGGTGGTGTTCGTTCACGGCTGGTCGGTCTACAAGACCGACACCTACGGTCGTTTGCCCGAGCGTTTGGCGGCCGAGGGCGCGGCGCGCGGCCTGGGGCTGGAGATCGAGCACGTCTATCTGGCGAAGTACGTCAGCTTCCGCGACGAGGTGCGCGTCGAGGACATCTCGCGCGCCCTGGAGTCGGCGCTGCGCAACGAGGCTCCGATCGCCCAAGCGCTCGCGGCCGGCAAACGCCTGGTGATCGTGACGCACTCCACCGGCGGACCGGTGGTGCGCGACTGGTGGTGGCGGCACTACGGCGCGAAGAAGCTCGACTGCCCGATGAGCCACTTGATCATGCTCGCGCCGGCCAACTTCGGTTCGTCGCTGGCGCAGCTCGGCAAGAGCGTGCTCAGCCGCGTGATGAAGCGCTTCGAGCACGTCGAGCCCGGCAGCGGCACGCTCGATTGGCTCGAGCTCGGCTCGCCCGACGCCTGGAAGCTCAACGAGGACTGGATCTACTCCACCCCGAGCTGGAAGCTCGCCCAGCCGGTGTTCCAGTTCGTGCTCACCGGTCAGTCGATCGACCGCAGCGTGTACGACCACGTCAACAGCTACACGGACGAGGTCGGCTCCGACGGTGTCGTGCGCGTGCCTTCGGCCAACCTCAACTCGACCTACGTCGAGCTCACGCAGGCCTGGGATCGCGCCACCGAGAAGGGCCCCGAGCTGGTGGTCAGCGCCAAGCGCAACGCGCCGCGCACGGCGTTCGCGGTGCTGCCCGGGTTGTCGCACTCCGGCGACAAGATGGGCATCTTGCGCAGCGTCAAGAAGAGCGGCGCGCACGCGACGGTCGACGCGGTGCTCGAGTGCCTCGCGGTCGACGACGCGGCCGGCTACGAGGCCTTGTGCACGAAGTTCGAGGACCTGACCGCCAAGACGCAAGCCGCAGAGCGTCTCGAGCTGCAGGACGGACTGTTCTTCACCACGCGCGAATTCGTCCACGACGTGACGACGCAGCTCGTCGTGCGCTTGCGCGACAGCGCGGGCTACTCGTTGGGCGACTTCGATTTCCTGCTGACCGCCTGCGATCCCGAGCACGAAAATCCGCGCTTGCGCATCCCCAGCCCCGACCTCTTGCCCGGTGGGTTCTTCATCGACCGCCAGCGCAACAGCCGCTCGAAGAGCACGCTGACCTATTACCTCAACTACGACGTGATGGCCGGCTGCCCCGCGATCGAGAACGAGGGCGAGCGCGTGCGCGCCGCGCAGCCCGGAGCCGCATCGCTGGGCCTGCGCGTCGTTCCGCGTCCGCAACCCGACCCCAAGGACAAGAAGAGCAAGCTGCTCGTGCACTACGCCACGGCCGAGCTCGCCGCCAGCTCCAAGGTGCTGCGCGAGTTCGTCAAGCCCAACCAGACCTTGATGCTCGACATCGTGATGAAACGCGTCGTGCGCCAAGGCGTGCTCAAGCTCACGCGCGGCGAGCGCGGCCGCGACTTCAAGAACGAGGACTTCCGCGAGCAGGAGGCCGGTCCGTCGCTCGATTGAGCGCGGATGCGACGCGCCTCAGCGACCGCGCGTGAGGGCTTGGAAGCGCTTGTCCTCGGCGAGGGACGCGAAGGCCTTGTCCCTGCGCGCGATGTCGCGCAGACGCCCGTCGGCCGCCAGCGCCTCGTCGAGCAAGCGCACGGCGTCGGTCGCGTTCTGTTCCAGCGCTTGCGCACGCGCCAGCGAGTAGGCCAGCTCCGGCCGCGCCGACGAGCGCATCTGACAGGCGATCTCGTAGCCCTTCTGCAGGTGCGGCAGCGCCTCCTTGGGGTGTCCGTCTTGCAGCGCCATCGCACCCAGTGCGTGCTCGCTGAGCATCCAGGCGAAGCGTTGCTCGGGACTGGGCGTGCGCAGCTTCTCGAAGCCCGCGAGCGCCTTGCCATGGGCGCTCGTGACCTCGCTCGAGCTCGATTGCGTCAGCAGCGCGAGCTCACCGGCGACGAAATCGAGGTGCACCTGGTCGACACGCCGCGCCAGCTCGGATTCCAGTCCGCGCTTCCAGCTCGGCCAGGCGAGCAAGGCCGCGTGCATCGCGTCGCGGGCCTCGCGCGGCAGGGCCTTGGGCTCGCCGTAGCGCACGAAGGCGACGCGGAACGAGTCGAGCACCTTGGTGAATTCGCTGCGCGAGAAGCGCGCGGTCTTGGCGTCCGCCAGGGTCACCACGCGCACGTCGAACGCGAAGCCGGCCGCGACCACGAAGCCCTCGAGCATGAAGGTGCTCGCCGTGGCCGACATCGGGGCCTCGACCTCGCGGCAGGCGAACACGCCGTGCGCGAAAGCGTCGCCGTCGTTGCCCGACAGCTCGCTGCGCCATTGAGTGCTCGACTTCGCCGGCTGATTGCGATGGAAGGTGACGTCGAGCGACGTTCCCGCTGGGTCGATGCGTCCGGCGAGCACGACAGCTCCCGGCAGGCGTTGCTCGAGCTGCGCTGCGAGTGCCTGGTCCGCGCGAAAGCCGCCGGCTTCGAGCGAGATCTGCAACACGGTCTGCGGGATCGGGGCCGAGACCTCGGAACGCGGTGCGAGCGCGGCGAGACCCGCGAGGAGGAGGGCGTGCATGGTGAACCTCGGGAGCGCTCGGGCGCGAGCGCGTCCCGTCATCGGCCCGCGGCGCGCCGCGAGTGAAGCGCGCCCGGATCGCGGCCGGCCCCAGGGCTCCGCGCGCAGCCCAGGCGGGGTCACTCCTTGCGCAGCAGCGCCTCGAAGCGCGCGTCACCGACCAGGCTCGCCAGGTCCGAGTCCTTCGCGGCCGTCTCGCGGTAGCGCTCGTCCTTGGCGATCGCATCGGCCAAGACCGTGAGCGCTTCGTCCTTGCGTCCGAGCCGCGCGCAGGTGCACGCCAAGTTGTAGGACACGCCCGCGAAGGCCTCGTGTCCGAGGGCCTGCGCCAAGTCGCGCGCGCGGCGGAAGTGCGGCAGTGCGTCCTGGACCTTGCCGTCGGTGAGGTAGGCCAGCCCGCGCGACTCCTCGCACAGGATCCACGCGACGTTCTGCGGCCTCGTCGGCGCCTCGAGCGCGCGGAACAACTCTCCCGCGCGCGCGTGCGCGGCGGCGATCTCGGCCTTGGGGGCTTCGGCGAAGCGCAACAGCTCGCCCAAGCTGAACGCGAGGTGCACGTCGTCCTTGTTCGCGCGCAGCGCGACGTCGAGCGGCTCGCGCCACTTGGGCCAGGCGCACAGCGAGC
This sequence comes from Planctomycetota bacterium, assembly GCA_020853575.1. Taxonomy (GTDB): domain Bacteria; phylum Planctomycetota; class UBA1135; order UBA1135; genus F1-120-MAGs118. The sequence goes on from JADYYP010000023.1 coordinate 47,105, forward strand.
GCGTCATGGCCGCTCGCACCTCGTCGGGCAGGTCCTCCGGAAAGCCGCGGCGCACGAACTGCACGCGCACCGAGCGCACGATGCCCTCGAACTCCGCGCGCGTGATCGCCTCGCCCTCGGCGGACCGCATGCCGGACACGTGCACGTCGAAGGCGTAGCCCGCGGCCACCGGATAGGCGTTGAAGTGCACCATCGACAGTTGGTCGCCGGGAATGGCCTGCACCAGCGTCGTGCAGGCGGTCGCGCCGACCTCGAACGGCTCGCCGTGCGACATCGCGTCGCGCCAGCGCTTGCTGTCGAGCGCTTGCTCGTTCTTCTCGGCGAACACCGTGATGTTCGCGCCGTGGAACGAGCCCGCGGTCAACGCGCGCTCGCCGAACTGCGCCGACAGGCGCGTTTCCAGCCGCGGATCGTGCTCGAACGCGGCGATGTCGAACGAGAGGTGCAGGAACGTCTTGGGAATCCGCACCTGGACGTCGCGCACGTCGGCGGCGGGTGCAGGAGCGGCTTGGACGACGAGCAATGCGAGCGCGGTGAGCATGGCGTGGATGTTAGAGCATGGCCCGAGAGTCCGCGGCGCGTTGGGCCGCTCGGGTTCCGGATCTCCGCCACCGCTGTGACCGCGCCGGAGGGTCCCTCGGGCGCGGATCCGACCCTTGCTCGGGCTCGCGGATCAGCTTGTCGGCGCGGAGTGGCGCCGCTGTGGCCTCACCGACGCAAATCGGGCCGCGCACTCCGCCGCTCGCGACCCTGGAAAAGCCTTCGCACGGAACCACCGCTGGAAGCGCTGCGTCCAAGCCCGGGTCGCGCGCGTCTGCGGGCCCGCGCGCCTCGGAGCCGCTCTGCGGCTTGCCACCCGGTAGGCTTCGAGTACCCTCCGACTCGTCTCCGCAACTCGTTCCCATCCAGCGTTCGTCCTACCCAGGCGCGCGGAGCTCGTGCGCAGCACTCGCGTGCGCCGCTCCGCCGCTTCCCCCAGACTCTTCCGGAAGACATGAAGCGAATGACCCGACTCGACGCGGTGAGAGGTTTCGTCTGCGCGTTCCTGTGCGGCGCGCCCGCCTTGGCCCAGAGCCCGATCCAAGAGACGCTCGACTGGGACGATCCGACCGACGACCTGCGCGTGGTGTGCTTCGCCGAAGGCACCGATCCGGCCTACATGGACGAGATCCAGAGCATGCTCCCGCCCTTGCCGGAGTACTTCATCGGCGGGACCTGGGCGGCGAGCGTCGGTTCGCCGACCAACCTCAGCTGGAGCCTGGCGCCGGACGGAGTCAACATCCCGGGCCTGGCGGGTGAGCCGGCCAGCGCCAACGCGCTGTTCGCGCGCCTCGACAACCAGTTCGCGACCCAGGGCGGCCGCGCGACATGGATCGCGCGCATCCAAGCCTGCTTCGATCGCTGGGAGGCGCTCTCGGGCCTGGATTTCACGCGCGTCACGGCCGCGGGCGTCGACTGGGACGACGGCGCGTCCTGGGGCACCGCGGGCAACGACACGACGCGCGGCGACATCCGCATCTCGATGCACAACATCGACTCGGCCGGCGGCATCCTGGCCTACGCGACCTATCCGACCTCCGCGGACATCGTGATGGACCGCCTCGAGACCTGGAGCGCCGCCACCAACACGCACATCTTCCTGCGCAACGTGTTGACGCACGAGCTCGGCCACGCGTTGGGCTTCGACCACGTGTGCTCGAACAACTCCAACCAGTTGATGGAGCCGTTCTACAACGACACCTTCGACGGGCCGCGTCAGGACGACATCCGCGCGGTGCACCGCAACTACGGCGATCCGTTCGAGAACGACAACAGTTTCGGCGCGGCCACCGCGGTGACCCTGACCAATGGTGTGAGCCAGACCTTCGGCACCACGCCCAACCCTCCGACGGGCACGATCGACAGCAACTCGAGCATCCTCTCGATCGACCAGAACGGTGAGGCCGACTGGTTCAAGTTCACCACCGCGAACCCCAATTCGAAGCTCGACGTGACGCTGACGCCGGTGGGCAACACCTACGACGACAACGCGCAGTCGGGGAGCTCGTGCCCCAGTGGCGCGTCGACCAACGCCAAGCAGCAGGCCGACCTCGCCGTGCAGGTGATCGGAATCAACGGCTCGACCGTGATCGCGACCGCGGCCTCGGCGGCGATCGGATTGAACGAGACGCTGGTCGACGTCGCGCTCTCCGGGGCCGGCACTTACTACGTCAAGGTCTACGAGAGCGCCACCGTGGCGCAGTCGCAGCTCTACCGCTTGACCCTGCGCATCGATCCCGCTTCGGGCTGCCCCGACAGCGACGGCGACGGCGTCGACGATTGCAGCGACGGCTGCCCCTTCGATCCGCTGAAGATCACGCCCGGCGCCTGCGGTTGCGGCGTACCCGACACCGACACCGACAACGACGGTGATGCCGACTGCGTCGACAATTGCCCGACGGTCTACAACCCGGCGCAAGCGGATGGCGACGGCGACGGCGTGGGCAACGCCTGCGACAACTGCGTCACGAACTTCAATCCGGGCCAGGAGGACCCCGACGTCGACTACTTGGGCAGCGCCTGCGACAACTGCCCGAACGTCTCCAATGCCCCGCAAGACGACATCGACAACGACAACGTCGGAGACGCGTGCGACAACTGCGTCGCGCTCGCCAATCCCACGCAGGCCGACTGCGACTTGGACAACATCGGCGACGTGTGCGAGATCGCGGCGGGCACGCAGTGGGACTCGAATGGCAACTCGATCCCCGATCAATGCGAGCCCTGCGGCGCGCTGACGACCTACTGCACGGCGGGCACGACGACCAATGGCTGCAACGCGACGATGTCGGCCAGCGGCACGCCGAGCTTGGCGGCGACCTCGGGCTTCGTGGTGTCGTGCAGCGGCGTCGAGGGCCAGAAGACCGGGCTGTTGTTCTACGGCATCACCGGACCGAAGGCCGCGCCCTGGGCACCCGGGAGCACCAGCTATCTGTGCCTCAAATCGCCCACGCAACGCACGCCCTCCTCCAACTCGGGCGGAACGGCGGGGGCCTGCGACGGCGCGTTCTCGGTCGATTGGTTGGACTACATCGCCACGCACCCCGGTGCGCTCGGCGCTCCGTTCTCCGCGGGCGCGATCGTGCAGATGCAGGCCTGGTTCCGCGATCCGCCGGCTCCCAACACCACCAACCTCTCCAACGGATTGCAGTTCACGGCTTGCCCGTGATGCGCGTCGCGCCGTGGGAGCGACAGGGCCGTGCGCGGACCTGATCCCACGCAGCGCGGCCAGTGAATCGTCGATCGCGGGCGGCGCAGGCCGCCCGCGGCCATTGTGTGCGCACCTCAGCTGCGCCGGCGCGCCTTGGCGCTGGCGGCTTTGCCGCTCGCGAGCCGTGCTTCGAGCGCAGCGCGCGCCTTGGACGCGGCCCAGGAGCAGATCGGGCAGCGCGCCAAGTCGTGTCGCAGCGCCGGGCAGTGCTCGCGGCCGAAGTAGATCATCTGCAGATGCAGGCGCTCCCACGCGTGCTCGGGGAACAGCGCTTTCAGGTCGCGCTCGGTGGCTTCGACGCTCGAGCCGTCCGAGAGTCCCCAACGCTCCGACAAGCGCTGGATGTGCGTGTCGACCGGGAACGCGGGAACGCCGAAGGCGTGGCTCATCACGACGCTGGCCGTCTTGTGTCCGACGCCCGGCAGCGCCTCGAGCTCGTCGAACGTGCGCGGCACTTGCCCGGCGTGCTTGGCGAGCAGGATCTGCGAGAGCCCGTGGATCGCCTTGGACTTGGCCGGCGAGAGGCCGCAGGGCTTGATGATCTCACGGATCTGCTCGGGCGAGAGCTCGAGCATCGCGCGCGGCGTGCGCGCGCGGGCGAACAGCGCCGGCGTCGTCTGGTTGACGCGCGCGTCGGTGCACTGCGCCGAGAGCAGCACCGCGATCAACAACGTGTACGGATCGCTGTGGTCGAGCGGGACCGCCGGATGCGGGTAGAGCCGGTCGAGCGTCTCCTGGATGCGGCGCGCCTTGTCTTCGCGTTTCAACGAGCTCGTCCCTTCGCGACGGTGGAGCCGCGATGGTAGCGTGCACCGCGCCCATGGACACGAAGCACGAGCTCGACACGCGCATCAAGGACTTCCTCGCCGGCGCGCCGCACGCGGTGATCGGCGCGTCCACCGATCGCAGCAAGTACGGCAACAAGGTCCTGCGCTGCTATCAGCAGAAACAACGTCCGGTGCACGTCGTGCACCCGCGCGAACGCGAGATCGAGGGGCTGCCCTGCGTGGCGCAGTTGGCCTCGTTGCCCAAGGGCGTCCACGGGCTCTCGATCATCACTCCGCCCGCGGTCACCGAGCAGGTGGTGCGCGACGCCGCCGCGGCTGGAATCCGCCGGCTGTGGATGCAGCCGGGGGCCGAGAGCCCCGTGGCGCTCGAGCTCGCGCGCCAGCTCGGACTCTCCGTGATCTCCGGTGGTCCGTGCCTGCTCGTGGTGCTCGGCTACCGCGAGTGAGCGCGCTCAGCGCGGCGGGACGGCGAACGTCAACGAGGCCCAGAAGCTCTCCCAGTCGGCGCTCGCGCGATCGCTCGGTCGAACCATGTGCACCGCGGCCAAGAGCCAGCGCCCGCCGTGCGGCAGTCGCAAGCGCGCGCGCCCCTCGGCATCGGTGCGCACCTCGATCGGAGCCTGGTGCGTGCCATCGGTGGGCGGCTCGGCGTCCAGATCGAGCGCACCGACCAGGGCGTTGGCCAGCGGTCGGCCGTCGTAATACAGCCGCACCGGGAGCATTTCGAGCACGCGCACACCCTGGTCCTCGGTCCAGTGCAGGTCGCTCGGATTGCGCTCGGGGATGAGTTCGAGTGGATGGCCGAGCATCGAGTCGAATCCAGTGGTGGGGCCTTGGCCGACGCGCACGAGCGACTTGGCGCAACGGGAGTAGATCTCGCGCACGCGCTGCTCGCTCTCACCGGCTGCGCTGCGCGCGGCGAGCACGTGCTCCAGCCCTTTCTCGCGCAGATAGTCGGCGAACTTGGCGGGCTCGAGCTCGACCGTGGCATGGTTGGAACGGTATCCGAGCAGGCACATGCCGCTGGATTCCAGGCGCACGAATCCGGCCGGCTGGAAGCCCTCGCGCCCGACGATCGGAAGCGTCGCGCCGCCGCTGCGCGCCGAGAAGTCGACGATGCGCGACTCACTGCGAGGCACGCTATCCCCGAGCGCGTGATCTCCAACCTTCAGCGTCACGCGCAACACCTCGTTGGGCGCGATCGCGTGGCTCGAGGGCTCGATCCAGAAGTCATGGGCCGACGAACGGAGCGAGAGCGCGAACACGAGCACGCCGGAGAGCAGTCGCAGTTTCATGGTGTCGAGGAGCACGAGGACTCGGAGGTGCGGGAGCGGGAGGCGAGAGCCGCGCCTGGACTCGCGGTGCGAGCGGCGCGGCCTTCGCGGAACTGGAGACGAACGGACGCTCACTGCGCGCCGGGGAGCGGCGTGCGGACGTAGGGGAAGCTCGGGTCGAAGTAGGTGGCGTCGACATAGGCGCCATCGGTGTAGGGCAGTTGGCCCGCGGGCGCGACGTTTTGAGGCAGCAGCACGCCCATCACGACGCGCAGCGACATGTCGACCACGTCGTCGCCCGGGCGTCGACCGTTGGGATAGCCCGCGAGGTCTCCGCCGAGCACCCCCAGGTTCGACTGTTGCGCGAGCGGCGTCGGAGCGATCCCGGTGTTGAGGCGCAGCATCTCGCCGAAGCTGCCGTTCTCCGTCAGGCCGGGGACGCCGGTGACGAACACCTGCACCAGGTCGGTGCGCGGGAAGAGCGTCGGCGCGCTGACGCCGAACAGCACCTCGATCAGGGCCGGAAGGGTCGGGTGCGTGACGTAGGTGGCGAACTGCACGTCGTCGTTGGGACGCGAAGCGTTGAAGCGGTCCTTGTCCTTGAGGCCGATGACGAGCTCGTTGACCAGGGGGCTCGCGAGCCGCGAAACCTGCACGAAATCACCGCTCTCGCTGGTAGGTTGTGCGTAGCTCGGCAGCCCCTTGAGCACGCGGTTGCGCGGCAGGCTGGCGCTGGTCCAGCCGCCGATGATCGGCTGCTGGGCAGTGACCACGAACGACTTGGGCAGCTCCAGGATCAGCGACGTGACGTTGGCGTCGGCTAGGAGATCGGCCTCGCCGTTGACCGGACCCAAGGGGTTGAGATTGATCAGGTCGAAGGCCTCGCCGAGGTTGACCACGAACGGGTCCTTGCGCTGGCCGACGAACATGCGCGCCGTCTGTCCGTTGCCCAGGTCGACGTCGTAGGTGTGCGCGGCCGCATAGGCTTGGTAGTTGGGGAACGACTTGGTGCCGATGTAGTCGAGCGGCTTGGCGAAGGTCGTCGCGCCGGTCGCGGCGTTGCGCAGCTTGGTGACTTGACCCGCGGCGTTGACCAACTCGATCGTGTAGCTCTCGATCTCGTTGATCGTGCCGTCGTTCGGCGCCAGGATCGGCCCGACGTTGCGCAGAGGCACCGAAACCAGGCGCTCCTGGCCCGTGGGACCGATCGGCAGCTTCACGTCGCGCAGCGTGTTGGTGAAGCGGAAGCGGAAGGTCAGGTCCGCTCGCGCATCGCCGTTGTTGTCGATGTGGATCTCGTAGCGTGCCTGGGGATCCATGGTGAAGTAGTTCGGCCCACCGTAGGGATCCTGCAGCGGGATGTAGTTCGCGATGGCCGTCACGTAGTCGGAGCGACCGGGCTCGTAGCTCGTGAAGAGGTAGAAGTCGGTGGCGTCGACCTTGGGCATCTCGGTGATCAGCGGCGCCTCGCGATGGCTCGAGCGCACACTGCTCGAGGCCGGCACGGAGGAGGCGAGGGCCAGCGCCGCGACCGCGAATGCGGTGGAGCGCGTCGAAACGATGCGAAGCATGGAATGGACTCCTGGACTTGCGTTGAACGCCGCACGCCGACGTTCGGGTGCAGCGCAGCGGAGTACGCCCGGCGCCGCGCGGCGGATGCAGCGCCACATTTCCTCGCGCGTAACTCGCGCAGCCGCCGCGCCTCGCGCTGGCCGCGTGTCTCACCCGAGATCCGGCGCCGCGCGGCGCTCGTAGGGGCTGTGGGTGCGCGAGCTGTGCGCGCCGCGCGGTTTCGGGAGAGAGCGCAGATCCAGTCCATGGTCGCTCCCGTAAGCTCGCCCACGATGATCGATCACCGTCTCGCTGGGTCCGCGCGCGACTCCGCGGCGCACGAGGCCGCCGCGACCCGCGCCCGCGACGAGGCCCATTGGCGCGAGCTCGTCGCCGCGATCGCGCGCGGCGACCAGGGCGCGATGGCGGAGCTCTACGACGCGTCGCAGCGCGTCGTGTTCGCGCTGGTGCTGCGCGTGCTCGGCGAGCGCGAGAGCGCCGAGGAAGTGCTGCTCGACGTGTACATGCAGGTCTGGCGGCGCGCGGCGAGCTTCGACGCCGAGCGCGGCCACGTTTCGACTTGGCTCCTGACCATCGCCCGCAGCCGCGCGCTCGACCGGCGCCGCACGCACCTCTCGCGGGCGCGCCGCGAGTCGCCCTGGAGCGACGAGCGCGAGGCGGCGCTGGCCGATCGTTCGTGCACCTGCGAGCCGGCGGCGGCGCACGAAAGCGAGGAGCGCTGCAGCGCGGTGCGCTGCGCGATCCTGGAGCTCCCCGATGCACAACGCCACGCGATCGAGCTCGCCTTTCACGGCGACCTGTCGCACACCGAGATCGCGGAGCGCCTCGGGCTTCCGCTCGGGACCGTCAAGACTCGCATCCGCCTGGGATTGTCGAAATTGAAGGACCAGTTGAAGGGCCTGGAGGACGAGCGATGAACGGCGCCACCGAACAGCGATCCCACGCATGCCCGTGGCGCGACTGTGCACCGCTGCACGTGCTCGGACTCACTGGAACCGACGAGAGCGCGCGCTACGTCGAGCACCTGGAGCACTGCGGCGCGTGCCGAGCGGAATACGCCAGCGCGCAGGACGAGGCCGCCCAGGTCGATCTGGCGCGGGCCCGCGAGGACGCCGCGCACCTCGCTCCACCGTCCGCGGCCGTGCGCGAGCGACTGCTCGGCGCCGTAGCCGCCGACGCCGCCAGCGAAGCGCGCGTCGATCGCACCTGGCGGCGCTGGACCGCGAGCGAGCCCGACGGCGCGTCGCACGAGGGGCTCAGCCCGGGGCTGTACGCGGTGGCCGCGGGTGCCGGACTGTGGGAGCGCATCGGGATCGATGGCATCGAGGTCAAGCGACTGGCCGCGGACGAGCGGCGGCGCGTGGTGACGATGCTGATCCGCATGGCTCCCGGCACGGCCTATCCGCGCCATCGGCACGCCGCGGTCGAGGAGTGTTTCGTGGTCTCGGGCGAGCTCAAGGTCGGCCAGCGCCAGCTCTCCGCCGGCGACTATCAACTCTCCGCCGAGGGCTCGGTCCACGATGTCCAATCCACCGCGACCGGTTGTCTGTTGCTGATCACCTCGTCCCAAGACGACGAGCTGGTCGACTGAATCGGGTCCCCGAGCGTCGGGCCTCCGGGGTCGGTCGCCAGGCCGCGCTCCGGGCTGCGGATTCGGGCCAGGGCGACCGTACGGCGTGCGACGTAGGTCATTACAATCCGCGCCCTCCCCGGGGGCGTGAGAGAGCTCCGCGGGGGTCCCCAAGGAGAGACCATGGCGCGCGAGCAGGACACGCTGACTGTTTTCAAGAACGGTCAACTGATCAAGACGGTTCCGCTGACGAACGAAGTGACCATCGGCCGGCACCAGTCGGCGATGGTGCAGCTCGAGGACCCGCAGATGTCGCGCGTGCATCTGCGCATCCTCAAGAACCAGGAGCGCTACTTCGTCGTCGACAACCGCAGCACCAACGGCACCTTGCACAACGGCAAGCGGCTGGCGCCCGACGCGCCCGAGGAGCTCACGCCGGAGTCGCTGGTGCACTGCGCGTGCTTCGACCTGCGCTTCCAGTTCTCGCGTCCGAACGTCGGCGCCGAGACCATGCTCAACGCGACGACCTCGGTCTCGCTGGGCAAGGCCAAGCCCGCCGACTCGACCTTGCCCCCGGCGCCGCCGCCTCCGCCGGTGGTCGAAGCACCGCCGAGTCCGAATCTGCTGCCCTCCGCCCAGGCGCCCTACTGGACCTCCGGCGAGGCCACGCTGATGGTCGCGGGCATCATCGAGGAGACGCACGACGCCAAGACCTTCCGCTTCGTCTCGAGCAGCCCGGACAAGCCGCTGTTGTTCTCCTTCAAGCCGGGTCAGTTCATGACCGTCTCGCTCAACGTGGACGGCAAGGACGTCAAGCGCTCCTACACGATCTCGTCGAGCCCCTCGCGGCCCAACGTGATCGAGATCACGGTCAAGCGCGTTCCGGGCGGCGTGGTGTCGAACCACTTGAACGACAATTTGAAGCTCGGCGACCAGATCAAGGTGCGTGGGCCGGCGGGCAAGTTCTCGTGCTTCAACTATCCCTCGCGCAAGATCCTGGGGATCGCGGGCGGCTCGGGCATCACGCCGATCATGTCGATGGCGCGCTGGATCGTCGACACCGCGGCCGACGTCGACTTCACGATGCTGTACTCGGCGCGCACGCCGCGCGACATCATCTTCCGGCGCGAGATCGAGTACCTGGCGACGCGCCACCCGGGCTTCCGCGTGATCGTCACCGTGTCCGGCGGCGGCTCGGGGCTCGAGCCCTGGTTGTCGCTCTCCGGTCGCATCGACGAGCGCATGCTGCGCCTGGCCGCGCCCGACCTCGATGAACGACACGTGTTCATGTGCGGACCGCCGCAGTTCATGGACGCGGTCAAGGACACGCTCAAAGGCATGCAGTTCCCGATCGAGAAGCTGCACACCGAGAGTTTCGGCGCCGGGCGCGTCGCGGCCGGGACTCCGGTCGCCCCCAAGCCCGCAGCGGCTCCCGCTCCCGCCGCTCCCGCCGCTCCCGCTCCCGAGCCGCGCAAGCCGGCACCCGGCATCGCACCCGCGGTGTCCGCGGCTCCCGCGCCGCGGCCGTCCGTGCCGCCGCCCGCCGCTCCGGTCGCCGCCGCCGCGCCCGTGGGCTTCCAGATCGTGTTCAAGAAGTCCGGCAAGAGCGTGCAGGCCGATGGTTCGATCGCGCTGCTCGATCTCGCGGAGCAGAACGGCATCGACATCGAATACAGCTGCCGTAGCGGCTCGTGCGGCACGTGCCGCACGAAGTGCGCCCCCGGAGGCAAGGTCGACATGGGCAGCGACTACAGCCTCGACGCCGACGAAGAGCGCCAGGGCTACGTGCTCGCGTGTTGCGCGAAGCCGCGTTCGAACCTGCAGGTCGAGGCCTGAGCGATGTTCGTGTTCAAGGTCTGCGACGGCGGAGCGACTCCCGCGGTCGAAGTGCCGGTGACGGCGGAGCTCTTGATCGGACGTTCCGTCGGCGCCGGGCACTGCGCGCTGACCGATGCCAACGCCGGACGCCAAGCCGCGAAGGTGGTCGCGATCGGCGGACGCTTCCACCTCGAGGACTTGGGCAGCCGCAACCCGACCGTGATCCGCGGCGTGGGCAAGCTCTCGAAGGGCGAGCGCATCGAGCTCGTGCGCGGCATGGTGATCGAGATCGGGCGCTCGACGCTCGAGGTCGCTGGCGGGCCCGACGAGGCGGAGCTCGATCCCGAGCGCACCCTGACCGGCGACGAGCTGGGTTCGGCGACCTTGGTGGCGGGCGCCGGCTTCTCGCCGCGCGACGACAAGACCGACCCCGCGGACCTCGGGTTGAGCCCGTCCGCGTCCGATGAAAGCACTTCGCGCCCCACTCGAGGGCGCGCGCCCGCGCCGCCGCCTGCTCCTCCGCCGCCGCCCCGCGCGCCGGCTGCGCCGCAACGTCCCACGCCGGTTCCGCCGCCAGCGACAGCGCCGGCTCCGCGCACGCCGCCGACGGCTCCGCCGGTGCCCGCGGCCCAGGCTCGACCTCCGACGGCTCCGCCGCCCTCGAGCGGAACGCTGGCGCCCGCCGTGCGGCCTTCGGCCGAGCCCGAGGCGCAGCCGCAGCTCGTCGGCAAGGGCACCGTGCAATTCAACGCCAAGGCGGCCGACAAGCTCGCGGTGCTCGGCGCGTTGCGCGGTGCGCGTCCGCGGCTGGTGATCGTCAACGACGCGGACCGGCGCATCGTTGGCATCGAGGTGGGCGAGTTCGTCGTGGCGCGCGAGTCGGGCGAGTGCCGTCTGGCGCACCCCGGCGTGTCGCAGCCCCACGCCAAGATCACCTTCGTGCCCCAGACCTTGAGCTTCCAGGTCGAGGACATGGGCAGCATGAATCAAACGCTGCTCGGCGCCGTGGCGCTCAATCCGCGCGTGCCGCAGCCCTTGCAGCCCGAGTCGCTGCTGCGCTTCGGTCCGATCGAGGCCGTGTTCGTGGTGGCGCGCGACTCGAGCAACGAGCCCTTGCCCGAGGCGCGCTACGCGGCCGCCGTGCAGATCTTGACCGCGGACCAGAGCATCACCGCTCAACAGGCTCAGATCGCCTTGGCCGACGCGGCGGCGTCGAAGGGCGAGCGCCACGCCGGTGAAGCGCTGATGCTCGCGGGAGCGGTGTCCGCCCGCGCGTGGACGCGTGCGTTCGAGCTGGCGGCGACGCACCGGCCGGGGAGCGCCGCAGCGGGAGCCGCGAAGTCGAAGAAGGGGCTGGTGATCGCGCTGATCGCGCTGGTCGCGTTGCTCGCGGCGGCCGCCGCCCTGTGGTTCTTCCGCGGAGCGCTGGGGTTGGGCTGATCGCCTGCCGCGCGGCTCGCCACGATGAACCTCTCGCTGTTCAAGTCCTGGTACTCGGTCCTGGCGCTGCTCGGCATCGCCGCGGCGATCGCCTGCAGCCTCGTCGCGGGCGACATCGCCGACGTGCGCTGGTTGCGGCTCGCCACCGGCTGGCTCGCGGGCTCGAGCATGGCGCTCGCGTTGGGCTACGTGTTGCGCAAGTACATGCACAAGTACGGCTATTCGCCGGAGTTCAAGCTCAAGGTGCCGATCGCGCAGCTCGAGCGTGCCGAAATGCGCCTCAACGAGCTGCGCGGCAAGATCCTCACGCGGGCGGTCGCATCGCGCGCCGAGATCACGGCCGAGATCAAGCGCATCCTGAGCGAGGAGCGCGTGCAGCGCGTGTTGGCGGTCGACGTCAAGCCTGGGCCGAGCGGCGGTGCGGCGTTCGTGCTGGAGGTCAACAAGGCCTTCCTGTTCGGACGCGCCGCGAAGTGGCTGCACCTGCACCTCTACATCTCGATCGCCTTCGCAGCCTTCGTGCTGGCCCACGGCGGGCGCAGCCTGGGGCTCGACTTCGGCGGAGCGCTGTTCGCGCTCAGCGCGCTGGTCGTCGTCACCGGCGTGATCGGGATCGCACTGTGGGCGCTCGGACCGACCTGGTTGACACGCCGCGAGCGCGACTTGTCGATCGAGGAGTCGTTCGTGCTGCACCAGGGCTTCCAGGGCAAGCTGCAGGAGCTGCGCGGCACGCTGGCGGCCGAGCCCGAGCTGGCGGCCTTGCTCGACGACGTGATGCGCTCGGGCGCAGACGCCCCGGCGCGCACCAAGGCGGCCTTGCAGGCTGCCTCGCAATACCCCGAGGAGCGCCGGAGGATGCTCGAGGATGCTTGCGTGCTCTTCGGTCAGATGCGCCGCGTCGAGCGCGAGTTCCGCGCGCTGTGGCGCATCCGCCTGACCTTCATGGCCTGGCGCGCGGTGCACATTCCCGCCGCCGTGTTGCTCTCGGCGGCCGTCCTGGTCCACGTCGTCAGCGTGTTGCGCTACTAGCCATGGAACCTTCGCCGCAACCGCCGCCGACCGCGGAGGAGCTCGAGCTCCTGTTCCAGCTCGAGCTCTTCAAGGACCTTCCCAAGAAGCTGCGCGACGTGCTGGTGCGCTTCCGGCGCTACACGCCGGGCATCGCCGGGACGATCTTCATCCGCCAAGGCGAGTACACCGAGGATTTCCACTACGTGCTCGCGGGATCGGTCAGCGCCTTCCGCGCCAACGCCGACGGCAAGGTCGAGCTGCTCGAGAGCCTCGGCCCGCACGAGTGGTTCGGCGAGGTCAGCGCGCTCTCCAATCAGCCGTCGCTCGCGACCTTGAAGGCCGACGTGCCGTGCACGCTGCTGACGATCGACGGCAGCACGTTTCGCGTGCTCTACAAGGACGTCACCAACGCCAAGTTTCGCGAGCGCATCGACAAGCACTACCGTGAGCGTGCGCTGATCGCGCACATGCGCACGATCCCGCTGTTCCGCGCACTGTCCGATTCCGATCTCGCGCGCATCCGGCCCCACGTGCACTTCGAGACCTTCGCCAAGGGCAAGGTGATCGCCGAGCAGGATGCTCCCGTGTCGCGCGTGTACATGGTGCGCAGTGGAGCCGTCGGTTGCACACGGCGCTTGCGCGACGGCAAGCAGAAGATCGTCGGCTACCACATGAACAACTCCTCCTTCGGCGAGCGCGCGCTCGAGAAGGAGCTCGCCACTTGGCCCGGCACGTACACGGCGCTCGCGCCGACCGACGTGCTGAGCATCGAGAAGGACGCATTCGGCCTGACCTTCGGTTCCGGGAGCGCCGCGCTGAACGCGCTGCAGCAAGCTGCGCTCGAGCTGTTGCGCGCCGACCAGGGACAGGCCGCCGCGGTGCGCGGGGTCGAGGACGCGGAGCTCTCGCGCATCGCCGGCGACGACCGCATCGAGCAGATGGTGCGGCGCCAATCGGTCAAGGGCGGCGAGGCGCTGGTGATCGACCTGCAGCGCTGTGTGCGCTGCAACATGTGCGTCGAGACCTGTGTCGCCGTGCACGAGGACCGCGTTCCGCGCTTGTCGAAGAAGGGCAGCCGCGTGTCGGCCGAGCTCAACCTCGCGACCTCCTGCTACAACTGCGAAATCCCCGAGTGCATGATGGCCTGCGGGTACGGAGCGATCCGGCGCGACGTCGAGGGCGTGATCCGCTTCGTGTACGACAACTGCGTCGGCTGCGCGTCGTGCGTGTCGGCCTGTCCGTACGGAGTGATCCGCTACACGCCGCCGCCGGGCGCCGCTCCGGTCGTGCCCAAGGAGAGCTTCCTCGAGCAGATCCCCTGGGTCGGCCAATTCTTCAGGAAGGCCGCCGGCGCCGCGGCGAGCGAGGCGGAGTCCAAGTCCGCGCCCGTGCTCAGCGCGCGCGGCGAGAAGGTCAACGGCAAGTCGATCAAGTGCGACCTGTGCGCTGGCCTGCCCTTCGAGGGGTGCGTGTACAACTGCCCGACGGCCGCGATCTCGCGCCAAAATCCGGCGGCGCTGTTCGAGAGCGAGAGCTCGCGCGCGCGCGTCGTCGACGGCGCGATCCACGACGCCGTGCACGGAGGTCCGCGTGGCTGAGCACGCCAGCCCCGCGCTGACCTTCCGCGCCGTCTCGCTGCCCGGACGCAAGCCGCGCGGCGAGTGGTTCGGCAATTCGATCGACATCGGCACGCGCTCGACCTGCGCGCTGGTGCTGAACGATCCGGTGGTGGCCGAGAAACACTGCGCCTTGCAGGCGCGCGACGGCCGCTTCTTCCTCGAGGATTCGGGTTCGGTCACGGGCACGTGGCACAACGGCGTCGCGGTGGTCGCGCCGGTCGAGCTCGAGCAAGGCGACCGCATCGTCGTCGGCGTCTCGCGCCTGACGGTGGCCATCCAACGCGCGAGCGGGGGCGCGGAACTGGAGCTGGTGATCGAGGAGTCGAGCTTCCACTACCGGCGCGCCGGACCGACGAACTACCAGGGGCCGCGCGAGAAGTGGGTGCAGAGCGACGCCGACCGCTGGGTGCAGAGCGAGGTGCGCTTCGGCCGCATCCCGGCCGTGCGTGCCTCGGCCTGGATCGCGGGCCTGCTCGCGTTGCCGCTCGGCGCCTGGACGTTGTTCACGACCAGCGGTCAGCGCACGCTGCAGCCCGAGGCACTGGCCGGAAGTCACGCCGCGGCCATCCAGGGTTGCGCGGTGTGTCACTCCGGCGGCGCGACCGGGCGCGTGCAGAGCTGCACGTCGTGCCACGAGCACGCCGACATGCTCGACCTCAGTCACCCGTTTTTCCGCGGCGACGACCGCGACCGCGATCTGGTCGAGGACGTCGCCAAGGACGAACGCGCGTGCTTGATGTGCCACGCGATGCATCACGACGCGCCGACGCCGGAGCAAGCTCGCGCCTATGCCAAGGCGCGCTTGGGCGAGCCCAGTGGCGAGCACTTGCCGCCGGCGTGCGGCCAGTGCCACGCGTCCTCGCCCAAGGAAGACATGCAGCGCTCGATGCAACGCATCGCGGCGCTGGCGAGCTCGCGCGCGGGCCAAGCGCGCTCGGTCACGACACGCGAGTACCGCTTCGATCGGTTCGCGCACGCCTCGCACCTCGCGCTCGAAGGCATGCAGTGCGCGCTGTGCCACGTCTCGGTGGTGTCCGACCCGGCGGCGAGCGCGGAAGAGACACCCGAATTCGCCGTCCCGAGCTACGAGTCGTGCAGTGTGTGCCACGTCGCGTCCGCGCCGGCGCCCGAAGCGCGCTTCGCGGCCGTGGTCGAGCGCTCGCGCAAGTTGCTGAGCGCCAAGTCTCAGATGCTGGCTCTCGACTGGCACGGCTCCGAGGGCGACGGTTGCGTGCAGTGCCACGTGTCCGCCAAGTCCGCCGAGTTGCGCCAGGTCGAGCGCAAGCTCACGGAGCACGAGTTCAGCTTCCGCTCGCGCAGCCATGCCAAGGAGGCGGCGGCCTTCAGTGGAGCGCGGCACGAGTGCAATGAGTGCCATCGCGACGCCGCATCGCTCGCCGGTGGCAAGGCGTTGGCGCGCCCGTTCCTGCACGGTGCGCACATCGAGGACCTCACGCCGGCGAGCGCGGTGGATGGCGCGCGGATCAGCGCGCAGAGCTGCGCGGTGTGCCACGCGCGGCAGATGCAGTCGACCAGCGTGGCGCAGGCCAGCGCGGTCGACCTCGAGGGCGGCTGCGCGCAATGCCACCGCTCCGATGCGGCCGGGGACAGCGGCGTGCCGACGGCGCGCGAGACCCGCTCGAGCGTGCGCCGCGTGGTCGAGTTCCCGCACGCGCGCCACGCCGGAGTCGAGGGCGGCTGCTTCGCGTGCCACGAATTCGATGACGACCCGCTGGCCGTGCCGCGCACCAAGACCGATGCCGCGGATTGCAGCGCCTGCCATTCCGCTCACCGGAACATCCAGCGCGGCGCGTGCTCCTACTGCCACGCGAGCGATCCCGATCCGCTGCACGACGGCGACGCCGCGCTCTTCCGCGGCGCCTCCTTCACGCGCGACGATTGGCCCAAGGGCCTGCGTTTCTCGCACTTTTCGAGCGGCGACGACGGCCAGGGGCACAAGTCGATGGTGCTGGCCGAGGCTGGGGACGAGCAGTGCGGCTCGTGCCACGACTTGGCCAACCTGCGCAGCGCGCGACGCGTGCGCGACATCGCCATCCCCGGCGCGGGCAGCATGAAGTGCGTCGAGTGCCATGCCTTCAACGGGCACTGGTTCCACTGGCAGCTGCCGAGCGCGAAGTGAGCGCCGCGCGTCAGGGGCCCAGCACGAGCTCCAGCGCGTCGTTGATGTGGGTGTGCTGTGGCGCCGCGAAATCGCGGTACGACGCCTGCGGGTTTCCAACATCATCCGCGAGCAGCGATTGACCGAGCGCGGAGGGTCGCGCGCCGATCCACGCGCGCCAAACGTCGGCGATTGGGCCGTCGCAAGCGCCCGAGCTCTCGCCGGAGGTCAGCACCCGCATGCGTTGCGTCGGGGGATTCACACAGCGCAGGCTGCTGTCGCCGGCCGCCCAAGGCAGCGCGGCGCGGCCGCATTCAGCGCTCTCGCGCCAGCCCGGGGTAACCGCCCGGGTAGTCCTCGGAAAGCCAAGCTCCGAACTCGCGGCGGTAGTTGTCGCCCCTCAACTGGTGCTGCGCGAACTTCGTCAGCCGTGCATTCGTCGAGAGCGTCAGCTTCGCGCGCTGGCTCCACACCTGGTAGTAGTCGGTCTGCGCGCTCTGATCGCGCCAGTGGCAGTCGAGGCAAGCCGCCTCGTTCATGAAGTACTGGTGCGCCGTGTCGCCCGGCTTCTTGGCCTTGGCCTCGGCCTGCGCGCGTGCCTTGTGCGGAGTCTGGCCCGGGCCCCAGATGATCGAGATGTCGGAGGGGCGTTCGGGCTCGGCGCTCGCGACGGGCGCGGGCGGGTCGCTGATGCGCACGTGGCACGAGCTGCAGGCCGCGACACCGTCGTGCTCTTGGAAGCTCTCGACATCGAGAGCCAGCGCGGCGCGCGCCACCTCGACCGTCTGTCCCTTGGCGGGCACGCCGATCTTGTGGCAGGTGACGCAGCCCTGGATCAGCGCGCGATTCTCCTTGGGCTCGACCTTGCCCGCGACCTCGTCGTGGCCGTGGCACAGCGTGCAATCCGCGATCTTGTCGTGGAGCGTGATGCTCGCGGCCTCGCCGGGCGCCGCCAGGTCATGGCAGTGCACGCACTCCATGCGCTTGCCGCCCGCGGCCGGGTTGTCGCAGCTCAAGTGCGCCAGATGGTCGAAGCGCAGCACCCGCGTGCGCAGCGCCGGCGCGAACTCCGCCGCGGCCGCATCGCGCCCATGGCAACGGACGCAGCTCCCCGGGTCGTAGCTCAGGGTCGCGGTGCCCTCGCCAAACGCGGTCGAGGCCATGCGTGCATCGGCCAGGGACGACGGCACCGCGCTCCCGAAGTGGCACGCGCGGCACTGGTCACTGGTGCGCTTCTCGCGTGGCAAGTGGGTGGCGTGGTCGAAGGGCTTGGAGCCGATGCGCGAAGGTTGCTTCTCGAGCTTGGCCTTGTGGCACTCGTTGCAGGCGCGCGAGTCGCTGGTGCGCTCGCCGTGGATCAAGACGTGGCTTTGCGTGGTGAACGCGAAGCGCTCCGCATCGGCGCGGCGCACCTCGTCGCGCGGCCGGTTCGCCGCCATGCGCGCGCGCGAGCTGGTCATCGAGTCGTGCTCGACCGTGTGGCACTTCGAGCAACGGTCGGTGTTGCCGTGATTCGGAGCGGCCCACTGTGTGTGGCACTGGGCGCAGGCCGCGTGCGCGTCCTTGGCGAGGAACGCGGGCGCGAGCCGGAACGTCGGCACGCCACCGGCCGTGCGCGCGTCGAACACGTGGCAACGGCGGCAGGCCTGCTCGCCCAGCTCCGCGTAGGCGGCCGCCGTCGCCTTGGTGCCGGAGGTGCGCCCCGCGAGGTGCGGCTCGTGGTCGAACAACCCAGCTACCGCGCTGGTTTCGAGCACGCGCTGGCCGTCGCGCTCGAGCGCGACGCGGAACTCCATCCCGAGGTGGCAGCGCTGGCAGGCCTGCGTGTCGAACTGCTGCTCGGCGAGCGAATCCGGGCGCGCGTTGCGCATCGAAGCGTGGCACTCGAGACAGCGCGCCGGATCCTTGCCAGCGAGCTCGTCCGGCTTCAGGTGCGTGTCGTGGCGAAAGACCGGGAAGGGCTTTTGCTCCGCGGCATTCTTCTTCGCGCCCAGCGTCAAGCCCTCGTTGAAGGCCTCGCGATGCTCGGGTTTCTCGTGGCACGAAGCGCAGTAGGCGATGGTCTGTGGATTGTCCTTGGGCATCACGATGCGCGACTGCCCGTTGGCGTCGACGTCGTGGTGACACATGGCGCAGCGCACTCCGGCGCCGACGTGCGAGCTGTGCTTGAAGATGCCCTCCGACTCGCGCCGCGGATCGACCTTGGCCTTGGTCTTGTCGAGACCCAGCGCCTCGCCGAGCAAGCCATCGGGGTCGTGGCAGCGCACGCAGCGGTCGACCGGTCGCTCGCGCTTGGACTCGGGAACGTCCTTGCGGTAGTCGTGGCAACCCTGGCAGTCGCGCGCTTGCTCGGTGTCCTTGTTCCAGGTTTCGTCGACGTGGTTCTCGTGGCGGAACCAACGCTGCGTGTGCTCGATTTTCGGCGCCCCGTCCTGCGTGGCGGCCTGAGCCGGAGGCGCGCTCACGGCCAGCATGACCGCGAACAGCGCGAGCATCGTCAGCGCCAGCGCGGCGAGCCGTGAGCTGCTCACGACTCGGCCGCGCGGCGCGGATGGCGCTCGGCGCTCGATGGCCAGGCTCGGGTCGACGGGGTCCACGCGCGATCAGAACTTCTTGCGGATCTCGACGCGGAAACCGGCCAGCTCGTCGTCCTCCTCGCGCCAGCCGAGCATCGCGTCGGCGCGCAGGATCCAAGAGTTGTCGATCACGAACTGGTAGCGCGCCCCGAAGGCGAACTCGTCACCTTGCGCGGTCGCGTCGTCGCCGAAGGGGTGCAGGCCGGCGAGCTCGAGCACGATTTGCTGGCGGTGCGCCGCGGTGAACAGGTTCGGCAGGTACTCGACACCCAACGCCGCGCCCCAGGCGTCGTGGCCCGTGTCGTCGAGCTTCGGATGGCCCGTCAGTCCATCGGTCTCGAAGTTGATGCCCGTGTTCTTGAGCACGCCGCCGGCGTCGGCCGCGCGCGCCAGGGACTGCGGCGAGTTCATGCCGACGAACAGATTGAAGTAGGGGATCAGCGTGTAGGGCTGCTTGGTGCCGAAGGAGTTCTCGACGAGCAGCAGCACGCCGTCGGCGGTCTCCGAGCCTTCGAGATCTTGCCCGACGTTGGAGATCACGCGCACCGAGTTGGAGAGCCAGTGCCAATAGCGCTTGGTCCAGGCCGCGGTGACGTTGAGGTAGTCGGCGTCGTCCTCGGCCGCGCCGTTGACCTCCTCGGCCTGCGTGATCCCCAAGCCGAACTCGGCGTAGCCCTCGCGCGTCTCGACGAAGCCCGCGACTCCGACGATCTTCGTGCCGCCTTCCGAGGGCGTCTGTCCGCCGCGCAGCTTGGCGTCCTTGACCGCGGCGCTGCTCACGTCGTCGAAACCCGCGAAGAAGGTGAAGTCGGCGTTGGCGATGTCGAGCACGCCGCTGTTCTTGGCCTGGATCGTGGTGGCGACGCCGGTGAAGGCGTCCTCGAGCCACACGCCGTTTTGGAAGAGCAGCGGCATCTTGCCGAAGGCGATCGGCAGGTCGAGGTTGTTCGGGCGACCGCTGGCGCCTTGCACGATCGGCCCGATGTCGCCCTCGAAGAACAGGGTGTCGAGGTTGCCGTCGAGCACGAACTCGTCCTCGTTGCCGTCCTCGCCGCCGATGTCCGCGCTCATGATCCGACCGTTCTTGTCGAACGGACGAACGAAGGCGTGGACGCGCTCGGTCGCGGTCAGCTTGAGGTCGAAGTCGACGTTGAGCCGCGTGGCGAGCGGCGCGCGCTCGATGTCTCCGTTGTCGCTGAAGCCGACCGCGGTGCGCGCGTCGCCGTACACCATCAGGTGCGGCTGCGTCGGGTTCATGTTGCCGAAGACGTTGGGGTACTCGCGCAGCGGCCCCGAGGCGTACATCTCGCGGCCCCACAGGTAGAACGGCTCCTGCGTGGCGACCGGTGCCTTGCGGTAGGTCTCGAGCTGATCCTGCAAGCTGAAACCGCCCTGCGGTTGGCGGTCCGGGCCGAATTGCCCGCGGAAATCGGGCACCTCGACCACCGTGGCGCCGCCGTCGACGCGCGGCGGCTCGTGGTGCTTGACCTCCGGCTGGGGAGCGACCGGCTTGACCTGCACGGGCTTCTGCGCGGCGGCGCTGCCGGCGACACAGCCGATGCCTACGACACTGAGACGAGCGATGCGTTGGAGTTTCATGGGCTGGGGACCTCAGCGCAGCTCGAATTCGACGGTGTAGGGGTGGATGTCGATCATCTGCTCGTTCATCAAGCGCTTCATCTCTTCCGTCGCGCCCACGACACCCATGAAGTACATCGGCTCGGCGCGGCTGCGCAGGCGGACCGCGAGGCGGTACTTGCCGGCCTTGGAGAGGAGCTCGCTCGGCACGCTGTAGTGCGCCTTGCGCTCGGACAGCGGCGGGATGCTGCGCTGCTCCATGCGGATGAAGGGCGGGTGGTTGAGCACCGAATTCGGCGTGCCCGCGGGCCGGATGAAGGGCAGCTGGTCGCCGTCGAACGGCACGGGCAGGTACATCTCGCGGTCGGTGCCCTTGAGATTGGTGGTCAGGAACTTCGACTGCAGGTTGAACAGCTGCTGGTCCGCCTCGAGCGTGCCCTCGTGCACTTCCTGGGAGTGGTTGTCGGCCATGTCGCCGTACTTGTCGAGGTAGCCCGACTCCCACACGCGGCGCCACTGGTCGGGACCATCCTCCACCAGCAAGGCGACGTTGAGCCAGATCTCCGGCTGCGCGCCGAGCGATCCCGAGGGCATGTTGTGACCCTTGCTGATGTTCTTGACCACGTAGTGGAACGAGAGCTCCTCGCCGGCGAGCCGCGGGCTCTCGAAGAACGGGCCATCGAGATGCGAACCGCTCTCCATCAGGTGCCGGCGCTTCTCGTTGCGCTGTTGCATGCGCGCTTGGTTGGTGGCGATCACCTTGCGCGCGTTGTCGCGGTCCTCGCGCGAGCTCCAGTCGATGGCCTCGCTGCGACCGTCGCTGTAGGTCAAGCTCGACTTGAACACGCTGCCGTCGACTTCACCCTTGGCCACGCGGCTCTCGAAGTCCGGCTTGGTCCATTCGCGCCAATCGAAGGCCATCCACTGCGCGACGGAGAAGTAGTTTTCCTGCGAGTGGTTGTGCGGGAACACGCCCGGGTGCGCGATCGAGTATCCCGGCCCGATGAACGAGTGGTCGGTGTGCTTCTTGACCGCGCCCGGCTCGCCGGCGATCTCGACGCCTGGCGCGCGCATCCAGTTGTCGCCCTCGGCCTTCTCGCCGATCACCTTGCCCATGTGGCATTCCTGGCAGGTGATGCCCTCGCGCACCGCGGGCGAGTCCTTGTACTGGTCCCAGACCACCTCGAGCTTGATCCCAGGGTGCACCGCGACCTGGTGGCACGACATGCAGAACTCCGAGCGCTTGAGCTGCTCGTTCTGCGCCGGCTGCGCGTGCACCTGATCACCGGGGATGTTGAAGTCGCGCTTGGCGCGCTCGAAAGCGGTCAGGCCGTCGGCGTCCTTCAACGGCTCGCTGGGCCCGAACACGCGCTCGGTCAGCGCGCCCTCGACCAGCGAGCGTTCGCCGTTGACCTTCATGAAGTTCTGGTTCACGCGGTGGCACGTGACGCAGGTGACGCCCTCGAGCGAGACCGGGTCGCGCTCGTAGATCGGCACGTGACGTTCCTCGCCCAGGGTGGTGCCGACGCTCGCGTGACAGCGCAAGCAGAACGAGCCCACGGTGCCCGAGGCCAGCGTGTTCAGCGCCTGCTCGAACTTGTGGAACATGGGCGAGATCGAGGCATAGGCGTGCTGCGAGGTGCTCCACTCCTCGTAGATCGCCTTGTGGCACGAGCCGCACAGCCGCGCGCTCGGGAAGCGTTGCTCGCCGGGGCTCAGGCCACCCTGCGCGTAGAACTCGTTCAACACCGCGATGTGCGGGTCGACCTCGGCCGGAGCGGCGTTCGCCGCGGAGCTTGCGGGCGGCGCCAGCTTGTCTTCGTTGGGGACGAGGATCGACGTGGCCGTCAGCGCGACGGGCACGAGCCAAGACCACAGGGGCACGGACACGGACATCGTGGGATCTCTCCGACGGACGGAAGCGCTGCCGGCGGCCGGGAGTGCCGCCGCGCGCGCGAGGCAGTCCCGGGGTAGGGCCTCGCGAGGGGGTAGGAAAGCGCGGGCATGCTAGCGGGCGACCCGCGAACTGGGAACGGCCCGCATGGCTCTTGCGCACGCTCCAGGAGAGGTCACGGTCGCGCGCCGACGGAGCTTGGCACACAATGGTGCGGCGCGTCCCGCGCGCCGAGCCACCGCCGATGCCCGTTCCGCTGCACGATGACCCGCTGCTCGCCGAGATCCCCGAGGTCGACGGATTCAAGGTGCTCGAGCCCTGCGTGCTCTACGCCAAGCTGGGTGAGGGCGGCATGGGGGCGGTCTACCGCGGGCGCCACCTCAACCTCGACATCGACGTCGCCGTCAAGTGCCTGCGGCGCTCGCTGGCCGACCAGAGCGATGCGTTCATCCAGCGCTTCCAGCGCGAAGCGCGCCTGGCGGCCGGCATCCACCACCAGAACCTGGTGCAGGTCTACGACGTCTCGCAGAAGAGCGGGGTGCACTACCTGGTGATGGAGTTCGTGCTGGGCGAGACGGCGCGCGACCGCGTGCGGCGCAAGGGTCCGCTCAAGCTCGCCGAAGCGCTGCGCATCGCCTACGGAGCCGCCAGCGGGCTCGCCGAGGCGCACCAGCGGCGCATCGTCCATCGCGACGTCAAGCCGGACAACATCCTGATCGGCCGCGACGGCCGCGTGAAGGTCTCGGACCTGGGGTTGGCCAAGGCCATCGAGGGCGAGGTCGACAGCTCGCTGACCCAAGGCGTGATGGGCACGCCGCAGTACATGGCGCCCGAGCAGTGGGAGGACTCGAGCAAGGTCACGCCCGCCGCCGACGTGTGGGCCCTGGGCGCGACGTTGCAGTACCTCTTGTGCGGCGAGGATCCGATCGCCGTCGGAACGCTGCAGCAGGTCTTCCGCCGCATTTGCGTCGAGCCCTTCCCCGAGATCCGCGCGCGCCGTCCCGACGTGCCCAGCGAGGTTGCGGCGCTGATCGAGCGCTGCGTGACGCGCGATCTCGGTCAGCGCTTCGCGGACTGCGGCCAAGTCGCGCGCGAGCTCTCCAGGCTCGTCGGGCGCGACGAGGGCGAGTTGGTCTCGCACCCTGGGGAGTCGACCACCATGGGGGCGACGCTCGTTTCGCCGCCGCCGCCGCAGACCATGGCCAAGATCCGCGAGCAGGTCGACACGCGCGGCGACGCGCGCTCGACGCCGCGGAATGGGCCCGCGCCGAGCCGGGGAGGCGACGCGCCGCGCACCCAACGCATCGAGCTCCAACCGACGCAGTTCGATCCGCCGCATCCGGCGCGCGCGCGTTCGCGCGGCCTGTGGATCGGCGGCGGAGCGCTGGCGCTGCTGGGCCTGGGGATCGGAGCGTGGGCCGTGTTCGGCGGCGCGGGCCAGCCCGCCGGCGGAGCCGGTCCGCGTCGCGGTTCAGCCCAGGAGGATCCGCCCGAGCGCGACCAGGACAAGGATCGGAGCAACAAGAAGCAACAGGACTCCGCGATCGTGCGCCTGCCGATGTCGGTGGCGCTCGACGGAATCCCCGATCTGCGCAAGGGCTACGTGTCGGGGCGCGCCGAGTTCGAGCTCACCGGGCGCGTCGAGGGCTGGAACGACAGCTTCGCGGTCGAGTTGCGCGGGGGCGGCGGCTCCGTCGATCTGGTCGACGAGGGTCGCGGGCGCTTCACGCTCGAGCTCGACCTCGCGCGCGACGGCCGGCACGAGCTCGTGTTCAGCGGCGAGCGCTTGGAGGGCCCCAAGCAACTGGTGCTGACGCTCGACACGTTGGCCCCGGTGCTCGAGACGCGCACCACGGCGCTGGCCGGGCCCTATCCCGCCGGCGCGAGCGTCGAATTCGCGCTCGAGTTCGACGAGCCGTTGGGCATGGCCGAGATCGGCGGCCGTGTCGCGAGCATCGATGCGCGCAATCCCAAGCTCGCGCGGGTCGAGTTGAATGCCCCCGGCGATCGCGAGCAGTGGGAGATCGAGTGGCGCGCCGTCGACAAGCTCGACCACGCGGCCAGCGGCTCGTTCCGCGCCTCGATCGAGCGTGCGTCACTCGCTCCGGTGCTCCCGCAGGGTGGAGGCGAGCGCACGAACACGAACAGCAGCACGGGCGCGAGCTCGAGCGTCAAGTTGCGCGCGCCCTCGGGTTGCGATCCCTTCGGAACCGAAGCGCTGACCATCGGCGGCGTGGCTTGGGCCAAGCGCATCCGCCAGCGCGCGACCAAGATCGTGTTGGTGCTCGTGCCCGACGGGACATTCGTGCAAGGCGCCAGCAGCGACGATGCGCGCGCGCCCGCGGTCGCGATCACCAAGCCCTTCTACATCTCGGTCGGCGAGGTCTCGCAGGCCGAGTACGCGGCCGCGATGGGCAAGGCTGCTCCGGACGCTGCCAGCGCGGATTTGCCGCGCATGGGGCTGTCGTGGAACGACGCCAACGAATTCGCTCGCAAGCGCGGGTTCACGTTGCCGACCGAGGCGGAGTGGGAGTACGCGTGCCGCGCGGGCTCCAAGCGTGCATTCCACTTCGGCGATGCGCTCAGCGATGCGCAGGCGGCGACCAAGGCCTCCGGCGGCAAGCTGCGCGCGTGCGGCACGGGCCAGCCGAACGCGTTCGGGCTCGCCGACATGCACGGCAACGTCAAGGAATTCTGTCGCGATCGCTTCGCGACCAGCGATGACCGAGCGACGCCGCCGGAGCGCGATCCGCTCGGCCGCAGCGGCAATTTGCGCGTCGTGCGCGGCGGTTCGTACGTCAGCGATCCGAGCTTCTGCACCTCGAGCGCGCGCCAGGTCGTCGACGCCGCGCGCGCCGTGGCCGACGCCGGACTGCGCGTGACTCTGCCGCTCGAGTAGCACGCCGGTCCCAGCGTGTTTCTCGCGTGGGCCGCGGCCGCTACCGTGGAGCAATGGCCCTGGCACCGTACCTCGATGGGGATCTACGCATGGACTCGCGACGCGCTTGGTGGCTGCTTTCGCTCGTGCTGCTCTTGGGCTGGACCGGAGCCTGTCGCAGCGCGCCGCCGACCGGCGTGATGGCCAGCGATGCGCGCTGGGTCGGAGCGGCTCCGAGTTTCGCGGCGGAAGCCGCCGGTGGCCGGCGCGTGCACATCACCTTGGACGACCCGACGCGTTCAGCCGAAGCGCCGCGCTTGCTCGCGACGTTGCAGCAGGGCGCCAGCGACAAGGGCTACACGATCGTCCAGGACTCCGCTC
Source organism: Planctomycetota bacterium (assembly GCA_020853575.1). Taxonomy (GTDB): domain Bacteria; phylum Planctomycetota; class UBA1135; order UBA1135; genus F1-120-MAGs118. The sequence continues at coordinate 72,873 of JADYYP010000023.1, forward strand.
AAGCCGAGGTGCTGTGCCGCGTGTCGCTGCGCTACCTCGGGCGCGTCACTCCGCCGGATGGCCAGCTCGCGTTGGTCGAAAAGGCCGGGCCGACGATCCAGGCCGGTGACGAGAACTGGCTCGCCGCGGACGGCAGCGGCTTCGACACCGAGATGCGCAAGGCGACGCTGGTGCGCTACAAGCCCAACGTGCGCTCGGCCTTCGGGGAGGTTCTGCGCGGCGTGGAGGAGGACGCCTGGGCGCTGGTGCTCGATTTCGGCATCGGCGTGCGCGATCCGGCATCCCGCGAGCACATCCAGCGCCACGAGGGCCGCCTGTGGAGCGCCGCGCGCGCGCCGAAGCTGGCTCGGCCTGAAGCCGTCCAAGCGCTGCTCGAAGCTCTGGCGCCGCTCGCGCCCGCCGCGTTGCCGCACTGAGGGATCGGCGAACAGGTGAAGGCCGCGAGCAATCAGGATGATGGTCGCGCCGTCTCTCAGGGGGCGCCGGACGTCGAGGCCGTGGTCGATTCACGGCCCACATTTCAGGCGCTGGGTCGCTCCGCGGTCGGCGTGGAACCGCGGTCGGGCGTAGTCACGACGCGCGCTCAGGGTAGGATTCAAGCTCACGCGCCGCGCTCACCTTGGAACTCCGCACGCTCCTGACTTGGCTGTTCGTCGTCTTCCTCGCGTTCACTCGCGGCGGGAGCCTCGTGGCGAGCGCCGGCAATGCTCAGCACGCCGGCGGCCAAGGCGAGCCTTCGATCTCGGCTCAGTTGAGTCGCGTCGAGCTGCCCTGCACCGAGCTTTCGAGCTCCCACGCGCCGCTGGCGAGTCTCGAGGGCCGCGCGCCGTTGCCCGAGGGCGACGGAGACGCGCTCGCCGAGCGAGCAACGATCTCCGTCGCGCGCGCCACGTTCACGGCGCGCGCCTTCGTGACCGAGCGCCGCGGGCGCCGTCCCGATGCGCAGTCGCATTTGCGCTGCAGCGCGGCCGACGCGGCCGGCGCGAGAGCCTGACGAGTCCGCAGCGCATCGCGTTGCACCGTGCGCGCCGCCTGTGGCGTCGCAGCGCACTCCGCGGCCGGGTTTCCCCCGGTGATGCCGCCTGAGCTCGCAGCTCTCGGTCGCTTTCCTCACGAGACCTCACATGTCCATGCTGCGCTGGGTCACGTATCTCGGACCCGGACTGCTCACGGTGCAGATTCCCGACGATTTCGAGCTGCACGCACGCCCCGCGGTGCTGATCGCTCGAGTCGTGCAACACCACGGAACGCCAGTCGAGCTCGACATCGACGGCCGCGCTTGCCTGCCGGGCTCGATCATCGACCTGCTGATCCACTTCCACTCCGCCGGCCACGCGCGGCAGCTGGTGTTCCGCGGTCCCGACTCGACCCTGCGCGATCTGTGCGCGCTGTTCGAGCACGACCTCGGCGAGCGCGGACTGTCCGCGATGCCCCCCGAACTCGACTTCCTGCGACGCCTCGGCGATGGCGGGGAGCACGAGGCCTGACCGTTTGCCCGGCCCCGCCGTCGATCGTTCGACTCGTCGTCCCACATCCCCACTCCGTCACGAGTCGAGTTCGGTCTGCCCCCGGACGGCGGGGCCACCCTTTCTCCTGTTTCCAGGAGCGTGCCCGCCCAGACTCGACGACGAGCGCCACCACGTCCGAGCATGCGCGGCGCGAGCCGTGCCGGCTCCGGTGCGGCGAACGCGCTCGTCGCGGCGTCGAGCTTCGACGGCATGTGTTGTCGATCGAGCGCGGTCGATCTCGCCTGCGGGGAGCTCGCCGACAAGGGCCTCGACGGCGCGTCGCAGAGCGGCGCAGCGCTGTTCCAGTGGGGCTCGCCCCGAAAGACGTCGCACTTTCCGCGAGTCGCGTGATGCGCTCGCTCGGACGCAGCGCTCCACCGTCCTTGGACCCCCGACCAAGGACAATCGGACATGAGCTCGAGAATCAATTCGTGGCGTTTGGCATCGATGCTGTGGGCTGCCGTAGCTGCACCGGCAGCCACCGCCTTTGCTCAGCAGGCGGACGCCGGAGTGCGCATCACACGCGACGTCGTGGGCCCCTGCGACTCGGCGCATCAGGTCTGCTGTGACGGATCGCTATGCTCCCAGCCCTCGCAGTCGTTCGCCTTCGTCGACTGCCCGCGCTCCACCGACAACCCGATCGCCAACGCCTCCGCGGCCATCGTCGCCGGCGCGAGCCAATTGCACGCCGAGGCACACGAAGGGCTCACCGCGAGCGCTCAAGCGTGCAGTGCGTACGCGCAGGCGCGCTGGCGCGACTCGTTGATGGTCGTCGGCGGCTCCGGCCAGTACCTGCTCAGGTTGGACCTGAACGTGGCGCACGTCGGAGTCGCGACGCCAGGGTCCGTATACGCCGGACGCGTTTCGAGCTCTCTCGAGGTCAACGGCTCCCTGGTGTATGCGAGCAACACGCCGGGACCACAGTACTCGTTGGTGCTGGGCCCGTTTTCGTTCGCGCAGTACGTCAACCTGGACTTGCTCCTCAAGAGCCAAATCTCCGTGCCGTACTGCATCACCGTCGTCCCCGGCAGCGCCGATGTCGCGACCGACGTCTCGTTCGGTCCGTTGCAAGTGCTCGATCTCTCGGGGAATCCACTTTCGTCGGCGTGGATCGGAAGCTCGAGCGGTCATACCTATGGGGCCAACAGCGCGCCGGCGCGCGTGCACGTCGACCCCAATGCCGCGCCCGGTGGCGACGGGGCGAGCTGGGCGACGGCGGTTTCCGATCTGCGCTGGGCGCTCGAGCTCGCGAAGCTACCCGAGGTCCAGGAGCTGTGGATCGCCCAGGGCACGTACCGACCAGACTCCGGCTTCGGTGCATTTGCGTCCGACCGAAATGCCACGTTCGCCGTGCCCAGTGGCACGCGCGTGTTCGGTGGATTCGCTGGCAATGAGTCTCAGCTCGACCAGCGCGCGCCGGGCGCCCATCCCACGATCCTGAGCGGCGACATCGGAGCTCCAGGCGTTTCTACCGACAACTCCCACCGCGTCGTCACGCTGAGCTCGACAGCGCTCTCCACCACGCTCGATGGCTTGTCGATCCGCGATGGACGAGCGGACAACCTCGCGACCAACAAGACCAGCGGAGCAGGGATCTTCGCCAGCGCGGCATCCGCAACGCTTCGAGGTTGCACCTTCAACTCCAACTTCGCGGTGGCAACGGGCGCTGCCATCCAGGCCACGAGCACGGCGGCGCAGATGCTCGTGGTGGACGACTGCCAATTCTCCGGAAACACCACCGGAACCGGCAATTATAGCGGGGGTGGCGCAATCGCCACTTTGCAGAACGTCTCGCTGCAGATCTCCGACTCCACCTTCGGCGACAACGCCGCCGGAGTGACTGGCGGGGCGTTGCGACTGTACGGCGGAGCCGTGTCGATCTCCGACTCGCTGTTCGAAGGCAACTCCACGACGGTGGCCGGAGCTGCTGGCGGTGCGATTTTCCAGGCGGACTGGAGCGGCGCTCCACTCGCGAGCCTCGTCCTCGAGCGCTCACGCTTCACCGACAACTCCAGCGCCGGCTACGGTGGTGCGCTCGCCATCAGCCTCGCTGCACGGCCAACGATCCGCGAGTGCGCGTTCATCGACAATCACGCCGTCGGCGTGGTCGCGATCACTGCAACGCTGGGCGGAGGGGCGATCGCGGCATTGCAGCACGTCGCGATCGAGCGCTGCCAGTTCGTCGGCAACAGCTCGGGCTTGCGCGGTGGAGCGGTTCACGTGGCCTCCGCGACCGCCAGCGACACGACGATCTCGAGCTCTCTCTTCAGCGGAAACGTGGGTGGGCCGGGAAGCGCGCTGGGCGGAGCGCTTCGCTTCGAAAAGGCGCCGCCGGCGACGGATCCCGCCGCGGTGCGCAGCTGCACGTTCTCAGGCAACTCGGCGGCGACTGGATCCGTGCTCTCGGTCGGCACAGGGACGGCGCGCGTCGACAACTCGATCGTGTGGGCCGTGGGCACGACCTCCACGGGCATCGCCGGCTCGGCGACCCTCACGAACTGCGTACTGCGTGTGCCCTGGACCGGGAGCGGCCAGGGGAATCTCGCGCTCGACCCGCAGTTCCGCGACGCCGTGGGCGGGGACTTCCGTCTCGGGCTGAGCTCGCCAGCGATCGATGCGGGTTCGAATGCGGCAGCGATCGGACTCACGCTGGACCTCAACGGTCTGGCGCGCTTCGTCGACGATTGCGCGCGGCCCGACACGGGTGCGGGCAGTGCACCGCTGATCGACATCGGCGCGTTCGAGTCGCAGGGCGGCAATCGCGGCTACACCTATGGCACCGCGAAGACCAATTCACTTGGCTGTGTGCCAGCGATCGAGCTGCAGGGCACCTGCTCAGCCAGCGCACCCAGCGGCTTCGTCGTGCGTACGACGCAGCTCCTGAACAACAAGTCGGCGATTCCGCTGTACAGCCTCGCGGGCTCATCGGCGACTCCGCTGGGAGGCGGGACACTGTGGATCGCGGCGCCGCGCAAGCGCACCGCTGCGACCAACACGTCCGGCAATCAAGGCGGAGTCGATTGCAGCGGAGTGGTCGACTTCGACTTCAACACTTGGATCGCGAGCGGCCGGGACCCGGCGCTGCTTCCCGGCCAACAAGTATGGATGCAGATCTGGAGCCGCGATCCAGGTTTCGGCGGCAGCAACGCGATCAGCCTGTCCGACGCGGCGACGTTCGTCGTTTGCCAGTGACGCGAGCAGGAGCCTCAGCCATGCGATCGCAAAGTCAGTTCCTGTTGCCGTTCATGCTCGCACAGCTCGCAATCCTCGCCTCGGCGAGCGTCGCGCAGCACTCGTGGTACCCGCAACCCGTGTACGAAGCGGGGGGCGGCAACGTGTCACTCGCTCTCGCCGATCTCGATCTCGACGGACAGCTCGACGCCGTGAGCGCGAGCGCCTACTCGGGCCAACTGGTCGTGCTGCACGGCGCGAGCGACGGTTCCTTCTCGCTCGTGCCGTGGACGACGCAACTGCCGGGTTTCGCGACGGCACACGCGATGGCGCGGCTCGATTCCGATGCTCGCGCCGACGCTTGGGTCGCCTGGTCGCTCGACCCGTTCACGCCCGGAGGCGTCGATGCCGTGCTGACGGATTCCGGTGGCCATCCGGGACCGGCGTCGACAGTGCTGAGCGGCGGTCAGCCGCGTTGGCTCGAAGCGGCGGACGTCGACGAGGACGGGCTCGTCGATCTCTTCGTCGCCGACTCGGGACTCAACGCTAGCGGTGTGCGCTTCGCGCGGGGGCTCGGGGGCGGATCACTCGCGCCTGCGGTCGTGATCGACGTCGGAGCGCAGCCGGGCCAGCCGCGCTGCCTCGATGTCGACGGCGACGGCCACCGCGACCTGATCGTGACGGCGTCGGTCGCGGGCACGCGTCGGCTGGTGCTGCGGCGCGGTTTCGGCGACGGATCGTTCGCTCCCGCGAGCGACGTCACGCTGCCCTACGGAGGCGCGGAGCTCGCGATCGCGGACCTCGACGGCGACTCGCGCCCCGAGGCCGTCGTCGCGGGCTTCGACGCGTCGAGCTCCCTGTACGTCGGAAAGCTGCAGGTCTGCGCCAACCTCGGTGGGTCCTTTGCCGCGCCGTTCACGCGCGCGATCGGCAACGAGCCGCAGAACATCGCGCTCGTCGATGTCGACGCCGACGGGCGCTGCGACGTGCTGGTGGCGCACTCCGGCGGCGACGGTCCAACGCGCAGCGTCTCGTACTTGCGCAACGGCGCGGCGGGGCTCGAGCCGGCGCTCGAGATCGCGACGCCAGGGATCCCCTTCGCCGTCGCGAGCGCCGACCTCGATCGCGATGGCGACTTCGACCTGGTGACCGCGCACGTCGGCGGCAACGGTGGGATCGGCGTCGTGCGCTCGCTCGGGTCGGCCCAGTTCGAAGCTGGACCGCGCAGCCTTCCGGCGCAGCCTGCAGTCTGTCTACCGACGGCGGTGACGAGCGCGGACTTCGATGGCGACGGGCAGCTCGAGCTGATCGTCGCGGACACTTGTGGCGGCGTGCGAGTGCGCGGTGCAACGGCCTCTGGCTTCGGTGCGTCGCGAGTGCGCTTTGCGAGCGGAGTCGCAGTGAACGTGAAGCTGACCGCCGCGGACTTCGACGGTGACGGTCGTGCAGAGATCGTGGTCGTCGGGTGGAAGTCGCAGGTCAACCCGTCGGGTGTGCTCGAAGTCTGGTCGCTGCGCAACGGTGCGCCGACGCTGCTCGAGCACCACGACATCGGACTTGCACCGTCGGTCGTGATCGCCGCGCGCGTCGACGCCGACGACAAGCTCGACCTGCTCGTCGGTCACTACGGTTCGGAGCTCGTCGCGCTATTGCACGGACGCGGCAACGGGACTTTCGAAGCCCTGCCCGAAGCGCTCGTGACCACGACCGGCGACGGCGTGCAGGACATGTTGTTCGAGGACGTCGACGGCGACGGACACCGCGATCTGGTGTGCGCGTTGTTCTCGCCGGCGGCTGCGATCGCGCTCGCCGATCCACTGGGTGGCTTCCGCGCGCCGCAGTTCCTCGACTTGCCCGACGCCGCGAGTGCGGTGGCGAGCGGGAAGCTCGACCTCGATGCGCGCGTCGACTTGGCCTTCGCATGCACGGGCGCGCATCAAGTTGCGCTGTTCCGCGGCACGGCAGGCATACCGCAGCCGCTCGGACTCGTGTCGAGCGGCTTCGAATCGCTGGCCTGCGTCGCCATCGCGGACTTCAACGCCAACGGGCTCGCCGACATCGCCTTTGCGTCACTGGACGGTACGGCGCTGTGGATCGCGACGGGCGACGGGCAGGGAGGCTTCGACCCGCGCCGAGGCTTCGGTGTGGGGCACATGGTGACCGCGCTGCACCTCGCTGATCTCGATCACGACGGTGGCGTGGACGTCGCGGCGGTCAATGCGGGCGACAACTCGGTGACGTTGCTCGAACAGCACTGACATTCAGCGCGAGGCCGGCGGCTCGTTGCGCATGCGCGCGATCAGCTTGTTCGACTGCTCTCCGAGGATCTCGCTCGCCTGCTCCGCAACGATCGCGAGCTCGAGCCAGCGCTGTTGCAGGTTGCTCGGCCACAGCTCCGACGAGGGCTCGAGCGCGTCGAGGGCGGCGGCACGCGTCGGTGCTTGCCGCACGCACTCGTCGAACGATTGGCTCGCGCGCTCTCGAGCTTCGACGTCACCGCGCCGCAGCTCGATCGGCACCAAGGCAGCGCGCGCGAGGTAGCGTTCGTGCTCGGGAATGCGTGTCAGCGCTCGCCGTACAGCGCGCTCGGCGTCGTCGTTCCGTCCGAGCTCGCCATAACCCCACAGGAGTCGCTCCCAGTAGATCCAGTTCGCGCCGTAGCTGGCCTCGATCGGCTCGCAAAGCTCGACGTAGTCCGCCGGTTGTGTGCGCTTGTTGCGCATCAGCGTCGACAACAGGTTCCAACGTGCGGCGTCTGGAGCGCCGAGCTCGAGCGCATGCCGATAGAGCTCGATGGCGCGCTCGACCGTCTCGGTGCGTTTGCACTCATCGAAGACGATGGCGGCATTGATCAGGATGGCCGGCTCATCCGCAGCCAGCTCGATCGCGCGCTCGGCATGCTCGATCGCGCTCGCGACCAACGCCGCGGAATCGACCGGATCGGTTGCACGTGTGGACGCACGCACTTCGTGAACCGCGTTGCGTGCCAAGAGCACGGGGTCGAGCTCGGGCGTCGCGAGCGCGATACGACCCGCGATCACGGCTTCGATCGAACCGTCCTTGGCGACGTACATGCACTTGATGCGATTGGCCCGCGCGTCCAACGGGGACGACTCGAGCACTCGGGCGCAGAGTGCCTCGGCGCGGCGCGGGTTGCGCAGCAAGCGAGCCCATACAACCGCCAGGCGCAACGCCGCCGCGCTGCTTGTGGGCTCAGGCAATTGGCGTGGAGCCTGCCAATCGGGATTCGAGACCGCCGCGTCGAGTGTCGCGACATCCAGCACCATGTCCAGCAACGCGCCCGCGGGCTCGCCGGCCAACTCTGGCGAGGCTGCCAGCAAGGCACGGGCATTGGACACGTCTTGGGTGTTGTGCTTGAGCTTCTGCATCAGGCCCGCAGAGAAGTTTCGAGCTGCTCTCAGGATCTGGGAGAGGCGCGCGTCGAGGTTGTGCGGGTCGAGCTCGAGCGAGCGCGCGAGCAACTCGTTGGCGTGGTCGATCGTGAGTGACGCATCGGCGATGTAGCGCAGCCGCGCCGCCTCGATCTGATCGCGCGCGCGCCGGGCAAGCCACTCCGTCCGCGCCTCGCGGGCCGCGATCGCCAGCACGAGCGTCCCGAACACGAGCGCCGCGCTCAAGCCCGGACGGCGTCGCACTCGCAAAAGAAGCTTGCGGCTCCACGACGGCGGCACGGCGCGGATCGCGCGGCCTTCGAGCGCGGCCTCGAGATCGTCGGCGAACTCGGCGCAGCTCGCGTAGCGTTCGCGCGGTGCGATCGAGAGCGCGCAGGCGAGCACGGCGCCGAGCTCGCGCGAAACGCCGCGGTGCAGGCGCGAGGCGGAACTCGGGGGACCCTTCTCGAAGTGGCGCACCAAATCCGGCAGCGAGCGCGCGGGATAGGGCAGCACGCCGGTTGCGGCGTGGTAGAGCGTCGCAGCGAGGCCGTACACGTCCGCGCGGCGATCGACGCGCTCGCCGAAAGCCTGTTCTGGCGCGGCGTAGGACAGCGTTCCGACGAACTCGCCGCTCTGCGTCAACTCGTCCGTGCTGTCGGTGCTCGCCAGCCCGAAGTCGATCAACGTCGGGTGGCCGACGCGATCGATCAGGATGTTCGCTGGCTTCACGTCGCGGTGAATGACACCCAGTTCGTGCACGTGATCGAGCGCGCGGGCGATCTGAATCGTCCAGCGCACGAGCTGCGCGACCGCGGCACGATCCGGCAGGTCATCGGTTCTCGGGATGCGCCGACTCAGAGGCTCACCCACCACGAGCTCCATCGCGACGTACGGCTGCCCCTCGACCGAGCCGGTGCCGAACACGCGCACGATATTGGGGTGCGCGAAGCGCGCCAGGGCCTCGACTTCACGCTGAAATCGCGACTTGGCCCGGGGCGTCATCAGTACGCCGTTCGCGAGGAACTTGATCGCCACGGCGCGCTGCAGCGCGGCCTGCCAGGCTTCGTAGAGCTCGCCCATGCCGCCGCTGCCCAGCGGGCGCCGCAGCTCGTAGCCGTCGAAGCGCGTCGGCCGCCGTGGGTCGACCGCGTCATCGGGGCTCCACAGACCGGCGCCTTCGATCGCACGGACTTGGCGCAAGAACTCCTCGCGAACTTCGGGCTCGCGTTCGATGAACTCTTGCGGGGTGCGCCGGTCGCCGGACAGGCGCGCCTCGAGAAAGCTCGCAACGCGCTCCTCGGCGCGCAGGCGCCGTTCTTGGGTCGAGTCGCTCATCGCATGGCCATCCGGCGCGGGGCGGATTCCGCGGTTCGCTGGAGGCCAGGACGTTGCGCGGTCACTGGGAGAGCTCACGTCCCAGACGGGCGATGGCGCGCGAAAGCAGCGTGCGCACGTAGGCTGCCGTACATCCACGCGCGCGCGCGATGTCGGCCGTGCTCGCCCGCATGAAGCGCGACTGGATCAGCACTGCGCGCTGGTCGGGTGGGAGCTGCTTGAAGCCGGCGAGGATGCGCTCGAGGCTCTCGCGGGCCACCGCATCTTCGCTGGGCGAGCTGAGTGTCCGGTCCCAGTGCTCGAGCGCGGCGCTCATGTCTCCGTCCGTGGTCTGACCGCGCCGCTCGTGGCGCGGATCCCGCTTGTCGCGCGCCCAGAACCTGCCGCGGTCGGCGAGCTTGCGTTCGGCGTGCAAGAACAGCCAGCGCCGGAACTCCGCTTCACCGCGGAACTCGAAGTGCGCCAAGTCGGCGAGCGCCTCGCGGCAAACCGACTGCACGAGGTCCACGCTGGCTTCGTGCGCGCGCAGAGCGGAGCCCGCGCGAACGCGTAGGAACGCTCGCAAGTGGTCGAGCTCGGCGGTGATCAGCTGCTCGATCGCCGCACGATCTCCAACGCGAGCGCGCGCGAGCACGTCTTGGGTCGCATCCTCCATGGGACGAGCCGATCGTAGTCGACGATCGAGATGGCGGACAGGCACCCGGCTCCGATCGTGCACCGCTGCAGGGGGGCGCGTGCCTGGCATCGCCGGGGTCGTGCGGCGCGAGAGCGTCGGAGCGCGCCGCTAGGGCTCGACGACGAGCGCCACGGGGTTGCTCAGGGCGCGACCGCGCGGCGCCGAGACGGACAGCGTCAGTGCCTGTAGCGTCAGGGTCGTGCCGATGAGCGCCGGCGAGCTCGGCACGCGCAAGGTGAAGCGCGCCGGAGTCGGCGGGCCGAGCGGGACGCTCAGTAGGCCGAGCGTGCGTGGACGCAGCAGCACGAACGAGCCGAACGGCGTCGACTGCGGCGCTGTCACGGCCTGGCGTGAGAGCAGCAGGCGCGAGTGCGCGCCGCTCGCGCCCCACAGCTCGAACGCCAGCGAGCCGCCGCTGCGCGCGACGCCGTCGACGTGCAGCGGCTCGAACTCGAAAGCTCCCATGTCGACGCTGCCGTGCGTGTCGAGATCGCCGTCGTAGCCGCGCATGTGTCCGAGCAGGTCCGCGTGGCTCGCAGAGGCGGGAGCTCCGCTCTCGATGCATGGACTTCCCCAGCGCAGCCGGTAGTCGCCCGCGCCGATGTCGACGAACAGCGGATCCACGGCGATGCAGTTGGGCTGGCCCAAGAGCTCGCCATCCGCGCTGTTCGAGAAGCTCGCGTACAGCGGTCCAGAGAGCTCGACATCGTCGCCGTTGGCCGCCACGATCGAATTGTGCACGTCGGTCGCATGCCCGTTCGCCGTGTGGATTCCGGCGGCGGCGTTGTGCGCGATCGTGCTGTCGTACAGCCAGAAGTTGCTGGGATTGGCCTCGCCCCACAGCCCGGCGCGGAGGTTGTCCGCGAACAAGCACGCGCGAGCGGTCACGGACTCCGTGCGCGCCGAGGGCGTGCAGTGCACTCCGTCGCGGCCGTTGGCGAGCACGCGGCAGCGCGTCAGCCCGGCATGGGTCATCGCGTTGCCGTTGGACAGCAGCGACAGGCCATCGAGGCCGGAAAACAGCACGCTGCAGTCGAGGAGCTCGACTTTGCTCGTGGCGCCTTCCAGCTGCGAGGTCGTTCCGGCCGAGATGCGCACGCCCACGCCGCAGTGGGCGATCGTCACGCGCTCGAACGCGGGATGTGCCGCGGCGTAGTCGAAGAAGGACGCGCTGGCGCCGACGAGCACGCCGTCGGTCTGCATCCCCTCGATCACCACGTCACGGAAGGCTGGCGCCGTGGTGCCGCTGGTCGACCCGATCACGATGATGCCGCGATCCGAATTGCGCAGAGTCAGGCCCTCGGCGCCGCTGGGTGAGGGAGTCCCGCTCGTCGCTTCGCTGAACACGAACAGCGAGGACGCCGCGCCTTCGAGAATTGTCGCGGCGCTGCCCACGGTTCCGCGGATCCACACCCCCGCGGCGGGTGAAAGCGGGAACAGCTCGCCGAGCGCTGGCCCGTAGACTCCAGGAGCGACGTTCACGGTCTGCGCCTGCGACGTGGGCGCGGGCAGTGACGCGAGCGCGTGGGTCAACGTGCGCCATGCGAGCGCCGCTGTCGCTCCGGAGTTGGCGTCGTCGCCATGGACGGCGTCCACATACCAGTCCGATGCCTGTAGCGGCAGCGCGCTCGCGATGCCAGCGAGCGCCACGCGGAACCGACACGTCAACCACGATGCAGCGTTCATGGTGCCAAAACTCCTCGCCGGCGCGCGCCAGCGTATTGGAATTCGTAGCTCGCGCGCGCGGAGCGAGCGATGCGGAGCACATCGAAGTCACGGCGGCCTTTGTCCGTGGAACGCGAGCGACCGAGCGCCGCACGTCGCATTGCTGCTCCTGCGACACCTCCGCCGAGCGGCTCGCTCTGCATCGGCGGCGACAGGCAGCGCCAGGCTTCACGCGGGGAGCCTCACGTCCGCCGGCGGCGGAGCAGCTCGGTCGCGCGCCGCAGCCATACCAGACGGGTGCTCCTCGACTGCAGCGGTGTTTTCTATATGGACCTGCACGCGTTCCGCGACGGACTGCTCGCCGGTTGGCCGACGAGCTTTCTCAGCGTGCCCGGCACGTTGGTCGACTTCCAGTTCTGGGCTCGCGATCCGGGCTTCGCACCGCCCAACAACGCGCAGCTCTCGAACGCGATCGAGCTCGAGCTCGCTCCCTGAGCTCGGCTCGCCGTCGCCCAGGTGCTCGAGACGCGGCGCGTGATGCCAGGGGCCGACGCACACGGCGAGGCCCTCGCTGGCTCTCGGCGCATGGGCCGTCGCGGAGTCGTCGCCACTCCCTGGACGGCGCGGCCGAATCCACGCGCGCGCCGCGCCGCCAGGCACGAGCTACCATGGGCGTGTGGATCGCCCGCGCACGTCTCGCCGCGGCCCGTTGGGCGCGCTCGCAGCACTGGTCGTCGTCGGCATCGCGCTCGTCGCGTGGCGCAGCCGCGCGCCGCTCGGCGCGCCCGGTGGCGACGCTCAGCCGAGTCCGTTGGTGGCGGAGCCCGATGCCGCCCGAGCATTCGCTCCGCCCTCGAACGCCGCGACGCCGCTCAGTGCTCCGCGGGCCAGCGTGCCCGATCCCAGTGGGCCTTCGGTCGTCCACGCGCCGCTGCCCGAGCGCGTCGAGCTGCTCGAGCGCAATCGCGAGCCCGAGACTCCCGAGCCGCACGCGCGTGTGACGGTGGTCGTCGATCTCGACGCGGCCCCGCGCGATCGGCTCGCCGCGCGCGTTCAGGTCGTCGCCGATTCGCTGCCGGCCGCGCTCGACGAGCACGCGGCGCGCGCGGTGCTCGCCGTTCCGGACCCGCAACGCATCGGCCGTTTCGTCGCCGATGTCACCGAGTTGTTCCTCGACGAGCGCGCGATGCCGAGCTCGCTGCACGCGATCGCCGGCACTGACGAGAAATGCGTCGCGACCGCGAGCACGCCGGTGGGCATCACGCCCGAGGGGATGCGAGCGCACCGCGCGCTCGAGCTCAAGCTGGCGATCGATCTGTGGTGCCCGGTGTCCGTGCGCGGCCGCGTCGTGTGCGAGGACTCGGGTGCCCGTTGCACGATCAGCGTGACTTGCGACCGGCGCGCGAGCAGCGCGGAATCCGGATGGAACGACGCGGGCGAACCGCAGTTCGAGACGGTCTCGGTCGAAGCCGGAGACGGTGGCGACTTCGAGTTGCAGTTGCGCGGAGACGGTCGCTGCACGGCGGTTTTCGAAGCTCCGGGGCACGTGGCCAGCGTGCTGGCGTTCCGACTCGACGAGAGCGGCGTGACGCGCCTCGGCACAGTCACGCTCGAGCGCGGCGTGGCGGCCCGCGGCGTGGTGCGCGTCAACCGCCGCCCGGCGAGTGAGCTGAGCGTGAGCTTTGCGCCCGTCGAATCCTCGCCGCAGCGCGCTCGGGCCGAGTTGGGCAGTCTGCGCGTGCTCGACGACGGCGCCGGAGCGACGCGTGTGGCCGTGGCGGCGACCACTGCCGCCGACGGGAGTTTCGAAGTGCGCGAGCTGCGCCGGGGCCGCTACCGCGTGCGCGTCGAGGCGCCGGGACAGCCGTGGATCGAGTTCCCCGAGCGCATCGTGGACGTGCCCTCCGAGGCGCTGGCGATCGAGCTCGAAGCCGACGAAATCCAGCTCGCCATGGTGGATGCGAACGGAGCCGAGGTCTCCGGACCGGCCAGCGTCTTGCTCGAGGTTCGACCGGCGGGCCAGGGCCGCGAGCCGCTGAGGTTGTTCTGGCACACCGATGGCTCGACGAGACTCTACGCCCACCCGGGAACCTCGTTCACGGTGCACTCGGGCGCCGACATTCTGGAGATCGCCCCCGCGAGCGGCGCGGGCCTGCGGAGGTACCGCGCGCCGTGGAGCGCCACGCTGGGCTACTGCGACTGGTAACACGGTGCCAGTGCTTCGCTCGACGCATACTTCGACACTTCCGCGCGAGCGGAGTGGCTCGTCCGAGGCGGAAATCGCCGAGGCTCCAACGTCATGAGACGCACACACATCGATTGGCGGGGCCCGAGCGGAGCGCTCGCGCTGCTGAGCGCGTTGGTCGCGATTCTGTGGCGCTCGGGCGCATTCCACGCGGCGCCTCCGGGCGACGCCGCGGCTCCAGGGCCCGCGCTCGAGCCCACGCTGGCGGTGAGCGAGCCGCTCTCGCCGGTGGCGGCGGAAAACGTGCGGGAGTCGAGCGCGATGTCGAACGAGGCCACGCGCCCGAGCGTCGCGCGCGACGAAGTGCAGCGCAGTCCCGAGGCCAGCGGTCCGCGCAAGACCCACGCTCAGGTCAACCTCGTCGGTCAACTGACGGGCGAGGATTTCGAGCTCGAACGCGCGCTCGTGCAGGTGTTGGCGGACTCGAACTGGAGCGCGCCGGTGCGCACTGCCGATGCGGCCGTGACGGCGAAGGTCAGCGCCTCCGGCGTGATCACGGCCGATGTCACCGGGCTCTTCACCGGCCCTGCGCTGCCGAGCCGCTTGCGCGTCGTCGCCGAGAGCGCCACGGGATGCACGGCATTCGTCGACGTGCCGCTCGAAATCGATGCATGCAGCGTGGCCTCACCGAAATTGATCCAGCTCGGCTGCACCGTCGAGCTGTCGTGTCCGCGGGACGTCCGCGTTCGGATCACCGGCGCGGAGCCCGAAACGCCTGTGGAACTCGAGGTGCGCGCGGTCAGCCGACCCAATGGGCGAGGATCCGCTCGAACCCGCGCGGCATCTGCCCGGTTCCCCGCGTTCGCTGGTCGACTCTGCACGTTTCGCACGGCACAGGTTGGTGCGCTGGTGCTGATCGCGAGAGTCCCCGGGTACAAGCCAGCGCTGCGCGAGTTCGAGATCGTCGACATGCGCGAGCTCGATCTGGGGAGCGTGGCGCTCGAGCCCGGCGTGAGCTTGTCGGGGGTCGCGCGCAGCGGCGGTGTTCCATTGAACAACCGGATCTTGGAGGTGCTCCCGATCGACGACCCGCGGCGTTTCGTCGACGCACCCTGGCTGGACGAGGTCGGTGCGATCGTGATCGAAGACGGCGTCGGCGGTCTGGCGGGCGGCGCGCGCGCGCGCAGCGACCCCAACGGGCACTTCGAGTTCAACGGGCTCGCGCCGGGGAGGTACTTCGTGCGCTCGTGGCCCGCTCGCGCCGACGAGTACCAGCAACCGCAGATCGTGCGTGCGCCGCAGAGCGCCCTCGAGCTCGAGCTCGCGAGCTGCGCGATCGAGCTCGAGTTCGGCGAGACCGAGCGAACTCAGAGGCCGAGGAAAGGTGTGATGTACGAGCTGCGCATGGCCTTGCCCGGCGAGAGCGCGGCGCATGCGGTCGAGTTGAGCTCGAGCGAATTCTCCGCGCTGCGACTCGTTCCCGGCACGCGCGCGACGCTGCTCATCGGCGATCGGAGCTGGGAACTGCCTCCGTGCTCGGGCGACCGACCGCAGACGCTGCCGATCGTGCTCGATGCCAGCGGGAAGTGAGCAACGAGCCCTGGTTCGTCGCGGACAGAACAGCCGCGGGCTCGTTCCTCTGACCTTTGCGGTAAGTGGGATTCGCCGAGTGGCCGTCCCGTTCGATGTCTGGCGCACCACGTCATGCCGAACCGCACTCTCGCTCTCGCGTCCGCGTGCCTGGCGACGATCTCGGTCGGATTCGCTCAGCGCTTCGTGCTGATGCCCGACTCTTCGGCCAAGACGATCGTCAAGCTCGATGCCTCCAGTGGCGCCGTCGTCGACGCGAGCTTCATCGTCGACTTGCCGCTCGCGACTCGCCGGCTCCGAAGACCACGAACTTGGCGGGTGGTCCGGAGTTCACGCGGGCTTCAGCGGGATCTGGGTGACCAGCGACTCACTTCGACAAGTCGCGCAGGCAGGCGTCGATGTCGGCGAACTTGAAACCGTAGCCGGCGCTCAGTGCGCGAGCGGGGACACAGCGCTGGCTCGAGGTCAGCACCGTCGCGACCTCGCCGAGCATGGCGCGCAGCGCGAACGGAGGCAGCGGCAGCAGCGCGGGTCGGTGCAGCGCTCTTCCGAGGCTCACGCTGAAGGTCTTGTTGGTGCACGCGCCGGGAGCGACGCCGTTGAGCGGGCCCACGAAGCGCGGGTCGTCGATGGCGGCCACGATCAACCCGACCAGGTCGTCGATGTGGATCCAGCTCATCCAGTGCGCGCCGCTGCCGATCGGGCCACCCAGCCCGAGCTTGAAGGGCGTGAGCAGCGCTGCGAGCGCACCGCCACCTTGACCGAGCACGACGCCGGTGCGCAGCAGCACCGTGCGCATGCCGAGCGTCGTGGCGCGCTCCGCTTCGCGCTCCCAGTCCTTGCACACGTTGGCCAGGAAATCGTCGCCGCAGCTCGCGCTCTCGCTGAGCTCCACGGCGCCGCGAACTCCGTAGATGCCGACCGCGGAGCCGCTGATCAGCACCGCGGGTCGCTTCGACGACGCCGCGAGCGCATCGACGAGCGTGTGTGTGCTCTCCACGCGGCTGGCGCGGATCTCGGACTTGTAGGCCGCGCTCCAGCGGCGCTCGAAAAGCCCGGCGCCGGCCAGATGCACCACCGCGTCGTACTTGGCGAGGTCGGGGAGCCAGGGCACGTACTCGATCCCAGCCTGCAGCGCGCGTTGTGCCTTGGGCGTGCGCGTCGCGATCGACACCCAGTGTCCGCGAGCGGCGAGCGCCGAGCGCAAGCGCGTGCCGACGAACCCCGTGCCGCCCGTGACGAGAACGCGCTTGTCGACTTTCATGGCGCGCCGAGCCTCGACATTCCGCGCTCCGCGGTCAAGCGCGGAACGCCGTGCGTCTCCGGGCCGGAGCGCGGCCGCGCGCTACGCGGGCTCGAGCTCGAACAAGGCGGTTTTTTCGGCCACTTCCGCGCCATCCGCGGCGAGCACGCGCACGACGCGGGCGCGCGCCGGCAATCCGGAGTGGGCCGCGTAGCTGATGTAGGTGAAGGTCTTCATCACCTCGATCACGCCGATCGGCTTGCCGACCTCGATCACGCCGCCGACCTGGATCAACGGCGGATCGTTCGGACTGGTGCGATGCCAGAAGCGGCCGGCGGACGGCGAGCGGAACACGGGCGCGGCGCTGGTCGCTCCCGAATCCTGCTTGGCCGAGCCGGTCGTTGCGCTCGCCGCCAGCGCGCCGAGCTCGTACAGCACGCTCCCGTAGCCGACGGGTTGATGCACGAGTTGCGGCGCCGGAGTGCGCACCACACCGCTGACGTCCTCGGGCACCACCAGCTCGTACGCGCGACCCAGGGTGTGCAGCACGCCCGCGGTTTGGCCGCCGCTGAGCACACTGCCCTCGGGCCGCGGGCTGGTGAAGGTGCCGACGCTCGGCGAGAGCAACTGGACGAGATCGCCGACGCGCGCGACGCGCAAGCTGAGCTTGGTCATGGCTAGCCTCGCAGCTCCGTCAGGGCCGCGAGGTCGTGCAGCGACCAAATGCGCGGGTTCTTGATGCGGCGGTGTCCGATCGACTGGTAGCTCGCTTCGGCGAACAACTCGAGCCAGGGCCGCAATTCGCCGGTCGAGACCAGCTCGTCGGTGTCCATCTGCGCCGCCGACTTGTAGGGCGACATGTCGCCCTCGATGCGCGCCTCGGTGTCGCGCATGCCGGCCTCGATCTCGGCGCGCTCCGCGGGGTCCTTGCTCATGATCTCGAAGTCGTCGTCGAGCTTGGTGTTGAAGGCCGCGATCGCCAGCGTGCGGCCTTCCATCACGCTCTGGCGCGCGAGCACCGTCGAGAGTTGCACGACGGGCTCGTAGGGCAGTCCGGCCATCGCGTAGTAGCCCGCGCCGGAAGCCTTGCGCAGCAGCACGGTGAACATCGGGACGCTGTTGGTGCTGTTGGAGTAGATCAGGTTCGAGCCGTAGCCCAGCAAGCCCAAGCGCTCGGCCTCGACGCCGATGTCGAAGCCCGAGATGTCCTGCAGCCAGACCAGCGGAACACCGTCGTCGTTGCAGGCGCGGCTGAAGGCGCTGATCTTGGCGATGCCCTCCTTGTAGAGGATGCCGCAGGGCTTTTTCTGGCCGCGGTGCTCGGGGTCGTCGATCACGCCTTGGCGGTTGGCGACGAAGCCCATGTAGAGCCCATTGACGCGTCCGACGCCGACGATCATCTCGCGCCCGCGGTCGGGAAGCAGCTCCCAGAACAGCGAGCGATCGACCAGCCGCGCGAGCACCTCGTGCGCGTCGTAGGTCATGCGGTGGTCGTGGGGGAACAGGCCGGTGAGCTCGCCCGCGGGCTGGAACGGCTCGGCGGCCTGCGCTCCGTGGCGATAGAACGCGCAGCCCGAGCTGGGCAGCTTCTCGATCTCGGCGCGGATCAGCAGCAGCGCGCTGTCGTCGTCGGGCACGCGCACGTCGGCGCAAGCGGACTGGTGCACGTGCACCTCGGGCCCTCCGATGTCGAGGCTCGAGAGCTTCTGGCTCTTGGCGCCTTTGATCAGCGCCGCGCCGGCGATCACCATGTAGGCCTGCTCGGTCATGAACACGCGGTCGCTGATGATCGGCATGTAGCCGCCGCCGGCGATGCAGTCGCCGAACACGCCCGCGATCTGCGGCACGCCCGCGGCCGAGAGCAGGCTGTTCATCTTGAAGATGTGGCCCGCGCCGGTGCGGCCGGGGAAGCTGTGCGATTGCTCGGGCAGGTACAGCCCGCTGCAGTCGACCAGGTACACCACCGGCAAGCGCAGGCGCAGCGCCATCTCCTGCGCGCGCTCGATCTTCTCCGGCGTCATCGGCCACCACGAGCCCGAGGCCACCGTGTTGTCGTTGGCGATCACCATCGTCCAGCGGCCCGCGACCCGCACGTAGGCCGTGACCACGCCCGCGGCCGGCGACTCGAGCCGCCCGAACTTGCGCCCCCAGTTGGCGAAGGTGAGCACCTCGAAGACGCGCGTGCCGGGGTCCTTGAGGGCCTCGATGCGCTCGCGCGCCGTGCGCTTGCCCTTCTTGTGCACGCGGCTGCGGTACTCCTCGCCCCAGCCCGAGGAGACCTTGGTGCGCCGCTCGCCGAGCGTGGCGTCGAGCGCCTTCATGGCCTCGACGTTGCGCCCGTAGCTCGCCCCGTCCAGGAACGCCTCGCGCGTCCGCCCGATCGACACCAACGGGACCTTCGCCATAGAGGGCGCGGAGTGTAGCGGCCGTCGCCGCGAAGTCGCGCGCAGCCGGCGATCTGCGGTCGGCTGAGGGGCCCTCGAAGTCCTGAACCGCGCGCGGGCAGCCGCGTTCGAGCGCCCATGCTGGCTTGCTTGCTCGCCCTGACGTTGGCCCTTGTCCAGCAACCTGATCCGCGCGAGCTGCGCGGCTCGCTCGACGCGCTGCGGGCCGGCCAGCCCGGCGAGGCGGCGTTCGAATCGGCGCTCCACAGCCTCCCGGCACTGCTCGCTTCGCGCTCGGGCGCGTTCGTCGCGGGAGCGGCCCATCTCGCCGGAAAACACGCTCGCAGCGAGTGCGCGCCGGCCTTGATCGCCGCGCTCGAGAACGAAAACCGTCGTGCGGCGAACGGCTCGCTTGAGCCCACGCGCGCGATCCTGGACGCGCTCGTGCGGCTCGATGTCGCCGCGCCGTCCGAGGTGCTGCTCGCGCGCCCCGAGGGCGACCTCGCGAACCTGCTGTATCTCGCGCTGGCTTGCGAGAAGGACGCGGCCAAGCGCGTTGCGGGTCTCGCTCGACTGCTCGAGCTCGGCTGGGTCGCGAGCGAGGCCCACTGGGCCGCTGCGTGTCGCCTCGCCGCCGCGCGCGACCCGCGCCTGGCGCGCTGGCTGATCTCGGGCGCGCCGTGGGAGCTGTGCTTCGCCGTGCAGGACGCCGGCGACGAGAGCGGAGTTGCGTACTCGAGCGGTGGGGGTCGATGGAGCACGTCGCACGCGTTGTGGCCGCCGCGCGCGGAGTACAGCCTCGAGTTGCCCGCGCGCGGTGCCGCGCTCGAGGCCATCGCCGCGCGGCGCACGGAGCACGCGAGCTCGGGGCCGATGCCGCGCACGCTGGGAGTCGACGAGCGCATGCAGTGGCGCGGGAGACTGCTCGCGGCGCTGCTCGAGCGCGATGTGCAACTCGGCCCGGAGACTCTGGCCGCGTCCACGACGCTCGTCGACGGCGCGGAGCTCGCAAGCGCGCTCGACGCGCACGTCGCCGCCGCCCGCGAGCGCATCCGCGCCGCGCTCGGGATGCTCGCCGCGGCCAAGCTCGTCACGGACCCCGAGCCGTTGCTCTCGAAGCTGCGCTTCTCCGTCGTGCTCAGCGATCAACGCCTCGAGCCCAGTGCACCGATCGTGTGGCCCAAATCGAGCGCCTCGGTCGAGCTGGTCGTGCGTTGATGGGCACACGTGCGGTGTGCGTGTACGCTGGCACTGCGTAGCTCGCGAGCTGCCTGCGTGATTCCGTGGTCCGCCTGCGCCGGCCGTTCTTCAGGAATAATGTGGACCTGCGGATCCACAATTCCACAATTGGCTCCATTGGAGCAACGACCATGCTCACAGCCATCGTCGGGTACGCGGCAACGGCCCTCGGCTTCCTCCAGGAAAACCGTGGCGCGCCGGTGCAAGTGCGCGAGATCGCGCTCGCGTGTTCCATCCCGCTGCCCTACCTGCACAAGATCGTTCGGCTGCTCTCGGCCAAGGGCGTGGTCAAGACGCAGCGCGGTGTCGGAGGGGGGGTACGGCTTGCCGACGACGCCACCACACTGACGTTGCATGAGCTGTGCGTGCTGCTCGACGAGCCCCTGCTCCATCCGCAGTGCATGCTGGGTCAGGACACATGCAGCGATGACAACGCGTGTCCAGCCCATGCCGAAGCGCTCAAGATCCGCGAACTCCAGCTGGCGGTCCTGCAGCGCACGACGATCGCGCACATCGGCGCGTTCGACCAACAGCGTGCGCGGCGGCGCGCACGCCAGACGCGTGCAAGGCGCAAGCGATGACACTCCCAGGCCGCACTCCAGGCGCGGACGAGCGCGTGTCGCTCCGGGTCGACCTTCCTAGCGAGGGCTACCACCGTCGCTTGATTGCGTGCCAGGAGGCCTGTCCGGTTCACACCGACGCACGCGGCTACGTGCGGGCCGTTGCCGAGGGGCGCTTCGAAGAGGCGTATCTGATTGCGCGCGGCCCCAATCCGCTGGCTTCGATATGCGGCCGGATCTGCGCCGCGCCCTGTGAGGCCAACTGCCGCCGCGGGCGCGTGCCTCGCGTCGACGACGACGGGCACTTCTTCGCCACGGACCGACCGGTTGCGATCCGAGCCCTCAAACGTTTCGTGTGCGCGCGCTACGGCCCCGAAGCGCGTCCCCGGGACGAGGTGCTTGAGCGCGTGCGCTCGTTCGTGCCGCAAGCTTGCGCGGGGCCGGAAGAGCTGGCGTCGCTGGTGCGCGCGAGCGTTGCCGGCCGCTTCGCTCCTGCGCGTGGAGAGCGCATCGCCATCGTCGGCGCGGGGCCAGCGGGCTTGGCGGCGGCGCACGATCTGGCTCTGCTCGGCTTCCTTCCGGTGATCTACGAGCGAGAGCCCGTGGCCGCGGGGATGCTCGCGGTTGGAGTGCCCGCCTACCGGTTGCCGCGCGAGTTGATTCGGCGCGAAGTGGCAGTGATCGAGGCACTGGGTGTCGAGCTGCGCTGTGGGGTCGCGATCGGTCGCGATCTGTCCTTCGCCGAGCTGCGCCGCACTCACGCAGCGGTGCTGCTGGCGGTCGGTGCCAAGTCCTCGCGCGGGCTCGGGCTGACCGGTGAACGTGGGCCGGGCGTGATCGGCGGAGTCGACTTCCTGCGGGCGGTTGCGCTCGGTGAGGCACTCGAACTCGGTCGCGACGTGGTCGTGATCGGCGGCGGCAACGTGGCCTACGACGTGGCGCGCTCGGTCGTGCGCCAAGTTGCGCTAGATGCAGCGCGCACGGCGCGGCGCGCGACCCATGGTGGCCGCGTCCGACTGGTCTCCCTCGAGTCGCTCGAGGAGATGCCCGCCGACACGCTCGAGATCCGTGAGGGCGACGAAGAGGGTGTCGAGCGCCACAACGGCCTCGGACCGACCGAGGTCCTGCGCAATGGCGATGGTCGTGTGCGCGGCGTGCGCTTCAGAAGGTGCAAGCGCGCGTACGACGAAGAGCGGCGGTTCGCGCCGGTTTTCGACGATGCCGACCAACTCGAGCTCGAGTGTGACACCGTGCTTCTGGCCGTGGGGCAAGCCACGGACGTCGCATTCGTCGCGGATGGTGGCGCGGACATCGCGTGGGCTCGGCCGGGCTGGCCGCGAGTCGACGCAGAAACGCTGCAGAGCACTGCGAGCGGCGTCTTCGTGGCCGGCGACCTGGCGCATGGCACGCGGCTCTTGATCGACGCGGTTGCCTCGGGCAAGCGCGCCGCTCGTTCGATCTACCGCTACGTCACCGGACGCGAGCTGCAGTCGGAGACGCTCACCTCCCACTTGGTGCTCGAGCGCTACCGTCGCGAGCACGGGTACGAGTCGTTGCGGCGTGTCGAGCTCCCAACGAGCGCGGCGCACGCACGGCTCGCGGGCCACGACGTTGAGGTCGAGCAGGGTCTCGACGAACAACTGGCACGTCGGGAGGCGTCGCGCTGCCTGGATTGCGGTGTCGCGCCGGTCTTCGACGGCGAGCGCTGCGTGTTATGCGGCGGCTGCGTCGACGTGTGTCCGACCCAGTGTCTCAAGCTGGTCCCGCTGTCCGATCTCGTGGACTCCCGCGAACTGCAAGTGGCGCTGGGCGCCGCGTTTGACTGCGCACCCTCAAGTGTGGCCACCGCGTCGCTGGGAAGTGCGATCTTGAAGGACGAGGACCGCTGCATTCGTTGCGCCCTGTGCTCGGCCCGCTGCCCGGTGGATGCGGTGTCCATGGAGCGAGTCCGGTTCGACACCACGTGGAGAGCGACATGAACGACGCCCCCCAATCCCCGCCGTCGCGTCTGGATCCCGAAGCCATCCCGCGCCGCGATTTCCTCGGCCGTTCGGCGCTTTGGTCGACTGCGGCGACGCTGGCGTTCGCTGCAATTGGGATGGCGCGTCTGCCGCGCGCCGCGGTCGTGTCTTCGCCCTCGCGCAAGTTCCGCGTGCGCATCCCGGAAACGCTCCCCGACGGCGAACCGTTCCTACCGTCCGGCCGTTCGGTGGCGTTGTTCCGCGACTCGCAGGGTGTATGGGCCGTATCGCTCGTCTGCACGCACCTGGGCTGCATCGTCAAAGCTCAGCAGCGCGGCTTCGAATGCCCCTGCCACGGATCGCGCTTCACCTCCAGCGGCGTTGTGGAGAAGGGACCGGCGCCGGCGCCGCTCGTATGGCACAAAGTGACGTTCGAAGGTGACGAGTGCATCGTCGACGAGGACGCGCGGGTTCCCGCCGGGACCAAGGTGCGAGCATGACGACCGCCACGCCGCCCAAGCCCGCGCTGCGCCGATTCGTCGAAAATCTGCGCGATGCGCCACGCCGCGTACGCGACTCCGCCTTGCGTTCGGGGAAGGCCAACACCGATCGCACGCGCTCGACGTTCGTTTTCGACAACGTGTTCTTGCACGTGCATCCGGTGCGCACGCACCGCTGGAGCCTGCGCTGGAGCTCGACTTGGGGCCTGGGCATCGCATCGCTCGCGGCCTTCGGTGTGACGCTCGTCACCGGCGTGCTGCTGATGTTCTATTACAAGCCGCACCCGAGCGCGGCCTACGACTCGATAAAGGACATCGTCTACGTCGTCCCGACGGGGCGCTTCATCCGCAACATCCACCGTTGGGCAGCCAACGTGATGGTGGTCACGGTGTTGTTGCACATGGCGCGAGTGTTCTTCACCGCGTCGTATCGCGCGCCGCGCGAGTTCAACTGGCTCACCGGCATGGCGTTGCTCGCGGTCACGCTGGGACTGTCGTTCACCGGATACTTGTTGCCGTGGGACCAGCTCGCCTACTGGGCCATCACGATCGGTGCGAACATCGCGCAGTCTCCGCGTGAAGTCACGGACGCACTAGGGGTCACGCCGAGTTTCGACCCTGGCGGCTTGCAGAAGTTCTTACTGCTCGGGAGTGATGTGGTCGGCGAGGAAGCACTGATCCGCTTCTACCTGTTGCACGTCATGATCCTGCCGATGGCGCTCGCCGCGCTGCTCGCGGTCCACTTCTGGCGCATCCGCAAGGACGGCGGCCTGGCGCGGCCGGCGGATGTCGACCAGCGCGTGATCGACGACACCGAAGCCACGTATCCGGTGTTCACGCAAGCGCCGCGCAAGACCTACCAGATCGCGGCACTGGTGCGCGGTCGCACGGCAGCGGTCGGTCGCGCGCCCGAGAACACACTGCCTTCGATGCCGCATCTGTTCTACGCGGAACTGGCAGCCGCGATGCTCACCGTCGCCGTGTGCGTTGGTCTCGCGCTGCTCTCAGATGCACCGCTCAAGGAGCTCGCCAATCCAGCCGTGCCGGAGAACCCGGCCAAAGCGCCGTGGTACTTCCTCGGGCTCCAGGAATTGGTCTCGTACTCGGCGTTCATGGGAGGCATCGGCATTCCGGCGATCGTGATGGTCGGACTGAGCCTGATTCCGTACCTCGACCGCGAGACCGCTGGAACGGGCGAGTGGTTCGGAGGCCCCGGCGGTGGGCGAGTCGTGGCCCAAGCGGCACTCGTGGGGCTCGGCGCTGCTCTCGCGGTCGAGATCTTCGCCATTCGCTTCGGTTGGCTGCGCGAGTGGATTCCCGATGTCGCGCAGTTGTGGATCACGCTTTTCAACCCCGGCACCGTTTTGGCCGCGATCTACGCGGCGTATTCGGTATGGCTCGTGCGGCGCTACGACTCAACGCGCACGGGTGCACTCGGACTGTTCACTTGCTTCTTGTGCGGATTCGTGCTGCTCACGGTTGTGGGCACGCATTTCCGCGGACCGAATTGGCACTTCTATTGGTCGCCGGCGGACTGGCCGGCGCACTGACCATGCGGCGCAACAAGCATCTGCTCCTGTGGTCGAGCCTGGCTACGCTCGCCCTGCTGGTGACCGCTGCCGCGCAGGAAAACGTGCTCCGTCCGTGGCGCCGCATGCAGCACGCCGCGAGCGTGCCGATCGACGTCCGTCTGCGCCAGGTCGTCGTGCCAGCGCTGGGCGCGGCGGACCGCTGCGTGTCGTGCCATGTCGGCATGGCGACAGGGGAGCCGACCGCTAGCGGTGATCCGACACTCGCTCCGCATCCCGACGTCGCGCACGATCCGAACACATTCGGCTGCACGGTGTGTCACGGCGGACAAGGGCGCGCCACCGACGCAGACGACGCACACGGCTGGGTGCACTTCTGGCCGGCACCAATGCTGCCCCTGCGCAATGCCGATGCAGGTTGCGGAAGTTGCCACACGCATCTCGCGGTGACGCACGTCGAGCGCCTGCGCGAGGGGCAAACGCTGGTCGAGCGCCTCGACTGCCTGGCATGCCATGAACTCGACGGTCGCGGTGGAACGACGCGTCCGCGGTCTCACGTGCTCGACGGTCCGGATCTGTCGCGCGTCGGTGCCCGCGGTGTGCCGCAGCACTGGTACGAAGAGCACCTGACGCAGCGCACCACCAACATCGATCCCGCATGGGCCACGAGCTTCGGCCCGATTTCCGAGTCCGAGCGCGCAACGCTCGAGGAGTTCCTCGCTTCGCGCGTCGGAGCGCCGAAGCTGGTCGCGGCCAAGTCGCTGTTCCATTCGCTCGGATGCCGCGGTTGCCATCGCATCGGAGGCGTCGGCGGTGACGACGGTCCGGACCTGACGCTGGTCGGAGAGCGCGACCCCGGACGCACTGACTTCTCGCACGTCCGCGGTGAACACACGCTGGCCAACTGGTTTGCAGAGCACTTCCGGGCGCCGGCGACGATTGTCCTCGGCTCGCGCATGCCGACCCTGGGGCTGAGCGAAGAGGAGATTGAGCTCCTGACGCACTACATGCTCTCGTTGCGGCGCAGCGACCTACCGGATGCTTTTTGGCCGACAGACCGTGTGCGCGCTGAGCGACTGGGTCAGCGCGAGTTCGCCACCGACGGCGCCACGTTGTATGGCGCATTCTGCGCCGCCTGCCACGGCACTCGTGGCCAGGGCATGCGTTTCGCGGGCATGACGCCCTTCCCAGCCGTCGGCAGTCGGGACTTCCTCGCGATTGCGAGCGACGACTTCTTACGGCTCACCATCGAGCACGGTCGCCCCGGACGACGCATGCCTGCCTGGGGCGTGATGGAGGGTGGCCTGCGGCCCGCGGAGATCTCGGCAGTCATCGCGCATCTGCGCGACTTGGGCGAGGGCACGGGCTGCGAGCCGGACGGGCAACCGGTGCGTTGGGCCCAAGGCCAAGTCGAGCTCGGGCGGACGTTGTTCGCTCAGCACTGTGCGCCGTGCCACGGCAAACGTGGTCAGGGTGGAGAAGGGTTGGCGCTCGCGAATCGAGCGCTGCTCGCCGCGGCCACTGACACATATCTCTTCGAGAGCATTCGACGCGGGCGACGCGAGACGACGATGCCGGCCTTCGGCGCGTCGAGCGCCGTGCGACCCACGCTCTCCGATCGCGAGATCGAGTCGATTGTCACGTTCCTGCGTTCCTTCGAGGTGGGTCCATGAAGTTGAGCGATCTCAGTCGTCGGCAGTTCCTCGAGGCAGCCCGTACGGCGGGCTTTGCCGCATTCGTCGGCTCCACGACGCGTGCCTGGGGGCTCGATGATCCGGGCAACCCGCTGGGGCACTATCCCGACCGAGACTGGGAGCGAGCCTACCGCGATCTCTTCAGGCACGATTCGACCTTCCACTTCACGTGCGCTCCCAACGACACCCACAACTGCCTGATCAAGGGCTTCGTTCGCGACGGAATCGTCACGCGCATCGGACCGAGCATGCGCTACGGCGAGGCCACCGATCTCGATGGCAAGAGTGCATCGCACCGCTGGGATCCTCGCATTTGTCAGAAGGGGCTGGCCCTGACGCGGCGCTTCTACGGGGACCGTCGCCTGCGCCATTGCATGATCCGGGCGGGCTTCAAACGCTGGCACGACGCCGGATTCCCACGAGGTGACGACGGCTTGCCGCCGCGCGAGTACTTCAACCGCGCGCGCGACGAATGGCAGCGCGTCACGCATGAAGAGGCGGCTGCGATCGCGGCGGCAGCGCTCCAGAACATCGCACAGACCTACAGCGGCGAGGAAGGCAAGCGCCGACTGCTGGCGCAGCACTATGACGAGGTGTGCGTCGACGCGGTCAAGGGTGCGGGAACGCAAGTGCTCAAATTCCGCGGCGGCATGCCACTGCTCGGCGTGACGCGGGTCTTCGGGTTGTATCGCCTGGCGAACTCAATGGCTTTGCTCGATGCCAAGATCCGGGGCGTCGGTCCGGACGCGGCTCTCGGTGCGCGCGGCTTCGACAACTATTCCTGGCACACCGACCTGCCGCCGGGGCACCCGATGGTCACTGGCCAGCAGACGGTCGAGTTCGATCTCTCCGCGGTCGAGCACGCCAAGACCGTGGTCGTGTGGGGGATGAACTGGATCACGACGAAGATGCCGGACGCGCACTGGCTCACGGAGGCGCGCCTCAAGGGTACCAAGGTGGTCGTGATCGCCTGCGAGTACTCGGCCACGTCGAGCAAGGCCGACGACGCGCTGGTGGTGCGTCCCGGAACGACTCCGGCGCTGGCGCTCGGCCTGGCGCACGTGGTGATGAAAGAGAAATTGTACGACGTCGAGTTCGTCAAGCGCTGGACCGACTTGCCGCTGCTCGTGCGCATGGACACGCTCAAGTACCTGCGCGCCAAGGACGTATTTGGCGGTCAGCTCGCAGAGCTCACCAATGCGACAACGGTACTCAAGGATGGTGAGAGCGCGCCGCCGCCTGCCAAGCAGAAGGGGCTGTTGATTCCGGCAGCGCTGCGCGCCGAGTGGGGCGACCAGGTCGTGCTTGAGCGCGGTTCGCGCGAGCCAGTTGCCGTGACGCGCGACCAGATCGGTGCGTTGTCGCAACTGATCGATCCCGAACTCCACGGCTCGGTCGAAGTCAAACTTGCCGACGGATCGCGGGTGCGTTGTCGTCCTGTGTTCGACCTCATCGACGAGTACGCCGCGCACTTCGATCCGAAGACGACCGAGGAACTCACTTGGGCGCCCGCGGACGCCGTCCGCGCTCTGGCTCGCCAGATTGCCTCGCAGCCCGGCACGACGTTGTTCGCGATCGGCATGGGGCCCAATCAGTTCTTCAACAACGACAACAAAGACCGCGACATCTTCCTGCTTGCCGCGCTGACCGGGAACATCGGCAAAGTCGGCGGAAACGTAGGCTCATTCGCCGGAAACTACCGCGTGGCACTGTTCAACGGTGTTCCACAGTACATCAACGAGAACCCCTTCGACATCGAGCTCGATCCCACCAAGCTTGCACGCCCGAAGCAGTACTGGAAGGCCGAGTCCGCGCACTACTACAACCACGAAGACCATCCCTTGCGCGTCGGCAACAAGCTGCTGACCGGTGCCACGCACATTCCGACGCCGACGAAGTCGATGTGGTTCGCAAACGCAAACTCGATCCTCGGTAACGTCAAGTGGCACTACAACACCGTCGTCAACGTGCTTCCGCGGATCGAGATGATTGCGGTGCACGAATGGTGGTGGTCGACATCTTGCGAATGGGCCGACATCGTTTTCGCGGTCGACTCGTGGGCGGAGCTCAAGCAGCCGGACATGACGGCCTCTGTTACCAATCCTTTCTTGGTCGTCTTCCCGAGCACCCCGTTGCCGCGGATGTTCGAGACGATCGGCGACATCGACGTCTTACACAAAGTCGGCGCAGCGCTGGGCAAGCTGACCGGCGACTCACGCTTCGACGACTACTTCAAGTTCGCGCGCGAGCAGCAGTCGACGGTGTACCTGCAGCGCATTCTCGACACTTCAACCAACACCAAGGGCTATCGATTCGACGACCTCCACGCCAGGGCCAAGGAGGGCGTGCCGGCTCTGATGCAGAGCCGCACGACGCCCAAGGCCGTGGGCTACGATCAGATCGAGGACTCGACGCCTTGGTACACCAAGTCGGGACGCCTGGAGTTCTACCGCGAGGAGGACGAGTTCATCGCCGCTGGCGAGAACCTGCCCGTGCACCGCGAACCGATCGACTCGACCTTCTACGAGCCCAACGTGATCGTGGCGCCGCCGCATGAGGCGCTGCGCCCCGACGGCCCGAAGAGCTACGGCGTCGATGAAGGAGACTTGTCCTGTGAAGTGCGTCAGGGGCGCAACGTGGTCAAGAGTTGGGCAGAGACCAAGGCCAGCGCTCACCCGCTCGCCAAAGACGGCTACGAGTTCGTGTTCCACACGCCAAAGTACCGGCACGGTTCGCACACGACGCCGATCGACACAGACATGGTTGCGGTGCTCTTTGGACCGTTCGGCGACATCTACCGCCGCGACAAGCGTATGCCGTTCGTCGCCGAGGGCTACGTCGACATCCACCCTGAGGACGCCCGGAAGCTGGGGATCGAGGACGGCGACTACGTTTGGATCGACTCGGATCCGAGCGATCGACCGTTCCGGGGCTGGCAAAAGAACGCCCAAGACTACGAGTTCTCGCGGTTGATCGCGCGTGCGCGCTACTACCCGGGTACACCGCGCGGAGTGACGCGCATGTGGTTCAACATGTATGGCGCGACTCCAGGGTCGATCGATGGCGCCAAGAGCCGTGCAGACGGGCTCGCGAAGAATCCGCGGACCAACTACCAAGCGATGTTCCGCTCGGGATCGCACCAGTCCGCGACGCGCGGCTGGTTGAAGCCGACGTGGATGACGGACTCGCTCGTGCGCAAAGGCCTTTTCGGCCAGGAGATCGGCAAGGGCTTCTTGCCAGACGTGCACTGTCCGACGGGCGCACCGCGCGAGTCGATCGTGAAACTCACCAAGGCCGAGGCCGGTGGACTGGAGGGACACGGCCTCTGGCGACCGGCGCAACTCGGATTGCGGCCGCGCTACGAGAGCGCGGCGATGAGTCGATATCTCCAGGGTGGGTTCGTCCGAGCAACCGAACAGAAGAAGGGCTGAGCCATGGCGCGTGTATACAACTGGCAACTCGGGCGCGAGATGTCGTACTGGTATCCGGAGAGTCGCCCCCAGAAGCAGTTCGCAGCGGTATTCGACGTGAACAAGTGCATCGCGTGCCAGACGTGCACGCTGGCGTGCAAGACGACATGGACCTCGGGCCGCGGCCAAGAGTACATGTTGTGGAACAACGTCGAGACCAAGCCCTATGGGTTCTATCCGCTGGCCTGGGATGTCAACGTGCTCGACGCACTCGGCGAGCAGCGCTGGAGCGAGGGCCGCTACGAGGGTCGCACGCTGTTCGAGGCGGCGCGTGCCGGCGAGCGCGTCTTGGGTTGGCGCCCCGAAGAGCTCGACTATGCGCACCCCAACGTCGGTGAGGATGACTGCGCGGGGAAGGTCGACCGGGGCCACGCGTTCGGCGGTCAACATTTGGCGTGGTTCTTCTATCTCGCGCGCATATGCAATCACTGCACGTATCCGGCGTGCTTGGCATCGTGTCCGCGGACGTCGATTTACAAGCGACCCGAGGACGGCATCGTGTTGCTCGACCAGTCGCGTTGCCGCGGATACCAAGAGTGCGTCAAGGCGTGCCCGTACAAGAAGGTCTTCTTCAATCCTCTGACGGGCGTGTCCGAGAAGTGCATTGCGTGTTTTCCCAAGATCGAGCAAGGGTTGCAGCCTCAGTGCTTTGCCAACTGCATCGGCAAGATCCGGCTGGCGGGCTGGCTGTCGACACCGGACAAGGCGAACCCCGACAACCCAATCGACTACCTCGTGCACGTGCGGAAGATTGCAAAACCACTAATGCCGCAGCTCGGTCTCGAACCCAACATCTACTACATCCCTCCGCTTCACGCGCCCGATGACTTCATGCACCAGATGTTCGGTCCGGGCGTCAAGGAGGCGATTGCCGCGTATCGCCACGCCGACGACGATCTCGCGGGGCTTTTGGCGCTGTTCGGTTCCACCGAGCGCATCGTTCCGCGCTGGAAGCGCTCGGGAGAACAGGTTCTCGGGCTGGAGGAGGATGGCAGCGAGATTGTTCGCGTGCCACTTCGCGAGCCAGTCCACGTCCGCGCTGGCTACGACGAGGGCCGCGCCATCCTGCGCACGAACTGTCCTTGAGGACGACCATGAAAGTGAGCCATTGGATTTGTGCCTTGGGTGTGTCGACGGTGGTCGCTTGTCAGCGCGCCGCGGCTCCAGCATCTGCGGCGACGGAGCTCGTACTTCGAACCGCCAGCGTGTTGCCAGATGATCCCGGCGATGCGGCCTGGGCCCGGGCTGCGGTGTTCGTGGTGCCTTTGATCCCCCAAGACATGGTCGAGCCGCGCCAACTCGTGGCCACGACGTCGGAGTTGCGCGTGCAAGCTCTGAGCGACGGGACGCGTGCCGCGCTGCGACTGGAGTGGAGCGATGCGAGCGCAGACCAGGAGTCCCGGCCGGCGCACTTCTCCGACGCATGCGCGCTGCAGCTTCCGGCCAAGGTGGCGGCCGACATCCCAGCGCCGCAGATGGGCGAGCCGGGCAAGCCAGTCGAGATTAGCTATTGGCGCGCAGCCTGGCAGCGCGCTGTGGATGGTGAGCCGTTGACGTTGGCGAGTCTGTATCCGAACGCAGTCGTCGATCACTACCCTTTCGAGGCTCAGCCGGCGCACCGAGAAATCGCGGAGGCCTATGCGCCCGCGCGTGCACTGGGAAACGACATGGCCGGGCCGGGATCGGCCGTGCAGGATCTGGTGGCGACCGGACCGGGAACGCTCGAACCGCGGACTGCTGGTGACAGCCAGGCGCGCGGCCGTCGTACAGCGACTGGTTGGGCCGTCGTGATCTCGCGCTCTCTGCCCACAGGGCTCGTTCCCGGACAGCGTACCCAGGTGGCGTTCGCCGTTTGGCAGGGCGGCGCCGGAGAAGTGGGCGCGCGCAAGATGCGAACGGCGTGGGTCGACATGCTGCGGGAGGCACACTGATGAGCACGCGGAGTCCGATGCTCTGGTCCGACGCCCTGCGGGAGTCCGCTCGCTGGCGTTTGCTTGGACTGTTGTTCGAGCGGCCGCGTACCGGGTGGCAGGAAGAGCTCGAGTCGCTGGCGGCGGAAGTCGACTCGAAGGACCTGCGAGTCGCGGCCAGCGCGGCCTCGGGTTCCGGCGAGGGTTTCGTCTTGGCGTTCATTGGTCCTGGGGGGCCCGTATCGCCGCGCGAGATTGCCTATCGTCAGGCGCGTGATCCTGGGCACATCTTGGCGCAACTCGCGGCCGCGTACCGTGCGTTCGCGTTCACCCCGCAGCGCGAGGATCCGCTCGACCACGTTGCCGTCGAGGTCGGATTCGTCGCCTACCTCCGCATGAAGCAAGCCTTCGCCGCGGTTCATGGCGACCAAGATTCGGCGGCACTCGCCGCAGAAGCCGCGGAGCGCTTCATGGCCGAGCACCTGGCGGCATTCGCGCCCCAGCTCGCGGCCAGGCTCGAGGAGTGTGCCGCGGGGCACTTGCATCTGGCGGCGCGCGCGCTCGCCGACCGCGCGCCACACTTCGAGGATTCTGCGCCCGCGTCGAACGTCGCGTGCGTCGAATCCGCGGGCTGCGCCTTCACTTGCGGCGGCGAATCGCACGAATGACCGTGCGGTTCGCTGCTCGCGTCTAACGCCACCCCGGGATCGCGCGCGTGTCGTAGTTGCCGGAGCGGAATTCGGCGCTGTCGAGCACTTTCAAGTGCAGCGGGATGGTCGTGGCGACGCCCTCGACGCGACAGGCGCGCAGGCAGCGCAAGAGCGTTTCGATGGCCGTATCGCGAGTCGGCGCGTGCGCCAGGACCTTGGCGATCAGGGAGTCGTAGTAGGGCGAGACCGAGTCGCCAGCGCGCATGTGCGTGTCGACGCGAATCGTCCCGGGTCCGAGGTCGCGCGGGAAGTCGAAGGCCTGCAGCGTCCCCGGCGCCGGGCGGAATTGCTGCGCCGGATCCTCGGCGTTCACGCGGATCTCGATCGCGTGGCCGGTGGACGTGACATCGGCCTGCGCGAGTCCCAGGCGATGGTGGGCCGCGACCTTCAGCTGCAGCTTGACCAGATCGAGCCCACTGGTGAGCTCGCTCACGCCGTGCTCGACCTGCAAGCGCGTGTTCATCTCCATGAAGTACAGCGCACCGTCGTCCGCGCGCAGGAACTCGACCGTTCCCGCGCCGACGTAGCCGATCGACTGCGCGGCGCGCACCGCGATCGCGCCCAGCCGCGCGCGCTCGCCTGCACCGAGCACGGGGCTCGGGCTCTCCTCGACCAGCTTCTGGTGATTGCGCTGCACCGAGCACTCGCGCTCGCCGACGTGCACGCAGGCGCCGAAACGATCGGCCATCACTTGCACTTCGATGTGCCGTCCGCCCTCGAGGTACTTCTCGAGGTACAAGGCACCACTGCCGAACGCGCTCTCGGCTTCCGCGCTGGCTTGCGCGTAGGCGTCGCGCAGTTGCGCCTCGTCGAAGCACTTGCGCATGCCGCGCCCGCCACCGCCGGCGTCCGCTTTGAGGATCACCGGATAGCCGCTCTCGCGCGCACACGCCACGGCATGCTCGACGTCGGTCAACAGGCCGACGGAGCCCGGGATCACCGGCACTCCCGCGGCGCGCATCGCCGCCTTGGCGGGAGCCTTGCGTCCCATCACCTCCATCGCGGCACTCGGCGGACCGACAAAGGTCACGCCGTGTTGCTCGCACAGCGCCGCGAAGCGCGGGTTCTCCGAAAGGAACCCCCAGCCCGGATGCAGCGCGCCGCAGCGCGTCTGCAGCGCGGCCTGGACGACGCGTTCCATCGCCAGGTAGCTCTCGCGTGCCGCGGACGGCCCCAGGCACACGACCTCGTCCATGACCTCGAGCCAGCGCGCGCCGAGGTCGGACTCGGAGGCCACGCCGATGGGGGAGATCGAGAGCTCTTTGGCGGCGCGCGCGACGCGCACGGCGACTTCGCCGCGATTGGCGATCAGGAGGCGACGGAACATGGGGCGCAGAGGTTAGCAGTGCGCGGCGGCGTGGACCAAGGTGGTCGGCGTGCTCGCGTGCGACTAGCCTGGAGCGCGCATGTTCCTCGCCCTGGCTCTATGTGTGAGCGCGCTCGAGCTCGACGTGCCGCGCGCGCTGGCGCAGCTCTCCGCGGATGCCGTCGACGCACGCGCGGAGGCCGAGCGCTGGCTCGCGGTGCACTTGAAAGCCAGTGACTTCGACCTGGCGGCCGAGGTGGCCAAATCCTCCGGTTTGGAAGCGCGCACGCGCTTGACGCGCGCGCTGGGTTCGGACGAGCGCCACTTCGAGCTCGCCGTGCTGCTGTTCGTCGACGCCGAGCCCGAGCTGAGCCGCATCGGCGCGGACGCGATGTTCGCCCTGGCGGAGCGCTGGTTCGGCGCGGAGGCGGCCGAGCCCTGGAACGAGAAGCGCGTCTCGAGCGAGCTCGCCGGGCGCTTCGCCGGCATCGTCTCGATCCAGCCGTTCCTCGACGACCCCGACACGGTGATCGATCGTCTCGCGCGCCTCGCGCCCGATGTCGAGACCAACCGCGTCAGCCGCGCGCGTCTGGAGATCGTGGTCGACCCCGGGCTGTACGTTCAAGCGATCGCGGGCACCAGTGCCGCCGCGACCGCGGCCGGGGAGCGCGAGCTGGTGCGCAGCGGCGCCTTCGAGGTGGTGCTCTTTCGGACCATCGCCGACTTGCGCGCCACCGCCGAGGGCTTCGGATTCGACGGCCCGCATCCTTGGCTGCGCGTCGGCTACGGTGCCGACATGGGACGCAAGAACGGTCCGCGAGCGATCCTCGAATGGTGCCGCGACGTGCTGCAGTATCCCGACCGACCGCGGGGCGAGGGCGCGGCGCGCGCGCTGGCTGCGTGCGGTTGGCCGGCGCCCCTGGAGTGGCTCGAACGGCGCTGGCAGAGCTACTCCGACCGCAACGCGCTGCACGGCGTGCTGCTCGCCGCGGGGCGTGGGCGCGTCGTCGCCAGCTTGGCGAATGCCGCCGCCGTCGACGCGTTGCTGGCGGAGGTGAGCGCCGCGCGCGAGCTCGCGCCGAGTTTCGATTCGTTCGCGCGACGCGTCGGGACCGCGCTCGCCCGCTGCCCACGCATCGGTCTCGACGGCGAAGAGCTCGGTGCGCGCGTGATCGCGGCACAGCTGTGGACCACGCGCTCCACCGCGCAAGGCACGTCGTCCTTCGGCGCGGAGGGCTCGGCCTACACCGCGGCCATCCTTGCGGGGCTCGGCGGCGCGCGTGGCGAGTACGGGCGCGCGATGCGCGCGCGCTTGAGCGAACCGCTCGCGGACGACGACCGGGCCGGCGCGGTCGAGCGTTTCGAGCTCCTGCGCATGTTCGCGAGTCGCGCGTTGCCGCTGGAAGGCCTGCCGCGCGTCGAGCTCTCGCGCGCGTTGCTCGCGCTCACGCTCGAACGCAGAGCCGAACCGCAATTGGTGGCCTGGATGCAGACACTGCGCGCCCGCCCGAGCGCGCCTTGGGCGACGCGCGAGCGCGCGCAGCGACTCGACGACGCGCAGCTGGCCGTCCTGATCGAGCTTTGGCTCGCCTGTGACGAGCCGCGCGCCGCGGCCGAGTTGGTGCGCGCGTGGTCGAGCGCGAACCGTGCTCCCGCGCTGCTCGGTGAACGGCTCGCGGCACGCGCGCGGCTGGGGGACGAACAGCGCGTGCGCGCGCTGCTCACGCTGGCGCGCGATGGCGCCGCGGGCGACCAGCTGGCCGCCGTGGAGCGCCTCGAGCTGCTCGCCGGCGTCGCGTCGCGCGATCGTCGCCAGGCCGCCGCGCGCGCGGTCCTGGCGCGTGGCAGCGTAGCGTTCGACGACTGGCCGCTGGTCGGCGCGCTCGCCGGCACGCAGGGCTGCGACGAGCTGCTCGAGTTCCTGATCGCGCACGCCAAGCGCGTGATCCCGATCGAGAACTCGCTGGACGCCCCGTGGCTGGCAGCCTTGGCGCGCGCGAGCCAGGACTTGCTGGCGCGCGACGAGCAGTTGCTCTCCCGGCGCATCGAGCAAGAGCTGGACAGCGCGCTGCGGCGTTCACCCAAGCACCCGCTGCGCAAGGCGCGCGAGGAGCGCGCGTGGCCCAACCAACCCGGCCCCGCGCCGACCAGTTTCGAGGCCCTCGACCCGCGGCCCTAGGCCTCGCCGTCGAGCTCGCCGCGCGCGCCTTCCGAGTTGCGGCTCGCGCAAGACTTTCCGCTTGGGCCTTGGACCGCGCCTGGTCGATCTCGCATCCTGGTCGCCAACCGCAGCCCCCAAGCCACGTCCCTGATGTCGATCGCCAAGGAAAACGAAGCTCCCGCGCCGCTGCCGATCGGCGTCGCGGAGGAATCGAAGAAGGTGCCCGTCACGCGCGAGGAGCTCGTGGTCGCGACCGCGCCGCTCACGCAGCAGGCGGAGCAGTTCCGCGCGTTGCGCAATTCGATCCACGCGCTCAATCCCGACGGTGCGCCGCGAACGGTGGTCGTCACCAGCGCGCTGCGCGGCGAGGGCAAGAGCACCGCCACGCTCAATCTGGCCTTCGCGCTGGCCGAGATGCCGGGCTTCAAGGTGTTGGTGATCGACGCCAACCTGCACGCCCCCGCGATCGAGGGCCTGTTCGGGCTGCCGCGCGCGCAAGGGCTGTGCGAGTTGCTCTCGGGCCGCTTGCCGCTCGACCAAGCAGTGCGTCCGACCTCGGTCTCCGGAGTCGCGATCCTCGGCCCGGGCTCCAAGCCGCGCAACCCGTCCGAGTTGCTCGCCAGTGATCGCATGCGCACTCTGCTGCGCACGCTGAAGCAGCGCTACCACTACGTGTTGATCGACACTCCCGAAGCCACGACCACCAGCGACGCCAGCTTGCTCGGAGCGATGGCCGACGGCGTGGTCGTCGTGGTGCGCGTGGCGACCACTCCCAAGAGCTACGTCGAGCAGACCTGCCGCGCGCTCGAGTCGCTGGGCGCGAACCTGCTCGGCACCTGCATGACAGGCGCCGACGCCCCGAATACCGCGCGCCAGAGTCCGCGCTGATCGCCGCGTTGCGGCGCTCTCAAAACAGCAGCTTCTGCAGCCACGACGAGCGCTCCGGCGGCTTGCGCTGCGTCTTGCGCTCGACGAACGGTTCGCCCGCGCGCGCGCAACGGATCAGCGCGTGGATCTGGCGCTTCTCCCACTCGAGCGCGCGCGAGTGGTCGCGGTAGGCGCGTTCACGGCGCCGGAACTCCGGACCATGGACGATGCGGCGTCCCGGCTTGCGCGACGGCGCGTCGAGCACCGCGTGCAGGAGCTCGTGGAACAGAACGTAGCGCACGAACCACTCGGGCACGCCGCGGGAGTCGAGCACCGGATGCAGGCGCACCGCGCGGTCGACGGGATCGAAGCTGCCCAGGCGCAGCGAGCGCCGTGAGCGCGAGCCTCGGGCGCGCCCCCAGCCGATCGCCGGGGCGTCGCCCAGCGCGTCGCCCGCGAATTCGCTGCCCAAGAGCTCGGCCGCGATCCGCGCGAGGTCGTGGTGGCGTCCGCGCGCTTCGAGCCTGACTTCGCGCGGTGCCGCGGCGGCCAGGGCTCGCACGCGTTGCTCGATCCAGTGGTCGAGCTCGCGCGTCGCGCGCGGCGCGCGCCGGCCCGAGCGCATCCAGGTCGCGAGCGCCTGCTGAATCTCGCGTGGCGCGTGGGCGAAGAACCCCGCCAGGTGCACGACGGTCTCCGCGCGCCCGCGCTCGACGCGCACGACCTGGTGCCGCGCGCGGCCGTAGCGCACGCGCACCGTGGAGCCGAGCTCCAAAGCGAGGAGCGCCTGCCAATCGTCCTCGCTCAGGACGGCGGGCAGGCGCTCGTTTTCGTTCGCGGGAGTCGTCGCTGCGTCCGTGGCTCAGTTCCCGATCACCAGATCGCGCGTGGTCATCTGACCCTCGCCGATCTGCACCTGCACTTCGCTGTTGACCGAGGCGATCACGTCGTCGAAGACGTCGCCGGAGCCCGCGCCCGGTGCGCGCGACGCGGTCAGGCGGTACAGACCGGGCTTGACGTGCTCGATCGAGTACTCGCCATCGGCACTCGTGCGCGCTTGGAATTGCTCCATGTCGCTGAACATGCGCACCACGCAGCGCGAGCACGGCTTGCCGCTGGCGTCGACGACCTTGCCCTTCACTCCGCCGCCCGACATCAACTGGATCGAGCCCGCGTCGGTGACTTGATTCTCGAGCACGACTTTGTCCGCGACCCAAGTGGTCGTGAAGTTCATGTGCTCGAATTGCAGGCGGTAGCGGCCGGGATTGAGCAGCTTGAGCTCGAAGAAGCCGTCGGAGCCGGTGCGCACTTTGCGCTCGGTGGTGCGCGACGCGACCATGTCCTCGACGAAGGGATCGATCGCCATCGGCTCCGGCAGATCGCCGTCGCGCGAGGTCACTTGGACCCCGGAGATCGGCTGGCCCGTCGTGCCGTCGACCACGCGGCCCTTGATCGTGCCGCCCTTGGAGAGCGCCACCGCGACCAGCGGGCTCTGCACGCCATCGGCCACCGAGAAGTTGTCGGTGACGCGCGACGCATAGCCCTTGGCCGAGACCTTGATCGCGAACAGACCGGCGTCGACGCCGACCAGCGAGAAGTCGCCGTTGGTGGCGCCCTTGACGGTCTCCTTGACCGTGGTCGGCTCGTAGCTGACCGTCGCGGAGCCCTGGATCGGTACCGCGGTGTTGACGTGCAGCAGCTGCACTTGGAAGTTCTCGATCGGCTTGCCGGTGGCGGCGTCGACCACGCGGCCGTTGAGCGTCGCCTGGCGGATCATCTCGATCTGCAGCGTGAGGTCGCCGATCTGCACGCGGTTCTGCTTGGCCTGGCGATAGCCCTTGGCCTGGACCGTCAGCAAGTACGAGCCCTGGGCCAGGCCGTCGATCTGGAAGTTGCCGTCGTCGTCGGTCAGCACTTCACCGCGCGAGCTGACGTTCGAGCCGTAGTTGAGCGCGATCACCTTGGCGCCCTTGACGCCTTCGTTGTCGGGCCCGAAGGCGCGACCGGCGATGGGGTGGCCGATGCCGAGCTTGAAATTGGATTCCTGCACCTCGCCCGGCTGACCAGTGAAGTTCTTGTCGTGGTGGATCTGGCGCTCGAAGCCCTCGGCCCACACGCTGCAGATGCGCGGACCGGGCGAGACGTTCTTGAACTCGAAGTAGCCCTGGCCGTCGGTCTTGACCGTCAAGCGGTCGGGACTCTGCATCTCGAAGCTCATCATGTAGGCCGAGTCGAGGTCGAGCACCGCATCGGGGATCGGCTGACCCTGCACGTCGGTCACATAGCCCTTGAGCACCGAGCCGTTGCGCAGCACGAGATCGGGCGCGCGCACCTCGCCGGCTTTCGGAACACGCAGGCCTTCCTCTTGGACGGCGGCGAAATCGGGGTGCACGGCCATCAAGTAGTAGCTGCGCGCCGGCTCGACGCCGCGGAACACGTAGCCGCCCTTGGCGTCGGTGGTGGTGGACAGGAACTTCCCGGTGGTCTCGCGATTGGAGAACCAGTCGATCGCCAGCGACTCACCCATCATCGCGTCGGTCGAGATCTTGACCGTCGCGCCCTCGACCGGCTGTTCTTGCGCGTTGATCACGCGGCCGGTGATGCGATTGGTGGCGGGGCCGGCGTCCTCGACGTCGTCGCCTTCCAGCGCCACGCTGGGCTCGACGGCCTCGGTGCGATCGGGCTCGACCTTGGTCGGCGTGAGCGTGGTGGGCTCTTCGGGGGCCACTGCCGCGCCGCCGGGCTCGACCGGCGCCACCGCGACGTTGTCGCCTGGCGTCTGCGGGCCGCGGTTGAGCAGGATCACGGTGATCGTCGCGGCGATCGCGACGAGGACGAGGATCAGAACGGGCAGGGGTCGCATGGCAGGTTGGCTCTTCGTTTCGTCCGCTCGCTCGCTCACTTCGGCCCAGGGGCCGGCGAAGTGCGCGGCAGCGATCGGAGGTTTGGCCGTAGGGCGCGCGATGGACGACCACTCGTCGAGGCGCTTCCCGCGGGCCAGCGGACTGTTAGCGGTCGGTCACTAGGGTCAAGCGGAGCTCGCCCCGGGGCCCGCGGGGGGCTTGGGGGCGGGCGTGAGCGAAGGGTCCTCGTCGATCGTCGGTCCGGGCCAGAGCGATTCGTGGCGGACCTGCCAACCGAGGAAGTAGGCGAACACCAAGAGCTCGAACTCGAGCTTGCGGTAGACCTCGAGCTGCATCGAGCGCAACAGCCCGCCGCCGCTCAGCCGCGCCAATTCGCCGCTGCGCGGGGCCTGGATCGTCCAGCCGACGCGGAAGCCCTCGAGGGGCACCAAGCGCAGCGGCCGGCTGCCGGTGTGGAGCACGATTTCGCGCCGCAGAAAGCTCGAGCGCAGCGACGAGCCGAGCCATTCGCGGCCGGTGGTCCAAAGCGAGAACTGGGAGCGCAGCAGACCCGGGTCGCGGCGCAACAGCAGTTGCTCGCCCTTGGTCGGGGTCCAACGGCCCTCGGTGACCAGCCCCCAGGCATTGCGCCGCACGCTCAGGGTGCCCACGCCGCCGTCGGCGCCGCGGAGCTCGTGCGAGGTGTTCCACAGGCCCGACACGCGGGTGCGGTAGGTGGCGACGGCTTCGGGCATGGCTGGGGGCCGAGAAGTCTACTCCGCTGGGGCGGCGGATCGACCTCGGGCACCAACTTCCGTCCCGCCCGGGTGGGCCAGGGCGCGCAGGCGCGCGACGGCCCGCGCCACGAGCTCGACCGCGCGCTCGACCTCGGCCGGCGTCGAGTCGCGCGACAGCGAGAAGCGCAGGCTCGAGGACGCCTCGGCGCTCGACAGACCCATGGCCTGCAGCACGTGGGAGGCCCGGTGGCGCGAGGACGAGCACGCGGCGCCGGTCGAGACGCACAGGCCCTCGTCGGAGAGCAGCGCGAGCAGCGCCTCGCCCGACACACCCTCGAAGCGCAGGTTGGCGGTGTTGGGCAAGCGCGGAGAGCGCGCGCCGTGGACCACGCTCGCGGGAATGACCTCCAGCAGGCGGCGCTCGAGCTGGTCGCGCAGGGCGGCGAGGCGCGCCGGTCCATCGCCGGCGAGCCATTGCGCGGCCAGTTGCGCCGCGCGCCCGAAGCCGACGATGCCCGGGACGTTCTCTGTGCCGGCGCGGCGCTCGTCCTCCTGCGGGCCACCGCGGAGCAGCGGTCGGAGCGGTGCGCCGCGCCGCGCGTACAGGGCGCCGATGCCCTTGGGGCCATGCAGCTTGTGCGCGCTGAGGGTCAGGAAGTCGGGATCGAGTCGTGCGCAGTCGAGCACCAACTTGCCCGCGGCCTGCACGGCGTCGACGTGGAACAAGGCGCCGCTGCGTCGAGAGGCGGCCGCGATCGGCGCGAGCTCGTGGATCACGCCCGTTTCGTTGTTGGCCCACATCACGCTGACGAGAGCGCAGCCTTCGTCGATCTCCGCCAGCACTTGCCCGGGATCCAAGCGCCCCTCGCGGTCCACACCGACGCGCACCACCTCGAAACCCTGGGATTCGAGCTCGGCCAGCGGCTCGAGCACGGCGGCGTGCTCGACCGCGCTGGTGACGATCCGTCGGCGCTGGCCGGCGGCGGCCGCGGCGCTGCGCAGCGCGGTTGCGTTGGCCTCGGTGCCGCAGGAGGTGAACGTGATTCGCGCGGGGCTCGCGGCTCCGATCAGCCGCGCTACGGCCGCCCGCGCGCCCGCCACGGCTTGCGCGGCCTCCTGGCCGAGCGCGTGCAAGCTGGACGGATTGCCGCACAGCTCGCCCAAGGCCGGGAGCATCGCCTCGAGCACTTGGGGCGCGACGCGGGTACTCGCGTTGTTGTCGAAGTAGACGACCTGCATCGCAGCGCGGCGCTCGCGCGCCGAATCCGGCATCAGAACAGCGCGCTGACCTTGGCCGGCAGGGGCTGGCCGGTGACCACGCACGGCTCGCAGAAGTTGTTCGACGGAATGGGGAGGTGCTTGCAGCACTCGCACTCGGTCAACTTGCCCACCGCTGCGGCCAGGCGCGCGCGTTGGTGCTCGAGGGCGGCCACACGCTCTTGGAGCAGGCGGTCTTGCTCGCGCAGCGCCTCGCGCACGCGCTCGAGGAACACGCTGCGCGCCTCGTCGGACTCGCGCGTCGACATCAGCTCGCGGATCCGATCGAGATGCAGGCCGAGCTCCTGCAGGTCGCGGATCATGTTGAGACGATTGATGTCCGTGCGACGGTAGTAGCGGAACCCGCCCTGGCTGCGCCGGGCCGGGCGCAGCAGGCCGAGCTCCTCGTAGTAGCGCAGCGTGCGCAGGTTGGTGCCGGCGAGGCGAGCGAAGTCGCCGATCTTGAGTAGCTCGGCGGCGGCGGTTCGGGCGCGGTCGATCATGGCTTCGGTGCGGGAGGGCGAGGAAGTGGCGTGGACCTACCCGACGGGTGAAGAGTACCCGAACCCTCTCGTGATGGTCCAATTTCAGGTCGACGGAAGGCCCTGGAGGGGCCCGAGAAGCACGCTTCTGGCCTTGGATCGGCCTGGGTCGCGCTTGATTTCCGGGGTGCTCTGGCCGAATCCTGGCGCGCCCGTGCTGGCCGGCTCACACCCGCCGCGGGCACCTAGGAGACCCCCACGCCGATGATGCTCGACTTCTCACCGCTGTACCTGGCGATGACCGTTCCGCCGCTGCTGCTCAGCCTGTGGGCGCAGTACAAGGTCAAGTCGACCTTCTCCAAGTACTCGCAGGTCGGCGTCGGCTCGCGCATGACCGGCGCGGAGGCCGCGGCGGCGATCCTGCGCGCCAGCGGCCTCGAAGGGCTGCGCATCGAGCAGCACCAGGGCTTCCTTTCCGACCACTACGACCCCCGTTCGCGGACCCTGCGCCTGTCGCCCGACGTGTACAGCGGGCGCTCGATCTCGGCCGTCGCGGTCGCCGCCCACGAGGCCGGTCACTCGCTCCAGCACGCGGCCGACTACGGCCCGTTGGCGCTGCGCTCGCGATTGGTGCCGCTGGTGCAGATCGGATCGATGCTGTGGTACCTGCCGTTCGTGCTCGGTCTGTGGATGCAT
This sequence comes from Planctomycetota bacterium, assembly GCA_020853575.1. Taxonomy (GTDB): domain Bacteria; phylum Planctomycetota; class UBA1135; order UBA1135; genus F1-120-MAGs118. The sequence continues at coordinate 115,947 of JADYYP010000023.1, forward strand.
GTCGCGGGCTTGATGTGGTTGGGTGTGATCTGCTTCGCGGCGATCGTGCTGTTCCAACTGGTCACCTTGCCGACCGAGTTCGACGCTTCCTCGCGCGCCAAGGATCTGCTCGTGACCACTGGCATCGTGCGCACGAGCGAGGAACAGCACGGCGTGGCCAAGGTGCTCAACGCCGCCGCAATGACCTATGTCGCCGCGCTGATCGCGTCGCTGGCGCAACTGATCTACATGATCCTGCGCGCGCAGTCGCGGCGCGACGAGTGAGCGCGCGAGGCCGACGGCGTCCGCGGTCGATCCCCCAGGCACCCCCAGCGTGAGCTCTCTGGCTCGCGCCGGGGGTGCAGGCTAGGCTCCGCCGCTTCGCACGCCGCACGCAGGAGGAACTCGATGGGCCAGCTCACGCTCGACTACACGCACGCGCTCTCGGATGTCGTCGGACCGACGCACGGCATCGCTCCGGCCGAACTCGACGCACTGGCCTCGGCGTCGCGCGCCGCGCTGCGCGCCGTGCAAGCACGTCGGACGAAGGACCTGCGCTGGCTCGACCTGCCCTTCCAGGCGGAAGTGCACGAGAAGGTGCTCGACTACGCCGCGCGCATGGCCGGGAGGTTTCAGAACGTGGTCGTGTGCGGCATCGGCGGTTCGGCGCTGGGCACGATCGCAGTGCAGCAAGCGCTCAATTCGCCGTACCACAATCTCGGTGCGCGCGGACCTCTGCCGCGGTTGTTCGTGCTCGACAACATCGACCCCGACTTGATCGGCGAGTTCCTGCGGCAATTCGAGCCCTCCGAATGCCTGTTCAACGTCATCTCGAAGTCCGGCACGACGGCTGAGACCACCTCGCAGTTCCTGATCTTCCGGGACGCGTTGATCGAGCGCCTCGGCCGGGAAGCGCACGTCGAGCACTTGTGCGTGACCACCGACGAGTCGAAGGGCGTCATGCGCGAGATCGTCAAGCGAGAAGGCTACGAGTCGTTCGTCGTGCCCGAAGGCGTCGGCGGTCGCTACAGCGTGCTGAGCCCGGTCGGGTTGGTGCCGCTCGCGCTCGCCGGCATCGACATCAAGGGTGTGCTCAAGGGCGCCGCGGACATGGACGAGATCTGCCGCGGCGACGACTTCTACGCCAATCCCGCGCAGGTCTACGCGGCGCTGCAGTTCTTGATGCAGACCAAGAAGTCCAAGCCGATGAGCGTGACCTTCAGCTACAGCCAACGCCTGGCGCTGCTCGCCGACTGGTACGCGCAGCTGCTCGCCGAGTCGATCGGCAAGCGCAAGAGCCGCCAAGGGCGCGACGTGTTCGTCGGTCCGACACCGGTGCGCGCGCTGGGCGTCACCGATCAGCACAGCCAGATGCAGCTCTACACGGAAGGCCCGTTCGACAAGTGGTTCACGCTGCTCTCGGTGGCCCGCTCGGACTACTCGATCACGCTCCCGGCGGCCTACCCCGAACTCGAAGCGATCAGCTACCTCGGCGGCCGCACGCTCAACGAGCTGTTCGCAGCTGAGCGCGACGGCGCGCGCGTGGCCTTGACGGCCGCGCAGCGTCCGAGCGTGACCTTCGAGTTCCCCAAGGTCGATCCGCACGCCATCGGCCAGTACATCCAGTGCTTGGAGGTGGCGGTGGCCTGCATGGGTGAGCACTACGACATCGACGCCTTCGACCAACCAGGAGTCGAGGCCGGCAAGGTCGCCGCCTACGCCCTGATGGGACGCGCGGGGTTCGAGCAGCGCCGCGCCGAGATCGAGTCCTCCTCTCCCAAGACGCGCCGCACGGTCTGAGCGATAGCGCCGCGTTGGGCGGGTCGGTCCTCGTCGAGTACCTCGCTCGCGAGCGGGTGCCTTGGCGTTGTGCGTAGCGTTGGCAGCGTTGTGCGTAGGGCCGCGATTGGCGCTGGTGCGCTCACGCAACCGGCGCGAGGATCGACTCGTCCGCAAAATAGGAGGTGCGCATGATTCGCGAGGTCACTGGCGACATCCTGTTGTCGAAAGCGCATTTGATCGCGCACGGAGTTGCGCCCCACGACGACTTCAAGAGCGGGCTCGCGCTCAGTCTGCGTGAGCACTTTCCGGGGCTCTACAAGGACTTCCGCCACTGGTGCAAGACGCACAGCCCGCGGCCCGGAGAGGTCTGGGTGTGGAGCGGAGTCGGTGAGGCCGGTCGCGCGATGCACATCGCGTGCTTGCTGACCCAGGAACCCTCCGAACGCGAGGGCGGTCACCCTGGGCGCGCGAAGCCCAGCTACGTCAACAAGGCGCTGCACGAGCTGCGCAAGACGATCGAGCGCGAGCATTTCGAGAGCCTGGCGCTGCCGCGCTTGGCGACGGGCGTCGGCGGGCTGGAGTGGAACGACGTGCGCACGCTGATCGTCTCCGCGCTCGAGACGCTGGACGTGCCGATCGTCGTCTACACCAACTTCAAGAAGGGCGTCGCGGCCAGCGAGCCGTTGCCGACGGCGCGCGCCTGAAGGAAGCTCGCGGCGGGCCAGCGGGCGTCGTGCCCCAAGTGTCGGCGTCTCAATCGACCGTCGAGTCCGCGGCGAGCGCTTCCAGGTGCGCGAGATCGAGCTCGGCGACGAGCAGGCCCGCCACGTTTTCCGCGGCGAGCACAGGGACCGCGATTTCGATGCGGCGCGTCTGCGAAGGCTCGTCGAAGTACGGCGCGCCATGCCACGCGCGCGCTCCAGCCAGCGAGAGTTCCGGAGGGATGTGCGCCAAGCGCTGGGATTCCGGCCAGCGGCCCAGCACGGCCACCACTTGCCCGCGGAGGTCGAGCACGCGCGCGTCGCGCACGATTCCGGTGCTGCTCGCCGCGCAAGCCGCGAGCGGGCCGCAGGCGCGTTGGCCGCGGAGCTCGTCGAGCAGCCCGGGTTGGCGCTGCGGAGTCCGCGTGAGTGCCGCGGGCTCGGAGCGCGCATTCGCGTCGCCCACGCACTCGACGACGGCGTCGTCCGCGGCACACACGCGCAAATGCGAGCAAGCGAGCGCGAGCTGCGCCTCGATGCGCGGCGCGAGGGCGTGGTGCTGGCCGAAGGCCGCCACGGCCGACAGCGCCGGCACGACGGTCAGCGCGCTCGCGGTCAGTCCCAGGGCCACGCCGAACACGGTGAACGAGGAACGCAACATGGAACGGTGCTCCGAGGCGACGTCGGTGGGTGTGCCTTCGAATGGCGACACACGTCGGTCGGACACTTCGGCGGCGAGCTGGAGTCGCGCGGCCGTCCACGCGCTCGACGGCGCGGATCGGTTCCAGAATTGGACCGCGCGGGCGCCTCAGCCCATCCGCCGCGGCGCGTTGCAGTTGTTCTCGAGCGTGTTGACGGTCTTGATGCCGAGCATCGAGCGCGTGGCGAGCAACTTCTGAACGTACTCGGGGCTCAGCGGCTTCGCGGACCCCACCGAGTGCGCGAGGTAGAGGATCTTGGCCGTGTGCTCGACCATGTCGAGCTTCTTGTAGGCGTCGAGCAAGTTGGTCCCGAGCGTCACCGAACCGTGGTGCGTCATCACCAAGGTGTCGGAGCACTTGACGATGTTGCGGATCGACGCCGCGAGCTCGGGCGTGCCGGGCGTGCCGAAATTGGCGGTCGGAATACCGCCGATCGTGACCACGATCTCGGGGATGAAGGGCGCCTGCATGTCGATGCCGGCGATCGTCATCGCCACCGCGTGCGGCGGATGCGCGTGCACGACGGCCTTCATCTCGGGCCGCTCTTCGTAACACGCGATGTGGATGCCGCGCTCGCTCGACGCGCCCGGACCGCCGTCGACGACCTTGCCCTGCATGTCGATGTGCGCGACGTGTTGCGGCTCGAGGAAGCCCTTCATCGCGCCGGCGGGCGTGATCAAGAGCGTTCCGTCGCTCAAGCGCGCCGAGATGTTCCCGTCGGCGCCGACGATGTAGAAACGCGAGTAGCACAGCTTGCCGATCTCGCAGATCGAGCGCCGCAAGCGCGCTTCCTCGTCGCTCCAGCCGCGTTGCTCGGCCAACTGCGAGAGCGCGTCGCTCACGATTGCACTCCGCGGCGGTGGTCGTACACGAGTTGGCCCTCGCGCTCGACGTAATCGACGACACCGACGATGACGGTTTTCACCGGAGCCTTGGGATCGCCCAGGATCTGGCGGCCGCCGTTGCCCTCGTCGAGCACCAGCACGCGATCGCCGACTCCGGCTTGCGCTTTGTCGAGCGCGATGCGCGTCTTGCCGGTCGGCGAGCCGTCGGGCTTCACCGGACGCACGATCAACAGCTTGTGGCCGTCGAGCGCCCTGATCTGCACCGGCGAGACCACCGTTCCGACGACTTGGGCGAGGAACACCGTTCAGCTCCCGATGCGTTTGCCGTTGGCCACGGCCTCTTCGACGAACCCGATGATCGCGGCGTCGACGGGCACGAACGTTTCCGGACACGCCAGCGCCGCCTCGCGCCCGTCGACGAAATGCACCAGGTCGCCCGGGCCAGAGCTGATCACCGCGCAGGCCACCAGCTGCGCACCCATGGCTCGGCCGTGCTCGTCGAGCGGCTGGATCCACTGCAGCGGCACCCCGGTGAGTCCGGGATACTTGTGAGTCGCCACCACGCGACCTGTCACGCGCGCCAGGTACATGTCAGCGCGGGTTCCACTTCTCGTACACGTTTTCGCCGCCGAGATCCCACGAGTCGACGATCGCCATGACCACGGCGTCGACCGGCCGGTTCTCGGTCATCGAGGTCTGGCGCGCGCTCGAGCCGGTGGCGTAGAGCACCAGGTCGCCCGGGCCGGCCTGCACGGAGTCGGCGGCGACCACGTACTGCTCGGTGGGCTCGTTCTTGTGGTTGTGCACTTGCACCACGAGCAGCTTGCGGCCCTCGAGCTTCTCGTCCTTGCGCGTGGCGACCACGCTTCCGATCACTTTTCCGATCAGCATCGCTGTCTCTCGTCACTCGCGGTGGGTGAAGGTCACGACGTCCTTCGCGGTCAAGCACTCGTCGAGGAAGCGCCGGCGCAGTTCGTTGTGCACGTGTGCGCGCATCTCGTCCCAACCTGGCGCGGGTCGACGCTCGCCGACCCAGATCAGCGCGGCGCCGGCGGGGCTCGCCAGACGCACCGGGCCGATGCAGCGCTCGCCTTCGATCTCCGGGCCGCCGAACACCGCGCCCCGAACGGCGTCGGGGATTTGCTCGTCGCCTCGCGACACGAAGCCGACGTCGCCACCCTTGTCGCGTGTTCCGCCGTCCTCCGAGCGCACCTTGGCGAAGCGCTCGAAGTCGGCGCGCGTCGCGATCTGCGCGCGCAGTTTCTCGAGGTCGCGCTCGGCGTCTTCGAAGGTGCGCGGATTGAGCTCGCTCTTGAAGCGCGCGCCGCGCAGGAAGATCAGGTGCAAGTGGCGCGCCTCGCCGAAGCGTTGGTCGAACCAGCCGCGCTCGTCCGAATAAACCCTGCGCAGGCCGTCTTCACCGTGCGTGCGTTCGACCCACACGTGCGCAAGGCCCGAGGCGACGACCGCTGGATCGCGGCGCAGCACCTCCAGCGAAAGGCCCTGGGAGGCCAGGATCTGCTCGAACTTCGCGCCCTGGTAGCGCGCGTCGGACTCGGTGGCGATGCGGCGGCGCTCGATCTCGATGTCCAGGGCGCGCTCGAAGGCCTCGGGCGACAGGTCGCGCATGCGCGCGCGCGCGCGCTTGGCAAGCAAGGCCTGGAAGCAGTCGTCCTCGATGTCGTCGAGCGCCAGCTGTTGCTTGAGGTGCTCGAGGAAGTCGCCGAGCCCGACTTCGAGATCGCCGCAGCGCGCGGCGATGCCGTCCTTCCAGGGAGGCGCGCAGAACTGCGTGCCGCGTTGCGTGACGATCTGGTCGAGCCACATCTCCTGCTGCTCGCCGTTGACCGGGCGGTTCGAAGGGATGCCGAGCGCTTGGCGCGCGAGCGTCTCCTGCACCACGCCCAATCGCAGGAACTCGCGGAAGCGTGCGACGCCGACGCGGTTCTTCTCCAAGTACTCCGCGAGCGAAGCCGCTTGACCGCTAAGCACGATGTCGCGCTCGAGCTCTTTCCACTTCTTGTCGATCTCGGCCGCTCCGACGACCAGCTTCGACTCCCGGGCCAGACGCTCGAGCAACTTGGCGCGCAACAGGTGGTTGAGCGCGCCGCGGCCGACCTCGGAGAGCGCGTGGCGGTCGAGCACCAGGGCGTCGAACTCCGGCCAGCTCAGGCTGACGTCGAGGGCTCGGGCGGCGACCTCGTCGTGCTCTTGGCGCAGCGTGACCACGGGCGGCGCGGCGGGCGCGGCTCCTTCGCCCGCCCACGACGCGACCAGCAACACGAGGCTCGGACCCATGGAGCGGGAAGGGTAGCGAGCGCGCCGCGAAAAGGGAAAGCCGCGGGAGGGGTGCGCGCCGGCTCACGCGGCCGCGCGGAAACAGGGCACGCCGCGGCGGATCGAGACCTCCACCAGAGCGTGTGTGGCGCGAGCGTCGAGCATCCACTCCGCGAGGCGCGCCTCGAGCTCGCGCTCGATCACGCGCCGCAGCTCGCGCGCGCCCGAGTCCGGCTTGTAGCCGCGCTCGGCCACCCAGCGCGCGACGCGCGGCGAAAAGGCCACCTTGAAGCGCCGCCGGCGCACGCGCAGCGCCAATTCCTCGAGCAAGCGTTGGGCGATGCTCACGGCGACTTCGAGGTCGAGCTCGCGGAACACGATGCGTTCGTCGATGCGCGCCAGGAACTCAGGCACGAACTCGCGCTCGAGCGCGCCGGCGGTGAGCTCCTCGATTCCGCCCGCTCCCAGGAGCTCGCGAGCCCCGAAGCCGACGCGCCGCGCGGCGTCGCGGACTTCGGTCGCGCCGACGTTGGAGGTCATCACGATCAACGCGCGCGTCAGGTCGATGCGCCGCCCGCGGCCGTCGGTCAGCTGCCCCTCGTCGAGCACCTGCAGGAGCAGGTGATGCATGCGTGCGTGGGCCTTCTCGATCTCGTCGAACAGCACCACGCATTCGGGATCCTTGCGCAGTGCTTCGGTGAGGAATCCACCCTGTTCGTGCCCGACGTACCCCGGCGGAGCTCCGATCAGCTTGGCGTACTCGTGTCCGGCGGCGTACTCGCTGCAGTCGACGCGCACGAGCTTGCCGCGCGCGCCGTCGGGGAACACCTCGCGCGCCAGAGCGCGCGCGAGTTCCGTCTTGCCCGTGCCGGTGCGGCCGACGAACAACAGGCTCGCCAGCGGTCGGCCTTCCGGCGCGAGCCCGGCCGCGCTGCGGCGCAGCGCTCGCACGCTGCGTTCGATGGCCTCGTCCTGGCCGATCACGCGCCGCCGCAAGCGCAGCGCGAGTCCATCGGTGCTGCGTCCCAAGCGCTGCTCGAGAGGCTCGTGTGCCGCAGGCTTGCGGCGCTCGGGTGCCGCCAGTGGCTGCTCCGCGCGTTCGGCGAGGCGCACCGTGTGGATGTCCAGGTGCGGATTGACCTCGATGCACAGGTTGTAGAGCAACTCCTCGGCGCCGGACGGATCGTCGGGGCACAGCTCGACCAAGTGCCGCGCGAGCTCGCCCTGGAAGTCGGGGCAGCAGACCTCGAGCACCAGACGACGGTAGGTCGCGCGGTTGAGCCCGGGCCGCACCCGCAGCGAACTCTCGCGCGCGTCGTGCAGCGCGATGCGCACGAACGTGTCCGCCGGCAGGAAGTAGCGGAACACGGAGCGACTGCGGAGGGGGTCCATGGGGCGGCCAGGCGCCGCGCAGCGGGGTGGGCGCGGAGCTCAGCCATGATCGAGCGCCGTCCGCCGGGATCTGAATCGGCGCCCGAGGAAATGCGTGGGCGCGCCTTCGTTGCCCGCCGCTGCGGTAGGTCGTGGAGATTGCGCGACTAGGGCGTACCCTCAACACCCATGGTCTCTCGAGACGACACCGAGTTCCTGGCCTTGCTCGTGCACCGCGGCCTGATCCTGCGCGATGTCGCCGAGCGCGTGTTCCCCGAGCTCCAGAAGGGCGCGGCGCTCGACGAACTGCTGGTGCACCACACCGGGCTCTCGGCGGAAACCATCTCCAGGTGGCGTCGCACGCGCGGCGGCGAGATCCCCGAGATCCCGGGCTACGAAATCCTCGGCAAGGCCGGATCCGGCGGAACGGCCGACGTGTTTCGCGTGCGCGAGAAGAAGGCGCAGCGCGTGATCGCGCTCAAGGTGCTCAACGTCGAGTCGACACGCAACACCAAGACGCGTTCGGCCTTCGCCAGCGAGGCGCGCCTGCTCGAGAAGCTGCGCCACAAGGGGCTCGTCGAGGGCTACGGCGTGTTCAAGAGCGGCAACACCTACTTCTCCAAAATGGAGTTCATCGAGGGCCACACGCTCCTCGAGCTGCTCGACGACGGGCACACCTTCGACGAGAAGGCCGCGCTGCGCGTGGTCTTGGGGGCCGCCGAGGTGCTGACCTACCTGGCGTCGCAGAACATCATCCACCGCGACATCAAGCCCGGGAACATCATGATCTCGAGCGCGGGTGAGCTGAAGTTGATCGACTTGGGCTTCGCTGGTCGCTCCGACGAAGCGCCCGCGGAGAGCGACACCACGGTCGGCACCGTGCACTACCTGTCGCCTGAACAGGCGCGCGGCGGCGCGACCGCCGACGAGCGCAGTGACATCTACAGTCTGGGCGTGACGCTGTTCCACCTGGTGGTCGGGCGTTTGCCGTTCGAGAGCTCCGACGACCGCGAGGTGTTGCGCATGCAGGTCATGCAGAGCCTCAAGAGCCCCGAGTTGAAGTCGCGCGGGCTGAGCCACCAGCTCCAGTACTTCATCGAGAAGATGATGGCCAAGGACCTCGAGGCCCGCTACCAGTCGTGGCAAGAGCTGATCGACGACGTGCGCCAGCAGATCGAAGGGCGCGAGAGCCTGGACTTCGAGAAGCAGATCCGCGAGCGCGCCGCCAAACGGCGCTGAGAGCCCGGGTTCCCCGTGAAGGTCTGCGCTTGGGTTGCGCTCGAGACGGCGGCGATCGGCGGCGGCGCCCCGCGCGCGGGTGCGACGCGCTGGTCGGAGTGATGGCATGGCCTCGCGCTCGAGCTCTCCGCGGTGGCGCCCGATCGCGCTCGGCTCACTCGGCCTGGCGCTGTCGTGTGCCGCAGGACTGTGGTGGAGCACTCGACCGCCGGCGCAGCCAGCTCCTTCGGCGACCGAGATCCCGCTCGAGCCCGAGATGCCGGCGCGGACTGTGGTCGCGCCGCCGCAGTCCGCCGGCGAGCTCGTCGACGAGCCGCTTTCCGCCGCGCCGGCGCCTGGAAGTCCGTGGGCCGCGCTCAACGCGCGCGCCATCGCCGCCCTCGATGCGCGCGACTTCGCGCTGGCGATCGAGCTCCTGGAGCAATGTGTCGCAGGTGTGCCCGACGAACCGGTGTTCAAGGGCAATCTGGCCGAGGCACTCGCGCGGCGCGCCGTCGACGAGCACGAGCGCACGCGACCCTGCGAAGCGTGCCTCGAGTGGTTGGAGCGCGCCATCGAGCTCGCGCCGGAACGCGAGGCGCTGCGCCAGTTGCTGGAGCGCTGGCGCGCCGAGCTCGCGGCGGAGCGCGAGTTCCAGCGCGATCGCTCCGTGCACTTCGAGCTCTCCTACGACGGCTGGCGCGGTGTGCTGCTCGACGCGGCGCCGGACGTGCTCGACGAACTCGAACGCCACTACATCGAGCTCGCGCTGATCTTCGGGCTCCACCCGGCGGAGCGCGGCCGGCCGCGCATTCCGGTGGTGCTCTACCGGCGTGAGGAATTCACGAGCATCACGGGCTTGGCGGATTGGGCCGGTGGTTCCTACGACGGCACGATCCGGGTCCCGATGCAGGAAGGACGGGCGCTGGATGCCGAGCTCTCGGTGCTGCTGCGCCACGAGTTGATCCACGCTTTCGTGCGCGAGTCGGGAGGCGGCTCGGTGCCGGCCTGGCTCAACGAAGGCCTGGCGCAGTGGTTCCACTCCTCGGTTGCCGCCGACGTCACGCGCGCGCGCCGCGCGATTTCGCAGCACGGGTGGATCGACCTCGGGCGGTTGCAGCGCGCCTTTGCCGCTCTGGGCGAGCCCGCCGAGATCGCCGCGGCCTACGCTCAATCCCTTGCGCTGGTCGAGTATCTCGAGCGCGCCCACGGGCGAGATGCGCTGCTGCGGATGGTCGCGGCTTGCGGCGAGGGGGGCGCACCCGCGGCCGCGTTCGAGGCCTGGACGCGGCTGCCCTTTGCCACCGCCCTCGACGACTTCCTGGGCGACTTGCAGCGCTGAGCTCGCCGCGAGTGCTTGGCCGGCGACAGAGCTCGACGAGAAAACAGCGCGAGCGGCGATGTCAGGATCATCGCCGCTCGCTCAACAGGCCGGTTGTCAGGAGTCAGCCGGCAGTCGTTCTCGTCTCTCGATGTGTTGCGCGCGCTCCCTCAGAGCGTCGACTCCGCGTTCGGCTCGACTTGGGTGCTGCGCCGGCTGGTGCGGTACGACAAGACGAACAGCGCCGTTTCGACCAGCCAAATCCCACCGAGCGTCGCCGCCGCGATCCACATCCAGGTCGTCATCGAGGTTCCTTGGGGCTCCAGAGAGGCAGATGGGCAGTCCTTAGGTGTGCATTCGGCCCGAGTTCGCCGGACCTGGCCACTTTTCTCAATTTTGTCTCACAGTTGAAACGGGTTCGGCGTCGGCCGCTCCGCGCCGCTCGCGGAGTCGCGATTGCGCGCGACGCAGGGATTCCGAGCGAGGCGGTGACCGCGGGGCAAGCTCGTGCGTCTTCTCGCGAGTCATGGGCGATCTAGATGCCGAGCCCCTCGCGGATCCGAGTCCGCCTCTGGAGTGCGCGTGGGATCCGCCGAGCCCCGCGCTGCTTGCGAAGACCGCGCGAGCTCGAGCGCCGAGCAAGGTCGGAGACACCTCGACCGGCGGACTCGTTCGGCGGCTGCTCGGCGGCGCGGGAGGGGCGGCGGACTGGGATGCGTGCCTGATCGAGGCCTCGTGCGCCTCCGCCAGCGAGCTCGCGGCGCGCTACGGCTTGCCCCGGCGAGCCGCCGAGCGACTCGAGGCCTCGTTTGCCCTGGCGCGCCAACTGTCGCGCGCACGGCTGCCCGAACGACCCGCGATCCGCGGCCCCGACTCGGTGTTCCGCCTGCTCGCGGCAGAAGTCCGCGGCCAGCAGCGCGAGACGTTTTGGGTCCTGGCGCTCGACGGCCGTCACCGGGTCAAACAGCGCGAAATCGTCAGTGTGGGGAGCCTGACGACCTCGATCGTGCACCCGCGCGAGGTGTTTCGGCCGGCGATCTGCGCCGCGGCCGCGGCCGTCGTTTGCGCGCACAACCATCCCAGCGGGGACCCGGAGCCCAGCGCCGAGGACCTGGCCGTCACGCGACGCCTCGAGCAGGCCGGTGCCCTGCTCGGCATCCCGCTGCTCGACCACGTCGTGCTGGGCGATGAGCGCTTCGTCTCGCTGCGCGAGCGCGTGGGTTGGTGAAGCTCGCCGCCGACCGTCGCAGGCAAAGGGAGCGCGCTCGCGTGTCTGGATCGGCGCACGAGGGTTCGGCCCGAAGGCGCCCGATCAGGTCGTGCCCACTTGGCGGGCTCGTGCCGAGCGCCGCCTCGCCACGGGACTCAAGAGGCGCTCTCGGAAACGCGCCACGCGCCGTGCAGCGCGATCGCGGCTGCGGCCGCGGCGGCGTTTTCGACCCGCAGCACGTGGGGCGAGAGCCGCGCGGCGAGGGCGCCGATGGAGCTCAACTGCTGCTCTTCTGACTCGCTCCAGCCGCCCTCCGGCCCGATCCACAACCTCCAGGGTGCCTCGCGAGTCCCGGGGAGCGCCTGCTCCAGGGCGGCCGCGAGCCGGCGCTCGGCCCGCGGGCTCAACAGTACGTTGATGCCGGCCGCGGAGCCGCGCAGGGCCTCTTCCAGCTCGAGCGGTCCACTCAGCACGGGCTCATGCAGGCGCTTGGCCTGCTTGCAAGCTTCGCGTGCGATGCGCGTGAAGCGCTCCATCCGGTCGCCGACCCTGTGGCGCTCGAAACCCTGAGTCCGCTGCGGCGTGACGAACGTGAGCGCTGCGACCCCCAGCTGCGTCGCGGCATCGATCAGCTCGTCGGCCCGCGCGCCTTTGGGAGGAGCCGTCACCAATTCGACCCACGGCAGCTCCGAGCGGGTCGCACCGTAGGCTGGCTCGCGCCACTCGACGCCGGTGGCGCGCCACACGGCGCAGCGCCCGCGCACCTCGACCAGCTCCAGCTCGCGGGCGGCGCCGCGACCGTCGAGCGCGACGACTCGTTCCCCGGGAGAAAGGCGCAGCACGCGCAGAGCGTGGCGCTCGTCGTCCTCGGTCAATGCCTCGGGTCGCTGCGGCGGAGCGAAAAACCAGCGCTCGCGCGCGATCGAGGGGCCCCGGGTCACGCCGCGATTGTCGAGCGTCGGTGGGCCTCGAACAAGCTCGCCGTCGCTTCACTAGATCGGTTTCGCCCGCTATTCTCCGGCGCCCGGAGAGCGAAGTCGCACGTCCTACGGTTACCGCGTCCTACCGGCCTGGTAAGTCGCAGCCGCGGGCGCGGGCGTCGGCGCCACTCCGGTGACGGTTCGCGTCGATTGCAGCGCGCGCGACGAGCGTGCGTGTCCGGTGTCCGGTTTCGCATCCGGAGGCCGCGAACGGTGCGCTCCATCCGGCCGCGATCTCGCTCCCCTCAGCCCCCAACTCGCCTCAGTCCACATTCACGCGCCCATGCAATCTCGCTACGCCCTGCGGTTCGAAAACGGCGAGCGTCAGGGCGAAACGGTTCCGATCACCGGCACGGGGATCACGATCGGCCGCAAGCCCGGCAACAGCGTCCAAATCCTCGATGCCTCGGTCTCGGGCCGGCATGCGGAGTTCCTGCTCGAGGGCGAGCAGGTCCTGCTGCGCGACCTGGGTTCGACCAACGGTTCGCGGGTCGGGGGCGAGCGCGTTTCGGAGCGCCAGCTCGCGCACGCCGACCAAGTGATGCTCGGAAACGTGCGCTTGGTCCTCTTGGACACGACCCGCGCTGCGCCGGCTCCCAGCAGCGCCGAGCCCGAGCTCGAGCAGCGCGAGCCCGCGCGCGCCAGCGAGGCGACTGTCGCCGGAGATTCGGTGCGCACGATCAGCGCCGACAAGGTCGTCAAGGCGGGGAAGCGCTCGTTGGTCGGAGCTCTGGTCGGCGCGGTGGTGGTGCTCGGCGCTGGTGGCGGGGCTTGGTGGTTCCTCGGCCAAGGGCCCGCCGAGTCGGGTGGCGCGGCGCTGCGCGCGGTCGAGCCGGTCGCCGGCGACTTGCTGCGCGGTCCCTACTCCTTCGAAGGGGACGGGGCGGCCTGGGAGAACGACGAGAGCAGCTCCGCGGCCTTCGACCTCGACTCTGGCTCGCGCCGCTCGGGGGCCACTGGGCTGGGTGTGGAGCTCAGTGCTGGGCAATGGGCCTTGGCGCGCTCGGGTGCGATCAAGCTCGGCACGCAACGCTCGCTCGAGGTGCTGGGATTCGCACGCGCGGACGGCGGAGCCCAGGCTCGCCTGGGGCTCGAGTTCGAGAGCTCCAGCGGCGCCAGTGCGCGCAGCGTGGCGTGGACCGCTGCGGCGTCGGAGGCCGAGTTCGCGGAGCTGCGGCTCGCGGTCACGATCCCGATGGGCTTCGACACGCTGCGCGTGGTCGCGCTCGCTCGCGCCGCCGACGGCGAGGGAAGCGTCGATCTCGATGACGTCGCGTTGGTCCAGGGCGCCGAGCAGCCCGCCGAGGCGCTCGAGGAGTTCCGACTCTTCGCCCACGGCCAGCCGGCGAACGTGGCCACGCTGTTCAAGATCGATCGCTCGCTGGCGAGCGACATCCACGTGCGCACCGCCGGCGGAGCGCTGGGGGAGCGCGCGACGTTGAACGTCGCCAAGCTCGCCAATGGATTCGGGGTGCAGGTGGGCGCGGGGAGCGCGCGCAAGCTCGTGTTCCGCGTCGACGAGCCCCTGCTCAAGGGCGGCCTGGCGAGCACAGGCAGCGGCGGCTATCGGGCGCACACCGGCGAGTTCACACGCGAAGGCTGCACCGCGGTGGTTGCGGGCGCGGGCAAGGACCAAGTGCGCTGGGTGTTCACTGCTCCGCTGCTCCTGCGCGGACAGCCCGACGGCACTGGAATTCGCGTCGAGGCCGAGCTCGGCGACGCGAGCTCGATCGTGCTGCAGACCGAATTCCGCGCGGAGCGCGACGCCGCGCAAGCGCTGGCGCGCACCGCGCGCGAGAGCGAGAAGTCCGGTCAGTTGGGGGTCGCCGCGCAGGAGTGGAGCCGACTGCGCGACGAGTTCCCGTTCGAGTCCGCGCTCTTGACCGAGGCCGAGACGGCGCGCGCGCGCATCGGCGAGACTGGCTTGGGCGAGGTGCGCGCCCTGCGCGCCGAGGTCGAGCGCGCACGCTTCTTCCGCTTGGTCGACCTGTACCGCCAGTGCAGGCGCTCGGCCGAGAACATCGCGGCGCGCTACTCGGGCATCGACGTCGAGAGCGACGCACGCGCCCTGGTGGCGGCCGTCGACGCCGAGCTGGTCACGCTCGAAGTCGAGCTCCAGCGCCACGAGCGCACGCGCCTGGAGGGCATCGCCCAGGCGCTGGACACCGGCGGCAGCGCGGCGCTCGCGCAGCACGTCCGGGAATACCTCGAACAACACTTCGCCGGCGTCTCGAACGCCTCGAGCGGGGGCCGCTAGATGGCACGCACCGTCACCGGGATCGACATCGGGTCGCGCACGAACAAGTTCGTCCGCGGCCACGCCAAGGGCAACACCTTCGTCGTCAGCCAGTTCGCCGTGTTGCCGCACGGCGCGGGCTCGATCCTCGAGGCTTGGTCGGCCGGCGCTCCGCCGTTCAAGGTCGGCGAATCGCGCGTGGGCCTGACGGGGCGCGACGTCAACATCCGCTACACGCGCGTTCCGCGCGTCCCCGACTGGCAACTGCGCAAGCTGATGCGCTTCGAGGTCGAGGAGGTCGGCGGGTCGTCCGGAGCGGCGGTCGCGAGCGATTTCAACCTGCTGCCCGCGCTGCCCGAGATCGAGGACGAGGACGTGGTGCTCCTGGCGCTGGCCCGCGAGTCGCTGCTCGAGGAGCACATGGCCGGCCTGCGCTCGATCGGTGGCGCGGTCGACGCCTTCAGTCCTTGCGCGCTGGCCTTGTACAACGCCTGGACGCACTACGGAGTGGTCGAAGACGAGACGGTCTTGCTCGCCAACATCGGCCACGAGAATCTCGACGTGATCCTGGTGCGCGGGCCCGACCTGCTCTTCGCGCGCAATCTGAGCGGCGGCTCGAAGCTGTTCGACGACGCCATCGCCGAGCGCTTCGGCGTGTCGGCGCAGAAGGCCGAGCAGATCAAGATCGAGCTCGCCACGCTCGAGCCCGGAGCTCGCTACCGCGACGCCAACCAAGAGAAGGCCAGTCGCGCTGCGGTGGCGGCCGGGGGGCAGCTGCTCTCGCTGCTGCAGTCGACCGTGATGTTCTGCAAGAGCCAAGTGAAGGTCTCGAACCTGCGCGTGGACAAGGTGCTGCTGTGCGGTGGCGGCGCCGCGCTCGCGGGCCTGCCCAAGTACCTGTCCTCGGGGCTGGGCGTTCCGGTCGAGTTGTTCGACCCGTTCCGCGTGGTCGACTCGAGCGCGCTCGACGCCGAGGACGCGGAAAAGCTCGAGGAATTCAAGCTGGAGTCGGTGGTCGCCCTGGGTCTCGCGACCATGGCCTCCGACGCCGCGGCCTACTCGATCGAGATCCTGCCGGCGGCCGTGCGCAAGAAGCGCGAGTTCGTCGGTGGCACGATTTGGGCCATCGCGGCCGCCGTGCTCGCCGCGGGCTTCCTGGGCTGGACCGCGTGGACCACGCAGCAGGCGTTGGGCGCCGCCACGAGTGAAGTCGCCAAGCTCGACGCGCGCTTGCGGCGCGATCGCGACACCGATCGGCGCACGCGCGAGATGATCAAGGCCAACGCCGAGCTCGCCGCCGACGTCTCGAGCCTGCAGGCGCTCTCGGGCTCGGGCGAGCAAGTGGCGCGCGCGCTGGCGCAACTCGAGAGCGATCTCCCCGACGGATTCTGGATCGAGAGCCTCGACTCCGAGTGGAAGGCCAACGACCAACTGCGCTTGTCGCGCGAGAACGTGCGGCCGGTGGTGCACCTCGCGGGCCGGGCGCGCGAGGGCACCGAGTCGATCGCGGCGCTGCTCGAGGGCTACGTCACCAAGTTGCGCACGCGCTTCCCGACGGCCGAGTTCATCTACGCGCCCAGTCCGCAGGGCGACCGCTTCACGCTCGACATGACCTTGTTCGCCCCCCCCAAGCCGCCGGAGAGCACCGCGGCCGCGACCACCGACAACCAAGAGGCCACCAAGTAGCCATGGCCATGGATCTCGGCAATTACTGGCAAGAGAACAAGCGCTTCCTGATGTCCGTGGGCATCGGCGCCGTGGTGTTCCTCGGCGCCTGGATGGCGATCGATTCGTCGCTCGGCGCGAAGCTGCGCGCGCAGCAGGGGCGTCGTTCGAAGCTCGAGGTCGACCTGCGCTCGAGCATGTTCTCGGGCGCCGATCTCGAGCGCGCCAAGGAGCAGAACGCGGCGCTGGTGCAGGCGGCCGAGGCGCTGCGCGAGAACGTGGAGTTCGTCGCGCGACCCGAGTTCCGCATGGAGAAGGGCGTGCCGGCCTCGAGCCGCTACTTCACGGTGCTCGAGCGCACGCGCGAGGATCTCAAGCGCCGTGCGGGTCGCGCTGGGCTGTTCCTGCCACCCGATCTGGGCATGCCCTTGGTCTCCCCGACAAAGGAGGCCGAGCTGGTGCGCTACCTCGAGGCGCTGGACGCGATCGAGCAGGTGGTGCAGCACGCGATCACGGCGGGCTGCGCGCGGCTCGATTCGATCCGCGTGAAGCTCGACTCGCGCTTGCTGGGCGGCAAGCCGATCAACGACGTCGAGAAGACCGTGATCGAGCTCAAGTTCGTCGGCCCCGCGATGCCCATGACGCGCTTGATCACGTTGCTCCAAGACCAGAAGGCCGCGCGCGTGCTGACGCTCGAGACGCTCGACATCGCCCCCGCGCGTTCCAAGAACTCCGACGACGTGAAGATGGAATTGACGCTGCTGGTGGCGCACCTCAACCGTGTCGGCCTGGCGAAGACCGGGGAGGACGCGCAATGAACCTGCGCAAGGAACACGTGGTGCTCGGCGGCACGCTGGGCATCCTCGGAGTGCTGTACTACGCCAGCTCGAACTCGCCCGGTGCGGTGCGCGGCTCGAGCAAGTCCGGCGCTCCGCCCGAGTTCGAGGAGCACCGCACGCCCGACGTTTCGTTGGCCCTGCCCGCCGCGCGCAAGCTCGACGACTTCGACCGCGACGTGTTCGCGCCACCGCGCGACACGCGTCCCCTGCCGGCGCTCGAGATGGACGAGCCGCCGCTGCCGGAGTTCACCGGGCTCGTGCCGCCTCCCGAGCCGGCGTTCGACGCCGCGCTGTTCGGCAAGTTCCTGCGCGCCTCCGCGACACCCACCAATGTGCCGGGGCTGTTCGTCGCCGCTGAAGCGGAGATGGAGGACAGCGAGCCGCAGGCCGCCCCCAACGCAGCGCCGGTCGCGGCGCCGTCGATCGAGCTGCTGACACCCGACCAGCGCAGCGCGTTGATCCAGAGCTTCAAGAAGCTCTACGACTGGATGCGGCTCGAGGACGGCGAGCCGGTGTTCGGCCAGATTCGCAACGGCGACCGCTACGGACTGCGCGCGCGCCCTGGCGAGGACCTGCTGTTCGTCGAGGTGCGCCCCGAGACGGGCCAAGAGCGTTTCCCCGGACAGAAGCCGGTGGCCTACAAGCGCGCGCGTGTGACGGAGTTTGCCTTCGCGGACACGCCTTCCAACCGCATCCAGCAACGCAAGCGCGAGTTCGAGGGCCAGACCGGCCCCAGCCAACTGGCCGACATGCTGGCGTTCGCCGATCAGTGCATCGAACTGCGCTTGCAGGCGCGCGAGGCGTTGCCGACGGCCGAAGCGCTGTTCCGCAAGGTGTTGGTGCACATGCCCGACGATCCGGCGCCGCGGCTCGGGCTGGCGCGCTGCTACGAGGCGGGTTTCCGCTTCCAAGACGCGTACTTCGAGTACGTTGGCCGCGAGGGCGAGTCCCAGGCCTTGATCGAGAAGTTCGCGCACCGCCCCGAGGTGCACGTCGCGCTGGCCGAACTCGAGGCGCGCTTGCGCTTGTTCGAGAGCGCGGAGCAGCGCTTCCTGCACGCCGAACAGATCGGCGGTCGCGCGCAGTGGCAGGTCGAGCACTCCTTCGGGACGTTCCTGTTCGAGCGCGGTCGCTTCGACGAGGCGTTGCCGCGCTTCAAAGAGGCCTTCCGCTTCGAGCCGACGGCGCCCGAGGCCGCCAAGACCCGCGCGCGCATCCGCACCGACCTCGGCAATGCGCTGCTCGCCAGCGGCGCGATCGACGAGGCGCTGGCGAGCTTCGACCGCGCGCTGCAGGCCGACGCAGGCGACCAGCGCGCGCTGGCCGGCAAGCTCGCGGCCCTGGGGCTCGGCGCCAAGGGCACTGCGCCCGCGGCGAGCGCGCAGGCGACCGGCGTCGTTTTCGAGCTCGCCATGTCGCGCGCGCTGGCGGACCTCGCGGCCAAGAACTGGACGGCGGCACGCGACGGCCTGTTGCTCGCCGCATCGGCCGATCCGTTGCGCGCGCCGCGCGCCTGGCGCGCGCTGTCGTGGCTGGCCGAGCTGACCGGCTATCCGGCGGACGCTTCGCGCTTCATCGAGCTGGCGCTCGAAGGCGATCCCATCGATCCCTGGTCGCTGTACCAAGCCGGGCGCCTGGCCGCGCAGCGCGACGACGTGCAGGGTGCCCACGACATGTTCGTGCGCGCGCTCGACCGCGAGCTCGACTTCGTCGACGCCTTGGTCGCGCTCGGCGTGCTCGCCTATCGCTCGGGAGATCACGCGGCCGCGGAACGCTACTTCGAGCGCGCGCTGGCCGTCGACCACAACCGCGCCGAGGTGCACGCGCTGCGCGGCGTCAACTCGATCGACGCCGGCGATCTGCTCGCTGCGCGCACATCGTTCGAGGCCGGACTGGCGCTCGATCCGTCGCATCCGCTGGCGCGCGCCGGCCAAGCCTGGACCACCTACCGCAGCGGCGATTCGGAGAAGGCCATCACGCAGTTCGCCGAGCTCAACGACGACCGGCGCTCGCAGCCCGAGAGCGATCCATTCCGGGTCCATGCCAAGGCGCAGATGGCGCGCATCCACGAGCACGAGAGCAAGGTCGTGTGGAGCGACGCCTTCGAGCGCCTGCAACTCAAGAACGACTGGGACGTCGAGGAGGCCGCCGGTCCGCTGGTGGCGCTGGCCGACGGCTCGTTGCGCATCGAGGGCACGTTCAACTCCAACGGCAGCGCGCGCGTGCTGCGCCAATACGGCGGCAGCGAGTTCGTCGCGATCGAGCTGGACGTCACCGTGCCCAGCTCGTGCAACGCCAAGGTGGGCCTGTTCGTCTCCAAGGAGAAGCGCTTGGGCAACGGCCAGAACCAAGCCGAGTCGAAATTCGGCATCGCGCGCCGTCGCGATGGCGGGCTGGTCGTGCTCACGATGGACACGGCGACCGCCGACGAGGCCTGGGAGGACGTGCCCGCGGCCGGAGCTCCGTGGTGGCCGACCGACCGAGCGGTGCGCCTGCGCATCGAGAAGATCGGCGAGGGCAACGAGGCGCGCGGGCGCATCTCGATCGACGGCATTCCGGTGCGCGAGGGCTTCAAGTTGCCGCGCCTGGCGTCCTCGACGAAGGAAGTCAAGGTGGGGGTGTTCGCCGAGGGGCAGACGGGCCTGCCGGCGAAGGTGATCATCGACAACGTCGAGGTCACCAAGCGGATCCGCAACTAGCGTTCGGCGCGAGCCGGGCTCGCGCGCAAGGTGGGTGGGGCATGCAACGCAAGATCGAAGCACATCGGCAGGTCGTGGAGCTCGCGTGGCGCTCGGCGCGACGCGCAGGATTCACGCTGATCGAGCTGCTCGCCGTGATCGTGATCCTGGGGATCCTCTCGTACTTCCTGTTCACCAACCTCACCGGCGTGCTCGGCCAAGTCGACGTCAGCGTGAGCAAGGTCACCGCGCAGCACATCTCGCTGGCGCTGGGAGAGTTGACCGACGACACCGGCGACTTCGCCCCTTCGGCGCTGCCGGTCGAGCTGGGCACGCCGCCGAACATGGAGAATCTCGGGGCCGAAGCGCTGTACGTCGCGCTGTGCGCCGACGGCAAGCCGGGCTTCGGCAAGTTCGACGACCATCTCGGCAACACCGACGACGACGCGCTCGGACGCAAGGCTCCGGGGTTCGAGGTCGCGACCTTGTTCGAGATCTGCGATCAATGGGGCAACCCGTTCGCGTATTTCCACTGGCGCGACTACGGTCGCGAGGACAAGTACGCCACGTTGCAGCCCGATTCGGGCGAGCGCTTGGTCAGTGGCGCGCGCGCGCAGAAGAACCCCGAGACCGGCAACTACTTCGAACCCCGCGGATTCCAGCTGATCTCGGCTGGCGCGGACGGCGAGTTCGGCACGGACGACGACATCTTCAACTTCAAGCGAGCGAAGTAGCGCGCCGTGAAGCACGTCCGCGTCCGTCCCACCGCTCGTTCGACAGCCCATTCCACGCTTTTGCGCGGGATGACGTTGCTCGAGCTGCTGCTGGTGATGGGCGTGCTCGGCATCCTGATGGGCGCGGGCGTCGGCATGCTGTCGTCGATCAACCTCGGCGAGCGCGCGGCGCGCGGGCTGGTGCAGAACGTGATCCGTGCGGCGCGCAACTCGGCCGTGGCGCGCGGAGCCGGTGCCCGCGTGCGCCTCGACCCCAACACCGGGACGCTGCGCGCCGAGGCGCTGGAAGTGATCGGCACGTGGCACTTCGAGAGCGGCAGCGAGATGTTGCGCGGCGCGTTCCAGCTCGACGGCGCCAACTTTGGCGCCGAGTACGTCGACGACGGCTTCGTCGGGCGTGCTCTGACCTTGCCGCGCGGCGCGCACGCGCGCGCCGAGGTGCCGGTGCACCAATACTCGAGCTTCGACCTTTCCGACGGCTTTCGCATCGAGTGCGCGTTGCGCTTGGAGGCCGATGGCGGCGGGCGCGTGCTGCAGTTGGGTGAGACGATCGGGCTCGACGTCACCGGAGCGGGTGGCGTGCGCGCTTGGTTCTATCCGCTCGTCAAGGATGCGACGGGCAAGGAAGTGCGCGGCGGCAAGCTGGTCTATGCCGCTCCCGCGGGCACGCTCGGCATCGGTCGTTGGACGCGCGTGGCGTTCGAGTACGACCGACGGCGACTCGCGCTCGGGATCGACGGTGTCGAGTTGGAGCCCGAGGAGCCGGTGCTCGAGACCCTCCCGGTGTGGCACATCGCGGCTCCGTTGGTGATCGGGGACCGCCAGGCGGGTTTCGTCGGATCGATCGACTCGCTGGTGATCAGCGCGGTTGCCGCGAGCGAGGAGATCGCGCTGCCCGAGTCGGTGCGCTTCGACCCCGGCGTTCCGAGCGAAATTCGCTTCGACGCCGGCGGGAACCTCGATCGCGCGGCGCATCGCGAGCCGCTGTCGGTCGGCATCGTGTACGAGGACGCGCGCACCGCCGTGATCCGCGTGGGCATGTACGGGAACGTGGAGTGAGGCGCGCGATGCACACCCGGACCGGAACTCGCTTGGCCTCGCCCGCGCGCGGCGGTTTCGCGCTGATCACGGTGTTGTTGGTGCTGATGGCGCTGCTGGTGCTGTGCGCGCCGTTCCTGATGACCTCGCGCAACGCCTCGAAGGCCGCGGCGCAGATCTCGGACAGGGCGCAGGCCCGGCTGGCGCTCGACATGGCGGTGCGGCACGCGCGCGGCTCGCTGGGTGGGTCGCATCCCGCGCTCGACACGACGCCGTATTTCGACGACGCGGCCGAGCTCACCGAGCTGCCGGAGCTGGCGAAGAGCTTCATCGATCCGCGCAACGACCTGGGTGTGATGTGGCAGACGGAGGTCGCCGACGTCGCCGGTCGCATCGATTTGAACAGCGCTCCTCCGCAGCTTTTCGCCAACCTGCTCGGCGCCACCAACCGTCTGGCCGCGGCGATCAAGCCCGAGGACAAGGAGCTGAGCGTGTCGTTCGCCTCGGGCTTCGCTCCCACGGGTTACCTGTGGATCGGGCGCGAGCTGATCAAGTACGAGGAGCTCGAGGGCACGACCTTCAAGAAGCTCACGCGCGGCGTCGGGGCCGTCACCGACGACAAGGGCCGGGCCAAGGAGGCCGGAGCGGTGCCGCCGAGCTCGCACCCGGCCGGAACGACGGTGATCGATCAGCGCGCCTTCGCTCCCGCGATGTGGCGCGCGATCACGCGCACCGGGGAATTGCGCGAGTTCGATGCACCTGAGCAGGTGCGCGACGCGGCCCAGCTCGCCTACGGCATCGTCGAGCGCCCGGCCGACGGTGCGACGGCGGAAGCGATCAAGAGCTTCGAAGAGTCCGTGAGCGCGTTCGTCGAGCCGTTCCTTGCGACCGGCACGACCTACGCTGGCGTGCGCGCCGGACGCGCGTGGCACAAGCCGGTACGCGTGCTCAACGCGGTCGTCGCGGGCGAGACCGGGATCCTACGGCTCGACGAGGTGCGCTGGTTCAGCCCGGGCACGACGGTACAGATCACCGACGGCGCGACGACCGAGCTCGGCATCGTGCAAGGCCTGGTCGACGGCGGCATCCGCCTGATGGAGCCCGCGAAGAACGAGTACTTTGCCTACACCGCGGAAGTGCGCGCTCTCGCGCGCCGGCCAGTCAACGTCAACATGGCGTCGGCCGACGTGCTCGAAGCCCTGTTCGCCAACGTGCAGCTCGCCGGCAGCGGCGATCGCATCACGCGTGACGAAGCGCGCGATCTCGCCGCGCTCGTGGTGCAGTCGCGGCCGTTCCTCGGGCTCGAGGACTTCCTGCGGCGCGTCGTGCTGCCGGCGGCGGGCCTGGAGAAGCTGCCCGGCGATGCGCCGGTCGCGCCCGCTTCGGTCGCATCCGGCAGTGGGTTCATCGACGTGCGCGACGCGCAGGCGCTCTACCGCAACGCGCTCAACGCCAACGACAGCTACCTGGCGTACTCGACGATGCCGTTCTCGTTCACCACCCGCGACGTGTTCGAGATGAACGTGCGCGCGGTGGTCAACGCACAGAGCGGCGTCGAGCGCGTGTCGCTGGTCCGCGATCAAGTCGAGATGGTCGTGCCGCAGCGCGACTTGATGCAGGTCTGGGCGCGCCAGGAGGATTTCGACGAGGCCTTCCGTCTCGACCGCGAGGCGCCGCTGTGGTCGACCGGACCCAACGCGCTGCAGCGCTGGGATTCGGGCGCGACGCCGCCGTCCAACTACGTGCCGCACTTCGGCACGCTAGACGGCCAGCCGTTCGTGCCGTCGATCACCTCGCAAGTGGCGAGCTCCAACACGTCCGCCGGTTCACAGGAGACCCCGGTGCCCGAGCACGTCTTCGCCTCTCGCGAAGACGCCGGTTGGGCGCAACTGTGGGCCGCGCGCGAGCCCGACTCGATCCAGGGCCTGACGCAGCGCCACGTGATGCACTTCGATCACGAGACCCAGGACCCCGAGGGACGCTACGTCGCGAGCGAGTACGTGCAGCGCTCGACGAACGAGCTCGACTGGACGGCCACGCAGAGCCCGTTGTTGCGCGCGTTCAGCTTCAGCGGTTGGTTCAAGCCGCGCTCGCTGGCGCCCTCGAATTGGGTCGACATCGGGCGCACGTCGGTCGAGACCGATCGCGTGCAACTGGCGATCGGCGCCACCAACGCGGGTGCCGAGTTGGTGCTCCACGTCTACGACGCCGCCGGCGATCACCCCGACTCGGCCTTCCGCGAGGTGAGCGAGGTGCACTTCGCGGTCACGCCGGGGCAAGCGCCCGGTCTGCTGGCGGACACGTGGTCACACGTGTCGGTCGACGTGCGTGGCTCGAAGCCCAGCCAGATCACGATGTTGGTCGACGGGCGCACCCACGGCGTGCGCAAGTTCGGGCTGACGCGCCTGACCAGCACGCTGGCCGCGACCAGCACGACGATCGCGGTCGACAGCGTCGAGGGTTTCCCCGATCCGTGCGTGGTCAAGATCGGCAACGAGCTGATCGAGTGCTCGGTCGGACCGGGCAATGCGTTGACCGCGACTCCGACGCTCAGCGGCGCGAACGCCGGCTTCGGTGGGCGGCAGGCGCGCGTGCAGTGGCAGGGCGGCGAGGCGGGCGTGCCGACGACCACCAATCTCGACGTGACCCACGAGTCGGGAACGCCGGTCGAGCTCTACGGCTACGCCGCGGTGCTGGCTTCGAACGTGCCCAACGGCTCGGCGCAGTTGCCGTCGGTTCTCGGCAAATGGGGCGTGGCCTACGCGACGGCGGTGATCGGCGGCGCGTCCTCGGCGGGGGACCCGATCTCGCACTCCCAGATCCTGTTCCCGCTGGGCACCGGGCTCGATGCCAATTCGAGCGCCAACGGCCTGCAACTCGCGGCCTGCGACGCCGGCATCACCACGGCCGAGATGATGAAGGCCTTCTCGCCGACCGGCGGCTACGCGGTGTTGATCCAACTCGCCGCTGGAACGATCACGCAGACCAACAATGGTCAACCGGTGGCGAGCTCGACCACGCACACCACGGCGAACGGCGCACCGCTGTTCGGCGCCGAGGTCATCCGCTACTCGGGATGGACCAACGACGTGCTCAACATCTCGGCGCGCGCGGCGCTGCCGGCGATCGACCCGCAGCAGGTCCCGCACGCCTTCGTGGTGCAGTGGAACCCGATCTGGCAGTCGCAGGCCTTGGGCGTTCCGCTGCGCGACATCCTGCGCTGGCAGACGTTCGTCATCCCGATCTCGATCCCCACGCCCGGCGTGTCACCTTCCGGCGTCGGCTTCCTCGCGCCGAACAACGGCTCCGAGTTCGCCCAGATCACGCACACCACCGACGCCGAGAAGACCGAGTGGGTGCGCTACGACACGATCTCCGGCGACGGTCATTTGGTGCGCAACAACTTGCTCGCACTGACGGCGCTCAAGGACACCGTCACGCTGGGCTCGACGGACATCGACGTGCAGGGCAACGCGCCGCCGCCGGGCGGAGGCGGCCCTGCGATCGTCGGGCCCGCGGTGATCGAGCCCGAGAGCGGCGCGCTCGACTCACGCTTCGTTCCGCTGGCCTTCGCGCTCGCCACGCCGCCGGCTCCGCTGCGCGCGCCGGCGAGCGCTCGCCAGGGCAGTGGTTACCTGTGGCAGGCCAATTGGGGCGTGTCCGAGCTCGACACCTTGCCGTTGACCAAGGCGGCCGCGACCAACTTCCAGTTCCGCGGCGTGTGCGGCACGTACACGCACGAGCACACCAACGGCACGACCGTGGTCCCGGTGTGGCGCGTGCAGGGCAACGGTGTCGCGGGTGGCGAGCCGGGGCGTTTCGACTACGTGATGTTGATGGAGGAGCAGAACGGCTCCGCGAGCTCGCTGGGCTGGCCGGCGCGCGTGCACCGCACGTACCGGCCGCTCGATCGCACGGTGACCACTTGGACCTTCGACCCCGCGGCGCCGCTGGTGCCGACCGCCGACACTTCGGGCACCGCGATCGAAGACGGGTTCATCCTGGCGCGCAGCGCGGTGATGGTGGCGCTGGAGAGCGCGGCGCGCGCGCCCGTCGGCCTGACTCCGGTGGGGACGAGCTCGACGCCCAACCTCGACACGCGCCAGCTCAGTCGCGTGCTCAAGTTCCCCAGCGGTGAGCGCCCGCGCGAAGTCGATCGCGCGATCGTCGGTCGCTCGCTGCGCAACGAGACGCCGCTCGAGGGTGTGGTCGACGAGCTCGTGTTCCACACGACCAACTTCGGCGAGGTCAGCGTGCCCTATTCGCAGGCGGGGCAACTGATCTTGCGCGAGGACTTCCCCGAAGGCTCGCAGCAGTTGCAGGTGCAGCCCCAGTCGTTGCGCATCGCCTGGGGCCACTACGGGGAGCTGCACGACTTCGTCGGCGACCTGCCGAGCGACGCGGGCCTGCTGGTGATCGGCGACGAGATCCTGTGCTACGACTCGTACGACGCGGCGACCGGTGTGCTCAACGTGCCGCCCGGTGCGCGCGGCTTGCTGGGGAGCGTCGAGGGCAATCACGAGATCGGCGAGGCCGCGTGCTTCCTGCAGCAGCTCCAAGTCGGGATCCTGTCGTCGACCATCGGACCGGGCGACGCCACGCTGACCTTGACGGACGTCACGGGTTTCCCGCCCGGTGGTGGCACGGTGCTCGTCGGCGACGAGCTCGTGCACTACACGCGAGTCGTCGGCAACGCGCTCGAGATGCCGCGGCGTTCGACCAAGCCCGGCAAGAAGGACCACAAGGGCGACGGGCTGTTCCGCGCGCGCTTCGGATCCGACGGCGCACAGCACGACGCCGGCACCCCGGTGATCTTGTTCCCCTTCCGCTACTGGGATCGCTGGACCGAGAAAGCCGACGCGCCGGAGCTCGCTTACTACTCGCTGGCGGTCGACCAGCCGAACGCTTTCTGGCGCACGGCCTTTTGGTCCGCGGAAGAGCCTTCGACGGGCCAGGTCAAGATCGAGGCGCTGCAGCGCACGGTGCAGCGCGGCGTCGAGGCGCCGCCCTGGGACGGCGAGCCCGGTGTGACGCCCGGCCTCACGCTGCTCAGCGAAGGCATGCCGCGCGGCGCCGGCAACCGCATCGCACGTCAAGCGGACCTGGTCGAGTGGCGCCTGCACGCGCGTTTCGCCCAAGGCGCATTCGACGCGCAGAACGGGCTCTCGCACGGTTGGAAGCAGACCCCGCGACTGCGCGTCTTCGGAACCGAGTACCTCGGGCCGAATCTGGTCCTGCGGAGGGTCGGCCAATGAGCACACGCCAGCGTGCGCGCCGCGGATTGACGTTGGTCGAGCTGGTGCTCGCCGCGGGGCTGCTCGCGCTCTTGCTCGCCGCGGTGTTCAAGCTCATCCAGCAGTTCATGACGGTGTGGGAGAGGTCCGAGCTGCGTCGCGCGGAGGTGGAGGAGGCTTCGGGAGTCGCCGAGCTGTGCGCGCTCGATCTCGATGCGCTCGAGCCCGGACCGCGCGGCGACATGCTCGCCGAGTGGGCCATGTTCGACCACGACGGCGACGGCGTCGCCGAGACCAAGTGGCCGCGCGTGCGACTGGTGCGGCACGCTTCACCGGCGGAGCTCGCGCGCCTGCAAGCGGGAGAGGCGCGCGAGGAACGTCTGGCCGGGCAGGGGCTGATCGAGGTCACCTGGGCCGTGTTGCCGGCGTTCCCCGGGACCAAGGAGCGCGACCTGCGCCCGCTGGGGCAGCTGTGGCGTGGCGAGCGCATCGCCGGCCCGGCGCGTGGCGCGGACGTGTCGATGTTCGACGACAAGTACCTCGGTCTGGGAGGTGCTCCGCGTCCGGGCTCGACGCAGGAGGTCACTTCCGGCGTGCTGTGGTTCGGGATGCAGTTCGCCACGCAGACCACCGTGCTGCGCGACGGTTGGAAGCTGGGCGCCGCGATCGGGGATTCGGTCGCCAACTGGGACGCCTGGCGCCGCAAGCGTCCCGACGCGAGCCGCCATTTCTGGAACGACGAGTCCGAGTTCCTGCCGACGGTCAGCGACGCGCCGCTGTTGCCGCGCCGCGCCCTGCTGGAGTTCGAAATCGAGCGCCCCAGCGATTTCAAGCGACGCACGCGCGTGCGGACCTACTTCGGGCAGCAAGACGGCACGTTCGAGGTCGACGACGGCACGCGCTTGCCCGAGGTCGGCGCGTTCGTGCGCATCGACTACGAGTGGCTCAAGATCACCGACAAGAGCGGGCGCACGGTGTCGGTCAGGCGCGGCCAGCGCGCCACCACGCCGGCGCCGCACGACGCCGGCGCGTTGGTCCATTTCGGTCGCACCACGACACGCGAGGTTCCGATCGCCACGCACCGCGAGGATTGGGGTCTATGAAGCTCGTCCGACGTCGCTCGCGCCGCGCCGCATTCACCATCGTCGAGGTGGTGGTCGCCATGGGCATCCTGCTCGTCGGCATGTCGGCCATTCTGGGACTGCTCACCTTCGGTGCCGCGATGACGCGCAACGCCGCGCTCAAGACCGCGGGTGCGTCCGCGGTCGAGGCCATCGTCGCCGATCTCGAAGAGGGCTTGTTCCCGATCGTCAAGGACGAGCAGACGGGCGAGTTCGTGGTCGGAGCGCCGCAGGCCATCGAAGGCCGCGCGGTTCCCGGCCATCCTGGGCTGACCTACTCCGCGCGCGGCGTGCCCGACCCCGACGACCGTGCCACGCCCGGCGGCGCGCTGCGCTGGCGCGTCGACGTCGAGATCCGCTGGGTCACCTCCGGTCGCGCACGGACGCGCAGTTTCTCGACCTTGCTGTTGCGCCAGGTGCCCTTCGGTGAGCGCCTGCGCCGAGAGTTCATCGACGGCGAGACGCTCGCCCCCCAAACCAAGAAGATCTGACCATGAAGCTCCACCGAGTCGCTCCGTTTTGGCCTCGAGCTCGCTCCGTCCTGGCACACGCGTGTGCTCTGGCGGCGCTCACCTGCGCCGTGCGCGCGGCTCCGCGGCAGGAGTCGAGCGCACCGCCGAGCCAGGTGACGCTGCTGCGGCTGTTCGACGGCGACACGCTGTGGGGCTCGATCGTCGGCCACGACGCGCAGACCCTGCACGTGCAACGGCTCGACAACGGCGGCAAGGTGCGCTTGCCCTGGACCAAGCTCGATCCGAGCCTGGCGGACGAGTTGCTCGAGAAATACGGCTATGTCGATCACTCGGGCGACGAGGTGATCATCGAGGCCGACCGCCTGATGCTCACCGACGGTTCCGAGCTGGTCGGCATCATCGTCAACCGCGGCCAGAGCGAGTTGTGGATCAAGACCGCGCAGTCGACGCAGCCCGTGCCGATGTTGCGCGTGCGCGGCGCGTCCACGCGCGTGCAGGTCCCGGCGCTCGACGTCTACACGCGCGACGAGCTCTACCAACAGGAGCTCTCGAAGCTCGACGCGAACTCGGCGCAGTCCCTGTGGGAGCTGTCGATCTACTGCGAGCGCATCTACGACTTCACGCACGCCGTCGAGCACCTCCAGGCCGCCGCCGCGCTCGATCCGGCCTTCAAGCCCAACGAGATCGCGACCGCGGTCGCGCGCAACAAGATCAAGGTGGCGAACCAAGCGCAGCTCGACGCGCTGCGCGAGATCGACTACGACCGCGTGCGCGGCTATTTCGATCGCGCGCTGCAGAAGATCGCGGCCTTCCAGGCGGCCTACCCGACGAGCGGTTATCTCCAGGACGCGGCCAAGAAGAAGGTCGCGGTCGAGAAGGCGCGTGATGCGAAGTTGCGCGAGCGCGTGGTCGAGTATTGGCACTCGTGGATCGGTCGCTTGCTCGAGACCAAGACGCGCGATCCCCAGCTCACGCTCGAGGCGGCCATGTCGTGGGTCGAGGAGGGGCTTTCGAAAGAGCTGCTCGACGCGGTGGCCAAGGACGTGCAGCGCGCGGTTTCCGCGGAGGCCACGCCCGATCTGATCTCGCGCTACTGGAAGGAGCGCGCGCCGGGCCGCTGGCGCAAGGCGAGCTACGGACAGGGCACGTTCCTGCTCGGGGATGCAGAGGCGCGCAAGGGTCTCGCGCCCGAGGAAGAAGAGGCCAACAAGCCGCAGTCGGAGACCGACAACGCGCGCAAGCAGCTCGAGGAGCGCATCGCGCGCTACCTGCAGAACCAGGAGATGGTGCGCAAGGCCAAGCAGTCCGGCGAGGACGACGACGGCATCGAGAAGTTCTGGCGCGAGTACTCGTCGTTCTCGAAGTCGCAGTGGCTCCTGGCCTACTACGTCGAGCATTCCGGCGATTTCCAGCTCGGCAAGCCGCTGTTCAGCAACTGCCCCGACTGCGGCGGCACCGGCAAGCGCGAGATCCTGAACGCGGTCGGCAAGCAGAACCAGGGCGGCAATCGCGGCGGCTCGGGGCCCAGCGGTCCCAATACGCAACTCGTCGACTGTCCGATGTGCCATGCCATCGGCGTGTTCCGTCGCGTGGTCTACCGATGAGCTCCGCGCTCCATCGCGCCGCGCTGGCGCTCACGCTCGCCGCTTGCTCGGCGACCTCCAATCCCGACCGCAGCGAGTTGCGGCCGGTCGTCGCCGCTCCCCCGGTCACCGAGTCGCCCACGCCCTCCGGCGCGGCGGCCCCCCCGAAGTCCGAGCCCGGCGCGGCTCCCGAGAGCGGCACCGACGTCGCCGCGCGCGCCACCGTGCAAGCGCCGAAGCCCGCGCCGGCTCCGTCCGAAAGCGCTCCCGCGCCGTCGCAGGACGATCCGCCGCGGCTGCGCGCGCTGGGCTCCGTCGGAGGGCGCGCGATCACCGCCGAGGATCTGGTCGCGCGCATGTGGGTCTCCGACAGCCGTCGCGTGCGCGATGCGTTGGAGCAGATCGTGTTCGCCGATTTGGCGACGCTGGAGGCCGACCGGCTCGCGCTGCGTATCGATCCGAAGGACGTCGACGCGGCCTTCGAGCGCGCGCTGTCCGCGATCAAGAAGAAGCACGAGGAGAGCGGCTCGAAGCTGAGCTTCGACGAGTACATCGAGCGCGTGCTCGAGCTCACGCCGGAGCGCTACTACGGCGAGCTGCGCGTCGAAACGGTGGTGCAGATGCTGGCCGAGCGCGCCGTGCGCGTCTGGGGGCTCGAGAACGAGTCGGCCGACGTGCGCGTCACGGAGCTGCGCGATGCCGCAGCCCTGGAGCTCGCCAAGGCCGACATCGGCGCCGGCAAGAGCTTCGACGAGCTCGCCCAAGCCCACGGGCGCGGCGACGACCCCGAGCACAAGAGCACCGCGATGACCATCGTGCGCGCCGAGGCCCACGAGCTCTCGCGCGTGGTGTTCGCGACGCCGGTCGGGTCGATCGCCGGACCGATCGAGCAGAACGGCCGCTGGCTGTTCATCGCCGTCGACCGCGTGCGCGCCGGTCGCGAGGGCAGCTGGGCCGAGCTCGGCCCGGAAATCGAGCGCGAGCTCGCCGCCCGGCCGGTGACCAACCTCGAGTTCATGCAATGGCACGCCGCGATGCGCCGCCGCTATCGCGTCGAGCTGGCGCCGTTCTTCGACTTCGTCGACCCGCGCCGGCGTTGATCCGCGCTTGACCGATCGAGCCCGCTCCGCGATCCTCTGGGGAGCATGCCGGAACCTGATTCGACCGCCGAGCCCATGGCCTCCATCGCCACCGAGCTCGGGCCGCCCAGCGCGGAGCCGCTCGCGCCCGGCGCGGAGCCCGCGGCGGAACCCACGCCGGCGCTTCCCGCCGCCGAGTTGTCCGACCTCGAGGTCGAGCGCGAGCTCGCGGCCTTGGTCTTCGCATCGTCCGACCCGCTCTCGACGGCGCGCCTGGCGGGGCTGCTCGGCGGCCAGAGCGAAGCGCGCATCGAGACCGCGCTCCAGGCTCTGGCGCTGCGGCTGTCGACCGCCAGCCTGCCCTGGGAGCTGCGCCAGATCGCCGGCGGCTGGCAGTTCTTCACCACGCCCGACATGGCCGAGACCGTGGCGCGTCTGTCGAAGATCAAGCGCGACGAGAAGGTCTCACCCGCCGGCCTCGAGACGCTGGCGATCGTGGCCTACCGCCAACCGGTGACCAAGGGCGAGATCGAGGCCATCCGCGGCGTGCAGGTCGGTCCGATCCTGCGCACCCTGGTGGACCGCGGGTTGGTCAAGGTCGCGGGGCGCTCGGACGACCCCGGACACCCGCTGCTGTACGGGACGACGCGCAAGTTCCTCGATTCGTTCGGGATGGCGTCGCTGGACGACTTGCCGCGCGACGGCGAGCTCGTGCGGGACTAGCTCAAGCGCTCCGCGGCGCCCGCGCGCGCCCCTGCGCGACCTGCGCCGCTTGCGCGCTCGCTCGCAGCGGACCTACACTCTTCGCCCTTTCCGCGCCGGAGCACCGCCCAGGTCATGTCCAACCAAGACGCATCGCATCACGAAGAACCGACCCCGGAAGAGCTCGCGGCGAAGGACGAGCAGGTCCACGTCCCCAAGGGCCAGAGCCGCACGCGGTTCTTCATGATCCTGGGGTTGATGATCTTCACGCTGATCATCTACGTCGTTCCCTCGCAGTTCCAACAGCTCTTCCAGCGCGGCAACCCGGCGGACAAGGCCTTCTTCGTCTGGAAGCACCCCACGGACGGCGCGCAGGAGCTGTCGGTGATCGACTTCCAGCACGAGCGCCAGCGTGTGCTGCAATTCGTCGGCGTCGTCGAGAACCTGTGGCGCGCCTACGGTCGCAGCATGCGCATCGACTCGTCGTTCACCGAGAACGAGCAGGTGGCGCGCTTGATCGTGCTCGATCGCCTGGCCCGCGACGCGGGCGTCGAGATCTCCGACAAGGAACTGATCGCGGCCCTGCGCGACGGCTGTCCGCTGTCGTTGAGCCGACCGGCGCCGGCGGGCGCGAACGAGCCCCCGCAGTACGAGCTGTACGTCCCCGGCGGGCGCGACGGCGAGACGCTCAAATCGGTGACCCAGGGCGCGCGTTCCACGCCGCGTGAGTTCGAGGAAGCGCTGCGCTGGATGCTGCGCGTGCAGCGCTTCGAGGCCCTGCTCTCGCTGGCCGTCGAGCCCGACGGCGCGGCGATCGAAGCCGCCTGGAAGAAGGCGCACAAGGAGCACAGCTTCGACTTCGTGGTGGTCGACATCGAGGCCTCGCGCCCCGAGGCCGACGCCCAAGCTCCCGACGAGGCCGGCCTGCGCGCCTGGTTCGACGGGCTCGACGCATCGCGCAAGCGCAGCGCCTTCAGCGCCGACTGGAAGCCCGAGCGCGTCTCCGCCGAGTTGCTGGTGTGGAAGTTCGAAGAGTCCGCGGACGCCAGCAAGTTGCTCGCGCGCTACCCGCGGCCCGAGGGCACGGACCTCGAGCAGCTCGCGCAGAACTACTACAACCAGTTCTCCAACGTGCGCTTCCGCCGCGCCGAGGAAAACGCCGCCGGCGCGACCGCTGCCGAGCGCCTGTACCTGCCCTTCGCCGAGGTGGCCGAGCGCGCGCGCTCCGAGTCGCAGATCCACGCCGCCTTGGTCGACTTCTCGATCGAGCTGCAGGGGCAGCTGCGCGCGGGAACCGCCGGGGCCGAGTGGGCCACGCGCGCCGCCGAGCTGGGCCTGGGCTGCATACGCGAGGACAACCCCAAGACGCAGCCGGAGTGGTCCGAGTTCCTGGGCGCGGGCGATCCGATGCTCGCGGGCTCGATCTCGCGCGCCGCGCGCGGCGACCAGTTCGTGGCGCTCTCGGTGGGCACGACGCAAGTCGCTTTCGGACGCACCCTGAGCCGTGTCGACGAGTCGGCGCCGAGCTTCGACGAGGTCAAGGACAAGGCGCTCACCGAGTGGAAGAACGAAAAGGTGCGCGACCTGGCGCAGGTCAAGGCGCAGTCGTTCGTCGACCTGCTCAAGGTCAAGGACCCCGGCATCGGCGCCACCGATCCCGCGGCGGGCGAGCCGCTGGCGGATGCGGCGAGCTTCGCCTCCAAGGCGCAGACCTTCGGGCTCAGCGTGCAGTCGAGCGGCTGGCTCGATCAGTCCAAGCTCGAGCGCAGCATGTCGGAGACCCCCAGCGAGGTGGAGCGCTTCGTCGGCGAGGTGGCGATGATCGAGATGATGTTCCGCCAGTTCGCGCAGCAAGCGCCGCAACTCGCGGGCTCGTCCTTGATCGCAGCCGCGGATGGCGCGGTCGTCGGTCCGCGCATGGCGATGGGCGGCGGTCGCTACTACGTGATCCGCAAGGCGGGCACGCGCGAGCCCGAGAAGGTCGAGCTGCGGCCCAAGGACTACGAGATGCTGGTGCAACTCGCGACCGAGGACAAAGCCGTCGTCACGCGCGACGAGATGATCGGGCTCAAGGCGCTCGAGACGCGCTATGGCGTGGCCTTCCCGGGACTCGAGGGCGTGGAGCAGCAGGTCGACCCCAAGGTGCCGCCGCCGCCGCCGGCGAAGAGCTGAACGACAGCCGCATCTGGTGAGAGCCGGGCCGTGGTGCGTTGCGCCGCGGCCCGCGCCGCTTTCTGCGGCTGGTGCGCGTCGCGGGCGAGCTCAGCTCGTCGCGGGCTCGTCCGGCGCGCGCGCGAAGGTGACGCGGAAGATCGAGCCACCGCCGTCGCGTTCGGCGACCTCGGCGCGCGCGCCGACCGAGGCCGCGTGCAGCGCAACCAGGTGCAGCCCCAGGCCCGTGCCGCGCGCGGTGCGCGTCGACTCGTCGCCCATGCGGTAGAAGGCCTCGAAGATGCGCTTGCGCTCTTCCGCGGGAACTCCCGGCCCGCGGTCCTGCACCTCGAGCGCGACCCCGGCCTGATGCTCGCGCACGACGATTCGGATCGACTCGCCGTTGGCCCGCGCCGAATCGACCGGCGCGTACTTGCGCGCGTTCTCGACCAGGTTGACCAGGATCGAGGCCACCGCATCGGAGGTCAGCAAGACGTCGGGCAGGCCCTCGGGCAGCTCGAACTCCAGATCCGGCGCGTCGCTGGTGCGCCAGCCGTGCAGCTTGTCGACGTGCTTGTCGACCTCGGCGCCCAGGTCACCCGGCACCGGCGCCGCCGGCCCCGAGGCCAGCTTGGCCTTCTCGAGCACGCGCTCCACCAAGGTCGAGAGCCGCTCGGTCTCGCGCACGATGCGCCGGTAGTACTCGTGCTGCTTGGCGGGATCCTTGACCCAGCCGTCGAGCAGCATCTCGCCGTGCAGTCGAATCGCCGACAGCGGCGTGCGCAGCTCGTGCGTCACGGCGGCCACGAAATTCTCGGTGCGCGCCGCCTGCTCGAGATCCTTGCGCACGCTGCGATCGAGCAGGAACACGCCGGTGCCCAGCGCCAGCGCGAGCATCAATGCGACGCCGAAGAAGCGCCAGGCGCGAGCCCGATAGCGCTCGTTGATGTCGGAGGTGTCGATCGCGATGCGCACCTTCTGGTACTGCGTGTCGTCGACGCGCTCGGTCTCGAAGCCCAAGTCACCGACGACGTGCACCTCCGCCAGGTACTCGTTGCCGTCGCCGCAGCAGGTCTCGCCCTCGCGCAGGAAGCGCTCGCGCTTGGTGAGCACGTTGGCCGCCACGGTCAGCGGCAAGGCGTCGAAGAACCACTGTGGATCGAGGAAGAAGCCGTTGACCAGATTGCGGCCCTTGCTGATGCGCTGCATGCAATCGGCCGTCGCAACCAGTTGCGGCACCGACTCCACCAGCACTTGGCGGTGTGCCACCAGCCGCGGCGTGCCGTCCGATCCGAGGTAGAACAAGAGCGAGAAGTCGCCGATCACCGTGTCGACCGGTTCGTCGAGCCACATCTGCTGCGCGCTGAGGCAGTCGGCGTCGTCCGCGCTGGCGGCATTGGCCGCGATCACGCGCACCGGCAAAGCGAGTTGCTCGTCTGCGCGCGCCACTGGCATCGAGCGCCGCATCCAGGGGTGGTCGAAGAAGCGCTGGCACAGCTCGCCCGAAGCCCGCTCGAGCGTGGACTGCGCGTCGGGCGTCAGCGGGTCGCCGCCGAAGAAGGTCTGCGTGCGCCCGTCGCCAGGCTCGGTCAGATCGAAGGCGAACCAAGCCAGGATCTCGTTGGGCCGCGTGTCGAGCACCAAGGGGGACTGCAACAACGTGAAGTCGCCGCTGGCGGTGTCGGGCAAGTAGTAGCGGTTGTAGTGCTCGAGCGGGCGCTTGGACTCCGAGGCGATCAGCTTGTCGAGCTCCTCCTGGATCACCTTGCGGAAGCGCAGCGCCGCGTCCTCCGCGTCGCGCGGCACCTCGGCCAGCTCGTTGTCGCGCTCGCGCACGATGTGGTGCCACTGCAGGAAGCCCAGCACCAGGGTCGGCAGCACCAGCAGCACCGCGTACAGCGAGAGCGCGGTGCGTTGCGTGCGGAGTGTGCTGGGCTGGGGCATGGGGCCGAGCGTATGTGCGGCGTGCTTCCGTCGAGACGACGCGACGGCGCACGCAGTGTACGCCGTCGAGTGGAACAGTCCGGTGGGGGACCCGTGGGACCCCGGCGCGATCCGCTGCGCGGATCAGGAGAACCAGCGGTAGCCCTTGCCGCGGACGGTCTGGATCAGCGAGGGCTTGGCCGGGTCGGGCTCGACCTTGCGGCGCAGGCCGACGATGTGGATGTCGACCGTGCGCGTCTCCACGTTGGCGCTCTTGTAGTGCCAGACGTCGAGCAGCAGGTCGTCGCGCGTGACCACGCGGTCGCGGTGGCGCACGAGGTACTCGAGGATGTCGCCTTCGCGCGGCGTCAGCGGGATCAGTTGGTTGTCGCGGTGCACTTCGAGGCGCGCCAGGTCGACCGAAATGCCGCCGGGGAGCTCGAGTCGGGCCGGCGGCTGCGAGTCGATCGCTCGCCGGCGGAACTGGGCCTCGACGCGCGCCACGAGCTCGCGCGGCGAGCAGGGCTTGGTCAGGTAGTCGTCGGCGCCGGCCTGGAAGCCCTTGAGCAAATCGTCTTCGCTGGCGAGCGCGGTGAGGATCAACACGCGCGTGTCCTGGCGCACCTTGCGCAGCTCGCGCAGCACGTCGATCCCGTTGAGCCCGGGGAGCATGAGATCGAGCACCACCAAGTCGTAGGCGCCCTTCTTCAGGTACTCGAGCGCGACCTTGCCGTCGTGCACGACTTCCGCGCGGAAACCCGCGTGACTCAATGCATCGCGGATGCCGAGCGCGAGGTCGACCTCGTCTTCCACGATCAGAATGTTCTGCGTCATCGAAGTGTCTCGTGCGTCCGCCGGCGGGTAGACCCACACCGGCACTTTGGGGGCAGTAGAGTAGCGCATCGTGTGTCGACCTCGAAGGGCGAGGCTAACCGGAGCGCGTGAAGCGGTTACGAACGGCGAGTTCGACATGTGTGACTCGCGAGTTGGATTGTGCTCGATCCAATGGAGCGCGGCAGTTCAGGGCGTGTTCGAGCTGATGTCTCGACGGTGTAGCGCGAGCTCTGTCGCCGCCGGACACGTCGCGCACGACGCGCTCGGCTTGCAGTTGTCGTAGCCCGCGCGCACGAACAGCGCGTGGAACTCCTCGAAGACGAATTGCGAGTCGCACAAGCGCTCTCCCAGCCATGAGCGCAGCTCCTCGTAGGGCGCGTTCGCGTCCGCCAGCTCGTGTCGCGACAACACACGGCGCGTGTAGGCGTCGACCACCGCCGTGCGCCGGCCGGCCGCGTAGCACAGGATCGAGTCGGCGGTCTCCGGACCCACGCCCCAGACGCCGAGCAACTCCTCGCGCAGCGGATTCAGCTGGCGCTCGCGCAGGGCACGCAGCCCACCGACCTCGAGGTACCAGCTCGAGATCTCGCGCAGCTTGCGCGCCTTGGCGTTGAAGTAGCCCGAGGGCCGCAGCGCGGTGAGCAACGCGGCATCCTCGAGCTCGAGCAGGCGCGCGGGACTGAGCGCGTGCAATGCGCGCAGGTTGGCCAGGGCCTTCTCGACGTTGGTCCAGGCCGTGTTTTGAGTCAGGATCGCGCCCACGATCACCTCGAAGGGCGTCGCCGCCGGCCACCAGCACTGCCAGCCGAAGCCGCGGTGGAGCTCGCGCAGCAAGCGCTCGAGCGCGGGATCGCGAGCCCAACGTCGCGGCGCGCGCGCGGGATGCGGAGTCCCCACGAACGGGCCGCGCGGGGAGCTCCGCGGACTCGGCACGAGCCCGGGATCACCGGGCAGATCGCGGTGCGCGGCCATCGCTCCCGTTGTAGCGCGGCCGCGCTCGTGGGGAAACGCCGGGCGCGCGCCCCCAAGCCCGCCTCGCCAGCCGCGGCGCACCTCGCTATCGTGCGGGCGATGCAGCGTCGCATCGTGCTGGTCAATCCGCCCTACGAGCGCATCGCGCCGGGGTACGAGTTCGTGCGGCACGTGACCAACCGCTCGCCGTCGCTCGGGTTACTGCATCTGGCCGCGGTCGCCCGCGAGCACGCTTGGACGCCGACCATCGTCGAGAGCGATGCCCAACAGCTCGACGAGGCCGCGGTCGTCGAGCACGTCGCCGCGCTCGCGCCGGACGTCGTCGGCATCACGCTCTTCACGGTCGGCGTGTGGGCCTCGGTCGGTATCGCGCGCGGACTCAAGCAGCGCCTGCCCGGCGTGAAGATCGTCGTCGGCGGTCCGCACGTGTCGTCGATGGGCCGCGAGACGATGGAGCGCTTCGGCGACTTCGACTACGCGATCGTCGGCGAGGGCGAATGGGCGTTGGTCGAGCTCCTCGATGCACTCGAGCACGGCGGGGACCTGGCTGCGATCGCTGGTTTGATGTGGCGCGGCGCGGCGGGCTTGCAGGTCAACGCCGCGCAGCCCTACCGCAAGGAACTCGACGAGCTGCCGATGCCCGCCTGGGATCTGTTGCCCGACTTTCCGCGGGCCTATCCGCCGGCGATCTTCGATTTCCCGCGCGGACCGGTGGCGACCATCGCGGCCTCGCGCGGTTGCCCGTTCCACTGTCGCTTCTGCGACACCTCGACCTTTGGTGCGCGCGTCCGGGCCTACTCGCCCAAGGCCGTCGTCGGCATGATCGAGCACCTCCACCAGCGGTGGGGCGTGCGCCACATCATGTTCGTCGACGACCTGTTCCTGGCGAGCCGCGTGCGGGTCAGCGAGTTCTGCGAGCGTCTGCTCGCGACCGGGCTCGAGATCACCTGGACCTGCACGGCGCGCGTCGACACGGTCAAGCCCGAAGTGCTGGCGCTGATGCGCAAGGCCGGTTGTTGGGAGATCAGCTTCGGGCTCGAGACCGGCTCGAACGAGTTGCTGGTGCAGATGGACAAGGACGCGCGCGTCGAGGAGTCCGAGCAGGCCGTGCGCTGGACGCACGCGGCCGGCATCCGCACCAAGGGGCTGTTCATGCTCGGCTACCCGGGCGAGACGCGCGAGACGATCCGCGCGACGAAGGACTTCGTGCGGCGCATCCCGCTCTCGATCATGAACCTGACCAAGTTCACGCCCTATCCGGGCTCGCCGATCTACATCGATCTGTACGGCACGAAGATCCGCGCCGACCACTGGCAGAAGATGAACGGGATGAACTTCGTGTGGGCGCCCGAGGGGCTCTCGATCCAGGAGCTCGACCGCGAGTACCAGGAGCTCTTGTTGGCCTTCTACCGCCGTCCCGCGGTCGGTTGGCACTACCTCAAGATGGCGCTGGCGCACCCCGCGCACCTCGCGCGTCTCGCACGCTTCGGCGCCGGCGCCGCCGCCGCCAAGACCCGCAGCCTGTTCGGCGGCCGCAAGGGCCTCTTGGTTGGGCCGGCCGAGAATCTCGGCTGAGCGCTCTCGGCGACACGCGGATCCGAGCTCTCGAGATGTTGGACGCGCCAGCGCCCGTTGGGCGCCAGAGGTCGAGACCGAGAGCGCTCCACGGTGCGCGGCGAAGCGCGCGACGGCGCGCTACAGGCCGCGCATCCACTCCGGGCGAAAAGGCGCCCCG
The DNA here is from genome assembly GCA_020853575.1 of Planctomycetota bacterium. Lineage (GTDB taxonomy): Bacteria > Planctomycetota > UBA1135 > UBA1135 > F1-120-MAGs118. The sequence continues at coordinate 155,329 of JADYYP010000023.1, forward strand.
CTGGGGTGGGCGAGGACCGCATCGAGCGCGCGCAGCAGCGTTGCTTGGTCCTTGGGGAGCGTGCCGTTGAGCGCCAAGTAGTTGCTGGCGTGATTCGAGCGGAAGATCGAGCCTTCGAGCTCGAGCGCAGCGAGGAACTCGCGCAGCTCGCGCGCGAGCTCGAGCGGGGTGAGCTCGTCGACCTCGCCGCGCAGCGCGGACTCGTGGAGCGGCGTGCCTTCGACCGGCGTCATCACCAGCGTGCTGACGAAGCTCGGCTGGATGGCGTTCAAGACGCGCGCGCTTTCCAGCGCATGCTCGCGGCTCTCCGCGCGGCCGCCAGCGCCCAAGAGGATCATCGTCGAGAGCTTCACGCCGGCCTCGTGCGCCTTGTGTGCCACGCGGATCATCTCCGCGGCATCGACGCCCTTCTTCAATCGCTCGAGCACGCGATTCCGGCCGCTCTCGATGCCGAGGTAGTACATGCTCAGTCCGCGCTCGCGGAGCGCCCGCATCTCGTCCACCGAGCGCACCTGCAGCGACTGCGGGCTGGCGTAGCAGCTCACGCGCGCCAGGGGCCCGAACGCGGCCCGCAATTCGTCGAGCACCGCGGCGAGTTGGCTCGACTTCGCCATCAACGCGTCACCGTCGGCCAGGAACACCTTGCGCACGCCGCTCGAGTGCTCGCGCGCCCAAGCGATTTCCGCGCGAAGCTCCTCGAACTTGCGCACGCGGAAGCGCTTCTCGCGGTACATCGCGCAGAACGTGCACTCGTTGTACGAGCACCCGATGGTCACTTGCAGGATCAAGCTGTCGGCCTCGGACGGTGGCCGGTAGAGCGTGCCCTCGTAGCGGATCATGAGCCGAGCAGTCCGTTGTCGAGCAGCGCTTGTCCGGCCCACGTCGGCAGCCGCGCGAGCTCGAGGGCCGTTGCGTCCACGCTGGCCAGCTCCTTGCGCGCCTCCTCGACCTTGCCCGAGGCCGCCAGCGCGCCAGCCAACTCCAGCAACAGTGCATTGGGCGGCGCACCGCCGTCGCGTGGGGCCAGGCAGCGTTTCGCCTGGCGGTACGAACGCGCCGCATCGGCGAACGAGCCGCCGGCGCCGTGCTCGCGCGCCCACGTGAGGTGCGCCGAGCCCTCGAGTGCGAGTCGCAGGTCCTCGTCGAGCGCGAACGACGTGTCGCGCGCCAGGTCGTACGCGAGCTGCGCGTTCAGGTCCTCGAAGCGCGGGTCGATCCGCGCGCACAGCTGCCAGCCACGCTCGACGCGCAATTCACGCAACGCGCTGTTCGCGTAGCTCGGCCAGGCTTGCGTCGCGTCCAACCGCGCTTCGCGCAAGTGCTGCTCGGCGAGCTCGACGTCGCCCACGAGCGCCTCCATGCGGGCCAGGTTCTTGCGCAGCGCCGGATGCCGTGGATCGAGTGTCAACGCGCGCGACCACGCCGCGCGCGCGGCTTCGGGCTGCCCCGTGCGTGCTTGAGCCAGCCCGAGTTGGATCAGGGCCTCGATGTTGTGCGGCCGCACGTCGAGCACCGAGCGCCAGGCGTCCACCGTCGCGCGCGTGGGGCGTTCGCCGTCGAGCGCTTCGAGCTCGCGCGCCGCGATGGCGCGCGCCAGCGCCGAGTCTTCGCAGAATTCCCCGGCCAACGCGGCGAATTTGCGGTCCTTCGACTCGATGTACTGGCGCAGCGCGCGGCCATGCCACGCGATCGACCAGGCGCGCGAGAGCTGCGTGGCGAGCGCCGCCATCGCCAGCAAAGTGAACAGCCGGCGCGCCAGGGTGCGCTCGCCCGGAGCGCTGTCCGCGGCGAGCAGGGCGCCGAACACCGCGAAGGCCGCGCTGGCCGAGGCGGGGTTGTAGAGCAGCGGCTCCCGCAACGCGCCATTGGCCATCACGGCGAGCGCGGCTGCGCCGAGCGCTGCGAGCTCGTAGTCTCCCTTGCGCAGCACGGCCAGCGCGCGCCACGCGACGGCGCCGAGGAACGCCAGCCACAGCGCGCCGCCGATCGGCCCGGCATCGACGAAGGCCTGCAGCAGGTCGCTGTGCGCGTGCTCGACCTCGGTCTCGGCGCGCGGCAGCGTGCGGTCGTGCGAGGAGAGCTCGATCTCCTCGGGATCGCGGTACGGCGGATAGGCGGCGCGGAACTGTCCGGGCCCGGCGCCGAGCAGACCGTAGTCCGCGATCAGCGCGGGAACGCTGCGCCAGATGCGCTGGCGCACAGCGAGACCACCGACGTCGCCGGGCGCGCTCGCGGCGGGCCGCGCGGAAGCGGGCAGCGGGGCGTGGGGGACCAAGCGGCCGGCGCCGAACAGGCCCAGACACACGGCGAGCATCAGCGCGGACAGTGCGCGCGTCTTGGTGTTGACCAGCACCAGCAGCGCCAGCGCGAGTGCGAAGCTCAGCGCTCCCGCGAGCACCGGCGCCACGCCGACGTAGAACGCGTAGCTCGCCGCGGCGATGCCGCCGATCCACTTCCACGCGCCTTCCGCACGCGCGAGCATCCACGCGCCGGCGGCGCCGCCGAGCAACGCGACCTCGGACGTCGAACCGGTGTTGCCGAGCGCTCCGCTGAAACCGTTCGCGCCGTCGAACAGGGCTGGAGCGAGCGCGAGCAGCGTGAGCAGCACCAAACCGCGCCCGAGCCACTCGCGCCCCTCGTCGCTCTGGCTCGCTCCGCACACGAGCAGCACCAGGCACAGGGCCGACAGGATCGTCGCGCGGCTCGCCTCGAAGGTGTCGCTCGGCGGTTGGAGCGACATCGACACCAGGCCGGCGGCGACGAAACCGAGGAACGCCCAGGCCCACGTGACACGCGGCGTCACGCGCCGCGTGACGAGCAAGGCGAGCGCGAGGACCGAGGCCAGCGCGGCGATGCCGGTGCCCGTCGCCAGCGGGGTCGGATCGCCTTCGAGCGGCGCTCGCGGGCCGGCCCAGGCGAGGAATGCGGCCGGAGCGAGCAGCAGCAGAGCGTGGGCGCGCTCGATCGCGACGCGCAGGTGCTCGTGGGGCGTGCGCTGGACTCGTTCCGCCATGCGCGGTGCAGCGTAGCAAGCGCGCCGAGCGAACACCGCGCTCGCGCGGAACCCGCGCATCGGACACGAGCGCCTCTCCGGCCGCACGTCGCGTAACCTGGGCCACCACATGCCGTCCGCTCCGCATCCCAAACTGGCGAGCTCAGCGCCGGTGCCGCGCTGGCTCGTGGCGCTCAGCGGCACAACGGCTCTGGCGCTCACCGCGTTGGCGGCCAACCACTGGGCGCAGCGCTCCTGGCTGGAGCGCAAGTGGCTGTACAAGGAGCCTCGTGCCTTCGAGCAACTGTGGGGCTTCGCGCTGCTCGCCGTGTGCGCAGCCGCCGCAACCTTTGCCGCGGCTCGTCGCCGCCGCGGGGCGCTGGTCGCGTGGCCCAGCCTGCGCTGGCTCCCGATCGCGCTCGCCGCGGCCTGGGTCTGGCTGTGGTGCTTGCCGCGGCCGATCCTCGTGTTCGACGCGCAACTCGCCTTGTCGGGCGTAGGCGCCGCATGGTGCGCGCTGGTCGCGCTCGGCGCCTGGAGCTCGCGCTCTGGCTGGCCGCGGGCCGTGCTGCGCATCGAGCTGGTCGCGCTCGGGCTCGCGCTGTCGTTGTTCGCGAGCGAGCTCCTGTTGCGCACGTGGCGTGCGTTCGCGGCGCCGCAGGTCCTGGCCACCGCCGGCACCGACGTCGCGGCCTGGCTGCGCGCGCACCGGCGCACTCCAGGGACGTTTCACATCGGATTCCCCGTCGATTCCGCGGGATTCGTCGACGACGAGCCCACCGGGCTCGGTCCGCAGCTCCCGTGGATCGCGTGCATCGGCGATTCGTTCAGCGTCGGAGTCGTGCCGCACCACCGCCACTACACGACGCTGGCCGAAGCCCCGCTCGGGATGCCGGTCTACAACATCGGCGTGGTCAATGCCGGTCCGCGCGAGTACGCGCAGTTGATCCGCGCGCACGCCGTTCCGCGGGCGCCGCGCCTGATCGTCGTCGCGCTGTTCATGGGCAACGACGTGCTCGACGCGCAGCGCGGCCTCAACGCGGGGCTCGAGAGCTGGATCGACCCCGACGAGGCCTTGGTGCGCGTGACGGCCGCGCGGATCGCTGCCTTGGCCGCGAGCGAGTCACGCGAGGGACTGGCGGGCACGCTGTACGGGATCCGCGCCGACGAGCGCGTGGAGCCCGCCGAGCTCGAGCGGCGCCTGACGTGGCTCGCCGATCCGCTCACCGAGCCCGAGGCCCTGACTCGCGAGCGCTTCCTGTACGTCGAGCACACGCGCACCGGGCCGCTCGCGTCGAGCTCCGCGGAGAGCTACGCGGCGCTGTTCGCGAGCTTGCGGCGCGTGCACGACGCCGCGCGGCCGATCCCGCTCGCGTTCCTGCTGTTCCCCGACGAGTTCCAGGTCGAGGACGCGCTGTGGCGCGCGCTCGAAAGCGAGGGCCTACCTGCGGACGTCGTGCGCGACCGGCCGCAGCGCGAAGTCGGCGCCTTCCTCGAGCGCGAGGGTTTGCTCTACATCGACCTGTTGCCGCGCTGCCTGGCCGTCGCGCCGCTGGCCGACGGCGAGCGCCACCTGTTCCACCGCCACGACACCCATTTCAACGCGCGCGGCAACGAGCTCGCGGCGCGCGCGTTGGTCGAGCTGGTCGAGCGTTGCTCGCGGTGAACGCTGCGCCCCCCGGGCGACGGCGCATCCGACAGACTGAGAGCTCGTATCCTCGGTTCTCTACGGGCTCTCAGCCCCGCGCCGCCCCGGCGGTGGTGGAGACGATGGCGTCGACGAACGCCGTCGCCTCGAAGGGCTCGAGCAGCCCGAGTTGCTCGCCCGTCCCGATGTAGCGCACGGGCAAGCGCAGCTCGCGCACGATCTGGCACAAGGCGCCGCCGCGTGCCGTGCCGTCGAGCTTGGTGATCACCAAACCGCTGACCTGGACGTGCGCGGTGAATTGCTTCGCCTGTTGGATCGCGTTCTGGCCATTGGTGCCGTCGAGCACGAGCCAAACTTCGTGCGGAGCTCCGGGCAGGCGCTTTTGGATCACGCGCTGCACCTTCGAGAGCTCCTGCATCAGGTTGGTCTGGGTGTGCAGGCGGCCCGCGGTGTCGACCAGCACGACGTCGATGCCCAGCACGCAGGCACTCTCGACGGCATCGAACGCGACCGAGGCCGGATCTGCGCCTTCCTTGCCGCGCACCAGCGGCGCATCGTTGCGCTTGGCCCAGATCTCGAGCTGTTCCGCCGCGGCCGCGCGGAACGTGTCGCAGGCCGCCAGCAGCACGCTCTTGCCTTGGGACTGGAAGCGGTGCGCGAGCTTGGCGATCGAGGTCGTCTTGCCCGAGCCGTTGACGCCGACGATCAACACCACGGTGGGCTTGTGGGTGAGCTCGGCCTCGCCGGCGCGCACGTCCTTGGGCGCGACGAAGCCCAGCAGCACCTCGCGCAACACAGCGCGCACTTCGTCCTCGCCCTTGATCTCGCCGCGCGCGTGCAGACGGTTGATCTCGCTCATCACCTCGCTGGCGATCGGGCCCAGGTCGGCCTGGAACAGGAGCTCCTCGAGCTCGTCGAGCAAGGCACGGTCGATCGGCCGGCCGCCCTTGAAGAGCTTGGAGATGTTGTCGGAGAGCGCCTCACGGGTGCGCGTCAGCCGCTCCTTCAGGCGATCGAACAGCCCCATCGTCAGTCCTTCGGCGCCGGCGCGCCGGCTTCGCCACCGTCGACGTGGCGCGACTTGATCTTGTCCAGGATGCCGTTGATGAACGCACCGGAGTTCGAGGTCGAGTAGCGCTTGCCGAGCTCGATGGCTTCGTTGATCGCGACCTTGGGCGGAACGTCCTTGCAGTGCAACAGCTCGTAGGTCGCCAGCCTCAGGACGTTGCGGTCGATCACCGCCATGCGCTTGATCTCCCAGTTCTGCGCGACGGCGCGGATGATGCCGTCGAGCTTCTCGGTCTCGTCGTGCGTGCCCTGGAACAAGCGCAGCGCGAATGCGCGCGACTCGCGGTCCTGCTCTTCGTCGCGCAGGAACTCCTCGGCGAGCTCGAGGGTGTCCGCGCCGCGCTGATCGAGCTGGTAGAGCAACTGCAAGGCGAGCTCGCGCCCGCGGGAGCGTTTCTTCACGGCGCGTCTCCCAGGCCCAGGCCCGAGAAGAACCCGGCTTTGCGGCGTTCGCGACCGACCTCGAGCGCCGCGGCCTTGGCGGCCAGGGCTCCGACCGCGGCGCGCGCCACCTCGCGTCCCTTGTCGTGGCCCGAGGGCAGCGCGCGCGCGCGAGCTTGCTCGAGCGTGTCGCAGGTCAAGACGCCGAACAGGATCGGCTTGTCGCACTCCAGGGCGACCTGCGCCAGCGTGTGGCTGACCGCCGAGGCGATGTGGTAGTCGTGCGAGGTTTCGCCCTTCAAGACCAGGCCGAAGCACATCACGGCGGCCAGGTCCTCGCGCATCCCCAGCTCGCGGGCGATCAGCGGGATCTCGAAGGCTCCCGGCACTTCGACCACCACCAGGTCGTCCTCGGCGAGGCCGGCGCTCGCCAGCTGCGCGCGCGCCGAGGCGAGCATCGCGTCGCAGAGCTCGCGGTGGTAGGTCGAAAGCACGGCGCCGATCCGGGTTTCCGGAGGCAGCGTGGGCGAAGGCGATTGGGATTGCGGGGAACGGACCATGGGGGCGAAAGAGCGTCGAACCGACTGCGCAGAGCGAGCGGAGGGCCGAGCAGTGTAGCGGCGGCGCAGCAGCGTGTCAGGCCGCAGGCGGCGCGGGCTCGCGCGTTGGGGCTACCGCCGCAGCGTTCGGAAAGGCAAGCTCTCGACCAGGCGCTGCGATGGTGCGCGATCCAGGAGAGTCGAAATGCCGCTGACTTCGGAACTGAAGGAGACGCTGACCCTGATCCTCGCTGGTGGTCAAGGCGAGCGGCTGCGCCCGTTGACGATCAAGCGCGCCAAGCCCGCGGTGCCCTTCGGCGGCAGCTACCGGATCATCGACTTCACGCTCTCCAACTGCATCCACTCCGGCCTGCGGCGCATCTTCCTGTTGACGCAGTACCAGGCGCGCTCGCTCGAGGAGCACATTCGCTTCGGTTGGAACTTCCTGCCGCGCCGCCTCGAGCAGTTCATCAGCACGCGCCCGCCGCACCACCAAGGCAAGGGGCTGTGGTACCAGGGCACGGCCGACGCCATCTACCAGAACCTCGACACGATCGAGGAGGAGCGCCCGCGCCACGTGTTGATCCTGGCCGGCGACCACATCTACAAGATGGACTACAGCCGCATGCTGCGCGAGCACCTGATCCACCGCGCGGCGCTGACCATCGGCGGCGTGAAGATCCCGGTCAGCCAGGCACATCACTTCGGCATCTTCCAAGTCGGCGAGCGCAACCGCGTGACCTCGTTCGTCGAGAAGCCCAAGTCGAACGCGCCCGAGATCCCGGGGCAGCCGGGCTACTGCCTGGCCTCGATGGGCATCTACGTGTTCGAGACCGACGAGCTCGTGGCGCGCCTCAAGACCGACGGTGCCGACCCGAGCTCGAGCCACGACTTCGGCAAGGACATCATCCCCAAGATGATCAAGGAAGTGCCGGTGTACGTGCACAACTTCATCGATCGCGACGGTGGCGAGGAGCCCTACTGGCGCGACGTGGGCACGATCGACGCCCTGTTCGACGCCAACATGGACCTGCTCTCTGTCAAGCCCATGCTCAACCTGTACGACCTCGACTGGCCGATCTACTCGCTGTGGCACGCCGACCCGCCGGCGAAGACCGTGCTCGACGAGTCCGGCGGACGGCGCGCCGAGGTCACCGACTCGCTCTTGTGCCCGGGCGTGATCGTGTCCGGCGGCAAGGTGCGACGCTCGATCCTGGCCAACCGCGCCTACGTCGACGAGAACGCCTTGGTCGAGGACTCGATCCTCTTCGGCGGCGTGGTCGTCGGCAAGAGCGCCAAGGTCAAGCGCGCGATCCTGGACAAGTGGGTCAAGGTGCCCGACGGCTACGAGATCGGCTACGACCGCGAGAAGGACTCGAAGCTCTTCACCGTCACCGAATCGGGCATCACCGTGGTCCCCGCCAACTTCGACTTCGGCACCAGTCCCAGCACCACCGAGCGCACCCCCGAGCCCTATTCGGCCTGGAACTAGGGTGCCGGCGCTGCTCAGCGGGCGCTCGGCGTGACGCGCGCGCCGCCCAGCGCCCACCTCACGGCAGCACGGCGAAGCGCAGTGCATCCGAACGGTTGCTGGTCGCGCTCGAGGCCGGATCGCGCGACCAGAATTGCGTGAACACCGTCGCGCCCGGGTCGAGCGCGGGATCGCTGCCGCTCTGGATGCGCGCGTTGAAGTCGTAGGCGTACACACCGGAGCAATCGTCGACTCCCGGAGTGCCTCCAGCGTCCAGTGCAGAGGTTCGGCGCGTCGGTCCTTGCACGCACAGGGTCCCGCCCTGGTAGGGCGTGCTCTTCGGCGCGAAGCCGTAGAACAGGAAACCGGACTTGTGGCTGAGCTCGTTGGCGCAGTGGATCTCGAAGGGCACCGGCGCGCTGAAGCTCGCGTTGCCGTCGGCCCCAATGGTGGGGGTGCAGCCGAGCGAGTTGACCTTGGCGCTGCAATACACGCTGAACGGCGCGTAGCCCGGGTCGAAGGGCAGCGGTCCGATGTCGCTCCGCGTGCCGTCCGGATCGAGCGCTGCGTTCGGATCGCCGGCGTCGATGCAGGGCGAGGTCGAGCGCAGGTGGAAGTCGCGCGCGGTGAAGCTGCGGACCAGCGGAGGCGTGGCGAGGTTGGTCGTCGCGCCGGTGCCGATGATCGCGTCGACGACGCAATAACGGATCGAGACACCGCTCGCGTGCGACTCGTCGAACACCGCGAACTCGGCGTCGTTGCCCCACAGGATCGAATGGCTGAGCGAGCCGCTGGGATGGCCCACGACGGCGACTGGGTTGTGGCTCCCCGTGACCAAGCAGTGGTCGAGCACGCCACCGTCCGACAGAACACCGTCGAACCACGGTTGTCCGATGACCACGCAGCGCCGCATCTGAGTGAGGCACAGACGCGCGACGGCCGTCGTGCCGATGCCGTCGGTCTTGATCAGCGTGAAGCCCTCGACGATCGAGCCCGAGCAATCGAGGTCGTCGAGCGTCGCCGGACCGACGTCCTGCAGCAGAACGGTGCGATCGGGGCCGTCCGTGCTCACGACGTGCAGCGGCTTGGACGGCGGGAGGACGACGCGTCCGCGATACACGCCCGGGCCGACCAGCACGGTCGCGCCGGCGAGCGTCGAGGGCGCGGCGACGGCCGTCTTCACCGAGCTGTACGGAGCGTTCGCGCTGCCATCGCCTCCGGCAGGTGCGTGCGCATCCACGTGCACGGTCTGTTGCCCGAGAAGTGGGGTCGAACCCAGCAAGAGCACCGAGCACAACGTCGTGCGCATCTGATTGTCCTCGTCCGTCGCGCGCAGGTTCCGCCCTGCGGCCGGCCCCCGACAAGATGCCGTGATCCCGCGGCCCGGTTCGGGCGAATCCCCGGAACTTCCCGCGCACGGCCTGTGCGCAGCGCCCCTTCGTTCCAAACGCTCCGGCCGACGCTCCGTCCGAGTCGCGCGAGCCCCTGTCCGCAGGCAGTGCATTCGAGTGCCGCGCGCGCGGCGGCCGTCCGCTGTGCGCGACGGCACTCAGGGGACGCGGGCGCGACTAGAGAGTCCGAGATTCCAGCGCCCGAATCCGGCGTCGGGTCACTGGCGCGGCGTCGACTTGGTTCGAGCTTCAACCACGATCCGCCCCATGGCAGGAGCTGAACTCCGTGATTCGAAACATCCTCGCAGCGCTGTGCTTGTTGGTTCTCCCGACCCTCCTCGGACTCCACGGCGCGTCCGCGCAGGCCGCCAGTGGCCGATTCGATTCCCTGAGCACCGCCGGGCAGTCGCTCTCGGCCGACACGCAGTTGGCGCAGCTCTTCTACGAAGCCGGCATCTTCACGGCGGAATTCGATCCCAGCATGCCCAGCGGAATCGCGGTCATCGTGAACTGCTCCGTAGCCACGCACTACCGCGACTTGGCGGCGCAGACGATCGCCGCCGCGTTCAGCGCGTTCTCGGTGGCGCGCGCGCGCGCTCGCTGCGGGGCCGCGCGATCGATCAGTACAGTCCAATCGTCAGGAAGGGCCCCAGGCCGTAGCCCTTGTCGTCCGCGTTGCCGTCGTCGTCCTGGTCGACGCCGGGCACGAACACCGACCAACCGAATGCGGCGTAGAAGTCGTGCAGCCGATTGCCGCCGAAGAACACGCCCAGGCCGAGGATCCCCGACGGCCGCAGGTTCTTCGAAGAGTCTCCGGAGTCGACCGCGACGTTGCTGAAGGCCGTGCCGCCGGCGATCAAGCACGGCCCCCACGACGGACCTTGGCTCGCGGCGATTCCCAGGGTCGACGGGCGGTCCACGAAACAGCTTTTCACGCGCGACGCCCGGACGTGGCTGCTGCTCGCTTCCGCGGCACGCACGAGGCGCATGCCCAGCCGAAGCTCGCTGGTGCGGTCACTTCGCGGCGCAGCGGAAATGCGTGCGCTGGCGCAGCGCTTCGCGCAGCGACTCGCGGTCGCGCTCGGTGAGCTCACTGGGTTCGTAGCGCTCGTCGAAGGCCTCGAGCTCACCGCTGGCGCGCACCACGACGTAGCGTTCGCCGGGGAGCACGGCGGCGAAGTCGCTGTAGGTCGCCATGGTCAGCACGCCGCGTGGCGCCGAGTCGAACAGCGATCGTCCGGCGCAGAAGTCCTCGGGAGGATTGGCGCATGCGAGCACACGCTCGAGCACGGTCGGCGCGACGTCGAAGTGGCTCGTCGCGTGCGTGAACGTGCGCGCCTCCTGGCCGGGCCAACGCATCAAGAACGGCACGTGCACCTGCGGCGGCGCGAAGTTCGAGTTGTGCCCCCAGTAGTTCTGGCCGAGGTCGTTGAACTCCTGACCATGGTCGCCGGTGACGATCACCAGCGTGTGGTCGAGCCGGCCGCTCGCGCGCAAAGCGTCGAGCGCGCGGCCCGCGAGCCCATCGACGAAGCGCACCGAGTTCAGGTAGCGGTTGCGAAAGGGCACGGGATCGCTGTCGGGACCGAGCGCCAGGTAGTCGACCGTCTCCAGGCTCGGGCGAAACTCGAGCGGGAAATCCGCTGGCATGTCGTAGGCGTGTGGCGCGTCCCAGAAGAGCAACGCTAGGGTCGGTCGAGAGCTGTCACGCTGGCCGAGCCAAGCCACGAAATCGTCGGTGGCATCTATGTCGCGCTCGGCGGGAGTCGCTCCCTCGGACTCCAAGCGCAGGCCATCGATCTCGCTGAAGATCGTGACATCGAACTCGGGGCTGAAGAGCGGCGCCGAACGAAACGCGCGTACGTCGTAGCCGGCATGCGCGAACTGTTGCACGAGTGCTGCTCCGCGTCGCTCGGCGAGCACGTCATGCCAGTAGGTGCCCGGGAGCCCATAGAACAGCGAGAACATGCCGATGCGCGTGGCGTTGCCACAGCTCGAGTGGTTCTCGAAGCGCAGGCACTCGCGCGCGAACTCGGCCAGCCTCGGCGTGGCGCGCGCGTCGAGCGCGTCGGCGCGCCACGAGTCGATCACCAGCAGCAGCACATCCAGCGGGCGCTGCGGGGGACTGCAGCGCAACGGGGCCCGCGGATAGACCAGGCTCGAAGCGGCGTCGTCGTGCACGAGCTCGGCGCGCGCGACCTGCACGCCGATGCGGCGCATGAAACTGCGCGCGCTGACTTGCTTGTAGAGCGGCAAGATCCGCGCTTGGCGCGTGATCGGGACGTAGGCCGCGGCGGTGGCCCAAACGCAAAGCGCGCTGTGCACGCAGACCACGACGACCAACGTCAGGCCTGTCCAACGCCGCGCGCGGCGGAGACGCCGCGAGCTCGCCCAGGTCCACGCCAACCTGGCTGCGAGCCCCAGCAACGCGCACAAGCCGAGCGCGATGGCCGCGAGTTTCGCGTAGGAGCGCGACGAGAACACGAAGGTCTCCTCGGCTGCTCCGCCGCTGACGAGGTTCCACACGCTGGCGTCGAGGTGGAAGCGGTACTGCTGGTAGACCAGCGTGTCGATCCAGGCCAGGGTCAGCGCCGCGCCGCCCAGGACCAGCCCGGCCAACGTGACCGCTCGCGGGCGCGGGATCAAAGCGGCCACGAGGACCAAGACCAGCGCGAACGCGGCGCCGAGCAAGCTGGCCTGCGCGGCGAACATCAGCACGCTGAACGCGCGCGCGCTCCAACCGCTGGCGAGCGGCGACACGGCCAAATAGCGCGTCGCGACCAGCGCGAACAACGCTCCGCCAGCGAGTCCGAACCAGACACACCAACCGAAGAGCGCGCGCCGCGGCAGCACCCGCGCGCTGAAAGCGTGGCTGGCCGCGAGGTCCGTCGAGCGCTCCGAGGTCATCACCGGCGGAGGATAGCCTGTCAACTCCGCGCGCCGCGCGCCGTGCCGCTTTCGCGCGCCGCCGCGCGCGGCCCGCGCCTCAACGCACGTACTCGTCGAGGTACAGCGGCAGCATCTTGCGCCAGGTGGTCCAATCGTGCGGCCACTCGGGGCCCCATTCGACGACACGGTTGGGGACGTTGCGTCGACCGAGCACATCGGCGACGCGCCACGACTGCTCGGGCTCCTCGGCCTTGCCTTGTCCGTGCGTCAAGAGCACGAAGCGCTGGCGCAGCCGCTCGAGGTGCGGTCCCTCGCTCATGTCGCGCAGGAAGCGCGTGGGCGTGTTGAAGTGGTGGTCGCTGGTCGGCTCACCGTCCATGAACTTGGCCAAGTCGTAGGTGCCGCTCATGCACACCGCGAGCTTGAACACGTCGGGATGGCGGCACACCGCGGCGAGCGCCTGGTAGGCGCCGATCGACGCCCCGGCGGTGACGACCTCGATCCCCGGATCGCGGCAATCCTGGCGGATCAGCGGCACCAGCTCGTGATACACGAAGGCGTCGAACTTCTGCTGCGCGCGCGCCGCGAAGTCGGCCTGGTTGGATTCGCCGAGCAGCGCTTGTCCGGCGGTCGAGTCGCACGAGTAGACCTTGATGCGCTGCGCCGCGATCAAGGGCTCGAGCACGTCGATCATCCAAAAGCGCTCGATCTCCTCGGCGTCGCCGCCGGCGGTGGGGAACAGCAGCACCGGCGTGCCCATCACGCCCCAGCGGCAGACCTTGATCTGCCGGCCCAAACGTTCGGAGTGCCAGTTCTCGGTTTGCTTGGTCATCGCACTACTTCTTGCTCGACGCGGGCTTCTTCTTCGCCGCTTTGGGCGCCGCGGCCAACGCGGCGCGCTCGGCGGCGTCCTCTTGGCGCCAGACTTGGAGCTCGTTCCAGAAGTGCTCGGTGAACGCGTCCCATTCGTGCTTGGGGAACAGTGCCTCGACCTTCTTGCGCACCGCGGTCTTGGCGCGCTCGCTGCCGAAGAAGTTCCAGGCGACCTCGTCGAGGTGCGCCAAGTGCTTGGCGCAGAATTCCTCGAAGCGCTCGGCCTCCATGCGCTCGCACGCGAGCTTGGCGTACTGCGTGAGCTTCTCGCGGTACGGCAGGTCCTTGTCGGCGATGTCGAAGAACGGCTGCCAATCCTGATTGATGCGCAGGCGCTTCTTGGTGGCCGCGACGTACAGCGCCCAACGCAATTTCGACTTCACCAACCAGGGGAAATGGCGGTGCAAGCTGGTGACCTGGCTGTCGGGACAGGGGTTGGCGAAGTCGATCGGATACCACTCGCCCTTCTCGTACAGCGCTTCGCAGGAGTTGAAGTCCCAGTTGAAGAAGGCGTTGATCGTCAGCGTGATGTCGCGCAGGACGTCGAGCGTCTCGTTCGGCAAGTAGTCCTTGTCGTTGAGGTAGCGCTGGTGCAGCGGCGCGCTCGGGTCGTAGCGGATGACCTTCGTCTGGGGCCCGAGCCCGATGCAGCGGCAGAAGTGCTCGTGCGGCAGCACGCCCTTCTGGAGGTGCATGATCAGCTTGCCGGACTTCTCGTAGGCCTCGCGCAACGCGCTCTCGTCGTCGACCTTGCTGACGCCCACCCAGCCGCCGCCGTCGAAGGGCTTCATGAACATCGGGTAGCCCACCGACGCGCCCACCTGCCCCAGATCGAACAGCTTGGCGTAGCGCACGAGCGTGGTCTGCAGATCGGGCTTCTCTTCGTAGCTCTTGGGCGGCACGAGCCAGGTCTCGGGGATCGGCAGGCCGAGCCGGATCATCGCGCAGTAGGTGGTGTGCTTCTCGTTGGCCTGCACCGACCAAGGGTTGTTGAAGACGTACACGCCGTTGAGGATCGTGGCCTTCTTGATCCACTCGCGACTGACGTGATACCAGTGCGTGAGGCGGTCGATCACCAGGTCGTAGCGCGCCGGCTGGCGCAGGTCGAAGGGCTCGATCGTGACGCGTTCGATCTCGAACGAAACGCTGTCGTTGCCGAGCGCCAACTGGAGATCGAGGTCCTTGACGAGCTCCTCGAAACAGATCGGCCAGCAGGTGTCTGCGCCGAGCGACAAACCGATGCGACGGGTGATCTTGGCCACGCGGAGTCTCCTCTTTGCGGGTTGGGGGGGCGGGAGTCTAGCAGCCCTGGGCGGGTCTTTGGCGCCGCTCGGGAGTGCCTGGCGCGCGACCCGTCACGCGGCTCGGCGCTGGACTGCGGCGCGGCGCACGAACTCGCGCTAGGCTGGCCCCGCGGCTCGTTCCACTGGTCCCGTTCCCCTAGGAGTTTCCCCGATGCTTCGCTCTCTCGCCGTCGTCGCTGCGACGCTCGCGCCGTTGTATTCCACCGCCCTCGCGCAGGACTCGAAGCCGGCGGCGGAGAAGCCGGCTGTCACGCTCAAGCCCGGCGACCCGGCTCCGGCGCTGACGGTCGAGGCCTGGATCAAGGGCGCGCCGGTCGAGCGCTTCGAGCCCGGCCGCGTGTACGTGGTCGAGTTCTGGGCCACGTGGTGCGGTCCGTGCATCGCGTCGATGCCGCACCTCTCGGCGCTCCAGCGCGAATACCGCGCGCAAGGCGTGACGCTGATCGGCATGACCAGTGTCGACAAGAACAACCCGCTCGAGGCGGTGAAGAAGATGGTCGCCGAGAAGGGCGACGGGATGGACTACAGCGTTGCCTGGGACGTCGAGCGCAAGACCAACGCTGCCTTCATGAAGGCCGCGGGGCAGAACGGCATCCCGTGCTCGTTCTTGATCGACAAGCAAGGACATGTGGCCTACATCGGCCACCCGCTGTTCCTCGACGAGCCGCTGGCGGGCGTGGTCGCCGGCACCTGGAACGTGGCCAACGTCGAAGCCTACTCGGCCTTGCAGGCCGACTATTGGTCGTGGCGTGGCAAAGCCAAGAAGGACCCCAAGGGCGCCTTGGCCTTCATCGCCGAGCTCGAGTCGAAGCACCCCAAGCTGGCGCACCTGACGACGCAGATGAAGTACGACGCGGCCGTTGCCGCCGGTGACAGCGCGACCGCGCGCCGCGTCGCCGCTCAGCTGGTCGACGAAGCGATCGCCCAGAAAAATGCCAGCGCGCTGAACGCGCTCGCCTGGCCGATCGTCGATCCGGACGCCAAGGTCGAGTCGCGCGACCTCGAACTCGCGCTGCGCGCCGCGCAGGCCGCCGTCGAGCTCACCGGCTCGAAGGACGCCGCGATCCTCGACACCTTGGCGCGCGTCTACTTCTGGAAGGGCGACATGAAGCGCGCGATCGAGCTGCAGACGCAGGCCCTCGACGCCGCCAAGGAAGGCATGCGCGCTGATCTGCAGAAGACGCTCGACGAGTACAAGGCCAAGAGCTCGTCGTAGCCGTTCGCGCGAGGATCCGCGCGCGCGTGCGGCGGCGCGCAGGATCGAAAGCAGCGCCGCCCCAGCGAGCGTCACTCGCGCGGGGCGGCGCTGCGCATTCAGCTGAGCGCGTCGCTCACTCGTACACCATCCACAGCTGTCCCGGCGCGAGCCACGACAAGCCCTCGCGCAGTCGGTCGCGCCAGTTCTCCCAGTTGTGGCCGTCGCGCGCCTCGGTGAACTTCACCTGCATGCCGGTCGATTGCAACAGCGGCACGATCGAGCGGTTGTAGTAGATCAGGCCCTCGTAGATGCCGCAGGAGAGGTAGACGTTGTCGGCCGGGCGTCCGGGGCGCGCGCGGAAATCGCTCATGAAGCGCACCACCGGATCGAACACCGGCCCGCGGTCGTGGTGCCCGATATCGGTGAACACGAACGAGCCCGACTGCAGCATCAGGTTGCCGAACACTCCGGGGCGGCGCCAAGCCGCGGCCAGCGACGCCACGCCGCCGAAGCTGGCGCCCATCAGGCAGCGCGCGGCCGGCTGCGGCACGAGTGGATAGCGCGCTTCCATCATCGGCAGGAGCTCGTCGACCAGGAAGCGCGCATGACGCTCGTCGTCGGCGTACTCGATCAGGCGATTGTTCGACTGGATCAGCGCGACGATCATCGGCTGCACTTCGAGCCGGTGGATCAAGTTGTCGAGCACCGTGCGCAGGCTGGCGAATTTGAGGTAGTCCGGGCCGTCGTGCGCGATCAACAATGGATAGCGGCGGCTGGTGCGGAAGCGCGCCGGCAGATACACCAGCACCGAGCGCGTGTCGCCGAACGCCGAGCTCGAGAGCGATTGCTCTTGGATCTCGCCCAGCCGCGCCTCGTGGTCGTGCTGCGCCCAGTCGGGCTGCGCATAGCCCGCGCCGTAGACCACCGAATTCGCGCCGTAGGGATCGCGCGCCAGGTTCTCGTTGAGCGGGTCCTGGATCAGTTGATGGTGGCCACCGCGCACGAGCTCGAGCTTGTACTCGACGCGCGAGCCCTCGGGGATGTCGATCGAGAGCGTCCACAGCGGCGAGTCGTGGAAGCGCTGGAACTTCTGCGAGGTCGGCAAGCCGGAGATCCAATGGCGCAGGCGCACCTCCTCGGCGGCGCCGACGAACACGAAGGTCACCGTGCGGCCTTCGACGATCGGGAACTTGCGCGAGCGCAGGAAGGCGTCGATGTCCGCCGCGTGCAGGACGTGCTTGGACTCGAGCTCGCGCAGCGCGCCGTTCATGCGCCCACCTCGAGCAGCTCGCCGCTGGTGGTCAGCTTGCGCGTGCCCGACTGACCGCTCCAGCGTCCGTCGCGCCAGTCCATGCGCGTGCAGGGCCAGAGCGCGGCGCACACGGCCGGTTCGAAGCGGCGCGCGAAGAGCGCCACCCGCGTGCGGTCGTCGAGATGCAGGCGCTTGTCGGCGTGTGGCAGCGCCACCACGCCTTGCACGGCGCTCAGGCCGACCTCCAGCACTTCGGCGTCGCCCGCGCCCTGTGGCGGACGGTCGTGGAACACCACCACGCGCTCGGTGACCACCATCGCGCCCGCCGACCAAGCCAGGATGGGCTGCTCGCGCAAGAGATCGAGCACCCCGAACAGCCGCAGGCGGTTGAGCAGGATCGCGACGTGCCCGCCGGCGATGCACAAGGCCGAGCTGGAGTCCAGCACGTCCTTGATCTCGCGCCGATGGCGCGCGACGTGCTCGCGTTCCTGCGGCTTCCAGCGCTGCGCGAACTCGACGTGCACCTCGCGCACGCGCTGCACGTGCTCGTCGTCGAGCCGCCGCACGGCGTCGATCGCTCCGCGCACCTCGGGCTCGATCAGTCCGGCGTAGCCTGGCAAGGACTCGCGGCGCAACAGCTCGCGCGCTGCTTCCATCAGGTGCGAGAGCCGCACGCGGTAGAGCTCCTGCAGCTTGCGCAACCTGTCGTGGCGCGCGCGCATCGCCGTCGCGAGCTCGGGGTCGCAGCGGTACACGTCCTCGGTGCGCTCGAACAATCCGAGGTTGTAGGTGCGGTTGTGCAGGTGCGCCGCGAGCTCCTGGTCCTCGCGCTCGCGCTCCTCCCAACCCGCGGTGACCGAGGCGATGCGCCCGCGGACGCCCAGCGAGTCCACGGCGTCCTTGAGCGTCGGCTGGAGACGCTGCGGACCGAGCAGGACGACGTTGGAGCGCACCATCAGTCGGCGTAGAAGCGCAATTCGGAGCCGAAGGCGTCGGCCATCTCGACCGTGGTCGCGAGGTCCGGGTGGCGACACGCGATCCAGCCATCGCCGACCAGCACTTGCTTGGAATCGCGGCGCGGCTCGCCGATGCCGACCAACTCCAGGTTGCACACGAACTCGCCGTAGCGTCCCAGCAAGCTCTCGAGCCCTTCGCGGCGCGTGATGATCTTGCCCGGCCCCGAGGCGCGCTTGAAGATCATCGCCGAGTTGTACTTGCGCGAGCGTTCTTGGCTGATGCGACCGTGGCACACGGCCTCCGCCCAACCCACGAAGATGTCGATGTCGTAGGCGTAGTTCATCATGTGCACCAGACGCGCGCCCGGAGCTCGTGCGCCGATCTCGCCGAACACGGCCTCGCCCTTGGGAGTCAGGAACCACTCCATGTGCGAGAACCCGGACTGGAAGCCGAGCGCGCGCAACACCTCGCGCCCCAGCGCGCGCCCCTTCTGGATGTCGGGAGTGTCCAGGTCGCGCAGGCAGATGCACTGCGGGCTGATCCAGTCGTTGAGCCGCGCGACCAACGGCTTGGGGCGGTACCAGCCGACGTTCTCGAACAGGATCTCGCCTTCGCTGCACACGGTGTCGAAGGTGAACTCCTCGCCCTCGATGAACTCCTCGATGGTCATCTCGGGCACGTGCTTGGTGCGCGCCAGGGCCTCGTCGAGCTCGAGCGCCGTGCGGCAGGTGTAGGTGTCGGCCGAGCCCGCGCCGTCGACCGGCTTGACGATCAACGGGAAGCCCGTGTGCGCCGCGACCGAGCGTGCCTCGGCGACGGTGCGCGCGCGCCCGAAGCGCGGGATGCGCACGCCGGCCTGCTCGAGCACCTCCTTCATGCGCACCTTGTCGCGGAAGGGAATGGTCTGCTCGACGTTGAGGCCCTTGACGCCCAGCGCTTCGCGGATGCGCGCGGCGAGCACCATGCCGGGCTCCCACAGGCACTCGACGCGATCGATCTGTTGACCGCGCACGCGCTCGCGCACCGCGTTGACCGTGGCCACCTCGTCCCACAGGTTCTGCACCTGCAGGTAGGCGTCGAGGCTGGCACGCGCCAGCGGGTCGAGCGCGGCGAGCGGCGTATCGCCGACCCCCAGCACGCTGGCGCCGACGCTCTTCAGTCCGCGCGCGAAGTGCGGCATCTCGGCCGGAAAGCCCGGGCTGATCATGATCACGTT
Organism: Planctomycetota bacterium; assembly: GCA_020853575.1. GTDB lineage: Bacteria > Planctomycetota > UBA1135 > UBA1135 > F1-120-MAGs118. The sequence continues at coordinate 174,508 of JADYYP010000023.1, forward strand.
GTGCATGGTGCGGTCTCCGCGCGCCGCGTCCTCGGCCCGCTCGAGAACGGTACTCGCGCGGCCCGGGGGGCGGCAAGCCGCGCGCGCCGGTTGTGGCGCGGTGTCCGGCATCACACGCGGCCTCGAGCCGCGTCGCATGCGACACTTTGAGCGCTCGTGACCTCAGTACCTCACGAGCAGCTCGTCACGAGCAGCTCAACCCAAACGCACGCGCAGTGTGCTGACGATCTGGCGCAGGGCGTGCTCGACGACCTCGGTCTCGGGGTGGCGCACGATGATGAAGCCCTCGCCCTCGTAGGTGCCGCTGGTGGACTGACCGACCTGCGGGAGCTTGGCCTCGACGATGATCGAGCCGAATTCGCGCTGCACCTGCTCGAGCCCATCGATGCCGAGCACACGTCCCTGGCCCAGGCCGCGCAAATAGGCCGCGCCCGCGGAGTAGACGCGCTCGGGCTTCGCGAACTCCTCGAACACGAGCAGCCTGGCCCAGGCCGTGTAGAGATCGAAGTCGTGTGCGTAGGAGATCAACGAGCTGAACTGCGCGCCCGGTGGACGCGCCGCGACTTCCGAGATCGCGATGCGTCCGTCGGGGCGGCGGAACCACTCCATGTGCGTCACGCCGGTGTGGATGCCGAGCGCGTCGAGCGCCCGCGGGCCGGCGTCGAAGATCGGCGCGAACTGCGGCGTGTCGATGCGCCGCGGGAGCATCACGCACCACTGGATCCAGGGGTTCTGCAGCACGTCCAGCGGCGACGGCGCATACACGTTGATCGAGTGGAACAGGTGCTTGCCGTGCAGCGTGACGGTGTCGAAGGAGAACTCCTCGCCGGTGATGAACTCCTCGAGCAACACCGGCGCGCCGTCGCTGGGCGGTTGTGTGCGCAAGTAGCCTTCGAGCTGGCCGCGGTCGTCGACGCGGAAGGTGTTGCGCGCGCCCGCGCCGGCCGGCGGCTTGACCACCAAGGGATAGCCGACGCGCGCGGCGAACTCCAAGGCCTCGCTCGCGGTCGGACACAGGCGGTGCTGGGCGCAGGGCAGTCCATTGGCCCGCAGCACGTCCTTCATGCGCGATTTGTCGCGGAAATTGCGCGCCTCGGCGGCGTCCATGCCGCGGATCGAGAGGCGCTCGCGGACCTCGGCCAGCGGCACCTGCAGTTGCTCGAGCACGCCGATCAGGCGCTCGGGCTTGCCACCCCATTCGTCGCCGATGGAGCGCGTGGCGCGCTCCAGCTCGTCCGTCACCATCGCGTCGCCGACGCGGCGGTACGCGCCGAGCTGGCGCCGGATCTCGTCGGGGAACTTCTCGAGCGGCTCCTGCGTGATCAATCCGAGCTGCACGCCGGGGAGCGCGGCCGTGCAGCGCGTGAAACGCATGGTGGTGTCGGCCGCGAACGGTGCAACGAAGACGACTCTGGGCATGGCGACGTGGAGGATATCAGACCGTGCCGGTACGATTCGCGCCCCACACTGCGATGGATCCGCTCAAAGTCTGTCTCGTCTCGTCCGAGGTCGCGCCCTTCGCCAAGACCGGCGGGTTGGCGGACGTGTCGGCCGCCCTCGCGCGCCACCTGCAGAAGCGCAAGCACGACGTGCGCTTGTTCATGCCGCTGTACCGGCGCACGAAGCGCGAGCACGAGCTCACGCCCGTGCCGGAGCTGCAGGACATCGCGATGCGCTGCGGCGAGCGCACGTACTACTTCTCGATCTCGACCGCCAAGCTCCCGAAGTCGCCGTTCAAGGTGTGGTTCGTGCGCTGCCCCGAGCTCTACGACCGCGAGGGCATCTACACCCAAGACCAGGACGAGCACATCCGCTTCGCGCTGCTCTCGCGCGCCGCTCTCGAGGTGTGCCAGTGGACGCAGTGGGCGCCCGACATCGTGCACGCCAACGACTGGCACACGGCCCTGCTGCCCTTGTATCTGCGCACCTTGTACGCCTGGGACAAGCTCTTCGCGCGCACGCGCACCGTGCTGACGATCCACAACATCGGTTACCAAGGCATCGTCGCCGCCGACAAGTTGCGCGACCTCGGGTTGGAGGCCGAGAAGCGCTTCCTCTACCAAGAGGACTTGAACGAGGGTCGCATCAACTTCCTCAAGACCGGCATCCTGTACGCCCATGCGTTGACCACGGTGAGCCGCACCTACGCGCAGGAAATCCAGGGCGACGAGCACGGCATGGGGTTGCAACACCTGCTGCGCCAGCGCACGGAGAATCTGTTCGGCATCGTCAACGGCGTCGACTACGAGGAGTGGAATCCGCGCAAGGACCCGTTGATCCCGGAGCGCTACTCGGAGCGCGATCTGCGCGGCAAGGAAGCCTGCAAGCAGGCCCTGTGCGAGAAGCTCGGGATCGGCTACGACGCGCGCGCGCCGCTGATCGGCGTGGTCTCGCGCTTGACGGCGCAGAAGGGCTTCGAGCTCCTGCCCGACATCTTGCCGGTGCTGTTGCACCGCGCCGATCTGCGCCTGGTGGTGCTGGGCAATGGCGAGGAGCGCTACGAGAACTACTTCAACTGGCTCGCCGGAGCGTTCCCCAAGAAGGTCGCGTTCCGCGCGGGGTTCGACAACGCGCTGGCGCACTGGATCGAGGCCGCCAGCGACATGTTCCTGATGCCGTCGCGCTACGAGCCCTGCGGGCTCAACCAGATGTACAGCCTGCGCTACGGCAGCGTGCCGATCGTGCGCCGCACCGGCGGCTTGGCCGACACCGTCGCGCCCTGGAACGCGGCCACCGGCGAAGGCACGGGCTTCCTGTTCGACGACTTCACGCCCGAGGCCTTGTTCGGCACGCTCCAGGCCGCGCTGGAGCTGTGGCGCGACGAGGGCGCGTGGCAGCGGCTGGTGCAGAACGGAATGGCCCAGGATTTCTCCTGGGAGCACCAGATCGGCCAGTACATCGAGCTCTACCAACGACTCGTCCCGCCGCGCTGAACCGCGCGCAGTCCTCGAGGAACGACCATGCACGTCCTGTTCGTCGAACCGGCCTTCCCCAAGAACCAACGCGAGTTCGTGCGCGCCTTGCACTCGGTCGGAGCGCGCGTCACGGGCATCGGCGAGTCACCGCTCGAGGCGCTCGACGACGAGCTCAAGCGCTGGCTCTATCGCTATGAGCAAGTGCGCTCGGTGACCGACGAGAACGCGCTGTTGAGCGTGGTGCGTCGCTGTCAAGCGCGCGAGTGGGTCGATCGACTGGAGTCGACGGTCGAAGCTCACACGTTGCCCGTCGCGAAGGTGCGCGAGGCCTGCCAAATCCCGGGGACCAGCGTGCGCACGGCCTTCCTGTGCCGCGACAAGCCGGCGATGAAAGAGGCGCTGCGACAGGCCGGAATCCCCTGCGCGCAGTCGATCGGTGCGAGCTCGACAGCCGAGGTGCGCGAGTTCGCCGCGCGTGTCGGTTACCCGCTGATCCTCAAGCCGCGCGACGCGGCGGGTGCGGCTGGGACCTACAAAGTCACCAACGACGCCGAGCTCGAGGGCGCGATGCGCGAGTGCGGTCTCGACCGCGGCTATCCGACGGCGATCGAGGAGTTCAACGAGGGCCACGAGGGCTTCTACGACACGCTCTCGATCGAAGGCACGGTGCAGCACGACTTCATCTCGCACTACTACCCGAACGTGCTCGAGGCCATGCGCACGCGCTGGATCTCGCCGCAGATCTGCACCACCAACCGCGTGCACTCTCCGGACTACGCCGAGGTCAAGGCCATGGGCGCCAAGGTGATCCAGGCGCTGGGCATCGAGACCTCGGCCACGCACATGGAGTGGTTTTTCGGGCCCAAGGGCCTACGCTTCAGCGAGATCGGCTGTCGCCCGCCGGGCGTGCGCGTGTGGGACATCTACAGCCACGCGAACGAGTTCGACCTCTACCGCGAGTGGGCCTTCGCGATCGCGCACGGCCGCGTCGACCGCGCTCCGTCGCGCACCTTCGCCGGCGGCATGATCGCGCTGCGGCCCGAATGCGATGGACGCATCACGGGCTACGACGGGTTCGAACTGGTGCAACAGCGGGTCGGCGCGAACATCATCGACTGCCACTTGCCTCCGCCGGGCTCGGCCACGCAGCCGGTGGGCAGCGGCTACATGGGCAACGCCTGGGTGCGCATGAAGCACCACGACTACGACGGCTTGCGCGCGGCGCTCAACTTCGTCGGCGAGAACCTCAAGGTTCGTGCGCGCGCCGACTGAGGCGAACAGCCTGGCGCGCCGTGACCCGCGCGGGTCGAGCGCGTTGACCTAGGAGGGGAGCGCGGGTCCAGCTCGCTACGGAACGAGCGCGAACTCGAGCGCGTTGGAGAGCGTGGTCGACTTGACCGCCGGCGGATCGCGATACCAGGCCTGGGCTTGGACGAACGCGCCGGGCGCGAACGGGACTCCCAGCGCACCAGGGTTCGTTTGCAAGTACGCGAGCCAGTCGCTGCTCAACGTCCCGTCGCACGCGCCGCTCGTGCCGCCGGAGTTCTGCACCGGCAGGCGCTGCGTCGGCGTCTTGACGCACAGGAAGCTGGTGCTGCCGGGACCCCAGGGCGAATTCGCGCGACCGTGCACGCCATAGAACAAGAGCCCCGCGCGTTGGCCGTCGAGCTGTGCGGCCTGGAGCACGTAGCCCGATGTTGCGGACAGGCTCGCGGTACCGCTGGCCGACAGGAGCGGCACACAACCGGCGGTCGACGTTCCCGAGGTGCAGTAGGCCTGGGCGGGGCTCGGGCAGAAGCCGATCCAGGCCGCGATGCTGTAGCCCAGCTCGGGCGGTGTGCTGGCGCAGCCCGGAACACTCGCCGGGAGCGAACCCAAGCCGAAGGTCGGATCGCCGAGCGCGATCCATGCGCCGTCGGAGCGCTGCAGCAAGCTCGAATAGAATCCGGCCTCGATCCCGACCCAACTCGTGCCAACGGGCAGCGGCGGGACGTTCCGTTGGCCGTAGGCATTGCCGCCGGCGCTGACGATGCTTCCGTCGGCGCGCAGCAACAGCGTGTGTTGCGCGCCGAGCGCGATGTCGACCACCGGATTGCCAGGCACACTCGCGGGCAGGTCGCACTGTCCGTCGAAGTTGTAGCCCCAGGCCAGCGCGACGCCGTCGCTGCGCAGCGCCGCGGAGAAGCCGGCGGAGGCGCGCACTTTCACGTAGTTCGTCCCCGGCGCTGGCAGCGGCACGACGAGCTCGCCGAACACGTTGTTGCCCCACGAGACCAACTCGCCATCGGAGCGCAGTGCGTGGACTTGGTTGGTCCCGACCTCGATGTCGGTGTAGGTCACGCCCGGCGGGAGGTTGGGGACGAAGGTCTGGAAGTTGTCGAGATCTCCCCAGCCGACCACCGAGCCGTCCGAGCGCCGCGCCAGCGACACCGAACCGCCCGCGGCCACTTCGACGTACGTCAGGCCCCCAGGCAACGGCAGGGGAGTGCACTGACCGTCGGCGTTGTCGCCGAAGGCCACGACTTGGCCATCGGAGCGCAGCGCCAGCCCGTGCGCGGGAGCGACGGAAAGCTGCGTGTAGAACGTGCCAGGCGGCAGCGGCTCGACCCCGAGTTGCAGCTCGTCGTTGCGTCCCCAACCGCGCAGCGAACCGTCGGAGAGCAGCGCGACGCCGTGGAACGCGCCTTCGTCGATGCTGACGTAATTCAGGCCGCTGGGCGCGAACTCGACCGCGCACGGACCCACGCAGTTCGCGCCCCAACGCAGCAGCGCGCCATCGCTGCGCATCGCGATCGAAGTCGTCTCGCCCGCATCGAGCCCGCGGTACACCGTCCCCGGGGGAAGCGCCGGCACGTCGAGCTGTCCGTTGTTGAACGCGCCACAGCCGCTGATCTGGCCGTTGATGCGCAGCGCCAGCGAGTGATTCCCTCCGGCCGCGATGGCGGTGAACGGGCCGGAGGCGTTCGGCACGCCGGTTTGTCCTTCGAGGCTGCGACCCCAGGCGTCGACCAGTCCGTCCGAGCGCCGCGCCAGCGCGTGGTTCGCCCCGCAGTCGATCTCGACGTACTGCACGCCCAGCGGAGCCGCGGGCACGCCGAGTTGTCCCTGATCGTTGCGTCCCCAAGCGACGAGCACGCCGTCTGAGCGCCGCGCCAGGCTGAACTCGTCGCCGGCCGCGATCTCCACGAAGGTGACTCCGCTCGGGGTGCTCGGCACGTTGCACTGGCCGTGATCGTTGCGGCCGAAGGCCACCACTTGGCCATCCGAGCGCAGCGCGAGCGAGTGCCACCGACCGCCCGCGACGCCGGTGTAGCTCACGCCGTTCGGCGCGGGCGGGACATCGCATTGCCCGTAGCGGTTGTCGCCCCAAGCATGCGCGCTGCCGTCGCTGTACACCGCCAGCGTGTGCAGGTACGCAGCGTCGAGCTTGAGCGCCGCCCCCGCGGTCCAACGCGAGTCGTAGCTCGAGCGCCCATAGACGTGCACGAAGCTCTGCGCGGGCGCCAGCGGCGCGAGCGCGAGCGCGGCAAGCGCCGCGGCAATGGCCCGATGAAGAGTGGTGGCGAGCCGAGGTGCTTCGTGCGTCGACGGCATGTCCGTGTCTCGAGAGCCAGTGGCGGTGGAGGGGGAACGCGCGCCTCCATTGTGCACGAAGCGCCGCGCCCGCGCAGGGAGCGCGGGAGTGAGAAGCTCGTCACGCGTGCCGCTCGCGCTGCACCGACGGCGCGCTCGCGCCTCACATGCCGAAATCGGCCGTCGGGCCGTAGACCTGCGGCACGGGCACGTCGATCAAGCGCAGGTACACCGACAGTTGTCCGCGATGGTGGATCAAGTGGTTCATCACGAACGAGCGCAGGCACGCCGAGCGCGGCATGGTGAACAGCGTGTTGCCACCGACCTTGAGCGACCACAGGACGCCTAGCTCGGCGTCACTCGCCGCCGCCAGCGCCTTGCGCGCCGCGGCCACCTTGACGTCGAACATGGCGAGCGTGGCTTGCATCGAGACGAATTTCGGCGGCGTCCAGGCCGGTCCGCCGGGAGGCGCGAGGTCCAGCTCGGTGCTGGCCAGCGTCGCGTTGGTCCAGTCGATCAAGCTCGCCAAGTGCAACGCCAGATCACCCAAGGACGAGGACTTGGCGTGCGGTTTCCAACTCGCCCGGGCCTCGGGGCAAGCCTCGAGCAGCCTGCGCGTGCTGGCCATTTCGGCGTCGAATTCGGGCAACATCGAGTGTGCAAGTCCCATGGCGGGCGGAGCTCCAAGTCTGGGTGGTTTCGAAGCGACTAAGCGCCACAAGATACGGCGCGGCGCCGCGGCGAGCTCGCGCGCCGCGCGGGCGGCGCTACGCTGGCGCGCGATGGCGAGCTGGAAGGAGTGTGCCTGCCTCACGCTGGCGTTGCTCGCGGCGTGCGGGAGCGAGCCGGGCGTCGACCAGCGCTCGGTGGTCTTGATCACGCTCGACACGTTCCGCTGTGATGCGTTGGCGAGCTACGGCGGCACCCGAGGGGTGGCTCCGAACCTCGACGCGCTGGCGGCCGAGAGCGAGCGCTTCACGGGCGCGCGCACGGTCGCGCCACTGACGCTCCCGGCGCACTCGTCGATGTTCACCGGCCTGTTCCCGCCACGCCATGGAGTGCGTGGCAACGGCCCCGCGATGCTCGCGCCCGAAGCGGACACGCTCGCCGAGCGCGCGGCGCGCGCGGGCTTCCAGACCGCCGGGTTCATCGGCGGGCTCACGCTCGATCGAGCCTACGGCGCCGCACAGGGCTTCGAGACCTGGACCCAGCCCGAGGAGAGCGAGTCGCGCCTCCTCGGACAGATCAGCGACCGGCCCGCCGAGCAGGTCGTTTCCGATGCGCAGGCGTGGCTGGCGCGCCGCGATCGCGCGCGGCCGTTCTTCCTGTGGGTGCACTTGTTCGACGCGCACGCGCCCTACGCGGCGCCGCCCGCGTTCGTCGAGCGCGCGCAGGGGCATCCGTACTTCGGCGAGGTCGCGCGGCTCGACGCGGCCGTGGGGGCGTTGCTCGCGAGCTTGCGCGGCGACGGCACGCTCGAGCAGGTGCTGGTGTGCGTCGTCGGCGATCACGGCGAGGCGCTAGGCGAGCACGGCGAGGACACGCACGGCCAACACCTGTGGGATTCGACCCTGCGCGTGCCGTTCTTCGTGCGGCATCGCGGCGGCGAGCGCGCGGGAACGGTGCGCGGCGGCATCGCGAGCGTGGTCGACGTCGCGCCCACACTGCTCGACGCCATGGGGCTGGAGCTTCCGCGCGACATCGACGGGCTGTCGCTGCTCGACTCCGGACCGCCCGCGGAACGTGGCGCCTACTTCGAAACCCTCTCGGGCTGGGCGCGTTTCCACTGGAGCCCGATGTGCGGCTGGATCGATGCGCGCACCAAGTACGTGCACTCCTCGGCACCGCGCTTGAACGCGCTCGGCCCCGACGGGGTCGAGGGGGCGGAAATCTCCGACCCAGCGCGCGTCGACGCCGCGCGCGCCGCGATCCGGCGCGTGCTGTCCGCGCCGCGACTGGAGACGCGCACCGCCGCGAGCGGTCCGCGGCGCGCGGTCGCCGAGTTGGGCTACGGCGACGCGGGCGACTTCGAGCCCGAGTACCCCGATCCGCTCGCGTCGCAGGGCTTGCCCTCACCGGATGAGCGCATCGACGAGTACCGCGTCTTCGTCGCCGCGCAGACGCTGAACCAGACCGGGCGCCACGCGGAGGCCGTCAGCAAGCTCGAGCCCTTGATCGCGGGCAATCCCGACAACTTGCACGCGCTGGACGAGCTGGCGCTGGCCCTGGTCGAGCTGCACGAATGGACACGCGCCATCGCAGTGCTCAAGGAACGCGCGCTTCGCCCACCGGATCGGCTCTCGACGCACCAGAGGTTCGTGCAGTGCTACACGGCGCTGGGCGATGCTCCGAACGCGCGCCTGCACGCGCTGCGAGCGCTCGAGCTGTTGATCGAATCCCACGCACGGCGCGGCGAACGCGAGCAGGCCGAGCGCTACCGGGCGATCTACGAAGCCGAGCGCGCGAAGGGTTGAGGGCTCGTGACGCGTCGAGGTGCGAGCCTCGAAATGTCGGATGCACCGTCGTCCGGCAGGCTCCGGGCGTCGAGACCGTGATTCCCTCGGGGGATCCGAGCTCCCATGCCTCCGCGGATCAGTGCGCGCGCACGCCGCGGGCGCGGCGCGCCAGCCACACGCCGATCAGGTCGCGCGCGCGCACCACCAGCGTTCGCGCGACGTCGTCGAACAGCGTGTAGAACAGCGGCACGACCCACAGGGTGAGCACGGTCGAGAGCGTCAGTCCGCCGGCGATGCAGGTCGCCAGCGCGCGGTAGTCGATGCCTTCGCTGGCCGGCTCGGCGATGGCTGTCGGGATCAGGCCGACGACAGTCGTCATCGCGGTCATCAACACCGGCCGCACGCGGAGTGCGACGCCGCGCAGCACCGCCTCGCCGCGCTCGAGCCCCTCGTCGCGCAGGCGCTGGATGCAATCGACCAACACGATGCCGTTGTTGACCACGACGCCGGTCAAGATGATCAACCCGATCCACCCGACCGAGTCCATCGTGGTGCCCGTGATGTACAGCGTCCAATAGGCGCCGACGAACGCGAAAGGCACGGTGGGCAGCACCGACCAGGGCAGGATCAGCGACTCGAACAGGATGCACATCAGCACGAACACGAGCACTCCGCCGAGCAGTGCGGCGGCCTGCAGCTCGCGCAGCTCCTCGGCTTGACGCGTGCTCACCAGGTCGTCCTCGCCCACGCTCACTCCCCGAGGCAGCTCGAGCGACTTGAGCGCCGCGTAGCCCGCATCGGAGAGCTCTTTCTGGCGCAGCGGATCGTCGACGCGCGCCTGGATCGTGTAGGTCGTCTGGCCGTTGCGCCGGTAGATCGAGTGCGAACCGCGCGCGAATTGGAACTGCGCGAAGCTCGAGAGCGGCACGGCCGACTGTCCGTTGAAGATGTCGAGGTCGCGCAGCGTGTCGAGCCCGGCGACGTTGGCCTCGTCGTACTCGATGATCAATGGGATCTCGCGCGCTTCCTCTTGGTAGCGCGGCAATTGCCAGCCGCGCAGTGCCCAGGCGATGTTCTGGAGCGCCGAGTCGGGGCTGATCCCGAAGCCCTGGGCTACGTCGGAATCGAACACGACGCGCACCTGGCTCTGGGCCGAATTCTCCGGCAGCGCCACGCTCGACAGGCCCGGGATGCGCTCGAGCACCTCGACGGCCTTGGCGCCGATCGCGGCCAATTCCTCGGAGTTCGGACCGACCAGGCGGAACGTGACCACGTTCTTGTTGCGCTCATTCGCGCCGCTCTCGTCGCCCGAGAGCCGCACGCGATGCCCCGGTTGCGCGCGCAGGTTCTCGCGGATGTCGCGCTCGATCCCGTCGTAGTCGGCGCGCGTCAAATTCTCTTCCCAGTACAGCGTCAGCCGCCCGCTGCGGGGATCGAAGCGATTGGCCAGGTGCTCGAAGCCGTAGCGCTCGCGGCGCGCCTCGAAGAAGGCCTCGTAGAAGCGCATCTCGCCTTCGGCCTGGGCCAGGGTGAAGTTGTCCTCGAGCTCGACCATCACCGACAGGCGCGAGGTGTTCTCGTCCTCGCCGAAGGCCGCGACTTGCATGTGGGTTTGCGGCCAGATCTGCGAGAGGAACACCAGACCGGACGCGCACGTCGCGGCGAAGCGATGGCGCAGCGTCCAGCGCAGCAGCGCGGTGTTGGCGTCGACGATGTACTCGACCAGCGTGCGGTGCTCGGCGACGAACGAGGCCGGTCGCACCGGCGCGGCGCTGCCGCGGCGCGCGAACCACGGCAAGAGCAGCAACAGGATCGACAGCGCCAGCGGTGCCGCGAGCACCTCGAGTCCCAAATCGAGCGCGGTGTCCAGCGCCATTCCAGGCGACCACGCGAAGTCGCTGCGCAGGCGTCGAGCGAGCGCGATCGAAGGCCAAGCGCGCTGCAGACTCCAGGCGCTCCAGCCGAGCACGACCAAGGCCAGCGGCCAACGCACTTTGGTCACTCCCAGCGCCGCCGCGCGCACCGCGGGGAACAGGGCGCGCGCCTTCGCGAAGGCGAGCAGCTTCAATCCGCCGAGCACCCACGCGGTGGCGCGCGCCGGCGCGGCGGCCAAGGGCTCGAGGCGCGCCGCGATGCGCTCGATGGACGGGTGTCGCTCGACCACCACGCGCGCGGCGATCACCGGCAGGAACACCAGTGCCGCCAGCAGGCTGATCGCCAGGCTCAGGCACAGCGGTAGCCCGAGCTCGCCGAACATGATGCGCAGCATCGGGTTCTCGTTCATGAAGATCATCGGCAGGAAGACGACGATCGTCGTGGCCGTCGAGAGCAGCACGGCCAGTGCGACCTCGCGCGTGCCCTGGGCCGCCGCATCGAGGTCCGAGCGCCCTTCGACTCGCAGGCGCGCGATGTTCTCGATCACCACCACCGAGTTGTCGACCAACATGCCCATGGCCAGCGTGATGCCGGTCATGGTGAGCACGTTGAACGAGCCCCCGCCGAGCTGCATCCAGGCGATCGCCACCAAGGCCGAGAAGGGGATCGAGAGCGCCACGGCCAGCGTCGAGCGCACGCGGCGCAGGAACAGGAACAGGACCACCACCGCGAGGCCGCCACCCCACACCGCGGCGTCGCGCAGCTGCGCCAGCGAGGCGGTGATGAACTGACCTTGGTCGAACAGCGGCAGGAAGCGGAACTCTCCGGCCAAGCGCGGGTCGGCTTCGAGCTCCTCGAGCGCCGAGCGCAGCCGTGCACAGGTCTCGACCACGTTGGCCTGGCTGTCCTTCTGGATCTCGCCGTAGAACGCGTACTGACCGTCGATCTTGAACAGCCGGTTGCGCACGCTCTTGACCGGCGCCACGCGTCCGATGTCACCGATCACCAATCCGTTGCCGATCGGGAAGCGCTCGATCTCCTCAGGGGAATCGAAACGCATGTCGGAGCGCAGCAGCACGCGCCGCTCGCCGTCCTCGACCTCGCCCAGCGGCAAGGCGAAGTTGTCGGCCGAAAGGCGCCGGATCAGGCCGCCCAGGTCGAGGTTCGCGGCGCGCACCTTGTCCTCGTCGAGCAAGATGCGCATCGAATCGTCGAGCACGCCCCAGATCTCGAGCTTGCCGACGCCGTCGACGCCCTCGAGCTTGCGCTGCACGACGGTGTCGATCAGGAAGTCCGTGCGCGGGTTGTCGCCCGGGTGCAGGATGGCGAAGAACACGATCGGCATGTTCTCGTTGGACCACGAGTACACCCCGACTTCCTGCACGCTCGAGGGCAGTTGCGGCCGCGCGCGCTCGATGCGGTCGCGCAACTCGGCCTTGGCCAGCTCCATGTCCGTGTTCGCGTCGAACTGGACGTAGCTCCAAGCCGAATCGTCGTTGGCCGTCGACTGGATCTCCTCGATCCCTGGGAGCGTGCGGATCTGCTCCTCGAGGATGCGCACGACCTTCTCCTCGTTCTCCTGCGCGCTCGCGCCGGGATTGACCACGAAGATCTGCAGGCCGGGCTCGACCAGTCCGTCGGGCATCATCTGCACCGGGATGCGGACGTAGCTGATGACGCCGATCACCGAGAGCGCGACGAAGATCACCAGCAGCGCCACCGGACGCCGCACGAGCGCGTCGTAGAAACCTCGGTAGCGATCGTCTGCGGCGTTCATGCGCGCGCTCCTCGGCCGGCGCGCAAGCGCTCGAGCCAGGCCTCGGTCAGCGAGTACATCACCGGGATCACCACCAGCGTCAAGAGCGTCGACATCGAGAGTCCGGCGATGACCGTGATCGCCATCGGCTCGCGCAGTTCGGCGCCTTCACCGGCCCCGAGTTGACCGATCAGCGGGATGCCTTCGAGCCATCCGGTCATCGGCAGCAAGCCGATCACCGTGGTGCCGGTGGTCATGAAGATCGGCCGCAGGCGCGTGGGCCCGGCCTCCAACAGCGCATCTTGGATGCTCATGCCCTGCGCTCGGTTCTGATTCACGCGGTCGACCAACACGATCGCGTTGTTGACCACGATGCCCGCGAGCAGGATCAGTCCGATGAACACGATCACCGAGAGCGGGATGTCGAGCGCAACCAGGGCCACGACCACTCCGATGATCGCCAGCGGCATGGTGAACAGGATCACCAAGGGCTGCACCAACGACTCGAACTGGCAGGCCATCACCACGTAGACCAGGAACAGCGCCAGGAGCAGCGCGGCTTGCATGCTGGACTGCGCCGTGTCCATCTCGCGCTTCTGTCCGCCGAGCTCCACGGTGACGTCGTCGGGCACCTCCAGGTCGGCCAGCAGGGCCTCGATCTTCCTGGTCAAGCCGCCCAAGTCGACGCCCTTGCCGGCCGCGGTGATCACCACCGCGCGCGTGTTGCCGATGCGCCGGATCTCGGCCGGGCCTTGGATCGGCTCGAGCGTCGCGATCGCGTGCAATTCGACGGGCGTCGGCGCGCTGGGGTTGACCGTCAAGTGCATCACGCGCTCGAGTTGCCCGAGCAAGGCCTCGTCGCCCAGCACACGCACGTCGATCTTCTCCTCACCGTCGGTGAAGCGCGTGCTGACGTTGCCCAGCACTTGGTCGCGCACCAGGTTCGACACCGCCGTCAGGTCCAGGCCGTACTGCAGCGTCTTGTCGCGGTCGAAGGTCACGCGCACTTCGGGGAAGCCCGAGCGCACGCTGGTGCGCACGTCGGTGAGCTCGTCCAGCGCCGAGAGTCGCGTGTAGACCTCCGCGCCCACGCGTTCCATGACCGCCAGGTCGTGGCCCAGGATCTCGATCGTGATCGGCGCGTCGATCGCGAACGGAGTCGGCCGCGAGATGTCGATCGAGCGCACCGCCGGATGCGCCGCGATCGTGTCGCGCACGTTCTCCAGGATCTCCTGCTCGCGCTCGAGCACGGCCTTGGTCGGCTCGAGCCGCACCGTGAGCCGCGCCGTGTGCTTGCCTTCGATCTCGCGCGTCAGCGTGTCCTTCTCGACGCCTACGGTCAGCGCCGTGACCTGCACACCGGGAAGCGCACGCACCGCGAGGTCGAGCTCGTTCATCACCGCGTCGGTCTGTTCCAGCGGCGAGCCCACCGGCAAGGCGACGTGCACCGTGAACTCGCCCTGACGGATCTCGGGCAAGAGCTCGACGCCCAGGCCGTCGATCTGCAGCACCGACCAAGCGAACGAGCCCGTGGCGATCGCGAGCACCAGCCATGGCGTGGCGAGCGCGGCGCGCAAGACCGGTCGGTAGCCGCGCTCGAAGGCGGTCCAGGCGCGGTCGAACAGCCAGGCCAAAGGCTTGAGCACGAAGCGCAGGACCACCAGCACCAACGCCACCACGGCGATCAGCGCCCAGGCGAGCAGCGAGAGCAACGCGAGCGCGAGCGTCAACACGGCCTTGACCGTGCGCGGCAGGAAATTGCCCGCGGCCCAGCGCGTTGCGTAGCGCGGACCGCGGAACAGCCGGCCGCAGAAGCGCCCCATGCTGCGCACGGCCTGGCCCGGCGAGCTCCAGTCGAGACCTTCGAGCAATGGGCCGCTGGCCGTGCCCGCGCCGTAGTAGCCGGGCTCGAGCCACGCGCGCGAGGCCAGCATGGGGATGAACAACACAGCGACCAGCAGCGACACCAACAGCGACGCCACGACGGTCAGCGACTGATCGCCGAAGATCTGCCCGGCGACGCCGTGCACGAACACGATCGGCGCGAAGACCGCGACCGTGGTCAAGGTCGACGAAGTGATCGCGCCCGCGACCTCGCGCAATCCGCGCACGGCGGCCGCACGCAGCCCGTCGCCTTCCTCGCGACAGCGCGTGATCGACTCGAGCACCACGATCGCGTTGTCGACCAGCATGCCGACCCCCAGCGCCAGTCCGCCGAGCGACATGATGTTGAGCGAGACCTCGCCGATGTACATCGGCGCGAACGTGACGACCACCGAGATCGGGATCGACAGCGCGATGATCACGGTCGGCACGAGCCGCCGCAGGAAGGCCAGGATCACGACCACCGCCAGGATCGAGCCGATCACCGCCGAGCTCTTGACGTCCTCGACCGCCGCGCGGATGAAGGTCGACTGGTCCGAGAGCGTCTCGAGCTTGGTCTCGCGGCGATAGCGGTGCGCGATGAAGTCGGTGCGCTCGCGCTCCGTCCAGCTCGAGCCACCGCCCTTCTCTTCCTGTTCCTTGGCGGCGCGCTGCTGCGCCTCGTCACCGAAGACGCGTGCCTTGACCGCATCGGCGAGCGCGACGATGTTCGCGCCGGCTTCGCGGTAGATCGCGATCTCCACCGATTCCGCGCCGCCGATGCGACTGGTGACCTCGCGTTCGGCGAAGGTGCGCTCGACGGTGGCGACGTCGCGCACGCGGATCGTGGCCGTGCCGCGCCGCACCACGGCCAGGTCCTCGATCTCGGCCACGTCTTGGAATTCGTTGAGCGTGCGCACCAAGTACTCGGTCGAGCCCTCGCGGATCAGGCCACCCGAGGCGTTGATGTTCTCGGCCGCCAGCCGTTGCGCGAGCGCCGCCGGATCGAGCCCCTGCGCGGCCATCTTGAAGGGATCGACGCGCACGCGGATCTCCTCCTCCAGTCCGCCGCGCACCTGGACCGCGGCCACGCCCGGGATCGACTCGAGCTCGCGCTTGATGCGTTTCTCGGCCAGCCAGCGCAGGTGGATCAGGCGCTGCACGCGGTCCTCGCCGGCGCGCTCGCCGGCACTGGTCAGGCCGATGCGCAGGATCGGATCGAGGTTGGGGTCGTAGCGCAGGATCAGCGGGCGTTCGGTGCCCTGGGGCAGGAACACGCCGTCGAGCTTGTCGCGCACGTCCTGCACGGCGAAGGTCATCGGCGTGCCCCAGTCGAACTCGAGCACCACGTCGCTGGTCTCGGCGCGCGAGATCGAGGTCGAGCGCACCAGGTTGGGCAGCGTCGAGAGCGCTTCCTGCAGGCGCACCGACACGCGGTCCTCGATGTCGGCCGGCGCCGCGCCGCGGTAGGTGGTGCGCACGGTCAGCGTCGGATAGCTGATCTCCGGCAGCAGATCGACCGGCAGCTTGCCCAGCGAGACCCAGCCGAAGACGGCGATCGCCACCATGATCATCAGCACCGCCACCGGACGGTCGGTGACGAAGGCGAAGAAGCCCGCGTTGCGCGCGGACGAGTCGCGCTCTGTGGAACCGGGCATCGTGGGGCGCTCCACGCTCACACGCCCGCGCCGCGCTCGGCCGACTCGGTCACGAGCACCTCGGCACCTTCCTCCAGATCGCGGTTGCCCACGACCACCACCGGAACGCCGGGCGCGAGCTCCGCGCTCTCCGCGGGCAGGATCTCGACGCTGGTGTCGTCGGTGAAGCCCTCGCTGACGATCACGCTGTGCGCCTTGTTGTCGCGCACCACCACGATCGAGCTGCGATCGCCCTCGCGGCGGATGGCGCGCTTGGGCACGACCAGCGCCCGCGGATGGCGCTCGGTGACGATCTCGATGCGGATCAACATGCCCGGCAGGAGCCGCGCGCCCGGGTCGCCTTCCGCCTGCGGATCCATGCGCGCGGTGACGCGGAAATTGCCCGACGCAGCGTCGATCGTCGGCGCAATGCGCTCGATCACGCCCTTGAAGCGTCGCTTGGGCAGCGCCTCGGCCCAGGCCACGATCTCGAGCTCGGCGGTATGTGCCAGGGCCTCGGCCGAGCCAGCGTGCAGCGCGCCTTGGAACATCCCCAGCTCGCGCTGCGGGCGGAAGAACACCGCGCGCAGGTTGTTGGGGTCGGTGATGGTGAAGGCCAAGGTCGAACTCGAGATCGTGTCGCCGACCTTGATCGAGCGCTCGGCGATCACACCCGCCACGTGCGCCGTGATGCGCGTGTAGGACAGCTCCAGCGCGGCGCGCTCGACCGCGACTTTCGAGCGCTGGATGGCGGTCTCACCGTTGGTGGCTTCGACCCGCGCGCGCTCGAGCGCCAGCTTGTTCTGCTCGACCGTCGCCCAGGCGGTCGACTTGGCCAGCGCGCTGGCCTCGAGGTCCTTGTTCGAGATCAGCGCCACCGAGCGGTCGGTCGACTTGGCCAGGGCCTCGTTGCGCTCGTGGTCGCGCGAGGCTTGCTCAGCGGAGCGCATCGAGGCCTCGAGCCGCGCTTGGCTCTCCTGGATCGCGAGCTGCAACTTCGGCAGGTTGGCCTGGGCGTCGACCAGTTGGGCGGAAGCGTCGTCGAGCCTCAGTCGCGCATCGCGGTCGTCGAGCCGCGCCAGCAGTTGACCGAGCTCGACGATGTCGCCCTCTTCCACCACCAGCTCCACCAAGACGCCCGACGCACGCGCGAACACCTGCACCTGGCTCTGCGATTCGACGCGCGTCGTGGTCTCGAGGCGGCGCACCATCTCGCGCTGCACGACGGGCTCGACCATCACGCGCGCCGGCTCGCGCTTCTTCGCGCCGGCGAAGGCCGCTTCCGCGGGCGCGTTGTCTTGACGACAGGCGCTCGGAAAGGCCAGTGACGCGACGAGGACTGCCGACCCAAAACGATTGCGGGGGATGGTCATGCGGAGTGCGTGGGGGGGTAGGCCGGAGGGGATCGACGCGTCGACGCTAGACTGCCGCGTCACTCCATGCTGAAACCGTCCGAGGCACTGCGGCAGATTCTAGAGAGTGTTACCCCGCTCGCTGAGCAGGAGTTGGTGGCGCTCGAGCACTGCGTCGGTCGCGTGCTGGCGCGCGAGGTCGTCTCGGACCTCGACCTGCCGCCGTTCGACAAGAGCGCGATGGATGGCTTCGCGGTGCACGCCGAGGACTTCTCCGCCGAGCTCGCTCCCGGTGGTGAGCGCACACTGCCGATCGTCGGAGAAGCGCGCGCGGGTGCCCCTTTTCGAGCTGCGGTGCCGCGCGGCACGTGCGCGGCGATCTACACCGGCGCCGAGCTCCCGCCGGAGTGCGACGCGGTGGTGATCGTCGAGCACTCCAGTCCCGCGGGCGAGGCGTGCGTCACGCTGCGCGACCGGCCGCGCAGCGGGCAAAACATCTGTAACCGAGGCATGGACCTGTCGCAGGGGGCGCGCGTGCTCGCGCGCGGACAGCGCATCCGCGCCGTCGATTTGGCCTTGCTCGCGGCCGTCGGTTGTGAGCCAGCGGCGGTCGTGCGCCGCCCGCGCATCGCGATTTGGACCAGCGGCGACGAGCTGGTCGCTCCGAGCGCCAGGCCCGGGCTCGGCCAGATCCGCGAAGGCAACACGTTGCACTTGGCGGCGCTGACACGCGCCGCCGGATGCGAGGTCGTCGAGCGCGGCGTGGTGCGCGACGACGAGCGCGAGCTCGAGCAGACCTTCGCGCGCGCACTCGAGCGCTGCGACGCGCTCTTGACCACCGGCGGCGTGAGCATGGGCAAGTACGACCTGGTCGGCGCGGCGCTCGAGCGCGTCGGTGTGCGCGGCTTGTTCCACAAGGTCGCGATCAAGCCCGGCAAGCCGCTGTGGTTCGGCGTGCGCGGCCCCAAGTGCGTGTTCGCGCTGCCCGGCAATCCGGTCTCGTGCTTGGTCAACCACGACGCCTTCGTGGCGCCGGCATTGCGCAAGTTGGGCGGCGAGACGCCGTGCAGCGCCGCGCCTCGCTCGGGACGTTGGGGAGGCGCCGCGCGCGAGGCCAATCCGCGCGAGCAGTACCTGCCGGTGACCGTGCGCTTCGGCGCCGACGGCGTGGCGCTGCTCGAGCCGGTGCGTTGGAACGGCTCGGCGGACGTCGTCGGGATCTCGAAGTGCCGCGCCTTGGCCGTCGCGCCGGCGGAGCGCGAGCTGCGGCCGGGCGACGTGCTCGAGTGGCGCGAGCTTTTCTGAACGCGGTATCCGCCTAGTCGCCGAACTCGGTGGGCAGCGAGCGTTCGCGCCACGCCTCGGCATCGCGCACGAGCCAGCTGGCCTTGTCGCGCGTGCGTTGGTGCGCGAAGCGCCCCAGGGGCAGTCGCAGCGGAGGCGAAGCGCTGGCGATCGCCTCGAGCAGGACCTCGGCCGCCTTCGCCGGGTCACCGGCCTGTGTGCCATCGAGCTCGCGCATGCGCTGCCCCATGGCGCCGACCGAGGCGCCGTAGTCGTCGATGCGTTGCGCGGCGCGCCGCAGAGCCGAGCCCGCGAAGTTGGTGCGGAACGGACCGGGCTCGACGATCACCACGCGGATGCCCAGGTGGGCGACCTCGAGCGACAGCGCTTCCGAGAAGCCCTCGAGCGCGAACTTGCTGGCGTTGTACAGCCCGAACCCGGGCGAGGCGTGGATTCCGGCGACCGAGGACATCTGCACGATGCGCCCGTAGCGCTGGCGGCGCATGTGCGGGAGCACCTCGCGCGTCAGCGTCAGAGCGCCGAAGAAGTTGGTCTCCATCAGGCTGCGCGCTTCGGCGTCGGAGGTTTCCTCGATGCCGCCGACCAGCCCGTAGCCGGCGTTGTTCACGAGCACGTCGATGCGTCCCCAGCGCTCGATCACGGCTTCCGTCGCGCGCGCGCTGGCGCGGCCATCGTCGACGTCGAGCGCGAGCGGCATGCGCCGGGCTGGATCGCGCTCGCACCACGCCGCGAGGGGTGCACTGCGCCGCGCGCTGGCGACGACCACGTGCCCGGCGCTCGCCGCGCGCTCGGCCAACGCCTGGCCCAGACCCGACGAGGCCCCGGTGATCCACCACACTCGCGTTTCGGTCATGGGCGTGCTCGCTCTCGCTTCCGTCGTTGGCGGCGCTCGCCGCACGCGGAGCGTAGCGCGTCGAGGCGCGGCGGATCGCCGGCACTTTGTTGTTGAATCCCACCGGCCCCGCAACGCGAGATACCGTCCCACACCTCCGCGATGGAACTCTCTCGACTCTCTCGTAGCGCCGGACTCGCGCTGGCCTTCGCCGCGTTGTGGGCCGCCAGCCCCGGCATCGTCAGCGAGTCGGGACTGTGGCCCTTGGCGCTCTTGGGGGTCGCGCTGTGGGCGCGCGTCGCCAGCGCTCCGGGACCGTGGGCCTTCGCGCTCGAGCTGGTCTGCGCCGGAGCCGGCTGGTGCGGGCTGATGTCCTGGGCCGCGCTGGTCCACGGCTCGACCTTGGCCTTCATCGGGCCGGGCCACGGGCTGTATTTCGCGGTCCAGGGTTGGGCCTTGCGCCGTTTTGCGCGGCGCATGCCGCTGTCCTGCGCCACACCCGCGGCATGGATGCTGTTCGAGACATTGCGGACCGTGCTCGAGCCGCCCTTCGGCGTGTCGTGGATGCGTCTGGGGTCGTACACCCACGACGCGCTGTGGCTTTCGGGCAGCGCGCGCGTGTGGGGGACCGGTGGGCTGAGCTTCGCGCTCGCGGCGCTCGCCGGAGCGCTCGCCGACATCAGCCTCGCGCGCAGCGCCGAGCGCAAGCCCGCGCGCCCGCTCGGGCCGAGCCTGGCCTTCGGGTTGGCGCCGTTCGTGGCCGCGATCGCGCTCGCGCACCTCGTGCCCGCGCCGCAGGTCGTCGACGGTCCGCGGGTGCTCCTGGTGCAGCCGTCCTTCGATCAAGCGCGCAAGCAGGCGAACGACAACCAAGAGATGATGTTCGACCAGGTCGAGCTGACGCAGCGCGGGCTGACCGAGGCGCGCCAGGCCGGCGAGCCCACGCCGGACCTGGTGGCTTGGGCCGAGACCATGTTCCGCCTGCCGATTTTCGAGCGCGGGACGGCCCAGGCCATTCGGGAGGGGGCCGAGCGCGATCCCTGGCGCGGCGCGAAGGTCGACGCCGCCTGGGTCGAAGGTTGGGAGGCGGCCGAGGTCGATTGGATCGACGGCTGGTTCTTCGGCAAGAACCGGGCGCGCGAAGCGCTGCTCCCCGAGGGCACGGCGTTCGTCGCCGGCGCGGAGTACCTGCGCGCGCTCGACGGCCGCGTGCGCTTCCAGAACTCGGTGCTCCTGTGGCCGGGGAGCGTGGCTTTGCGGCGCGGACCGGCCAGCAAGCTGCACCTGGTGCCGGGCGCGGAGACGATGCTCGGGCTGGAGCACATCGAGAGCGTGCGCAGCGTGATCCACGGGATCGCCAAGTACGTTCCAGACTTCCTCGGGCGCCAAGCCGGCGAGGACTTGCTCAGCTTCACCGCGCGCGACGGCCGCAGCTTCCGTTTCGGCGTGGCGGTGTGTTTCGACAACGCCTTCGACGACGTCTTCGTCGGGCCGGCGCGCACGGCCGACGTCGATTTCCACATGGTCTTCAGCAACGAGGCCTGGTTCCTGCGCTCGCACCAGGTCGAGCAGATGCTGGCCTTCTCGCGGCTGGCGGCGCTTTCCACGGGTCGCAGCGTGGTGCGCTGCACGCAGTCGGGGGCCTCGATGGTGATCGGTCCCGACGGACGCGACGTGGCCCGGCTGCGCGACGCCGCGGGCGAGGACGAGATGGTCGCCGGGACGCTGCGGGCGACGGTGCCGGTGCCGGTGGGAGGCGTCTGGACGCCCTTCGAGACCGATGAAAGTCGGCCGCCGCGCGCTACGACTTTCTTCGTGCGGACCTCGCTGGCCTGGACGGCGCTGTGGACCGCTCTGCCAGCGCTGCTCTTGGTGCTCGGTGTGCGCGGAGCGCGGGCAGCGCGCGCCTAGCGCAGACGCCTCGCACCGCTGCCGGTTACCGGCGGGCCTTCGTGGATAGGGAGGGGCTCGCGACGCGGCTCATCGACCCGTCGCGACGCGCGGGACAACCCCGAGCGTTCTTGACCCTTCGAAGCCGTCGCTTCTATACTCCCGCCCCACTTGTCCCACCCCCTCTCGGTCCGCCTCCGCTGCGAGTCTCCTTGCAGCCCGGGCACGAGCGGCCCACCCCGCCGCGACGAGCCCCGGACCGGAACGGAATCCCCCGCCTCTTCCGGAGACGTATGAGCACCATCGGAAAGATCTTCCTCGTCCTGAACCTCGTTTTGGCCGGAGCCTTCGTGGGCTACGCGTCGCTCTCCGTCGGCCGCGCGGCCGAGCTGAAGAAGCAGAACGCAGACGCCATCGCGCGCTTGCAGGCGGAGAAGGACAAGCTCGACAAGGACCTCGCCGAAGCGCTGGCCTCGGCCAACACCGAGCGCACCACCAAGGACGAAGTCACCAGCCAGCGCAACAACCTGCAGGCGGAGAAGACGCGCCTGGAGCAGGACCTCGACCGCGCCCGCGAAGAGAACGCGCGCAACGGCGGCACGCTCAAGACGCTGACCGAGTCGGTCGCGGAGTTCTCGGGCAAGCTCGAGAAGATCGCCCAGGAAAAGGACCAGGCCCTGGCCGCCAAGGAAAGCGCCGCACTCAAGGCCCAAGAAGCCGATCAGCGCGCGCAAGCCGCGGAGCTCGCCCAGCGCGAAGCCGAAGAGTCCAAGACGCGCGCCGACCGCGACATCGCCGACCTGAGCAAGGCCCTGGCGTCGTCGAAGAAGGACGTCAGCGCGCTGCAGGTCAAGTACGACTCGCTCAAGCGCTTCACCGGCGTGGCCGAGAGCGACATCACCAGCCAGAACCCGATCGACGCGGTCGTGGCCCACGCCGACTACAGCAGCGGCGTCGGCTTGATCCAGCTCAACCGCGGCAAGGACGACGGCGTGGCCCAGGGCTACGTGTTCGACGTCTGGCAGGGCTCGACCTACAAGGGCCAAGTCAAGATCGACATGGTGTACAAGAACTCCTGCGCCGGCACGGTCCAGCACGCCAAGGCTGGCGTCCAGATCACCGCGGGCGACAGCGCCTCGACGCACCTGTAACGCGTTCGCTCCCCAAGGCGCCCAACCCAAGGATCCTCACCATGGCCAAGAGCTCCGCTCGTCCCGCCAAGTCCGACAAGAAGTCGTCGGCCCGCTCCTCCAAGACCACCGAAGTCGAAGTGGTCGAGGAGAGCTCGGGTCTGGGCTTCGACGGTGGCGTCGCCATCGTCTGCGCGCTGTTGCTCATCACCGCCCTCGTCATGCTCGACATGGAGATGGGTGCGATGGGCAAGGGCATGTTCTTCAAGGGCTGAGAGCATTCGCGAGGCGCGCGGCACACCGGCGCGCGCTCGCCCCCTCGGACAAGTGCGGCCGTGACGGTTCGACCGTCGCGGCCGTTTTCGTCTCAGGCGCGCCGCGAGCGCATAAAAGCACTGTCCTGTCGCCGCTTTGGAGGCGTACAATCCGCCGCGCTTTTGCGGTGGTTCGTGGGCGGCGTGGAGAAGGAGAGTCGCCCGCGGACAACATCCGCGTCGAGTCCTCAAAATCCCTAGTCGCGCGCCGACGCGCCGCGCGTCTACCTGCGCTGAATCGATTCCGGAATGGGGAGTGTTTTCAAGCCTGTCGAGTGGGCACTGGGTCGCTTCTCGGTCGACATGGGCATCGACCTGGGCACGGCCAACACGCTCGTTTGCGTGCGCGGCCGCGGCATCATCTTGAACGAGCCGAGCGTGGTGGCCGTCAAGAAGGGCACCAACGAGGTGCTGCTCGACGGCATGGCGGTCGGCAACACGGCCAAGGCCATGCTCGGCAAGACGCCGGGGAACATCGAGGCCATTCGACCGCTGCGCGACGGCGTGATCGCCGACTTCGAAGTCACCGAGCGCATGCTGCGCTACTTCATCACCAAGGTGCACGAGGGGAAGACCTGGGTCAAACCGCAGGTCGTGATCTCGGTGCCCTATGGCATCACCGCGGTCGAGCGCCGCGCCGTGATCCACTCCGCCGAGCGCGCCGGCGCGCGCCGCGTGTACCTGATCAACGAGACCATGGCCGCCGGCATCGGCTGCGAGCTGCCGGTCACCGATCCGCGCGGCTCGCTGATCGTCGACATCGGCGGCGGCACGACCGAGATCGCGGTGCTCGCGCTCGCCGGCGAAGTCGCGGCCACCAGCCTGCGCATCGCCGGCGACGAGATGGACGAGGCCATCGTCAACCACCTGCGCCGCCAGCACAACCTGGCGATCGGCGAGCAGACCGCCGAGAAGATCAAGCTGACCATCGGCTCGGCCTTCCCGATGCAGCAAGAGCTGTCGATGGAAGTGAAGGGCCGCGACACGATCAGCGGTCTGCCGCGCAAGACCACCGTGACCTCGATCGAGATCCGCGACGCGCTGTCCGAGCCGATCCGCCAGATCTGCGAGGCCACGCGCGCGGTGCTGGAGGAAGCGCCGCCCGAGCTCTCGGCCGACATCGTCGACACCGGCGTGACCATGGTCGGAGGCGGCGCGCTGCTGCTCGGCATCGCCGACGCCATGGGCGAGTACCTCGGCATCCCGGCGCGCATCGGTCCCGATCCGCTGACGGCGGTCGCTCGCGGAACCGGAGTGTTCCTCGAGAAGCTCGACGTGTTCGCGCGCGTGCTGTCGACCGACGACGACGAGTAGCGCGCGACTCTGGCTCCGCGCGGCGCGTCGACTTACGCTCCGCGCGTGGGCCTCACCTCTAGAGAATCGCTTTTCGTCGCGGCGCTCACGGTGAGCGTGTGGTTCTCGCTGCGGCCCGATCCGCGCGTCGAGAGCGGGCTCGATCTGGCACTGGTGCCCACGCGCATCCTGAGCGAGCTCTGCGCGCCCGTGCGCTGGCTGCGCATGCGCGAGGTGCGTGCGGCGCGCGAGCAGCTGCTGCAGCGCGAGGAGCTCGAGTACGCCGAGCGCCGTGGGCTGTTCGAGGCCGAGCGCGCGGCGGCCCTGCCCTCCGATCCCGCGCTGCGCTCGGGGCGACGCTTCGTGCACGCGGAAGTCGTCGGGAGGCGCGACAAGCACTTCGACGAGATCGAGGTGCGTCTGGACGGCGACGACTGCGCCGGACTCGCGCGCGGCATGCCGGTGACGGTGGGCGACGTGTTCGTCGGCCGCGTGGTCGAGCTCGACGTGCCGAGCACCGGACGCGCGTTGGTGCAACTGGTCACCTCGGGGGCATTCGCCGTCGGCGCGCGCGTCGCGGGCACGGATGTGCGCTGTGTCGTCGGTGGACTGCTCGAGGCGCGCGGCGCGCGGCGCGAGGCCCTGTTGCTCGCGCTGCAGCACCCCAGCTCGCGCGACGTTCCGCAGGCTGCGCTGCAGGTCGACGAGGAGCTCGCGTTGCTCACGCCGTTCGCCGCGCAAGCGAGCGGCTTCGCGCTGGGGCGCGCGACGCAGCTCGACGAATCGCTGTGGGGCGTTGCACCTGCCGTCGACTACCGCGCGGGACTGTCGCAGCTCGTGATCGCGGCGCCGGACTCACTCGCGCGCGCGGTGCCCGACAGCGGCGCGGACGACTTGCTCGACGGCGGCTGGACGCGGGCGCGCACGATCTCAGCCGGAGAACCGTCCTACCGACGCGAAGGCCGGGAGATCTCGGCCGGACGGCTGGCCGGCGTCGAAGCCGGAGCGGCGTTGGTGGTCGGCGCGCGACTGGTCGGACGCGTCGCGCACGCCGGCTGGTCGAGCAGCGACGTGCGGCATCTGGCGGATCCTGGATTCAGCGTGCAGGCGCTGGCGCGCATCGAGGGTCGCGCGATTCCCGTCGTGCTCGGCCGGATCGTCTCGCTGGGGCACGCAGCGAGTGACGTGGGCGACGCGATCGAGTTCCAATGGGACGCCGTCGTGCCGCTGGAAGCGCAGGCCGGGGAGCGCGAGCTCGCGGCCACGCTCTTCACGGGTTCCGGCGAAGCGCTCGTGCCGCGCGGCTTGTTGCTCGGAACCGCGCGCTTGCCGGTCGGACCCGGACCGCACTTGGTGCGCTTGCGTCAGGGCTTCGACGCGCGCGCGCTCGAGCGCGTCTGGGCGCGCACGCCGCGCGAGGAGCGCAAGCCGTGACGCGCGTCGCGTGGTACGTGTGGGTGTTCGTCGCTGTGTGGCTCGCGTGGCTGCACGCACTGCAAGGTGCCCTGGTCGAGCGCCTGGCGCTGTCGTCATGGGTCCCGGACCTGGCGCTCGTGCTGCTGCTAGCGCTGGCGGCGAAGGTCGAGCGCGCGCATCTGGCGTACTTGGCCGCGGCGTACGCTGCGGCACGTTGCGCGACGTCGATCGACGCGCCGGTGGCGATCGTGGCCGCTGCGCTGGCGCTGACCACGCTGGCGCGCATCTGGCGCGGAGTCGTCGAGCTCGGCAATCCGATTCCGCGCGCGCTGCTCGCGGCGTCGTGCGCCTGCGCGTTGCACGTGTGGTTCGCGCTGGTGCACCACGTACGTTTCGTCGCGGCCGCGACTGCGCAGGCGGAGACAGCGGGGCGCGGCTTCGATCCACTCGGAGAGCTCGCGCACGCCGCGCCCGGTGCCGCGGCCAGCGCGCTGGTCGCGTTGGTCCTCGGCCCGTGGCTCGCGCGTCTCCCGGGGCTGGGTGCGTTGGGGAGGAGGCGACCGTGGCAGGTCACCGCTTCCTCCCGCTGATCGTCGCCGTCGTGCTCGGGACCGTGGTCCTGATCGCGCGGCTGTACCAGGTGCAGATCGTCGAGGGCCAGATCTGGGCCCAAGAGGCCGCCAATCTCGTGCGCTCCGGCGCGGTGCGACCCTATCGGCGCGGCGCGATCCTGGATGCGCGTGGCCGGGCGCTGGCGCACGACGAGACCGTCTATCGCGTGCAGTTCAACTACCGCGAGTTCCGTCGCGGGCACCCCCTCGGCCTGGTGGCGCACGCGCGCTCCGCGCTGCTCGGATCCCCGGTGGGATTGGCCGAAACGCTCGAGAACTTGCCGCAGTGGACGGCCGAGCTGATCGAGCTCTCGGCCGGCGAGCTCGACGCCTTCGGGCGCGGGGAGGCGTTGCAGTTGGGCCGCACGATCTTGCCCGCGAGCACCTCGCCGGGGCGCGACGATCGCTCCGCGCGGCGCAACGACGTGCGTTTCTACGTGGCGCAGTTGTTCGAGCTCGAGCCCGGCGAAGCGCGCGACTTCTCCAAGTCGTTCAAGGCCGAGCCGGACGCACCTCTGTGCGAGCTCGCCGCCCGCGCGCGGCGCATGGCGGACGCGGACGAGCTGCGCCAGCGCTTGTCCGCGCGCCTGGTCGAGTGCAGCACCGACCTCGAGCAGCTCGCGCTGCGCATCCGCCTCGAACGCGCGCCGGAAATCGCCACGGACTCGCCGGGCGCCGCGCTCGACGCGCTCGTGGCGAGCATCGAGGAGCGCCGCACGGCGGTCGAGGACGACTGCGCCAGCGCCTTGTTCGCGGAGGCGTTCGGGTTCTCCGCGGGTCGCATCGAGCCCATGACTCTGCACGATGCCGTGGATCTGTCATGGATCGCGAGCATCCTGGCCTGGGACGACGCGCGGCTCGCGGCCTGGCTCGAGCGCGCGCGCGGCAAGCTGCGCGAGAGCCTGTTCGGCGGCCAGATCGAGCGCCTCGCGACCGAGCTCGAGGTCGAGTCCGACGACGCGCTCTTGCCGCGGCACGTCCTGCAGCGTTGGGCCGAGTTGTTCGCCGCTCGAAGGGCCCGAGTCGCGCTCGAAGGGCTCACGGCGGCGCGCGAGCTGGTGGTGCTGGCGGACCTCGACGCGCTGTTCACGGCGCGCGCCGACGAACCGCGCGAGTACGACGCGCTGCTCTCGTTCCAAGACCCGCGTTGGGCCGACGAACGCGCGGCGTTGGGTTGGCGCGAATTGGCGGCCATCGAGCTCGGAGAGAGCGCCTCCGAGTCCGAGGTCGAGGCCGCCGCCGAGCAGTGGCGCGCGGCATTCTCCGACGGTTTCGATGGCAAGTTCCTGCGCGAGCGAACGCGCGGCGTCGTCGCCCGCTGGGAGCAGGAGCTGCAGCGCGCACTGCGAGCGGAGCTCGATGCTCGCCGGCCGGCTGCGGTCCGCGGCGCGCGTGCCCAGCTCGAGCTCGTCGAAAACCGCCTCGACCGCGCCTCGGAGCGCGCGCGCTACATCCTCAAGGACCGGGGCAGCCGCCCGGAGACGGTGGCGCGCGATCCGGAGTACGCGACGGTGCACTTGCTGACGCGCCACAAGCGGCGCTTCGCTGGGTTCCGCGTGGAGGACACCAGCGAGCGCGTCGTCGCGCGGGACGAGCGCGGAGTGCAGCTGGCCGGCGAGTTGGTGGGGCGCGTCGGCGGCATGGACTTGCGCGAGACCTTGCTCGAGAGCGGTTTGCGCGCCGAATTCGAGGCGCTGCGCCGCCAGAGCTCGCGCACCGCGGACGAGGAGGCCGAGTTGCGCTGGATGGCGCGCCGGCTGGTGCGCGACGACGAGCTTCACGGCCGCAGCGGAATCGAGGCCTACTTCGACGTCGAGCTCTCGGGGCGCAACGGGTACCGCGAGGTGCGCGGGCTGCAGGAGCTGATCGACGGCGTGTACCAAGTCGACGTGCCTCCGGAGGATGGCGCGGACTTGACTTTGACGCTCGACCTCGACGTGCAGCGCGCCGCGACCGACGCGCTGGCCTCGCCCGAGCCCGACCCCGACGACGCCAAGAACGACTACGCCTGGCTGGCGCGACCGACGGGCGCGATCGTGATGATGAGTGTCGACGGCGACGTGCTCGCCGCCGCGTCGTTCCCGGACTTCCCGCGCGGCGACGAGCTCCCGCGCGCGCCGCGCGACGAGCCCTTCGAGCGCACGCTGCGCAAGCCCACCTTCCAACCACCGGGCTCGTGCTTCAAGCCCTTCGTCGCCGCCTGGGCGCTCGACCACATCGGCTTCGACCCGGCCGAGCGCGAGGCGTGCGCGATGCTGCCCGACCAGCGCGGCGCGGGTTACTTCGACGTGCGCTGCAACGTGCACTACGGGCATGGCTTGGTCGACCTGCGCGAGGCGCTCAAGGTCTCGTGCAACGCCTATTTCGCGCGCTTGGGCGAGCGCTTCGCCGTCGAGGACTGGCGCGAGCTGGCGCACGAGTTCGGGTTCGGCGAGCCCAGTGGTGTGCGCGCCTTCGGGGCGCGTCCGGGGTTGCTCGAGGATCGCTTCGCGGGCTTGTTCCAACGCGCTCCCGAAGGTCGCTCGGCCCGCTTGGCCGGCAACGGGCTCGCGGTGGTCGAGGCCACGCCGATGCAACTCGCGCGCGCGACCGCCGGACTGTGCACGGGCGTGCTTCCTCAGGTGCGGCTGGTGCACAAGGTCGGCGCGGTGGAGACGCCGCGCCGCTCGCGGCCACTGTCGCTCTCGAGCGCCAGCCTGAACTTCGTGCGCGAGGCGCTGCTCGCCGTCGCGCAGGAGAGCGGTGGCTCGGCACACGCAGCGCTGGACGAGCGGCAACTCGGCTTCCGCATCGGCGCCAAGACCGGCAGCGGCGACATCGGCTCGACCAAGACCGTGGGCAGCGACGGCCGCGAGCGCGTGCGCAAGCACACCTGGCTGATCGGCTTTTTCCCCTACGATGCGCCGCGCTATGTCGTGGTGGTGTTCTGCAACGACACGCTCGCGACGGCGAGTCACAGCGCGATCTGGTTGGCGCGCGAGTTCCTGACTTCGCCGGCGGTGCAGGAGCTGGTGCGCGGAGGTGCCAAGTGAGATCGGCTGCGACGCCCTTCGAGAAGCGCTCGGCGCTGGAGCGCGCGTTGACCTTCCGGCACGTCAACTGGCTGCGCGTCGATTGGCACGTGCTGTTGGTGGCGCTGGCGTTGCTCGCGTTCGGCCTGTTCTTCGTGCACCACATGGATCTCGCGGACCGCGAGCTCGGCCGCGACCAGAACGAGATCGACTTCGGCGTGCACCTCCAGAAGGTCCTGTTGACCTTGCCCGCGCTGCTCGCGGGATTGCTGATCCGACCGCGCTGGCTGCGGCGCAACGCCTGGGCGGTGTACGTCGCGAGCCTGTGGCTGCTACTGCTCGTGCCGGTGTTCGGCAGCGAGCGCAACAACGCCAAGCGCTGGATCCAGCTGCCGATCGGCTTCGACCTGCAGCCCTCCGAGCTGGCCAAGCTGGGCTTGATCGTGGCGCTGGCGCGCGTGCTCTACACCTGTCGCCTGACGCGCTGGAGCGACTGGACGCGCCCGGCGGTGGTGACGCTGATTCCGATGGCGTTGGTCGCGCTGCAGCCCGACCTGGGCACGGCGATGACCATCGTGCCGGTCGCCGTGGGCATGTTCTATGCGGCCGGAGCTCCGGCGAAGCGCATCTTCGGCATCGTCGCCACGGTGCTGGTCGTGTTCGTGCTCGCCTATCAGTTCGAGCTGATCCGCGACTACCAGATCGAGCGCGTGCGCACCTGGCTCTCGTCGATGTCGCCCGAGCACCTGAAGGAAGGCAAGACCGGCGCAGCATTCCACACCTACCATGCGCGCGTGGCGATCGGCAACGGAGGCTGGTTCGGCCGCGGGCTCGGCCGCGGGGTGGCCAACGAAGCCGGGCATCTGCCCGAGCGCGAGAGCGATTCGATCTTCGCGGTGATCGCCGAGGAAGCGGGCTTCTTCGGCACCGCCGGATTGCTGCTGCTCTACGCGCTGTTGATCGTGCTCATCCTGAGCAGCGCGAGCTCGATCCGCGAGCGTTTCTCGCGCCTGGTGGTGTGCGGCATCGGCTTGTACTTCGCCGCGCACTTCTTCGTGAACGTCGGCGTCAACATGGGACTGATCCCGATGACCGGCTTGACGCTGCCGCTGTTCTCGACTGGCGGCTCTTCGATGCTGGTCACGTTCGGGGCGCTGGGCCTCGCGCTGGGGCTCGCCGCGCAGCGCGAGGCAACGCTCGACGAAGACGCCTTCCGCGCCTGACGCCGCGCGGGCCGGGTCAGGGCCCGACGCAGAACTCGAGCGCGTCGCTGAGGCTGGTCGACGTCGGGCTCGGCGGATCGCGGAACCAGCCCTGCATGTCGACGATGGCGCCGGCCGCGAAGGGCTGGCCCAGCGCGTTGGGGTGCGAGGCCAGGTACGCGTTCCAGTCGAGCGTCAAGCTGCCGTCGCACTGGCCCGCGGTACCGCCCGAGGACTGCTGCGGCGTGCGTTGCACGGGCGCGTTCATGCAGCGGAAGCTCGAACCGTTGGTGCCCCAGGGCAGCTCGAGCCGGCCGTTGAGCCCGTAGTACAGCAGGCCCGACTTCGCGCCCTCGACGTTGGAGACTTGCACCAGGAACGGCGTCGCCCCGCTCGCGCTCGGGGTGCCGGTCGCGCTCATCAGGGCGTTGCAACCGTTGGCCGTCGTGCCGGCGGTGCAGTAGGTCATCACCGGCGGATCGCACAGGTCGCGCAGGAATACGTCGTTCGAGCCGTTGGTGTCGCCGGCGACGAGGTTGGTGGCGAGGCTCGCGAAGACCACGAAGCGACCGTTGGCGGAGAGCGACGGCACGCCGCTCGGACCGTCGGCCTCCGCGCCGTTCGAATCCAGGCTGGCGCGCAGGGTCGTGCTCGTGCCGAGCGTGTGCACGAAGACGTCCCACAGCGCATTGCCGTCCCCGGCGACCAGATTCGAAGCCAGGCTGTGGAAGGTCACGCGCGAGCCGTCGGCGTTGACGTTGGGGAACACGCTCGGACCGTTGGCCTCGAAGCTACCCGAGGCGACGCTGACGCGCGTCGTGGCGCCGCTCGCGAGCACGCGGTGGAACACGTCGCTCTCGAGGTTCCCGTCTCCGCTGACGAGGTTGGCCGCGTCGCTGCGGAACACCAGCACCGAGCCGTCGGCCGACAGTCGCGGCTGGTCGCTGTCGCCATCGGCCTCGACGCCGTTCGAGTCGAGGCTGGCGCGCACGGTGGTCGCAAGCGTGAGGTCGCGCAGGAACACGTCGCTGTGTCCGTTCAAGTCGCCCGGCACCAGGTCGAAGGCCGAGCTGCGGAACGCGATGCGATCGCCGGCGTTGGAGATCGAGGCGCTGTCGCTGCCGTCGCTGGCTTGCAGCCCATTGGAATCGACGCTGACGCGCGTCACCAAGCCCGTGCTGCGATCCCACACGAACACGTCCGACACGCCGTTGGTGTCGCCGGCGACGAGCGTCGTTCCGCGGCTCTGGAAGGCCACGAAGCGCCCGTCGGCCGAGATCGAAGGCTTGGAGCTGATGCCGTCGGACTCGACGCCGCCGGGGCCGACGCTCACGCGCTGCGTCAGC
Source organism: Planctomycetota bacterium (assembly GCA_020853575.1). Lineage (GTDB taxonomy): Bacteria > Planctomycetota > UBA1135 > UBA1135 > F1-120-MAGs118. The sequence continues at coordinate 206,285 of JADYYP010000023.1, forward strand.
AGTAGCGTGCGATCGTGGACGAACACGTCACGCCGATTGTTGGTGTCGTTGGCGACGAGGTTGGAGGCGAGCGAATCGAACGCCACGTAGCGCCCATTGGCCGAGATCACGGCCGCGCCGCTCGGTCCGTTGCCCTCCAGCCCGAACGAGTGCACGCTCACGCGCAACGTGGTGTCGGTCATGCGGTCGCGCACGAAGACGTCGTCGGTGCCGTTGACGTCGAACATCACCAGGTTGGTCGCGGCGCTCTGAAAGGCCACGAAACGGCCGTCGGCGGAGATCGAGGCGTCGATGCTGATGTCGTCGGCCTGCAGGTTTCCGGCGGCGACGCTGATGCGGGTCGTCGTCTGCGCGAGCGCGGGGGCGAGCACGGCCGTGGCGAACACGATGGCGCCGAGCGCCCGATGGGTGAGTCTCACGATGCTTCTCCTGAAGGGATTCCGGCGTCCCAAGGAACTCCGGACGAGCCGGCCGTGCCGCGCGGGCACGCGCCGGGGTCATGGTAGCGCAGCGCGCCAGGCCTGGGCGCCGCGGGGGCCGAGGAAAACGAGCTGCGAATCCCAGCGCAATCGGCGGCGTTCCGCGCAGCGCGGGTGCACGCTCGCGCGGCCGCATCTGCGAAACTCCTGGGACCCTCGCGCGGTCGCGGGCGGCCGCTCGAAGCAGCGTGCGCCGCGCGCTCGGCGCTGGACCTGCGCGCCGCGGAGCACGACTCGCCGCGCGCCACTGCGAGTGCACACTCGACGCGCGGTTTCGCGTCAGCGCGCCGCGCGGAGCTCAACTGCGCTTCATGTGCCACTAGAGTTCCGGGCAAGATCGAGCGCGATTGCACCGCTCGGGCGGGCTTCCTAGACTCGCGCGCCCTCGCCCCAGAGAACCACCGTGCGCCGACGGCGCGGCACGGCGCGGCGCGAGCCAGAGGAGCGCGATCCCACCATGGAATACAACGCAATCGGCATGGTCGAGACCAAGGGCCTGATCGGAGCGATCGAGGCTGGCGACGCCATGGTCAAGGCCGCCGAAGTGGCCCTGTTCGGCAAGGTCAACGTCACCGCCGGGCTCAACACGATGTTCGTCTGCGGCGAGGTCGGCGCGGTCAAGGCCGCCACCGACGCCGGAGCTTCGGCGGCGCGGCGCGTCGGCGAGCTGGTCGCGGTGCACGTGATCCCGCGTCCGCACGAGCAACTCTGGAAGATCCTCCCCGAGCTCAAGCCGATCAAGCGCGGCGGCTACGACGCGGGCGCGAACTAGGGCGCGCGCAGCCTCGCTAGGGGACTCTCGTGGCTCAACTCGATCCCGACCTGCTGGCCCTGCAGGAGGTGCGCGACAGCGTCGAGCGCGCGTGGCGCGCGTGCGAAGCCGTGCACCATTTCACGCAGGCGCAGACCGACGCCTTGTGCCAGGCAATGGCCGAGGCCGGTGCGCGCGCGGCGCACGAGCTGGCCAAGCTCGCGGTCGAGGAGACCGGCATCGGGCGGGTGCACTACAAGATCCTCAAGAACCTGTTCGGCTCCGAGGGCACCTGGGCCTCGATCAAGGACGAGAAGACCGTCGGCATCGTGGCGCGCGACGAGCGCCGCGGCATCGTCGAAGTCGCGACGCCCTTCGGCGTGGTCGCGGGCATCATCCCGACCACCAATCCGACCTCGACCGCGCTGTTCAAGTCGCTGATCTCGGTCAAGGGCCGCAACGCGATCGTGATCAGCCCGCATCCGCGCGCCAAGAAGTGCATCGGCGCGACGGTCGAGGTGCTGCGGCGCGCGATCGAGCGCGCGGGCGGACCGCCGGACCTGGTGATCGCGCTCGCCAGCCCGACGATCGAGTCCACTGGCGCGCTGATGAAGCACAAGAAGGTCGCGGTGATCCTCGCGACCGGCGGCACGGGGTTGGTGCAGGCCGCGTATTCCTCGGGCAAGCCGGCCTACGGCGTCGGGCCGGGCAACGTGCCCTGTTACGTCGATCGCTCGGCGGACATCGCCGAGGCCGCGGCGGCCATCGTCCAGAGCCAGAGCTTCGACAACGGAACGTTCTGTTGCTCGGAGCAAGCGTTGGTGGTCGACAAGCCGATCCAGGCGCAGCTGTTGGCCGAGCTCGCGCGCAACGGCGCGCACCTGTGCAGCGAGGACGAGACCGCGAAGCTCGCTCGGCTGTGCAACCGCGGCGGCCACATGAACCCCGACGTCGTCGGGCAGGATCCGTACAAGCTGGCCGAGTGGGCCGGGTTCAAGGTCCCGCGCGAGACGACCGTGCTGCTCGCTTACCAGGGTGGCGTCGGAAAGGAATGGCCACTGTCGATCGAGATCCTCGCGCCGGTGCTCTCGGTGCACGTCGTCGACGGCTGGAAGGACGGCTGCAAGGTCTCGATGCAGACGCTGCACGCCGACGGACTCGGCCACACCTGCGCTGTCTGGGCGCGAGACGAGCGCGTGCTCGAGTCGTGGTTCTTGGAGAAGCCCGCCAACCGCATCATCGTCAACGGACCCTCGTCGCAGGGCGCGGTCGGCTACAGCACGAACCTGATGCCGTCGGTCAGCCTGGGCTGCGGCCCGCAGGCCGGCAACATCACCAGCGACAACATCACCGCCAAGCACTTGGTCAACATCAAGCGCGTGGCGTTCGTGCGCAGCGACTGGCAGACGCTGCAGCGCCGCGATCACGAGCGCGCCGCGCGCTTGGGCGGTGACGCGGCGCCGCGCGGCTCCGGTCTGCCCGGGGATCCCGCGTTGGCACTCGGCGAAGCGCGCGCGCACGGCGAGCTCGCGCCCGCGCCGAGTGCGTTCAAGTCGGCGGGTCTCAGCAATTGGAGCGGCAATCCGCTGTTCCTACCGCGCGAGGGGAGTGAGCAGCCGCGCAGCGCGCCGCCGTCGACGAGCGCGCCCGCTTCCGCGAGTCGGTCGAGCTCACTCCCGCCCCAAGCCCCCGCGCCTGCCGCGCGCTCCAGCGTCAGCGCCGTTGCCCAGGCACCGGCGGCGAGCGCTGCACCGAGCCCGGCCCCGACGTTCACACAGCCGAAGGTCCAGGCCGCGGCCAAGTCTCCCGGTGGCTTCGCGCCGCCGACGTTCAGCTCGGCCCCCGCGCAGCGCAGTTCTGCGGCGCACGCGCAAGGCGGCGCGCTGTCCGCGGGCGAGATCCAGAAGTTGATGGAGCACGCCGGCGCCGGATGTCCACTCGGCCCGTGCAAGGGCTGCAACCACCACAACGTCGCGACCGGCGCGTGCACCGCGTGATGCGCAGCGCGACGCTCGATTCCAAGCTCACCACGTTCCGTTTCCACGATCCCACACACCAACATGGCAACTGAAAGTCTGATCGCTCTCGGCATGATCGAGACGAAGGGTCTCGTCGGCGCGATCGAAGCCGCCGACGCGATGTGCAAGGCGGCCAAGGTCACGCTGCTCGGACGCTACGAGAAGTCCGGCGGCGGCTTGGTCACCGTCATGGTCCGCGGCGAGGTCGGCGCGGTGAAGGCCGCGGTCGAGGCCGGCGCCGCCGGTGCGCGGCGTGTCGGCGAGCTCGTCGGCACGCACGTCATCCCGCGGCCGGTGATCGATCTGGCCGACTATCTGCCGCCGATTCCCGACGAGAAGAAGAAGTGAGCTAGGACGGCGTCGCCCAAGGGCGGCGCTCGAGCCTCTCCATGCCTTCGCGGTCTTCCATCGCCCTCGAGCTGCGCGGCGCGCTCGTCATCGACCACATGCAGCCGCAGTTCGCCGCCACCGTGGCGGCGACGAGCGACGGCTATTTCCCGGTCGCCGGCGAGTGCGCGTTCTGGCTCGAGGCGCGTCCCGGCATCGTGATCAACCGCCTGATGGACGTGGCGCTGAAGAAGTGCCGTGTCACGCCCGGTGCGTTGGTCACCGAGCGCTCCTACGGAACGCTCGAGGTGCACGGGCCCGATCAGGGCCAAGTGCGCGAAGCCGGTCGGCTGATCCTGGAGACGGCCGGTGTCGACTACGCCGATGGGCTGAAGCCCAACGTGATGACCGACGAGGTCATCCGTCAGGTCGACTCGCACCACGCGATGCTGATCAACCGCACGCGCAGCGGCATGTTGCTGCTCGCGCAGGACACGCTCTACACGCTCGAGGTCAATCCGGCGGTGTGGGTGCTGCTCGCGGCCAACGAGGCCGAGAAGGCCGCGCCGGTGCGCATCGTCGGGCTGGGCGCGCACGGTGCGGTGGGGCGCTTGCGTCTGGCCGGCACCGACGCCGCCATCGAGGCCGCGGTCGAGGCGGTGCACCGCGCCCTGCGCGACACGCCTGGCCGCGACAACACGGGAGTCGACTAGCGATGTTCCTCGGTCGCGTGGTGGGCGAGGTGTGGTCGACGCGCAAGATGCCCGATCTCGTGGGCAAGCGTCTGCTGGTGGTGCAAGCGCTCGACGAGCGCCGCGAGCCGCTCGCGCCCAAGGTGACGCCGGTGATCGCGGCCGATCCGTTGGGCGCAGCGCTCGGGCAACGCGTGATCGTGGCCTTCGGCAAGGCGGCGCGCGTGGCCTGTGGCGGCGACGGTGAGTACGCCTTCGAGGCCGCGATCGTCGGCATCGTCGACGAGCTCGAGGCTCCCGGCGCTCCCGACGACTGGTTCGAGAACTCTGGCGGGGAGCCGCGCGCTCCGCGCGCGAGGCGGTGATGCGATGCTGATCGGAACGGTCGTGGGGCACGTGTGGGCCAGCGTCAAGGACCCGACGCTCACGGGTTGCCGCTTCCTGGTGATCCAGCCCTACACGCTCGACCACCAGCCCAGCGCCGAGACGTTGATCGCCGTCGATCCCTTGGGCGCGGGCGTCGGCGAGCGCGTGCTGGTCGTGTTCGGCCGCGCGGCGCGCCACTGCATCGGCAAGGGGCACGACATCGGCTTCCAGACCGCGGTGGCGGCGATCATCGATCGTATGGAGCTCGCCGACGGTGCGTCGATCGGCCCGGTCGCCGCTCGAGATCAGCTTGCGCCACCGAGTTCATCCGCCGCGCACGCTCGCGGCAGGAGCACATGATGAATCGCAATGATCACAATCCCGAGCTGCGCGAGGACGTCGTTCCGGACGCGTGCATCGGGCTGCTCGAGCTGTGCTCGGTCGCCCGCGGCGTCGAAGTCGCCGACGCGGTCTTGAAAGAGGCCGCGGTCGAGCTCCTGTTCGCCACTCCCGTGCACCCGGGCAAGTACGTGTTGCTGTTCACCGGCGCGGTGCAGGACGTGCGTTCGAGCGCGCGCCGCGGCGCCGAGCTGGCCGGCTCCGATCTCGTCGACCAGCTGGTGATCCCGCAGGTGCACGAGCAAGTGATCCCGATGCTCAAGCGCAAGGGCGGGCGCATCAGCGGCCAGCTCGACGCGTTGGGAGTGATCGAGACCACCACGGTGGCGAGCTCGATCGTCGCCGCCGACGCGGCGCTCAAGACCTCGTCGGTCGACCTGCTCGACCTGCGCGTCGCCAACGGCCTCGGCGGCAAGAGCTTCTTCGTGCTCACCGGCGAGATCAGCGACATCCGCTCGGCGGTGGCCACGGGCGCGGGTCAAGCGCAGAGCGCGGGCCTGCTCGCGCGTCAGGTCGTGATCCCGCGTCCGCACCCCGAGCTCTCGCAGCATCTGTAGCCCGCGATGAGCGCCAAGCGTCTGATCAGCGAGGCCGACGTGCGCGCGCTTCCGCGCGGCGGCGAGCTCGTGCTCGGACCGGACGTGCTCGCCACGCCTTCGGCGCTCGACTTGGCGTTCGAACGCGGGCTCAAGATCGTGCGCAGCGCGAGTGTCGCGAGCTCCGAGTGCGCCGCGAAGTCCTCGTGCGGGTGCGGGGGCGCGTGCGGAGGCAACTCCGGCGGTTGCACCTGGTCCAAGATGATGCAACAAGATGCCACTTACGTCGTCGTGGTGACGGGCGGCAAGGCGAGCGTCGCTCGCATGACTCCACAAGGCCCCGTTCCGTTCAGCTAGATCGCATGCCGCGCTTCCTGACCAGCGAAGATGTCCGCCGCGCGAACTCGCGCGAGATCCAGGTCGACGAAGGCACCGTGGTCACGCCGCAGGCGCTCGAGACCGCGCGCGCCTCGGGCGTGACGATCCGCAGCGGCGCCTCGAGCTATGTCGAGCCCGCCCCGGACCGAGGGCCGGACGCGGCGCAAGCCCGACGCTCGCTGCCGCACCTGCCGGAGCCGCCGCCCGAGGGCGAGCTCGCGAGCTACACCGGAGTGGTGGTCACCGCCGCGGGCAAGAACCGGCCGGGCGTGCTCTCCGAGATCACGGCCGCCGTCGCGCAATCGAAGGCCAACATCCTGGACATCTCGCAGAAGGTGATCGAGGGCTACTTCCACGTGATGTTGATGGTCGAGTTGCCGCCGGGGTCGGGCTTCGCCGAGCTGAAGTCGACGCTCGAGTGCATGGGCGGACCCGACGACTACATCGTGCGCGTCATGCACGAGCGCGTGTTCCGCTTCATGCACCGCGTGTAGCGCTCGTGCGGATTCGGGCGCGCGGCGCGCGCAGGAGTCGCGATCGCCACTGGGGCCGCGGACGCGCGTCTGGCTGCCGGCCGAACCGCGCAGTCAGTGCGATCGGTGCGCGGCGCTGCCCTGTGCTTCGCGCGCTGGAACCAGGAACTCGTGCGGCCTGCGCAGCAGGCGACGACGCAACGCGGCGACGATCGAGCTGCGGTCGCTCGCGCTCGCCCCTCGCGCGCGTAGCGCGACGCGCAGCGCGAGCCCGAAACTGACCGCGAGGTTGAGCACGAAGGTCAGCGCGATGCCGCTGAGTGCCCACGCGGCGCGCGCGTCGCCGAACACGCTCGGGCCCAACTCGGACAACGCCAGGCACAGCTGTCCCATCGAGAGCGTGACGTGCCGCACGTCGAGCGGCAGGCCGGTGAATTTGCCCAGGACCGGCGTGAACCCGAGCATGAAGCCGAGCACGATCGAGGTCGACCAACTGGCCAGATGGCGCTCGACGAAGGCGGCGCAGGCCGCAAGGCGCGCGCGGCCGAGCGTGTGACCCAAGCGATGCTCGGCGATGCCGCGCGGGACTTGGCGGTAGACGGCCCAGTTCTCGATCGCGCCGCCGAGCAGGCTCGAGAGCCACAGGATCACGCCGGTCAGGGCCGCGTAGAAGACCGTGCCGCTCTTCAGCGGATCGAACGAGTGCAGCACGTAGTCCACACCCGCGCGGTCGAGGTAGTGCGTGCCCCGAGCACCGAGCCACAGGCGGTCGAAGGCATAGGCACCGACACCGACGGCCAGCACGTTGCCGAAGGCCGCCGCGAGCTGCGAGCGCACGATGCGCGCGATGTGCGTCACCAACGCCTCGGCGCGCTCGTCGCCGCTGGAGCGGTCGATCACGTCGGCCAGGGCCGCACCGGTCATCGACGGCTGCTTGGTGGCCAGCGTTCCGCCGACATGGCCGATCAACACGAAGCTCAGCGCGTAGTTGAGCCCGGAGAGGAAACCCTCGAGAGCTAGCGGGAAATGGCGCAGGGCGACCACGGTCTTGAGTGCCGCCGTGCCCACGGTCACCAACCCGCCGACGACGGCCGAGCCCCACATCGCGGCGTAATCGCGGCGCGTGGTGGTGATGTAGTGCTCTCCCGTTTGACCGGCGCGCTCCACGACCTTGCGCGCCAGCAGGCGCATGTTCTCGCGCGCCAGCGAGACCAGGCTCGTGTCGGCGTGGCGCACGCGCACGAACTCGGCCAACGCGGCTTGGAGCCGCTCGGGCGAACGGTCGACGAGCAGCGCGTGCAGCAACAGCATGCGCTCGAGAGCGCGCTCGATGACGTCGATCGAATACACCAAGTCCACGCTGACACCGGTCGACTCCAGGTGCTCGAGCACTTCGCGCGTCGCCGCGCGGCAGGCCTCGATGTCGGCGCGCCACTCGGCCACGCTTCGTTCCGCCCGCGGGGCCGCCAGGACGCGCTCGGTGGCGCGCGGCAGCCTGGACCAACACGATCCACGCAGTCGCTTCGCCGACTGGCGCGCGCGCATGGCCTCGGAGATGCCCAGGGTCTCGACACGCGCCGCGAGCAGGTACAACGCCTCGGCGTGGGCCTCGAGCAAGTGTTCGCGGGCGTGCGCGCCGACAGCGAACACCCGCAGGGCGCGTTCGAAGAGCTCGCGCGGCAGATCGGCGAGCCAGTCGGCGTCGCCGGCGTCGTCGAAGAAGCGCGTCAGCAACACGGCCAAGTCGTGCTCGCCTCGAGGTCGCGGCAGGAAGCGCCGCGCGAGTCGATCGGAGGTCTCGTCGAGGATGCCGCGGTCGTTGGGCAGGCCGCCTTCGGCGAACAGGCTCAGGCCGTCGGCGTCGGCCATCACGCGTTCGAGCGCGTGCGCGAAGAGCTCGCGCAACTCGCGCGAGCCCTCGGCCAACTCGAGCAGCACGTGCAGCCGGCGCACGCGCGGCAGCGCGCGATCGCAGGCTCGCGCCTCGAATCCCGGCAACCCCAAGGCCAGGACCTCGTCGCGTTCGGTGACCCACTGCGCGAGGCGCGCCAGCGCTTCGACCGCGGCCTCGCGCGAGGCCTCCGGCTGCGCCAGAGCCCGCACCCACACGGCGAGCTCCGCCAGCGCCGCACCGCGCGCGCCGGGCGGTATCGGGATCAACTCGCTGTGGGCTCCGTTCGCCATCGTCGCGCAGCTCTTCGTAGCGGCTCGCGGGCCCCGGGCCAAGCTCGCGCGGCGCGAAACCTCCACCCCGGGGTCCACAACCGCGCTCGCCTCGCGCGCGTCGCGGACGTTACAGTCCCGTGCATGCCCTTCACCGACCAAGAGGTGCTCGAAACCGTGCGCATGATCGAGCTCGAGACGCTCGACATCCGCACCATCACGCTCGGAATCAATCTGCTCGACTGCGCCGATCCCGACGTCGAGAGCGCCTGCGAGAAGATCTACACCAAGATCGTCCACCACGCGCGCAACATCGTCGCCGTCGGGCAGTCGATCTCGGCCGACTACGGCATCCCGATCGTCAACAAGCGCATTGCCACCACGCCGATCTCGTACGTTGCCGCGGCCAGCGCCACCGACGACTTGGTGCCCTTCGCGCGCGCCATGGACGCGGCGGCCGAGGCCTGCGGCGTCGACTTCATCGGCGGCTTCACGGCCTACGTGCACAAGGGCTTCACCAAGAGCGACCGCGCGCTGTTCCAATCGATCCCGCGCGCGCTGAAGGAGACGGTGCACGTCTGCTCCTCGGTCTCGCTGGCGACCACCAAGGCCGGCATCAACATGAGCGCGGTGGCGCAGTTCAGCGAGGTGATCCTCGAGACCGCGCGCCTGACCAAGGACAAGGGCGGTCTGGGTTGCGCCAAGCTGGTGTGCTTCTGCAACGCGGTGGAGGACAATCCCTTCGTCGCCGGAGCCCACATCGGCACCGGCGAGCCCGAAACGGTGGTCAACGTCGGCGTCAGCGGCCCGGGCGTGGTCCGAGCCGCGCTGGCCAAGCTCGGTCCCGACGCCGATCTGCTGGCCGTCGCGGAAACCGTCAAGCGCACGGCCTTCAAGATCACGCGCATGGGCGAGCTCGTCGGCCGCGAGGCTGCCCGCCGCTTGGGCACGACCTTCGGCATCGTCGACATCAGCTTGGCGCCGACGCCGGCCATCGGAGACTCGGTCAGCGACATCCTCGAGCTGATCGGCGTCGAGCGCACCGGCGCGCCCGGAACCACCGCGGCGCTCGCGCTGTTGACCGACGCCGTGAAGAAGGGCGGCGCGATGGCGAGCTCGAGCGTCGGCGGCCTGTCGGGCGCGTTCATTCCGGTCAGCGAGGATCAGGGCATGATCAACGCCGTCGCCGTTGGCGCGTTGTCCTTGGCCAAGCTCGAGGCCATGACCTCGGTGTGCTCGGTCGGGCTCGACATGGTGGCGGTGCCGGGCAACACGAGCGCGGCGACCTTGACCGGCATCATCGCCGACGAGATGGCGATCGGCATGGTCAACGCCAAGACCACCGCGGTGCGCATCATCCCCGTTCCGGGCAAGGGCCCGGGCGATACGGTCGAGTGGGGCGGCTTGCTCGGCACGGCGATCGTGCAGGACCCGGGCCGCTTCTCGTGCGAGGTCTTGCACCGCCGCGGCGGCCGAGTTCCCGCGCCGATCCAGAGCTACAAGAACTGAGCAGCCACGCGCGAGTCGACTCAGCGGGGCCTCGCCGCGCGCTCGACGACCAGCTGCGCGGCGAGCTCGCGTTCGCGCGGCGCAAGCGTCGCGTCGGAGCGCGCGCGCTCGAACGCCGCGAGCAAGTCTCCGTCGGCGCACCAGCGCGCGACCAGGGGCTCGAGCTGGGCAGTCCCGTCGCGGCGTGCCTGCACGGCGCGCAGCACCTCGGCGCGCGGCCTGTGGTCCCAGAGGCGCAGCGTGCGATCGCCCGAGCTCGACACGAGCCTGCCGTCGGACGCGCACACGACGTTGAACACGTAATCAGCGTGCCCGACCAGCGGCGCCAGCTCGTGTCCGGTGCGCGCATCCCAGACGCGCAGCGTGTCGTCGTCCGAGCCCGAATAGAGTCGCGCTCCGTCCGGTGACCAGCTCACGCTGAACACGGCGCTGGCGTGGCCGCGCAGCTCGGCCAAGCGACGTCCGTCGCGTGGATCGAAGACGCACACCAGACCATCCGCGCCGGCCGTGGCCAGCCGCGCACCATCGCTGGACCACGCCACCGCGTGCGCTGGACCGTTGTGCGCCTCGAACGTGCGCAGCCAAGTGCCGTCGGGCGCGCTCCACAGTCCGATCGCTCCCGTCGGCAAGGCCGCGGCGAACGTGCGCCGATCGGGTGCGAGCGCGATCTGCCAGCGCAGCGACCACGTCGCGCTCAGGGGCGCGGTGTTTCGAAGCTCGAGGTCCCTCACGAGCGTTCCGTCCGAGCCGCGTCGCAGTTCGAGCGCCTCCGGCGTCGCGACCACGACGGACTGCTCGTCGATCCACTCGATTGCCAGCGGCGGGCGCCCCTTGACCAGCGCCGTCCGCCGCGGAGGGTCCGGGCTCGCGAGCTCGAGCAAGGCGATCGCGTGACCCTCGATCGAGTTGCACAGCGCCGCGGCGATGCGCCGTCCGTCGGGGCTCCACGCCAGGCACGAGAAGCGTGCCGAGCGAGCTCCGAGCGCGCGCCGCGCGACCAGTGCGCCGCTCTCGCGATCCCAGAGGCACAGGTCACCGCCCCAGTCGCCGCTCGCGACCAGTCGCTCGTCGGGTGCGAGCGCGAGCGCGTAGACGTAGCCGTTCGCGCCGCGCAGCACGCGCGGGTCGGTGATCGTGGGCTCGTCGAACACGAGCAGTCCGCGCTCGCCCCCGCTGGCGGCAAGCTTGCGCGCATCGCTGGAGAACGCGAGCTGGGTCACCGCCGCATCCGCGCCCGCGAGTGTCGTGACCAACTCGCAGGTGTCGGCGCGCCACACGCGCACGGCCCGGTCCTTGCCGCCGGTCGCGACGAACTGGCCATCGCGCGAGATCTCCACGCACAGCACGGCGTCGGTGTGCGCCTCGACTCGGCGCTCGAGCTCGAGCACACCGCGCGCGCAGCGGAACACGAGCAGGCCGCCGTCCTGGCTGGCCGCGAAGTAGCGCTCGCCGTCGGGGTGAATCGCGAACGCCAAGATGGGCTCGCCCGGGCGTTCGATGCACAGGCGTGGCTCTCCCGAGCGCATTGGCGCGACACACACCTGGGTGCCGAAGGACACGACCGCATCACCGGCGCGGGTCATCGCGCGCAGCGCCAGCTCCGACGGACGCTCGGGGAGCTCGGCGAGCGAATCGCACGTGCCCCGCGCGAGATCGATGACGAACGAAGCGCTGCCCAAGCGCCGCGTGACGACGCAGCGCGCCTCGTCGAACGCCGCGATCTGGTAGCGACCGGCATACGCGCGCAGTGCCTCGAACGAGTGCGACGCGAGCGTACGACCGTCGTCCAGCGACTGCTGCTCGATCCTGCCGCCTTGCGCCGTGTGCCACACGCGCTCGGCAGCGATCGCGCTCCACTGCTCGGGCAGGGGACCGTGCTCGAACTGCGCGAGCAGCGCGCCGCTCTCGGGGTCGAAGCGGCGCACGATGCCCAGGTCACCGTCCGCACCGGCCTGCGACAATGCCGCGACCAGGGCCTCGTCGCCGCGTGCGTCGGGAACGAACTCCAAATCGCGCACGCCCGAGCTCGAGAGCTGCGCGGACCCGAGCGGAATGGTCAGCGACGCATCGTCGAGACGTGCGTCGAAATAGTCCCACTCCCAGCCGCGCAGCTCCGGCGGAGCAGCGTCGAGCCGGCGTCGCGCGGCGTTGAACTCGAAGTGCGCGATGGCACTCGCCGCGGCGCCGAGATTGGCGTCGTAGGCGCTCTGTCTCGCGGCGTCGCGGGCATCGAGCGCGCGCCAGGCGCTGGACACGGCGAAGGCCGCGGCGACGACCATGGCCGCGAGACCGACCACCGCACCGCCGACGAGCCCGCGATGGCGGCGCGCGAACTTCGAGAGTTGGTACATCGCCGTCGCGGGGCGCGCGGCGATCGGCTCGTCGAAAAGGAAGCGCCGCAGATCCGCGGCCAGCGCACCCGCGGAGCCGTAGCGCCGCAGCGGGTCTTTGGAGAGCGCCTTCTCGACGATCGTCTCCAGGTCGCCGCGCAGGCTCTTCCGAAGCGTGCTCAGCCTGAGCGGTTCCTCTTCCAGGATGCGCCGCGAGAGCTCGACGAAGGACAAGCCCTCGACTTCGATGGGCAGGCGTCCCGCGAGCAGCTCGAACAGCACCACGCCCAGCGAATACACGTCGGCGCGCGTGTCCAACTCGTCGTGGCGTGCGCCGAGTTGCTCGGGACTCATGTAGGCCGGCGTGCCGAGCAGTTGGCCGGTGCGCGTGCGCGAGCTCGCGAGACCCTCGCCGGTCAAGGCGCGTGCGATGCCGAAGTCGATCACGCGCACCCTGCCGGCGGCGTCGACGAGCAGGTTCTCGGGCTTGACGTCGCGGTGGATCACGCGGTGCTCGTGGGCGTGCTGCAGCGCGTCGCAGGCTTGCAAGAAGAGCTGCACGCTGGCGCGCACGTCGAGCCGCTGCTGGCGGGCGTAACTCGTGATCGAGCGGCCGCCCTCGATCAACTCCAGCACGCAGTAGGGCACGCGCAACGGACCTTGGACGTGTACGCCCGCGGAGTGGACCTTGGCGATCCCGGGGTGCTGCAGGTGCGCCAGGAGCTGCGTTTCGACCTCGAAGCGGCGCAGAGCGGATTCGCCGAAGGACGCCGAGCGCACGAGCTTGAGCGCGACATCGCGCGGTGGCTGCGACTGGCGCGCTCGGAACACGGCACCCATGCCTCCGGCGCCGATGAACTCGACGATGCGGCAGCCGCCGATCTCGCTGCCGATCCAGCGCTCCTCCGCATCCGCGAGCAGGCCCAGCAGGCCGCCCGCGCGTGCCTGCGTGTCGGTCTCGTCGAGCAACGAGACGCGCTGCCCTGCGCCCTGGAACAGCTCGTCGAGCTCGGCGCGCAAGGGCGCGTCGCCCGCGCAAGCGCGCTCGAGGAAGGCCGCGCGCTCGGCGCCCGCGAGCTCGCTCGCTTCGACGAACAGGCGCGTCAACAACGCGTGGCGTTCCTCGGGGGAGTGTCGGTCCTGCACGGGATGCGCGGGAAGTCTGGGGTGTGCGCCGGGATCAGCTCGGTGAGCGCGCCAGCTCGCGCTTCAGCCACGCCTGGGCGAAAGTCCAGTCGGATTTGACCGTCGTGACGCCGCTGCCGAGCGCTCGGGCCGTCTCCTCGATCGTCAATCCCGCGAACACGCGCAGCTCGACGACGCGCGCCTGACGCGCGCTGAGCCCGGAGAGCTTGACCAAGGCGCGCTCGAGGTCCTCGACGTCGACGTCGCGCGCGGCCATGAACTCGAGCATGGAATCGAGCGTCGCACGACGCCACTCGCCGCCGCGCTTGTCGGCCTGCTTGGCGCGCGCGTAGTCGATCAACACTTGGCGCATGGCAGTGGCCGCGACGGCGAGGAAGTGCTCGCGATCGCGCCAGCGCGAACTCTCCGCTCCGTGCAGCTTCAAGTACACCTCGTGCACCAAGGCCGTCGGCTGCAGGGTCGCGCGTTCGGCCTGCTCGCGCAGTTGAAAGCGCGCCAGCGCGCGCAACTCGTCGTAGAGCAGTGTCGCCAGCTCCTCGCGCGCCGGCTCCTCCCCGTCGCGCCAGCGCAGGAAGGCCCGCGTGATCTCGTCGGTGCGCGCCATTGGGGGCGGACATCGTACGGTGCCCGCGCTCGCCGTGGGGAAACCCGGAGTCGGAGCGATCCGCGGGCGCCACTCGTGCGGGAGAGGGTGGATCGGGTGCGCATGGATGATCCCAGGGTGTCCACGGAATCGAGCCCGCCGATCGGCCGGAGGAAAACCGTGCCGTCGCGGCCCGCGGCTCGCGCGCGCGACCTGCGTGCAACATGCGACTTGCGCTGTCCGAGCCAGCTGGCGCTGGACGCGCAGGCCGGCGGACGTAGCCTCACGCGCTCGCCGGCTCGGGCCCGGCGGAAAGGTGCTGTCGATGCAGGATTCGTCGCGGTTGTCGTGGAGCGCGTGCGCCCTGGGGGTGCTCGCGCTCGGTTCGCTCGCCATGGCGCAGGACCGGCTCAAGACGATGCCGGGCTACGAGCGCCACAAGGAACTCGCGCCCAAGATCGGATCGGCGCTCAAGTCCGGCGCGGTCAGCGGCAAGTGGCGCGACGGCGGGGCGGCCTTCGAGTTCAAGCGCAACGACCAGTGGCTGCGTTTCGACGCGGCCAAGCGCGAGCTCGCGGCCATCGAGAAGCCCGCGCCCGAGGCCTCCAGCGGCGCGCGCAGCCCGCGACCGCAGCAAGCGCGGGAGCGCGGCCGGCAGTTCACCACCGCGCTCTCGCCCGACGGCAAGCTCGAAGCCTCGTGCCGCGAGCGCAACCTGTGGATCAGCGACGCCGACGGAGCCAACGCGCGCGCCATCACCAGCGATGGCAGCGAGAGCGCGCGCATCAAGAACGCCATGGGCAGTTGGGTCTATGGCGAGGAGCTCGACCAGACCACCGCCATGTGGTGGTCGCCCGACGGCAAGCGCCTCGCGTTCTATCGCTTCGACGAGAGCGGCACGCGCGACTACTACCTGGCGCTCGACCAGACCGAGTTCCAGAGCAAGCTCGACGTCGAGGCCTACCCCAAGGCCGGAGCGCCCAATCCGATCGCCGAGATCCTGGTGCACGAGCTCGAGACACACACCACGACGCGCATCGACGTGCGCGATGGCCAGCCCTTCGGCGACGACGTCGTCGGGCACTACGTGTACGGCGTCGAATGGACCGCGGACGGTCGCGAGCTGTTGTTCCACCGCACGAATCGCCTGCAGAACGTGCTCGAGCTCGCCGCGGCGAACCCGGCCACCGGCGCCTGTCGCGTGGTGCTGCGCGAGGAGTGGCCGGCGAGCTGGACCGACAACTCACCGACCCTGCATTGGCTTTCCGACGGCCGGCGATTCGTGTGGGCCTCCGAGCGCTCGGGCTGGCGCAACTACGAGCTGCGCGAGCTCGGCGGGACGTTGCTGGCCAAGCTCACCCAGCACGCTTTCGAGGTCGGCAACATCGTGCGCGTCGACGAGGACGCGCAGCAGCTCTTCTACATGGCGCGCAGCGGCGACAATCCGATGAAGCTGCAGCTGCACCGCGTCGGACTCGACGGCAAGGGCGACCAGCGCTTGACCGACCCCGCGTTCCACCACGTGATCGACCTGGCGCCCGACGGCCGGCACTTCGTCGACGTCTCGCAGACCCACGAAGTCCCGCCGACGTCGCGCATGTTGGATGCGACGGGCAAGCTCGTGTGCGAGTTGGGCACCAGCGACGCCAGCGAGTTCGAGAAGCTCGGACTGAAGCGGGTCGAGTTGTTCCGCTTCAAGGCTGGCGACGGTGCAACCGAGCTCTACGGGCTGCTGCACTTCCCCTCGAACTTCGATCCGCACAAGAAGTACCCGCTGCTCGTCAGTGTGTATGCCGGCCCCGAGACCAACGGCGCGCGCGAGAGCTTCGTCTCGCCGAGCTCGCTCACCGAGTACGGGTTCCTGCTCGCTTCACTCGATTCGCGCAGCGCCGCGGGCCGCGGCAAGCGCTTTCTCGACGCGCTCTACAAGAATCTCGGAGTGGTCGAGATCGACGATCAGGCCGCGGGCGTGAAGGCCCTCTGGGAGCGTCCCTACGTCGACCGCGAGCGCGTCGGGATCTTCGGCACGAGCTACGGAGGCTACGCCTCGGTGATGTGCTTGCTGCGCCACCCCGAGGTGTTCCAAGCGGCGTGCGCGTCGAGCGCGGTGACCGATTGGCGCCAATACGACACGATCTACACCGAGCGCTACATGTCGACGCCGCAACTCAATCCTGCGGGCTACGACGCGGGCAGCGCGATTCCGCTGGCGAGCAAGCTCTCGGGGCGCTTGATGCTGTTCTACGGCACCGCGGACAACAACGTGCACCCCGCGAACACGCTGCAGCTCGTTCAAGCGCTGCAGAGCGCGGGCAAGAGCTTCGAGCTGCAAGTTGGGCCCGACAAGGGACACGCCTCGATCTCGAACGAGCGCATGATGGAGTTCTTCATCGAGAACCTGGTGCTGCGCTGAGAGCGCGTGAACCTCTGAGGATGCGAGCTCTCGGGACCTCGGATGCGCCGTCGTCCGCCGGCCACCGGGCGTCTGAACAGCGGTTTCCTCTCGATCTCTGACCTGTCCAGGGCCGTGCGGCGTTCAGGCGCGAACGCACAGCTCCTTGCGGTTGCGCATGTGTCGTGGCCCGCGTGCCGCGCGGCTCGCCTTCGACTCGCGAGCAGCGCCTCGAGACGCGCGACGGCTCGGCAGCGTGAGGTGTCAACTCTGCAACGTGCTTGCGACGGGCGCTAAGGCTGACTCGAGGCTCGACCGAAGAACCTCGGGCTCGCGCGCCACCATGAGCATGATCCCCGAACCCGTCTTGTTCGTCGACGACACCCCCGAAGCGCTCGAGGTGATCGTGCGACTGTTCGCGGGCGAGCACGCGATCTTCACGGCCGCGAGCGCCGAGCAGGCGCTCGAGATGTGTCGCACCCACGGCCCGTTCGCGGTCGTCGTCAGCGACTACGAGATGCCCGGGCAGCGCGGCGCGGAGCTCTTGGCGCGCGTGCGCGAGGGCTGGCCCGAGACGGTCACGATGCTGCTCACCGGAGTCGTCGAGGTCGACGTCGCGGTCGAGGCGCTGCACGCTGGCGGCATCTTCCGCTTCCTCGAGAAGCCCTGCCCGCGGGAGGTGCTCGCGCACGCCCTGCGCGACGGCATCGAGGAGTACCGGCGGCGTCGCGAGGCCTCGATGCGCGCCAGCCAGCTCGACTTCTCGCGGCAGTGTCTGGAGCAGTTCAATGGCGAGCTCGAGAGCCGCTTCAACGAACAAGCGCGCGCCTTGGTGCGCCTGCATCGCTTCGTGTCCGAGCTCAACGGGTGCGAGTCGGTGGCGCAGGTTGCACACGTGACGGCGGAAGCCGTGCGCGAAGTGTGCGACGTCGGCGCCGTCGAGGTCGTGCTCGCGCGACGCGGTGACGGCAGCGATCCGTGCACCGAGCACAGCGGTGGCGAGCTCGGAAACACGCTCGAGTCGCAGCCGATCACCGGCATCGAAGGCGTGCTGGGGACGATCCGCGTGCGCGCCGACACGGCGCGGCGCCTGACCGAGAGCGCGCGTGGCATGTTGGCCTCGCTGGCCGCGTCGTGCGCGGTGGCCGCGCGCAACGCGATCCGTCGCCGTGAGCGCGACGAAGCCCAACAGGCGACGATCTTCGCGCTGGCCAAGCTCGCCGAGCAGCGCGACAACGAGACCGGCAAGCACCTCGAGCGCGTCAGCGAATACTCGCGGCTGATCGCGCTCGGTCTAGTCGAGGACGGCTGGTACCGCGAGCTGATCACCAGCGAGTGGGTCGACGTGCTCGCCAAGTCGGCGCCGCTCCACGACATCGGCAAGGTCGGCATCCCCGACCACATCCTGCTCAAGCCCGGCAAGCTGACGCCGGACGAGTGGCGCGAGATGCGCCGGCACACCGAGTTGGGAGCGGACACGCTGCGCAGCGTGATCAGCGAATCCGCCAACCAACCCTTCCTGCGCATGAGTCTCGACATCGCCTGGTGCCACCACGAGAAGTGGGATGGCAGCGGCTATCCGCGCGGCTTGCGCTGCGAGGAGATCCCGCTCGCGGCGCGCATCGTCGCGCTGTCGGACGTGTACGACGCCCTGACCTCCGAGCGCCCGTACAAGAGCGCTTGGACACACGACGCTGCGCTGCAGTGGATCCTGCAGGGCTCGGGCTCGCACTTCGATCCGCGCGTCGTCGACGCCTTCGTCCAGCGCGCAGCGCGCGCCGACGAGATCCGCGCGCGCTTGGCCGACACCGAGCTCGATCTCGCGCGCGTGGCCGCGGTCCACCCGGCGCGCGCCGCGGGCTGAGCCTCGTTCGCGTGACGCAACCAGCGCTCGAGCTGCTCGCCAGTCGAGCTCCGCGCGCGGCCGCCACTCGCGGCGCGTGACGCGTTGGCGGACTGCACGCCCGCCGCTACCCTCGCCGCCCCGCGATGCCTCCCTGGAAGCGCACTTTCGCCGCCCTGTGGCTCGCGAACACGATCACCGCCATCGGCATGATGGCCTTCCTGCCGTTCTTCCCCAGCCACTTGATCGAGTTGGGGCTCACCGACCGCGATGCGATCGCGACTTGGGCCGGTGTGTTGTACGGCGCCGCTCCGCTGTGCGCCGCGATCGCGAGTCCGTTCTGGGGCGTGCTCGGCGACCGCGTCGGCCGGCGCTGGATGGTGCTGCGCTCGATGCTCGCGATCACCTTGTTCGTCGGCGGGATGAGTTACGCCAGCGGGCCCTGGCAGCTGCTCGCGCTGCGCGTCGGCCAGGGCCTGTTCTCGGGTTTCGTCGCGCCCAGCATCACGTTGGTCAGCTTGCTCGCGCCACCCGACAAGCAGAGCCGCATGAGCGGCTGGCTCAACACCTCGATGGTGATCGGTGCGATCGTCGGTCCGCTCCTGGGCGAGATCCTGCGCCACCGCCTGGGTGTGCGCGAGGTGTACGGCGTGGTCGCCGTGCTCTCCGCCGTGGCCGCGGTCCTGGTGTTCCTCTTCGCCTACGAGGACCGTTCGCTGCGCCGCGACGCTTCGCACGCACCCGGCGCGCGCGGAGTGCTGCGCGCGACCTTGGGCGACATCGCCGAGATCCGTGGTCAACGCGCACTGCGCGCGTCGATCGCGTTGTTGTTCTGGCTGCAGTTCGGGCTGGGCGCGACCAATCCGTTGCTCGAGTTGCACGTCGCCGACCTGACGAGCGCGATTCCCGGTTTGGTCCCGAGCACCGGCGCGCTGTTCTTCAGCATGTCGGCCGCGAACCTGATCGCGATGCCGCTGTGGGGGCGCTACGGCGACGCGCGTGGCGCCTATCCCGCTCTGCGGCGCTGCGCAGCGGCCTGCGCGGCCGCTCTGGTGCTCCAAGCGGCGGCGACGAACTACGAGCTGCTGCTCGTCGGCCGCGTGGCCTTCGGCGCCGCGATGGCCGGGTCGGCACCGCTGGCCTTCGGCGTGGCCGCCGCCGAGTCGTCCGCCCAGCGGCGCGGAGGTGCGGTGGGAGTGGTGTTCGCCGCGCGGGCCTTCGCGATCGCGATCGCCTCGATGGTCGGCGGAGCGCTCAGCGCATGGATCGGCGTCCGCGGGCTGTTCCTCGGCTCCGGCCTGATCCTGGGGGCCTACCTGGTGCACCTGGCGCTCGATGCGCGGCGCGAGGCGCGCTCCGCCTGAGCGGGGCTCGCGCGGGAGTTCTCCCCGATTTCTCCACAATATGTAGGGGCAGTGGACGGGCGGGGCCCCACGGCTAGGATGCGCCGCCGGAGGTGAATCTCGTGCAGAAGCCGATCCGGGTGTACTTCGTTGGCGCGCATTCGACAGGCAAGACCACGCTCGCGCGCTGGGTGCGCGACCACTACGGGCTGCCGATGATCTCGGAGGTCGCGCGCAGCGTGCTGGCGGAGATGGAGGAGCAGTTGGTCGGACTGCGCTCGCGCCTCGACGTCGTCGACCGCTACCAGACCGAGGTCTTCGAGCGTCAGATCACCGCCGAAGCCACCCAGCCGGGCTCGTTCGTGTCCGACCGCGCCTTCTGCAACCTGGCCTACGCCGCGCAGCACGCCACCGTGCTCTCCGGCCTGGCCTCCGATCCGCGTCTGGCCGCCTACATGGACTCGGTGGCCAACGGACTGGTGTTCTTCCTGCGGCCGCACCGCGAGCTGCTCGCCGACGACGGCGTGCGCGCCGGCGTGCAATGGGAGGAGGTGCTGCGCATCGACGGCATGGTCAAGCTGATGCTCGAGATGTTCGGCATCCCCTACATCCCGGTCGACTGCCTGCCCATGCAAGAGCGCGTGCGCTTGCTTCAACGAGTGCTGTCGCTGGCGGGCTTGGAGCCGACGGCGGGCCGCGGAATCGTCCAAGTCCGCCCGCGCGGCAACCGCGAGGGCAACGGTTCGGGCCATCATTCCGAGACCGTAGCCACGCGCTAACGACTTCGACGGTAGCCTGCGCGCGCTGGAGGTGCTCTCCTGGCGTGCTCGAACGTCGAGTCACCCATCTCCTCCGTCCCCCCCAGACCTCATTCCACGCAACATGCATCCCTTCCTCACCACGGCGCTGTGGGTCGCGACCCACGCGGTCCCCGCCACCGAACCGACGACCCCCGTCGAGAGCCTGCCGACGCTGGCGCAAGAAGCGGCCAAGGCCGATCCGAAGTGGACCGGCGCGTTCAATCTCGGCGCGCAAATGACCAACGGCAACTCCGACACGCGCAACGCCAACTCGTCGTTCGACGCCGTGTACGCGCGCGAGAAGGACCGCGTCACGCTGGGCTTCCTGTGGATCTACACCGAGACCAAGACGGTCGACGCGGTGACCGGCTCCAAGGACTGGAACCTGACCGACCGCAAGACCGCGGGCCGCGGGAAGTACGACTACTTCTTCTCGCAGAAGACCTACGGCTACGGCCAGCTGACGGCGGAAAACGACTACCAGCAGCAGTTGAAGCTGCGCTGGACGGCCGGCGCCGGTATCGGTCATCAGTTCGTCGACGACGCCGACTTCAAGTTTGCGACGGAACTCGGTGCGACGCACTTCGACAACGACTACTACGCGGCCAAGGACGACTCCTACGTCGCGGCGCGCGTGGCGGCCAACACGCTGTGGGTGCCCAGCAAGACCTGGACGATCCAGCACACGCTCGAGCTGTTCCCCTCGGTCGAGGACATCGAGGACTTCTACGGCCGCTCGGACCTGAAGGCCACGGCGACGCTCTCCGAGAGCATGCTGGCGCAGTTCCAGTGGATCATGGACTACGACAACACTCCGCCCGCGGGCAACGACCGCGTCGACAACCGCTACCTGGTCTCGATCGGCTGGAAGTTCTGATCGAGCGCGGCGCCCGCGAGCGCTGCACTCACGAGTCGAGCGAGGGCGGCTGACATACGTCGGTCGCCCTCGTCGTCGATGGAGCGCAGCGCCGCGCGCGACTCAGGATTCGGGCAGGGCCAGGGCGGAACGCTGGGCTTCGGCCAGCTCGCGGCGCACCTCGGCGAGCGCGAGTCGGCTCGGCCGCAGCGCAGCGCAGTGCTCGGCGAAGCGCGGGTGCTCCGCGCCGCCGAACCACAGCTCGGGCGACGGTGACGCGCTCTCCTGCGCGCGCCAAGCGCACTCGCCGGCGGGGTCGGAGCCCTCGAGCTCGTTCAAGCGCCGCGCGAGTGTGCTGAGACTTGGGCGCGGCAACGCCGTGCGCGTGACCAAGTCGAACCACGACGTGGTGTTGATCACGAAGCGATACAGCGTCCCGCCGTCGCAGGCGAGCGCGACGAGCACGCGGTCGAGCTCGCTGGCGCCGAACAGCGCGTGGCGTCCCGGACCGCCTCCCGCGCGGAACAGTCCGGCGCGACCGCTGAACACCGACCAGTCCAGATGCGCCAGGTCGTCGCGCCTGCACAGCGCCAGATCGGCGCGGTCCTCGCGCGCGCGAGCGAGCTGTGCGCCCCACAAAGCCTCGAACGGACCCAAATCGGCGCGCAGCAACTGCGGCATCAGCTCGTGCAAGCGCAGCGTCGCCCGCGTCCAACGGCCCTCGTCGTCGAGGCCCGCGAACTCGGATGCGAGCGGAGAGCGAACGTCGTCCCCGAACGCGGCGACGATGCAGTCGACTTGGAATGCGCGCTCGCTCGGCCAGGCGAACAGATCGCCGCAGCGCGCGGCGTCGAGCAGCTCGCGCTCGAGCTCGAGCGCCAACGCCGGATGCCGCACCGCGAACAGCGCGCAGGTGCCGTCGGTGTCGAAGTGGTTGTTGACGATGCAGCTCGCGCCGCGGGCGAGCGCGCAGCGTGCCTCGGGCGCGAGGCGCGCGAAGGCCAGCGCGCTGCCGGTCGAAAGATCGTGGCGCAGCTCGCGCGGCGTGCGGTGGCCTGGCCAATGACTCAAGTTCAGCCCAGGCGCGCCCCAGGCACCGTCGACCGAGATCACCGCTGCGCGCGGAAGCGCGCCGGCGATGTGCACCGGGAGTTCCATGGGCGGGCCGCGCGCGAGTCCGAGCGCCTGCTCAGTGCACGGCGGACGGATCGACGTCCTCTCCCGCGGCCTTGCGCTCCAAGTACTTCTTCAAGCGCCGGATGTTGTCGGCGGAGTCGCGCTTGGCGGTCTCGATCACCGCGCGCTCCTCGGCCGGGAGGTCCTTGCGCGCGAGCAGCGCCTCGGCGTTCTTGCCGGCCTTCTCGTACAGCGCCTGCGCGCGCTCGAAGTCCTTCTTCTGGTAGTAGTGCAGGATCACCGCGGTGTCGTTGAGGTAGTTGGGGTCCTCCGGCGCGAGCTCGAGGCTCTTGGCGTAGGCCTCGTAGGCGCGATCCCACAGCAGGCCGAGCACCTCGGGGTCGGGCGTCTCATTGCGCCGACGGCGCAGCGCATCGCCCTGGTCGCGCAGGAACAGCCCGAGGTTGTTCCAGTGGCGCGCGACGCTCGGCTCGACCTTGGTCAGCACTCCGCACAGGAAGGCGGCATCCTCGTTGAGCGCGCCAGCCGCACCGTGCTTTTCGGGGTCGGCGCACCAACCGATCAGGTAGTTGACCGCTGGCGAGTTGCGCTCCCAATCGCCCGCGAGTGTCGCCACCAATCCGTCGCGGTCGATGGACATGTAGGACTTGAGCGCGTCCAGCGCCTCGGCGTACTTCTGCTGCGAGAACGCCGCGCGGAAGATGTAGTACCACGAGTTCGTGTAGGCCGGCCAACGCTTGACCGCGTCGCGGAACGAGCCCTCCGAGTCGCTCCACTTGGCGTTCTCGAACTGCGCGTATCCGGCCCACCACGAGAGCGTCGCTTGGCGCGCGTCGCGCTCGTCGCTGAGCTTCTTGAATCGCTCGATGCCGGCCAGCACGCAGGGCAGGAAGTCGTCGGTCCCGAGCACGTTGCGCACCTGGGCGAAGTCGACCTTGGTCGGATCCCAGCCGATCGCCAGCGCGTAGCTCGTGCTCGCGGCGGGCTTGTCGGACTTGAAACCGTGGAGGTGGCCACACTGCACGTGGGCCTCGGCGAGTTGCGCGCGCAGCGGGAGCTCGCCCGGGGCTCCGAGGATCGCGATCACCTTGCCGAAGGCCGCGAGCGCCGACTTCCAGTGCGCTTCCTTGGCGCTCTCGTCGCTCTCGGCGACGTACTGCGAGAAGGCGATGCGGCCCTGCATCGCGTGCGCGCCGACGTTGTTCGGCTCGAGCGCGACGGCCTTGTCCGAGGCCGCGCGCGCCGTCGTCAGGTCCTGCGCGTACCAAGCCGACTCGGCCAGCGGCAACCACGCGTCCGAGTAGCGCGCGCTATCGGCCTTCGTCGCGCGCTGCAAGCACGCCAGAGAGTCCTCGAGCTGGCTCTGCGTGAACGCGCCGCCACCGTTGGACGCGATCGCCGCCTTCGCCATCCCCAAGAACCCCAGCCCGTAGAGGTAGTCGAGGTCCGCGGCCGGAGCCTTGGCTGCCTTGAGCTCGTCGGTCGCGGACAGGGCCTCGTCGAACTTGCCCGCCGCGATCCAGCCGCGCACGACCCACACCCTGGTGCGCGGTGCGCCGCGCTCGGCTGCGTCCGCCGCGTCGAAGGCGGCCTGCGCCTCGGTCAGCTTGCCCGCCGCGAGCGCCTCGCGGCCGCGCTTGATCAAGGCCTCCACCGATTCCTGCGGAGCGACCAAGGCGACGAGCGGCAAGAGCGACGGGAGTGTGTACGGATGCATGTGCATGGGCGCGCGAGCAGGGGCTTGGACGAGGTGGGGCGCCGCTAGTTGTGGAGCAACTTGCGGCAACGCGGGAGGTGGATCTGTTCGACGGACGGCCGCGGCAAGGGGCCGATCTCCAGGCTTTTCTCGAAGTAGCGCAGGGCGTCGGCCGGCGCGTTGGCGCGCTCGAGGTAATACACGCCGAGCAACTCGTGGGCGTCGCCCCAGGCGCTCTCCAGCCGCGCGCGGGAGGCGTCGTCGAGCTCTGGGTTCTCGAGCTGGCGCGCGCCCGCCGCGATCGCGTTCTTCAAGCGGTCGCGCGCGAAGTCGAGGTCGATCCCGAGGTACACGATGGGGATGAAGGACGCGTCGACCGCCAGGCGCACGTCGTCGGGCTTGAGGCGCCAAGCGGCCAAGTGCGCGATCAACGCGCGCTCGAAGCACTGGTTCGCGCGGCGCGACTGTGACGCGGCCTTGTCGCGGAATTCCTCGTCGAGCGCCGGCCCGGGCGCGATCGCGGCGTCGATTCGGGCCCGCTCGCGCAGTTGGTTGATGCGCCGCTGGTCGGCCAGCTTGTGCTCCGCGGCCAGCAGATACTCACTCGCATTCTGGCGCGCTTGCTCGCCCGCCGCGCGCTGGAGTCGACCGGAGAACGATGCGCGCTCGATCGAGTCCGGCAAGAGCTTGCGCAGCTCCTCGCCGATCTGCGCCGCCGACCACAGCTCACCGCGCGCCGCGTGTGCGTCGGCCACCGCCGCCAAGCCCGCGACGCCCGAGCCCAAGCGGCCGGGGATCTCGCGCAGCAGCGCGCCGCGCTCGAGCTTCTCCATCGAGCGGAAGGCCTCCGCCGCGGCTTGCAAGTCGCCGCCCGCCAAGCGACACCAACCGACCGCGGCGCGGCACAGCGCTTCGTGCTCGAGGCACGTGGCGCTCGAGCGCGCATCGAGCGCGCGGGCCGCGGCGAAATCGCGCTCGGCGACGCGGAATTCGTCGATCGGCGTCTGGTCCATGCGCTCGAGCGCGCTCTGGAAGCGTTCGCGCGCCGGGATCCACCACACCTGCGGTGATCGCGCCGCGCGCTCGCGGCTGAGCTCGAACACGCGCGTCACCAGCGCCGCCCCACCCTGGGCGCGCGCGGTGCGTTCCAAACGCTCGCACAGTCCTGCGTCGCCTGGAAGCGCGGCGAAGGCCTGGGCCAACGCGGTCAAGAGCTCCGCGGATTGCCCGCTGCGCTCGAGCGTGTCCGCCAGGCGTTGCCAGCTCAGCGCGTCGGGAGCTTCGACGGCGATCGAGCCGCGCAGGGCATCGACGGTCTCGGCCGCGAGCTCGCGGCCGGTCTCGCTCTCGAGTTGCTCGGGCGCTTGCGCGTCGAATGCGTTCCACAGCGCCAGCGCGATCGTGCGCTCCGGTGCCTCGGCGTAGCGCACCGCCGTCGGACCGTGCGCCGCGAGCTCGGCGCGCGCGCGGCGTGCGTAGTCGAGTCCCTCGGCCGTGCGCCCGAGTTCGCGCGCGGCGCGCGCCGCGCCCAGCCAGGCGTCGGACGACGTTCCGGCGCGCAAGAAGGTGCGCAGCGCGTCGTCGAGCTTGTCGCGCGCTCCAGCGCGCGTTCCCACCCGCAACGTGGCCTCCGCGTGCACCAAGAGCACGCGCGGATCGCTGGGCGCCGCGGCGACGGCGACGCTGGTCACCGCCAAGGCCTCGTCGGCGCGACCGGCGTCGAGCAGCACCCGCGCCTCGGCCACCTTCGGACCGCTGAGCAGGTCGTCGATGATCTCCTTGGCACGCGCCAGGTCGTCGGCGTCGATCGCAGCCTTCGCCAGCGCCTTGAGTCGCGCCGTCTCGTCCACTGCGGGCGGCGGAGTTGCGCCCTCGGGCGATTTCTCGGCCGGTTCCACGGCCGCGGGGTCGCCAACTCGAGTGGGGACCGGCTCGGCGTCGGCCCGCGCCTGTGGCGCGCGCTCCATTGGTCGCTCCGCGCCCACGGAAGGCTGGCGCACCTCGGCGGGAGCTGCAGCGGGAGGCGGCGCGTCGGCGTCGGCCGAAACGCAGGACCAGAGCGCGAGCGCGAGCAACGGGCTCGGGGAGATACGCATCACCTGTCCTGCGGGGCTCGTTTCGCGCGTCACCGTCGAGCCGGCACCGTGCCGCTCGCGCGCGCGGCACAGTCTAGCAGTCGGCGCCTCGCGGCCGTACTGCGCGCTGGCGCGCGCTCGCTGGGCCGGGGCCACCCGCGGTCGGTCGAGGAAAATGCGGCGCGGCGCTTCACGTGCCCCTCGATCGGCCGGAAGATTCGCACGGGCACCCTCGTCCAACGCGCGTCGCGCAGGCCGGCGCAGGTGGCCCGCACTCTTGGATCCATGATGCAACGCGCTTTCGTCAACGCCGCGGTTCTGGTTGCGGCCGCGGTCGCCTCGTTCTTCGTCGCGGGCTGCGACAATCCGTCGTGCGCGTTGAGCGGCGACTGCTCGGACGTCGGCGGAGGTGGCGGCCTGGGTGGCGCCAACGCGGCGACCACGCCGCTCGACCATCAGTGGCTTTCGCCCTCCGCGCCCAGCATCCAGGAGTTCTATCCGGCGGGCACCTCGATCGAGACCACGACGCCGATCGCGCTGCAGTTCAGCGAATCGATGGCGCCGACCAGCCTCGGCCAGGCATTCGAGATCGCGCAGGCCGGGAGCTCGGCCCCCCAAGGCCTGCCGCTGATCGCCTCGCTCATGGGCGATGGTCGTCTGGCCGTGCTGCTGCCGTCGGTCGAGCTCGAGCCGGACACCGAATACGTCGTGCGCTACCGCGACAGCGCGGTCGTCACCGACTTGCAGGGCACCGAGATCGTCCAGCCCGACGACCGCGAGGTCGGCACGTTCAAGACTGCGGCCAGCAATCCGGCAGCGCCGCGGGTCGTGGCCTCGTTCCCCGACGACGGCGCGGCCAATCAGAGCGCCACCGGTGAGTACGTGGTGCTGTTCGATCGACCGCTCAACCCGACCTCGGTCAACCTGCTCTCGTGGCTGGTGCGCGTCGACGGCAACGTTCCGGCCCAGAATCCCGCGCCCACGGTGCTCACGGTGAATTTGGGGCAAGGCAGCGCACCCGAGGCGCGCGTCTGGCGCTGGCGCAGCACGGACTCGCTCGGCTTGCCCGTGGCGCTTGCCGCCAACGCCCAAGTGACGCTGCAGCTCTCGCCCAACGCCGTCCCGATCACCGCCGCCAGCGGTGGTGCAGCGTTGGCCACCGTGAACCTCGACTACCGCGTCGCCGCCTTCGGTGCGCCCAGCGCGCTCGACTTGGTCTCGCAGCCGTCCGACGCGATCGGCATCGACAACCTCGACGGCGACCTCTCCAATCCGCTCGAGCTGGCCGTCGACTTGGTCGGCGCGAGCGCCACTGACCTGGTCGGCATCTACCTGGTCGGCACCTCGCTCGACGCCCAGAACGCGCGCTTGATCGCCCTGTATCGCGAGTTGAAGCTCGGCGACCTCGCCTCGTTCGACGCCCTGGCGCAGACCGTGACGCTAGGTGAGACCGAGATCGATCTCGCCAGCGCGGCCAGCCCCGTTGCGTCGCGCCTCAAGGAGGGCGAGATTTCGCTCGGGCTGGTGATGCGCCGCGGAAGCGTGGTCTCTCCGGTGCGCATGCTCGACGTCGACCCGCAGACGCTTGGAACACAGCGCGCGGTGCTGGACGTGACGCGACCCACTTTCAGCGGTTTCGGATCGAGCGGGGTGAACACCAGCTCGTTCTCGAGCGACATGCTGCATCTGTCGGTGGTCGGGCGCGCCAGCGAAGAGATCGTCGCGGCCGAGGTGACCTTCGACGGTTCCGCCGGTGTCGTGACCAATGGCACGCAAGCGCCCGTCGTGGCGGCAAGCTCGAACGGGCTGTTCGTCGCCGCGCCGGTGACGCTCGACGTCTTGGACGCTCTCGATCAAGGGCGCACCTTCGACCTGGTGCTCTACGACCGCGCGCTCAACGCCGCGCTCTCGACCACGGTGGCCACGTTCCGGCAAGTCGGTGGAATTGGCCCGGGCGTCGCTGTGCCCGGAGCGAGCACGACCATCGACGTGCAGGTCGTCGATGCGCGGACGTTGGCGCCGATCAGCGGCGCGCGCGTCTTCACGCACGAGGACGACGGCAGCACGTTCGACCTGATCGACGTCGAGACCACCAACGTCAACGGTTTCGCGCAGATCGAAGCGGGAGCGACCTCGACCACGCTCACGATCGACGCCAGCAACTACGACCTGTTCTCGGTCACGGCGCTCTCGGTGTCGCGCGTGTCCGTGCCATTGCAACGCTCCTCGATCGCTCCGACGCCGTTGGCGGGCACGGTCACCAATTCCACCGCCTTCACGGGCTTCGACCGCTTCGTGTCCGACAGTCGCCGCTTCGAGGTCGCCGAGCCGTTGCTCGAGCTGACCTCCTGCAGCACGGTGGGCACGACCTCCGTATGCCAGTTCGGTCCGCTGCCGGTGCGGCCCGGCCCGGTGGGCGCGCTGTCGTTCTTCGGGCTCGAGACGCCGAGCTCGTCCTTCGGGTTCACCGCGGCCGGTTTCCTGCGCTCCTTCGCGCTGCAGATCCCGCTCTCGGGCGGCAGCCCGGGCGCACCGGCGACCGCCAATCTGTCGAGCTCCTTCGTGCTCAGCGACGCGACCACGGCGCAGGAAGAGCGCGCGCTCGAGGGCCCCTCGGCGATACTCGACATTTCGTCGCTGTACGGTCCGGCCTTCACGCTGCTTTCCGGCGACCCGCGCGTGACGCTCGAGGCGCTCTCGCCGGGCCTTGCGGGCTCGCTGTGCGTCGGACCGGGCATTGCCCTCGATGCCGCCGGGATTCCGCTCTCGACCTGGGCGGTGCGCTCGGCCCTGCCGGGGGCCGTCGACCCGACCGATGGCAAGTACCAAGGCGACGAGCGCGGCGCGTTGGTGCTCGACGGGACGATCGAGGCCGGCCTGTACTTGCGCTGCGAGGTTCGCGATGCGCTCGGCGCCCGCGCCGGAGTGCGCCTCCCGAGCGGCAGCGTGCCCGCGACGATCCTTCCGCCGGAACCCTCGCGCGTACTCGCGCCGAGCTTCGGCAGCGCGACCGGCGCGCTCGCCTATGACGTGGTGTTCACCGACAGCCTGCCCGACGGCAGCGACCCCGGCATCTACCGCGTGACATTGACCGACACCGAGGCGCGGCGTTGGACCCTGTGGCTGGTCGACGGCGATACCCCGGTGCCCGCGGCCGATCCGACGGTCAAGGTGCCCGACCTGACGCCCGACGGTGGCAGCGCGCTCGCCGCGGGGCTGATCGGCGTCGAGGTCGACCTGTACTCGTATCCGAGCTTCGACCCGACGCGCTTCGTGTTCTCCGAGCTCGAGCGCCGCAGCGAGGTCGTCTCGCACAGCGCGCTCAGCACCTTCACCCAGCCCTGAATCGGCGCAGCCGAGGCCGCGCGCAGATTGCGAGAATCGTGCGCTTTTCGGCCGCGCGCTGGTGGTTCGGCTGCTCGCGAATTCCTAGAATCCGCGGCGTCTTCCGTGCGCGCTGCGAGGGATTTGCGCGCGCTTCGCCCGCTGAACGCGTTTCTCTGGTCGAATGCCCATGTTCGTCGCTCAATTGCGTCGTGCCCTTTTGGCTGTGTTGTGCTCGGTCCCCGCGATCGCGGTCAGCGCTTGCATCGCGCCGCAATATCCGTTGGGGGCGGACAACGACCAGCTCTCCGTCGGGCGCTTGCGCTCGGTGTGGCCGGTCGAAGTGGTCGTGCCGCCGGTCAAGAACGTGAGTGGTGAGGATGACCTGCCGCTGGAGCGCTTCCGCTCCGAGCTGCGGCGCGGGTTGGTGCATCGACGCTACACGCCGCTGGCGCAGGGCTTCGTCGACCGCAGCATCACCGAGGCGTCCTATCGCCCTGGTTCGCTGGGCGAGCAAGCCGTGCTCGAGGTCACGATCACCGGCTGGAACACCAGCCGTTGGCGCTCGCACGCGGCGCTGACGGTCGATCTCGACATCGTGATGCTCGACGCCACCGATCCCGACCCGTCGAAGGCGCTGTGGGGCGGTCACGCGACGCGCAACGTCGACTTGTCGCGCGAGCGCAACTCGTATCTGAGCGAGGCCGCGCTGCTCGACCGCGCCGTCGAGGTGGCGGTCGAGGGCGTCTTGGCCTCGCTGCCGCGCCGCGAAGGCGAGTGAGCAACGCACTCGCGGTCGGGCCAGGCCCGAGCCGCTGCGCGGCCGCGGAGCGTCCGACCTGGCTCCCGCCCGGCGTTCGTGCCGTAGACCGCGAGCTCGCTTGCGCCTCGGCGGCCACTCTCTATACTCTCCGCCCTCGCGCGGCGCCCACGGGCTCGTGACGCTGCGCGCTGGGTCGCAAGCTGCGGCCCGCGATGTCGGGACGGGACTCCGCCGGAGCCGCCGACGCACCTGCCCCTGGAGTTCGCGCTCTCGGGGCCAGGCAAGTGGAGGACGAGCCAGCGACCCGCACGCGGGTCACAGGATGGACGCGATGGCCATCGCCGCCGCACGCAAGCTCGAGATCGTCAAGTCGTTCGCCGTTCAACCCGGCGACTCCGGTTCGCCCGAAGTCCAGGTCGCGTTGCTCTCCGAGCACATCAACAACCTGACCGAGCACCTGAAGACGCACCGCAAGGACTACACCTCGCGTCGCGGTCTCTTGATGATGGTCGGCAACCGCAGCAAGCTCTTGAAGTATCTGCGGCGCCGCGAACCCCAGCGCTATACCACGCTGGTGGAGAAGCTCGGCCTGCGCCGCTAGGTCGCACTCCGTGGGGACGGCGCACTTGTGGATCGATCGGCACGGCGCGCAGCTCGCGCGCTGCTGCCGCGCGCGCCTTGCCTTCCTCGATCTTACGGGCGTCGATCTAGCGGGCGTCGATTTGGCCCGTGTCGATCTCGCCCAGAGAGAACTGACCCATCGGACGACGCAGGTCCGGGCCGTATCTGGCCACTCGGACCTCCGCTCTCCGTTCGCAGCTCGGCAGCTCGCGCGTCACGCGCAGCTGCCGCGCGTGCTTTAGGCGCCGCGTCGCAACGCCGCTGCGCGCCTCACCATCGAACAACGTTTTTCAGAGCAGACAGAAGCAAAGAGGTAATCGTTCCATGACAGTTGAACCCGTTCGCGTCTCACGCGAGCTCACCGGTGGGCTCGTGCTCACCCTCGAAACGGGCCAGATGGCCCGCCAAGCCCACGGCGCAGTGGTCGCCAAGCTGGGCAACACGATGTGCTTCGGCGCGGTCGCCGTCGGCGCCGCCAAGGACGAGCAGGATTTCTTTCCCCTGACCGTCGACTACCGCGAGAAGACCGAGTCCGCCGGCAAGATCCCGGGCGGGTTCTTCAAGCGTGAAGGTCGTCCGACGACCAAGGAAATCCTGTCGATGCGCCTGATCGACCGCGCGATCCGGCCGCTGTTCCCCGAGGGCTTCAAGAACGAAGTCCAGGTGATGAGCCATCCCTTGTCCTACGACGGCGTGATCAACGCCGACGTGGTGGCCATGATCGCCTCGTTCGCCGCGGTGCACATCAGCCAGATCCCGTTCCACGGCGCCATGGGCGCGGTGCGCATCGGGCACGTCGATGGACAACTGGTGGCGTTCCCGGTCGATCAGAAGCGCAAGACCGAGTCGCGCTTGGACTTGGTCGTCGCCGGTCACCTGGAGGGCATCTGCATGGTCGAGGCCGGCGCCAAGGAGCTCCCCGAAGCGGAGATGATCAACGCGCTCGAGTTGGGCCACACGATCGTCAAGGAGATCGCGGAGCTCGTCGAAGAGCTGCGCGCCAAGGCCGGCAAGCCGAAGATGGAATGGAAGGCGCCGGTGGTCGATGCCGCGCTCTCCGCCAAGGTCGAGGCCTACAAGCCCGCGCTGCGCGACGTGATCTTCACGCCGGGCAAGCACGATCGCCACGACGCCATCGCCAAGGTCTCCGACGAGTGCTTGGCGGCGCTGACCGCGGGCATCGGCGACGAGAAGGAGCTCAAGGCGCGCACCAAGACCGTCAAGGGCTTGCTCGAGAACCTGATCGCGCAGGTCGAGCGCGACGCCGTGCTCGACGGCAAGCGCGCCGACGGCCGCGCCTTCGATCAGATCCGCGACATTTGGATCTGCCCGAACTACGTCCCGCGCGTGCACGGCTCGGCGCTGTTCACCCGCGGCGAAACGCAGGCCTTGGTCAGCGTGACGCTGGGCACCGCCGACGACGAGCAGATCATCGACGGCATCGACGAGGAGTACCGCAAGCCGTTCTACTTGCACTACAACTTCCCGCCCTACTCGGTCGGTGAGACGCGGCGCCTGGGCGGCCCTGGCCGCCGCGAGATCGGCCACGGGATGTTGGCTGAACGCGCATTGGCCGCGGTGCTGCCGCCCAAGGAGCGCTTCCCCTACACCATCCGCATCGTCAGCGACATCATGGAGTCGAACGGCTCCTCGTCGATGGCCAGCGTGTGCGGTGGGTGTCTGGCGATGATGCTCGCCGGCGTTCCGCTGTCGCAGCCCGTGGCCGGAATCGCCATGGGACTGATCCAGGAGGGCGAGCGCTTCGCCGTGCTCTCCGACATCATGGGCTCGGAGGACCACAACGGCGACATGGACTTCAAGGTCGCCGGCTCGGGTCTGGGCATCACCGCGCTGCAGATGGACATCAAGGTCAAGAGCGTCTCGCGCAGCTTGCTCGAAAAGGCGCTGGAGCAAGCGCGCGTCGGTCGCCGCGAGATCCTGAAGAAGATGCTCGCCGCCGTGCCGCGGCCCGTGTCGCAGATCAGCCCCTACGCGCCGCGCATGGAGCTGATCCAGATCCCGGCCGACAAGATCGGCTACCTGATCGGACCCGGCGGTCGCCAGATCAAGGCGCTGCAGGAGAAGTACAAGGTCAAGATCTCGATCCTCGACGAGAACGGCAACGTGCAAGTGGCGGGCGTCGATCGCGAGCAAGTCAACGCTTGCCTCGACGCCATCCGCGGCATGTGCGAGTCGCCGAAGATCGGCACCAAGTACTCCGGCACCGTCAAGGGCATCAAGGACTTCGGCGCGTTCGTCGAGATCCTGCCGGGAGTCGAGGGCTTGCTGCACGTCAGTGAGCTCGACCACGGCTATGTCAACCGCGTGACGGACATCGTCAACGTCGGTGACGCCGTCGAGGTGGTCGTGATCCACGTCGACGACCGCGGCAAGATCAAGTTGTCGCGCAAGGCGCTGCTGGAAGGCGGCGAGCAACGCGGCGGCGGCGACGACGGTCCCTTCGAAGGTGACGGTCCGTTCGAGGGCGACGGTCCCGAAGACGGCGACGGTGGCGGCGAGTTCGTCGACGGCGACGGCGAGCCCGCCGAAGTCGTCGACGGCGGCGCGCCGCCCGACCGCGGTGCCGACCGCGGGCCGCGCGGCGATCGCCCGCACCGTGGCGGTGGCGGTGGCGGATTCCGCGGAGGCCGCGGCGGTGGCGGCGGCCGTGGCCGCGGTCGCCGCTGAGAGCTCCTCCAAGACATGAGGCTGCGAACGCTCAGGATCTCGGATGCGCCGTCGCCCACAGGGCGCCGGACGTCGACATCGTGAGTGCTTGAAGGCCTCGGAGCGCACGCTCCTGTTTCACGCATCGCGAGCCGGCCCGACGCCGGCTCGCGGCTTTTCCGGGCTACCATGCGACGGTGTCGCGACTGTGGGTGCTCCTGGCGTTGGTGTGCTGCTCCGCGCTCGCGGTGGCGCAGCGCGAAGCCGCTCGGCCCGAGCTGAGCGCGCTGTGGGTCGATCCCTCCAAGCTCGCGATCGACGGCGATCCGGCGGAGTGGCGCGCGAGCTTCGACCCGACCTTCGAGATCGCGCGCGGCGATCAACTCGTCGATCTCGGCCCGCGCTCCGCGGACGCGTTGTGGCGCGGACCCGACGACGCCAGCGTGCGCGTGTGGCTCGGCTGGAACAGCGTCGATTTCGTGCTCTACGGCGAGGTCTACGACGACGTCCTGCAGCACGACAGCGAGCGTTGGTATCAGGGCGACAGCCTCGAGCTGTTCCTCGACACGCTGGACTGGACCGCGGAGTGGGGCCCCGACGATTGGCAAGTGATGCTGGCGCCGGCGTGGCCCGAGCGTCCCTGGGGCGTGTACCCGCGGCCCGGCCAAGTGCAGCGGCCCGACGGGGGATTCGGCGGAGTCGAAATCGTCTCGGCGCCGTTCATCGGCGGCTACCGCTTCGAGGCGCGCATCCCCTGGCGCAATTTTGGACGCTACTCGCCGTCGGACGGCGCGCGCCTGGGCTTCAACTTCGCGCAGTGCGACCGCGACCAACGCGGATTCCTCGAGAGCTACGGCACATGGACCGGTGAAAGCGCCGTCGCGCAAGAATCCGATCGCCGCGGCGTCCTGGTGCTCGCGCCGCGCGGCAACGAGCCGCAAGCCGGAGCGACGCGCAGCGACGCACCCGATTCGACCAGCGGCCGGCCGTACCTGTTGCTCGCGCTCGCGGCGCTCTACGGCTGCGCGTTGTGGACGCGCAAGGCGTGGCGCTCCGCGCGCGTGCGACGACTGGGAGCGCGTATCGGCGTCGCCATCGTGGTGCTCGTCGGCATCACCGCGGTCGTGACGCGCCTGACCAAACAGTCCGACGCGCGCGAGCGGCGCGCACAGATCGAAGAGCATTGGCGCGACTTCGAGAGCTGGTTGGCGAGCGGCGCATTGGGCTGGCCAGAGCCGCAGGAACTGCTGCGCTCGGTGGAGGCGCTCTTGTCGGGACGATCGATCCCGCCACCGGTGCGCGCGCGATTCTCGCCGTTGCTTCCCAGCGGAGCGCTCGCGGGAGTCGAGCTCCACACCACGCGCCGCGGAGTTCCGTTCGTCCCGATCGAGATCGCCGGGCGCGCGCGATGGAGTGGCGCCTCGATCACCCCAGCGCAGTCGCTGGTGTTCGCGCTGCCCGCGCCGACCGCGATCGACGGCGTGTCGCTCGTCGTGCGCGTTTCCGACCCGCGCTTCCCGCGCATGTCCCCGCGACGCGTGCCGATGCTCTCGGTCGAAGTGCGCCGCGAGGGTCGCGTCGTCGGTCCCGCGCTCGAGCTGCGGGACTCCGAGGACCTGCACTTCGACGAGGACCCGCACGTCGAGCGCCCTGGGATGGAACCGGCCTTCGCACTCCCTGGCGGTCCGCGCGGCTCGGTGCACGCCGACGCGCTGATGCTCGAGCTGGGCGCCAGCGTCGAGGCCGACGAGCTCGTGCTGCGGCACGTCGGCCCCGCGACCAGCTACACGATCCAAGTCGTCGCCGTGTCCGCACGCGAGAGTGCTCCGAACGCGGCGGAAGTCCCGGGCGTGCGCGTGACGCCCGAAGGCGAATGGCAGTGGGCCGGCGCCATGGCCGACATCGAGGTCGAGACCACCGCGCCGGGTCGCTCGCCCAAGAAGAGCGGCACGGGGCAGATCTCCCGTCCGATCCGCGTCGCGGAGGAAGTGCTCGGCGCAGTGCACCTGCGCGACGCCACTCCACCGTCGTCGACGCGTTGGGACGTCGTGCCGCTGGCGGCGTTGGTCGCGCTCGCACCGTTCCTCGTGGCGCTGTTCGCGGAGTGGATCGCGACGCGCCGACGCATCCGCGGCAAGCTCGCGGCCGGTTTCGCGGTGACCTCCGCCGTGCCGCTCTTGGCCTTGACGGTGTTGCTCGAGGCCTCGCTGTCCGCGGAACACCGCGAGCGCGAGTTGGAGCGCGGCAACGAGGAGCTCGCGCGCGCCGAGCGCGAGCTCGAGCGCGACTTGCGCGAGCTCGAGCGCGACGCCCAACGCTTGCTCAAGATCGCGGAGTTGCGCAAGCGCGTCGAAGGCTCGTTTCCGGAGACCAGCGAGGAGCTGACCGCGTGGTTCGGCGAGGGTGAGGGAGCTTCGCGCGTGCTCGAGCGCACGGCCACCGACGGTCGTCGCGTGCGCGTCGGATCCGGGCCCTTGTGGCGCGCGATCCCGCGCTCGCACGTGCTCGGCACCGGGCTCGCGCGGCCTTTCGGGCAGTTGCTCCTGTGCGGCGTGGCTCGGTCGGCTCCGGGCGCGGATCAGCCGCTCTCGGTGGCCGTGCTGCGCGCGCCGTCGGTCCCCGGGGTTTCGGCGCGCTCGAGCGGCGCCGCGCCGCTGCGTTTCTTGGGTGCGGGTCGCGACCAAGCGCCCCAATTGGCCGATCTCACGCCGCTGCTCGCGGGCGAGTTGCGGCGCGGCGTGTACGACGCGGCCGGCCAAGAGCTGGTCGGCGTGTTGCTCGTGCCGCCGCGCGAGCGTGGCGTGCCGGTCCTCGGCAATTTCTCGCTCAACGAGCTGCTGCTCGCGGCCGCGATCACCGCGCTGTTCACGGTGGTGCTTTTCGCGGGCATCCTCACCGGCCACCTGGTGGGACCGATCGAGCGCCTGGATCGCGCGCTGCGCAGCGGTGGGGCCGGCGACGTCGAGCCCGAGGTCTCCGACGAGATCGGTCACCTGACCGCGGCCATCCGCACCTACTCCGGACAGGTCGTCGAACGCGTCGAGGAGCTGCGCCGACTGCAGCTCGCCCAGGGAGAGCTTTCGCGGCGACTCGATCCGGACCAGGCCCGCGAAGCCGTGCTGGCGTTCTTCGCACGCAACGCATCGGCGCTCTCGGCGTGGGTGCTGTGGCGCGGAGAAGCGGGCGAGGAGCTGCGCGCCTACGGCGACGGCGGCCGCGAGTTCGTCCTTCCTCCCGAGGCGCTGACGCTGCAGGCCGCCGTGGTCGCGGGAGACGTCCTTCACGTGGTCGACCGCGGGGGCCAGGCCGTGCTTTCGGAGTTCGAGCGGGTGCTCGTCGGTCCGGCCCGGCGCGTGTTGAGTCTGCCGCTGATCGCGGCCGGCGAGACGCGTGGCGCGATCGTGCTGGGTTTCGCCGGGGAGGAGCTGGGCAGCGACTTCGCCTTCCTCCAAGCCGCCGCCTCGCAGTCGGCGATCGTGCTGGAGAACGCGCGCCTCTACCGCCAGGCGGTGCGCGACAACGTCACCGGGTTCTTGACCGACCCAGGCTTCCGCCAGCGAGTCGCCGAGGAAATCCAACGCGCCCAGGGCGAGCCCGAGTCCGGAGTCCTGCTCGTCCAGCTGCGCCTGACCGGTCTGCCGCGGGACGACGAGCTCGCTGGCGAGCGCCTGCGCGAGGCCGCGCAGCGACTGCGGCTGGCGGTGCGCGGTCTGGCGTTCTTCGGGCGCGCGGGTGCGGGAGACCTCAAGATCGCGCTGCCCTGGACCAAGGGCGCGCCGAACTTCGAGGCACTTGCGCGGCGCCTGGTCGACCGCGTCAGCACCGGGCCCTGGCCGGACGGCGAGCCCGTGACCGGGCTGTTCGCGGCCCATGCGGCCTGGCCTGCGGATGGGCCCAGCGCGCGTTTCGTGCTCGCGGTGCTCGAAGAGCGGTTGACCGAAGAGCAGAGCGGCGTGCCGACTCTCCAACTGGTCAAGCTCTCGAGCCTGGTGCCGGTGGACTTCGTGGCCTCGAGCCCGATCATGATCCAGCTGCTCGACACCGTGCAGCGCATCGCCGAGCAGGAGATCACGGTTCTGATCGGCGGTGAGACCGGAGTCGGCAAGGATCGTCTGGCCGAGCTGGTGCACCGCTGGAGCCGCCGCGCGAACGGCCCCTTGGTCCACGTGCACTGCCCGTCGCTTTCGGCCAGCCTGATCGAGGACGAGCTGTTCGGCCACGCCAAGGGTGCCTTCACCGGGGCCCACACGCGGCGCGTGGGTCCCTTCGAGTACGCCTCGGGTGGGACGGTCGTGCTCGACGAGGTCGCGGGTCTGCCCCCGGCCGGTCAGGTGGCCCTGCTCCGGCTGCTCGAAACGCGCGAGGTGCTGCCCCTGGGTTCCGAGCGCCCGCTTCCGATCGACGTGCGCATCGTCGCCACCTCCTCGAAGGACCTGGCGGTGGAGGTCGAGCGCGGGAATTTCCGCGGCGACCTCTACTTCCGGTTGAACGTCGCTCAAGTCACCGTCCCGCCGCTGCGGCTGCGGCGGCAGGCGCTCCCCGACTTGGTCGAGGCCTTCGTCCGGCGCTTCAACGCCTCGGCCGACCGACCGGTGACGGCGGTGCACCCCAGGGTGATGGACGCGTTGTTCGAGCACGCCTGGCCGGGCAACCTGCGCGAGCTCGAGAACGTGCTCTCCAAGGCCTGTGTGCTGGCCTCCGGTGGCGAGCTGGGCGCCGAGCACCTGGAGCTCTCGAGCGCGGCGGCGGAGGACGGCGCGGTCTCGGTCGAAAGCGAGCTCCCGAACCGGACCAGCTCGCGCCAAGAGCGGCTCTTGGAGAGCCTCGCCCCGGGGCAGCGCATCACCTCGGCCGAGTACGCCGAGCGCGAGCAGATCTCCGGTCGCACAGCCCTGCGCGACCTCTTGGACCTGGTCGAGCTGGGCTTCCTGGTTCGCGAAGGCACCCGCCGTGGAACCCGTTTCCGCCGTGCGGCGAAGGTCGCCCCGGCCAGTTCTGGGCATTAGTCGCACGTGTCTGTCGAATAATGTCGAAATACGGCGGGGTGGCGTCCGCTGCAGCGAGGCCACACGGGCCCTGGCGCGCCGCGGTCGGCAACGCCCCAAGGCCGTGCACGTGAACGGGTTGTGATCTTTCGGCGGAGAACCTCTGAGGGAGCGTCGCCACCAGGAACGTGGTTTGTCTTTTCGCCGCCGCACCCGGAGCCCTGCCATGAACCTGATCGCACTCGCCTTCGTCGCGCTCGCCCCCTTCTCCCAGCAAGCCCTCAGCGGGCACGCGCAGGAAAGCTCGCAAGAGAGCCAGCTGGTAGGCCTGCAGGTGACCGCCGAGATGGCGGGTGCTGCCGGTGGCTGCGGGCTGGCCAACACTGCGACGGCTTCGGCCCTCGCGATGCCCTCCAAGGACTGGATCGCGAAGAGCGGTGACAGCATCTGCGGCCTGAAGGACGCGGCGCAGGTTTCCAACCCGGTGCTGATCGACTGGCAGGCATGCCTGGACGCCACGCCGGAGATGAAGAAGGCCAAGTCGGAGAAGATCGATCTCTCCACGCCCGAGGGCATCAAGCTGGTCAACGAGGCCACCAATCGCGTCACGCAGGCCTGCGAGGCGATTCGGACCGCCAATGGCTACTGCAGCGTCTGGAAGACCATCAAGCACAAGGACGGGCGCGCGATCACCGATATCTCCGACCTGGTGAAGGCGCAGTACTAGGCGTACCGTCCGCGCTTCGCCGTCCCCCTTGTCGCGCCAACGCCCCCAATCCGCTGCTCGAACATTGCCCGCCGCCCGAGGCCCGCGCCGATTCCGTCGCGCACTCCGGGCGGCGCTCGCTTGGGGCGCGGTGGCGCTCGCGGCCCAGGGCTGCATCGCGCCGCGGCCCAGGGCTCCTGCGTCCGATGCCGATCAGCTGTCCGCCGCAGAGCTGCGCGAGCTGCTGGCCCGGGGGACGATCAAGCCGGTCGTCGGCATGGCCGACGAGGACGCCTTCGGAGATCTGCATTTGGAGATGGACGAGCCGGTAGGGGCGCCGACCCCGCCGCTCGCGGCGAGCTCGGGGGCGAACCAGAACCCTGCTGAGCCCCCGGTCAAGCCCGCGTCGGAGCCGGTCACCGTCGTCGAGCCAGCCCAGAACCCGTACCTGCAGTTCGGCGCGCGCATCAAGGTCTACCCCGACGGCACGATCACCAAGCCCTTCCCGCTGCGGGTGGGCACCGGCGACAAGATGAAGTCGCTGATCGAGGCCTACGGGAATTTCCCGCTGTGGACGACCGAGGCCGGCACGCCCTCGCCGCCCAACTTGGTCAAGCTCGACATCCTCCCCGGGTGGGATGTCGAGCTCTACCAGGACCTGCGCAACGCAGCGGTCGCGCAGGGCGCGCCGCAGCAGTTGGCCGACTGGTTGGTGGTGACTTCCAATGCAGAGTTGCTCCAGGAGGTCGAGGACTTCATCAACCTGTTCGCGGCCGGCATCCCGCAGATCGAGATCGAGGCCAAGATCGTCGAAGTGACCCTGACCGACGTGCTCGACCTGGGTGTTCGCAGTCCCCAGGGCACGTCGATGTTCCAGTTCCCCAGCCACACCTTCGTCAAGGGCTTCGACAGCGCGATGCCCAACGTCTCCGACGGCATCGAGGGCATCCTCACCGTCGGCGGCGTCCAGGATGCGGTGACCTTCAACGCGGTGCTGGAAGCGCTGGCGATCAACGACAACGTCTCGATCATCTCGCGTCCCAAGATCGCGGTGCGCGAGGGCGGGCGCGCCGACATCTCGAACACGATCCAGATTCCGTATCTGGCGGTCGGCGGCCTCAACAACTCCGGCGGCTACAACGCGCAGGTCCAGTACAAGGACGTGGGCGTCAAGCTGTATGTCGTGCCGCGCGTCGTCGGAACCCAGACAGTCGCGCTCAACATCGACATCGAGCAGTCCCAGATCTCAGGCTCGGAGACCATCCTGGTGACCTCGGACGAGTCCCAGGTCCAGGTGCCGGTGCTCTCGCTGCGCAGCGCGCGCACCGTGGTCTACCTGCAGCCGGGACAGGCCGTGATCCTGGGGGGCCTGATCACCGAGCGCAACGTCGAGAACGAGCGCAAGGTTCCGCTGCTCGGCGACATTCCGCTCTTGGGCTGGCTGTTCCGCAACAAGTTCACGCGCAAGGAACAGACGAACGTCTTGTTCTTCATCCGCCCGCGCATCCTGCAGGGCATCGACCTCAACCGCGAGTTCTGACCCGAGGTTCTGACCTCGGGCGCCCGCGAGCCGTAGACTAGCGGCTCGCAGTCGAGTTCGCGGGGCCCAGGGGAAGCGCCGCGACACCCGCGCGTCCCTCGTCCCATGCAGGTTTTCGGAAGGGTCCGTCCGACGCCGTGCGCCGCCCGCCAGGGCTCGGCGCTCCTGATGGCGTTCCTGATGATCATCCTGCTGTACGCGATCGTCTTCCAGCTCTCCTTCAGCACCAAGTCCGACTTGCGCGTGGCCGAGAACGACGTGGTCACGACGCAGATGGACATGGCGATCGAGTCGGCTCTGCAGGAGGTCTTCGATCGCCTGAAGACCGACGCCGAGTCGGCCGCGGGCAGCGAGTCGGCCGCCGGTGGTGATCCGGCCGCAGGAGGTGGAGCCCCCGGAGGCGCGGCGCCGCAGGGCGACGCACCCGAGGAGCAGCCCGCGGATTCGCGCATGGACTCCTGGGGTCGGCCGCAGCGCTCGACGATCGGCGAGATCGAAGTGCGGGTGCTGATCCAAGACGAGGACAGCAAGGTCAACCTGCTCCAGATGCTGGCCGAGGACGAGGAAGAGCGCGACTTGGCCTTCGATCGCGTGGTGCGCGTGATCGACATGTTCCGCGACGGCTCGACCGTCGACGTCGATCGCTCCGAGGCCATCCGCATCGCCGAAGCAATGCGCGAGCACCTGCGCAACCGCAGCCAGTCGGCGCTGCCCCAGCCCAAGCTGTTGACCGACGACGAGGAAAACAAGGACATCGGGCTGCCGTTGACGCTCAAGGAGTTCGAGGTGCTCGACCATCTCGACGAGAGCCTGTTCCGCGATTTCCGCGACGAGCACGGCTACATCGTGCACTCGCTGGGCGCTTACCTGACGGTGTGGAGCGCCGTGCAGCGCGGCCCGGGCGCGACCGACGGCTCCGGCGCCGAGGCCGGTGGCTCCGGCGCCAACAACGAGCAGGGCGCCGGGTCTGGCGGCGGCGAGGACGGCGGCGGCTCCTCGGGCGAGCCGAACTGGGGCGTGTCGGTCAACGTCAACACCGCTCCGGTGGGCGTGCTCAAGGCCCTGATCGACGACCGCGTGGTTTCCTCGCGCTTCTGGGATGCGGTGATCGAGTACCGCAACCTCGAGAAGAAGGAGGACGAGGGCACGCAGGCCAGCGAGGAAGATCAGACTCCGCCGCAGCTCGACGAGTACGGCCAGGAGATCGTCGAGCGCGAGTTCTTCGACTCGCTCGACGAGTTGCAGGAGGTCGACGGCTTCGAGCGCCTCGACAGCGAGGCACGTGACAAGTTGCTCGCGCTGCTTTGCACGCAGAGCCACGTGTTCTCGATCTACGTCACGGCGCGCAAGAAGCGCAGCGACGACCAGGACTTCGGCGGATACCTCGGCGCTCCACCCAAGGGGCTGCGCGAGGACCTGCAACGCAAGGGGCAAATGCGCACCGTGCGCTGCGTGGTGTGGCGCTACAAGAGCGAAGAGACCGTGCGCATCGTGCCGATCGTGCGCTGGGAGGTGCTCGACTACACGCCGTTCGAAGTCGTCGACTATCCCGACGAAGACCGCTAGCGCGTGGGCCGCTCGAGGACCGTCCGCGGCACCGCCAGGGGGAGCGCGCCAGTGAGCGCCGAGCTCGCGGTTTTCAGGCACCTGTTTTCCGCGGTGGCCGAGGAAATGGGCGCGACGCTGCAGAAGAGCGCGCTCAGCCCGAACATCCGCGAGCGCCGCGACTTTTCGTGCGCAGTGTTCGACGCCGAGCGCCGCTTGATCGCGCAAGCCGCGCACATTCCGGTGCACCTGGGCTCGATGGGGCGCAGTGTCGTCGCCGTGACCGAGGCCTGCGAGCTCGCGCCCGGCGACGCGGTGTTGCACAACGATCCTTATCACGGCGGCACGCACTTGCCGGATCTGACGCTGGTCTCGGCGGTGTACCTCGGTCGCGCGCGCCGTCCGGCGTACTACTGCGCCAGTCGCGCGCATCACGCCGACGTCGGCGGCGCGCATCCGGGCTCCATGACCGCGGTCGACGAGATCCACGCCGAAGGACTGCGCCTGTCGCCGATCCACCTCGTGCGCCGCGGTGCGCTCGACGGTCAGGTGCTGGCCTTGCTGCTCGCCAACATGCGCGACAGTGGCGAGCGCCGCGGCGACCTGTTGGCGCAGTGGGCCGCCAATCGGCGTGGTGTGGCGCGCATGGCGGAGCTGGCGAGCGAGCAGCACCCGAGCATCCTCGGCAAGCGCTCGAGCGAGTTGATCGAGTGGACGCAGCGCCGCGTGGCGGCGCTGATCCGCTCGCTGCCGTCGCGAACCGTTCGTTTCGCCGACGTGCTCGATCCCGTCCAACCCGGCGGCGCCCCCGTGCGGATCCAAGTGGCGTTGAAGCGCGCGGCCGGCGAGCTCGTGGTCGACTTCAGCGGCTCGGACGCGCAGCTCGGCTCCAGCCTGAACGCGACGCGCGCGGTGACCGAGGCCGCGGTCGCGTACGTGCTGCAATTGCTCTTGCCGCCCGGCACGCCGATCAACGAAGGCTCGCGCGCGGGCGTGAGGGTCGTGACACCGCAAGCGAGCGTGGTGGACGCCGCCTACCCGGCGCCGGTCGCCGCGGGCAACGTCGAGACCAGCCAACGCATCGTCGACGTCTTGCTCGGGGCGTTCGCGCGTTGGTTGCCGGGCCAGATCCCCGCCGCGAGCTCGGGCACCATGAGCAACCTCTCGTTCGGCGGCGCGCACGCCGGTCGGCGCTTCGCCTACTACGAGACGATCGCCGGTGGCGCCGGCGCAGGCCCGCAGTGCGACGGCGCTCACGCGTTGCACACGCACATGACGAACACGCGCAACACTCCGATCGAGGAGTTCGAGCGGCGTTTCCCGGTGCGCATCACGCGTTCCACCGTGCGGCGCGGCTCCGGCGGGGCGGGCGCGCACTGCGGCGGAGATGGCGTCGAGAAGTGCTTCGTGTTCCTGGCTCCCGCGCAC
This sequence comes from Planctomycetota bacterium, assembly GCA_020853575.1. Lineage (GTDB taxonomy): Bacteria > Planctomycetota > UBA1135 > UBA1135 > F1-120-MAGs118. The sequence goes on from JADYYP010000023.1 coordinate 250,156, forward strand.
GTCGCTTGGATCGCCGAGCGCACGCTCTCGCGACCTTGGGGGCTCGACGGCGGCGAGCCCGGCGCGGGTGGCAACGCGCGCGTCCGGTTGGGTGGCCGCTCGCGGTCGGTCGCGGGTCGCAGCAAGTTCAGCGTCGCGGCCGGTGACGTGTTCGAGCTCGCCACTCCGGGGGGCGGCGGCCACGGCCGCGCCGCACGACGCCGTCGACGGCGCGGGGAGCACGCGCGGGACTGAGGACGCGAGCTCTCGGAATGGCGGACGCGCCGTCGCCCGCTGGGCGCCGGACGTCGAGACCGTGATTCCATCACGGTCCCCGAGAGCTCGTGGAGAAAAGAGGATACGAGCTCTCGGAAGTACTGGCTGCGCCGTCGCCCGCTGGGCGCCGGACGTCGAGACCGTGATTCCATCACGGTCTCTGGGTCGCGCACGGCGCGCTTCGCACGCGGGTCGCGCGGTTCGCACTTGAGCGCCTGAGCGCGCGGGGAGAGAATCCGGCCCCGATTCGCGCGCCGTGGGGCGCGCGAGACCTGCACCCCGCGCTGCGCGTCCTCTCCTCTCCGAAGCACTGATCCATGCCGTCCGTTTGCGTGTTCGGCGCCCAATGGGGCGATGAGGGCAAGGGCAAGATCATCGATCGCTTGGCGCAAGACGCGGAGTTCGTCGTGCGCTACCAAGGCGGCGCCAACGCCGGTCACACGGTGGTCGTCGGCGGCGCCAAGTACGTGCTGCACCTGATCCCGTCGGGCATCCTGCACCCGGGGCGTGTCAACGTCATCGGCAACGGCGTGGCCGTCGATCCGTTGAAGTTCATCGAGGAGGTCGAAGGCCTGCGCAAGCGCGGCGTGAAGGTCGACGGGTCCAACCTGCGGCTCGCGGCTGGCGCGCACGTCATCTTCGAGCACCACAAGCGCATCGACCAAGCATCCGAACGCTGGCGTGGCTTGGGTCGCATCGGGACCACCGGACGCGGCATCGGGCCGTGCTACGCCGACAAGGCCGCGCGCACCGGCTTGCGCGTGGCCGACTTGCTCGAGCCCGACCGTTGTCGGCGTCGCTTGCAAGCCGCGTTGGCGGAGAAGAACGCGTTGCTCACGCAGGTGCACGGCGAGGCGCCGCTCGCGCTCGAGGAGCAACTCGACCGCTACACCAACTTGGGCTCGGTGCTGCGGCCGTTCGTCGGAGACACCGGCGCGGAAGTGCGCGACGCCTACAAGCGCGGCAAGCTCGTGCTGTTCGAGGGCGCGCAGGGTGCGTTGCTGGACATCGATCACGGCACCTACCCGTTCGTCACCAGCTCCAACACGGGTTCGGATGGAGTCTCCGCCGGCGCTGGCTTCCCTGCGCGCTGGCTCGACCGCGTGATCGGCATCGCCAAGGCCTACTGCACGCGCGTCGGCGAAGGTCCGTTCCCGAGCGAGGACCACGGTGCCGACGGCGTGAAGATCCGCGAGGCGGGCAACGAGTACGGCGCGACCACCGGTCGCCCGCGGCGCTGCGGCTGGTTCGACGTGTTGGCCATGCGCTATTCGCTCGAGCTCAACGGTGCCGACGGCTGGATCATGACCAACTTGGACGTGCTCGACGGCTTCGACGAGATTCGGGTCGCTACCGGCTACGAGGTCGCAGGCCGCAGCTACCAGGAGTGGCCGGGAGCGCTGGTCGACCTCTCGGAGGTGCGGGTGCGCTACGAGTCCGCGCGCGGCTGGAAAACCGACATCACCAAGATCCGCAGCTACGACGACTTGCCGGAGCTCGCCAAGCGCTACGTCGAGTGGGTCGAGCGACTGGTGGGGGTCAAGATCGTGATGCTCTCGGTCGGTCCCGAGCGCGACCAGATCATCCCTCGCGAGGGGCTCGCGGCCGCGCTGGCCGCGGTGTGAGGCTGGGGCACCATGGCGCGCAAAAAGGCCGAGCGACCCGACTTCGGCGGCCCGTTCCCCGAGCACATCGCGATCATCATGGACGGCAACGGCCGCTGGGCGAAGGGCCGCGGCATGCGCCGGGTTTTCGGCCACAAAGAGGGCATCGGCTCGGTGCGCGAGATCACCACGGAGTGCGCCGCGCTGGGGGTCAAGTCCCTGACCCTGTACGCGTTCTCGGTCGAGAACTGGAAGCGCCCTAAGCCGGAGGTTGCGTTCCTGATGTCGCTGCTCGAGGAGTTCCTGGTCAAGGAACGCCCGACCTTGATGGACAACGCCGTGCGGCTGCGGGCGATCGGTCGCATCGACGACTTGCCGTCGGATGCGCTGGCGCGACTGCGCGAGACGGAGACGCTCACGGCGGCCAACGACGGCATGCTGCTGCGGCTGGCGTTGTCCTACGGCGCGCGCACCGAGATCGCCGACGCGCTCAAGGCCTTCGCGCGCGATCTGCAGGCGGGGCGAGCGGACGCCGGCTCGATCGACGAGGAGACACTGCGCCGCTACCTCTACGATCCCGCGACACCCGATCCGGACCTGTTGATCCGCACCTCGGGCGAGATGCGCATCTCCAATTTCCTCCTGTGGCAGATCTCCTATGCGGAGATCTACGTCGCGAAGGAGTGCTGGCCGGAATTCCGCACGCCGCAGCTGCACGCGGCGCTCGCCGACTACGCCAAGCGCGTGCGCAAGTTCGGCGGACTGGTGTCCGACGCACCTGAAGCGTCGGAGTCGAAGGCGTGACGAGCGCGCCGCCCAATCCGACAGCCACCAAGCGCGCGAAGCTCCTGCGGCGCACGTGGGTCGGATCGACGATCGCCGCGGCCCTGATCGTGGTGTTGTGGGCCGCGAGCGCGCTCGGCTCGGCGCTCCCGGTGTTGGGCGTCTCGTTGGCGGTGCTCGCCCTCAGCATTTTCGAGGTCGCGCGCATGGGCACCTTGGCGGGCCGCGGACTCGGGCTGGTGCTCGGCTCCGGCGCGCTGGTCGTGGCCTTGGCGAGCGTGGCCGACCTCGAGCGCGTGGCCGAGCCGCCGGAGCTGCACCGCGACGCCGGGTTCGGCGCCTTCTGGCTGTTGTCCGCCAGCCTGTGGGGCGCGTTGGTCATCGTCCACACGCACGCCTTGGTGCGTTCGAGCTCGATCATCGTGCGCGCCGCGGCGCTGCTCGCTTTGACGGCGTTCGCTGCGGGCGCGTTCGGCTTGGAGACCCAGACCTGCCTCTACCTCGTGGTGACGCTCTCGATCTTCGTCGCCTTGCGACTGGTCGTGATCGGCGCGGAACGGCGGGCCGAGGCGCTCGGCGTGATCCTGCTGGGGACGTTGCTGGTGGTGTCGATCCCCGGACTGGCCTGGGTTTGGTTGGGCTTCGATCACTTCGGGTTGGTCGCGTTGCTGGCGATCTGCAAGCTCGGCGACACCGCCGGCTACTACGTCGGGAGCACGCTCGGGCGGCACCATCCGTTCCCGGCGATCAGCCCGGGCAAGACCAGCGAAGGCTGCGCCGGCTCGCTGCTCGCGAGCGCGGTCGCCGGGGCGCTTGCGGTGCAGATCGGCTGGTTGCCGAGCGCGCCCTACGGATTGCTCGGCGGCGCGCTCGGTGGTGGGCTGGTCAACATCGCCGCGCAGGCCAGCGACCTGCTGGAGAGTTGGGTGAAGCGCCGCGCCGGAGTGAAGGACTCGGGCACGTGGTTCGGGCCTTCGGGCGGGATGCTCGACTTGGTCGACAGCTTCTTCCTCGCGACGCCCGTGGCGCTCGTGACTTGGCCCGTCGTGTTCCGCTTCGCGGAGTGAGCGCCGCGCGTCAGGGAAGCGCGAACGGTTCGAGCGGGAGCTGCAGGGCCGCGCTCTGGATCGGCGGCGTGACGTCCCAGTTGCGCCCCAGTCCCGAGCCGGGCACGTAGCGCACGCTGATCTCGGTGGCCGTGCTCAGGTCGGCGCTCGACACGCGCAGGAGGATCGTCGTGCCCGTGACGTCGAGCTTGAAGTCGTTGGGCTGGATCTCGAGGCCGTCGACGAAGATCTCGAACAGGCTGTTGGAGCTCTGGGAGCTCGCGATCGGCACCAGCGGGACGTTGGTGGTGAAGGTCATTTCGCTCGCGTTGAGCACGGTCGGAGCGGTGCTGATGACGCGCGGCAGCGCGCTGGGCGTCAGGATGCCTTGAGCGATGCGCCCCGCGAGCGCGAATGAGCCGCAGGCGTCGAGATGCACGGGGTCCGCGTGGCTCAAGTCGTAGTGGTGCGCGGCGACGGAGATCGAAGGCTGCAGCCCAGGCAGCGCGAACGCCGAGTTGGGCAGCGTGCGCAGGGCGTCGCGGATCGCGTTCGCATGCGCGTCGGGCACCAACGTGCTGTTCATCGCTCCCACGGTGACGACGTGCACCGCGTAGGCCGGCTTCCCCGCCGCGAGCGCCAACCAGGCGAAGGTCATGTGTGCCCAAGCGCTGTACTCGTCGACAGCGGTGGGCTGCGCGCTCAGCGCATCGCTTTCGCCTTGACCCCAGACGATGTGCAGTTCGTCCTGGGCGCCGAGCCCGAGCTGCGCCAGCGCGGGTTCCATGCGGCGCACGAGAGCGAGCGGATTGCTGGGCGCGCGCTCGTCGACCCAGGCCTCGAAGCCCGCGGGCCGGTTGCGGAACAAGAGCGACGATCCGCTCCGCGCGATCATGCACACCTCGACCGGCTGGATGCCGTGGTGGGCGCCCAGGATATTGCCGAGCAAGTAGGCGCCAGGGCTCCAAGCTGCAACGGTGCTGGCGGGGATCACGATGCGCGTGAAGCGTCCCGCCGGCCATCCGGGCGAGGCCGGCGTCGCCACGGCCGCGGAGTAGGTCACGTTCGTCTGGTGGTTGCCAAACGACCCACAACCGATCGAAGTGACCGAGGCCAAGCGTTCGATGTTGGACTGGCCGGCGAGCACGTACGCGAAGCGCTGTGACTGCGCTCGCGCGGACTCGAACCCCAGCATCGAAACCAGCGCCGCGACCGCGGCCCACCGCACCAACGTACGCATCGTTGCCCTGCTCCTGCGCGAGGTGCACCGCGAACCGCGCGCAGCGAGTTCGTCCGCCAGTGCGTTCAGGAGTTGCCGCCGAGCGCCAAAAACCGGCCGTGAAGGCGCCTCGCGGGCCGAACGAATCGCTTGACAGTGCGCGCGCGGGCGGGGGATGCTGCGATGGTCGACCGCTCTCCCGGCACCAACCCAAGAGAACGCGCGCTTTGGCCGAAGTCACCATTCCCCTGCGGAGTCACGAGGAAGCAATCCTGGTCCTCGGACCCTACGATCGACACGCGAAGCTGCTGCGCCAAGCGCTCGACATCGAGATCTACACGCGCAACGGCAATCTGCGCATCAAGGGCACGGACGACGACACGCTCGAGGCCCGTCGGCGCATCGAGCACCTGCTCGGCAAGCTGCGCAAGGGGCGGGAGCTCGATCCCAAGGAGGCCGAGGCGATCCTGATCGGACCGCAATCGAGCGAGGCGGCTTCCACACCCTCGTCGAGTGCCGCGCGCATTCCCTACGCTCCGCCCGGAGAGCGCGGCTCGTCGGTCGGTGTGCGCTCCGCGCGGCCGGTTTCGCCGACGAGTTTTCGGGTGCGGCCGTTCGAGCCGCGTGGCGTGCGCCAGCGCAAGTACGTCGAGCTGATCCAGTCCAAATCGCTGGTCTTCGGGCTGGGCGCCGCCGGCACGGGCAAGACCTATCTCGCGGTCGCCGCAGCGCTCAAGGCCATGCGCGCCGGCGATTGCCGCAAGCTGGTGATCACGCGACCGGTGGTCGAGGCCGGTGAGAAGCTGGGCTTTCTGCCCGGGGATTTGATGGCCAAGCTGAACCCCTACATGCGTCCGGTCTACGACGCGCTGGGGGAGTTGCTCGAGTTCGAGGACGTGATGCGCCTCGAGGAAGCCGGCGTGATCGAGGTCGCGCCGCTCGCGTACATGCGCGGACGGACGCTGTCGAACGCCTTCGTGATCCTCGACGAGGCGCAAAACACCACCATTCCGCAGATGAAGATGTTCCTCACGCGCCTGGGCGAGGGCTCGCGCATGGTGGTCACCGGCGACCCGTCGCAGACGGACCTCGACCGCGGCCAGAAGAGCGGGCTCGCCGACGCCGTCGCGCGCTTGCAAGGCTTCCAGGACGTCGGCGTGGTGGAGTTCACGGTGGACGACATCTGCCGTCACCCGTTGGTCGAGCAGATCGTGCGCGCGTACGAGGCGCCGCCGCGGCGCGAAGAGTCGGCGCAGTGACGATCTCGGTGTCGTGGGCGACGCGCGCCCGCCGGCCGCGCGGATTGACCGACGCACGGGTACGCCGCGCCGCGCTCACCGCCCTGGCGCACGGCCGACGCACCGAGATGGAGCTCGGGATCGTGTTCGTCGACGACGCGACGCTGGCGCGCATGCACGCCGAGTGGCTCGACGACGCATCGCGCACCGACGTGATCACGTTCGATCTGGGAGACGACGTGCACGGTCCGTCCGGCGAGCTCTACGTCAGCACCGAGCGCGCGCGCGATGTGGCGGCCCGCCGCGGTCTGGACGTGGTGCGCGAGCACCTCTTGTACGTCGTCCATGGCGCGCTGCATCTGTGCGGATTCGACGATCACCAACCGCGAGAGCGCGCTCGGATGCGTCGCGCGGAGCGTGCGGTGCTCGCCGAGCTGGCGCGGCTTGGGGCTTGATCCGAGCGCGCGAAAAGGCGATCACTCGCTTCGTTCGCACGCGTCGTGGGCTCGCCCGCGCGCGCCGCGGACGTTGCTTGAGTCCCACCTGCGCACGCACGAAGGCTCCCACGGTCGCAGCGCCCAAGGCCCGGCGCTGCTCCGTTCGTCGTCGTGCGTCGACGCCGTCGCGAGCGCCCGCCGACGTGCTCTGGCGGCGCTTCGCGCGCCAGCGCCACGACGAAGTGCGCAACCACTTGGTCGTGTGCTATCAGGAGTTCGTGCACGAGATCGTGCGGCGTTTTGCGGCCAAATTGCCGCCCAACGTCGATCCGGGGGACTTGTCCACGGCTGCGAACGTCGGACTGATCGCGGCCATCGAGAGCTTCGACCGCAAGCGCGGAGTGCCCTTCGAGTCCTACTGCGAGTTGCGTGTCCGTGGCGCGCTGATCGACGAGTTGCGCAGCCAGGATTGGTTGCCGCGACCGTGGCGCGCGCGAGTCGAGCAGCGCAAGCGGGCGCTCGAGTCGCTGCGCGGGACTCTCGGACGCGAGCCATTCGACGACGACGTCGCTGCGGCGCTGGGGATATCCTCGGAGGAATATTCGGTGTTGTTCGGCTCGGGCTTGCTGTTCGCGCAGCCTGGTGCGCACGCGCGCGAGCGCGACACCGGCGCCCTGCTCGACGTGGTGCCCGACACGCACGCCGACCTGCCCATCGAACGCCTCACACGCGAGGAGCTGCTGGCGCTGGTCACGCAGTGCATGACGCCCCAAGAGTGCCGCATCGTGTACCTCAAGTACTGGGAGGACCTGCCGCTGCGCGAGATCGGCGAGCTCGAGGGGCTGTCGGAGTCGCGCGTGTGCAAGATCCACATGAAGCTGCTCGAGCGCTTGCAGGCGCGCTTCGTGTCGAGCGTCGGCGCCTGACGCGCACTGGGCCAAGAAAAGAGCGAAGGCATGGAGCGCGGGCCCCATGCCTTCGCGAGGTTTCGCGGGGAGCGGATGTTCAGCCGCTCACCTGGCCGCCCCGGCGCGGTGTGACCCGCGACGGTCCCCACGGCGGCTCCAAGAGCGCGCGCGATGCGCAGCGCAAGCGCGAAACCAGCGTCACAACGAGGCAGTCCCCACCAACCTCGCTGCGGCGCACCTCCTCCGTCCCGAGCGGACCGGTCCCGTCCCCACAGCACCAGATCCGCCCATCTCTCTCCTTCGGCGGAGCGCGACGAGTCCCCGTTCGCGCGCTCCGTTCTCCCCACCCCGAAGGCTGCGCGACGAGCTCGCGCGGCTTCGTGTACCCTCGAGCCCGCGGCGCGCGCAGTCCGACTTCGCCGGTGCGCGTGAGCGTCGCTCGGGGTGAATGGGCGAGCGCCCTCGGGATCGCAGTCGCTTCTCGGTGAGGGGCGCCGAACGTTTGGGTTGGCGGCAGGCCCCTGGCTCCGACGAGATGTGCGCGTGCGTGTTGCATGATCCGAGGTGCGTTCGCTGTAGAGCGCCGCCCGGGCCGCGCACGCGAAGTCGGTTCGCTCGCGCCGTGAGGCGCGGGCGCCGACTCGGGATCGCAGGCCGGAGTCGCCTCCGGACATCGGTCCACTCGTCGTACGCGGCACGGGGGTGCCCCGTCCGCTCCTCGGATCCCGCGCAAAAGTTTCGGTTCGGTAGCTAGGCTGCCCCTGGGTTACCCCGTGGGCCCTTGGCTTTGCGTCCCCGCGTCGCCGCGGGTTTGCCTTTGTCGCTCGATCTTGGGAGCCCCGAAGAATACTAGGAAATCGCAATTAGGCAAACGCGGCCGCGGCGGAAGCTTGCGAGAACCTGAAGCAGCGCTCAAAAGTTGCGTTCTGCCAAGGACTTGTGATCGGATACCGATGGCGATAAGTTGGCCCTCGTGCGCCCTCTGCCGCCCCTTCTGGAACAGCATTTCCGTGCTCCCCACGGCGCACGGCCGGCCCCGCAGGGCGCGCTGACGGGGCGCGCGGAAAACGCTGCCTGCGGAGATGAGCTCGAAGTGTGGCTCGAGCTGCACGCCCAGCACATCGACCACGCAGGCTTCGCCGCGCGCGGGTGCTCGAGCGCGATCGCCTTGGCCTCGTTGGTCTGCGAGCGTCTCGAAGGCAGCGCGCTCGGAGAGCTCGAGCTGCATCTCGCTCGCTGGCGGGCCGAGTTCGCCGCATTGCTTCCGCCGCAACGCCGTCACGCACTGGACTTGGTCGAGCGCGCGCTGGCGTCGGCGCTGGCGCAGGCTCGCGAGCGAAGTCATCCTCTCCTCCTGCCTCGCGACGAGTGAACTCACCTTGTTCCGCTTCCTCAAACGCAATCAAGAGCCTCCGAGCGGCCACGACGACGTCACGCGCGGCGCGCTGCTGCGCATCCTCGAGCTCAACAAGGAGATGGCGCGGGCGGTCAAGCCCGAGACCCTTCCGGACAAGATCCTCGACGCGGCGATCGAGCTGGCGGGCGCGGAGCGCGGGTTCCTGATCGTCAAAGCCGGCACAGCGCCCGAGCTGGCGCAGCGCATCGAGGGCACGGCCACGGCCGAGGCCAGCGAGGTCAGCCCGGGGTGGGACGTGGTCGCAGCGCGCAACATCGACAAGGAAAACGTCAAGAAGGCGCTGCGCAAGGTCTCGAAGTCGATCACCGCTCAGGTCCTCGAGACTGGCGTCGCGTTCCGCTCCGACGATGCCGTCAACGACGAAGCGCTCTCGCCGCGTCAGTCGATCGCCGAGCTCAAGCTGCGCAGCATCCTGTGCGTGCCGATGCGCGTCGGCGACGAGATCCGCGGTTGCCTGTACGTCGACAATCGTTTCGCGCAGGGCCAGTTCGACGATGGCTCGCAGGAATTGCTGGAGGCCTTCGCGGATCAGGCAGCGTTGTCCCTGGAGCGCGTGCGGCTGCTCGAGGAGAACGTGCGCGTGCTGCGCAGCCTCGAGATCGCCAACCAGGAGTTGAAGAGCGCGCTCGCCGAACAGTCCAAGGCCTTGGATTCGCTGTCGGAGGGCTTCGTCCCCAGCGGTCTCGAGCTGCGCTACAAGTACGCCTCGATCCTGGGGCGTGGTCGTGCGATCACCGCGATGCTGACCGTGCTCGACCGCATCACCGACGGTGATTTCCCGGTGTTGCTGTACGGCGAGAGCGGCACCGGCAAGGAACTCGTGGCGCGTGCGCTGCACGAGAACGGTCCGCGGCGCGAGCGGCCCTTCATCGGCGTCAACTGCGGCGCGATTGCGGAGGGCCTGCTCGAAAGCGAGCTCTTCGGCGCGGTCAAGGGCGCCTACACCGGCTCGGTCAAGGACCGCGCGGGCCTGATCGAGAGTGCCCAGGGCGGCGTGCTGTTCCTCGACGAGATCGGCGAGATGAGCTTGGCGCTCCAGGCCAAGCTCCTGCGCGTGCTGCAAGAGCGCAAGGTGCGGCGCGTCGGCGGCAACGAGGAGATCGGGGTCGACGTGCGCGTCGTCAGCGCCACGCACCGCGACTTGTCGCGCGAGGTCGCCGCGGGGAAGTTCCGCGAGGACCTGTACTACCGACTCAAGGTCGTGCAGGTCGAGGTTCCACCGCTGCGCGAGCGCCGCGAGGACATTCCGCTGTTGATCGACGCGTTCATCACGCGGCTGCACGAGGACAACAAGTCCACCGCGCGCGCCAAGCCGCAAATGTCGCGCGAGGCGCTCGAGCGCTTGATGGCGCACGATTGGCCGGGCAACGTGCGCGAGCTGCAGAACGAGATCACGCGCATGTACGCGCTCGGTGGCGACGTGCTCGGTCCCGACTTGGTGTCGCATCTCTCCAAGGCGCCGAGGCTGGGCCAGCAGGGCGGCGTGCGCGGCCTCGTGGGCCGTCGCATGGAGGACGTCGAGGCCGATCTGATCCGCGCCACGCTCGAGGTCACCGGCGGCAAGCGTGGCGAGGCGGCGCGCATGCTCGGCATTCCGCGGCGAACGTTCTACAACCGGCTCAAGGCACTCGGGATCGAACTATGATCGGCGCCGTGCTGGCGCTCGCCGCGCTCGCGCGTCAGGACCTCGACGCCGCGCCGCAGGAGCCCAAGATCCGCTTGGTGGTGATGGTCTCGGTCGATCAGATGCTGCCCGAGCACCTCGAGCGGCTCGCGCCTTGGCTGGAGGGCGGCTTCGGGCGTTTCGTCCGCGACGGCCGGGTCTATCCGCGCGCGTTCCTGCGGCACGGCGACACCGAGACCGGTCCGGGGCACACCTGTCTGGGCACCGGCATGAACCCGACACACCACGGCATCATCTCGAACGACTGGTTCGCGTTCGATGCGCGCGACGGCGTGTACTGCTATTCCGATCCGGATGCGCGCGCGGTGACCTCGAACGGCGAGCAAGAGTCGCGTGCGTCCTCACCGCGCAACCTGCGCGTCGACGGCATCGCGGACCATCTCGAGGCCATCGACCGCGCGGCACTGACCGTCGGCATCAGCTCGAAGGATCGCTCCGCCATCGGCATGACCGGCCGGCACGCGGACCTCGCGCTGTGGTGGGACAAGAAGCGCGGCGGCTTCCAGACCTCGACTTGGTACGCGCGCGAGTTGCCGGCTTGGGTCAAGGCCTCGAACGCGACGTGGATGCAGCGCTTGCCGTTCGCTTCCGGCTGGAACAGCGAATTGCCCGCGGATTTCGCGGCTTCCGGCACGGCTCCGGACGAGCGCGAGGGCGAGTGGGGCAAGCCCGGTCAGCGCTCATTTCCGCACGCGTCGCCCAAGCGCGGTCCAGAGCTGTCGGACAAGGAACTCGGCGCGCTCGCGTCGTGGGTCTACGACAGTGCGCCGGGAGACGTCATGGTGCTCGAGCTGGCGCGCGACGCTTTGAGCGCGCTCGAGCTCGGTCGCGACGACGTCGTCGATCTGTTGTGCGTCAGCTTGTCGTCGTGCGACACGGTGGGGCACGCCTACGGACCTTACAGCGTCGAGGTCACCGATGTGTTGCTGCGCGCCGACCGCGAGCTCGGGAAGCTCTTCGGCGCGCTCGACGAGCGCGTTGGCCGCGAGCACTGGATCGCGGCGCTCTCGGCCGATCATGGCGTGCTCGAGTTGCCCGAGACGCTCGCCGCACAGGGGTATCCCGCCGAGCGCATCTCGGGGCGTGTCATCGGCGACACGCTCAAGGCAGCGCGCAACGCGGTCGCTCAGAAGTTCGGCCAGGACTTCTACTTGACCTCCAACGCGCGGGGAGTACGGCTCTCGGTCAGCGCCATCCGAGCCGCGGGGCTGGAGGCCAGCGAAGTGCGACGCTTCTACGCGCAGGCCCTGCGCGAGCAGGGGAGCGCATGGCTCGAGCACGCGCTGACCTACGATGAGCTCGAGGCCATCGCGCGCCGCGGCGCCGCGGCCTCGGGATTGGTCGCGCTGGAGGCGAACTCGTTCGACGAGGAACGCTCGTGCGACATCGTGCTCTTGCACCGGCCGTGGTGCTTGCCGGGTCTGGCGGTCGGCACGACGCACGGCACGCCCTACGCCTACGATCGCTCGGTGCCGCTCGCCTTTTACGGTCCGGGCGTGTCCGCGGGCCGCGACTTCTCCGCCGCGGCCTCGATCGACGCGGTTCCCACGTTGCTCGGGCGCGCAAAGCTCGGCGCCGCGCTGAAGTTCGACGGGCGCGACCTGTTCGAGGGGCATTGAACCAGGCGCGAAAGCGCTGGCCGCGGCGCGCGGCGCCTTCGACGGTCACTCGCCGTCGGCCGGTTTCTCGGCGCGCTTGGGCTGTTCGCCGGCACCGCTCGCGCTCGCGTCGTTGCCGCGGATCAGGCCCTCGAACACGCCGTAGATCGCCTCCAGGCTCTTCTGCGCCTCGCGTGCCTTCAGGTCGCTGGTGTTGTTGCGCCGCTCGCGCGCTGCGCTCTCCGGCTGAGCCTCGTCGCGCGGCCCGTCGTCCGCTGGCTTGCTTTCCGCGCCGGTCTCGAGCGGCTGCTGGGCGATGCGGGAAGACCACGAAACGGGGTTGCGCGCCATGCGTTCCGCGGCGCTGAGCGCGGCTTGGGCGTCGACGTGGTTGGGGTCCTGGGCCAGCGCACGCTGCAGGTCGCGGATCGCGAACTCCGGCTGCGCCAGGTCGAGTCGGCAGCGCGCGCGCTCGACCAGGGCGTGGATCGCCACCTCGCGGTCACTCGCGCGGTCGAGGGCGTTGCCGAGCAGGCTGATCGCGCGCCGCAGGCGCAGGTCGGCCTCGACGAAGTCGCCACTTTCGAGCTCGAGCCCGCCCATGCGGCGCTCGACGCGCGCGGCTTCGATCCAGGGTTGCGGGTCGAGCGGTCGACGTCGCATGCGCTCGGAGTGCACCGCCAGCGCTTGCTGGAACTGCTTGAGCCCGGTGAGCACCGCGGCGCGGAACATCAGCGCCGACGACTCGTCGAGGCTGGCGAATTGTGGCTCGAGCAGTGCCAGGACTTGCTCTGGGCTGCGCTGTTGCGCCAAGGCCAGCTCGGCGGCGAATTCGAACACTTCGGCGCGGATCTCGGGCAACTCGTTGAGCGCTGGAGCCTGCAACACATCGAAAATGCCCTCGAACGCCGCGCGGCGGTCGTCGTCGGTGGTGCCCTCGCTCCACCACAGCATGCGTGCGTCGGCGATCATGCGGCGCGCGCTGGCGGCGATCCGCTCGCGCTCTTGGATGTCGCGCTCGCGCTTGGTGTCGTCGCGCTCGCGTTCGGCCTTCTGCTTGTCTTCGGTGGCTTGCTCCGCGACGTTGCGGAAACGCTCGAGCACGGTCACCACGACGTTGCGCAGGATGAAGCCCAACACGATCACGACCAGCGTCGTGGCCACGGCTCCGCCCGCCAGCTTCGGATGGTTGCGCACCCAGCGCGCCGCCGGATCGAAGAAGCGCGGTGTGCGCGCCGCCACCGGTCTTCCCGCGCGCACCGCGGCCAGATCGTCGAGCAACGCGGCCGCCGTCGGGTAGCGCCGCGCGGGGTCCTTCTCGAGGCACTTGTGGATCACCGCGTCGAGGTCGCGCGGAACGTCTTGGCGCAGCTTGCGCAAGTTGGGCGGCTCGCGGTGCAAGATCGCGTGCAGAATCGCCGAGGCGTTGTTGCCGGTGAACGGGGCCTTGTCCGCCAGCAACTCGTACAAGGTCACTCCCAAGCCCCAGATGTCGGCGCGCCCATCGATGCGCCCGAATTCGCCGGAGATCTGCTCGGGCGACATGTACAGCGGCGTGCCCACCAGATCGCCGGACTCGGTGACACTGCCACCCTCCTCGCCTTCGATCTGGCGCGCCAGACCGAAGTCGGTCAGCAGGATCTTCTCGCGATCGCGCAGCAGGTTGCCGGGCTTGACATCGCGGTGCAGCACGCCGCGCGCGTGAGCGTGCGCCAGCGCTGTGGCCACGTCGATGCCGATGCCGATCACGTCTTGCACGCCCAGCGGGCCGGCCTTGAGCACGCGGTCGAGCGAGGGCCCCTCGACGAACTTCATCGTGAAGAAGTGGAACTCGGCCTTCGAGCCCACCTCGTACACGTCGACCACGTTGGGGTGACCGAGCTTGCCCATCGACTCGGCCTCGCGCAGGAAACGCTTCACCGTGCGCTCGCGCAGGGCGAGGTTGGGAGGGAGCACCTTGAGTGCCACGCGCCGGTTGAGGCCGACCTGCTCGGCTTCGTAGACGATGCCCATCGCTCCGTGTCCGACCTGGCGCAGGACGCGATAGCCCTCGAGCGCGCGATTGAGCGCGGCCATCGAGACTTGCGCGGAGACGAGCGAGGAGTCGGCCAAGGTCGGGGTGTGTCAGTGCGGTTGCGGAGCGGATCTCAACGCGCGGTGCACGGCCAAAACTCCGTCGAGGATCGCGGCGAACTCGGACAAGCGCACCATGTTCGGGCCGTCGGACGGCGCTCGGTCGGGATCGGGATGCACTTCGAAGAACAGGCCGTCGACGTTGCCCGTGGCCACTGCGGCTCGCGCCAACGCCGGCACGGCCTCGCGGTTGCCGCCCGTGGAATCGCCGCGCGCGCCGGGCTCTTGCACCGAGTGCGTGGCGTCGAACACCACCAGCGAACCGGTCCGGCGCAGATGCTCGAATCCGGTCATGTCGACCACCAAGCGCCCGTAGCCGAAGGTCGTGCCGCGCTCGCACACCATCACCTTGGCGTTGCCGGCCTTCGCGCACTTCTTGACGACGTTGGCCATGTCCCACGGAGCGAGGAACTGGCCCTTCTTGATGTTGAGCACCTTTCCGGTGCGCGCGGCCGCGAGCAGCATGTCGGTTTGACGACACAGGAAGGCCGGGATCTGCAGGATGTCGACGACTTCCGCGGCTTGCTCGCATTGCTCGGGCAAGTGCACGTCGGTGACCAGCGGCACGTTCCAGCGCTGCTTGACCTCCTTGAGCAGCGCCAGCCCCTCGGAGAGGCCCGGGCCGCGCACCGCGGAGATGCTCGAACGGTTGGCCTTGTCGAAGCTGGCCTTGAAGACCAGCGGAACGCCGCGCTCGCCGGCGATCTCGACCAAGCGCTCGGCGATGCCGTGCACGAGTTCCGGCGTCTCGAGCACGCACGGACCGGCCAACAGGAACAGCTCTCCGCCGCCGAGCGCGAGATGGCCAGCGTGCAGCGTGGGTCGAGTTTGTTGCGTCATGTCAGGGGATCAGGATGCGGCGGCGCGTCGCGCTGACTTCGAAGTCGAGCGGCGTGTGGCCGCCGAAATCGCCGTCGACATGGTAGGGCACCGGTACGGGAGAGGTGATGCGCACTCGCCGCGCGCGGCGCATTTCGCAGCTTCCCCCGGGCAGGTGCGAGAAGAATCCGCGCAGGGCCGCGAACGCCATCGGGAGCAGGCGCGCGTCGCGGAACAGGTAGACCTCGTACAAGCCGTCGTCGAGGCGGCGCCCGGCGTCCAGGCGAAACACCCCGCCGTAGTGCACGATGTTGCTGACGAGCACGGCCCCCACGGGCCCCGCGGCGCGCTGACCGTCGAGCTCGAGCGTGAGCTCCGGAGTCGCATAGCCACGCAGCGCGCTCAGCGCGGCCCACACGTAGCTCGACTTCGAGATCGGTCCCGAGCGCCGCCGCTCGAGCTCCTCGACGACCGCGGCGTCCAGGCCGACGCCGGTGACCAGGAAACCGAGGCTCCCGTTCACACGCGCGACGTCGATCGCTTGCGTGCGTCCGCGCGCCAGCAGCTCGAGCGCGCCAGCGACGTCGCGCGGCAGCTTCAAGTCGAGCGACAGCACGTTGGCCGTGCCCATCGGCAGGATCCCGACCGGCACGGACTCGTCGCCCACGCCGTCGAGCACCTCGCGCAGTGTTCCGTCCCCGCCGACCGAGACCAGTAGATCGACCTCGCGCGCGCGGCCGCGTACGCGCCGCGTCGCGTCGCCCCGCCCCGCGGTCAGGTGCAGCTCGACCTCGAGCCCGCGGGCGCGCAGGCCCTCGCTCAAGCCGCGTGCGGAGCGCTCTCCGCGACCTGCTCCGGCGATCGGATTGCCGATCACCAGGGCGTGGCGAAACACCGAGGGCGAACTGGATGTCATGGTTCGACGCGCGCCAAGATAGCAGTCGATGGATGCAGGCGAGTCCCTGGTCGTCCTCGGTGGGACAGGCTTCCTCGGCGCGCACGTCGTGCGGCGTGCCGTGGCGCGGCGCTTCACGCGCGTGGTGTCGATCTCGCGTACGCCCAGTGTGCAGCGCGCCTTGCTCCCCGCGGAGGTCGAGCAGATCACGTTGGATCTGACGCACGAGGACGAGCTCGCGCGCGCGCTCGAGCGGCTCGCGGCACGGCGTGTCGTGCTGTGCGCGGCGCTGGCGCGTGTCGCGGACTGCGAACAGGATCCGGAGCGCGCGAGCGCAGTCAATGCCGGCGTGCCGCGGCACGTGGCGCGGACTTGCGCGAGGTTGGGCGCGCGGCTCGTGCACGTCTCGACCGACCTGGTGTTCGGTCGATGTCCACCGCCGCGACCTTCGGGCTTCGACGAGGGCGACGAACCCGGTCCGTTGAGCGTGTACGGAGAGTCCAAGTGGCTGGGTGAGCGGCTGGTCCTGGCTCAGGGCGCCGAGGTGCTCGTCGCTCGCCTGCCGCTGTTGTTCGGGGATTCGCTGGGGCGTGGGCTGGGGGCCTCCGACAGCCTGCTCGCGAGCGTCGCGCGCGGCGAGCATCCGAGCCTTTTCCGCGATGAATGGCGCACGCCGCTGGACGTGGTCGACGCCGCCGATGCGTTGCTCGAGCTCGTCCTTCGACGCGAGGTGGGCGTGATGCACCTCGCCGGTCCTGAGCGCGTCGACCGCGTGAGCCTGGGCCTCGCCGCGCTCATCGCGAGCGGCGTGGACTCGCGCGAGGCGCCCGCGAAGTTCGCGTCGGCGACGCGCGCCGACCTCGGCCTGGCCCGACAGCGGCCGGCGGACGTCGCGCTCGACGCTTCGCGTGCGCGGTCGTTGCTCGCGACCCGGCTGCGCGGCGTGCGCGAGGCGCTGCGCTCAGGCTAGCGGCTCGAGCACGCGCGACACCGGGTATTCGGACCCCGGCGCGGGTTCGGGGAGCACGCCGCATTGCACGAAGCCGTCGTCGCTGCGTGCTTCGCACAGATAGACCGCGATCGCGCCCAGCGGTTGCTCGGTGCGGACGTAGCGCGTGCCCGCGGCCAGCGTGCGGCGCTCGACGGAGTGCGTCGCGCTGAGCTCGCGCTCGGCGGACGACTCCAGGATCGCGCGGTTGGATTCCGCGGCGGCCGCGCCGATGCGCGCGACCGAGAGCAATGCTGGGACCTCGCGAGTGAGCGTCTCGACCTGCAACCCGTGCAGCTCCAAGTGTTCCGCGCACACCTGCGGAACGACATAGGCCCACGGACGCTCGACCACCTCGGTGCCGACGAACTTGGCGAAATGCGGGATGCGCACCGATGTCGGCGCGCCTTCCAAGGTGCGCGGCTCGCGTGTCAGGATCTCGACTTCGCCAGGCTCGGCCTCGATCCGACAGCGCACCGCCACGCGCTTGGGCGGCATCACGCTGCGCTCGACGATGCCGATCATCTCGCGGCCGTGCTCGGCGGTGTAGCGCAGCGTCTCCACCAGGAACTCGTAGGTCGTGCGCACGCGCTCGGGGAACGGCAAGTACGAGTAGGTCTCGAGCAACAAGTCCATGCGGTTGGAGAGGCCGCGGAAATTGCCGCCGAAGCGTGGGTGGTTGGGGTAGGTCATCCAACCCTGGCCGCTGCCGCCTTCGTCGCCGACGAAGTTGCCGTAGAAGAACGTGTTCAAGCCCGTGCGCGCCGCGAGCCGCCGCGTGACCTCGGGCAACAGGCGCTGGCGCATGTACTCGATCGGCTCACGGCGGCCGCTCTCGATCGTGTGCGGCGTGTCGTAGGTCAGCGCGAACCGGTGCACCGAGCCGTTGGTCGCGTGACAGTCGATCGACAAGTGCGCGCGCCACGGCCGGAACACGCGCGCGTGCAGCAGCCGCGTCTCGGGCGCCTCTTGCTTCATGTAGTCGCGATTGAGGTTGACACCCGAGGCGTTCACGCGCGTTCCGACGCCCTTGGGCGGACCGATCTGGCCTTCGAGTTTGTGCAGGTTGAGCTCGCGGTTCTTGGGATCGATGCGGTCGTTGCCGTCGGGGTTGAACAGCGGCACGACGACGGTCACGAGCTCGTCGAACAGGCCCGCGTGCCGCCCGTCGAGCCAGTCGCGCATCAGCATCAGGCTCGCTTCCTTGCCCTCGACCTCGCCGGCGTGGATGCCGTTGATCACCAACACGATCGGCCGTCCGCTGCGCTGCGCTTCTTCGGGCGTGCGGATGCCGTCGCGCGAGAGCACCACGAGCGGCAACGCACGGCCCTCGGGGCTGGCGCCGAAACTCGAGAGCTGGAAGCGCGCATCACCGCGCTTGCGCAGCTCCTCCAGGAAGCGCAGCACGTCGGCGTGTAGCGAGGTCTCTTGCCAGTTCGACTCTTCGGCCTTGGTCCGCGGGTGCAGCGTCATGGGCCCACGTGTACCCTATGCCGCCCATTTTTCAGAGCCAGCGCCATGGAACTCCCGACACGATTCGAACCCAAAGAGCACGAAGGCCCGGTGTATGCCGCTTGGAAGGCCAGCGGTGGTTTCGCGCCGCGCGCTCCGAGCGCGCGCTCGCGCGGCACTTACGCGGTGATGATCCCGCCGCCGAACGTCACCGGCGTGCTGCACATGGGTCACGCGCTCAACAACACGATCCAGGACATCTGTGTGCGCCATCGCCGCATGCAGGGTTTCGAGACGTTGTGGGTGCCGGGCACCGACCACGCCGGGATCGCGACCCAAGCGGTGGTCGAGAAGAAGCTCTTCGCCGAGAAGAAGCTCAGGCGCCAGGAGCTGGGACGCGAGGCGTTCCTCGCCGAGGTGTGGAAGTGGAAGGAAGAGCACGGCTCCAAGATCCTCGAGCAGCTGGCGCGACTGGGTAGCTCGTGCGATTGGTCGCGCACGCGCTTCACGCTCGAGGACGGCATGTCGCGCGCGGTGCGCGAGAGCTTCGTGCGGTTGTACGAGAAGGGGCTGGTGTACCGCGGAGCGCGACTGGTCAATTGGGATTGCGTGCTCGAGACGGCGGTCTCGGACGACGAGATCGAGATGGTGGAGCGCAAGGACAAGCTCTACTTCATCAAGTACGCGATCCACGGACAGCCCGAGCGCTTCATCACCGTCGCCACCACGCGGCCCGAGACGATGTTCGGTGACACCGGCATCGCCGTGAACGGCGCGGACGAGCGCTGGAGCGACCTCGTCGGCCAGCAGGCGACGATCCCCTTCATCGGTCGCGCGATCCCCATCCTCGCGGACGAGAGCGTGGAGGCGAAGTTCGGCACCGGAGCGGTCAAGATCACGCCCGGCCACGATCCTGCGGACTACGAGCGCGGCGCGCGCTTCAAGTTGCCGATCGTCAACATCCTGGCCAAGAACGGCGTGCTCGTCGGAGACTGCGGACCGTTCACGGGGCTGCCGCGCGAGAAGGCGCGCAGCGAGTTGCTCAAGCAACTCGAGGCGCAGGGCTTGCTCGAGAAGACCCAGGACCTGGTGCACAACGTGCCGCTCTCCGATCGCTCGAAGAGCGTGATCGAGCCGCTGGTCAGCGAGCAGTGGTTCGTCAAGATGAAGCCGCTGGCCGAGCCCGCGATCGCGGCGGCGAAGTCGGGCAAGCTGCGTTTCCAGCCCGAGCGCTGGCAAAACGTGTACTTGGCGTGGCTCGAAAACGTGCACGACTGGTGCATCTCGCGCCAGCTGTGGTGGGGGCACCGCATCCCCGTGTGGTACGACGAGGACGGCGTTCCGTGTGCCTCGCGCACGGACCTGGCCCTGGGCTCGCCGCACCCCAAGACCGGCAAGCCCATCGTGCGCCAGGACGAGGACGTGCTCGACACCTGGGCCAGCTCGTGGCTGTGGCCCTTCGCCACGCTGGGTTGGCCCGATCGGACGCCCGACCTCGAGCGCTTCTATCCGACGCAGTTCCTCTCGACGGCGCGCGACATCATCTATCTGTGGGTGGCGCGCATGGTGATGGCGGGCTACGAGTTCTGCGACCACCTCGCGCTCGACAAGCGCTGTCCGTTCGAGGTGGTCAACGTGCACGCGACGGTGCTCGACGCCCAAGGGCGGCGCATGTCGAAGTCGCTCGGCAATGGCATCGACCCGCTCGAGATGATCGAGAAGTACGGGGCCGACGCCGTGCGTTACTCGCTGATCCTGCTGACGCGCGAGGGCCAGGACACCAAGCTCGCACCCGACCGACTCGAACAGGGCTGGCGCTTCGGCAACAAGGTCTGGAACGCGACGCGTTTCGTGCTTGGCCAGATGCAGGGCGAGCGTACGGACGGCAGCTTGGCGAGCGCGGTGGCGCTGGAGGACCGCTGGATCCTCTCGCGGCTCGAGCGCACGCGCGTCGGCGTGACGCGCGCACTCGAGGAGTATCGCCTCAACGATGCGGCCACCGAGCTCTACAAGTTCGTGTGGAACGACTTCTGTGACTGGTACCTCGAGCTGGTGAAGTCGCGACTCTCGGGGTCCGACCCGCGCAGCGCGGCCGCCGCGCGCGGCACGCTCGCGCGCGTGATCGCCGACTCGCTCGCGCTGCTCCATCCCTTCACTCCGTACATGACGGAGGTGCTGTGGGGCGCGTTGAACGAGACGCTGGGCCGCAAGGGCGCGCCGCTGCTGATGAACAGCGACTGGCCGGATGGCCAGGGACTGGCGATCGACGCCGGGGCCGAAGCCGACATGGGCGTGATCCAGAGCTTGGTCGGCGCGGTGCGCTCGATCCGCGCGCTGACCATGGTCGGTGAGCGCAAGCCGCTGGTGGCCGTCGTGTCGGCACCGCGCGAAGCGGAACGGCGCGTGTTGCTCGAGCACGCGGCCTCCGCGCGCGCCCTGGCGTTCCTGGAGTCGATGGAGGTTCGCGAGCGCGCGCAGCGACCGGCGTCGAGCGCCGCCGCCGTCGCCGGTGGGCTCGAGGCCTTCGTGCAACTCGGTGCCGACGTCGATCTCGAGAAGCTCAAGGCCGTGTTCAAGCAACGCCTGGAGAAGCTGGCCGGCGCGCTGGGGCAGATCGACGGCAAGTTGGCGAACAAGAACTTCGTGGAGCGCGCCGATCCCGAGGTGGTCGCGGCCGAGCGCGCGCGCCGCGAGGAGCTGGTGCTCGAGCGCGAGTTGCTCGAGCGCAATCTCGCGGGCCTGTAGCGGCGCCCGCCTGGCTCGCGGTCGTGCTCGAGAGCCGCCCGCGCGGCGACTCGAGCACTGAAGGAAATTCCCTGCCCCGCGGGGCCGGGCGTGTCGTTTCAGGCCGATGCGCCGCGGGACCGATGAACGCGGCCGCATGCCGGTCGCGGGGAGTTCGAATCGTCGCCATCTTGGCCACGTCCGCACCTCGAGCATGCCTGCACGGAGCTCGGCATGCGCATGAGGTCGTTCGATGGGTCGTGGTTGGTCGTCTCGTCGGCGCTGCTCGCAGTCGCGGGCGGGTGCAGTGGGGGCGGCGGCGGAAGCGGCGCCTCGAGCGTGTTCACGTTCGCCACTCCCAGCGCGACGGTCACGGAGGGCGGCGCGAGTCTCTCCGTGACTGTGCGCCTGAGCACGAAGAACGGCGCCACGACGGGCGACAAGTCCGTCGAGGTCTTCGATGCGGCGACGGGCGACGCGACGGCCGGAACCGACTACTCGGTGTTCGCCCCGCAGGTGGTGACGTTTCCCGCGGGCAGCGTCAACGGAGCGACGCAAACGGTGACGCTGACCGCGCTCGACGACGCGCTCGTCGAAGGCGCGAGCGAGACGATTGAGCTCGGCCTGCGCAATCCGTCGGCCGGCGTGGTCGGCAACGCTTCGCACTTCAGCGCTTCGATCAGCGACGTCGACACGGCCGAGATCGAGTTCGCCGCGACTTCGAGCAGCGCACCCGACGAGAGTCCCGTGCCGCGCTCGGTGAACGTCGTGCTCAGCTTGCCGGTCGGCGTCTCGCTAGGGGTCGACGTCAGCGCGCAGGTGCTCGATTCCATGACGGGCTCCGCGCAGTCGGGCAGCGACTACTCGACGTTCGCGACGCACACGGTCACCTTCGCTGCGGGCTCCATCGATGGCAGCTCCCAGAGCGTCTCGGTCGACGTGCTCGACGATGTCTCGATCGAGCTCGATGAAGTGGTCGACCTGGCGCTCGCCACTCCTTCGAGTGGAGCGCTCATCGGCGCGAACGCGGCGCACGCGCTCACGATCCTCGACGACGACGCCAGCGGGAGCGCGGCGCTCTTCGCCACGGCGGGCTCGATCGGAACCGAGCTCGTGCTCGACTACGACGATGCCTTGGACCTCGGCTCGCAGACCGTTGGAGCGGGGCCGAACGCGGGCACGCGACTGCGCTTGTCGAACTCGGGCGGTCAGCCGCTGGCGCTGATGCCGCCGGTGCTCGCCGGGTCGCATCCGAACGACTTCGCGGTCGAGATCGAGAGCTCGTCGCTCGCGCCTGCCGGACCGTCGTCCGCGCTCCTGGGTGAATTGCCGCTCGACCTGGCGTCGCCGTTCGTGCCGCTGGCCCCGAGCGCAGCCGTGGGGACGGTCGCGCAACTCGATCTCGAGCGCGTCGCGGCGCTCGTGGCGCGGCAGCGCGCGACGCTGCACGATTTCCCGTTGCCCGGATTGGCGTCGGGAACGGTCGCGTTGGAGCGCCGGCCGCTGCCGTTGGCCGCCGGGGCGCGCCTGATCGTGGACGGGCTCGACGTGCCCGGCGGACTCGCCGCGGCCGTGGGCGAGCTGTCGATCTGGAGCGGCACGATCCTGGAGTTCCCCGGCTCGCGCGTGTTCTTCACGCTTTCGTCGGATGGTGCCCACGGGTTCGTCGAGCTGCCGTTCGAGAGCGACCGCGTGATCCACATCGAGACGCTCGCGCCGTCGACAGCACCCTCAGCGCCCGTGCAAGTGCTCTTCGTGCGCAGCGTGGACGTGGCCGCGCTCGGCTCGGAGCCTCCGCCGCGCCTTTGCGATGGCGCGCTCGAGAGTGGGACTCCGCGCGCGATCCGCGGCACCAGCGCACTCGCGCCGCCGACCTCGTCACTGGTCTTCAGCGACTGTCAGATCGCGATCGAGACCGACTACCAGCTCTATCAAGTGTTCGGCTCGACCAACGCCTTGACGAACTACGTCACGTCGTTGATGGCCGCCGTCAGTGACACGTACGCGACGTCCGTGCAGACCACCGTCAGCATCCTGCAGCTCGGCGTGCATTCGAACGTCAACGACGGCTGGACTGCGCCGGAGTCACCGGGCACGAGCAGCGCCGTGCTCACCGAGTTCCGCAGCGCGTGGGATGGCGCGAGCTGGCCGGCAGGCGCGAACCTGTGTCACTTCCTCTCGGGCGCGAACCTCGGTGGAGGTGTCGCGTACCTCGACGTGCTGTGCAACACGTCCTTCGGTTTCGGAGTCAGCGGCAACATCAACGGCGCGATCAACTGGAACAGCTGGACCGGCGCCGCCGGCTCACTGACCTGGGACTACATGGTGGTCGCGCACGAGCTCGGCCACAACTTCAGCGCGATCCACACGCACGAGCACTGTCCACCGCTCGATCACTGTGCCTCGAATTGCGACAGCACCTCGCAGTGCACGCAGGGCACGATCATGAGCTACTGCCACACCTGCGGCGGGCAGGACAACATCGACTTGGTGTTCCATCCGGTCAGCGCCGCGGACATGCGGGCGGCGGTGAACTCGAGCTGCTTGCCGGAGGCCGCGCTGCTCCCTGGCGATTACGTGCAGTACCGCGTGCGCTTCAATCCGCTGACCTCCAGCGGCGCACGCAGTGCGACGCTCAGCTTCGAGCACGACGCGGCCAACGAGCCGCAACCGTTCCGGTTGCAACTCCAGGGCACGGGCAACTGAGCGCTCGTGGAGAATTGAGGGACCGAGCCCTCAGGAGATCGGATGCGCCGTCACCCGCGGGGCGCTCGGCGCCGAGAGCGTGGTTTCGTCACGCTCTCCGAGCCCGCGTCAGCGCGTGCGCCAGTCCGCGCCGAGCTCGCCCTGCTTGAAGTACAGCGGCAGGGTGAAGGCCAGGCTCTTGTCGGAGATGCGCACGTAGCTGTTGACCGTCAACGAGGCGATCGTCGCGTCCTCGTGCTTGGTCTCACGCATGCCGCCGGGCTTCTCGACCACGTAGGCGCGCTTGCCATCGGCGATCACGACCTTGGGTTGCACGGGCTTGACGCAGTCGAGGTTGGGCGCCGGGATCCAGCCCTTGGGCTCGCCCGCGGGCGTGTAGAAGATCAGCGCATCGACCTTGGGGTCGTAGCCTTCGGGGGCCTTGAATTCGGCGATCTTGGGTCCCGCCGGCGCATCCTGCTTCTTGTCCGCGCCATCTTGCGGAAGCAAGCTGCCCTGCTTGTCACCCTTCGCGGCCTTGTCGCCCTTGGCTCCCGCCTCGACGGGCGTCGCCAGCGCTCCAGCGGCGCGGTAGCTGACGATGTACGTGCCCTTGTCGAGCGCGGGCTGCAGCACCGGCTTGGTGGTCGAGAACACTCCCAACGGGATCGGACCGTTCTCGCGCGACATGTCGCCCAAGCCCTTGATCGAGACGGTGTCGATCTCGATCGCCGGCACGAACATCAAGTAGTCGTAGCCGTCGATCACGGCGTAGCTCGGAACCGGCACCGCCGGCGCGCCCTCCTCGAGCACGGTGGTCGCAGTTCCCGCGGTGGACGACCAACGGTCGGCGGCGACCACCCGCGCGGCGTCGAATTGCGCGCCCAAGGGGCGGCTCTCGAGCGGCACGTCGTCGCGCATCACGATTCCCGCCAAGTCGAGGCCCGGAGTCACGCTCGCCGCGCAGCGGAAGCCCAGGCTGTCGGTCGACTGGAAGCGCTCTTCACCGCGGCGGTAGGTGAGCCGCGCGGCGAACATCGGCACCTGGAAGCAGCCGCTGACCACCACGCGTTGGTTGGCGTCCCAGCTCGCCATCCCGGGGATCTTGCGCTCCTGCTTGCCGGCGCCCACCGTGATCGTCAGGTCCTTGTGGCCGGGGAACGGGCTCCAGGGCGAGGCCGTCCACTCCCAGACGTTGCCGCTCAAGTCATAGACGCCCTGCGCGGTCTTGCCGCCCTGCAGGCTCGCGACCTTGAACGGTTTCGCCGGGCGCAGCTCGCGACCGCCGACCTTGATCTCCTGAGTCACCGCGCGCGTCTTGTCGTTGCCGTCGGTGCCCCAGGGGTACACGTTGTCGGTCTTGCCGCGGCCGGCGCGTTGGAACTCGAATTCCGACATCAGGCGCAGGCCGGCCCAGCGCGCGTAGGCTTGGGCATCCTTGTAGTCGACGTACACGACCGGCTTGGTCTCGTCGCCAGCGGGGACCGCGAAGGGCTTGCCCTCCCAGTTGGAGCGCCACCAATGCGCGCGGTCGAACTTGGGGAAGTCCGGCGCCGGCCGTCCTTCGGCCTTGGCCTTGGCCTTTTCCTCGCCCTGCTTGGTGACGTACTCGGCGCTCGCGGCATCGATGATCTTCTCCGCCCAGTGCTCCGGCGGACGCGCGCCGGTGGCCTTGACGAACGCCATGTACTGCTCGTTGGTGACCTCCGTCACCATCAGGAAGAAGTCGTCGAGGCGCATGTCGTGCTGCGGCGTCTCGCGCGCGATCGCCGGGAACATGCTGGGGTTGGCCTTGCCGAACTCCTCGGCCTCCTTGACCGGAGTTCCGATCTTGGTCGAGCCGCCGTCGATCAGCACCAGCCCAGGCGGCGGCTGCAGCTTGCCCTTGCCCTGCGGCGGCGCCAACGGGCTCAGGGCGAGGACGACGGACGAGACCGAGCAGAGCGCAGTGAACATGCGAATGGCCTTCGCGGGCGGCAGGGGATCGTGGGCCGAAACGGGCGCCGAGCTGGGCGCCGACCAATAGTTGCACGAACCGCGGATGTTACCGCACACCCCTGGGTGCGCAATCGCGCTCGATCGGCGCTAGACCGCGATGTTGCGGCTGTCCGTTTGGCGCTGCGTGCGGTCGATTTGCGGCTGCTGGATCCACTGTGCGCCGTGGATCTGGAGCAGGCCCAGGAACTGGTCGAGCACGTCGGGGTCGAAGGCCAGCTCGCGCTGCGTTTCGAAGAAATCGAGCACCTTCTCGAGCCCCCAGGCGTCCTTGTAGGAGCGCTTGGTGGCCAGGCTGTCGAAGACCTCGACCACGCACAGCACGCGCCCGGCGAGCGAGATTTCCGTGCGCCGCTTGCGCCGCGGGTAGCCGGTTCCGTCCCAGCGCTCGTGGTGCTCGGCGACCCATTGGCAGACTTCGCGTAGGCGGCTGTGATGTCCGAGCTTCTCGGCTCCCAGTACCGGGTGGCGCTGCACCTCCAGGTATTCCGCCGGGGTCAGCGGGCCCTTCTTGGTCAGGAACCCGAGGTCGTCGAGGAAGATCTTGCCGTAGTCGTGGCCGATGGCGGCCAGCTGCAGCTTTTCGCGGGTCGGCAGGTCGATGCCGCAGCGCTGCGCCAACAGGTCGCAATAGCGCCGCGTGCGTTCGCCGTGTCCCGCGGTGTACGGATCGATGCGCTCGATGGTGTTCGCGACCATCCCGGAGAGGATGTCGACCAGCTCGGCGAAGCCCAGGTTCTCGCGGTCCCAGGTGCGTTCGCGCAGCGCCCGGTGCAGCTTCGCGCCGAGCACCACGGGATCGATCGGTTTCTGAAGGTAGTCGTAGGCGCCGTTCTTGATCGCAGCCACCGCGCCTTCGAGCACCGGATAACCGGTCATCAACACGACCATCGCGTTGGGGCGCAGATCGCGCGCCGCACGCAGCACTTCCGCGCCGTCCGCTGCACCATCGAACAAGACGTCGGTGACCACCGCGTCGTAGTCACCCACGCGCAAGGCGTCGATCGCCGCGTGCGGCGATCCCGCGAGCTGCACGTCGAAGCCATGTCGCTCGAGCACTGCGCCGATCAACTCGATCGTGCGCAATTCGTCGTCGACGAGCAGCACGCGTCTGGGGGCGTCGGGCATGATGCGGCAAGAAACCAAGCTTCGATGCCGGCGTCCAGCGGCTTGTGGACAGGGTGTGGAAAAAAGCGGAGAACTGGTTTCGAAGTTGAGACACGCGGCGGATCTCCAGGGTCCGCTAGCTGCGGAACTGCACCTCTCGCTGCTTGCAAGACTGAACTCGCACCACAAGATGTGCGGCCCGCGCACACGACGAGCACAATGCCTAGCCCCTCCGACCCCTCGACACCCCGGTCCGTGCAGGTGCCGGCTGAATTGCAACATCGTAGGCTCGACCGCGTGCTGTGCGCGCTGGTGCCGGACGTCTCGCGCTCCCACTGGAAGGAGCTGATCGAAGATGGTCGCGTGCTCGTGGACGGGCTGGAGTGCCGCAAGCCTGGCACCGAAGTCGATCTCGGCGCGCGCCTCGAGTTCACTCTCGCGCCGCGCCGCAAATTGCGCGTCGAAGTCACGGACGCGGCGTTGTTGCGCGTGCTCTTCGAAGACGAGTTCATCGTCGTCGTCGACAAGCCACCGGGGGTCCTGGCGCATCCGACCGACACCGCCAGTGGAGCGACGATCTCCGAGCTCGCCGTCGCGCGCTTCGGGCCGCTGCCGACACTGCAGGGCGCCGACCGGCCGGGGATCGTGCACCGCCTCGACGCAGGAACCAGCGGCGTGATGGTGCTCGCGCGCAGCGAGCCCGCGTTCGCCGAGCTGATGCGTCAGTTCCGCCAGCGCGAGGTCGAGAAGACCTACCTCGCGCTGGTCTACGGCACCCCGCGCTTCGACAGCGGCTGGGTGCACGCCAGCATCGATCGCGAAAAGGGCGACTCGAGTCGCATGATCGTCGCGCGCCCGGGTGAGGGCCGCGCGGCGAGCACCTACTACGAGGTCCGCAGTCGGTTCCGGGACGTCGCCCTGCTCGCGGCGCAACCCAAGACCGGGCGCACGCACCAAATCCGTGTGCATCTGACGCACGCCGAAATGCCGCTGGTCGGCGACAAGCTCTACAAGCGCAAGGGCGGACCGCTGTTCCGCTTCCCGCCCGACGCGCCGCTGCCGGCGCGGCAGTGCCTGCACGCGGCCGAGATCCGCTTCCGCCATCCCGTTTCGCTCGAGCCCGTGAGCTTCGAGGCTCCGCTGGCAGACGACTTCGCGCGCATGCTGGCCTGGGTGCGCGAGCACCGCGTCTAGCCTGACTTGAAAGGTTGTCGGTCAAGATCGGCCCTGGGGCGTGTGCCAGGGCCGTTTTGTTGCTGTCCGTTCCCACTACATCGGTGGCATCTTGAGCGGCGTTCGCAGGCGCTTGGGGAGCC
>JADYYP010000024.1 GCA_020853575.1 Planctomycetota bacterium
CAGCAGTTTACAACCCGAAGGCCTTCATCCTGCACGCGGTGTCGCTCCGTCAGGCTTTCGCCCATTGCGGAAGATCCTCGACTGCAGCCTCCCGTAGGAGTCTGGGCAGTGTCTCAGTCCCAGTGTGGCCGGTCGTCCTCTCAGATCGGCTACCCGTCATCGCCTTGGTGAGCCATTACCTCACCAACTAGCTGATAGGTCGCAATCCCGTCCCCGAACAGCAGCTTGCGCCGCCATTTAGCTGCACTGCGATGCCGCAGCGCAGAGTCATCCAGCATTAGCCACCGTTTCCAGTGGTTATTCCGATCTCGGGGGTAGGTTGATTACGTGTTACTCACCCTTTCGCCGCTTTACTCATCCTTGCGGACTTTCGCGCGCGACTTGCATGCCTAATCCACACCGCTAACGTTCGCTCTGAGCCAGGATCAAACCCTTCACTTGAAGTTTTTGACTTGGCTTGTGGAATCTGGAGCCCAGCGCGCGGGAGCGTGTCCCAGCGCGCGAGGCTCATTGCTCGCATGGTTTCAAGGGTCACCCTGATTCTCAAAGAGCGGCGCCGTTTCCGGCGCTGTTCGGGCCCTTTCGGAGCCCGTTTCCTCGCTGTCGGACGCGCTTGCGTTCGTCAACGCGGGAGGGGGATGATAGGCGCTGGAGGCGCGCTGTCAACGCCGCGTTGAGATTTCGGTCGTCGCAGTCGATGCGTGAGTGTAATCGCTTCCACAGCAAGTACTTACGGGGCTTGGTTTCTTGCTGCATCGCCCCGGTTGGGCGTTCGAAGAGGCCGGGGCGCCGCGTTGTGGCTGCATTCGTGCTTGACGGCGGCGGGCGTTCGACCGGGAGTCCAGCGGCGAGTGCTAGCCCCCCCCCCAGCCTCCGGCTGGCTCCAGGCGGGTTGTTGGCCCGTGGGTGTGGCACGCGCTGCATTGCCGAGGGCCGAGTTGCTGGGAGCGCTCGCGAGCCCCGGGCGCCGCGCGGGCGTCGGTTTGGCTTCACTTGGAGCTGTGAAAGGCCTGGTCGACTGGGTGGAAGGACTGCCTGTTGCGCCTGGTTGAGCGCTTGGATCGCGGTCCGCTGTTGGTGCATCACACCGGGTTCGTCGGCCGCCAGTCGTCCCGCGAGTCCACGGATTCGAGGGACCCCGCAGCGGATTCGTGTGGCCGGTCTCTGCCCTCCGTGACACTCGGATCACTTCAGCCCTCCCGCTGTTGCCGGCACCCTGAAAAGGGACTTCGCGGCGCGCTGAAAAGGGACCCCCTTGACCAGCGCTGGAGGAGGCCCCGCGGTGTGGTAGCGCGGCGGATCTGGAGTTCGTCGTGCAAACCCGAGCCGGAGGGCCAGGAGGTGATCGGAGTGTCGCAGCGGGCCGAGATCCGCCACATGCGTCTCGTGGTCGAGGTGCCGAAGAAGGAGAGCGCGCGTCGCCTGGGCTTGGACCTCAAGGCGGTGCGGCGTGCGGTGGGGTTGGAGAAGTCCCGCGAACACCGGCCGAGGCCGCGGCGACCGCGACGCCTGGATGCGTGTCGCGAGGACATCATCGCGCTGTTGCGCTTGTAGCGGCGGGTATTGGCGAAGCGCGTGGGACGCTTGCTGGGCCCGAAGGCTCCGTCGGTGCGCGAGCGCGCGCTGCGGGATTACGTGCACGATCGCAAGCGCGAGCTGCTCGGCGTCGAGGCGCGTTCGTGCACCGCACGCACGGGCCGGGGGACACCCTGGAGCGCGGTTTCTTCGAGCGTTGAGCGCGGATCGGTGGCGCGGTGTGCCGTTCGCAGCGTCGCGCCGCGACGGAACGGCGCGCATCGCTTCCCTCTCGGCGACAGTCGCCGGGGCGTGCACTGCCGAAGCCTACCCCGCGCGGCTCGATCTACACGTTCGCCGGAGCGACCCGGTGAGGGCGGTCATCTGCCGACGGGCAGACCGTCGGTCATGGCTGAACGCGAACCTCGGCATCCTTCGGCAGGATCTCGAAAAGCGCTTCCACGTCCTCGTTGCGCATGCGAATGCAACCCTCGCTCACGCGCTTGCCGACGCTCGTAGGGTCGTTGGTTCCATGGAACCCCAACGTCGTGCCCCGTCCGTCCTGGTACCACGCCAGCCAGCGGGTACCGAGCGGGTTGGCCGGGTCGCCGAAGGGGACGGGGTCTCGGCCAACGGGGCTCCACATCGGGTTCTCCTGCTTGAGTCCGATGGTGTACACGCCTGGACGTGTGTCGCTGCCTGACTTGCCGACCCCGATTTCCCAACCTACGACGAGCTCGTCCGCATAGCAGTAGAAGGCCCACATCGCGCTCAAGTCGACCAACATCGATGCACGCTCGAGGGGGACACGGATCGTGTCGTCGGGCCGGATCGCGGTCTCGCTCGCCAGGCCGTTGACGCGTGCGATCTGGCCGGTGCAAACCAGCGCCTCCGGATGCTCGGACAGGGCGCGCTTGCGAAGCGCGATCAAGCTGTCACCGCTCTTCACTTTCAAGTCGGTCGAGCGCCATGCACCACTCTTGGACCAACGGTGGAGCGACTGCGCCTGGGCCAAGAGAGCGCACCAGCGCGCCAGACGTACGCGGTCATCACCGCCCTCGCGCAGGTGCCCGAGAATCACGTCGCTCAGGATGCGTGCCGCGCGAGCGCCCTCCTTGGCTTCGATGGCCGCGATCGCCTCGGCCTCGTGCGCGCCCGCGTCCAGCGGGTGCGGTGCGGTCTGCGCAGCTCGATCCCCGTTGGACAGGTCCGGAACGCCCGAGGGCTGCGGACTCGAACTCGCCTCCGGCCGCAGCCCGACCTCCGAGAGCTCAGCTGCCGTGGGTGCAGCTTCGCTGGCGCTCGGTGTCGATCCCGCGCTCGAAGGTGCGGACTCGGCCGCGTGCACCTCCTCGAGTCGCACGAACTCCGCGCTCGACGCACCCGTGCTCTCCTCTCCAGAGCCGCAACCCGCGGAAGTGAGTGCGAGCAACAGTCCGGCGAGCGAGTCCAAGCGGTGAGAAGTGCTTCGGTGCATGTCGATTGATCGGGGCTGCGGCCGCGCGAGGCAGCGCGCCAGGTGGGCGAAATCGGGGAGCCCCGGTGATGCCGTGCCGGCTCGAAGACCCGGAACCACTTAAGCGGTTCAGGGGGGTCCCTCATGCGTGCGCGATGCGCACGACGATCGAAGTGGGACCCGGAGGTTGCTTGTTCGGCTCCGGGGGTGTGTCCGGGTCACGAACTCACTAGGGTTGTCCCCGAGGCAGAAAGTACCACCGCGAGCAGCCCTGGGCAACGCACGTCAAGCGCGGGAGAGAACGCAACGCAAGAGCTGCGTCCCGCCCAAGTCCCAGGGTTCGACGTGCGCGAGTTCCGAACCGTCGACGACGCGCAGGCTGGTCGCCAGGGTCTCGCCGCGGATGAACGCGCCGTGAATTTCGAGCGCGCGGCGCGCCAGCGCGCCCTCTGGAGCCACGGACAGCTCGATCCGATCCTCGACCGCTAGACCCGACTCCTTGCGCAGCGCATTGATGCGGATGATGGTCTCGCGGGCCAACCCCTCGGCGGCGAGTTCGTCGTCGAGCTCGAGGTCGAGCCAGACCACGAAACTCCCATCGGTCTCCACGTCGAACGCGGCCGTGCTCTCGACCTGAACGAGAACGTCATCGCTCGCCAGCTCCACGCGCTCGCCGTCGAGCACGATCTCGGCCGAACCACCAGCCCGCAGGTTGGCGAGCGCAACGGCGTCGAGGCGTTCGATAGCCGCAGCGGCCGCTTTCATCTTGGCGCCCAGGCGCTTGCCCAGGACCCGGAAGTTGGCCTTGCCCGTGATGCGACATAGCTGGCCATCGTCGGCCGCGAGGCTGCCCCAGCGCTTGATGTTGAGCTCGTCCAGGATCAACTCACTCGCGAAGCGCGCGCGCAGCCGATCGAGCGCTCGAGCATCGCTCGCACGTACGTGGAGGGCCCGCAGTGGCTGACGCACCTTGATGCCGGCCTTCTCGCGCAGTGCGCGCCCCATCACGACGATGCGCTGCACGAGCTCCATGCCGCGCTCCAAGTCGGGTTCGAGCGCCGCCTGCACGGGCTCGGACGCCAGCTGCACGTGGACCGATCCGCGTTCAGGGCGCAAGCGCCGCCAGAGCATCTCCGAAAGGAACGGCGCCAGCGGTGCCATCGACAGCGCGACGGACTCGAGCGCGCCGTGCAGCGTGGCGAATGCCGAGAGCTTGTCGGTGGCGGTCTCGCTCTTCCAGAACCGACGCCGGTTGCGGCGGATGTACCAGTTGGAGAGCTCGTCGACGACGAAGGCCTCGAGCGCGCGCGCGCCACCCGCCAGATCGAAGGCGTCGAAGCGCTCGCGAACGACGGCCTGCGTGCTCTGGGTGCGCGACGCGAGCCAGCGATCGATCTCGGGGCGCGCGGCGAGCGGCGGGATCGCCGGGTCGGCGGGGTCGAAGCGATCGATGCGCGCGTACTCTTGGAAGAACTTGTAGCTGTTGGTGAGCGTGCCGAAGAAGCCGCGCTGCACGTCGGCCAGCGCCGCGGGGTCGAAGCGCTTGGGGAGCCACGGAGCCGCGCTCGCCACCAGGTACCAGCGCACGGCGTCGACGCCGTGCTGGGCGATCGCGTCCCAGGGATTGACGACGTTGCCCAGGCGCTTGGACATCTTCACGCCGTCCTTGTCGAGCACCAGGCCATTGACGAGGCACGTCTTGTACGTGGGACCGTTCCCCAGCTCCGGCTGGTCGAGCGTCATGAACGCACCGATCGCGTGCAGCGTGTAGAACCAGCCGCGCGTCTGGTCGAGGCCCTCGCAGATGAACGCGGCCGGGAACTGATCGCGCAACCTCTCGGCGCTGCCGGGCACGTGCGGATAGCCGTGCTGCGCGTAGGGCATGGCGCCGGAGTCGAACCAGCAATCGAGCACCGCTGCGGTGCGTCGCATCGTGCCGCCCCCACACTTCGCGCAGGCGAAGTGTGCTTCGTCGACGAATGGTCGGTGCGGATCGAAGTCTTGCGCGGCGATCGCGGTGCGCTGCGCACCGCTCGCCGGCTGGAGGCCGAGGAGCTGCGTCAGCTCGCCGCGACCGCCGATCGCGACCTCGTGGTCGCAGGCATCGCAGATCCAGAAAGGCAGCGGCGTGCCCCAGTAGCGGTCGCGCGAGATGTTCCAGTCGACGTTGTTCTCGAGCCACTCGCCGAAGCGCGACGTGCCGACCTCTTCCGGCACCCATCGCACCTGGCGATTGAGCTCGAGCATGCGCTCCTTGAGCGCGGTCGTGCGCACGAACCACGCCGGCGCGGCGAAGTAAAACAGAGGCGTGCTGCAGCGCCAGCAGTGCGGGTAGCTGTGCGGCTCGCGCGCCTTCTTGAAGAGCAGTCCGCGCGCCTTGAGGTCGTCCATCAGCGCGTCGTCGGCCTCCTTGAAGAACGTACCGCTCTTGACGCCGGCGACGTCGACGACGAAGCGCCCCTCGGCTCCGACGGCTTGCAGCACCGCGAGCTTGTTGCGCTGCGCCGTGGCCCAGTCATCGGCGCCGTAGCTCGGTGCCTGGTGAACGATGCCCGTGCCGTCCTCGACGGTCACGTACTCGGCCGCGTACACGCGGTAGCTCGCGCCCGCCTCGGGCTTCCACGCGCCCGGATCGACGCTCGGCACGTGGGCATCGAACAGCGGCACGTACTGCGTGCCGACGAGCTCGCTGCCGCGCTTGCGTCCGAGCTCGGCGAATTCGCCGAGCGTCGCCTTCGCGCGCTCCGCGACGACCCACACGACCTCGTAGCCGTTCGAGCCCTTCTCCGCGCCCTTCGCCACCGGCAGGGCGACGCGCGCGCGCACGTACTCGCGTTCGGGATGCACGGCGAGCGCGATGTTCGAGGGCAAGGTCCAGGGCGTCGTGGTCCACGCGAGCAAACTCTCGCGCTCGGCGCCGTGTTGATCGGCGAGCACGAAGCGCACGACGACGCTGGGGTCGTTGACGTCTTGATAGACACCGGGTTGTCCGAGCTCGTGTGACGAGAGCCCGGTGCCGCAACGGCCGCAGTATGGCAGCACGCGCTTACCGCGGTAGACCAGCCCTTTGGCATGCATGCGCGCGAGCACATGCCACACCGAGTCGACGTACCGCGGGTCGTACGTCACGTATGGATGCGCGTAATCGAGCCAGAAGCCAATGCGCTCCGAGAGGCGCTCCCACTCGTCCTTGTATTTCCACACGGACTCGCGGCACTTCTGGTTGAAGGCCGCGACGCCGTAGCTCTCGATCTGCGGCTTGCCGCTGATGCCGAGCTGCTTCTCGACCTCGAGCTCGACCGGCAGCCCGTGCGTGTCCCAGCCGGCCTTGCGATCGACGCGTTTGCCACGCATCGACTGCCAACGACACACGGTGTCCTTCAGCGTGCGCGCCAGCACGTGGTGGATGCCCGGACGGCCGTTGGCCGTCGGCGGGCCCTCCCAGAACACGAAAGGCGCTGCATCGGCTCGACTCGCTTGCAGCGACTCG
The DNA here is from genome assembly GCA_020853575.1 of Planctomycetota bacterium. Lineage (GTDB taxonomy): Bacteria > Planctomycetota > UBA1135 > UBA1135 > F1-120-MAGs118. Next base: position 6,462 of record JADYYP010000024.1, read on the forward strand.
AAAGTGCCCTCCACGCGCCACTGCGCCAGGACTGCTTCCTCCGCGGCCGAGGGATTGGAGCCGTAGTCGGCGGGCAGAGCCGCATGCCGCGCGGCTGTCGACGGAGATGTGCGCTCGCTCATGGAGCGAGCGTTCTACCAAGCCTGGCTGCGGATTTCCGCCGCGATGCGCTCGGCGAGCTCGAGCGCTCGATAGCCGTCCTCGCCGGTCACTTCGGGGATGCGCCGCTCGCGCACGCATGCCAGGAACGACTCGAGTTCGGCCTGCAAGGGGCGCTCACCGCCGGCTAGGTCGAGCTCGGCGAGCTCGAGCATGCCACTCGACACCAGATCGGTGCGCGCGGCGATCTCTTCCGGAGTGAGGTTCGACAGTGCGCTGCGCCCCTCGACCCAGCGCGGGCCTTTCTTGACGAGCAGGCCGTAGTTCTTGTGCAGGTCGAGGCTGACGTACGCGCTCGACGAGAACATGCGCAAGCGGCGCGTGGGCTGGAGCGAAGCGCGGCTGGCCGTGATGTTCGCGCGCGCTCCGTTCTCGAAGACCAAGCGGACGCTCGCCATGTCCTCGTGCTCGGTCAGGATCGCGCCTCCGGCGGCGTCCAGCGAGCGCACCGGCGAGTCGACCAGGTCGAGCACCAGATCGAGGTCGTGGATCATCAAGTCGTGCACGACGCCGATGTCGGTCGAGCGAAAGCTGAACGGCGCCAGACGCTGGCACTCGATGAAACGCGGCGCGAGCCTCAGGTCGCGCACCTTGCGGATACCGGGCTGAAAGCGCTCGACGTGGCCCACCGAAAGCGTGGCTCCGCCGCGCCGGGCCGCCGCGAGGATCGCGCGCGCGCTCTCGAGATCGTGGGCCAGCGGCTTCTCGACCAAGCACCCGATACCGCGCTCGAGCAAGGGCACCGCGACCGCCGCGTGAAAGCGCGTCGGGACCGCGATCACCACCGCAGACACGCCCGCGGGACAGGCTTCGAGCACGTCGCCGGGCGCGGAACTCGGGAGCAGGCGCGCCGGGCAGCGCACCTCGTGCGCCACGTGCTGCACACGCTCCGCACTCGTGTCGACGACGGCCGCGAGCTCGACGTCGGCGCGGGCACTCAGAATCCGCGCGTGGACCGAGCCCAGGTGCCCCACGCCGAAGACCGCGACCTTGGGGCGCGCGCGCTCAGGCGACGACATGTCGTTCTCCGAGGATGCGCTGGCGGCCAAGTTGGAAGAAGTGCTCGCGCAGGCTCTCGCGATAGCGACCCTTGAGTCCGCGCGCCTGCTCCTCCAGCGCCGCGCACAACTCGAGCACCTCCGGAGTCGACTGCGCATCGCCGCGCAGCTGCTCGACGCTGTGGCGCTGGGGCGCGCCCGAACGGTAGATCAGCCGAAACGCGGTCTGCACGGATTCGATCTGCGCCGGACTGAAGCCCGCGCGCTCGAGCCCGACGACGTTCACTTGACGGACCCGCGACTGGTGCCCCTCGAGCAGCATGAACGGAGGAACGTCCTGCGGAACTCGCGTCATGCCGCCGACGTAGGCATAGCGGCCGATGGTCACGAATTGATTGGCCGCGGCGGCTCCGCCGACGTTGGCGCCGTCGCCGACCAGCACGTGCCCGGCGAGCAATACGCCGTTGGCCAGGATCACGCGGTCCCCTACCTCGCAGTCGTGAGCAACGTGGCAACAGGCCATCAACAGGCAGCCCGATCCGATCTTGGTCAACCCGCCGCCCTTGACCGTGCCACAGTTGATCGTGACGAACTCGCGGATCGTGTTGCCGTCGCCGATCTCGAGCCACGTGGGCTCGCCGCGGTACGACAGATCCTGGGGCGGACCACCCAGGTTGGCCTGACCCACGATGTAGTTGTCGGCACCCAGCGTCGTGACGCCGTCGATCACGACGTGCGGTCCCAGTCGCGTCCGGTCGCCGATCCTGGCGCGCCCGCCGACGACCGAGTAGGGCCCGATCACCACGTCTTGCCCGAGCTCTGCTCCCGGTGCGATCACGGCCGTCGGATGGATGTTGGTCGCCATCGCGTCCCCCCTCAGCTCTCCACCATGGTGAACATCAACGTCGCCTCACACACCACGCGCCCCGCTACCGAGCCCGTGCCGCGCACTTGGCCCGTTTCGCCTTTCATGCGCAGCGTCTCGACTTCGATGCGCAACTGATCGCCCGGGACGACGGCGCCACGCAGCTTGACTTTGTCGATCGACCACAACACCGCGAGCTTGCCGGTGAATTCGAGTTTGCGCAGCAAGAGTACGCCGGCGAGTTGCGCCATCGACTCGAGCTGCAACACGCCCGGCATCACCGGGTGGTCGGGGAAGTGCCCTTGGAAGAAGGGCTCGTTGATCGAGACGTTCTTGATGCCCACCGCGCGCGTGTAGCCCTCGATCTCGATCACACGATCGATCATCAGGAACGGATAGCGGTGCGGCAGGAGCTTCATCACCTCGCGGATGTCCAGACCGCTCTCGCGTTGGATCAGCCCGCCGGTCTCCTTCTCCTGCATCAGGTCGACCAGGCGCCGCACGAGCTCGGCGTTGGTCGAATGCCCCGAACGCGTCGCGATCACGTGGGCGTGCAAGTCGGCGCCGAGCAGCGAAAGGTCGCCCAGCAAGTCGAGCATCTTGTGGCGCACTGGCTCGCTCGACATGCGCATCACCGTCTCCGGGTCGCCGAGCACGACGGTGTTCTCGCGCGTCGCGCCTTTGCCGAATCCCGCAGCCTGGAGCTTGGGCACTTCCGAGGCGAGGCAGAAGGTGCGGGCGGGCGCGATCTCCCGCTCGAAGCTCTCCGGGTCGATGTCGAGCTGCAGCGAGCCGCCCTGAACTCCAGGGTCGTCGAAAGATGCGATGTACTGCAGCGTGAGCTGCGGCTTCTCGCTGGGAAGCGCGACCAAGGTCGCCGACTTCTCGCGCACGTAGATCGGCTCCTCGAGTCGGAACGAGCGCACCTCGGCGCGCTGCTCGACGGTTCCGACCTGCTTGAAGAGCTCGAGGAACGCCATGGCGCTGCCGTCCATGCCCGGCATCTCGGGACCGTCCATCTCGATGCGCAGGTTGTCGACGCCCAACCCGGCGCACACCGCGAGCAAGTGCTCGACGGTCTCGACCTCGGCGTTGCCGCGCTTGAGCCGCGTCCTCAGATCGGCTTGCACGCGGTACTGGATGCGCGCCGGGATCGGCTGCGCGTCGGCGACATCGGTGCGCACGAACTCGATCCCCGTGCCTTGCGGAGCGGGGAGCACGCGTGCGTGAACCAAGTTGCCCGAATGCAATCCGACGCCGGAGAACTCGACCGGCGTGCGCAGCGTGCGTTGCAGGCGACTCATGCGCCCTCCTTGGTCCCGCGCTCGGCCTCCAGGGCCTTGACGCGGTCGAACAGTTGATCGAGGCGCTTGAGCAGCGCGAGCTCGCGCATCCACTCGGCCTTGGGGCGCGCCCAGTAGCCCATGTAGTCGCCGCGCCCGGGCAGATCCGAGAGCACCGCGCTCTTGGGACCGACGCGCGCGCCGTCTCCGATCTCGAGCTGCGGGCCGACACCCGACTGTCCCGCGATGATCACGCCGCGACCGATGCGACTCGAGCCGGCGATGCCGACCTGTGCCGTGAACAGCGCGTGCTCGCCGACCTGCACGTTGTGGGCGATGTGCACGAGGTTGTCGAGTTTCGCGCCACGCCCGATGCGCGTGGCGCTGAAGCGACCACGGTCGATGGTGGTGTTGGCGCCGATCTCGACGTCGTCCTCGACGATCACCGACCCGGCGTGCGGCGCCTTCTTCCAGCCTTCGATGCCGCTCTTGCCGAGCAGCGGATCGAAGCCGAATCCGTCCCCGCCGAGTACTGCACCCGCGTGGATCTGGCAACGCGCGCCGATCGTGACTCCGTCGTACAGCACGACGTGCGAACGCAGCTCGCTGTCCTCGCCGATGCGCGCCCTGCGAGCGACGACCACGTGACTGTGGAGCGCGACACGATCACCGATCTCGGCTTCCTCGCCGACGACGCAGTAGGCGCCGATCGAAACCTCGCGCCCGATGCGCGCCGAAGCCGCGACGCACGCGGTGGCGTGGATTCCCGGCGCTGGCCGGCGCGGCAAGCGATCGAACACGGACAAGAGCCGTTCGAAGGCCGCGTTCGGATCGCTGCAGCGCAGGAGCGCCAGGTCTCGACGCGACACGGACAGCCCGTTGGGCACGACCAAGGCCGCGGCGCGCGTTTGCTCGAGCTCGCGCTGGTAACGCGGATGCCCGAAGTAACTGATGTCGTCGGGCTCTGCCTCGGCCAGCGCGGCGGGCCCCTTGACCTCGATGCGCGGGTCCCCTTCGAGCGCGGCGCCGCACAATGCGGCGAGTTCTTCGAGCGTGCGATGTGTCATGAAAGCCAGAGCCCAAGTAGGGCCCATCGAGGGTTCTACGGTGCGAACCCGGACTGCGAGCGAGCTCGAAAGGAGCCCACTTCGGTGGTCGAGGGTGTAGCGCTCTCCCGCGACGCTGTCAAACCGATCGTGCGCGAGCGGCTCCGGCGGCGCCCCGCGGCGCACGTCAGCGCGACTGGATCGTGAAGGTGAACGTCTGGCGGTCGTCGCCTTCGAAGTCGCGCAGCGGGTACCCGAAGTTGAAGACGAACGGCATGGGATAGACCAGGCCGATCGAGAATCCCGCCGAGCTGCGCGTCTGGGAGAGGTCCACGTCCCAGGAGTCGACGCCCAGTACGCCGTAGTCGAAGAACACGCCCAAACGCACGGTCTCGATCGGCCGGTAGCTGCCCGGTTGGGTGTAGGAATTGAGCGGGTAGAACCACTCGACCGTGCCGTAGAGCTCGGTCTCGCCGCCCAGAGGTTCGTCGGTGAACAGGTCGGTCGGTCCCACGCCGCGGTAGCGGAAGCCGCGCAGCGAGCGCGTGCCACCGAGGTAGTAGCGCTCGGTGTAGGGCGTCGACGACGTGTCGCCGTAGGGTTGCTGTGCGCCGAAGTTGAGCTCGAGGTGCAGCACGCTGCGCGTGCCGTCGTCCTTCTCGAAGGTCGGGATGTACAGGTCCCCGCCGAGCTCGGTGGTGGTGATGTCGTAGTCGCCACCGACGTCCGAGGAATAGAAGACGTTGGACCAGCCGAAGCTGTAGCCCTCGTGCGGCACGTAGGAGTTGTCGACCGAGCGCGTGGTCACGTCGAAGGTCACGCCGGCGTGGTTGCGGTGGCCCTCGCTCTCCTGGAAATCCAGCGCCAGCGGCACTCCGTCGTTGTCCAGGTCGGTGATCTCGATCTCGTGCAACACGTAGCCCAGCCACACGCGCCAGTCGAAGCCCAGCATGCGCCCCAGGCGCGCCTTGTAGCTCGAGCGGCTCTCGTCGTGCGTGCGGTAGACGCGGTCGGACTTGGCCACGTCGAGGTCCAGGCCCACGGGCTCGAGGTGCGAGCGGAACAGGTCGGGCTCGAGGAAGCGCAGGCGGTAGCGCGAGTACACGGTGCCCGGCGAGGCCTCGAGTTGCACGGTCTGGCCGGCACCGTGGAAGGCCTCCTTGCGGGCGATTTCACCGAACGCGCCCAGGAACGAGTCGGGCGTGTCGCTGATGTCGAAGTTGCGCATTTGCAGCGAGAGCAACAGGAACAACCCGTTGTCGCTGTTGACGCCGCCCGAGATGTTGAAGTCGATCACCCGTCCTTCCTCGACCAGGAAGTCGAGATCGATCTGCGAGGGGTCGCCTTCGACCATGCGGAATTGGAACGACGGGTCGTTGCGCAGCGCGCGTGCCATGGGGTCGGTGAAGTAGCCCGAGGCCGTGATGCGCGTCAGCGAGCGCTCGATCTCCTTCAAGTCCGCGATTTCGCCGGGAAACGCCGAGAGTTCGCGGCGCACCACTCGGTCCTGGGTGTGCGTGTTGCCGTTGATCAGGATCTCGCGGATCTTGAGCTCGCGCCCCTGCGCCAGGCGATAGGTCACGGCCACCGTGTGCTGCTCGGTGTCGAACGCGAGCTCAGGCTCCTCGAAGCTCCAGCCGACTTCGCGCGGCAGGCTGCGGTGCGCGATCCGTCCGCGCGAACCGTAGTAGCCGCGCAGCGCCGCGGCGTCGCGCTCGCGCGTCACGCGCTCGTAGACCTGCCCGGGGGCGAGCTTGCACAGCGCGCGCAGCTCGGCCTCGGGATACACCAACTCGACGGAGCGCGGCTCCGCATTGCGCGCCGAAGCGTCCCACTCGACGCCGCGGATGGCGAGCGAGGACACCGTGTAGCGCGGCCCCTCGTCGACCACCACGTGCACCACGACCTCGGAGTGGTCGTCGTTGAACTCGAGCCGATCGAGCTCCACCACGGCATCGAGCCAGCCGCGGTCGCGGTACACGTTGCGCATCGCGAGCAAGTCGGCGTCGAGCACCTCGGGGTCGAACTTGGAGCCGGTCCAGTTGAACAGCCAGGGACTCTCGAGCTGGCGGTCCGACAACGACGACAGGCCGTTCCGGAAGAAGTACAGGAAGCGCGTGTCGGGCATCGACGCATTGCCCGCGATCTCGATGCCTTTGACGCGCACGCGGCGTCCCTCGCGGATCTCGAAGATCACGTCGGGCACCACATCGCCGCCATCGCGCGTCAGGACATTGACCTCGGCGAAGTAGTAACCCTCGCGGCGGTAATTCTCGAGGATGCGCTGGCGCACGCGACCCGCTTGGTGCAAGTACAACTCGCTCTTGTCTTCGAGCAAGGCCCACTCGCGCAACGTCTTCTCGTCGATCGACTCGTTGCCGATGAAGCGCGGCTCGCGGTCCACCGGCATCTCGTGCACGTACACCACCAGGTCGATGCCGCCGGCGACGGTGTTGGCCTTGGGCTCGGCGCGCACGTGGAACGAGCTCCACAGGCGCTGCACCCCGCGGTCGAGCGCCACCGGATCGAGCTCGCGGCCGAGCTCCTGTCCGAGAACGCTGGCGATCTGGGCCTCGGTGTAGCGCTGCTCGCCCTCGATGCGGATGCCCTGCACGATCGGCAGCGGAGCCTGGCCCGGCCGGTCCTGCGCGAGCGCGGGGAGCGCGCCGGCGCAGAGCACCGAGCCGACCAGCGCACTGCGAAGGACCAGTCTCGTGCGCAGCGCGAACTTGGACGAGGAACCCACGGCGGCCTTAGGCGTAGATCGGCTCGGCCGCGGAGGGCGCCGGGTTCTCGAAGCGCATGATGTTGCCGAAGAAGCGCAGCTTGACTTCACCCGTCGCACCGTTGCGGTGCTTGGCCACGATCACCGTGGCGTCGTTCTTGATCTGATCGATCTCAGCTTGCGAGAGCGACTGCTCCTGCGCGGTCTTGTTGGTCTCGTAGTACCACTGGCGATAGAGCATCATCACCACGTCCGCATCCTGCTCGATCGAGCCCGACTCGCGCAGGTCCGAGAGCATCGGCCAGCCGCGCGGGTTGCGATCCTTGCCTTCGACCGCGCGCGAGAGCTGCGCCAAGGCGATCACGGGGATCTCGAGCTCGCGCGCCAAGGCCTTGAGCGAGCGCGAGATCTCGCTGATCTCGAGTTGGCGGCTCTCGGCTTTCGAGCTGGAGTGCGTCATGAGTTGCAAGTAGTCGAGCAGCACCACGTCCAGTCCGTGCTTGGCCTTGAGTCGCCGCGCCCTGCCGCGCAGCGACATCACCGACAGGCCCGGCGTGTCGTCGATGAAGACCTGCATTTGCGCCAAGTCTCCGACGGCCGTGGAAAGCGCCGCGTAGTCGTCGTCGGGCAAGCGCCCCGTGCGCAGACGGTAGGCGTCGATGCGGCCGCGTGCGCAGATCATGCGCTGCATGATCTGGTGCTTGCCCATCTCCAAGCTGCAGAACAGCGCCACCGGCTTGCGACCACCGAGGCAATCGGGGCTCGAGAGCCCGATGGTCTCGAGCATGTTGAGCGCGAAGGCCGTCTTGCCCATCGAGGGCCGCGCGGCCACGATCACCAGGTCGCCCGAGTTCAGCCCGCCGAGCAGGTCGTCGAGGTCGTTGAACCCGGTCGGCAGACCCGTCAGCCGATGGTGTGTGCGCGACTCGATCTGCTTGAAAGCCTCCTCGAGCACGTTGCGCACCGGGTCGGGGCCTTGACCCTTGCTGCGATTGCCGAGTTGGAAGATGCGCTGCTCGCTGCGGTCGATCAGCTCGCGCACGCTCTCGCCATCGGGGCGCGTCGTGTAGGCATCCTCGAGGATCCCCGTCGCGCCCTCGATCAAGCGCCGCAAGGTCGCGGTCTCGGAGACGATCTGCGCGTGGTGCGAGAGGTGCGCGGCGCTGGTCACCGACTGCTCGAGCTCGATCAGGGTCTCGACGCCCCCGACGGCCTGGAACAATCCGTTGGCTCGCAGCGCTTCGCCGACGGTGATCAGATCGACCTTGGCGTTGCGCATCCCCAGATCGAGCAGGGTCGCGAACACTTGACGGTGGCGCGCGACGAAGAAGTCGTCGGGCACGAGCGCTTCCGCGAGTTCCGGGATGCGATCGGGCGCGAGCAACAGCGCTCCGAGGACGGCCTTCTCGGCGGCTTCGTTGTGCGGCGGGATCTTGCCGGGAAGTTCGGGGTTGGCCATCGCGTTCGCGCCGCGCGAGCGGGCGCGCGCGTGGAGCGAGCAGCGTACTCGCTGGAGCGGCTCACCGAAAGCCGGCGAGGCCCGAGTCGCGTGACGACTCGAGCCTCGCGTTAAGGTCGCTGGGCGACGCGCGTGCGTCAGCCTTCCTTGTTCACGTTGATCGTGATGTCGGCGAAGCGCTCGCCGTGCACGTGGATCTTCACCGCGTGCGCCCCGATGGTCTTGATCGGAGCGTCGAGCCGCACGTCCTTCTCGTTCTGCGGATGACCCGCGGCGTGCAATAGCTCCAAGATCGCCGCAGCGCTGACCGAGCCGAACAGATGTCCGGCGTCGTCGGCCTTGGCATTGCAGGTCAGGACCAAGCCCTGGAGCTTGGCGACGCGCGCGTCGATCTCGGCGTTGCGCTTGACCTCTTCCACGTCGAGACGTGCGCGCTTGCGCGCCATCAGCTTCTTGTTTTCCGCCGTGGCCTCGGTGGCCAGGCGATTGGGAAACAAGAAATTGCGGGCGTAGCCCGGCTTGACACGCACGACATCGCCGCACTTGCCGAGGTGCTGGACGTGTTCGCGCAGGAGGATTTCGATGTTCGCCATGGCGTGCAGCTCCTACTGGACGAAGGGCATCAAGCCCAAGTGACGGGCGCGCTTGATGGCCTGCTTGAGCTCGCGTTGGCATTGCGAGCAGAAGCCGGTGCGCTTGCGCGACAGGACCTGCGCTTGGTTGGTGACGAACTTGGCGAGGTACGCGACCTCCTTGTAGTCGATCTTCGGATCGTCGCAGTTGCGCCCGGCGAGCGGGGCAGCGGGTTTGCGCATTTCGGCCATGGATCAGCTCTCCTCCGCGGCGGCGGCTTGCGGGACTTCGGCCTCGACCGGCGCGTCCGCGCCCTCGTCGGACTCGGGTTGGTGGCGCGACGGCTCTTGGATCGGGCGATCGGCGAGGTCGCCGAACACCAGGCGTTCGTAGCTCTGCGACTCCTCGGTGGGCGGCGGCGGCACGCTGAAGCCGGCGGCCGACTCCTCGGCGCTCTTCTCCAGCTCGCCGGCCGGCACCTGATCGGCGCGGACGACCAGGTAGCGCAGCACGCGCTCGTCGAGCTCGAAGTCACGGCGCATCTCGTTGACGCCGTTGCCTCCCAGCTCGAAGTAGGTCAGCAGATACGTGCCGCGGGTCTTGCCCTTGATCGTGTAGGCCAGCTTGCGCTCGTCCCAACGACGCGCGGCGAGCACCTTGGCGCCGTGCTTTTGGAGCGTCTCGGTGACCGCGCTCTTGGCGCGATTCCAGTCCGCCCGCACCACCTGGTTGTCCAGGAGGAACATTCCTTCGTACGTGTTTCCCAATGGATTTCTCTTTCTTGACGTGTGCGGACGACCGAGAGGGCGGCGCGTGGCGCGGCTCGCTCAGAGGCCCATTTCTTTCCAGCGGCTGTGGAACCGCGTCATGACCTTCTCGAGCTCGCCAGCTTCGGCCCAGGCGGCGAGCGCAGCGGCCGCCTCAGCGACCGTGATCTCCGCCGCGACCCGGGCCGCGCCTTCGAGCGCTTGCAGGACGTGACGCGCCGCATCGGTCCTCGGTTTGCCGACGCCCATCCGTAGCCGCGGAAAGGCATCGCTCCCGAGTCGCGAAACGATGGAGCGCACCCCGTTGTGACCGCCCGTCCCTCCGTGAGGGCGGATGCGCAACGCACCTTGGGGCAGATCGATGTCGTCGAACACGACCATGATCTGCTCGGGCGCGATGCCCATCGAGCGGGCCAGCGGGGCGATGACGGAGCCCGAGTCGTTCATGAACGTCAGCGGCTTGACCAGGAGCACGTCGCGACCTTCGTCGCGCGCGACCAGGCAAGGCGCCGGCGGCCTGTGAGCGCCGAGCACCGTGGAGGAACCAAAGATCAGCTTGAAGTCCCGCGCCAGTGCTTCGACCGCGTGGAAGCCGAGGTTGTGCGGCGTCCACTCGTACTGCGGTCCGGGGTTGCCGAGGCCGACGACGAGTCGAGTCACGGGATGCGGAGGGGGTCGGTGATGGCCGGATGTCCGGTTCCACCGTCAAGCGGGCGGAACAGTGTAGGGGCGGCGGCGGGCCGCGCAAGCTCCCGCTGTGGAGAGCGTGAAGCAGACGCGGCCTGGAACGGAGCCCCACAACGCACGCGGCGGCGCCGAAGCACCGCCGCGCGACAAACGCAGACCGAGACGCGGGGCCGCGCTCGGTCGGACAGCGCCCGGGGTTACTTGCCAGGCTTTTTCGCGTCCGGCTTGGCGGCCGGGGCTGCGCCAGCGGCAGGCGTGGCGGCCTTGGCACCAGCAGCAGCGGCCGGAGCAGCGCCACCAGCAGCGGTCGCGGCAGCCGCACCTTCCGCGGCAGCCGTCGCGCCCTCGGCCACGGCCGGGGTCTCGAGCACCTCGATCTTGATCTCGACGATGCGCGCGATGGTGACGTTGCCCGGGGTTACCAGGTCGACGTTGCTCGGCAGCTTGATCTTGGAGGCGCTCACCGCCGTACCGGCTTCGAGGTCGGCCACGCTGACCTCGAGCTCGTCGGGGATCTCGGTCGGCAGCGCCATGACCTTGACGTGCGTCACGAGCTGGTTGAGCACGCCCTTGGGGTGGCCGGTGAAGTGCAGATCGACCTCGACCTCGGTCTTCTTGTTGAGATCGACGCGCCGGAACTCGACGTGGATGATGTGCTCGCCGAACACGTCCCAATCGAGGTGGCGGATGATCGCCGGCTCCTTCTTGCCCGCGAGCTCGAGCTCGAACACGTGCTGGTGCCGCCGACGCGCGGTGAGGAACTGATCGGCATCGACGGAGAAGTCGAGGTGCGGAGCGTCCTTTTGCCACTCGAGCGAGGCAGGCACGCGGCCGAGCGCGCGCAGTTGTTGTGCGGTGCGCGAGCCGAGCTTCTTGCGCGGCTCGGCCTGGAGGAGAGCGGTCTTGGAAACTTGGGTCTTGCTCATGGGAGTTCTTCGAAGAGCGAGCTGACGGATTCGCTGCGATGGATGTTGCGGATGGCGCGCGCCAAGAGCGGCGCGACGCTGACCACTTGGAGTGCCTTGGGAGTCTCACCGCGACGCGGAATGGTATCCGTGACGAGGATCTTGTCCGCCGGACAAGCGTCCAGGCGCTGCACCGCGGGCCCGCACAGCACGGCGTGCGAGGCGGCCAGGACGATCTTCTTGGCCCCGTAGCGACGCACGATGCTGGCGGCTTCCGAGATCGAGCCGCCGGTGGAGATCATATCGTCGACGATGATCACGTTGCGGCCCTCGACCTGGCCGATGACGTGCTCGACGGCGATCTCCGAGCCCGAGATGCGGCGCTTGTCGACGATCGCCAGGTCGGCACCGATGGCCTTGGCCCACGAGCGCGCCATCTTGACGCCGCCGACGTCGGGCGTGACCACCACCGGATTCTCGACGTCCAGGCGCTTGACCGCGCTCATCAGCACCGGCTTGGCGTACAGGTGATCGACCGGGATGTCGTAGAAGCCCTGGATCTGGGCCGCGTGCATGTCCATCGTCAGCAAGCGGTCGGCGCCGACGCTCACCAGCGTGTTGGCGACCACCTTGGCGCTGATCGGGACGCGCCCCTCGTCCTTGCGGTCCTTGCGCGCGTAGCCGTAGTACGGCATCACGACCGTGACGCGTCCGGCACTGGCGCGGCGCAGGGTATCGATGATCAGCAGCAGCTCGACCCAGTTCTCGTTGACCGGCGGGCAGGTCGGCTGGATCACGAACACGTCGCCGCCGCGGATGTCGTCGTAGACCTTGATGTCGATCTCGCCGTCGGGGAAGCGGCCGACGTGGGCGCTGGCGATCGGCAGATCGAGCTCGGCGCTGATGGCGCGGCCGAGATCGACGTGGGCAGTGCCCGAGATCAACACGATGCGGTCGGTCGTGTAGCCCATGGTCCTGTTCCTCACGCGCTCCCCGCGTTCTTGCGACCCTTCGACTTGGCGGGCACACCCACCCAGAGCTCTCCCGCGCCCACTTGCGTGCCGCGCGTGACGACCGCGTTGGCACCGGTGGTCGCGCCCGCGCCGACGCTGCAGGGCGCCACGAGCACGGTGCCGCATCCGAGGAAGCTGTGGTCCGCCACGCGCGTCGTGTGCTTGTGCTTGCCGTCGTAGTTGGCGAAGACCGTCCCGGCGCCGACATTGACGCGCTCACCGAGCTCGGCGTCGCCGATGTAGGCCAAGTGCTTAGCCTTGGACTTCTTGCCCAGATGCGCGCGCTTGGTCTCGGTGAAGTTGCCGATTTCGGCGCCATCGTCGAGCGTGGTGCGCTCTCCCAGGTGCGCGAAAGGTCCGATGCGGCAGCCCGCGCCGATCACGCAACCGCGGTCGATCACGCTGCACGGCGCGATGTGGGTCCCGGCTCCGATCTTGACTCCGTGCGCGATGTAGGTCGTGGCCGGATCCTCGATGAACACGCCCGCCAGCATGTGCCCCTCGAGGATGCGCCGTTGCAGCGCGGCGCGCGCTTCGGCGAGATGCACCAGCGTGTTCACCCCGATCGCCTCGGACACGTCGCCGAGCTCGACCGGCAAGGCCTTGCGACCGTCGCGAGCGAACTGCGCCACGACGTCGGTGACGTAGTACTCGCGCTGCGCGTTGTTGGCTTCCAAGCGCGGCAGGGCGTGCACCAGGAATTTCCCGTCGAAGGCGTACACGCCGAGGTTGACCTCGCGGATCGTCCTCTCGCCGCTCGACGCGTCCTTCTCCTCGACGATGCGCGCCACGCTGCCGTCGGCCGCGCGCACGATCCGTCCGAAGCCGCGCGGGTCGCTGGGGCTGGCGGTCAAGAGCGCCACGCCGTCGTGCGTCGCGGCCTGTTCCGTGCACAAGAGCTCGAGACTCTCCGTACGCAGCAGCGGCATGTCGCCGTAAAGCAGAACCACGCGCCCCGGATCGGGTCCGAGCTCCGGCAGGCAACATTGCACGGCGTGGCCCGTGCCCTTCTGCTCGGCCTGCACGACCGTGACGATGCGCCCCTGCGGGTCGAGGTTGGCTACAGCCGCCGCGACCTCGTCACCGCGGTAGCCCACGACCACCAGGATGCGCCGGGGTTCGAGCGCGAGCGCCTGCGCCACGACCCACGCGATCATCGGCTGGCCGCACAAGGGCGCCATGACCTTGGCCCACCCGGTTTTCATGCGGGTGCCCTGGCCGGCGGCCAGAATGATCACGGTGTCGGGCCGGGCCATGGAAGTTCGGGGCGGAAAAGCGACGGGGACGCTGGGCGAGAAACGGGCCGAAGATGATACGGGCACCCGGTGTGAAGTCAACGCGAGCTGCCCCTCGCGCGTCCGACGCCGCTCGCTAGAGTGGCGCAGCCCAGAGTTCGGCGCGTGAAGATCGTTCTGACCGGAGGGCCGCACAGCGGCAAGACCTCGTTGCTCGAGGAGCTCGCCCGGCGCGGCTTCCAGGTCGTTCCCGAGGCGGCGATCGGGATCATCGAGGCCCTGGTGGCCGAGTTGGGCCGCGAGCAGGCCCGCGCCTGGCGCCAGAGCCACGTGCCTCAGTTCCAGGAGCGCATCGCCCGCGCCCAGGTCGAGCTCGAGCGCAGCGCGCGCGCGGCGAGCGCCGCCACATGTTTCTGCGACCGCGGCCTGATCGATGGCCTGGCCTACATGCGGCTGGTCGGCGCCTCCCCCACCCCCTACATCTCCCAGGCCGTCGCGGAGAGCAACTACGACGCGGTCGTGCTGTGCGAGATCTGCCTGCCGTTCAAGCCGCGCGTCGAGACCGGACGGACCTCGGATCTGCAGCGCGCGCGGGAGATCGAAGCCAACCTGATCGCCACCTATGGCGAGCTCGGTTACGAGTTGCTGCGCCTGCCGGCGATCGCCCCGGTCGCGGCCCGCGCCGACTTGCTCTTGGCCGAGCTCACGCGCCGCGGCTTGATCCCGCGCGCGGCGCGCGCACCGGCCAGTCCGCCCTGAGCGGCGCCGACGCCGCGGCCGAAGGCGCTCACTCGAGCAGCGTCGCCGCGGCCAGTTCGGCCAGGGCCCGAAGCGCGTGAGTCGAGTACGAGCTGGAGCGCGGATCCAGCGCGGGTGGACCGCCGACGTTGAGCCGTTCGCTCTCGTCGATCACCGTGTAGCCGGCGATGCGCAGCGCGCCGCCGAAAGCCGTGGCGACACGGTCGAGTGCGTCGAGCCCGTCGCGGCGCCGGGAGCGCGCCAAGCCCGCGTTCGGACGCAGCAACACGACCACCAGGCGAGCTCCGAGCTCTTCGGCGCGGCGGCGCAACTGCGCGACGACGCGAGTGCTCGCCTCGGCCGCAGCGCGCGGCTCGCGCGGCTTGCTGCGCCAGCGCTCCACGACCTGCTCGGGAGTCGCGCAGATTTGCCCCGCGGTCGCCGCGCGCGCGCCGTCGCCGGTCAGGGCGCGCGTGGTCGAGAGCGCCTCCGCGAAGTCGTTGCCTCCGTTCCACAGCACCACGATGGCCCGTGGCTTCGTCGCCAGCGGAGGCTCGAGCAGACCCAGGTAACTCTGCGGCCCGTGTCCGCGCGTGGCGAAGTCTCGACACACGAAGGGGCCGAATTGCTCGAGCAGCGCGCCGAAGCGCGCATCGGCGGCGGCGCTTCCAGCACCCAACTCGTCGCCCAAGACCCAGACCTCGCCCGCCGCCGCGGTCGCCGCGGCACTGGCCGGCGACCAGGCGCCGTCAGGGCCGATCGCGCGCGTCGCGTCCGCGAGCTCGAGCACGCCGGCGCGCGGATCGAAACGCTGGCTCGCTCCCCAACTGAACCACCTGCGAGCAGCCTGCTCGTCGAGCGCGCGCCACTCCAGCGGGGCGTCGTCGACCTCGACCTTGAAGCCCTCCCCGAACTCCGCGGCGAGCACGGTCGCGCCCACCAACTCGGGGCGAGGCGCGGGCGCGGTGCGCTCGAAGCCCGCCGGACACAAGCGCTCGATCACCTCTGTCACCGCGCTGGCGACCAACTTCTGGCCTTCGAGGTTGATGTGGAAGTCGAGTGCCCAGTAGGGCGAGCGCGGCGCGGCGCGGAACGCGGGACGCAAGTCGACCACCTCGATGCCCAGCGAGCGCACGTGCGCGATCAAGCGGTCAGCCAAGCGGTCGACGCAGGAGTGCTCCTCGCGCTCGAGCTCGAGCGCGGCATAGGCGGCCTGGAGCACGCGCGCGTGCTCCTCCCAGGCGACGTCGAACGCCGGCGGAATGTAGACGAACACCGGACGCGCGCCATGCTCGCGGCACAGCGTGGCGAACTCGTTCAGGGCCTCGCGGCCGGACTGCAGCGCGATTTCGAGCTGCTCGGGGTGATCCGCGAAGTACCGCAGAGCGCTCAGTCCCTGCCCCATGGCGCTGGCGTCCACGTCGAGCCCGCGCTCGAGGCGCGCGCGCTGCTCCGCGGTCGACTCCGGCGCCGCGCTTCCAGCGAACAGGTGCTGGTACACGAGGCACTCCTGGAAATCGTTGCCACCGTACATCGCGAGCACCACGACGTCGGGAGCCAGCGGCAAGTAGCGCTCGAGCGCGCCGATGTAGTGGTGGAAGGTGTACCCGCCGACGCCGGCATTCAGCGCCTCGGCGTCGCGGCCGCGCTCGCGCAGCGCGTCGCGCACCAGCGCCGGGTGCGCGACCTCGGGATCGCACACGCCGTCGGTGTGGGAATCCCCCAAGGTCAGGATGCGCAGCTCTGGGCGATCGAGGCGCACCGCGTGTCGGCCGCGCAAGCCATAGTCGTTGGTGGCGGCGGCGATGCGACCGCCTGGGTGCTCGGCGAAGTCGTACTCGAGCGCGATCCCAGCGCGGTAGCGGTAGAAGCACGCTTCGTCGCGCTGATGCAGCGCGCTCGTGGCCAGCTCGAAGCGCTCGTACTCCGCCTCGGTCAGCGGACGCGCACGGTAGCCGGACGGTCGCGGCGCGACGCCCTCGCCGCGCGTGTCGAGTCGCTCGACCAGTCGCGTGTCGATGCCGCCGCGTCGCCCGTGGCTCTTGATCCACCACGCGGTGGCACCTCCGGCGAACACAGCGCTGGCGAGCGCGAGCAGGAGTTTCGCGAGCAGCCGGCGTCTCATCGTTCTCGTGATTCTAGGCGCCCGACGCGCCACGCGGCGGCGAGGCCCAACAACGCGAGAGCGGCACAGTACAGTCCGACGCGCAGCGAAGTCGGCTCGTAGACGAGCTCGACGCTGCGCGCTCCCGCTGGCACGGCCACCGAACAAAACGCGAAATTCGCCCGCTCGAGTGGCACCTCGCGGCCATCGACGAACGCGCTCCAGCCCGGGAAGTGGGCCTGCGCGACGACGAGCTGCGCGGCCTCCGGGCAGGTGACCTCGAAACGCACGCGCAGCGCCTGGTCGTCCACGAGCTTCACCGAGCGCTCCGCGGGCGCGTGCTGCACGGTGCCACCGTGTTCCAGCACGACCTCGCGCAGCGCATCGAACTCCGGATCGGTCACGCGCGCGAATGCCGCCGTCTCGTCGGCGACGCCGCGCACGTGCTCCACGAACCACGCGCGGCCCGGCGCTCGGTCGATTTCGAACACGCTGTGGCGTCCGGCGCGAGCGATGGGCTTCCACGGCGCGCCGTAGCGCAGGTCGAGCACGATGCGGCCACGCTCGGCCTCGGATCCGCGGCGCAGGTTCCAGCCGTGGGCCGCGGACTGGTCGTCCGCGGATCCAGGTGCCGCGCCGTTCGCCCGCCGGACGACGAGCTGATCCGCGCCGACGACCCGCACGGTGAGCTCGTACCCGCGTCCCTTGGATGCCGCCAGCGGCTCGAACAGCCAGGCGAGCTCGCGGCGTGTCGACGAGAGCTCGCGCAGCTCGCCTGGCACCAGCGTGCGACTCGCGAGCAGCGTTCCGCTGTCGCTCTCGCGCAGTTCGAGCTCGATCCGCGCCTTCCCCTCCGGCACGGGACCGAAGTGCAACACCAAGCCCGACAGCCCCTCGCGCTCGGCGCTGAGAGCCTGGACCAGGCCGCGCGCGTCGAGCGTGATCGACGTGCGCGGATTGAGCTCGTCGTTGCGGCGAGCGAGCGCCACGTAGGGCGCGGCACCCGACACGTCGTCGATGCGCGAGCCGAGTTGGGTGTCGATTCCCAGCCAGTCCAACGGCGCCGAGACGTAGCGCGTCCCGAACAAGCGCAGCGCAGCGCCCGAGGCTCGCAGCGTGCGCGCGTCGTAGCGCTGCTCGCCGAAGAAGTGCGCCATCAACTTCTGATAGCGCGCGATCTCGAGCGCGTCGTAGCTGGTCAGCGTGCGAATTCCGAGCGCGCAGTTGGAGTCCGCGGTCAACTCGTCGGTGCCGAGGAACAGGACGCGTTCCGCGCCGATCGCGGCGCGCAATGCGTCGAGCTCGGCGGTTCGTGGAAGCACGCATGCGTCTGGGCTGGCTGGCGTGTAGCGTGCGAGCGGACCGACCGTCGAGGCGAACTGCGCACCCAGGAGCGCGCTCCAACCCAGGGCTCGCAGCGCGCGCGCGCGCACGCTGGCGACGAGCGCGAGACCGCACGCGCCGGCGCAGAACCACGCGAGCGTCGACGCCCGGTGCGCGGCGAAGGTCGCGGCCCACGCCGTCGCATCGAGGCCCAGCTCGGAAGCCCGCGAGTCGATGTAGCGCGCCGCCCCGACGGTGAACAGGCACGCCGTTCCGCCCGCGACGAGGCCCCAGATCACCAAGCCGCGCCGCGCGCCGAGATGCGACAGCCGCTCGACGCTCCACGCCGCGAGCGCCGCGGTCGAGAACGTCCACAGGGGATTCAAGCGCACGAGCGGCAGCCGGTGCCCGGGCACGATGCGGGTCAATCCAGCCCCCGCTCCGGCGAGGTCGTACACGCACACGAGCAGTGCCAGCGCCAGCACGCCGAAAACCGCCAACCGCGAACGCCGCAGGCCGAGCCAAGGTGCCGCGCAGGCCAAGGCCAACGCCGGCGCTCCGACGAAGAACCCCATCACCTCTTGGTGATTGGGTCGCGGCAACAGCGCGAGCGTCCCGCCCGCGATCGGCGAGCCTGCGAGATCGCAGAAGAACAGGAACGGCCAATTCTCGCCCGCGAGCAGCGACACCGAGCGCGGCCCTCCGGCGCGCGCGCGGCTCGCTTCGAAATACTCGAGGAATGGCAGGAGTTGTGGTGCGCAGAGCATCAGCGCGATCCCTGCCGCACCGAGCAACGCCACGACGGCGCGCGCGAGCGCTGGCCCGCCGCCGGCGGAGGCGCGCACGACGATCCAAGTCGCGACGGCGAGCGCGTTGGCGACCAGCGTCTCCGGATGTCCGCTGAGCGCCGCGACTCCCATCGTCGCGGCCAGCGCGGCCGTCGGACGAGCGAGCGCTCGCCAGCCACGCGCGCGAGCGCTGGGATCGACCAGCGCGTCGGCGAGCGCGTCGGCGGCGATCAGCCCCACCGGCAACCACGCGCTGACCCCGGGGTGCGGGAACAGCAACAGCGTCAGATTCGAGCCACTGCCCAGGAAGACGAGGCCGCCGAACGCGCTCGCCGCTCGACCGAGACCGATGCGGCGCAGGAAGACGTAGGCGGCGAACCCGGAAAGCCACAGCTTCGCGAGCGCGGACGACAGCACGGCGAGCTTCAGCGGCAGCACGTAGAAGGGCAACTGGAACGGCGAGAAGAGCGCCGACTGGTAGTTCGCGACGAGCGGCGTCCCGGTGCCGTTGAAGGGGTTCCACACCGGCCAGCGCCCGGCGTCGATCTCGCCCGCCGCGAACACGGCCCAGGGCAACATCTGTCGCACCGGGTCGCTGGTCCAGGTGTTCTGCGGAACGAGCTCCTCGCTGCCGCGGGTCAAGCTCGACATCGAAGCGAGCATGTCCCAGTGCCCGAGCGTGTGAGTTCCCAGGCGCACCACCGCGTGCCCCAACACCGCCAGTGAGAGCAGCGCGAAACACAGCGCCGCGAGCGCGAGTTCAGAGCGCTGGGGTCTGGGCTGCGCCGGCGCGAACGGACTCGGAGGAACGAGCGAGGGACTCATCGGCGATGCTCGCAGGAGCGTAGCGCTCGCGACGGCGGTTTTCGTGAGCGCGCGGCCGCAGTTCGCCGTGGACGATCGCGACCGCGCGCGCCACGATGGCCCGAGCCGTGTCGCAGCAAGCCAACCCGTCGCACCCTCCGCCCGCGGCGGAAGAACGCGCGCGTTGGATCCGCACGCTGCTGCTCGCGCTGCTCGCCGCCTTGCTCGTCAAGTGCGCTTGGGTGTGCGACGACGCCTACATCACGTTCCGCGTGATCGACAATTGGATCGGGGGTCACGGCCTGCGTTGGAACGTCGCCGAGCGTGTTCAGGCGTACACCAATCCGCTGTGGATGCTGCTGGTGGCGCTGCCGTACACCCTCACGCGCGAGCCCTTCTACACCAGTCTCGCCCTGAGCTTGGTGCTGAGCCTGTGGAGCGCGCGCTGTCTGGCTTGGCGCGTGGCGTCCACACCGGCGCTCGGCGCGCTCGTGCTGCTCTTCCTGTGCGCCTCGAAGTGCTTCGTCGACTTCTCCACCTCAGGGCTCGAGAACGCGCTGTCGCATGCCCTCGCAGTCGGCACGTTGCTCGTCTACGCGAGCCCCGCCGCTCCCCAGCGTCGCGCGTGGATCGTCGCGTTCGGAGCCTCACTGGCCGCGATCAACCGCCTCGATTCCCTCGCGCTGTATGCGCCGCTCCTGGCCGAGATCGCGCTCGTGCACCGCAGCCGGCGCGTGCTCGCGAACATTGCGCTCGGATGCGCGCCCCTGGTGGCCTGGGAGCTCGTGTCGCTCGTCTACTACGGCTTCCTGCTGCCCAACACGGCCTACGCCAAGCTCGGCACCGCCCTGCCAGCCGGTGAGCTCGCGCTGCAGGGGTTGCGCTACCTCGAGAATTCGCTGCGCAACGATCCGCTGACCCTGCCAGTGATCGCCGCCGGTTTGTTTCTCGCCTTCCTGCGCCGCGACTCACGCTCGACCGCGCTCGGTCTCGGGCTCGTGCTCCAGCTGTCCTACGTGGTGCGCGTCGGCGGCGATTTCATGAGCGGGCGCTTCCTGAGCCTGCCCTTCGTCGTGGCCCTGTTCGTGATTGCCAGCCAGTCGCTCTCGAAGCGCACGCTGCTGCTCGCGCGAGTCGCGGCCGTGGCCGCGATGGCGCTCGTGCCCTTCGGCCCGCTGCGCGCCCCGCTGGCCTACCAACTAGACACGCCGTCGTCGCAGCACTTCGACGCCAACGGCATCGCCGACGAGCGCGCCGCGACCGACGATGTCGGCGGACTGTGGAGCAGCTTCCGCGCTCCGCGCGAGGGCCTCGCAATGCACGTCACTCGCGGCAACGAAGGCGCGGAACGTGCGCGCGCCGAGGGCGCGAAGCTCAAGCTCGCGCCCAATCTGGGCTACTTCGGCTTCCACGCCGGGCCCGGGCTGCACATCGTCGACCCGATCGGGCTCGCCGATCCGCTGCTCGCGCGCATGCCGATCTGGGCGGACGGCCAGTTGCTCGCGCGCGACGAAGACAACCCCGAGCGACTGCCCTGGCGCATCGGGCACTTCAAACGCCCGCTGCCTCAGGGCTATCTGCGATGCCTGCGCGATCCGAGCACGCGCCTCGCCGATCCGGCGCTCGCGGCCTTCAAGGACGAGTTGGACCTGATCACGCGCGGACCGCTTTGGAGCAGCGAGCGTTGGCGACTGATCCTCGCCCATCTGGGTGGCAAACGCGCCCCGCGGCCGACGCCTTGATCGTCGCGAGGTGCCAGCCCTTGGGCTAGGGCACTCGAATCGGCGCCAAAACCACGCGGAATCCGATGTCGGCCGCGACGATGTCGGGCGGCGAGAAGCGTCGGTCGGCCGCTCGACAGTTGTTCGAAATGCTGTTCCAACTTCCCCCGCGCAAAAGCCTGTCGGAGCCACCCGTGACAAACGGGTCGACCGCTGTTCCGGAGGGATATGCGGCATAGGAGTCGAGGCACCACTCCCAAATGCTGCCGTGCGTGTCGAACAGGCCCCAGGCGTTGGGCGCGAATCCGGCGACGGGCGCGGTGCCCGAGGACGTGCAACTCGACAGCGAGTGCAACGAGAAAGCGAACTTGGCGTCGCTGCACATCAACGCTGGGCCCACGTTGAATTCCGTCGACGTGCTCGCGCGACAGGTGTACTCCCATTCCGCCTCCGTGGGCAGACGGTACTCGTAGCCATTGGGCACGTTTCCGAGCGCGCTCTGCTGCGCTGTCAACGCGGCGCAATAGGCTCTGGCATCCTGCCAACGCACGCGCTCGACGGGGTTCGTCGGCCCCGAGAAGAACGAGGGGTTCGTGCCCATCAGAGCCGCGTACTGCGATTGCGTCACCTCGGTGGCTCCGATCCAAAAGCAATAAGTCAGCACGACGGTGTGCACCGGCTGACAGCCAAAGGTGTTGTGGTACGGCGTCCCGGGCAGGGCCGCCGAACCCATGTCGAAAGAGCCCGCTGGGATGTTGATCATCCCCGGAATGGTCGTCGAACACTGCACGGGGGGCGCCTGCATGACGAGCTCGAGCGCGTTCGAGAGCGTCGCGCCCTTGACCGCGAGCGGATCTCGGTTCCAGGACTGCACGAAAACCCTTTGGCCAGGAACCCAGGGATTTCCGAGCGAGGTCGGATTGGCGAGTTGAAAGGCATCCCAGTGGACCACGTACGAACCGTCGCATTGCCCCGGAGTGCCCTGACTCGACTGCGGCGGACCGATCCTGCGCGTGGGTGGCTTGACGCACAGCGAGCTGGTGCTCCCAACGCCCCAGGGCAAAGGTGCGAATCCTGTGTTGTCGATCCCGTAGAAGCTCAGTCCGGTTCTCTGACCGTCGACGGAACTCGTCGTGATCACGCACCCCGCGCTGTTGGCCACGTCGGGCTGCGCGTTGGCTGCGATCGCGGGAACGCAGCCGTTGGTGGAAGTCCCGGACGTGCAATACACGAGCGGCGCTTGAGCGCGTGCGAACGAGCACAGCGCGAGGAGCGAGAGCGCACGAATGGGTCGCATGAGAGTCCTCCGTTTCTTGCCCGCCTGCCGCGAGCACAGCGATTACCCCGCGCCGCGCGCGTCGCTACGGAGTGATGCTGGCGAACCCGGACTTCGACCCAGCGGAGACGAACGACGGGAAGCGCTCGGATCGGGATCAGGGGAGGAGGATCGGAGCGAGCACGACGCGAAAACCGAGGGCACTGCTGTAGTCGGTCATGCTGCTGGCGCCGCGGAACGCGGAGCGGCAGTAGCGCGAGTTGCCCGACCAATGGCCGCCGCGCTGGATCCGCCCTGGCCCGAGGTGGAACGGGTCGGTGATCGGACCGCTCGGGTAGTTCGTGTAGCTGTCGTAGCACCACTCGCGCACGTTCCCGTGCATGTCGAACAGACCCCAGGCATTCGCGGGATGGCTCCCGACCGGATCCGTACCCCACGGTGCGCCGCAGTAGGAGTTCGAGTGCAGCGAGTACCAGAAGCGCGCCTGACCGCACAGGAGTTGGTCGCCGACGTTGAACTCCGTCGTCGTCCCAGCGCGACAGGCGTACTCCCACTCGGCCTCGGTGGGCAGGCGGTACTGATATCCCGGAGGCACGAGGCCCAATCCGCTTTGTTGCGCGTCGAGCGCCGCGCAGTACGCAGCAGCGTCGTGCCAAGTGACCTGCTCGACCGGTTTGTTCGCGCCTAGGTACTGAGATGGATTCGTGCCCATCAGCGCCGCGAACTGCGCTTGAGTCACCTCGGTCGCACCCATCCAGAAGCAGTGACTGAGCGTGACTTGGTGCACGGGCTGTTGCGCTGGACTGCCGTAATAGGGAGGCCCGCTCGGCGCATTCGACCCCATCGGGAACGACCCGGCCGGAATTTGGACCATGCCCAGAGGCGTCGCGAAACCGCTGAGACAGTCGCCGCCGCAGCTCACGATCCCCGTTCCGACAATGGGTGTGGATCCGACGACGGGCAGCTCTGCGCGCAGTGCGGCATAGCTGCTGGCGCTGCCGGCGCACTCGAATGCGAACTGCACACCGAAGCCGGAGACGATCGCCGTTCCAGCGTCGCTCGGAGTTGGCGTCAGCGCGGACAGCTCGCTGGCGCGGACAGTCACGGCGCGTTGCATGGTGCTGGTCCGACAGACGTGGAGCTGGAGGTCGTCGAGCCATTGACGAAGGCCGTCGGAGTCGAGCTCGTAGCGGTACTCCGCGCTCAATCCCTGCAGATACGTCACTGCGCGATCGAGAACCGCCGGTCGCAGCCGGCCGGTCAGTGGATCGAATGGACACGCGTCGCGCAGCACTCGATAGCTCGCCAAGGCGCTCGGGCGCGAGCTGAGCCGCTCGAGAATCGCTCCTTGGGCGAGCTCCGCGAAGCTCATTTGCGCTCCGCAGTCCAGGCCCGGCTCGAGCGGAGCCGTGACACCCACGTGATACGTGTTCGGCGAGGCGCCAGGTTGAATCGAGGTGCTCACGTCCAGTCCGCCAGCCAGCCGCGGCCAGAGCGCGCTCACCGCACCGGCGATGCCCGAAACCGACTCCATCGAGGCACGGGCCGCGAGCACGTTCGCGCGGAGCGCGCTCCAGCGGGGAACGATCGCCAGCGAGGACAGCTCCCCCACCCCAGAATTCGACAGTTGAATGGCCAGCGTCACGGCGTGGAGCGCGTCGGCGAATGCGCGCACGGAGCCGAGTCGCTCGATGAAGTCGACCTCGGCATTTCCCGCTTCGCCCGGTTGCGGCGGCGCCGTTCCATGGGGTGCAGGGATCCAGGCCAGGGCCGCAGCGCGCGCTTCTCGCAGGCCGGCCGCGTTGCAGATGTAGGCGAGGCTTCGTGCGTGCTGTTCCGGCAACTGCGCGGTGAACATCTCGATCTCGGTCGCAGCCGCGGCGCACTCGGTCTCCGCCGAGTCCAGCAGCGCCTGCACGATGCGGCGGTCGTCCGACGCAGTGCCCAGCAGCTCGAAATCCGCCGCGACCACGCCGCGCAAGTCGAGCACCGCGCGCTGAAGCTCATGCGCGGAGCCGCGCAGAATGGCGAGCTCATCTCCCATGTACGCCGGCGCATTGACGAGCGTGAAATCGAAGACCTGCACGGCCACGCGGTCGACCAAGAGCTCGACGGGCACCCAGCCTTCAGAGACCGGATCGGTCGTGGGCACTCCGAGTGCGTCCATCGGGATCACGAACAGGCCATAGCCCGGATGCACTCGACGCACCGGACGCGGCGGAGCCGCTCCGACGCGGACCTCGATCAGCGCGTCGAGATTGCGCAGGTGCTCGGAGATCAGCTGGACCGTCGATCCGCGCGGACCGCTCGCGGGGTGCACCCAATCGGGGAGCGAGCCGCCGAGGCCCACAGCGGACTCGAGTAGGTCCACGTCCGTCAGATCCACGGAGCCATCGAGGGAGAAGTCCGCGGCGCGCCACGCGCTCGCACTCAGCGCTTGGACACCCTGGACGTGTGCGGCAATTCGCGCCGCGTCGCCTGCGGTGAGCTGGAGATCGCCATCCACGTCGCCGAGGAGCGCGGGCAGCGGCACCTCGGTGCCGAGGAGCACCGGCCCCCCTTGCGGATCGAACACGCCGATGTCGAGCTCCGATGACACGACCCCCGCGGAAGGGAAGGTCCCGCTCACGCGCACCGTATACAAGCCCGGCGCGGGGTAGCGAACCTGCGCGAACGGGCCCACGCCGGTTCGACCGTCGCCGAAGTCCCAGACGATCTCCGTCGGAGCCTCGCTGCCGAAGAGTGTCGTCGTGAAGCGGAACTCGGTCGATGGAGCGCCATCGAGTCGCTCGGAGTGGATCTGGACGAAGCTCGTGTTGGGCGGGCTCGTGGCGCCCACGGCACCGGAGCTTCCGCCGTCTTCGCAGGACGCGCTGAAGAGACACAGGATCGCGAGCACGCGCGAGGCAATCGGGTTCACAGTCGGCACTCCGGCGTGCTCCGTTCCGTGGCACGCGCAGCTCTCCATGCCGCGGCCCGCCGATTCGGTCTCGCGATCGCAGCGAAACCTCGGCCGCCCGAACGCAGTGGCCTGGCCCGCCGCGGAACGAGCTCTACCGACCGCGCACCGCCCTGGTCGAAGCGCGATCGCAGCCTTGGAGCTGACGCTGCTCGGGGGCCACGCCCGCCCGAGTGTTCCATCGCACCGAGCGGCGCGAGTGAACCGCACGTCTTTTGGCCCAGCGCGAGCCATGTCGTGCCCGTCGAGATCCCGTGTTTCCTCGGGTTCGCCGCGCCACCCGCGCCCATCCGTGCACGGCTCCGACCGCGGGCAGCCGAAAGGCCAAGTCCTCCAACTTCGATGAAGTCGGACTCGGCGCGCGACGGCGCACTCTGCGGGCTGACGGAATTCTGCGGAATCCGATCGACGCGCGTTCGACGTGCGACGTCCGGCTCGCGAGCATGTTCGACGTGCGCCGCGTGTTCGTGGGACTGTTCATCTTCGTGCTGGCGTCGTGGATCGCCGCGCTCCTCTTGCGCAGCCCAACACCGGATGCGCTGCATCCACCCGAGATCGAGGCTGCATCCGCCCAAGCGGAAACGCCAGCGCGAGAAGCCTGGTCCTCGGACGAAAGCGAGGCGCGGGCGCGCACATCGGTGGCGCCACGCGAGCCGTCATCCGAGGCCTCAGACGCGCGCGACGAATCCGAACCCCCGCCGCAACTCCGCGAGTTGCGCGGCACCTACCGCGAGTTCGACCCGTGGGGCCGTGACCGCGCGGTCGAGACCGGCTCGTTTCGCCTCACCGACGAACGCGAGCACCCTGTGACGATCGCGGTCGAACGCGGTGAATGGAGCGCCGAAGTGCTCGGATCGGCCTTCGAGATCGGCGAGTGCACACTCGCGGGCGATCAGGCACAGCTGCATGCCGCGGCGCCCTTTTTCCGGTGCGAGCCGGGACGTGAGCTCGAACTCGTCGTCCTCCGGCGCCGGCCGCTGCGCCTGCGCGTGGTCGACGCCGACGATGGACACGAGCTCTCGCGAGTCGCCATCGCGCGCAACCTGGAGCGCCGGGTCGCCGGTCGTTGGCCCGGCCCGGCCTCGTCTCGCCTGCTCCTCGTCAGCGACGCGTCCTCGCCGCTCGAACTCGACGCATTCCAGCCCCAACTGCGCGACCAGAGCATTTTCGTCGGTGCGCGCGGCTACGCGTGGGCCAGCCATCACATCAGCGGCACAACAGGTGGAGAGCGCTGGATCGCGCTGCGCCGCGGCGGCGACCTGAACGTGGCGATCGAGGGCGCGGATGTGCCGTCGGATGCAGTGGTGCGCGTCTTTCTCGAGCGCGCTCCGGACTCGCTGATCGCAGTCGCGCCCGCCGCTTCGAGAGAGCTCGTGATCGACGCGCTCGCGCCCGAAACCTACCTCGTCAGGCTCGATGTCGGGGAGCTGACCTGGAACTCGTTCGCGCTCGCCAGCGAACGCACCACGGTCGTGGCCGGAGCCCAAGCGCGCGCGGTGCTGGTCGTTGCGGCGCTCGACCCGGCTCGCCGCGTGAGAGTCGAGGGGCACCTGGTGTTGTCGGGATGGTCCGTGCCGCAGAGCATGCGCCTGTACCGCAAGGAGCCACCGCGACCGGGCGGCGCAGACGACTACCAGGCCGTGATCGAGCGCATCGAGAGCGAGCGTGACAGGTGTAGTTGGAGCGTCGACTCGCTCGAGCCCGGCTCCTACGACGTGTACCTCGCGCCGACCTCGGTTCACCTCGAGCTCGAGGTCGGCCCCGACGGAGCCCGCGACGTCGAGTTGCGCTTGCCGGAGCGTTCGATCGCACGCGTCAAGCTCGTCGACGGCGATCGCGGCGGCCTGGCGGAGCTCGACAGGCTCGGTTGGATCGACTTCTACGAGCCCTGGCGGCGCGGTGGCGCGATCGCGCTGTTGCAGCGACTGCCTGGATCGGAGTGGTTCGAGTTCTATGCGCCCGCGCATGAGATCGCGCTCTGGCTCAACGCCGAGGGTTACGCGTTTCAGCGCGTACCGTGGAAGCTCGCACCCGGCACCAACGAGCGAGAGCTCGCGGTCCACCGCGCGTGCGGCCTGCATGTGACGCTGCTCGATGACGCCGAGCCGCGCTCGCTCGATCCGGATTGGAAGCTGGAGCTGCGCGAGCTCGACGGTCGGGTCTGCGGCTACGCCAACCCCATGGTCGCGGACGAGGTGCAGTGGGTCGTCGCCGCTCCCGGTCCGGGGCGCTACCGCGTCCATCTCGAAGGCCTGGTGGGCTTCCGCGCGGTCGCCCCGATCGAGGTCGAGGTGCGACCCGAGCGCTTCGACCCGCTGGTGATCGAGCTCGAGCGACTCCAATGAGCGAGGCTCTGCACGGCACTTCCGTGCTCGCCGATCCAAGCGCCCGCCCGAACGGACACCGCGCGCGAGGTCGAGCGCAACCCGAGCCGACGAGCCACCGCTCGGCTGCGGAGCTAGGGCACCAGAATGGGCGCGAGCACCACCCTGAATCCGAAGTGGTCGCTGATGGAGCTGCCCGCCGTGAAACCGAGACGGTGCGCGGAGCGGCAGTAGTGGGAGTAGTTGTTCCAGCTGCCTCCGCGTAGGACTCGCTGCGAGCCGACGGTGACGAACGGGTCCGTGACGGCTGCGGCCGAGTACGCCGCCGGCGTGTCGAGGCACCACTCCCAAACGTTGCCATGCATGTCGAACAAGCCCCAGGCGTTCGGCGCGTAGCTCTGGACTGGCTGCGTGCCCGCAGCTGCTCCGCCCCAGGGAAAACACTCGGAATTCGAGTGGTTCGAGTACCAGAACCTGGCCTGGCTGCAGGTCACCCGCGCCCGAGCTGAACTCCGTGGTCGTCCCCGCGCGACACGCATACTCCCACTCGGCCTCCGTCGGCAGGCGATACTCATAGCCGGGCGGCACCTGGCCGATTGCTCTCTGCTGCGCGGAGAGAAGCGCGCAATAGGCCCGCGCGTCGAACCAACTCACCAGCTCGACCGGACGGCTCGCGCCCGGGAAGTGCGACGGGTTCGTGCCCATCAGCGAGGCGTACTGTGCCTGAGTGTCGAAGCGACCGCGGCGAATGCCAAGGCAAGTGAGCGAAGCGGCTGCGTGCGAGTTGCTCCGAGCGCGGGGAATACGGACGGCCGCTGCACGACGGCGAGGACGACGATCGCCGAGAGCTCCTGAACTGGCAACACGCGATCCGCATCGGTACCGCGCAGCTTCCACGAAGGCTCGCACGTTCCTCGGTGGCGAAGGCGCTCCGCCCGACCCGCGGATCCAGCGCGTCGATCGGCTTCGCGAGCCAATTCACGCCTCGAGCGCCGCCCCGCGGGCGCGCCGCTGCCTTCGTCTTCGGTCCGCCTCCGACGGCGACGGTTCAGAATCCGCGCTTGAGCACGTCGCGCGCGATCACCATGCGTTGGATCTCGCTGGTGCCCTCGTAGATGCGCGTGACACGGGCGTCGCGGTAGAGCTTCTCGATCACGTACTCCGACGAGTACCCCATGCCGCCATGGATTTGCACGGCGCGGTCGACGATGCGATCGAGCGCTTCGCTCGCGAACAGCTTGGTCATCGCCGACTCGCGGCTGTAGGGCTGATGCGCGTCGCACAGGCTCGCCGTGCGGTAGATCATCGACTCCATCGCGTAGAGCTCGGTCGCGTTGTCCGCGAGCATGAATCCGATCGCCTGATGCTCGCCGAGCTTCTTCTGGAACGTCTCGCGCTGGTTCGCATAGCTCACCGACAACGCGTGCGCTTCCTTGGCGCAGCCCAGGCAATTTGCCGCGAGCGCGAGCCGGCCGCGGTCGAGCGTGCCCATGGCGATCTTGAAGCCCTGGCCCACCTCGCCCAGGCGGAACTCGTCCGAGATGCGCACGTCGTCGAAGGCCAACGTGACCGTGCTCGACCCGCGCTGGCCCATCTTCTCCTCGCGCTTGCCGACGCTGAAGCCCTTGGCGCCGCTCGGCACCAAGAACGCCGTGATGCCGCCGTGCGCGCGCTTCTGCTTGTCGGTGATCGCGTACACCGTCACGAGGTCGGCCGTGTCACCGCTGGTGATCCAGACCTTCTCGCCGTTGAGCACCCACTCGTCGCCCTCGCGCCGCGCCGTGGTCTGCATCGCCCCCGGATCGGACCCGGCGTCGGCCTCGGTCAGTGCATAGGCGCCCAGGATGCGCCCCTGCGCCATGTCCGGCAGCCAGCGCTTGCGCTGCGCATCAGTGCCGCCGACGAGCACGCTCATCGAGCCGATCGAGGCGTGCGCGCCGTACGTCACCGCCACCGCGAAATCACCGCGCGTCAGCTCCTCCATCACGACGCACAGACCGGTTTCCCCCAGGCCCGAGCCGCCGTACTCCTCGGGGATCGCGACGCCCATCAGGCCCACGTCGGCCAGCTTGTCGAGCAGTTCGCGGGGGACGTGGTGGGTGCGCTCGATCTCGGCCGCGCGCGGGCGGATCTCGGCGTCGGTGAAGTCGCGCGCCAAGTCGCGCACCATGCACAGCTCTTCGCTGAAGTTGAAGTCCATACGCTGACGAGCTTCGGCGCGCTCGCGGCGCGGGCCTGACGGGGTCGTGCGCGTCGGGGGCGTTGTTCCCGACGCCGGGCCCAGAGGGTGGCACTTCGCCGCACGGAAAGCACTTCCGGCGTTCCCTTCGAGCGCCGAGCACCCGAGCGGAGCGCTTTTGAGCGTCCCGACCGAACCCCGGGGGCACTCGCGGGTTGCAGGAGCGCGCGCTTCGATTCGCGCGGCGCTTCCGGTTACCATCGCTCGAGAGAGAACTGCCCATGAAACCCATCGTCATCGTCGGCGCCTTGGTCGCCTCGCTCCTCGCCGGATTCGCCGGTGCCACCGTGGCCGTGCGCATGGCCATGGAGAAGCGCGCGACCGAGCAGGCCCACGCCGCGGAGCTGGCCACGAACGAGGTCGCGGCCCGCGCGCGCCCGAACGAGTCCGGCGAAGCGCTCACGCCGTCCTATTCCGACAGCGCCGACATCGCCGCGCTCAAGCAAGCACTGACCGCGATGCAGCGCGAAATCGACGACCTGCGCGCCCAACTCGGGCGACGCGAGGTCGAGAGTGGCGTGGCGCGCGCCGACCAGCTTCCGACCGACGTCTCGGCCTACGCCGATCTGCAGCGCGACGCGGTGGTCAAGATCCTGGAGGACGAGAAGAAGCGCGAGCAGGAGAAGCGCGACCAAGAGCGCAAGGAGCGCGAGCAGGAGATGTTCAACCGCATGGCCGAGCGGGCCGCGAAGGACCTCGGGCTCTCGCCCGCCGATCAGCAGCGCCTCGCCGACTTCATGCCGATCGCCTCCGCCAAGCGCGACGAGGTGTTCCGCGCCGCCCGCGACAGCGGCGGACCGGAGGGCTTCCGCGCGGCCTTCGACGAGTACCGCACCTGGCGCGACACTGAGCTCAAGGGCACCTTCGGCGACGCGCTCGGCCAGCAGTTGATCGACTACCAGAGCAACCAACGCGGCGGCATGGACGGCGGCTTCGGTGGTTTCGGTGGTGGTTTCGGTGGCGGTCCGGGCAGCGGTGGCGGCACCAACCAAGGCGGCGCGAGCCAACAGGGCGGCCGCACGGGCGGAGGCCGCGGTCGCTAGTGAGTTCGACGCCGCTGCGGCGGGGCCTGTCGCTGTTCGTCGGCTGGCTCACGACCCTCGCCATTCCCCGCCCCCTGCGCGCGCCGCTGTACCGCGCCTACTCGCGCGCCTACGGCGTCGATCTGAGTGAAGTGCGCCTGCCGCTGGAGGAGCACCCCAACTTCGCGGCCTTTTTCGTGCGCCGTCTGGTGGACGGCGCGCGTTCGTTTCCGGCGGACCCCGCGATCTTCCCCTCGCCCTGCGATGGAACGGTGCAGTCGATCGACGAGATCCACGCGGACACGATCCTGCAAGCCAAGGGGCGCCCGTACTCCGTGCGCGAGTTGCTCGGCCCCGTCGGAACCGAGGTCGAGCTCGAGGGCGGCACGGCCTGGACGATCTACCTCTCGCCGCGCGACTACCACCGCGTGCACACGCCGGTCGCCGGCCGCCTGGTCGAAGCGGTGTGGCTTCCCGGAGCACGCTACTCCGTCGCACCCAAGGTGCTCGCCGCGCGCGCCAAGGTGTTTTCGATCAACGAGCGCTGCGTGATGCGCATCGAGACCGGCTTCGGGCCGCTGTTCTACGTCATGGTCGGCGCGCTCAACGTCGGACGCATCCGCGTGGTCGGTGTCGAGCCCGCGAGCAGTGGCAAGCTCGCCACGCCGCGGACGCTGGCGCGCGGGGACGAGTTGGCGCGCTTCGAAATGGGCTCGACCGTGATCTGCATCGTCCCGCGCAGCGGCCCGCGCGCGCTCGCGGGCCTCGAGCTGGGGCGGCCGCTGGCCATGGGCGAAGCGATCGGGCACGGCGGCCGATGACGCTAGACGCGCGCGACACGCGAGTGCTGCGGCTGTCGACCGCGATCGTTCTCGGCGCCTGGGACGAGGTGCTGCGCATCCGCGCCGCCGCGCCTCCCGGCGAGCCCGACCGCGCCTGGCGCGAGGCCGTGCTGCAAGCACACGTGTTCGCCGGATTTCCGCGGGTGGTCGAGGCCTACGGTGTGCTGCAGGCGGCCGGAGGCTTGGGCCAGCTGGAGCCCGATGAGGTGCTCGACGAGCCCGAGCTCCCCGAGCGCGGGCGCGAGCTCTTCGAGCGCATCTACGCCGACCACAGCGCGCGCATCGGCCAGTTCCTGCGCGACAGCCATCCGGACTTCGCGCGCTGGATCGAGGGCCACGCCTACGGGCGGATCTTGACTCGACCTGGATTGAGCGCTGCGCGGCGCGAGCTGCTCGCGGTCGCAGCCCTGGCGGCGTTCGGCCAAGAACGCCAGCTCGCCAGCCACGTGCGGGGAGCGCTGCGCTGTGGCGCGAGCGAGTCCGAGGTCGTCGAGGCGCTGCAATGTGTGCGCGATTTGATCGGCGACGGACGCTGCACCGCGGCGCTGCGCGTCGCCGCGCGCTTCTGTCCCTCGGCCTGAGTCGGCGCGTCGCGCCTTCAGCGGTAGCGCGCCTTGAGCGTCGCCTCGAGCAGTCGCACGGGCTCGAGCGAGCGAAACATCAAGCTCTTGTCGCCCCACGACGCGTTGGCGGGCCGAACCGGGCTGTCGCGACCCAAGAACTTGTCATCGAGCCACACCGAGACCTCGCCGCGGCTCTGCTTGAGCTCGATGCGCAGCGTGTGACGTTCGCCCTTCTGGAGCCCGTCGAACTCACTGCCGCGGCCGCGCTCGAGCACTTCGGTTAGCAACTGCGCGTAGTCGTCGGGCGTGCCCGTGCCCACGCGCCAACGGCCCTTCTGGCCGAGCGTTGGAGCGCCCAGGAAAACGAGGTGCACGCCGGCGATGCTGATCGAGAACAAGCGCGGCTGACCGGACTGGACCGGTTGCTCGAGCTT
Source organism: Planctomycetota bacterium (assembly GCA_020853575.1). Lineage (GTDB taxonomy): Bacteria > Planctomycetota > UBA1135 > UBA1135 > F1-120-MAGs118. The sequence goes on from JADYYP010000024.1 coordinate 39,314, forward strand.
GACCACCAGCTCCATCTCCTTGTCGAGGTCGAGCGGCGGCACGAGATACAACGTCGGCCAAAGACGCTCGTCGAGCAGCTGGTCGCGGCTGCGCGCGGGCGAGATCCAGCCCTCGATCTCCGGTCGCGATTCGTTGCGCTGGAATGCGCCTTCGTAGTGCGGATCGAACACGTAGCGCAGCCGCACCGCGCCATTCTCGACGAAACCGAGCTCGCTCGGGCCGAACAGGCGCTGGAAGCGCGCGCGATCGTCCTGCTCGATCTGTGCGCGCAACGCCTCGCGCCGCTCGCGCAGCCAAGCCGTCTCCGCGGCGACGAACTCGAGGTCGAGGTGCTTGGTCAGCAGCTCGTCGATCCAGCCGGCCTGACTGCGCGAGTCGCTGGCTCCGTCACTGAAGGCCTTGCGCAGCTTGGTCAACAACAGCCGCGCCTCCTGCGCGCGCTGCAGCTCGGCTTGTCGGCGGGCCTCGCCGAGACCGGCGAGCTGCGTGGCGAGCTCGTGCGACAGCGGGATCCAGTCGGCACGCGCCGGTGCTTCGAGCGCGATCTCGGCCGCGGCGTCGCGGTCCCCCAAGTGCCAGCGCAACAGCGCGAGCTCGAACTTGTGGTCGGCGTCGAGCGCACGCCCCGCCAATCCGGCAAGCCGCTCGAGCGCCGGGCGACCGACGAGCGTGCCCTTGCCACTCGACAGCTCGCGCAACACGAACAATGTCGGCGCCACTCCGGCGGCCGCGCTGCTCGGCCGGAAGCGGAAGCCCTTCTCGAAGACTTGCAAGCCTTCCTCGACGCGCCCGGTGAAGGTGATCTGCCCCACGAGCAACTCGAGCTCCTCGCGCGACTGCGAGAGGCGCTCGATCTCGCCCGCCGCGCGCTGCATGACACCCTCGAGCACGCCGGCCTGCTGCGCGATGCGTTCGACACGCTCGCGGACCGGAGCGAGCGCCTGCGCGCGCGCGAGCTCGGCGAATTCGCGCTCGATGTCGCCGAAGGCGCGCGCCCGGAAGCGCGACTCGAGCCCCTTGGTGTGTTCCGCGAACAGGCTCTCGGCCACGCGCGAGCGCACGGCGAGCTCGATCGGCCGCAGCTCGTCCTTGATCGCGTCGCGGCGCTTGCGCGCTTCGTCCGAGACCGCGTCGAGGATCTCGTCGGGTTGCACTCGGCCCTGTTCGAGCGCGGAGCGGTACAAGCGGTCCAGCGCGAGATCGACGTCGTCGATCTTGCCGAGCTCCACTTCGTCGACCAGCCGCGCGCGCAGCTGCGAGAGCTCCAGCGCGCGCCGGCGGTCTTCCGCGCGCCAGCGCTCCTTGAGCTCGCTCACGGCCGGATCGATGACCTCGCTCTGAAGCGCGCTCAGGACGGCCGCGACATCGCTCGCGGCGAAGCCGGCGGTCGGAAGCTTGGTCTCTTCGACCACGCGCGCGGCGTTGATCTCGAGGGCCGCCAGCGCGGCGCGCCAACGGCCGGCCTCCAGCAGCGTCCGCGCGCGCTCGAAGGCGATCACCTCCGTGAAGTGCTTGGCGAGTCGCTGCTGGAACACTCCGAGCGCGACGCGGCGATCCTCGTCGACGCGCCGGCGCCGATCCGCGACCTCGAAGCGCGCCTGGAGCTCGGACAGCTGGCGCGCGCTCAGCCCGAGCGTGGTGCGCAGCTCGTTGGGCAGCCCCTCGTCGAGATAGGTCAACGCGGCGGCGAAGTCGCGGCGCTCGGTCCACAGCGCACGCAAAGTGGCCTCGAACTGGGCGCGCGCCGCCTGCACTTGGGCGTCGAAACGCGTGCGCAGCGCCAGGCGCACCTCGTCGGCGCGCGCCTGATGGACCGCGGGGATCTGCGGTCCGATCTCCTCGAGGCGCTCGAGCGCCGGCGCAATGCGCGCACCCTGGAGCTCGAGATAGCCGGCCAGTTCCTCGAGGGGCGCGAACGGCTCGACCGCGCTGCTCGCGGGCTCGCGCATCTCGTCGCCGCGCCACGGTTGCCACACGAGCAGGGCGCAAGCGGCCGCGAGCGCGGCGCCCAGCGCTGCTCCCAGGCGCCAGCGTCGGGTGCGCTCGGCGTCGCCGGCCAAGGGCTCGAGCGACGAGCGCTTCACGCTGACCGCGCGGCGCTCGCGGATGCGCTCCAGGTCCTCGCGCACCTCGCGTGGATGTTGGTAGCGCCGCGCGGGATCGCGGGTGAGGCACTTGCGCAGCACCAACGCGAAATTCCGCGAGAGCTCCGGAGCGAACGCGATCGGGTCGGGCACGGGCGCGTACAGCACGCCCGAGAGGATCTCGGCCACACTCGCGCCCGCGAACGGCGGCCGCCCGCAGACACAGTGGAACAGCGTCGCGCCCAGCGACCAGATGTCGCTCTTGGCGTCGGCATTCTTCGGATTGCGCGCTTGCTCCGGCGAGATGTAGTGCGGCGTTCCGAGCGTCCCGCCCTGGATCGTCAACGCCGGGTCGTCCTCGTTGAGCGCGAGACCGAGGTCGACGATGCGCGCGCGGCCGGAGCTGTCGATCAGGATGTTGCCGGGCTTGAGGTCGCGGTGCACCACGCCCTGCTCGAAGGCGTGCTCGAGCGCCTCGCACAACGGGATGAAGAGCTTGACCGCCTCGCGCTCGCTCATCGCGCCGTCGCGCTTGAGCTTCTCCGCCAGGCTCGGTCCGTCGACCAGCTCCATCGCGTACCACCACAGGCCACCCGTGCTGCCCATGTCGATGGCCGTGACGATGCCGGGATGCGCGAGCTTCGCGGTGGTCTTGGCCTCGCGCTGCAGCCGGCGCACGGCGCGACCGCGCGAGGCGAGCTCGGGGTGCAGGACCTTGAGCGCCACCCGACGTTCGACGGCGAGCTGCACGGCGCGGTACACGACGCCCGCGGAGCCACGCCCGATCAGCGCTTCGATGCGGTAGCCCGGGATCTCCGGGAAGGGCTGGGCTGAGGAACTCTGGGGATGATCCACGGCGTCGGTCGGGCTCGGCCGACATCCCTACCACAGTCGCGCGCGCCGGCCTACCGCTTCTGGAACCAGGCGCGCCAGGCCAAGTCGGCGTCGCGCCATCCGAGTCCGACAGCGGCTTGGAAGGCCTGCTCGTACTGCGCCTGGCGCTCGCGCGCCTGCGGCAAGACGCGCGTCGGCGCCGGCGCCTGGGTCTTGCGCAGCACCGCGTGGAACTTCGAGAGCGCGTCGGGCGAGAACTCCTCGAGCCACCAGGTGATCGCCATCCCGCAGGCGATGTCGAGCAGCTCGAGCTGGCCGATGTCGAGCGAGCTCAATCGATCGAAGCTCGGCACGACTCCGGCCTCGAGCGCCTTCTTGAGCGTCGCACTCCAGGCGCCTTCGCGGAACAGCCCGGCGTCGAAGTTGAACGTCATCGCGGCCTTCTTGGCGCTCGTGCCGGTGGTCGCCACGCTGCTCGACGCGCTGCGGCAGAACACCGCGTTGCGTTGGAAGAGCTTGTACTCGGCGAGGCTCGCGAAACCCTCGTCGTACCACGGAGGCAACAGCCGACCTTCGTAGCCCAAGCGCCCGAGCAGCATGTGCCCCCAGTGGTGCACGCAGTGGCCCACGAGGTCTTCGTCCGGGCGATTCCACACGCGCGCCGAGGACAGCGCGTAGGGATCGATCCAAAAGAACCCGTGGCGCTCCTTGACCACCGGAGCCCAGCCTTCGGGCACGGTCGGCGTCAACGCGCCGAAATGCGCGACGGTCGCTTGGTACGGCCCGCTGTCGCGGTTCCACAGGTAGAACTCGGCCAGGCGGTTGCCCAGCAACTTGAGCCCGGGCTCGACCTTGAAGCTCGCGTCGAACCAGGCGCGCGAGGTGACCAGGTGCCCGCCGACCTTGCCCAGCAGATCCTCGCCGTAGTCGCCGGCGATGGCCGCTTGCGCGTTGCACACCACCCGCAGCGGTCGTCCGAGCACCGCGGCCACAGCGCCCACGTCGCCGCGCGCCAGCGCCTCGGCCTTGGGGTACCACTGGCCTTCGAAGAGCTCGAGCCCATCCTTGCGCTTGGACTCGGCCTCGCTGATCCACACACCGTCGCGCAGGATCAAGCCCTGCTCGAGCTTGGCCTTCTCCTCGGGCGTGACCCAGCTGTCCTTCCAACGCACGAAGCCCTTTTGCGCCATCTCCGCGTCCTCGTCGGCGACGGCGCGCTGGTCGCGCTCCTCCGGGGTCATCCAAGTGCCCCTGTAGAGCACGTGCCCCAGCGCCTTGTGCGCGCCTTCGTGCCGCGCGTCGAGCTCGACCGCGCGCTTCCAAGCCTTGGTGGCGAGCGCTTTCAGCTTCTGCTCGCGCGCGTACTCGCCCGCGGCGAAGAACTCCTCGGCGGACTTCGCCGCCGCGAAGCGCTCGTCGAAGGTCTCGCGCGGAGTCTTGCCGGCGACGCGCGTCTGCACCTCGCTCTTCTTGAGCTCGAGCTCGCCCACGGAGGTCTCGACGAAATAGCTCGAAGCCGTTTCGCGCTTGAGCTTGCCCTCGATCTTGCGCCCGTCGTTGAGCGTGAACACGTCAGCGAAGGCTGCGGCGCACAGGAGCAACGAAGCGAGCCCGATCCAGACGACGGTGCGCGCGGAGTGCGAGAGCGACATGCACATCCACTGTAGTGCGAGCAGCGCGCGCCGTGCACGGCGAACCCGTGCGGCGACAAGGCGAGGCCGACAGCCCGATGGGCGGCCGGCCTCGCGCAAGACCGCGCGCACGGGCCTGACTCCCGGCGCGCGCGTCTAGGTTTCAGGGGGCGAGCGTGAAGCGATGTGCGCTCGACAGAGCGACCTTCGTCGGATGCGCCGGATCGCGAATCCAACCCTGGGCGTAGAGCGTCTGTCCCGCGGAGTACGGGCTTCCGAGCCCCGTCGGATGCGCCGCGCGCCACGCATTCCAGTCGAGCACCAGTTGGCCATCGCACTGGCCCGCGCTCCCGCCGGACTGCGTGAGCCCCAGTCGCTGCAGCGGCGAGCTCACGCACAGCGCGTTGTTGGAGTACGGGAGGAACTGAGCCCCCAGGCCGAAGAACCAGCGACCCGCGCGTTGCCCGGGCGCGTGGTCGACGAGCAGATCGAAGCCGCTCGCCGCGCTCGCGCTGGGCGTGCCCGAGGAGCGCGCGAGCAACTCGCAACCCTCCATGGACGGACCGCCGACGCAATAGGTGACGGTCGCATCGCAAGCGTCGAGCAGGCCGTCGCGATCGAGATCGAGCGTCGGCTCGAGCTGGATCTCGTAGCGGTCCGGCTTGCCGTTGCCGTCGCAGTCGCTGGATGCGAGCTCGACCAGGCCGATCCCGCTGCCGAAGCTGGTCACGAGTCGCCCCGATTGTTGCGGATTGCTCGAGCTGAACAGCGGCGCCGGGGCGCACAGTTGGTCGAGCGCGACCGCGCTCGCCACCAGGATGTCCGCGGACGCAGGATCGGTTCCGACGACTCCCAGCGGGGTGTGCAATTGCACGATGCCGGGTCCTCCGTCGCCGCCGGCGCCATCAACTTGGCCACGGCACGCGTTCGCACCACCGGTCGGGTATCCCGGATGGCAGGCGTCCTGCGTCGGATGAGTCTCTTTGACCCCCGTTGCCGTGAGCGATGCCCCGCCGTAGTTCGCTTGGCCGGCGCCGCCCTGGCCCCCGCGAACGTCAATCGCCCACTGATTGTCCATTGGATGGCTCCACACAACGCCTGCCTTCGCGCGCAGGTCGATGTGAATGGCGCTCTGCAAGATCACGTGACCGCCCGAACCCGCGCCGGAGGCTCCGCCAACTCGATCGAGGTAAATCGTGTTCTCCCCGCCGCCACCGCTGCCGCCGCGAGCGCTGATCAGCCCATCGACGCCGAACACGATGCGTTCGAGGGCCAGGATCTGGCACGAGCCGCCGCCGCCGCCGCCGCCCGCGCCCTTCTCGTCGCCTGTCGGCAGGAACGGTGGCGGATACGAGCCCGCCGGCGCGAAGCTCGCGTCGCCGCCACCGCCGCCGCCCGCGCCCGCCCAGGGTCGCACGAGCTCTCCGACCACCAGGTTGCCCGCCGCGTCGAGCGCGACGCCGTAGAAATCGTTGGCCGCCGACGCGTCGCGGAACGGGCGCGAGCCCACGGCGCCGCCGCGCGCGGGCCCGGGCCCCGACAGCGCGCCGTTGCTCGCCGAGAGGTTGTCGAACCCGGGCTCGGCGTCGAAGCCGATGCGCGCCTGTTGGAACGCACCGCTGGAGCCCACGGGCGCCGCGACATTGGCCCCCAGGGCTCCGCCGCCGCCCCCGGCCCCACGGCGAGCGTTCTTGTTCGTGCTGCTCGACCACCCCGCTTCACCACCCTGGCCGCCGGTCTGCGCGAAGTTCAACGCGCTCCAGCCGGCCTCGCCGCTCGAGCTCGACGCGCCCGTCAGCGGGCTGCCCGTTCCGCCGCGACCTCCGCCGGCCTGACCGGGCGCGCCCGGCTCCGGAATCGACGTCGTGTTGAGCGTGACGACGCCGGCGCTGCTCGTGCCGTCGACCAGGAGGCGCCCCTGGATCAACACGCGACCTCGCGCCAGCACCACCAGTGGGTTGGGGCCCTCGATCTTGAGCACCGCACCCGGCGCCACGACGAGGTCCGCGATGTCGAGCACGCCACCGACGAAGGTGCGCTGGCTCACCGGGATCACCTGCGCGACCGTGTCGGTGTTGGGCACGTACACGATCTGCGAGAGCGTCAGCACGCTGCTCGCGGTGTTGAAGATCTGAAGCGCTCCCGGCGCGACGTACAGATCATCCGCGCCGCCGAAATTGGCCGAGCCCAGATCGTCGTCGTCGAGCCACTCGTCGCTCGCGACCGCCTGCGGTCCGGCGCTGCGTCCGAAATTCTGCGCGCCGCCTAGATCGTCGGGTTGCAGCGCAGCCCAGCGTGCGAAGGTGAGCGGCGCGCCGCTGGACCATTTCCAGCCGCCCGCGGGCTCCGCATACGCGGGATCGGAGGTGTCCTGGAACAGGCCGATCCAGTGCTGCCGATAGGGCGCGAGCACGCTGAGGAACTGGGCGTCGAGCCAAGCGCTCTCGGCGGCGCTATTGACCGTCGCCAGGTGCCCGCCGAGCTGACGCGCGAGCGCTTCGGCACCGCTCCACGAGCTCGGACTGGCGAGCTCGGCGTACCACAGGCCGTTGTGGGGACTTTGCGTCCACTCGAGCTCTTGGGCCGCGGCCCGCGCCGCGTTTGCGAACAACATGCTTGCAGCGAGCGCGACGGCGCGCGTTGCTCCGGACGAGAGTCCGGCGTTCGATCGATGCCAGCGATCGAGGTTCATCGGATGCACTCCAGTGAAGGGGCTAGGAATCGTTTAGGGCGCCGTGCTCGACGGCCTGCCGACCGCCAATGCCTGCGCGAGTCACGATGCTAGTCGCGCCGCCCAAACGCGCAGCACCCCGAGCCCGAGAAATTCAGTCGTCGAGCGGCTCGCCCGCGTCGCTCAGGTCCGGCTCGTCGCCCTCCGAGCCGAGGCCATACTTGTCGAGCTTGCGCTGCAGCGCGAAGCGCGAGATGCCCAGTAGCTTGGCCGCGCGGCTCTTGTTTCCGTTGCAAGACGCCAAGGCGGCCTCGATCGAGCGCTTCTCGAGATCGGCCACCGCATCGCGGATCGACCCCGATTCGACGGCCAGGCCGGCACTGCTGCTCGCGCTGGTCAGAGAGCGCCGCTCCAACACCGACTGCGAGAGGTGCTCGAGCCGGACCTCGCCGCCGGCGAGCACCACCAGGCGCCGCATCTCGTTCTCGAGCTCGCGCACGTTGCCCGGCCAATCGTGAGCGACCAACGCGGCGAGCACCTCACGCGGCAGCACCGGCACCGGACGGTTGGCCTCGCGCGCGGCGCGCGCCAGGAGCGCCTCCGCGAGCAGCGGGATGTCCTCTCGGCGCTCGCGCAACGGAGGCAGGTCGACCTTGAGCACGTTGACGCGATAGAACAGGTCCTCGCGGAACTTGCCTTCCTTGACCAGCGCCTCGAGGTTGCGGTGGCTGGCCGCGATGATGCGCACGTTGACCTTGACGCGCTCCTCGGAGCCGACCGCGCGCACCTCGCCCTCCTGCAGGACGCGCAACAGCTTCTTCTGCATCTCGACCGACATGTCGCCGATCTCGTCGAGGAACAGCGTGCCCCCATCGGCTTGCTCGAGCAGGCCTTTCTTGGCGCGATGGGCGCCGGTGAACGCACCGCGCGTGTGGCCGAAGAGCTCGCTCTCGAGCAGCGTGTCCGGCAGCGCGGCGCAATTCTCGCTGACGAAGCCCTTGTGCTTGCGCGGGCCGTTGAAGTGGATCGCGCGCGCGATCAGCTCCTTCCCGGTGCCGCTGTCGCCCTGGATCATCACCGGCAACTCGCTCTCGATGATGCGGTCGAGCTGATGGAACACGCGCCGCATCCCCTCGCTCGCGCCGACGATCGCGGTGTAGTCGTAGCGTCCGCGCTCGCGGCCCAGCTCGGCGCGCACCACGGCCAGCTCGGTATCGCGGTCGCGGACCTTGCGCCCGAGTTGCTCGTTGAGGAGCTCGATCTTGCGCGCGGACGCGGTCAGCTTCTCGTTGCGTTCGCGCAGCTCGGACAACTGCCGCGCGTTGCGGATGGCCAACGCCGCTTGATCGCCCAAGAGCTTCATCAGCTCGAGATCGTCGGACTGGAACGCAGCCTGTTGCAGGCGGTTGTCGACGTACAGCACGCCCTCGACGCGCGAGCCCTTGTCGTTCGACACGAACAGCGGCACGCACATCACCGAGCGCAGCTTGAGGTCCTCGACGCTGGCCATGCCGGAGAAGCGTGGATCGCGTTCGGCGTCGACCGAGACCAAGGGCTGACGGCTCTCGATCACCTTGGAGGCGATGCCGCTCGACAGGCGCGACGAAGGGATGGGGATGTCCTCGCGGTCGAAGCTGCGCGCGACGCGCACCTTGAGCGGCGCCCGCTCACCGCGCTCGTCACCGATCGCAAGCGCACTGCCGTCGAGCACCGCTGGCAGGGATTCGTCGAGCAGCAAGAAGCCTCGCTCGGCACCGGCGAGCGAGATCGCTCCATCGACGATCGAGCGCAGGAGCTTGCCCAGATCGGTCTCGCGCAGGAGCTCGCGCGTGAGGCGAGCGAAGACGCGCAGGTTCTCTCGCTCGCGCTGAGCTTCACCGGTCAAGGTCTGGGTGCCGAGCTCCCCCAAGGCCGCCTCGGCCGCCTGCCAGCCCTCGATCTGTTGCGTGTCGCCGCCGCGCGGCTCGTCGCTCTCGATCTGGATCGTGGCCTTGCCGACGCGCAGCGTGTCGCCGGGGTTCAGCAGGCTGCGCTTGATCTTCTGGCCGTTGAGAAGCGTGCCGTTCGACGAGCCCAGATCGATGGCCCAAACCCCGTCCGGTCCGGTCTCGATGCGGCAGTGGCGCCGCGAGACGAGCGAACTGGAGATGCGGATGTCGTTGTCGATGGCGCGGCCGATCGAAATCACCGCGCGCTCGAGCTCGAGATCCGTGCGAACACCTTCCTCGACGACGATCACCTTCATGCGCTAGCGTGGGAGAGGTGCGGGAGCGCTCCGAGGACCGCGGAACGCCGTGTGTGGAACCGCACGACGACCCGCAGTAGCCCGTGGAGCACTGCAATGTAACCGCACAGCGTCGCCGGAGCCCTCCGTGCGGCACCGCACATGGAACACAAACCCTGGTACGCCAACGGCTTACGATTCGAGTGCACGCGCTGCGGGAACTGCTGCCGCAACCATGGCGAGTACACCTTCGTCTCGCTCTCGGAGGTCGAGCTGCGCCAGATCCCCGCCTTCCTGGGAGTCTCGCGCGACGAGTTCCTGGCGCGCTATTGCGAGCTGGAAGCAGGCTTCCACCCGACATTGAAGATGGACGCGCCCGCCTGCCCGTTCCTGGGGGCCGACCAGAGCTGCGCGATCTACCCCGTGCGCCCCAAGCAGTGTCGCACCTGGCCCTTCTGGACCGAGAACCTGCGCGAGGCGACCTGGCGCGGTCCGGTCAAGGAGTGTTGTCCGGGCATCGACCAAGGGAAGCTGCATTCCGCCGAAGAGATCGAGCGCACGGCGCGCGAGAACGACGCTTGGTACAGCGCGTGAGAGTTCAGGCCGCGGTCGAGGGCTCGGACTCGGGCTTCTTCAGCCAGGTCTCCGGCTCGCCGCTCTTGATCAGGCGCAGGTAGCTGTCGACCAACGAGGTCTGCTCGAGGATCGTGCCCCCGAAGAACAGCACGCAGCAGCAGCACAGCAGCAGCAAACCCGCGAGCCGCATCACGAGCAGATAGAGGAACAAGGTCCAGCGGTGTCCGCGGACGAGTTGCCAGGAGCGGCCCAGCGCCTCGGTCGGCCCCAGGCCTTCCACCGCCACCGCCAGCGGCGCGAGCGCGAAGCCCAGCCACAGGTACACGGCGACCGGCAGGTACGCGAACAGCACCAGTCCGGCCGCGAGCAGGGCAAAACCCGACTGCTCGGTGGAAGCGATCGCCGCGACGGCGGCGAGTGCTGCCAGTGCGAGACCGGGCAGGGCGATCAGCGCTTTCACCAGCAAGCCCAGGAGCCGCACCAGGACCATCGAGCCCCAACGCCCGCGGGCCTCGAACAAGTCACCCAGGTCGTCCTCGTGCTGCGTCAAGGCGCGCTCGACCGCCGCCGCGTATCCGACGTGCACCAGGGATCCGAACAGGAAGGCCGCGATCGCCAGGGCCGCGATGAACAGCCCGAAGCCGCCCGCGACCAGCGGCGCCCAGTGGTCGAGGATCGTGCTCAACCCCTCGCGCGCCGACTCCGGGGTCGTGAAGTCGAATTGGACGTCGTGCGGAAACTCGAAGCGCGCCTCGACCCACAGCGCGCCCTCGTCGCAGATCCACAGCAACAGCCCGCCGACCAGGACCGCGCCGGGAGCGGTCTTGAGGATGCGCCAGGTGCTGCGCAGCGCGCGAAAGGGGTCGAAGGCTTCGTTGAAGTGCATCGCGGTCGGCGGCGAGTCGCATAGCAAGGCGAACGCCGCTGGATTCGGCAAGCCCCTGCGCGATTCGAGCGCGCGGAAAAGCAAGCTCGATGCCCGCGCACGCGCACCGGTGCAACGCTCGGTGTGCGCCGCGGTGCTCGCGAGCGAGCGGCACGATCTGCCCGTTCGGCGACGCGCGGCCCGAGCTCCGCGCAGCGCTCGCGGCGCTCAGGAGCCGCTGAACTTCGGTGCGCGCTTCTCACTGAAGGCCGCCAGCGCCTCCAGGCGGTCCTTGGTCGGCAACACCAGCTCGTAGCAAGCCGCTTCGACCTCCAGGCCTTGCTTGATCGGCAGCTCGCAACCGTGGTCGACGGCGCGCTTGGCCGCGCGGACGGCAACCGGCCCGTTGGCGGCGATCGCTCGCGCGACCTCCAGTCCCGTGGTGCGCAGCGCGCCGGCGGCGGCGATGCGGTTGACCAGTCCGATGCGCTCGGCCTCCTGGGCGTCGATCTTGCGCGCGGTCAGGATCAGTTCCTTGGCGCGCGCGCGCCCGATCAGGCGCGGCAAGCGCTGCGTGCCGCCCGCGCCGGGGATGATCGCGAGCGAGGTCTCGGTCAGCCCCAACTGGGCGTGCGCCGCCGCGATGCGCAAATCGCAGGCGAGCAGCAACTCGGTGCCGCCGCCGAAGGCAATGCCGTTGATCAAGCCGATCGTCGGCTGCGGAAGCGCCTCGACGTCGTCCATCACGCGCCGGATGTTCTTCACGAAGTGCGGGACGCGCTCCAGCGGCATGGTCTTGCGCTCTTTCAGGTCCGCGCCCGCGCAGAAGGCCTTGTCGCCCGCGCCGGTGATCAACACCGCGCGCACCGACAGATCGCTGGCCAACTCGTGGCACAGCTTGCGCAAGCGCTTGAGCGTCGGAAACGACAGGCAGTTCATCACCTCGGCGCGGTTGAGCGTCAGGGTCACGATGTCGCCCTCGCGCTCGCACAGCACGAGTTCGGGTTCGTCGGGGACGTCCGCGGGGAAATCGGCGAGATAGCTCATGGTCGCGGCGGATGATCGCAAGCCGGCCGCGGATTTCCAGTCAGCGCCGCGCGCCGCTCGCGGTCGGCGATGCTCCCTCGCGGATGGACAGCGCCGCGTTCGACTCGAAAGCCCCGGCTCCCCACTGCGGCGCCGGAGCGAGCGCGCCCGACGGCGCGAGCGGAGCGATCTGCAACCGCGGCGGCCGAGCGCAGCGCTCGACATCGAGCGCGGCGACCAGCACCAAAGCTCCCGCGCCGAGCCAGGCGCCGACGCGCGCGCTCCCCGGCCGCGCGCGCTCGATGCGCGCCAGCCCAGCTTCGAGCGCCACGGCCACCAGCGCCAACACCGTGGGCGCGGCGAGCGCGCCTTGGCGTGCGTAGCCGTAGAACGCGATCGTCACCGCGACGCGGAACACGAGCACGAGCATCCAAGCGCTCAACACATCGCGCCGCCACGCGAGCGCGAGCCCGATGGCGGCGCCCAGCGCGAGCATCCAGCGCCAGGCGAGTCCGTGCTCCGCCGGGGGCGCGGCCAAGTCGACCGGGCGGCGCACGAGAGTGAACTCGAATGGCAGGTTGCGCGCTCCGAGCCCGAGCGTCGCACCGTTCGCGAAGTGCGCGAGCTTGCGGCCGACCAACGCGCACCATGCACCGAAGTCGCTGCGCACGCTGTCGAACGCGTGCGCGTCGCCGTGCTGGTAGAGCTTCAGATGGCTGGGGCGCGCGAAGGAGAAGGGAGGGTCCGCGTCGAAGCGGTCGCCGAGCGCGGCGCGCGAGAAGCCGCCGTCGCCGCGCAGATCATTGGCCAGCGCCAGGTCGAGCTTGCCCTTGGCCGACGACAGCGTCCACACGCCGAGAGGCTCGGGCTGGTAGCCGAAATTCTGCGCGAAGTAGCGCTCGACGTCGGCGAGCTCGACGCGCGTCCGGCCTGCGCGGCGCGCCTCTTCCGTCGCGAGCGCGAAATTGCCCTCGCGCGCGAACGCCGGGAGGCTCCGCAACAACTCGAGCGCCTCGGTCGACCAAGGCACGGCGGCGCTTGCGGTGTCCAGCGGGCGCGGCTCGAGTGTGTTGAAGCGCACGCTCGCGGCGTGGCTGCGCAACATCCATGGCAGGCACGCCATGAACATCATCACCGCGCTGATCGCCGCCGCGAGCCGGCGGCGGCGCAGGAACGTGCGTTCGAGTCGGCGCGCGCGCCAGGCGTCGAGCGCGAGCAGCGCGAGGGCCAGGAACACGTGCTCGGGCCGCAGCAGGACGCCGACGCCGTGCAGCAACCCGCGCAACGCGGCGCGAGCGAAGCTCTGGCGCTCCGACTGCCACAGACCGAGCGCCATGGCGAGCGTGAGCGCCAACAGGTACGGAGTCTCGTTGTTGAGCGAGGTCGCGAGCGCATAGGACGAGAACGAGGTCGCGAGCAGCGCGCTCGCGACGCAGCTCGCGCGGCGCGAGAGCTCGCCCCGCAGGACCAAGTAGCCCAGCGCCACCACCAGCGCCGACATCGCGCACCACGCGCACTTCAGCAGCGTGAACGGCGGCTCGAGCCCGTCGCCCAACCACGCCAAAGCGAAGGCCACCCCGGGCGCGCGCAGCGGCAAATCGAATTCGAAGGGCTGTCCGGCTTGCAACGCTCTCGCCCACTGCAACCACACCGGCGCGTCGCCTTCGTACCACACCGAATGCGGCCAGGCGCGATCCCCGGTCGCGAACAGGAAGCCCAAACGCAAAGCGAGGGCGCCGATGCCGAAGGCGAACGCGATCCACAGGTCACGGCGGTCGAGTTCGGCGGCGCTGCGCATGAAACGCCGGAGTCTACGCTGTCGCCACGCGCTCCGCGTGAACGAGGCGTGCCTCGATCGCCGCGCGCAACGCCTCGGGTGAGATCGCGCGCATGCAGCGCATGTGCGCGTCGCCGGTGAGCTCGCAGCGCTCGCGATGACACGGTCCGCACTCGAGCGGCACGCGCAGCGCCGTGGTCGACTGCGTGTGATCCGCGGTGTGCCGCGGGTCGGTCGGCCCGAACACCACCACGAGCGCCGCGCCCACGGCGTTCGCGACGTGCCGCGGACCGCTGTCGGTGGTGGCGACGACGCGCGCCAGCGAAGACAGCGCCGCCAACTCCCGCAGACCGGCCAGCGGCGCGGCGCAGGCGTGAGCGCGCGGAGCCAGCGCGCGCACCTCGTCGAGCGCGGCCTCTTCCCCCGGGCCAGCGACGAGCACCACGGGCTGCGCGAGCCCGGCCAGCGCGTGGCCCCAGATCGTGCTCGACAGACTCTTCGCGCCGCCGGCTCGGCCGCCGACGTTGGCGAGCACGAACGCGGCGTCGCGGGACAGCCCGAAAGCCGCGAGCCGCGCTTCGGCCGCTCGCTGGGCATCCCGCGCGACCACCAGCCGCGGGCGCGGATCGCGGACGGTGCAGCCGGCCCAGTGCGCGAGCTCGATGCAACTCGCTCCGAAAGGCCGCGGCAGGTAGCGCGCTCCACGGCCGACACGTCCGATTCCGAGCGGTGCGCGACCGCGCTCGAGCGCCGGAGTCACCGCGTGCGTGAGCAGCCAGCCGCGCGCATCGCGCGCCGCGCCGATACGCCGCGGAATGCCCGCGGTCCAGGCCTGCCACGCACTGCGGAACGAATTGGTGAGCAGGAGCGCGAGGTCGTGCCCGCGCCAGGCGCGCGTGTCGCGCGCGTCGACGCGGCGCGCGCCCTCGAACACGCCATCGAAGAGCTCGAGCAGATGCGGAATCCCGGCGAGCGTGAGCTCGCCGTCGAGCTCGCGCACGCGCTCGTGCACGCCGCGCAACGCGGGCTCCGCCATCACCAGATCCCCGAGCCAGTCCGGTACGCGCACCAGGACGCGCTCACGCGCAGCGAGGTGCGCGCTCACGCGCCAGCTCCCGCGAGCTTGCGCTCGAGCACGCTGGCGGCCGCGGCGAGCACCTGCTCGACCGTGACCAACTCCATGCAGCGGTGGTGACCGAGGGGACACTGACGCTGCGCGCACGGCGAGCATTCGAGCTCGACGCGCACGACTTCGGCCAGCTCGAGCGAGCTCGCGGTCAACTCGCGCACGTTGGGGCCCATGATCGTCACGCAGGGCACGTCGAACGCCGCCGCGACCCAGCGCGGGCCCGAATCACCGACCAACAAGAGCCGCGCGTCCGCGACCAGGGCCTTGAGCGTCTCGAGCGAACGCTCGAACTTGCCCAACGAGAGCGCACCGCGCCGCGAGGCCGCGCACACGGCGCCGATCAGGGCCTCCTCGCCCGGACCGCCGCTGACGACCGCGCGCCATCCGCGCTCGTCGTACAGCCGGTCGAGCGCTGCGGCGAAACGCTCGGGGCGCCACAGTTTGGCCGCACCGAAGGCCGCGCCCGGACAACACGCGACGTAGCCGCGCTCGAGGTCGACTCCGAGCTCGCGCAGCAGCGCGCGCTGGGCGTCGCGCACGCGCGGCCCCAGGTGCAGGCGCGGGTGGAGCGAGTCGACGTGGATGCCCGCCAGCCCCGCGACATCGCGCAGCAAGTGCGCGGTCGGGATCGGAGCGCGCCGTCCACCGATCGACGGTGGCACGACCGCGTGCGTCAACAACCAACGCCGCCCCGACAGGGCGCTGCCCATGCGCAACGGCACGCGCGCCTTCCACGCGCGCCACGCGGCGCCGAAGGAGTTCGAGAGCAGCAGCACCGCGTCAGGGCGCAGCTTGCGCAAGAGCGCGCTCTCCTCGCCACTGGCATGCGCGCGCAGGTGTGGCGCGAGCGGACCATCGTTCAGCAGCGGCGCGAGGTGCTTGCGCGCGAGCAACGTCACGCGCCCGAAATGCGGCGCGGTGAGCGCGGCCTCGAGCATCGGCGTCGCCATCACCAAGTCGCCGACCCAGTTCGGCACTTGGATCGCGAGGTGCTCGATGCGCGTGTTCATGCCTGCGAGGACGCGTCGACGTGCCGCGGGACGTGCGCACGGATCGCCCGCGCCTTGGCGAGCACGTCGCGCGCGAAAGCGCGACGCTGCGCGCGGTCGGAGATGCGCCGCAAGTCGAGGTAGCGCGCCAAGAACCGCAGCCGCGCGCGGGCCGCGACACCGGCGGGGCACGAGCTCTCGAGCGCCGCGATGTCCTTCACGAACCAGCGCCGTCGCGGGCGCGCCTCGCGCCGCGCGCGGCCGACGTCGACCAGCACCAGCCCGCGCTCGGTGACCAGCCAGTGCTCGAGATACAAGTCGCGGTGGTACCAGCCCAGACCGTGCATGCGCGCCGTGCTGCTCGCGAGCTCGGCGCCGAAGCGCTCCAGGGCGCGCCGCGGATCGTTGGCCAGCTCGCGGGCGAGCGTTGCGCGGTGCTCGACTGCCTCCATCCACAGCGCGCTGCGCCGGCGACGCAGCCACGAGCGCCCGCGCACTTCCTCACACCAGCCCAGGGCGCGCGGCACGTTCAAGCCGCATTGCGCCAGCTCGCGCAAGTTCTCGGCCTCGCGCCGCCCGGGAGTGCGCATGCGACCGATGTGGAACCAATCGTGCCAGGCATCGCCGCGAGCCCCGCGCTCGTAGCGCTTGACGATCAGGCTGGCGTCGCTCGGCCAGGCGAACGTGGCGCGCCCGGGGATCACGCGCAGCGGGCGACGCGGAACGAGCGCGAAGATGCGTTCGAGCGCGCGGTCGGGCGCCGCCAGCTCGGATTCGAGGTCGCGCTCGCACCAGCCGCGGCAGCGGCCGACGCGACGGGGATCCGCGAAGGGCGCATCCGCCGTGGGCTCGCCTCGCACAACGCTCGCACCCCATCCGGCCATCGGCCACCATCGCACCAGTCGCGCGCCGGTGCTGCAACGGGCAAGAATGGCGGGCCATCCTGGCGGGCCGCGCCGGAAAGGAGTGCCGGGGGTTCTCAGAAGCCCTTCTCGACGCTCCAATCTTTGGCCCCGCATCTCCCTGGCGACCGACGTCTCGGCCGCCGACGCGATCGCGGCCCAACCCAACGTCAACCCCAAGAGCCTCGTCGGGCGCGCCCCGGAGTGAGGCTTCCACTGCCATGTCGACCGCAGCTCCCGCTCAAGTCAAAGCACCGATGGACGAGTTCAACCCCTTCCAGGCCATGGCCCAGCGCTTCGACGCGGCCGCCGACAAGCTCGGTCTCGAAGATGGCCTGCGCGAGGTCCTGCGCACGCCGGACAAGGAGCTGACGGTCTCCATCCCCGTGACCATGGACAACGGCAAGCTGCGCGTGTTCACCGGCTACCGCGTGCAGCACAACTTCTCGCGCGGCCCGTGCAAGGGCGGCATCCGCTACGCGCCCGACGTGCATCTCGACGAGGTGCGCGCGCTCGCGGCCTGGATGACCTGGAAGTGCTCGGTGGTCGACGTGCCCTTCGGCGGCGGCAAAGGCGGCGTGATCTGCGATCCGCGCCAACTCTCCAAGGGCGAGCTCGAGCGCATCACGCGCCGCTACACGGCCGGGATCATGGACATCCTCGGACCCGACCGCGACGTCCCCGCGCCGGACGTCAACACCAACGAGCAGACCATGGCCTGGCTGATGGACACCTGGTCGATGCACGTGCGCCGCACGGAAACCGCGATCGTCACCGGCAAGCCGCTGGCGCTCGGCGGCTCGAAGGGCCGCACCGAGGCCACCGGCCGCGGGGTGATGATCGCGACCCGTGAAGCGATGAAGAAGCTCGGCATGCGGCCGGAGAATTCGCGCGTGGTCGTCCAGGGCTCGGGCAACGTCGGTGGCATCGGAGCGATGATGCTGGCGCGCGAGGGCATGAAGGTGGTCTCGATCAGCGACATCTACGGCGCGATCCACAACCCCAAGGGGCTCGACGTGCCCGACGTGCTGGCCTACCTCAAGCAGAACAAGAAGCTCGAGGGCTATCCCAAGGCGGAGCAAGTGCCCTCCAGCGCGCAGCTCGAGCTCGACTGCGACGTGCTCGTGCCGGCGGCGACCGAAAACCAGATCACCTCCAAGAACGCCGAGCGCATCAAGGCCAAGCTGATCGTCGAGGGCGCCAACGGCCCGACGACCGTGCTCGCCGACCAGATCCTCGAGAAGCGCGGCGTCACCGTCGTGCCGGACATCCTGGCCAACGCCGGTGGCGTGACCGTGTCCTACTTCGAGTGGGTGCAAGACCGCGCGGGCTACTTCTGGACCGAGGAAGTCGTCAACTCGCGCCTCGAGCAGGTGATGACCACCTCGTTCGCGGAAGTCGAGGCCACCGCGCGCAAGTACAACACCTCGCTGCGCATCGGCGCCTACATCCTGGCCGTCGGTCGCGTCGCCAACGTGTACCAGCTGCGCGGCACCTACGCCTGAGCTCGCGGAGCGATGAGGATACGAGCTCTCGGGAGCTTGGCTGCGCCGTCGCCCGCTGGGCGCCGGACGTGGAGAGCGTGATGCTACACGCTCTGTGAGAGCCAGGAGTCGGAGCACACCGAGGCGCGTCCTGACCGGGGACGCGCCTCGCGCTTTTCCGCGAGGCTCGCCCGCGGAGCGCGCGCCAACGCCGCTCGCGCCACGCGGGAAGCAGCGCGCGCTCTGCTACGATCCGCGCCATGGTCCAGCTGCAACAAATGTCCGCCACGACGCCCCCGCTCGACGCCGAGCGCCCGTTCGCGACGATGATGAGCCAGTTCGACGAGGCGGCGAAGCTGGCGGCGATCGATCCGGGCGAGTACGCCATCCTGCGCCACCCCGACCGCGAGATCGCGGTCTCGGTGCCGGTGCAGGACGAGCACGGTCACATCGAGGTCCTCGAGGGCTGGCGCGTGCAGCACAACGCGGGTCTAGGCCCCTACTGCGGACCGCTGCGGCTCGATCGCGAGCTCAAGCTCGACGATCTGCGCGCGCTGGCCGGGTGGATGACCTGGAAGTGCGCGCTCCTGGGCGTGCCCTTCGGCGGCGCCGCCGGCGGCATCAAGCTCGATCGCGACCAGGTCTCGAACGCGGTGCTCGAGCGCGCGGTGCGACGCTACGTCGCGAACCTGCACGAGGTCATCGGTCCCGACCGCGACGTGTTCACGCCCGAGAAGGCGCGCGACGAGCGCGTCATGGGCTGGGTGATGGACACGGTGTCGATGCACGAGCGGCACACCACCAACGCCGTCGTCACCGGCAAGCCGCTGGTGCTGGGAGGCACGCGCCACCACGGCGACGCGACCGCCCAGGGGCTGCGCATGGTGCTGGCGCACGCAGCGAAGCGTCACAAGCTCGGCCACGAACGCGGCGGGCCGTCGGTGATCATCCAGGGCGCCGGCATGGTTGGAGGCAACCTCGCGCGGCTCTTGCAGCAGGCCGATTGGCGCGTGATCGGGCTCTCGGACCTGAGCGGCGCTCTGTACCACCCGCACGGACTCGACGTCGCCGCGCTGCTCGAACGCCGCGGAGTGGCGGGCAATCTCGCCGATCTCAAGGGTGACTTCGAGCACACCAGCGACGCCGAGATGTTGGTGCGCCCGTGCGACGTGCTGGTGCCGTGCGCCGTGCCCAACGCGCTCAGCAGCCGCAACGTCGAGCACCTCAAGGCTCAGTTGGTGGTCGAGGGCGCGCACGGCGCGGTCTCGACCGTCGCCGACGGCAGCCTGCGCGAGCGCGGCGTGCCGGTGGTGCCCGACATCCTGGCGCGCGGCGGCGAGACCATCGCGGGCTACTTCGAGTGGGTCCAAAACCGCATGGGATTCGCGTGGCAGGAAGGCGACGTGCTGCGCCGCCTCGAGCGCTTCCTCGGCGAGGCCTGGACGCGCGTCGTGCACGTCAGCGAAGAGCGCAAGGTGCCGCTGCGCACCGCGGCGCACATCGTGGCCGTGACGCGCGTCAGCGAGGCCGACCGACTGCGCGGCATCTACGCCTGAGCGCGAATTCCGCGCGCGCGTGGAAAAAAAGCGCGGCGGGCGCTGCGGGCAGCACTTCCCGCTCGCCCCGCCGCGGGAACGCCGCGCCGCGAAACCTATGCTCGGCCGCGGCGCGTGCTCGATAGAGTGCGCGTCCTCGTGCCATGACCTGGGAAAGCTGGTTCACGCTCGCCGTGTTGGCGCTGATGGTGCTCGCCTTGGCGCGCAACATCGCCTCCGATCTGGCCATGATCGGCGTGGTCGCGGTGTTCATGACCGCCGGGCAGTTCTCGAGCAAGTTCCCCTCTCCGTCGAAGCTCGTCGCCGGGTTGGGCAATGAAGCGCTGGTCACGGTGCTGGTCCTGTACGTCGTGGTCAGCGGCCTGTCGCGCACCGGCGCGATGGAGCTCGTGACGCGCCCGCTGCTCGGCCGCCCCAAGGGCGTGGTCGGAGCGCAACTGCGCCTGATGATCCCCTGCGCCGGCCTGTCGGCCTTCCTGAACAACACGCCGATCGTGGCGATGTTCATGCCGGTCGTGGCGGACCTGGCCAAGCGCTCGGGCATCTCGCCTTCCAAGCTCTTCATCCCGCTCTCGTTCGCCACCATCTTGGGCGGCATCTGCACGCTGATCGGCACCAGCACCAACATGGTGGTCTACGGCCTGATCGTGGCCGAGACCGGCAAGCGCGACGCGCTCAACATGTTCGATCTCGCCTGGGTCGGGATCCCGTGCGCGATCGCGGGCATCGCCTTCCTGGCGCTGACGCACCGCTGGCTCTTGCCGGACCGCAAGCCGTCGATCTCGATCGGCGGAGACCCGCGCGAGTACACGGTCGAGATGGAGGTCGATCCGCAGAGCGGCTTGGTCGGACAGTCGATCGAGCAGGCCGGGTTGCGTGGCCTGCCCGGCATGTACCTGGCCGAGATCGAGCGCGAAGGCCGCATCCTGCCCGCGGTGGCCTCGACCGAGCAGTTGCGCGGCGGCGACCGACTGGTGTTCGTCGGCGTGGTCGACTCGATCGTCGACTTGCAGAAGATCCGCGGGCTGCGGCCGGCGACCAATCAAGTCTTCAAGCTCGACGCGCCGCGCTCCGAGCGCTGCATGATCGAAGCGGTCGTGTCCAACCAGTGCCCGCTGGTCGGTCTGACCATCCGCGACGGCAAGTTCCGCTCGGTCTACAACGCCGCGGTGATCGCCGTGGCGCGCTCGGGCGAGCGCCTGCGCCAGAAGATCGGGGACATCGTGCTCCAGGCCGGCGACACGCTGCTGCTCGAGGCGCACCCGACCTTCGCCGATCAACAGCGCAACTCGCGCGACTTCTTCCTGGTCTCGCGGCTCGAGGACTCGACGCCGCCGCGGCACGACAAGGCCTGGCTGGCGATCGCGATCCTGCTCGCCATGGTGGTCGTCGCGGGCTTCGAGTGGCTCTCGATGGTGCACGCGGGACTGATCGCCGCGGCGCTGATGCTGATCAGCGGTTGCTGCAACGCGAACGCGGCGCGCCGCAGCATCGACTGGGAAGTGCTGCTCACGATCGCGGCCGCGCTGGGCATCGGCGAGACGATGCGCAGCACGGGACTGGCCGACTCGATCGCCAAGAGCGCGATCGACGCCATCGGCGACCATCCATTCGCGGTGCTCGCCGGTGTCTACGGCGTGACCATGCTGCTCACCGAGGTGCTCAGCAACAACGCCACGGCCGCGCTGATGTATCCGATCGCGATGGCCACCGCGAAGTCGATGGGCCTCGACTTCCACCCGTTCTTGATCGCGATCATGATCGCGGCCTCCTGCGGCTTCGCGACGCCCTTCGGCTACCAGACCAACCTGATGGTGTACGGGCCGGGCGGCTACAAGTTCACGGACTTCCTGCGCGTCGGCGTGTTGCTCGACCTGCTCGTGATGGGCGTCACTCTCGCGGTGCTGCCGCTGGTGTGGCCGCTGGTGCCGAGCGCCTGATCAGACGCGCTTCTCGGCGCGCGCGCGCCACACGTCCCAGGTCAGCCGCGCCGCCATCAGCACGAGCACGACCACCAACACCACGCGCGCGACCTCGCCCCAGCCCGGGCGGTGCACGGCCCACACCCCCAACACCGCGCCGATCAGCGCGATGCCGGTGAACGGCAACGCGGTCGGGACGTGGGCGGTCCCGTCGCGCAGGTGCAGATAGGCGGCCTGCACGGAATTGACCACGCTCATCGCCAGGCTGCAGGCGCGCGCCTCGAGATAGCTCATGTCGGAGAGCGTCAAGAACAGCGCGGGGATCACCAACAGACCGCCGCCGATGCCGAGCAGCGGTGCGAGGATGCCGCCGCCCACGCCGATCAGCAGGATCCACAGCACCTTGGTCGCGCTCAGCGCGACGCCCGCCGCGGCGCGCTCCTCGCCGCCGCCGTGCAGGCTCGAGATGCGGATCGCGGCCGCGACCAGCAGCAGCACGAACAACGCCTTCAGCGTGCGCGTGTCGATGCGCTTGCCGATCCAATAGCCGAGTTGCGCACCCGGCAATCCGCCGGCGACCAGCAACCCCACGACGGTCCAGTCGAGCGCCGAGTCCGCCTGCAGGAATTCGACGATGGTCGCCACCAAGGTCATCGAGAACACCACGACCAGCGAAGTGCCGATGGCCATCTGGAACGGCAGGCGCACCAGGTAGTGCAGGATCGGAACGGCGAACGTGCCGCCACCGATGCCGCTCAGGGTCGAGAGGAAAGCCGCGGCGAGCCAGGCGGCGAGCGACCAGAACGTCGGGCGGTAGCTCGGCTGCGGGGCCTCGCTCACGGGCGCTCCCCGCGCGATCGCGCGATCCACTCGCTACTCGAGCGCACCTTGGCGCCGCCACAGATCACGATCTCGATCCCGAGCTCGGCATCGACCGCCGCTTCCGGCACGTTGTCCAGCGTGTAGTCGCCGCCCTTGGCGTGGACCGCGGGCGTGAGCTCGCGCAAGGTCGCCTCGAGCGTCGGCTCGGCGAACGATGTGACGTAGTCGACGCAACGCAGTGCGTGCACGAGCTCCGCGCGCTCCGCCAGCGGGATCAGCGGACGTCCCGCACCCTTCAACGCGCGCACGGACTCGTCCGTGTTGAGCGCGACGACCAGTAGATCGCCCTGCATCGCGGCGTCCTCGAGGTAGCGGACGTGCCCCACGTGCAACAAATCGAAACACCCGTTCGCGAGCACGACGCGCAGTCCGGGGGAGCGCTCGCGGAGGTGGCGCAGCTCGTGGGCGAGATCGTCGCGCTCCCACATCGACGCCGTGCTCATGCCACGCGGACCGGAGGCGGCGAGGTCGGCAGAGCGGAGCGCAACTGCTCCGTGGTGCACACGGCCGTGCCCTGCTCCATCACGACCACACCGGAAGCAGCGTTGGCCAGTTGCATCGCGAGCGGTGCGTCGAGCTTCGCCGCGAGCGCGAGCGCGAACACGGTCGCGGCCGTGTCGCCGGCCCCGGTGACGTCGGTGATGTTGCCGGTGCCCGAGGCCTCGACCACGACGCCGTGGGCCGGGCAGTCCTCGCCGAACAACGCCATGCCCTTGTTGCCGCGCGTCACGAGCAGCCAGCGCATCGGCGAGCGCGCGAGCAGCTCGTGGGCCGCGTCGGCGACGTCGCGCAGCTCGACCAAGTCCTCGGCGCGACGCCCGGTGAACTGCGCCAGCTCACCGATGTTGGGCGTCATCGCCGTCAGGCCCTTGAAGCCCTGGATCGACGAGCGCGGATCGAGCACAACGGTCACGCCCTTGGCCGCCAGATCGCCGCACAACGCGCCGAGATCGGCGTCGACCATGCCGTAGTCGTAGTCGGAGACGACCAGCGCGTCGATCGCGCCGGCCAGCGACACCAGACGCTCGCGGATCCGCGCGCGCACCTCGGCATCGGCCGCCACGGCGGGCTCGCGATCGACGCGCAGCACTTGTTGCAGGCTGCGGCGCGGCTCGGCGGCGACGATGCGCGTCTTCGTCGGAGTGGTCCAGCTCGGCACGCTCTCGACGCCCAGGCAATCGACGCGGAAGCCCTCGAGCAGCTCGATCAACTCGCGCCCGCGCGCGTCGCGTCCGACGGCGCCGTGCAGACGCGTGGCGCAGCCCAAGGCTCGAACGTTGCGGGCCACGTTGGCCGCGCCGCCGGCCTGGTAGTGCTCGCTTTGCCAGCGCAAGACCATCACCGGGGCTTCGCGCGAAAGCGAGCGCGGCTCGGTGACCAAATAGTGGTCAGCGATCAGGTCGCCGACCACGGAAACGCGCAGTGGCGCGAAGTCGATTGCATTGGCGTGGGAACTCACGCACGTCAGTCTCGCCTGGATCTCTCGGGAATACAAACCGGGCGCGCCGCGCACCGCGCCGCGACCGGCCCGCCCCTAGAATGCCGCGATGCTCGAGTGCCAGCGCGCCGCGTTCGATTTGGGGGACGGAGTGCACTACCTGAACTGCGCCTACATGGCGCCGATGTCGCGCTCGGTCGAACGCGCCGGGCTCGAAGGCCTGGCGCGCAAGCGTCGACCGTACCAGCTGCAGGCGCGGCATTTCTTCGAGGAGAGCGAGCATTTGCGTGAACGCTTCGCTCGCGTGCTGGGTCTGGCGGACGCGGAGCGCGTGGCGCTCGTGCCTTCGGTCTCGTACGGCATGGCGATCGTCGCACGCAACACGTCGCTGCTGCCGTCGCAGAAGGTGGTCGTCGCGCACGAGCAGTTCCCCAGCAACGTCTACGCGTGGCGCAGGCTGTGCGCGCGCCACAGCGCACGCCTGGAAGTCGTCCGCGCGCCCATCGACGGCGCGGGCCGCGCGCGCGAGTGGAACGCGCGGCTCGTGGAGTGCATCGACGCCAGCACGGCCCTGGTCGCGTTGCCGCACGTTCACTGGGCCGACGGCACGCGCTTCGACTTGGCGGCCATCGCGGCGCGAGCTCGCGCGGTCGGAGCGGCGCTCGTCGTCGACGGCACGCAGTCGATCGGCGCGCTGCCCTTCGACATGGCCGAGATCCGCCCCGACGCGCTGGTGTGCGCGGGCTACAAGTGGCTCATGGGGCCGTACGCGCTCGGGTACGCATACCTCGGGCCACGCTTCGAGCACGGCGAGCCGCTCGAGGACAATTGGATCGCGCGCGCGAGTTCCGAGGACTTCCGCGGGCTGGTGCAGTACCGCGACGGCTACCAACCGGGTGCGCGACGCTTCGACATGGGCGAGCGCTCGAACCTGCAGTCGATGCCGATGGCGCTGGCGGCGCTCGAGCAAGTGCTCGCGTGGGGCCCAGAGCGCATCCAACGCTACTGCAGCGAGCTCGCCCGCGAGATCGTCGCCCGCGCCGCGGCACTGGGTTTCGTCGCAGAAGACGAGGCCTGGCGCGGCGCGCACTTGTTCGGCCTGCGCGCTCCCCGCGGGGTCGAGGTCGGCCGCGTGAGCGCGGCGCTCCAAACGCGCGAGGTGCACGTGTCGGTGCGCGGCGACGCGATCCGCGTCTCACCGCACGTCTACAACGACTCCTCCGATGTCGACGCGCTGGTCGAGGCCCTGCGCGAGGGTTGCGCGCGCTCGTGAAGCATCGAGCTCATGCGCGCGAGCGCCGCAGCAACGGCAAGTAGGCCAGCGCGCCGACTCCGATGATGCCCAGTCCGTACAACGCCTGGCGGCGCAGCGTGGGATCGAAGAAGGTCTGCACGTCGACGAAGAGCGTGACTGCGATGAACAATGCGGGCGTGAACGGATAACCCCAGCAGCGGTAGGGCCGCTCGGCCCGCGGAGCGCGCACGCGCAGCACGTACACGGCGGCGACCGTCAAGGCGTAGAACAGGAGCGACGCGAACACGACGTAGTCGGTCAGCTCCTTGAAGCCCTCGAAGAACAGGATCAGCCCGATCGACCACAGCGCTTGGCTCCAGATCGCGACCGTCGGCGTGGCGAAGCGTCGGTCGACGTGCATCATCACGCGCGGCATCAGGCCATCGCGGGCCATCGCGTAGAACCCGCGTGGCGACGACAGCAGATTGGGATTGGCGGCGCCCAGCACCGAGATCGAGATCAGGACCGCGAGCCAGCTCGACCAGCTCGCCCCGAAGCTGCGTGCGATCACTTGCTGCGGGACCTCGGCGCGCCCCAGCGTGCGCATCTCCTCCAGCGGCACCACGCGCAGGTAGATCGCGTTCACCAGCACGTAGACCACGATCAGGATCGCGACGCCCCAGATCAGCCCGCGCGGCAGATCGCGCGCTGGGTTCTCGAGCTCCGCCGCGTTGTAGGGCAGTTGGTACCAGCCCTCGTAGGCCCAGAAGATCGCCACCGCCGCCGAGACCAGGCCGGCGAGGCTGAACTCCGGCGCGGCAGTGGTGCTCGCGACCGCGCTCGGAGCTCCGCCGTCGACCGCGAAGCCGGCGACGACGATCGCGGCCAGCGCGAGCAACTTGGCGCTGGTCGAGAGGTTCTGCAGCAGGGCGCCGAAGCGCACTCCGAGATGGTTGGCGACCGCCAGCGCAACGATCATGGCGATCGCCAGCGCGGTCTCCTGGGCCGCGCTCAGGCCCAGGAAATCCGCCAGATTCTCGGCGAAAATCGCGGCCAGCGCGGCCAGCGTGCCCGAGTTGATCGCGAAGAAGAAGGTCCAGCCGTACAAGAACGCGGGGAAGCGGCCCCACGACTCGCGCAGGAAGGCGTACATGCCGCCGGCTTCCGGCAGCATCGCGCCGAGCTCGGCGTAGGCGAACGCGCCGAACAAGCACACCAACCCGAGCACGGCCCAGGTGGCGTAGATCCAGGCGCTCGTCGGCAGGCCCTGGGCCACGTCGAGCGCCTTGAAGAAGATCCCCGACCCGATGACCGCGCCGACGGTGATCGAAATCGCCGAGAACGGGCCGAGGCTGCGTTTCAGTCCGTGCTCCGAGCTGTGCATCGCGGGCGGAGGCTACGCACGCGCGCCTCGAGCGGCAACAATGCGGCGCGAATGGCCGACATCGTGCTGGCGACGCTCAACGCGAAGTGGATCCACGCCTCCCTCGGCTTGCGCTGCTTGCTGGCAAACCTGGGCGAGCTGCGTGGCCGGGCCGAGATCGTCGAAGGCACGTTGCAGGAACGCCCGCTCGATTTCGTCGAGCGCCTGCTGGCGCACCAGCCCAAGCTCGTCGGGCTGGGCGTGTACGTGTGGAACGCGCGCGAGAGCGAGCTCGTGGCCGAAACGCTGGCGCGCGTCGCGCCGGAGGTCACGCTGGTGCTCGGAGGCCCAGAGGTCAGCTACGAGGCCGACGAGCAGCGCATCACGGATCTCGCCGACTACGTCGTTCAAGGCGAAGGCGAGCTCGCCTTCGCCGAGCTGTGCCGCGCCGTGCTGGCGGGCACGCCGCCGGGTGAGCGGCGGATCCGCGCCACTCCGGCGGACCTGCGTGCGCTGCGCACGCCCTACGCCGAGTACAGCGACGCGGATCTGCGGCAGCGCGTGGTGTACGTCGAGGCCTCGCGCGGCTGTGCTTTCTCCTGCGAGTTCTGCTTGTCGGCGCTCGACGAACGTGTGCGCGAGTTCCCGCTCGAGCCGTTCCTGGCGGATCTGGAGGCGCTGCTCGCCCGCGGGCTGCTGCACTTCAAATTCGTCGACCGCACCTTCAACCTCTCGCTCGCGTCCAGCGCGGCGATCCTCGAGTTCTTCCTGGCGCGCGCGCGCCCGGGCCTGTTCCTGCACTTCGAGATGATCCCCGATCGCTTGCCGCAACGGCTGCGCGAGCTCCTCGCGCGCTTCCCGGCGGGAACGGTGCAGCTCGAGGTCGGCATCCAGACCTTCGACGAATCCAGCGCTCGACGCATCTCGCGCGTGCAGCACATGCAGCGCGTCGAGGACAATTTGCGCTTCCTGCGCGAGCACACGAGCGTGCACCTGCACACCGACCTGATCGCCGGCCTCCCCGGCGAGGATCTGGCGAGCTTCGCGCGCGGCTTCGACCGCCTGGTCGCGCTGCGTCCGCACGAGATCCAGGTCGGCATCCTCAAGCGCCTGCGCGGCGCACCGATCGCGCGTCACGACCGCGAGTTCGACCAGCGCTACTCCGCGCATCCGCCCTACGAAGTGCTGTCGACCGGTGCGATTCCGTTCGCTCAGATGCAACGTCTGCGGCGCTTCGCGCGCGTCTGGGACTTGATCGGCAACAGCGGCAACTTCGTCGAGTCGCTGCCGCTGCTGTGGAGCTCGCGCACGCCCTTCGAGGCCGTCATGGACTTCGCCGATGAGCTGCATGCGCGCCTGGGGGCGCTGCACGGCATCCAGCTCGAGCGCTTGAGCTCGGCGCTGCTCGAGCACCTCGTCGCGCAGGGAGTCGACCGGCAGCGGGCGGGGCGCGCGCTGCTCGCCGACCACTCCAGAGTGCGGCCCGCGCACTGGCCCGAATTCCTGCGCGAGTTCGCGGCCGATGGCGCGCGACGCCGCCGCGGCGGACCCGCGCGAGCGCGGGCGACCGCGCGTCAGTCTCGCGTGCACGGCGAGGAACGACACTGACCGCCGACGGAGGCGCCCAGTCCACTAGACTGCTGGCATGCTCCCCCGCAGCTTCGGTCGACCGTCCGTGGCCCTCCTCGCGGCAGTCTGCGCGGCGCTCACGCTCGCGCCCTCCGCGCCGCCCGCAGCCCAGCTCCCGCGCGGTTCGCTGCGCGTGCTCGTGCCGGCCTACTTCTATCCGCTGGCGAGCTCGCCCTGGTCGCGCCTGAACGCCGCCGCCGCCGCGCATCCACAGCGCGTCGCGGCCATCGGAAATCCGGGCAGTGGTCCGGGCAGCGCGTTCGATTCGAGCTACTCCGCCGCCTTCGCGGGCTTCCGCGCGAGCGGCGGATTGCTGCTGGGTTACGTGCACTCGAGCTACGGCGCGCGCCCCGCCGCGGCCGTCAAGGCCGACATGACCCAGTGGCGTGCGTGGTATCCGCTCGACGGCTTCTTCATCGACGAGATGGACAACCTCGCCGGCGCGCACGAGGCCTACTACCGCGACCTCTTCCTGCACGCGCGCTCGCTCGTTCCGCGCGGCATCGTGGTCGGCAATCCGGGCGTGTCGACGCCGCAGAGCTACCTGTTTTGGAACAACCAACGCGTCGTGTCGGCGCTGTGCATCCAGGAGTCGAGCTCGAGCTTCCTCGCGTGGCAGTCGGACAGTTGGGTCAAGGCACTCCCGCGGCGCAACTTCTACGCGTTGCCCTATGCGGTCGGCGCGAGCACCTGGCCCAGCGTGGTCGACCACGCCTACGCCGAGAATTGCGGTTGGATCTACACCACCGACGACGTGCTTCCCAACCCGTGGGACACGCTGCCGAGCTACTTCGAGGCGCTCGTCAGCTACGTCGACGCCAGCTACTGAGCGAGCCGCGCAGCGCTCACGGCATGACCGTGAAGCCCAGTCCGTTGCTCAGGCCGGTCGTGCTCGCGCTCGAAGGATCGCGCATCCAGTACTGCGCGTAGGCCGTCGCGCCGACGACGAGATTGGGATCTTGGTTGGACTGGATCCAGTTGCGCATGTCGAACGAGTATTGGCCCGAGCAGTCGTCGGGTCCCGCGTTTCCACCCGAGCTCTGGATGGTCGTGCGCCGCGTCGGTGGCTGCACGCACAGGAAGCCGCCCTGGAACGGAGCAGCGAGCTGGCCGTAGCCGTAGAACATCAGTCCGGACTTGTTGTTGAGCACCTGAGAGCAGGTGATGCGAAAGGCCGAGGTCGAGCTCGCGCTCGGACAGCCGTCGTAGCCGATCTGAGGCGCGCAGCCTTGGCTGTTGGTCTTCGCCGTGCAGTAGATCGAGGCTGCACTGACTCCGCAGGGGCGCTCGTACTGCAGGTGGTCGACCTCGATCCCGCCCGCGCTGTGGCGGATCTTGAGCTGCTTGATGCCGGCCGCGTGCTCGACCCCGAAGAAGCGATCCTCGGCCGTGGTGCCATTGTTCGAGCCATCTCCGACGTTCGGCGCGAGCACCTGCCCGAGCGATGCCCCGTTGGCGTCGAAGGCCTCGAAGGTCACCGACGTTCCCGTGCCGCCGTCGGTCCACACCAGTCCGGCCTTGCGCGGCAGGCCGCCGAGCACCGCGGCGTCGAAGGTGAAGATGATCCCGACCCCGCCGGACCCGTAGAAGTACGAGTCGCCTCCGGCGCAAGCACCGTTGATCACGCCGTCGTCGGCGTCGACCGAATCGATGATCGAGCCCGAGAAGTGCGTCGACGTGACGTACCCCGCGCTGGCGGAGACCCCGGGAACGTTGAGCAAGCCGTCCTCGAAGTCCTCGAGCACCCATTGCGGCGTCAGCACAGGGAAGGGGCTGTCGGCGGGGCTGAGGTAGGGCGTCGGGCCGTACAGGGTCTGCGCTCCCGCCGAGAGAGCCAGGGCCAGCGAGACGAGGACAGTGAGCGGTGCTTTGGCGGACATCGAGTGACTCCAGGTCGAGTTGTGGGCGACGCTATTGAATCCGGCGCGCGCACGCGGCGTTACGCACGGTCCGCCGATGCGCACGAAAACGCTCCCGCGCGAAACGCCTGCGTACCACCGGCATCGAAGTCGCGCTTCCGCCGAGGTCTTTCCATGTCCGCTCCGACACTCTCCAAATCCGCCGCCGCCGTCGCTTGGACCTGCCAATGCGCCGCCGCGGCGATCCTGGCGCAGACCCTGTACTTCAAGTTCTCGGCGGCGCCCGAGCCCGTGTACATCTTCAGCACGCTGGGCGCGGAGCCCTGGGGGCGGCTGGGCACGGGCGTGGCCGAGCTCGCGGTCGCGCTCGCGCTGCTCGTGCCGCGCACGGCGGCGCTCGCCGCCCTGGCGTCGATGGGCATGATGCTCGGCGCGCTCGGCGCGCACCTGACGCGCCTGGGAGTCGAGATCCGGCTCCCCGGAGCAGCCCAAGGCGATGGCGGACTGTTGTTCGTCCTCGCGGCGGTCACGCTGCTCGCCAGCGCCGTGGTCGCATGGCTGCGGCGCGCGAGCTTGCCGTGGGTCGGGGCGCGGCTCGCCGCCCGTCGAAGCTGAGCGCGCAAGGCCGAAAAGCACGGAAATTCCGGCGCGAGAGCGCTCCGCAGCGCTGGCGAGACCCCAGCGTCGCTGGTCCGCGGCGCATCCCCCCACAGGAGTTTCCGCCATGCTGGTCCGCCTCATTCCCCGTCCCGTCCGCCCGCTGCTCGCGCTCTCCGTGGGCGCGCTGATCCTGGGCCGAACCGCGCTCGCGCAGCAACCCGCCGCCACCGAGCGAGCGCTCCTCGAGGTCGAGCGTCCCGCGCTCCCAGAAGCGCCGCCGGCCGAGCTCTCGGCGCTCCCCGCCGCGGCCTTCGAGGTTCCGCTGTTCGACGAGCAACACGCCGGCCAGATCTGGGCGCTCGGTGAGACCTACAAGGCGCGCTTCGACGCGCGTGGCGCGAGCTTGATCCCGTACTTCGGCAGCGACGCGCCGCGCAACTTCCCGCTCGAGCTGCGCACGCGTTCCGTGAGCGTGGGAGGCGCGCCGCTGGCGCTCGACGTCGACGCGCCTGTCGCGCGCGACCACCACACGGTGCACATCGACCGTGGCGCGGTGACCGAGGTCTACGATCTGGCGGCCCGAGCGCTCGAGCAGCGTTTCGTGTTCGAGCGCCTCGAGCAACGCGGCGAGCTGGTGCTGCGCATGGACGTGCAGAGCGAGCTCGCCGGAAGCGATCTCGGCGCGACGTTGCGCTTCGAGAACGAGCTCGGCCGCGTCGACTATGGCCAAGCGTTCGCGCTGGACGCCCGCGGCGAGAAGCTCGCGCTCGACAGCACGCTGGTCGACGGACAACTCGAGCTGCGCGTTCCCGCCGACTTCGTCGTGCGCGCCGCGCTGCCCTTGGTGATCGACCCCTTGGTGACGTTCTACACGGTCTCCGCGAGCTCGCGGCAGGAGGTCTATCCCGATGTGGCCTACGACGTGTCGAGCGACCGCTGGTGCGTCACCTGGACCAACGTGTGGAGCGCGAGCGACCACGACGTCTTCGCGCGGCTCGCGACGGGCAACTACCAACTGCTCACCACGCTGACGATCGACTTCACCTCCGAGACCTGGACCACACCGAAGATCGCGAACAACAACGCCACGGACTCGTTCCTGATCGTCGCCGCCGTCGTGCCCTCCTCGGGCATCAGCGAAATCCGCGGGCGCATCGTGCACCCGGGCTCGCAGATCGTCGATCCGGCCTTCAACGTCACGCCCGCGGACGGCGCCTATCGCAATTGGCCCGACGTCGGCGGAGATCCGTACCCGGCGTCGCCGAGCTACTTCTGCGTCGTGTTCCAGCGCGCGGTCAGCTCGACCAACGTCGACATCGAGATGCAGCTGGTCTCCCCCAGCGGCACGCTCGTCGGCGGCCTGACGGCGCTCGAGAACGGCGCGGGTCAGCACGAACATCCGTACATCTCGAACTCGCTCGGCAGCTACGCGCCGGACGGACTCTCGTATTGGACCGCGACGTGGCAGTACCGCTACTCGTCTGTCGACCACGACATCTACGGAGCGCAGATCAGCTGGAGCGGCGGAGTCGTCAAGCCGATGTTCGCGATCGAGACCTCGTTCTGGGATGAGACCGAGCCGATGGCGGCCAGCGTGCTCGACAGCAGCGCCTCCGGCACGGAGCGCACGTACCTGGTCGTCTACCAGCGCGACTACGGCTCCGATCACGACATCCTCGGGGCCGTGATGCGCGGCTCGACGCTGCTGCGCAGCGACAATCTGGTGGGAGCATTCGACGCCTCGGTGTGGTACCGCGATCAGTTGATCCCGACCACCGACTCGGACGGCGAGAAGTTCTTGGTCGGCTTCATCGAGCGCGACACGCCGACTTCCTACAACACCGACATCTGGATCTGCGACTACTTCTGGACCGGCTCGCAACTCGTGCCCTGCGAGCTGCGCGCCAACTTGGTCGGCTCCGGACAGGCCGAGACCGACCTCGCGCTGCACTCGATGGCCAGCTCGGGCGGCCCGCGGCGCACCTACCTCGGCGGTTGGGTGTTCGAGAATCCCACCACGGGCTACGACATCGTCGCCGGCCTGTGGGATGGCTGCGGTGGTGGCATGGTGCAGAGCTTCTGCGCCGGCGACGGCTCGAGCGGCACGTGTCCGTGCAACAACTTCGGCGCGAGCGGCCGCGGTTGCGGCAACTCGGCCAACCCGAGCGGCGCGCTGCTCAGCTGGTCGGGTGAGGCGAGCATCGCGAACGACACCTTCGTGCTCTCCTGCAGCGGCATGCCCGCGAGCGTGTCGAGCCTGTTCTTCCAGACCGCCAGCTCGAGCTCGGCCGTGCCTTTCGGCGACGGTCTGCGCTGCGCGAGCGGCGCCGCGCTGCGGCTTCCGATCCAGCAAAACGTCGGCGGCGCGGCGAGCTACCCGCCGGTCGGCGCGACGCCGATCCACGCCTACTACCAGTCCCTCCAGGCCGGCGCGATCCGCTACTACCAAGCGTGGTACCGCGACTCGGCCAACTACTGCACCAGCGGCACCTTCAACCTGAGCAACGCGCTCCAGGTGACTTGGGCGCCCTGACCTGCGAGGCTCGAAGCGCGCGCCCCGGTCCGTCAGGCGACGGATCGGGGCGCGCTCGTTGGCAGGCGACCTGCTTGAACCACCGCGCTCGCCACAGTCGATGACCCATCGCGACGGTCGCCGCGAAGACTCGCCAGAGTTTCGCGGACTGCGCGCCGCCTTGGCGACGTTCCCGCACCGCGGGAGGCAGCGGACGAGCCGACGACCGGTTCGTGCTGCCTGCCGATTCACGTTGACGCGCCTCGATGGCGCGGAAGGTGTGCATTGAAACTCCGAACGATGAGATCGCTTGCCGTGGCATTGATCCTCGGCTCCGCCGCAGCGCTTGCGCTGCCGGAGGAAACGGTCAAGTGCACTTGGGAAGGCAACGCCGGAACAGCGACGCAAACCGGACCATACTGGATGTGCGGTTACGGGCACACCCGCTGGAGCGCCTACGATGACTTGGAGTGGGCAATCAATGATCTCCCGGGAATGCCACAGTGCTCTCCGTGCGAGGACCCGGAAACGGGCTGCATCATGAACTCGTGGGTCTTCTTCCCGTGGAATCCGGAACCGGGTGGAACGTTGCCCTCAGACTGTTGGCGAGTGGGCTTGATCTGGACCTGCTGCAGCTTCCTACCCGAAGGAACCGAGTACCTGACACTGTGCACCTGCGGGAATTAGTCGCTCGCCAGCGGCGCTCGCGGGGATCGTCAACGTGCGGTTGGCGATCCGCTGATCGCGGGTCAAGCGAGGCGTGTTTGGCGCTTGGCCCGCCCGTCCCCCAGTCCTCGTCATCGCGTCGTTCGAAGTCCATTTAGCGCGAGCTCTTCCGTGAGCACATCACCGAAACACTGGACGCTCCTGTGCGTCCTTGCACTCGTATCCGCCTTCGCAATACTCAGCGTGCGCGCGGTCTTCGCCTCCGGTCCCAGGCTGTTCGAGCGCGCCCCGCAAGCGCCTCAGCCAGACACTCGGGCTCGACAGGAACCCGCAACCGGCCCGACGGGCCGCCAGGAAGTGCGACACTCCGACGATGCCGCGTTCGAGCGCTCCGGAGCGGCTCTTCCGCTCGGGCACACCGGATTGCGCATCGCCGTCGTCGACGATTCGGGCCAGGCCGTGGCCGGCGCATTCGTGCAAGCGCTGTTCGGCACCGGCGCCGGTCGCAGCGTCGAGTGCGATGAGCACGGACTCGCGAGGTTGAACGTCGAGCGGAGCGCGGAAGGGTCGGCGTCGGAACTCCTGGCCGTGTCCGCATTTGGCTACTCGCCCAGAGTCGTGCGCCTCCAACGCGCGCCTGGAACGCAACCGCAAGTCGTCGTGATGCGGCGTGGGGCGGGGCTGCGCATCGAGCTCGTCGACGCGCACGACCAGCCGCTTGCCGATGCGCGAGTGAGGGTCAGTGTTCCGTTCGACCGCCTGATGTCCGAGGACGCGACACGCCCATCGACCGACAGACTCACGTCCGGTCGGCAGCGCGACTGGCTGACGAAACGCTTGCGGCCGACATTCGAGGGTCACGCCCCGCGCGAGTGGTTGTCGATCACCGACGTCGGCGGGATTGCGAGCTTCGTCGACCTGCCCTGCGAGGTCCAGCTCGACATCGACGTCGAGAGCTCGGGCCTGGTGGTCGCAAACGCCTCGCGCACCGCGCTCGAGTCAAGTGCGACCGACCGCACTTTGCGCGTCCGCGTCCCCGGTACGGGCACGCTCCGGGGAAAGGTCGTCGATCGCGCGGGAAACGCGCTCGCTGGACTCGAGCTCGTGCTCGCGGAAGCCGCGCTGGGTGAGCCCCGCGCGCTGTTCGAGCCTGGGATCGAAGGCCTGGCGTCGACCACGACGAGCGCCGACGGTGGCTTTGAATTCGAGCGCGTCCTCGCAGGCTCGTTCCACGTCGGCCCCAGCGGGGAGTCGGACAGTCCGCACGGCCGCGGGCCGTTTGAAAGCCATGAGGCGCCCGCCGCGGGCCAACTCGTGCAGGTCCGTGCGGGGGAAACGGCGCAGATCGAGTTGGTCGTCGATCTCGGGCTCCG
The DNA here is from genome assembly GCA_020853575.1 of Planctomycetota bacterium. Lineage (GTDB taxonomy): Bacteria > Planctomycetota > UBA1135 > UBA1135 > F1-120-MAGs118. The sequence goes on from JADYYP010000024.1 coordinate 74,541, forward strand.
CATCCAAGGCATGGTCGTCGGTCCGGACGGCAGTCCGATGGGCTCGGCGTCGGTGATCGCGATGCTCGAGAACGGCAGCGGCCGGCGGCGCGCGACCACCCGCGACGACGGGATTTTCGAGCTCGGTCCACTCCCGGCCGGCGACTACTGGGTCAATGCGTCCAAGAGCGGCTGTGGCTGCTCGGGCACGACGGTGCGCGTCGCGGCTGGCGAGTCGGTGTTGATCGAATTGGTCGAGACGCGAACGCTGCGGGTGCGCGCCACGCATGCCAACTCGGGCGCGCCCGCGTTCATCGAAGAGCTGCTGCTGAGCGCCACGGACGACACCGCGCGCTCGATCAAGCCGAGGAACGCGCACACGTCGGAGCTCTCGATCGAGGGTGTCCGACCCGGAACCTATCACGCGCTCGTGCGCACCATCGACGGCAGCGTCGGCTTGCAGGTGATCGAGGTCGCGCCGAGCGAATTCACCGCGCCAGAGATGACGCTCGAAGTCGAGCCGGGCGCACGTCTGGCGCTCGACAATTCGAGCGGGGATGTACCAGTCGTGGCTCGCGTTCGCACTGCGGGAGGCGAGTTGCTCGACTCCGTGGCAGTGCGCGCGCGTGAGTCGGTGGATCTGCTCATTCCAGCCGGACGGACGAGCGTGGAGTGCGATGCGGGAAGCGGTCGCGTCGATCTGGGGCGCGTGGATTCGGTGGCCGGCGCGCTCACGCGCTTGGAGCTGAACAAGCGCTGAGCGAGGGCGAACGCGCGCTGCAGAAGCGCGTCGCGCGCCGAGAGCGCTCCGGCCCTACTTCGCTTCCGATGTCCCCGTCGATCGACCGACGCGGACCTTCGACGACGCCGCCAACGGCGGGCCCCCTCAGCACTGCTCGCTGGCGGCGGCGGCGAGGGCCAGCTGGGCCAAGCGCTCGGGCACCGGCTTGGCCGCGGCGGTGTGCCACTCGATGCCGGCTTCCTCGGCCAGGTAGTAGTCGCTGCGCACGCCCATGAACGCGTTGTAGCGGATGGCGTAGTGCAATTCGCCCGCGGCCACCGCGGCCGCGGAGAGCTCGCGGTCGAGCTCGCGCACGCTCGGCTTGAAGCTCTGCCACTCACCCGCGCTCAGCGCGAGCACGCGTTCCACCAGCGGCGCGTAGCGCGCGCTCGCCGGAGTCGCGCGGTACTTCGACAAGCGTGCGTTGACGAACCACGGCATGCATGTCGCGAGCTTGTCGATGAACAGGTTCTCGTCCGCGCCGAAGTCCATGCAACTCGACTCGGTGAAGTCGGTCAACGTCGCCGGACGCTCGGGGTCGATGTAGCCGCCGCGCAGCGCGAGCGCGTAGCTCTCGGTGCCGGGGAACGGGAAGAACAGCGAGGTGCGGAAGCGGCCGATGCCCGACTGCGCCAGCAGGTCGACGGTCTCCCAGCGCTCGGCGTGCGTTTCGTAGGGCAGGCCGACCATCAGGAACCCCGAGGTGTGCAAGCCGAACATCTCGGCCGCCTCGATGGTGTTGAACACGTCCTCGTTGGACATGAAGCGCTGCAGCACTTCCTTGCGCACCCGCGGGCTGCCCGACTCGATCCCGAGCTTCAGGATGCGACATCCCGCGCTCGCCAAGGCCTCGGCGACGCGCGGATCGAGCTGTTTCACGTGGCTGTTGACCACGAACGGCACGCGGATCCCGGCCGCCTTGTAGGCGTCACAGGTCGCCACGGCATGCTCGACGTTCTGCGTGAACAGGTCGTCGTCGAAGATGAACGTGCCGATCCCGGTGTAGCGCGAGAGCACCCACTGGATCTCCTCGATCAGCTTCTCCGGCGGCCGGAAACGGAAGAAACCGATCTGCGTCGTCGAGCGCCCCAACTCGTCGCGGTAGCGATCGACGATGCGGTGGTTCAAGCAGTAGGTGCAGCGGTACGGGCAACCGCGCGAGCTGAGCAACCCGAACCAACCGTGCTTCTGGTCGGTGATGCGCTGGGTGTCGAACAGCTCGTAGTCGGGCATCGGCAGCGTGCGCAGGTCGGGGAACTCCCCCACCGGGTTGTGGCGCCACAGCGCCGCGTCGACAGGCGCGAGGTCCGCCGCATCCGGTCGCACGCCGGACTTCCACGAGAGGAAGTTCTCGACGTCGTCGGGCCGCTCGCCGCGCTCGAGGCGCTCGACCAATTTGGCCAGCGCGTTCTCGCACTCGCCGACCCCGACGTGGTCCCACACTCCGTCGGCCATGACCTCGCTGGGCACCATCGTCGGATGGATCCCGCCGACGACCAGCGGCGGCAAGTCGAAACCGCGTTGGCGAGCGGCGCGCCGTAGCCACAGCGCCAGCTCCTTGGCCGCGACGTACTGCTGCGTGAGGCACGAGAACGCGATCAGGCCCGGACGCGTGCCCTCGATGCGCCGCCACACGTCCTCGGGCGTCGGCACCGGCGGCAGGTTCTCGTTGAGATTGACGAGCTCGGTCGAGTGGCCGCGCTCCTTCAACACCGCAGAGAGCGTCGCCAGGCCATGGTTGAACCCCATCTGCGTGTAGAGATTGGGGTAGACGAAGAGGACTCGCATGCGCGTCGAAGCCGGGCTCGGGGCGCGCAGATCCTACCGTGGGGCGCGCGCGCCCCGGCGCGAGGCCGCCGCGGGACCGGAAAGACCTGCCGCTCCGGGCGCGCGAGCTCTCGACCGGAGCTCCCTGGCGGCGCACGATCGAAGGCGGCGTTCGCCTCCGGCCCGCGCGCAAGGGATGATGAGCGGGCCGGTGAGCACCGGAGTCCTGGCGTGACACACTCCGACTGGAAGAAAGTGCGAGCGATCCTCGAGCGCGCGGCCGAACTCGTCGGCGACGCGCGCGCCGCGTATTTGGCGGAAGCCTGCGGCGACGACCGCGCGCTGCGCCGCGAGGTCGAGGCCCTCTTGGCCGCAGAAACGCACGCCAAGCACATCGAGCCACCGAGCGCCAACGAGCTGCTGCGAGCAATCGGCACCGGGCGCAGCTCGGCGCAGCGCATCGGAGCTTGGCAGCTGGAGCGCGAGATCGCACGCGGAGGCATGGGCAGCGTGTGGCTCGCTCACCGCGTCGATGGCGGCTTCGCCCAGCGCGCCGCGATCAAGCTGATCAAGCGCGGCATGGACAGCGACGAGATCGTGCGGCGCTTCGAGCGCGAGCGCGCGATGCTGGCCGCGCTGGAGCATCCGTGCATCGCGCGCTTGTACGACGGGGGCTCGACCGAGCACGGTCAGCCGTACCTGGTGATGGAATTCGTCGAGGGCCAACCGCTGGACGAGGCCTGCCGGCGCACGACCATGTCGCTGGCGAACAAGCTCGAGCTGTTCGCGAGTGTGTGCGACGCGGTGCAGCACGCACACCAGAACCTCGTGGTCCACCGCGACCTCAAGCCGTCCAACGTGCTGGTGACGCCCGAGGGGCAGCCCAAGTTGCTCGACTTCGGCATCGCCAAGGTGCTGACTCCCGACGACGAATCGCCCGCGACACGCACCGCCACCGAGCAGCGCTTCCTCACGCCCGCTTACGCCAGCCCCGAGCAGATGCGCGGCGAGCGCATCACGACGCGCAGCGACGTGTTCTCCCTGGGCGTGATCCTGTACGAGCTGCTCGCCGGGCGCCGGCCGTTCGAGCCCACGCGCACACCGGACACCGAGGCCATTCCACCGAGCCGAACGGCGGCGGCGCGCGAGCTCGCCGGCGATCTGGACACGATCGTGATGAAGGCGCTGCAGCTCGAGCCGGAGCGGCGCTACGCCTCGGCCGCCGCGCTGGCCGACGACGTGCGCCGCCACCTCGCGGGAGACCCGGTCCAGGCTCGGCCCGACACCTGGCGCTACCGCGCGAGCAAGTTCGTGCGGCGCAACCGAGTGCTCGTCTCCGCCACCGCGGTGGTGATGATCGCGCTCGCGAGTGGGTTGGTGATCGCGCGCTCGCAGTACCTCGAGGCGGAGCGGGCACGCCAGGTCGCCGATCGACGCCTGCGGGGCGTGGTCGAGCTCGCCGCGGCGTTCTCGAGCAAGCTCAACGCGCGCTTGGGTCAGCTCGAGGGCATCTCCGCCGAACGCGAGGCACTGATGCGCGACATGATCAAGCAGCTCGAGGAGCTCGCGTCGCAAGCACCGGACGACTTGGCGGTGAAGATCGAGCTCGGCTGGTCGCGGCGCGAGCTGGCCGCGGTGCTGGGCTCTCCCAACCAGGTCAGCACCGGGCGCTTCGACGAGGCGCGCGTCCAGCTCGAAGCCGCGTTGCGCGACATCGAGCCCATGGCGCGCGCGGCGCCACGGCACGTCGAGCTGGCCAACCTGCTCGCGGCCTTGCTCAACGCGCGCGGGGACCTGCTCGTCCGCGACGGCGCGCTGGACGACGCGCGGCGCGACCTCGAGCGCGCGCTGGAGGTCGCTCGCGTTGCCCACGCCGGGCTGCCGCCGGAACGCGAGCTCGGCATGCTGATGCGCGAGTGCGATGCGCTGCACGCGCTGATCAGCCTGGAGCGCGACGCACAGCGGCGCGACGTCGAAGCGCAGCGCTCGCGCGAGTTCATCGAGCTCGCCGAAGGCGCTCACGAGCGCCATCCCGAGGACACCAAGTTCAGCTACTGGCTGGCGTCGGCCCTGAACGACCGCGGAGTGGCGCACACCGAGTCGGGCGAGAATCAAGAGGCGCTCGTGGATCTCGAGCGCGCGCACGAGATGATCGCGGAGCTCGCACGGCTCGATCCACTCAACGCGATCTACCGCCGTGCCCTGCCTTCGGTTTCGTACCGCATCGGAGGCGTGTACGCCTCGCTGGCCGACACCGAGCGCGCCTACGAATTCGCGAACCGGGCCTGGGAGGAGTGGGAGCAAGTCGTGCGCGCCGAACCCCAGGACATCGCGGCGCGCGAGAAGATCCTGGCGTTCGCCTACGCCGCCGGCTCGAACGCGCGCCAGTCCACGCATCTCGACGTTGCGCGCAGGGCACTCGAGCGCGCGCTCGAGTCGCTCGAGGAGCGCATCGCGCGCAGGCCGGAGCAACGCCAGCTGCTGATGACGCGCGCGACGCTGGGCACCGAGCTGGCCGCGGTGCTGTCCGAGGTCGGCGAGTGGGACGACGCGCTCGCGCTGGCCGATCGTTCCATCCAGTCGGGCTTGCAGCTGGTCACCGACGAGGAGCGTGGCAACGAGTGGCACTACGGCATGTCGCTCTCCTACGCGAATCAAGCCGAGGTGCGCATGTTCGTCGCTCGCGACGCACCTCGGTCGCCAGCGGATCGCCGCATCCAGGTCGAGGCCGCGCGCGCGGACGTCGCACGCGCGCGCGAGCTCCTGCAAACGGGCGAGGAACGTGGCCAGCTCGGCGCCGACGAGCGCGGGCACTTCGAGTACATCGACGCCCTCGAGCGCAAGGCCGAGGAGATCGCGGCCACGATCCCCGAGAGTTGACGCGCGGCGCGAGCGCGACCACGTCACGCGCGGCCCATTGCCCAAATGCACATCTCCCGAGAGTTCGCGCTGGCGCTCCTGACGCTGACCAACGCGCTGGCCTTCGCGCTGCAAGGCATCGACAAGCTGCTCGCCGTGCGCGGCGCACGCCGCCTGCGCGAACGCAGCTTGTTGCTCTCCGGATTGCCGCTCGCCGCGCCTGGCATGCTGCTGGGAATGCACGTCTTCCGCCACAAGACCGGCAAGCTGAGTTTCCTGCTCTTGGCGTGGGGTGTCGCGTTGATCAACGCTGCGCTGCTCGCCGCGCTCGTTTGGGCCGCCCGCGAGGGCTGGCTGCACCTCGACGCCGCGCGGACGACCCCCTGAACCCTGCGTGCGCGCGCCACGCTCCGGCGGCCGTGTGCGGGACGGACCCGGCTCCGGGCTCAAGCCCTCGGGGTCGTGCGTCGATGTCGAGCGGGCGCCATGGAGCTCTCCCACCTGCCGGTCTCGCGCGAGCTCGCCGCGAACGAGCGGCTGCGCGTGTCGATCGAGCTCACCAACATCTGCAACTTCTCCTGCCCGTTTTGCCCGCAGGCCTACAAGCACGAGGCACTGGCGCCCGCGGGCGCACCCTACAACCGCCGCCAGGGGATGATGGCGCCCGAGCTGTTCGAGCGCGCCGTGGCCGAGTGCAACCGTGCCGCCGACACGGTCGAGTTGGGTTTCTTCGGCGAGCAGACGTTGCACAAGCGCTACGTCGAGTTCCTGCGAGCGCTGCAGACGCGGCGTTTCGCGCTCGAGCTCAACACCAACCTCTCGTTCGTCACGCACGAGATCATGCAGGCCTGGATCGACGCGCGAGTCGACTTGGTGCGGCTCTCGCTCGACGCCGTGACCCCCGAGGTGTTCAACCGCGCGCGTCCCGGCCAAGTGCGCGACCTGTCCGGACGCGTCGTGGCCGAGCGGGACCGAATGCGCGCGATCAACGAGAAGGTCGCGCATTGGCTGGCGCTCCCCGACCATCGGCCGACGCGACTGGTGTTCGTCAAGAGCTCGCACAACACCGGCGACGAGAAGCGCAAGTTCGTCGAGCACTGGACGCCGCGCCTGGCGGCCAAGGACTACGTGCTCGCCAAGCAGGTGCTCAGCTACGGCGGCAAGACCGCGGACCCGTTGGTGCTCCCGCACCGCTGCAACGTGTGGGAGATGCGCTTCCTCATGATCGACTGGCGCGGCGTGCTCAGTCCCTGCAACCTCGACACGAACATGGACCTCGCCTTCGGCTCGCTGCTCGAGGACTCGCTCACCGGCGCCTATTTCGGCGCGCGCGCGGCCGCGCTGCGCCAACGCACGGGCTGTGGCAAGGACCTCACGCCGTGCCGCACCTGCGTCGACGGCAACAACTGGACGCGCAACGAGACCTTCGCCAACCCGCTGCTCGCGGCGCCCGCGATCTCTCCCTCGCGGCACGTGCCGTCGAGCGCCGCTTCGCTGCCCTGAGCTCGAGCGCAGGCCCCGAGCGCGCGCTCAATCCCCGCCGGAGCCGAGCACTCCCGTGCGCACCGCGTGGATGAAGTCCGTGGTCGGCGGGACTCCACCGGCCGCGCGCAGGGCGCTCGCCACGGAACCGCGGTGGTAGGAGCCGTGGAACAGCACGTGGCTGATGATGTCGCCCACCGTGCTCTGGTAGTACGAGCCCTTGGTGTTGACGTAGTTGATCGTGGTGTCGAGCGCGCCGGCGTCGAGGCCGCGGAAGAAGTTCTTCCAGCCCGCGCGCACCAGGTCGAGTCGTTTCACGCACTCCGCCAGGTCCCACTCGGGCCAAACGGGCGCGCTCAACGGTCGGTGCGCGATGCGGTCGAGCCACAGGGTCTGCGCGGACACGAGGTGTGCGAACTGGCGCAGCGCTTCCGGCGCCGGCTGGCGCGCCAGCGCGTCGGCGAACTCGCGGTTGGCCCAGTCCTCGTATCCGATCAGTCGCGTCAGGTGCTCGAGACGGTTCATCGCTCTCCTCCGGTCGCCATAGCCTACTCGCGGGCGTGGCGGAAACGAGCGCGGCTCGCGGAGGTCAAGGCCGCTCGGCGGAGCGCGCGCGCTCGATCACGCTGGTGGTCGAGCGCCCGGGCACCAAGTCGGCCAGCACCACCTTGCCGCCGTGCTGCTCGACCCACTCGCGGCCGACGACGCCCTTGTGCTCCCAGTCGCGGCCCTTGACCAGCACGTGCGGCGTGACGCGCTCGATGATCTGGGCCGGCGTGTCCTCGGTGAACGAGGTCACGCCGTCGACCATCTCCAGCGCCGCCAACACGTTCATGCGGTCCTCGAGCGTGTTGATCGGGCGCGAGGGTCCCTTGAGGCGCTTGACGCTGTCGTCGTCGTTGACGCCGACGAGCAGCACGTCGCCCTGCATGCGCGCGAAACGCAAGTAGTCGACGTGCCCGACGTGCAGGATGTCGAAGCAACCGTTGGTGAAGACGATGCGCTTGTGCTCCGAACGCCACAGCTTGAGCTGTGCGGCGAGCCGTTCACCGGCGACGACCTTGGAGTTCGAGCGCCAGCCGCGCTCGAACAGGTCCAGCCGCTCGAACAGCTCGTCGCGCGTCACCGACGCCGCGCCGGCCTTGCCGACGACGATGCCCGCCGCGTGGTTGGCGAGATGCACGGCGCTCTCGAGATCGAGCCCGGCCGCGAGGTACAGCGCCAGGTGCGAAATGACCGTGTCGCCCGCGCCGGTGACGTCGAACACTTCGCGCGCGAAGGTCGGCACGTGGATCGACTGGCCGCCCTTGGTCATCAGGAACATGCCATCGCGGCTGAGCGTGATCACCGCCGCCGACAGGTCGGCCACGCGCATCAGGTCCTGCGCGGCCTGCGGAATGTCCTTGAGCTCGGGCAGGCGCCGTCCGAGTGCCTCCTCGGCCTCCTTGCGGTTGGGCGTAATCAGGGTCGCGCCCTTGTAGCGCGTGAAATCGCTGCCCTTGGGATCGACGAGCACCGGCACGCCGTGGCGCTTGGCGATCTCGATCGCGCCCGCGAGCACCACGCGCGTCAAGAGGCCCTTGCCGTAGTCGGAGATGATCAGCGCGCCGGCGCGCGCGATGCGCTGCGGGAGCTCGCTGACGATGCGCCGTGCGCACTCGTCGGGGATGGCGCGAGTGGTTTCCCAGTCGACGCGCAGGACTTGCTGCACGCCGCTGACCATGCGTGTCTTCTCGGTCGTCGGTCGCGCGGCATCGACCACCACTCCGTCGGTGACCACGCCTTGGTCCTGCATCATGCCCACGATGCGCCGTCCATGGCTGTCGTTGCCCACGACGCCGACGATCTCGACCTCGGCCTCCATCGCGCGCAGGTTGGCGGCGACGTTGCCCGAGCCACCGAGCTTCTCTTGGGTGCTCTTGGCGTTGAGCACTGGGATCGGCGCCTCCGGCGAGATGCGCTCGACGTCCCCGGTGACGTAGCGGTCGAGGATCAGATCGCCGATCACCAGCACGCGCGGCCGGGCCAGACGCTCGAGAACGGCTTGCAGTTGAGACGGTTGCATCAGGTGCTGGGCGCGGGTTCAGGCCTGCTCGAGCGCGCGATGATAGCCGCCGCTGTGCATGAGGATCTCCACGTAGCTGGCCACGCCGCGCTCGAGGGTGGTGAACTCGCGGGTGTAGCCCGCGCGCCGCAGCCGCGACAAGTCGGCGCAGGTGTAGTCCTGGTACTTGCCCTTCAGATCCGCGGGGAACGGGATGTACTCGATGCGCGCGCCGGGATAGTGCGCGAGCGTGGTCTCGCACAGTTTCTGGAAGCTCTCGGCGCGTCCCGAGCCACAGTTGAAGACACCGCTCTGCTCGGGGTGGTCGAGGAAGTGCAGGTTGACCTCGACGCAGTCGTCGACGAACACGAAGTCGCGCACGAGCTTGTCGCTGCCTTCGAAGATGCGCAGCTTGCCATCGGCCAGCGCCTGCTGGTGGAACTTGAAGACCACGGACGCCATGCGCTCCTTGTGGTTTTCCTGCGGTCCGTAGACGTTGAAGTAGCGCACGCCCGCGATTTGGGTCTTCGCGCTCGGCAAGCGCCGGCGCACCCAGGAATCGAAAACGCGCTTCGAGAAACCGTAGACGTTGAGTGGCCACTCGCAGGCGGGCTCCTCGCGGAAGCCGGCCTTGCCGTCGCCGTAGGTCGCCGCCGACGAGGCGTAGATGAACTGCGCACCGCAGGCCGCGCTCCACTCCGCCAGGTTCTTCGAGCACTCGTAGTTGACCTGCATCATGAAGCGCCCGTTGCGCTCGGTGGTGTCCGAGCACGCGCCCTGGTGCAGCACGGCGCGCGGCTTGCCGAAGCGCTCGAGCGCCCCCAGGAAGTCGCGGTAGTCGACGAAGTCCGCGAAGCGCAGCCCATTGAGATTGAGGTGCTTCTCGCCGCGTTCGAGGTCGTCGACCACCAGCACGTCGTCGATGCCGCGGCGGTTGAGCCCGCGGACGAGATTGCTGCCGATGAATCCGGCGCCGCCTGTGACGATGTACATGCTGCTGGGCCTCTTCTGTGCGACTTGCTTCGGACGCGCGCAACGCAAAGTGTAGGCAGCGCGGCGCGGCTAGTCGCGCCTGGGATCCGCGGCGCCGGACGCCTCGAGCGGCGGTGCCTTGCGGTAGCGATCGTGCAGCCAGAAGTACTGCTCGGGCGCGACCAGGATCTGGCGCTCCATCTCGCGGTTGATCGCGCTGGCGATGGCCTCGGGGCCGAGCCGGGAAAGCTCTTCCGGCCACAGCACGCGATCGATCACCGTGCGGTAATGGAAGGGGCGCGCGGTGCGGTAGGTCGCGCCGAACACCACGGGCTTCTTGAGCCGGCGCACGAGGATCGGGATCGAGCGCTCGCAGTGCGCGGGCCGCCCGAAGAACGGCGCGACGATGGTCTTGCCGCGCGCGCGCTGATCGAGCATCAGCCCGACCCAGCCGCCCTTCTCGACCACCTCCATCAGGCCCTCGATCGCACCGTGGCGATGGATCAAGCGATAGCCGCGCGCCTCGCGCGTCGCTTGCGCGAAACGCGACAGGGGTAGGTTGCGCGGCGGCCGCGAGACGACGTAGGCCGGGCGAAAGCCGAGCACGGCGCCGATCGCGGGCATCGCCTCCCACATGCCGACGTGCGGCACGACGAACAGGCCGCCGCTGCGCGCGTCGAGTGCACGCCGCGCGTCGGCCGAGAGCTCGACATCGAAGTGACGCTCGAGCTCGGGCCCGAGCACGCGCTCGTTGAAGCGCGCGTCCTCGATCGTCAGCCCGATCAGGTGCTTCCACGCCGCCAACACCGTGCGCTCGACGCCGGCTTCGTCGAGCCGCGAGCCCAGGGCCTGGCGTACGTAGCCGCGCGCCGCGCCGCTGTGGCGCGCGTCGAGCGCTTTGGCGGTGCGCGCGAGCACCTCGACGAAGGCGGCCTGCGCGGGCCGCGGCCAATGGGACACGAAGCCCACCGCAGCGCGGTACAGCAGATACTCGGCGCGCGCCAACGCGCCGTCGCGGTCTCCGAGCACCGGCTGCGCCGGCACGGGCCACTCGAGGTCAGCCATGCAGGCCCTCGTGGAGCGCGCGGCGCTCGCGGCCGGAGCGCGACTCCGGCAGCGCATCGAGCAAGGCCTCGAGCGCGCCTTGGCCCTCGACCAGCTCGAGCTCGATGTCGACGACACGCAGCGCGCCGCGCACCGCGCCCGCGACGTCGCGCAGCTTGACCGCGTCCTTGGCCGTGACCACGATCCAGCGCGCGCCGAGCCCGGCGAGATCCGCCGCGGTGAAAGCGTGGTGATCGGGAAATTGCCGCTGCTCGCCAAGCTCTGCCCCCAGGTCGCGCAGGGTGCGTTCGAAGGCCCGCGGATGTCCGATCCCGCTGACGACGTCGACGGTCCGTCCCGCGAGCGCGCCGAGCGGCTCGATCCGACCATCGAGGTCCCGCAGACGCACGGGCGCGTGCACCGCGACGGCCAACGCCGGTCCGGGCGCGACGCGCTCGAGCTCGCGCCGCAGCTCGACCAACTCCGGCGGCGCGGCTTGGTCGGCGCGCGTGACCACGATCGCATCGGCGCGCGCCAGGGCTCCCGGTCGCTCTCGCAGCAGCCCGCGCGGCAGGAGCGGTGCGTCGGTCACGCGTCGCCCCGGCAGCCCCCACGGCCGCGTCGCGTCGATCAGCACCAGGTCCAGCTCGCGCGCCAAGCGACGGTGCTGGAAGGCGTCGTCGAGCAGGATCACGTCCACGCGCTCGCGCTCGAGCAACGCCCGCGCGCCTCGTGCGCGGTCGGCATCGAGGACGTGCGGCACATCGGGCAAGAGCTCGGCGAGCACGCGCGCCTCGTCGTTGGCCTCACCGGCCCGCGCGCCATAGCCCCGCGACACGATGCCGGCGCGCTTGCCGCGCGCCACCAAGCGCCGCGCGAGCCAGGCGATCATCGGCGTCTTGCCGGTTCCCCCGGCGCTGAGGTTGCCGACCGAGACCACGGCGGCGTCGACGCGTTCGGTCGGCAGCACGCCACGGTCGTAGAGCAACGCGCGGGTGCCCGCCAGGGCACCGAACAGCAACTCCGGCACGCGCAACAGCTCGATCGCCACTCCGCCGCGGGCCAGTCGATCCTCGATGCGCCCGCGCCCGCTCGACGCGCGCGTCGCAGCGTCGCTGTCGCTCATCGCGCTGCCCTCCCTGGGCCGTTCAGAGCGACGGCGGCGGCGTCTCTTCCTCGGGGATCAGCTCGATCAGGCCGCGCTCCATCTCGAGGAAAGCGATCTTGATCGGGTTGCGCTCGCGGGTTTCGATCAGCGGGGCAGCGCCGCGGATCAGCTCGCGCACGCGCTTTTGCAGCAGCGCGGTCTTGTGGAACGAGCCCGACACGGACTTCTGCAGACGCTGAGGGAGAGTCAGTTCCATCGTGGATTCGAATGCGACGTGGGTGCCGACCTGCGGCGGGGCCAATGGAGGGGCAGTGAACCGAAAAGCACGCGCGCGGCGGACTTGGATCCGAGGCTTGCCGGGCCCGAGGGCAAGCGGGGCAGGATAGAGCTCCGCCGGCGATCGATCAACCCCCGAGGGGGTTCTCGGCGGGGAGCACGAGCCGGGGCGTCTGCTCGGGCAGCGCGCGGCCGCCGCGGGCGTCAGTCACAAACGGAGAGTCGTCGCACGGCGCTCCGGACCTGCCCGCGCGGGCCGCGAGGCGCGCGAGCGCGGTGGGTTGGCTGACGGACAGCTCCACCACGGCCGTGAGCGCCTGGGCGAGCCGCGGGTCGGCGGGCAGACAGCCCTCCAGCACCAACGCGCTGCTCGCCGGCACCGCGGGTCCCCACGGACCAGCGGCGATGTTCGCGCCGCGGGCTCGAGGTCCGAGCACGCCGGCCGCGAAGCGCTCGAGCTCGCTCGCGGACGCCGCCGCTTCAGCGCCGCGTGCGGAGCGCTCTCCAGCCGAGTGCGAGCACCCAGCCAGCGACAGCGCGACGGCCTCGACACCGTGAGCGCCCAGGACGCGCAGCGCGTCGCGGGCGAACAGCGTCTTGCCGGCTCCCGGGCGACCGGTGACGCCCAGGGTCGGCGCGCGCCCGCGGCGTTCGAACATCCCCAGCTCGCGCAGTGCGCGCTCGATCCATTGCGCGCGGCGCTGGAGCAGCGGGGTGAGCGCGTGCAGGTCGCCGAGCACGGCCTCGGCGCGCACATGCTCGTCGCGCGGCGCGAAGCCGTTGGCCAGGTGAACATGCGGGATGGCATTGGCATGCGCAGCCGCCGCGTCGCTCGCGCGATCGCCGACCATCACCGCCGCGCGCGTGCCGAACACCTCGAGCAATTGCGCGATCATGTCGGCCTTCGAGGCCACGCCCCTCGATTCGAGGCAACGCGCAGCGTCGATCCAACGCTCGAGCCCGAGCCCTCCGAGCATCGTCTCGAGGTACTCGCGCGAGCAGTTCGAGGCGATGCCCAGCTTCAGCCCCTGCCCGTGCAGCGCCGCGAGCGTCTCCAAGGCGCCGGGCATCGGCGCGGCGCCACCGGCGCGCAGCGCGACGTGCTCCTCTTCGACACACAGTTCCATCACGCGAGCGCGCTGGCTCGCGGAGAGCTCGGCGAAGACGCGCTCGAAGCCCTGGGCCAGCGGCGAACCGACCATCGAGAGCCACTCGGCCGGCGTGGGCAGCGCGCGCGTCAGTCCCAGCTCGGCCAAGGCACGTCGGGCGCCCCGGTCGGCGGCTGCGATCCAGAAGCGCTCGGTGGCCACGAGCGTTCCGTCGAGGTCGAACACGACGGCGTCGAACAGGATCGGCGGCTGCATGGAGAAGCGCACGAACGCGCGCGCAACGCGAGACTGTAGCGCGCGCGCCACGCACGGAGCTACGACCGACAGGGCCGCACGCCCGCGCCCGTCAACGCCCTTACGCGACTCCTGCGCGCGCGGCCTCGGCGGCGATTGCGGCTCGCGCGCGCGCCTGCGAGAGTCGCCGGGCGCTGCGCTCGATCCAGGTCGAGCGCAGCACCCTCCACGAGCTTTCGAGCGCGATCCGATGAACCCGACCGAGCCAGCCGACACGTCGCCGACGAGCGCCAGCGCCACGCGCGGCGCCACGCGCAGGCTCGCGCTGGGCGCGGCACTGGTCGTGCTCGCCTTGGGTTCAGCGTGGGCCCTGCGCGCGCTCTCGAGGACCGAGATCGACTGGAATCGCGCTCGGCACGTCGAGCCCATCGAGTTCCCTTCGTTCGCGCTGCTCGACTCCGATTCGAAGCCGGTGACGAACGATGCCCTGCGCGGCCACGTGACGGTGCTCGACGTCGCGTCGATGCAGTGCGCGGCGTGCCGTTGGACGCGCGGCGGGCTGCCCGAGCTTCAGGCTCAGCTCCCCGCTCCACAGTTCGAGTTCTACACGCTGTTCGCGATGGCCGACGACGAGCCGGGCGCGCTCAAGAGCTACCAGCGCTCGTACCGCCGCGTCGATCCGACGCGTTGGCGCTTGCTAGCCTTCGAGAACGACGTCACGCCGCGGGTACTGGTCGAGCTGGGGCTGGCGCGCTCGGTCGCTTCCGCGCGCAGCGGCTTGATCGACCTCGAGCCGCGCTTCTTCCTGATCGACGCGCAGGCCCGAGTGCGCGGCGCGTACTCGGCGGTGCGCACCGAGGAGCTCGACTGGCTGGTCGCCGACGCGCGCGCGCTGGCGGGACTCGCGAGCACCGAAGCCGCCCTCGGACTGGCGAAATGAAAGACACCTCGAAGCTCTCCGGCGCGTGGCCGATCCTGGCCGCGCTGCTCGCGCTGGTCGTGTACCTGGGCTGGCGCCAGATGCGCGGTGCTCCCCTCCCCGGTCCCCTCGCTGGCGCCGAAGACGAGCAAGCGCCGCCGCACAAGCGCGCCCCGCAGTTCGAGTTCACGGACCAGCACGGCAGCGCGGTCACGCCCGCGAGCTTGCTCGGCAAGGTCTGGATCGCGGACTTCTTCTTCACCACGTGCACCTCGATTTGCCCGGGCTTGACCGCCAAATTCGTGCTCCTGCAGAACCGTCTCGAGTCGCCCGAGCTGCACTTCGTTTCGTTCTCGGTCGATCCGCCGAACGACACGCCGCAGGCGCTCGCGCGCTACGCCAGCGGCTGGAATCCCGACGAGTCGCGCTGGACCTTGCTCGCCACGCGCGAGCCGGAGCTGTACGACGTTGCACGCGGCTTCGACGTGTTCGTCATGCCTTCGGGCATCGAGGACGACCCGATCATGCACTCGGGTCGCTTCTTCCTCGTCGACCGCGAAGGCCTGATCCGCGGCAGCTACAACAGCGAGGACGAGGAGGCGCTCGAGCGCTTGGTGGTCGATGCCATGGCGCTGGCCGCGCAGCCCGAGAGCGCGGGGCACTCGCTGCGCAAGCGCGGCGGCGCCGCACTGTTCACCTCGTTGGGCTGTGCCGGATGCCATCTCGAGAAGCGCTTGGCGCCGCCGTTGGCCGGCATCGCGGGCCGTGAGGTCGAGCTCGAGGGTGGCGCGCGGCGCACCGCGGACGAGGCCTATCTGCGCGAGTCGATCCTCGATCCGGCGGCGCAGCTCGTGGCCGGCTACCGGCCGACGATGCCGAGCTACCGCGGCCTGCTCGACGACGCGCAACTGGCGAAGCTGATCGAGCATCTCCGCTCGCTCGCGGCCCCCGAGAGCGCGCCGGCGGAAGCGCAGAGCGCGGCACCGCAGTCCGTGATCGACCCGGTGTGCGAGGAGCCGATCACGGTGTTCGACGACTCGCCCTCGCGCGAGTACCGGGGCCGACGCTACTTCTTCTGTTGCGAGCATTGCCAGGCCGGTTTCGACGCCGACCCGGCCAAGTACGCCAAGCCCTGAACGCACCGCGAGCACGCACCCCGCTCCCCCACGTTTTCCGCAACCTGCCCGTGCACCACCCACCACGTGACCCGCCTCCGATGAGCACCGCGAACGTCCTCGTGCTGCGCGGAGTCCGCAAGGGCTTCGCTTCCCCCGACGGCGGCCGCGTCGAGGTCGTGGACGTCGAGGCACTCGAGCTGGCCGCCGGCGAGCAAGCGGCGCTGCGCGGCTCGAGCGGAACCGGCAAGACCACGCTGCTGCACATGATCGCCGGGCTCGTGCGACCCGACGCGGGCTCGATCTGGGTCGCCGGTCACGACATCGCGCGTCTGTCCGAGGTCGAGCGCGACGCATGGCGTGCGCGGCACATCGGCTACGTGTTCCAGTCGTTCCACCTCCTGCAGGCATTCACGGCGCTCGAGAACGTCGCCTTGGCCTCGATGTTCGCCGGGCGGGCGCAGGTGGAGCGCGCCCGGGAGCTGCTCGAACGCGTCGGGCTCGGCGCGCGCCTCGAGTACCTGCCGCGCAAGCTCTCGATCGGCCAGCAACAGCGCGTCGCGGTCGCACGCGCGTTGGTCAACCGCCCGAGCCTGGTGCTGGCCGACGAGCCCACCGGGAATCTCGACCGCTCCAACGCCGACGCGGCGCTCGCGCTGATCCGCGAGGCCTGCCGCGAGAGCGGAGCGGCGCTCTTGGTCGTCAGCCACGACGAGCGCATCGTGGAGCGCTTCGAGCGCGTGCTCGACCTGGGCCATCTCGCGCGCCCGTCCGCCGGCGGAGTCGGAGCATGAGCGCCCGGAAGTTCGGCCTGTTCTTGCTCGCGCGCCGCAGCCTGCGCCAGCACGCGCTGAGCACCGTGGTCACCTCGCTGTCCCTGGCGCTGGCCTGCGGACTGGTGATGGCGGTGCTCGCGATCAGCGCACAGAGCCGCGCGGCGTTCGCGCTCGAGAGCACGCCCTTCGACGCGGTGCTCGGCGCGCGCGGCAGCCAAGTGCAGTTGGTGCTCAACTCCGTGTTCCACCTCGAGACTTCGCCGGGCAACTTGCCCTGGGCGCGCTACCTGGAGATCGCGGCGCGACCCGGCGTGCGCGCGGCGCTGCCCTACGCGGTCGGCGACAGTTGGCGAGGATTCCGCATCGTCGGAACGGACGAGCGCATGTTCGACCCCCGGCTGCTCGGGCCAAAGACACCGCGCGTGGCCAGTGGCCGCGTGTTCGATCCGACGTTGCGCGAGATCGTGGTCGGCAGCTTCGTCGCGCAGCGCACGGGCGTGCGCGTCGGCGACGAGATCCACCCGTCCCACGGAGTCGGCGAGCACGGCGCGGAGCACGACGAGGACTACGTGGTCGTCGGAGTGCTGGCGGCGACCAACACGCCGCTCGACCGCTGCCTGTGGATCCCGATCGAAGGCATGTTCCGCATGCAGGGCCACGTGTTGCGCGGCGACGGTGCCGAGTTCCACGCCGAGCCCGACCAAGCGATCCCCGACGAGAACAAGGAAGTCAGCGCTGTGCTGCTGGCCTTCGAGTCTCCGCAGGTCGGGCTCGAGTTGGACCGCGCGATCAACAAGGACGGGCGCGACGCCACGCTCGCCTGGCCGATCGCGCGCGTGGTCGCGGAGTTGTTCGACAAGCTCGGCTGGATGAACCGCGTGCTGGGCCTGGTGGCCTACTTGACCATGCTCGTGGGAGCGGCCTCGATCCTCGCCAGCCTGTACGACGCGATGCACCAACGCCGACGCGAGTTCGCGATCCTGCGCGCGCTCGGCGCACGCCGCGGCCAACTGTTCGCGACCATCGTGCTCGAGGCCACCTCGATCGCGACCCTCGGCGCCCTCGGCGGTGTCGCGGTGTACCTTGGTATCC
Source organism: Planctomycetota bacterium (assembly GCA_020853575.1). Classification (GTDB taxonomy): domain Bacteria; phylum Planctomycetota; class UBA1135; order UBA1135; genus F1-120-MAGs118. The sequence continues at coordinate 92,098 of JADYYP010000024.1, forward strand.
TGGCCACCGCGCGCGAAATCGTGCGCGCGCAAACGGGTGTCGTGCTCGAGCTCTCCTACTTCCATCCGGCGTTGCTCGCGGTGCCGCTGGCGTCGATCGCCCTGGGCGCCGTGTGCGGCGTGATCCCGGCCTGGAAGGCCTACCGCGTCGAAGTCGCCGAACATCTCGCGCCAGCGAGCTAGCCATGCGCAGCAGTCCTTCGATCGCGGCCCTCGTGTTCCTCGTCGCCTGCGACGACGCAGCCCCGCAACCGGCACCCGAAGTGCGCGGCAAGCCCATCGCCAGCGCGCCGCAGGCCAAGGCCACCGGGCCCGCGGCCGCGACGACCGCGACGACGACCAGCCCGATCCCCGAAGTACGCGCGCTCACCGGCCAGAGCACGGTCAACCTGGCCGCGGAGGCCCCTCCGGCCGATCCGCCCAAGCTCGTCGACGGCTTTCGCGAGGTGCGCTTCGAGCTGCTGACCTCCTACGACTACGAGTGGTCGCAGACCACCGGCGTCGCGGCACCGGTCGCGGACCAGAGCGCGCGCATCCCCGCCGCGGTCAAGGAGCTCGACGGCCAGAAGACCTTCGTCGTCGGCTACATGCAGCCGATCGACTTCGACACCAGTGGAGTCAAGAGCTTCCTCCTGACCAACTACCCCGGCGGCTGCTGCTTCGGCATGGTGCCGCGCCTCAACGAGTGGATCGAGGTCGAGATGCCCGGCGACGAGCGCGTCGACTACAGCTACTTCGACCCGATCAAGATCCAAGGCGTGCTCGAGGTCGGCGAAGCGAAAAGCGGCGAAGTCGTCACCAGCCTGTACCGCATGCGACCCGAGAAGGTCGCGATCGTCGAGCAGTAGGGCGCCGCGGGTGGGAGCGCGCGCTCGAAGCGTGCCCTGACGCGGGATCGGCGGAGCTTCGCGCTCTATGCTAGGGCGTTCGAACCGCACCGATGAGTTTCACCGCGCTCCTTGCCTGCACGCTCGCGATCTCTTTGCGCCAGGAACCGGCGAGCGCGACTCCGGCTCCGCCCTCGCGCGCTCTGATGCTCGAATTCGCGCTCGAGCCGCGGCTCGCGGGCACCAGCGGCAGCCTGCAAGGCGCCAAGATCGCCGCACGGCACTTCGAGGCCGCGGGCTGGCAGGTCGAGCTCGACGAGCGCGTGGTGCTGCTCTCGCTCCTGCGCTCGTCGCGGCTCGCGCTGTTCGCCGACGCAGCCGCCAAGGAACCCATCGTCGAGCGCTCCGAGCGCTTCGACCCCGACGCGCTGCCCGCGGGCGACATCCCGCCGTTCAACGCTTGGACCGCGAGCGGCAAGCGGCGCGGCAAGGTGGTCGACGTCGGCTTCGGATTGCGCGCCGACTACGAGCGACTCGCGAGCGCGGGTGTCGACGTGCGCGGCGCGGTCGCGCTCGCCAAGTACGGCCGCGCGTACCGCGGCGTGAAGGAACAGTGCGCGTCCGAATTCGGCTGCGTGGGCGTGTTGCTCTACAGCGAGTCCAGCGCGGACGGCGGCGAGAAGGGCGCGGTGTGGCCCGAGGGTCCGTGGAAGCCCGACTGGGACGTGCAACGCGGCTCGATCTTGCCGGTCGAGAGCGCGCCCGGCGATCCGTCGACGCCCGGTTGGGGTTCGCCGCGGCCCGGGGAGTCCGCGCGGCGGCTCGAGCCCAGTGCCTGCGACGCGCGCCTGCCCAAGCTGCTGTGCCTGCCGATCGGAGTGCGCGACGCGCGCGCGATCCTGTCGCGGCTCGATGGCCTGGGACCAGGACCGATCGAGGTCGAGCTCGAGATCGACGCGCCGCGCGACTTGCGCACGATCCGCAACGTGATCGCAACCCTGCCCGGCGAGTCGCACCAGGAGTTCGTGATCGCCGGAGGACACCGCGATTCGTGGGTGCGCGGCGCCAACGACAACGGCGGCGGCGGCGTGGCCTTGATCCGCGCGGCGCAACTGCTCGGCGAGCGCGTGGCGACGGGCTGGAAGCCGGCGCGCGATCTGCGCATCGCGCTGTGGGACGCGGAGGAGCTCGGCCTGATCGGCAGCACCGAGTGGGGCGAGGCCAACGCCGAGATGCTGCGCCGCGAGTGCGCGGCCTACGTCAACTGCGACGCATCGGTCGGCGGAACACAGTTCGCCGCCAGCGGCAGCCCGGGCATGCTCGGCGCCATCGAGCGCGCCACGTCGCGCGTGCGCACCGTCGACGGCGCGAGCAGCTTGTGGGAGGACTGGTCGAAGCGCCTGAACGGCCGCGCGCCCGACCTCGGGTTGCCCGGTGCGGGCTCGGACCACGCCGTGTTCGCGCACCATCTCGCGATTCCGGTGGTCGAGCCCGGTTTCGGCGGCGCGCCGGGCGCGGGTCAGTACCACACGACGTTCGACGACTTCGCGCTGATCGATCGCTTCATCGATCCCACCTGGGCCGGCCACGAGCTCGCCGCGCGCACGCTGGTCGAGCTGCTGGTCGAGCTCAGCTCGCTCCCGCGCGCCGGTTTCGACTCCGCCGAGGCCGCCTGGGCCTTCGCCGCGCATGCGCGCGCGCTCGGCCACGAAGCCTGGTTCGGCGAGGCACGCGCCGCGCGCTTGACCTCGGCCTTCGAAGAAGCGGCGCGGGGCCTGCTCGAGCACCGCGAGCGCGGCGTGCACCTGTACCGGGCGCTCGACCGCGAGTTCGCGTCCGGCGCGCGCGCCTGGTTCCGCAACGTGCTGTGGGCGCCGAGCATCGAGAACGGCTACAGCGCCGAGACTTTCCCGTCGCTGCGCGCGGCGGCCAAGCTGGGCGAGGACGCGCTCGAGCTCGAGCTCGCGCGGCTCGAACGCGACGTGCGCGCACTCGCCGGCGGCGACTAGGGGGCGACGTGCGACCGCTGTGGACCATGTTCCAGCGCTTCTTGCGCTACAAGTGGACGCTGCTCGCGGGCTTCCTGTGCATCCCGCTGGCGTCGCTGGGCGACATCTGGATCACCAAGCTGATCGGCGACGCGCTCGACCGCTTGCGCGAGGGCAGCGATACCGCGTTTCTCTCGGGGTTGTTCTGGATCCTGATCGGTGTGTCGCTGGCCCGCGGCGTGTTCCGCTTCCTGCAGCGCTGGTGGCTGGTGTGCGTCTCGCGTTGGGTCGAGAACGGACTCAAGCAAGACCTGTTCGACAAGCTCGCCTCGCTGCCGCTCTCGTTCCACGTCAAGAACCGCTCGGGCGACCTGGTGTCGCGCCAAACCAGCGACGTCGAGAACGTGCGCATGTTTCTCGGGCCGGGCCTGATGTACGTGATGGGCGCGCTGGTGATGGTGCCCGTGAGCCTGGGCTATCTGATCGACCTCGATCTGTCGCTGGCGCTGTGGATGGTCGTGCCGCTGGTCGTGATGGGCCTGGGCATGAAGCTGATGTCGCCGCGGCTCGAGAAGCACTCGCTCGCCGTCCAGGAGTCGCTGGCCGAGATCGGGCACCGCGCGCAGGAGTCGTTCGCGGGCATCCGCGTGGTCAAGGGGTATTCGCGCGAGGCGCAGCAGGTCGCGCGCTTCGATGCGGCCTCGCGCAAGAACCTGGCGCACCAAGTGGCGCTGGCGCGCGCGCGCGGCATCACGCACGCGATCACTTGGGGCGCCAAGGACCTGACCTTCCTGCCGATCCTGCTCGTCGGTGGATTGTCGATGATCGATCGCTCGCTGCCGGCGGGCGACCTGTTCAAGTTCATCGACCTCACCGCGAAGGTCTTCTGGCCGATCATCGCGCTGGGGTGGATGGCAGGCGTCTATCCGCGCGCGGTCGTCAGCGCGCGGCGCATCGAGGAGTTGCTCACGACCGTGCCCGAGATCGCCGATCCGCCGCAGCCGGTCGCGCTCGCTGAGATCCAGGGCCGGCTCGCGTTGCGCGACGTCAGCTTCCGCTACGCCGAGGCCAGCGCGCCGGCGGTGAGCGGGATCACGCTGGACGTCCCGGCGAATTCGGTGCTGGGCGTCGTGGGCCCCACGGGTTCGGGCAAGAGCACGCTGCTCAACCTCTTGACGCGTCTGTTCGATTGCGAGGGCGCGATCGAGCTCGACGGCGTCGACGTGAAGCGCATTTCGCTCTCGAGCCTGCGCGGCGCGCTGGGCTATGTGCCGCAGGACAGCTTCCTGTTCAGCGATACCTGGCGCGCCAACGTCGGCTTCGGTGCGGAGCATCCGCTCGACGACGCCGAGATCGCCGAGCTCGCCGCGCGCGCCTGCATGACGGCCGAGGTCGCCACCTTCCCCAAGGGCTTCGACCAGCGCATCGGCGAGCGCGGTGTGACGCTCTCCGGCGGTCAGCGGCAACGCTCGTGCATCGCGCGCGCGTTGGCCCGCGATCCGCGAGTCCTGATCCTCGACGACGCGCTCAGCGCGGTCGACACCGAGACCGAAGCGCAACTGGTGCGCAATCTGAAGAGCGCCAGCCACGGGCGCACCGTGATCATCGCGGCCCACCGCTTGTCGACGGTGCGCCACGCCGACCAGATCGCGGTGCTCGACGCCGGCCGCATCGTGCAACGCGGCACGCACGCCGAATTGCTCGCGCGACCGGGCTGGTACGCGGAGACCTGGGCGCGCCAACAGACCCAAGAGGAGCTCGCCGGGCTGTGAGTCGCACCGCGAAGACCAAGCGCAAGGTCGACGACGACCTCGACGAGACCCCGGAGGAATTCGTCGCCGGCAAGGCCTGGGATTCGAGCCTCGCGGCGCGACTGGCGCGCGAGGCACGGCCCCACTGGAAGCTGTTCGCCGGTACGTTCGCGGTGCTCACGGCCTTGTTCGCGCTCGAGCTCGCAGGCCCCTGGATCCTGCGCAGCGCGATCGACGGTCCGGTGAGCTCCGCGATCGCAGCGCGCGCCGCGGATCCCGGCGCGGAGGTTTCGCAGGAGCACACCCGCGCGCTGTTGGGTTGGGCGCTGGCCTTCGCGCTGTGCACCGTGGCGACGACGATCTTCCGCTACCTCGAGGTGGCGCACCTCGGCCGCACCGGACAAACCGTGATCGCCGATCTGCGCGCCAAGGTCTTCAAGCACATCCAGACGCTCGAGCTCTCGTGGTTCGACAAGCGCCCGAGCGGTTCACTGGTGACGCGCGTCACGAGCGACATCGAGAACCTCAACGAGATGTTCACCTCGGGCCTGGTGACGTTGGGCTTCGACTTCGTGCGCATCCTGGTGCTGCTGGTGCTGTTGTTCGTGCTGCACTGGAAGTTGGCGCTGGTCGTGGCGCTGCTGATGCCGCTGCTGGTCGGTGTCAGCCTGGTGTTCCGCGGCGGCGCACGCAACGCGCACCGCGAAGTGCGCGCGCGACTCTCGCGTCTCAACGGCTACCTGCAGGAAATGCTCTCCGGCGTCCGCGTGGTGCAGGTGTTCCGCCGCGAGCAGCGTGTCAGCGAGCGCTTCGCCGGCCTGCTCGAGCTGTACCTCGCGGCCAACGTGCGGACGATCTTGCTGTTCGCGTTGTTCTTCCCCGCGCTCGATTTGGTCGTCAACGGCATCCAAGCGGCCACGGTCTGGGTCGGCGGTTTGGACATCGCCTCGGGCGCTCTGCAGGTCGGCCTGTTCTTCCAGTTCTGGCTGTACGTCAACAAGCTGCTCGATCCCGTGCGCGAGTTGGGCGAGCGCTACAACATCCTGCAGTCGGCCTTCGCCTCGTCCGAGCGCATCTTCCAGGTGCTCGACACCGCGCCGGCGATCCACAGTCCGGCCGCGCCCGTGCGCCCCACGGAGCTGCGCGGTCAGGTGCGCTTCGAGGGCGTCTCGTTCGAGTACCTGCCCGGCGTGCCCGTGCTCAAGAACGTCAGTTTCGAGATCCCGCCGGGTGCCACGGTCGCCGTCGTCGGCGCGACCGGCGCCGGCAAGTCGACGCTGGTCAACCTGCTCCTGCGCTTCTACGAGCCCAGCGCCGGCCGGATCACGATCGACGGCGTCGACCTGCGCGAGTTCGATCTGTCCCTGCTGCGCCGCCAGTTCGGCCTGGTGCTCCAGGAGGACTTCCTGTTCGCCGGAACCGTGCGCGAGAACTTGGTGATGGAACGCGAGGACGTCAGCGACGAGTCGCTGGAGCGAGCGCTCGAGGCCAGCCGCGCGGAGCTGGTCGTCGCGCGCTTGCCGGGCGGATTGCAAGCTCCTGTAGCGGAGCGCGGCGCCACCCTTTCGACCGGCGAACGGCAATTGCTCTCGATCGCGCGCGCGCTCGCCGGACGGCCGCGCATCGTGGTGCTCGACGAGGCCACCGCGAGCGTCGACTCCGCGACCGAGCAGCAGATCGAGGAAGCCCAGGACAACCTGCTCGCCGGACACTCGGCGCTGGTGATCGCGCACCGGCTGTCGACGGTGCGGCGCGCCGACCGGATCTTGGTGATGCACCGCGGCGAGTTGCGCGAGCAGGGAACGCACGACGAGTTGCTCAAGCGCGGCGGTGTCTACGCGCGACTCTACACGCTGCAGTTCGCCGAGGAATCGAGCACGGCCTGACGCTAGCCGTCTTGTGCAACCTCGGGCGCGGCCCGAGAATCCGAGCTCGGAATGGCTTCCCGCCGAGCTCGCCCGGACTCGCAGACCGACTCGCCCGCGTCCACGCCCGATCTCGGCGGGGTGCGCGCCTCCGAGTTCGCACGCACGCTGCTGGCGCAACTCGCGGGACGACGTGACGGTACTGCGCGCTACGCGCTCGGCGAGGAGATCGGCCGCGGTGGCATGGGGCGCGTGCTCGCCGCGCACGACCGCGACCTGCACCGCGACGTGGCCCTCAAGGTGATCCGCGAGGACAAGCTCGCCGCCGACGACAGCGACGACACGCACGCGCGCTCGATCCGCCTCGCGCGTTTCCTCGAGGAGGCTCAGGTCACGGGACAGCTCGATCATCCGGGCATCGTTCCGGTGCACGAGCTCGGCCTGGACGCGTCGGGACGCATGTTCTTCGCGATGAAGCTGGTGCGCGGCGACGACCTGAGCCGCGTGCTCGAGTTCGCGCGCGAGGGCCTCGACGACTGGAGCGAGACGCGCGTCGTCGGCGTGTTGCTCAAGGTCTGCGAGGCCCTGGCGTACGCCCACGAAAAACGCGTGATCCACCGCGATCTCAAGCCCTCGAACATCCGCATCGGGCGCTTCGGCGCCGTGTACGTGATGGACTGGGGCCTAGCTCGCGTTCTGGGGCGCGACGACGGGCGCGACCTGCGCGTGCGCGAGCTCGAGCCGGCGAGCTCCACCGCGCCGGTGTATTCCAGACGCGCCGACTCGGAGGCTGAGAGCTCGCTCTTGCACACCGTCGACGGCACTCCGATCGGCACGCCGATGTTCATGTCGCCGGAGCAGGCCATGGGACGCGTCGATCGCATGGGGCCGCAGACCGACGTCTACGGAGTCGGCGCGATCCTCTACACTCTGCTCACGGGCCGCACGCCCTACGTCAGCCCGTTCACGCAGGTCGAGCCGCTGCAGATCGTGCAGTGGATCCGCGAGGGTCCGCCGGAGCCGGTGCTCGAGCTCGCGCCGCGCGCCACGCCCGAGTTGGTCGCGATCTGCGAGAAGGCCATGCAGCGCGATCCCGCCGCGCGCTACGCCGACATGTCCGAGCTCGCCGGCGAGCTGCGCAACTACCTCGAGTCGCGCGTCGTGCGCGCCTACCGCTCGGGCCCGTGGACCGAGCTGCGCCTGTGGATTCGCCGCAACCGCGCCGTGGCCGCGAGCCTGGCGCTCGTGGGAATCACGCTGGCGGGTGCGACAAGCAGCGTGGCCTGGATGCAGTCGCTGCGCTCCGCAGAGGCCGAATTGCGGGTCGACGAGCTGAGTGCGGCGCAACTGCTCCGCAGCGCACCCCTGGCGACAGCGCTCGACGCGAGCCGCGGGCACGTGCTCGACGATTGGCTGACGCACGCCCAGGCGCTCGCGGCCAAGACCGAGACCATCCAAGCCCGGTTGGAGTCCGTGCGCGAGAACGCGCTCGCGGCACGCCGCGCGGAGAGCATCGAGCGCGTGCCCGAGCCCGAGCTCTTGGAGAGCTTGCGCGAAGCGCGCGGCTGGCTCGCCGAGTTCGAGTATGGCCTGGACCTCGCCAAGGCAGCGCTCGCGAGCGGCGAACGCAGCGAGCGGATGCCCGATCCAGAGGATGCGGCTCGCCTCCTTCCAAGGGAGATCGAGTACTGGCGAGAGCGCGTCCGCGACCTCGAATGGCGCACCAAGGCTCGACCTGCGCTCGTCTTGCACGACGAAGGCGAACAACGCCGCTTCGACGCGCTGTTCCAGTTGGCGATCGATCTCGAGCGCTTGAGGCGCGACGCGATCCCGCGCATCGAGCAAAGACGCGAGCTCGCGCAGTCGCTGGCAAGTCTCGCCGAGCGCGATCCGGGTTCGGCCGCGAGTTGGAGGCTCGCGCTCGAGTCCATCACCAATCCTGTCGAGTGTCCCGCTTACCGCGCTGGAATCCCGGGGCTGGCGCCCATCGCGGGCCTGACACCACTGCGGCGCAACCCCGAAAGCGGACTGTGGGAGTTCTGGCACGTTGCGAGCGGAGCGCGACCGCAGCTCGACGACCGGGGCCGCTGGCGCATCGAGGCCGACACCGGAATTGTCCTGGTCCTGCTTCCGGCGGCGCTCGTCACGCTCGGCCGGCAGAGCACGGATCCCGCGGGAGAGCGCTACGAGGCGAGCGCGGACGACTCCTCGCGGCCCTGGAAGGCAAAGCTCGCGGCGTTCTTCGTCGGCGCGCACGAGCTCACCCAAGGCCAGTGGCTGGCGCTCGGCGGAGGGACGGAGAGCACGATCTTCGCGGGTCGCTTCGTGAACGGTGGACCGCGCACCTCGCGCTCCCATCCCGTCGAGTCCATCAGCTGGTACGAGGCCTGCGAGCGACTTGCGGCGGTCGGCCTGCAGCTGCCGACCGAGGCCCAACTCGAATACGCCGCGCGGGCAGGTTCCGAGCTCCCCTACGTTGTCTCAGGCGACAGCTCCGCGCTCCAAGGTCGGGTCAATGCCATCGGCCGCGAGGCCGCGCCGCAAGCAGGCGGGGTCGACCGATACCCCTTCCATTCGCCGGTCGGAGCGTTCGAACCCAACGCGTTCGGCCTGTACGACACCCTCGGAAACGTCGCGGAGTGGTGCGTCGACGACTACGTCGAGGTGAATCTCTCGGCGACGCCCGAACCCGGCACCGGACGGCGCAGCTCCGAGCGCCCCCGCTGGCGCGTGATCCGCGGAGGCGACTTCAACTCGAGCCTGGCGGAGCTCAGCGCGAGCTGGCGCTCTCAGTTCGATCCGCGCGCCCGCGACTCCGCGATCGGAATGCGCCCCGTCCTCATGCTCCAGGCTGCCCAGTGAGACAAGACCAATGATCGAAGCCCCGCACCTGCGTCGACTCGCCGTCCCCTTGCTCCCGCTTTTCGCGCTGGCTTCGTGCGTGGAAAGGCCGAGCGGCGCGAACTTCCAGGAGTTTGCCGAATCCAACTTCGGCGGAGTGAACTGCGTGGTCGAGATCCGTCCGCGGCCCAAGCAGGCTCCGACGCTGCTGGGCTTCCACTCGAACTCGAACGACAAGACGCTCGTCATCGACGTCACCCCCAGCGGCACGGGCGATGTGGAGGCCACGGACCGACTGATTCCCGTGACCCTCGGTGACTCCACTGGCAACCCGATCAAGTTCGAAGGCATGGGCGAGCCCAAGGTCGCCGACTGGGAGCAACGGCCTTGGCGCGCGAAGTTCGAGTCCGCTGGCGCAGACAAGGTCAAGGTCACGATCTCGTCGTTCGCGAGAGTCGGACTTCGGTTCGTGGGGACCACCACGCTGTCGACGACCTCTCCGTCCGGCGCTCCGACTTGGAGTTACCCGATCAGTCACAGCACGGCGATCACATTCGAGTCCTTCAAGGCCAGCTTGAACAAGCAGGTCGTGATCTTCTCGCTCGTGGGGTCGTAGCCAACTGCGGGTCAACGACATTCGCCACCCTGGGCCAAATGCCCGCGGGGCGCATCGAACGTTCCCTCAGCGCCTCGCCCGGAATTGCGCGAGGAGCGCGGAGAGCTCGGGGTCGGGGGCTTCGGCGAGCAGACCTTCGACCACTGCGATCGCATCGTCGAGGCGCGCTCGGCGCGTGGGCGCGTCCGGCGCGAGCATGGCTCGCTCGGCGACGCACACGGCCAGGCGCCGCCGCAGGTCGCGATCGTCGGCATCGAAGGCCAACGCCGCGCGGTAGCGCTCCTCGGCCTCGCTCCACTGACCGAGATACTGGCGGATCGCGCCATCGAGCACGTGGGCGCGGAAGCGTTCCTGCGCGGTGCCGCGCAGCTCCGCGCCCTCGAGCCTGCGCAGCGCCGACTCGATCCACAGCGCCGGCCGCTCGGGCATGCGGCTCGCGCGCTGCGCGCGATCGAGCTCCGCGCGCGCTCGGCGGTACTCGAGCTCGGCCGCCACGACCTGCACGCGCGCACTCCCGGCGCGGCGCGCGACCAAGCCGTCGACGATCGGCGCCGCGGCCTCGACATCGCCCTCGCTCAACAGTGCGACCGCATAGTTGAAGTCGCGCTCGTCGAAATCGGACTCGCGCTCGTCCTGCGGCATCACAGGCATCAACACCAGCGCGCCCGCGAGCGCCAGCGCTGGCACCACCAGCACGCTGCGCGCCGCGCCGCCGCGCAGCGCGTTCAGCGCGAAGCCCGCGAACGGCGCGAGCAACGCGACCAGCGGCAGTCGAATGCGCTCCGAAGTCACGGTCAACACCACCGTGCCGAGGTACGAAAGCGCCACCAGCGCGACCTCGCCCGCCGCCGCGGCGTCCTGCGCCTGTGCCTCGCGCGCTCGACGGCTCACGGCGAACACCAGCAGGCCCGCGATGCCCAGCGTGCCCACCCACGCGAAGTCCGGCCACGGAAGTGCGAGCAGCGGCACGAAGCGCGCGTCCCACTCGATGAAGTGGTTGTCGGGCACCTCGTAGGCGCCGAGGGTCAAGCGCAGCTTGCGCACCAGGATGCGCGCGTGCTCCAGCGGATGCTCGGCCATCGAGGCCAGCGCCGCGCGCAGCCAGAACGAGCTCGTCTCGGTCGCGTCCAGCTCGCGCCCCGCGCGCCGACTCGCCTCGCGCCGCCAATCCCCGGCCTCGTGCTCCGGTATGCCGCGCACCCAGGCGAACTCGGTGGCGATCCCGTACGGATTGTCGAGGTTGTTGCCGCCATAGACATTGGTGCCCGCGCCGCTCGTGGAGAGCACGAAGCGCCCGCCGACATGCTGGTTGCGCAGCGCCACCGGGACGAGCACGCAGCAGGCCCCGAGCACGAAGGCGACGCTCGAAACCGCCGCCGCGCGGCTCGCGCGACGCGCTGCGAGAGCGCGCGCGATCGGCCACAGCGCGAACGCGGGCAGCAAGACCAACATGTTGCCGCGCAACAGCGCGCCTAGCGCGCCCAAGACCCCGAGAGCGAGCCAGCTCGAAAGTGCGGCGGGACGCAGCCTCCCGTGCTCGTCGCGCGCGCGCGTGGCGACCAGCAGCGCCGCGAACCCGAGCAGCGCCAACGAGAACAAGCTCTCCTTGAGGAGCAGCGCGGTGAACCAGATCGCGGGACCGTGCAGAGCGAGCAGCACACCCGCGCACCAACCCGCGAAGCGTCCGAACAGGCGCGCCGCCAGCGCGGCTCCGAGCGCGACCGTCGCCGCTCCGACGCAGGCCTGGAGCAGGCGAGCGGCATGGCGTTCCTCGGTCGGCGTCTCGCCCGCGAGCGCATAGCTGGCCCCGAGCAGGTACGGATAGAGCGGCTCCTGGAAGAAGATCTCGCGTCCGAGCCACTCGCCGCCCGCGATCTCGCGCGCCCAGCCGTCGTAGCTCTCCTCGTCGATCCCTGGCCGATCGGCGAGCGGGTGCGAGCGCTCGTAGTCGACCACGAACGCCACCCGCAGCGCGAGCGCCACCAGGAACAACGCGAGCAACGCGGGCCAGCGCAGCCGAGTGTGCTGCTCGCTCATCGGCGCGCGGTCTCCCACGCTTCACCCAGAGCTTGGCGCGCCTCGAGGCTCTGCGCGACCTCGATGCGCGAACGCACGATCCGCAGCAACACCCACAGCGGCGCCCCGAGCGCGCCCAGGACACTGATCACGGCGAGCGCCGCCCGCGGCCCCCACCACAGGCCCGCGAGCCCCGTCGCGAGCAGCGGCACGACGCTCCAGGCCGCGCTCGGACGCGCCGCGCGAAGGTAGGCGCGCGCTTGGCGACGCGCGAGCCAACCACCGGCCGTGCGCAGCTCGGCGATCCGCGGATGGCGCAGGAACTGCACGAACGCACGCGCTCGACGCACGCTCTGGCGCTCGCGCTCCGCGCCGCGCGGCGCGCGCATCTCGAAGAACTCGGCCCCGGCCACGCGCCGGATCACTCCCCCCTTGCAGCGCACCTGGAGCATCAGGTCGAGGTCGTCCGCCGCGACGTTCGGTGTCGGGTGGAGCTCGAGCTCGCGGCGCCACGCCATCCACTGCCCCTGCACGCTGAAGAGCAAGCCCAGGCGCGACTCGAGCGCGCGCACGGCGTTGGCGAAGCGGTCGTAGAGCGCGGCGTCGGAGCGCGGCGCGGCAGGCGAGCCCTCCTCGGGAACCTGCACGACGAAACGCTGCGCTCCGCTGGCCATCGCGAGGCGCGGCTCGGCCTCGAAGGCGCGCGCGAATGCGGTGAGCGCGCCGTGCGCGACGACGACGTCCGCATCCGTAAGCACGACCAGCGCGACTTCCGGGCGCAATTCGCGCAGACCGGACTCGATCGCACCGCCCTTGCCCGCTCGCAGCGCGTTCGCGACGACGCGCACGCGAACGCGAACGCGGAGTGCGTCGAAGTGGATCAGCTCGCGGTTGGCGTGCTGGGCGGTCCCATCACTCGAGCCGTCGTCGACCACGATCAAGTCGTGTGGTGCGCCGCGCTCGGGCCATTCGCAGGCCGCGAGATTGCGCAACTTGCGCTCGATCACCGCGGCCTCGTTGCGACACGGGACGATCACGCCGAGGGTCGTCATCGCGCGCCCAGGATCCCGCGCGCCAGCCGCGGCCACGCGCGCTTGTTGAACAACACGTTGTCGGCCTGCGCGCACTCCCACGTGCACGAGCAGCGCGTGGCCACGATCTCTCGCCGCAGTCGCTCGGCCTCGGCGCCATTCCACAGGCGTCCGAGATCCCACTCGACGCCGTTCAGGTTCCCCAACTCGCGCCCGAGCATCTCGCACGGCTGCACCGAGCCGTTCTCGAAGATCACCGCGGACAACCGGCCGGCGGTGCACGGCAAGTGCCGCGATGCATCGCCACGCGCGACGCGCTCGACGTGCTCGTACATCGCGGCATCGCGCGCGCGGGCGACGCGTGCCAGCGGGAAGTCGAAGTACGGCAAGCGCCCCTGTTGGAGCAGCCGTGCCTTGGCCGCGACCAGCTCGGCGTAGCGCGCGAGGTCGACGTCGAGCAAGTGGCGCTCGAGCGCATCGCCGCGCGCCAAGTTGAGTGTCGCGTTGTCGGGGTGCAGCTCGTCGACCAGCTCTCCGAGGTGCGCTGCGAGCTGGTCTTGATTCTCGCGCGTCAGGGTCACCAGGATCCCGATGCCAAAGCGCTCCGCTAGCGCCTTCCCCACGCGTGAGCGCAGCTCGTGCAACGCCACGACCGAGCGCCGCGCGCGCTCGTGGCCACCGGGGACCTGACGGATCGAGTCGTGGATCGCCGGAGGGCCGTCGAAGGACACCGCGACCGACAGGAACGTGTCCGGGTTCTCGTCGAGCATGCGCTCGATGGCTTCCTGCATGCGCCCCTCGACCAGACCGTTGGTGGGGATCGCCAGGTGGCGCAGCCCGCGCGCGCCGAAAGACCGCGCCAGTGCAGGAAGGTCGCGCCGCAGGAACGGCTCGCCACCCCCGAAGCTGACCCACAGCAGTGGACCGAGACGCGCCGCGCTGGCGGCCAAGAGCTCGACTTGCTCCGGCGTCGGCCCAGGCAGCGCCGCGGCCACTTCCTTCCAATGGAAGCAATGGCGACAACGTGCATTGCACGCACCGGTCACGAACAACGTGAGATGCAGCGGAGGTCCGCGTCGCGCGAAGCCGCGCAGCGCGAAACTGGCGTAACGCAGGGCGTTCACGGCGCTCCGCCGTGGCGCTCTTCGGCCGCGCGCCGCAGTGCGCGCGCTTCGTCGACGACCTCGCGCAGAGTGGCCAGCGCACGGCTCGACAGCTCGCGGCGCGGGCCGCGCTCGTCGTCCGCGTCGCCGAGTCCCGCACCGCCAGCGCGGCGGCGCAAGTGCCCGAGGATCTCGTCGCGCACCTCGGCCGCGTTCTCGATGCCGGCGAGCGCCACGCCGTGGCCGGTGTTGCCGTGCTTCTGGGCCTCGACGGACGCGCCTCCGCCCGCGGTGTCGAGCCTGACGTCCGAGATGCCGAACATGCGCTGCAACGGACCCTGCACGATGCGCACGTTCTGGACGTTCGAGTAGGTGATGGTCTTCTCGTCCACGATCCACGCGCCGTGGCGCACGCGCACCGACTTGTCGGTCAGCACGTAGTAGCGCAGCTCGTAGTCGACGCGCGCGCAGAAGAACAACACGCTGAACAGCGCCAACACCAGGGCCAGGAGACCGGACGGGATGGCGGCAGCCCACGGCTCCGACGAAAACAGTGCGGCGATGCAGCCCACGACCAGCAGTCCGCCGAGCACCGCGAACGCGCACAGCAGCGCCAGCACGCTGTAGGTGAAGTACTTCGGGCTGGCGCGCAGCACGCGAACTCTGTCGTGCGCGCCGCGCGGCGGCTCGGGCGGTGCGCCGTCGACCTTGAACAGGCGCAGGACGAGGCTCTTGGTCGGGCTGTACATGGCTAGCGCTGGGATTCGAGCGCGCGGCGCGTCGCGGCCAGCTCGTCGCGCAACGCCACGAGCAACTCACGCGCTTCGTCGCGCGGCTCGGTTTCCGCCGAGTGTGTCGCGAGCGGCTCGTGCCCGCGCATCCTGCGGTACAGGAAGTCCCGCACGGCCTCGTACTCCGGGCGGCCCTCGACGGTGAGCTCGGCGCGCGACGATCCGGCCGCAGTCTGGATCTCGACCGTCCCCAAGCCCAGGTAGCGCTCGACGATCGAGCGCGACACGTGGATGTCCTGGATGCGCTTGTAGGTCAGGTGCACTTCCTGGCGGAACAGGATGCCCCACGACGCGCTGATGCCGTCCTCTCCGAAGCGATAGCGCAACGTGTGGTACTTGAAGTAGTGCACCAGCCACAGCACCGGGAACATGAACACGCCCGCGAGCGAGCGGATCGTGTACTGCACGAGCAGCCTGGGATGCGGGCGCTCGAGAGCCAGCACCACGGCGTCTTGCTCAGCGGTCGATGCTTCCATTGCCTCTACGGTAGCGCGTCGAGTGCATCTCGCGCCGCTCTGCGGTCGCCGCAAACGAGCGCGGGCCGGTCGCCCAGCGGCCACCGACCCACGCAGCGCTCCTCGGGGCGCGTGTCAGGCTCGCCTTACGGGCAAACCGCGAACTCGAGTCCGTTCGAGAGGTTGGTGTTGGTCGGCGCACCCGGGTCGCGGAACCAGCACTGCGCGTCGACCACCAGGCCGGGGACGAGCGGCTGACCGAGCGCGCCGGGGTTGGCGGCCATGAAGGCCAGCCAATCCGCGGTGATCGAGCCGTTGCAGGTCGAGGCCGTGCCGCCGGTGTTGAACACGCCCGTGCGTTGAACCGGGATCTTGACGCACAGGAAGCTCGTGCTGCCCGGCGACCACAGGCTCGAGAGGCGCCCGGAGATTCCGTAGAAGATCAGGCCCTGGCGCTGGCCGGGCAAGGGCCCAACCGTGAAGCTGAAGCCCGAGCTGGCCGCGGCGGAGGGCACGCCGCTGGCCGAAATGACCGGAACGCAGCCCGCGACAGAGGTGCCCGAGGTGCAGTAGCTCTGCGGAGCCGGGCAGCCCGGTGTGAAGGTCTTCTGCACACTGACGGCCACGTTGCCGTGCTCGTCGGTCGCGCGCACGCGGTAGTCGATCACGCCCGAGACGTTGGCCGGGATCTCGCCGCGGAAGAGCTGGCCGCCGGAGAAGCGCATCGCCACCGAGCTCCAGTTCGCTCCGCCGTTCGTGCTGTACTCGAGCTGCAGCGTGTCGTAGCGCGCGACGTCCCACGACGAGTTGTCGTAGACGTGCACGCGCACCACGTACGGCCCACCGGGAGAGCTCGGCCCGGTGACTTGCTCGAGGAACGCCAGGCGCGGCGCCGTCGTGTCCGGGATCTGGTTGGTATTCAGCAGCAGGACTTCGGGTCCGCCGCCGTCATTGGCCACCAAGATGTCGTAATCGCCGTCGTGGTCGATGTCGCTGCCGTCGCACCCCAACCCGGTGAGGGAATACACGGGCAAGTCGGAGTTGGTGACCTCGACGTGCTGCCAGCTCGGCGCACCCGGGTTGTGGTACAGGCGATCCTGGCCGGAGAAGTTGGCCACGAAGATGTCCAGGTTGCCGTCGTTGTCGTAGTCGACGAAGTCGCCCTCGTTGTCGTCCGAGCACGAGTTGGGGAGCGTGAACTGGCTGGTGAACACGCCAGAGCCGTTGTTGCGCGACGTCGAATCACACAGGCCCGGCCAATTGAGCCCGTAGATGTCGAGGTCGTTGTCGTTGTCGAAGTCCCCCATGTCCTGCTCGTAGTTGCCGCCGCCGGTCACGTCGCCCGTGTGCCCCGAGGCGAACGTCACGTCGCGGAACGCCACGAACGCGCCCGCGTCGCTCAGTCGATTGCGGTACACGCGCGGCATCTCGTTGCGCGAACCCTGGAGGACGTCGATGTCCAAGTCGCCGTCGAAATCGCCGATCTCGACGCCCAACGGCGTGGCCGCGATGTCCGCGTTCGCGCCGGTGGTGTTGGTCGTGTCGTGCACCTGCGTGCCCTCGCACCACAGGGCCGGCGAGTTGTTGTTGATCGTGATCCCGTTCAACTGGAATCCGCTGGGGTTGAACTCCTCGAAGAAGCCCGCGCCGTTGTTGCGGAAGATGCGACTGGGAACGCCGCCGCCGAAGATCCCGCCGTAGGTCGAGTGGTACAGGTCCTCGTCGCCGTCGTTGTCGAGATCGCCGAACACGCAGTCGCAGGACCAGTCGATGAAGCCGCCCGATGCGAGCACGCTCGTCGGGGCCAGCGAGGAGCGCGACGCTCCGTTGTTGACGCCCAGGTTCACCCAGCGCACCGGAGTCTGGTCGCTGAAGAAACCGGAGGCACCGCCCTGTTGGCCGCCCATGTTGATCCACCAACGGTTGGTCTGATTGGCGATCGCCGAGGTGTTCGAGACGTACAGGTCGAAGTCGCCGTCGCCGTCGATGTCGACGAAGTCCATGTCGCGGCTGTCGTCGAGCACGACCGGAAAGCGTGTCGCGGTGCGGTCCGCGAAGAACCCGAGCGTGCCACCGGCCTCGAAGCCTCGGTTGAACCAGATCTTGTTCTGGTCGTCGCCCCCATCCCCGCCCTCGGCGACCACGGCGTCGCGATCACCGTCCCCGTCCACGTCCGCAAAATCGACGTTCTCGGTGAAGCCGCCGTTGTTCGGGATGCGCGACGCGCCGTCGACATAGGTCTGGGCCCATGCGCTCGACGCCCCGAGCGCAGCCACTGCGGTGACGAAACCCCAATGCCAACGAACACGCACCATCACGATCACCTCTCGAGACCAACCGACGACCGACACCAGAGACCAGGAATTTCCGCGGGCCAGCGGTGAGCACGAGGGAGGGAGCGGACCGCGGATTCGACCCATGGGACGATAACCGCTGACGCCGAGTTCGGCGATTCGGCGTGCGCCATTTCCCCGCTTCGCGCGTTCGACGACACACATCCGATCGAGGGCAACAACGACACACGCGCTGCTCCACCAAGCGCGACGAGCGGCACCCCGAGGGGTACCGCTCGTCATGTGATCAGCCTCGCGTTCCCGCGATCAGGGACACACGATGAACTCCAGCCCGTTGGACAGGTTGGTCGTTGCCGGAGCGCCCGGGTCGCGGAACCACGCCTGCATGTTGATCACCTGTCCGGCGCTCAGCGGTTGGCCGAGCGCGCCGGGGTGCGTGAACATGAAGCTGTTCCAATCGATCACCAGCGAGCCATTGCAGGCGCTCGCGGTGCCGCCGGTGTTCATCGAGGTCATGCGCTGCACCGGCGCCTTGACGCACAGGAAGCTGCTGCTGCCCGGCGCCCACACGGACGCGGCGCGACCGTGGGTACCGTAGAAGAAGAGCGCGTTCTTCTGGCCTTCGACGTTGGACGTCGTCACCGAGAAACCGGAGGCAGCCGTCGCGCTCGGAGTGCCGCTCGCGGCCATCGAGGCGTTGCACCCGCTGCTGGTCGTTCCCGCGGTGCAGTACGTGGTCGCTCCCGCCGCGCATCCGGCGACGAAGCTCTTGGTGATCGAGCTGCCGGTGTTGCCGTGGCGATCGGTGGCTACCACTTGGTACTCGACCGTTCCCACCAGCGTTCCGGGGATCACTCCGCGCCAGATCTGGCCTTCGCTGGCGTGCATCGGCACGCTGACGAACGCACCGGGAACGACGCGGTACTTCAGGCTGACCGTCGCATACCACGTGTAGTAGTAGGGTGCGTTGTCGTAGACCTGCACGCGCACCACGGTCGGCGTCACGCTCGCGCTGCGGTTGGGCGCTTGCTCGAGATTGACGCAGCGCGGCGCGAAGGTGTCCGCGGTGTTGGTGGTGTTGCGGAAGTAGTACTCCGCGCCTCCAGCGTCGACCGCGACCATCACGTCGGTGTCACCGTCGTCGTCCAGGTCTGCGCAGTCGGCGTCGAGCTGCGACGAAAAGGCGGTGTTGCTGGGCAACTGATTGGTGACGTTGGTGTGCGAGAACCCGGCGCCCGAGAGGTTGTTGCGGTAGAGCCGGTCCTGGCCCGAGAAGTTGGCGATGTACAGGTCGAGGTCACCGTCGTTGTCGTAGTCGAAGAAGTCGCCCTCGTTGTCGTCGGCGTTCGAGCCCGAGAGCGTCTGCAGGTTGGCGAACACGCCCGAGCCATTGTTGGTCAAGGTGATGTCGTTGAACGTGAGCCCGCCCTGCAGCCAGTTGAGCCCGTAGACATCGAGGTCGTTGTCGCCATCGCAGTCGCCCATTTCCTGCTCGTAGTGACCATTGCCGGTCGAGTAGTTCGCCGGGAACACCGCCCCGGTCACGTCGCGGAAGGCCAACGCTCCGGTCTCGAGCAGGTTGCGGAACATGCGCGGCTTCTCCTGGCGAGCGCCGTGCAGGATGTCGAGGTCCAGGTCGCCGTCGATGTCGCCCAAGTCGGCGTCGAGCGCCGAGCTCGCAATGTCGCAGTTCAGGCCGGTGGAGTTGACCGTGTCCGCGGCCTGCGTGCCCTGGCACCACACGCCGGGGACGCCGTTGGTGATCGTCTGCGCCGGAAGCTGGTAGCCGGACGGATTGAACTCCGAGAAGGACCCCGCTGTGTTCAGGAATAGCCGCGTCGGTACCTGACCACCGAAGATGCCGCCGTAGCTGGTGTGCAACAGGTCGAGGTCGCCGTCGTTGTCGAGGTCGCCGAAATCGCAGTCGCACGAAAAGTCGATGAACCCGCCGCTGCCGAGCACTTGCCCCGGCGCGACCGACGAGCCCGGGCCTCCGATGCCCGACCAGTGGGCCGCCGTCTGATCGACGTAGAAGCCGCCCCCGGAGTTGATCCACCAGCGGTTCGACTGCGGCGAAATCGCCGACGTGTTCGAGACGTAGATGTCGAGGTCGCCGTCGTTGTCGAGGTCGACGAACTCGATGTCGCGGCTCTGGTCGAGCAGGGTGGGGAACTGCGTCGCCGTGCGATCGACGAACACCCCCAAAGTGCCGCCGGGCTCGAATCCGCGGTTGATCCAGATGCGGTTCTGCTCGCCACCGGCGTCGCCACCGTCGGCCAGCACGGCATCGAGGTCGCCGTCGCCGTCGACGTCGCCGAAGTCGACGTTTTCCGTGTACCCGATCGAGGCGTTGGGGAACGAGCTCGTGGCGTTGGTGAAAATCACCTGGGCGTGCGCAAGGGTGCCGAGCACCGCCACGGCGCCCGTCAGGGCGCTTTGGCGGGCCAGGCGGAGGAGCCGGGCCATGCTGTGGTTCTCTCGAGGTGCGGACTGAGGGGCTGCTCCCCGACGCGGCAAACCTCCGCGCCCCGCGAAACAAACCACCGCGATCGCGCTGAGGACGCGACCCGCGGTGTGTTCCGCGACCGGTTGGGAAGTCGTATGCGACCGACTCCACCGACCCGGGAAGACCCCGAAGTATAGACGGCTGCGAGCCGCTGCGGGTAGACGATCGCCGCGCGCTCCGGGTTCCGCGGGTTTGGCCGCGCTTCAGCGCGAGCCGAGCTTGCGCTCGAGGGCGACGCCGACGAGGAACAGCGCGCCGCCCAGGAACAGGCCCTTGAACTCGTAGGCCATCGATTCGAGCCCCTGGCCGCCCAGCCCCAGGCTCATCGAGAAGAAAACTCCCACCAAGACGATCACCATCCCCACGCCCTCCAGGGTCTTGGCGACCCACCACAGCACGCGAACGTTCATCGCGAAACGTGCGCGAGCTGGCGCAGCACCGCATCGGCCACGCGCTCGGGCGTCAGGCTGGAGGTGTCCGCGTCGGGCTTGTAGGAGCAGTAATCGGGCGCGGTGCTGACCACCTTTTCGCCCAGGCCGTACATCTCGATCTCCGCGGCGGAGGTCGGTGCGAAGAACGCGACGCAGCGTACGTTGCGCGCGAGCGCCACGTGCAGCGCCAGGCTGTCGCTGGTCACGAGCAGGTCGCAGCGCGCGACCAGGGCCGCGAATTCGAGCAGCGCATTGTCGACGCCCGCGTCCGCGACGCGCACGCGTTCGCGCAGCAGGCCCGCGATGCGCGTGTTGCGCTCGCGCTCGTCGGCGCCTCCGAAGAGCACGAACGTGACGCGACCTCCCAGCGCACGCGAGACGCGCTCGGCAACGTCCGCGGTGCACTCCGGTGTGAGCATTTTCGAACGCCAGCGACCACCGGCACCGGTGTTGAGCCCGACCAGCGGCACGCCCGCGGCCGGCGCGTGGCGCTCGAAGAAGGCGCGCGCGAAATCCGCATGGCGCGGCTCGAATTCGAGCTCCGGCTTGCCCATCGGCAGCCCGAGCATCGAGGTCAGGATCTCCGGGTGGCTCCGACGGTTGTCGACCTTCATGCGGTCGGCGACCTGCTTGCCGTGCACCGAGAGCAAGCCCATGTCGAACCACGGTCCGACGTCCGGCGTGTACACGCGCGCGCCGCCGGGAGCGAGGTGCGCGCCGGAGAGTCGCTCGGTCGTCAGCGCCGAAGCGAGCGCGCACAGCGGTTCTTCGTCGTCGAGCGAGATCACGCGCGCCCAATGGGTTCGAGCGAGCTTCTCGCGCACGCTCGCGCAGCTCGCGGGCGACTTGGCGTCGAGCGCCACGACCTCGGCCACCAGTCGGTGCAGGCGCACCAGGTCCAGCGCGCCGCTGGCCGTGACCCACGTCACGCGCGCTCCGGGGTGCACGCTGTGCAGCCCGGGGAGGATCGCGGTGGTGCGCACGACGTCGCCGAGTGCGCCGGTCTTGAGGACGAGGATCGGAACCAAGGTCGGAGGGTTGTAGTGTCGGACCCGCGCGCCGAGCAACTGGAGAGTGCGCACTTCGCGCTTCAGCCGCCGGCGATCACGCTCACGAGCTCGATCCGGTCGCCGTCGTGGACCCAGTCGGAGCTCGCCACGCGCCGTCCTGCGCGGAACAGCGCGGGCTGCGCGCCGAGGCCGCGGTCGCGCAGGCGCTCGAGCAGCTCGCGGGCAGTGCACGGCAGCTCCAGCTCGAGCACCAGCGTCGCGCCGGCCCCATGGCGCAGCTCCACCCGCCCCGGAGCGCTGGGGCTCGGCACCGCCGGCGCCACGGCGCGCCGCTCCGGTTCCGGCGCAACGTTCGGGCTCAGCGCTTCGAGCGCGCGCAGGCTGGCCGCGCTCAAGCGTCCGTCGGCCTCGAGGCCGCGCGCCGCCGCGTATTCGTCCCACATGCCCGCGAGATCGAGCCGCGGACGCGCCCAGCCCGGCCGATCGGCATCGGCCGCGATGCCCCACAGCTCGTTGAGCCGGCGCTGGAGCATCGAAAGCAACGCACCCGCGCGCAGCATGCCCACGCCGTCGTCGCTCCAGCTCGGCGGCGCCAGCGCGCGTTCGAGCCGAGGTACGTCGAGGATCCCGTCGCACACCAGGCTGGCCGCCGAGAACGAGCAGAATCCGAGCACGTCCAAGGCGTTGGCCCAGTCCTCGTGCCACGCCACCAAGCGCCCCTTGCCGACCGGCGACGCGGGATCGGAGGCCTCCGGCGCGAAGTCCAGCCCGGTGCTCGCGCGCATCAGGGCCCAGTCGGAGCCGTCGACCGCGAGGAACGGGAAGGTGCGCATCGGATCGCCGCCGCGCGACGAAACGCACTGGCCGAGCAGCGAGGCCAAGCTCGCGTCGGGTCGCAGCGATGCGCCCTTGGCGCTGGCGAGCTCGAGCCCGAGAGCGCGTGCCAACGGCAGCGCACCGTGCGCCATGCTCGCCCCTGGGCCGGAGCCGTC
Source organism: Planctomycetota bacterium (assembly GCA_020853575.1). Lineage (GTDB taxonomy): Bacteria > Planctomycetota > UBA1135 > UBA1135 > F1-120-MAGs118. The sequence goes on from JADYYP010000024.1 coordinate 114,614, forward strand.
GACGAGTTCGCGCAGGCAGCGCTGAAACGTGGCGCGCTCTCCGAAGCGCGGGCCGCCGGCTCCGCCCTCGGCCGCGCGAGCGAGCAGCGCCAAGCACGCTCCGATCTCCTTGGCGTCGACGCCGAACTCGTCGCACATGCGCAGCAGCTCGAGCGCGTCGTCGAACTGTTCCAGCCCGAGTTGCAGCCCGAGCGCGTAGCTCGCGCCGAAACGCGCGCCCTGCCGTGCGCCGGCGCGCGTGTCGAAGCTCCATCCGCAGGGCGTCGGGCAGCCGCCGCAGCCGTGGCGCGCGCCGCGCGCCGCGTGGACCTGCTGCGCCAAGCGCTCCACGGTCGCCGCCTCGACGGCGCGCTCTCCGGAACGCTCGAACAACTCGCCGCGTGCGCGGAAGGCCTCGAGCTGCTCGAACGTGCCGCCCTCCGATCGCGCGAGCAAGCGCGGCGAGCGCGCGAGCTCTCGCGCCAGATCGCCGGACTCCGCGGACTCGACCTCCGGAGCGCGCACGACCAGCGCCTTGAGCCCGCAGCGTCCGAGCACCGCACCCAGGCCTCCGCGCCCCACGATGTGCGGCGGCGTCCCGCTGCTCGAGAGACTCGCCGTCGCCAGGCCGCGCTCGCCCGCGGGACCGATCGCGAGGCTGGCGCAATCGCCGAAGCGTTCGGCCAGGCGTGCGTGCGTCGCCTGCGGCGCGAGCCCGGCCAGCTCGGGCCACACCTCCAGCGCGACGCGCTGGCGCTCGACGACCAGCACCGCGCCGCGCTCGAGAATCTGCCCGTGCACCGCGAGCATGTCGGCGACACTCGCCAAGCGCCGCGCGAAACTGCCGCCGACCAAGCCTTCGGCGAACAACCCGGTGAGCGGAGCGCGCGAGGCGACGCTGGCGCGCGCCGCGGTCGGCATCCCGCGCGCCACGCAAGCTCCCACGCTGATCACGAGCGGAGCGCTCGCTCGCGGGTCGTCGAGGGCGCGCTCGGCAAGCCAGGCCAGCCCCAGGGCTCCGCCCGACCAACGACCCAGCGCCTCGAGCCACGCGCGCCGCGCGGACCACGGCCGCGGAAGCGGCGTCGCGCCGGCGCGCAGCGCCCCGAGATCGACGTCGAGCACGCGCGGGCTGGATTTCGGCGGTTGCATGGACCTCGGACGAGTTTGACGCGTACCCGAGTTGCGGGTCCACAGCCTCGAGCCTAGCTTGTTCCGCCCTCGAAACCGGCCGGGTCCCCGCGCCCTGTGGCACTCGAGCTCCGCAGCGCCTCCTCCGCAGCCCCTCCAACTGGCCGCCCCACACCGCACCGTGTTCGCTTCGTTCCCCGTCGCCCGAGCGTTCGGCATCACGTTTCGCGTCGACTGGACGTGGATCGCGTTCACGCTGTTGCTCGCGCTGACCTGGGACGGCGACCCGCGCGTCGCGCTGCTCAATTGGTTGCTGGTGTTCTTCATCGTGTTCCTGCACGAGGTCGGACACTCCGTGATGGCGCGCTCGCTCGAGATCGAGGTCAAGGACATCACTCTCAGCTTCTTCGGCGGCTACACGCGCATGGGCTGGGGCAAGCGCCAGGAGCAGCCGCTCGCGGAGATCCTGGTCGCGCTCGCCGGTCCGGCGACGAACATCGTGCTGGGACTGTTGGCGGCGCCGATCGCGGCGCTCTCGCTGAGCGAGGGCTTCCGCGGCCTCGAGCCGGGCCTGACGACTTCGTTGCTCGACCTCGCCAAGAACTTCTGCCTGTTCAACTTGGCGCTGGGCTTTTCCAACCTCGCGCCACTCCTGCCGCTCGACGGCGGGCGCGTGCTGCGCGGCACCCTGGGGATCTTCCTCGATTGGTTGACCGCCACGCGCATCGTGGCCGTGCTCGGACGCTTCGGCGCCGTGGCGCTGATCGTGCTCGGATTCCTGTGGTCGAGCTGGGTGTCGGTGCTGATCGGCTTCGTCGTGTGGCGCGCCGCGTCGCAAGAGGTGTGGCTGGTGCGCGCGCGCCGTGCTCAGGAACGCGCCAAGGACGGCTTCGATCCCTTGGGGGCCGCGCCGGCACAGTTCACGCGCGTCGATCCCGAGCCCGCGACGCAGGTCGAGTCGGACAGCGCCACGACTCGCGCGCGACGACCGGCCGACAATCCGCTCGCGGAACACGAAGGCCAGCTCGACGACGAGGCGATCAAGCGACTCGAGCAGTTCCGCGGGCGCCTGCGCAGGCGCGACGACGAGGACGCGCCGTCGAGCTGAAAGCTCGTGAAGAACTGAGGGTACGAGCTCTCAGAATGTCGGCTGCGCCGTCGCCCGCTGGGCTCCGGACGTCGCGAGCGTGGTTTCATCACGCTGTCCGAGCGCGCGGCGCTTCGCGCTCACGGTTGCAGTTGGATCTGCAGCGCGTTCGAGAGCGCCGTGGTCTTCGGGCCGAGCGGGTCGCGGAAGTAGCTCTGCGCCCAGATCGACGAGCCCGGAGCGAAGGGTACGCCGAGCGCGAACGGGTGCTCGGCGACGAACTGGTTCCAATCGAGCGTCAGCCGTCCGTCGCACGCTCCCGCGTGACCGCCGGTCACCTGCGTGCCGGTGCGCTGCGAGGGTGCTTTCACGCACAGCACGTGGGAGCTCTGGCCCCAGGCGACATTCGCGGGTCCGCTCGCGCCGTAGAAGATGTGCCCGCTCTTCGCGCCTTCGACGTCGACCACACGCAGCTCGAAGGTGCTGGCAGCCGAGGCGCTCGGCGTGCCCAACCCCTGCATCGTGGGCGCGCAGCCACTCGAGGTGGTTCCGCTGGTGCAGTAGCTGACGGCGAACGGCGAGCAGGGGTCGAAGAAAGCTGCGACGGAGCGCGAGTGCAGGCCCTCGATCGAGTTGAAGTGCCCGACGGCGTACAGCGCGCCCAGCGGCGCCTGCGCGGAGTGCAACACACCCAGCGAATGCACGACGTTGCCTTCGAGCTGCAAGTCCTCGAAGCTCGCTCCACCGCGCCACAGCGCGAGCACCGGTTCGACCGCGACGCCGAACCCGCGCCAGCCGCCGACCGCGAGCACGCGCGACGCGCCGTCCGTGTAGCTCTGCATGGCGAGCAAAGTCGGCGAGCCCGCGACACCGCCGCCGATGGCATCCCAGCCCGCGCCGTTCCAACGCCGGACGTTGGCGTTCGCGCCGTCGGCTCCGGCGGCGTACAGCCGCGGACCGTTGCCGTCGTCGTGAACGGCGAGCGCGAACACGGTTCCGCTCGGTGCGGGTGCGAGTGCGTGCCACAGCGCGCCGTCGAAGCGCGCGATGCTCACGGTGGCAACGCTCCCCGGAAGAGTGAAATACCCGGCGGCAACGAGCTGCTCGCCGGACCCGAAGTCGAACGCCTCGAGGTCGTACACGTCCCCCACGGGGTCGCCCGGCAACGCGCTCCAGCTCACGCCGTCGAAGCGCGCCACGCGCCGCATCACGAACGGCGCGCCGGACGGATCGGCGAAGTTCCCGCCGGCGTACAGGTGCACGCCGCTGCCGTCGTCGAGGGCCAGGACGTCGCGCACGCCGGGCCCGCTCCCGCGCCACAGCGTCCCGACCGGCGCCCAGGCCTGGCCGTCCCATGTGATCACCGACGAGGGCGAGAACGGAGATGGGTTGGCGCCGGCGACGAGCAATTGCTTGCCGGCCCCGAAGTCGAAACTGGAGAGCGCGTGGATCGGAACTCGGAACTCGAGCGGCGCGCCGTGGCGACTCCAGCTCGCGCCATCCCACTGCATCGCGCCGTCGACCAGCACGTCTCCCGCGCGCGACAGATTGCCGACGACGAACAAGCGCTCGCCCGCGCCGGCGTCGCACACCGCGGCCGTGTAGACCTGCGAGTCCAGGCCGACGCCGCCGTCCTCGAAGTTGCTCCAGCCCGTGCCGTCGAAATGCGCCAGCGAGTTGATCGCCAACCCGTCGGCGCGCTTCATGTCCCCGCCTGCGACCAAGCGCGGGCCGTCGCCGAGGTCGAAGGGCGCCAGCACCTCGACGTTCTCCGCCGGGGCCGTGAACTCGTCTCCGAAATCGCTCGGCAAGCTCGACCAGGCGTTGCCGCGGAACGCCGCGACGCGCACCGCGGGCTGACCATCGGCGCGCTCGAAGTCGCCGCCGACGTAGAGCGTCTCGGCGCCGTTCTCGTGCACGGCGCACAGCGTCTGGACGTAGCTGTCGGTGCCGATGCCCAGCGAGCTCCACGAGACGCCGTTCCAACGCCCGATGTTCCTCATCTGGAAGCCGCCCAGCGCGTAGAAGTTGCCGCCGGCGATCAAGCGCACGTCCCCCTGGTCGTCGAGCACCTCGAGCGCCTCGATCTGGCCGTCGAGCGCGGACTCGAGCGTCCAGCTCGCCCCGTCGAACGAGCTCAGGTGGAACCAACCGCCGGCCCACAGGCGCGGCACTCCGTTCACGGGATAGTGCTCGAGCGCCAGCACGGTGTCGGGCAGGTTCGCGCCGACCGCCGACCACGCGCCATTCCAGCGCGCGACGCGTTTGGCGCCGACTCCGCCGCCATTGAGGAAGCGCCCGCCGACGAACAGTGCGGGACCCGCGCCGTCGTCGAAGGCGTGCAACGCGTAAGCCTCGCGATCGAGGCCGGCGCCAACCGGGACCCAGCTCGCGCCGGTCCACTTCGCGATGTAGGGCATCGGCGTCGAGCCGCTCGCGGTGAACTCACCCGCCGCGAACAGCGCCTTTCCGCTGCCGTCGTCGAAGGGCAAGAGCGCTTGCACCGTGCCGTTGAGTCCGGCTCCGACCGCTTCCCAACGCGAGCCGCGCCAGCGACCGACGTGCTCGACCATCACCGGCCCGAGGCGCTCGAAGTTGCCCGCGACGTACAGCGCCGGCCCCGAGCCGTCGTCGTATTGCACTGCGGCGAACACGCGTCCCCCGGTGCCCGGCAAGTAGAACTCGTCGGACCACTGCGGACACTGTGCGGCGGCCGGGAGCAGCGCTGCACACCAAGAGACACAGACAAGCGCGAACTTCGACATGCGGACTCCTCGGGGGCTCCGATCGGGGCACTCTGGGATCCGAGCATGCCGCGCACGCCCGAAGCGGTGCAGCCAAGTGGAGAAATCGGCGCCGTGGTCGCGCTCGAGAAGCGCAATGCGCGCGGTCAGAGGTTGCCCAGAGCGATCGCGCCCGTCGGGCAGTTGCGAGCGCACGAGTGGTCGCGCGTGCACTCGTAGTTCAGAGGCTTGCGCACGGTGGCGCGCTCCGGACCGGCGACGAAGGCGTCCGTCTCGCACACCGCCTCGCACATGCCGCAACCGATGCACGCGCTGGGATCGATGCGCACGCTGGCGAAGTCCCGCGGGATCACCGGGCAGGCCAAGCCCTCGACCACGCCGCACTCGACGAGATCGCGCGTCGCCGCGTGCGACGAGAGCACTGCCAAGGCCTCTTCCTCGCCGCGCCGCACGACTTCCTCGACGTGGTCGAAATCGAAGCGCGCGAGGTGCGCGACCTTGGGTTGGATCAGCGCGGTGCGGTAGTCGACGTGCATGTGGAGGTGCTGCTCGACGAGCACCTCCTCCGCGATTTCGAAGGCGCGCAGCATCGTGTTGACGACGCGGTTCTTGTACGCCGGCGCCTTGAAGATGCCCTTGATCGACAAGTCGACGGCGATGATCACGTCGGGTTGCAGCGTCTTGGCGAAACGCAACGGCACGGAGTCGACCATGCCGCCGTCCATGTAGCTGAAGCCGTCGCGCTCGTAGGGCTCGAAGATGCCCGGCAACGCGCACGAGCTGTAGACCGCGTCGATCAGCGACAGGTCGTCGAATTCCTTCGTTCCCCAGAACACCGTCCCGCCGGTCTCGAGCCGCACCGCGTTGCAGTAGAACGGCACGCGCAGCTCGCGGAAGCTCGTCTTGGGCAGGATCTCGCTCAGCCGGCGCTTGAACAGCTCTCCCTGGTACAGGCTCGGCGCCCGCACGCCCTGCAGCAGGAACTTGAGCGTGTTGAGCTTGAAGTACTCTTCCTTGTGGAGCTGGCGGATGATCGCCTCGATTTCGTCGGTCGAGCGACCTCCCGCGGCCATCGCGCCGATCAGGGAGCCGATGCTCGTGCCGACGATGGCGTCGTAGTGCAGGCCCAGGGTGCGCAGCGCGCGCAGCACCCCGATGTGCGCCATGCCACGCATCGCGCCACCACCGAGCACGAGCACGATGCGCGGACGACGGCGCAGCACGCCGCTCGAGGGATCCAGACGAGGCAGAGGGAGGGTCACCGGGAAGAGTCTTCGCCTTCGCATCGACCGCCTTCCACTCGACCTTGAGCCCAGCTCGCCGCCAATCGCGGCCACGCCCCACGACTGGCAAGGCCGCGTCGCGGCCCGACGCGCGGCGCTCGGTCGCGCACGCGAAGCGTGAGGAGGCTTGAGATCGGCGGCGCGGATGCGCAGCCTGTCTGCGTGGCACAGCCCCGCGACTGGTCGAGCTTGACGCAACTCCCCGCGGCCCAAATCCGCTCGATCCAGGATCGCGCGCTCGCACGCTTCGTGCGCGAGGAGCTGTACCCGTTCTCCGCGCACTACCGCAAGCTGTTCGACGGCGCTGGAGTGCGCCCGGCCGACATCCGCGGCGTCGCGGACCTGGCGCGCTTGCCGTTCACGACCAAGCAGGACCTGTTGCGTGTCCAGCTGGCGGCCGAAACGCGCTACGACTTCGTCCTGCGTCCGAACCCGGGCTCGATCAAGGCCCATTGGCCGTTCGCGCGCAAGCTCGCGCTGGTGCTCGGCGGCGCGCGCGCGCGCGAGCTGGTGCGCTTCAACTACACGCCCAACTTCCTGACGTTCACCACCGGCCGTTCGAGCGAGCCCGTCGGGTTCGCCTACACGCCCCACGACATCGAGGTCCTGGGCGAGGCGATCGCGCGCATGTTCGACATCGCAGATCTCAAGCGCGACGGCGAGCGCATCGTCAACCTGTTCCCGTTCGCGCCGCACCTGGCGTTTTGGGCGGTGACCTTCGGCGGCTTCAAGACCGGGGCCTTGGTGGTGCCCAGCGGCGGCGGCAAGGTGATGGGCACCGACGGCAGCCTGCGGCTGTTCGAGCGCCTCAACCCGACCACCGTGGTCGGCACACCGGGCTTCACCTACCACCTGCTGCGGCGCGGCAACGAGCTCAACGTCAGCTTCGCCAACGTGCGCACCGTGATCCTCGGCGCGGAGAAGGTGCCGCCCGGACTGAAGGAGAAGATGCTCGAGTGCATGCGCGCCGGCGGAGCGGGCGACGTGCGCATCGTCGGCACCTACGGTTTCACCGAGTCGCGCATGGCCTGGGCCGAGTGTCCGACCGCCGACAACCGCTCCACGGGCTATCACCTCTATCCGGACCTCGGAGTGTTCGAGGTCGTCGACCCGCACGCTGGCCAGGTCGTGCCCGACGGCCACGATGGCGAGTTGGTCTACACCGGCATCTCGGGCCATGGCACGTGCGTCCTGCGCTACCGCACCGGCGATCTGTGCGTCGGCGGCATCACTTGGGAGCGCTGCCCGGGTTGCGGGCGCACTCTGCCGCGCATCGGTTCCGAGCTGCGTCGCGCCAGCGAGACGCACGCGCTCTCCCTGACCAAGATCAAGGGCACGTTGGTCGATCTGTCGGTCATGGGCACGGTGCTTTCGTCGCTGCACGACGTCGAGGAGTGGCAGGTCGTGCTGTCCAAGATCAACGACGACCCGCTCGAGCTCGACCAACTCGAGGTGCGCATCGCGCCGCGCAAGCACGCCGACCCGGACGCGCTCAAGCGCCAGATCGCGACCGAGCTGGCGCGCGCCACCGAGGTCGCACCCAACAGCATCACCTTCCACGCTCTGCCAGAGATGCTCGAGATGCTCGGCATGGAGAGCGCGATGAAGGAGAAGCGCTACTTGGATCGACGCCCGAAATGAAGCGCAACGTCGTCATCGCGGCTGGTTGGCGCACCCCGTTCTGCAAGGCCGGAGGAGCGCTCAAGCGCGAGGACGCGGGGCGGCTGGGTGCGGTCGTCGCCAGCGAGACGCTCGCGACCAGCGGGATCGACCCCGCCGAGCTCGACGAAGTGGTGATCGGCTGCGTCGGTCCGCCGCACGACCAGGTCAATCTCGCGCGCGTGATCGCCGTGCGCGCCGGAGTTCCGATCGCGGTGCCGGCGGTGACCGTCGGTCGCAACTGCGCCAGCGGAATGGAAGCGGTGACGACCGCCGCGACCAAGATCGAGGCTGGGCGCGGCGAGCTGTTCCTCGCCGGCGGCGTCGAGGCCATGAGCGCCTATCCGCTGGTCATGGGGCGCGAGCTGACGGCGATGTTCGAACGCTTGTCGCGCGCGCGCTCGCTCGGCCAACGCCTGGCCGCGCTGGCCACGTTCCGACCGTGGCAGCTCAAGCCGCGCATCGCCCTGGTCGAGGGCCTGACCGACCCGACCTGCAACCTGATCATGGGCAAGGCCACCGAGCTCCTGGCGCGCGAGTTCGGACTGTCGCGCGAGCAAGGCGATGCCTTCGCGGTCGAAAGCCACCGCCGCGCCGAGGCCGCGCGCAAGAGCGGGCGCTTCGCGCGCGAGATCGTCGGGCTCCTGCCCAGCGCAGCGCGCGAGCCCAAGTCGGTGCTCGAGGACGACGGCATCCGCGAGGGCCAGACCCTGGAGGCCTGTGCCAAGCTCAAGCCCTACTTCGAGAAGCCCGACGGCGTGGTCACGGTGGCGAACTCGTCGCAGATCACCGACGGCGCCGCGACCATGATCGTGGCCAGCGAGGAACGCGCGCGAGCGCTGGGCCTCGCGCCGCTGGCGCGCATCAAGGCCTTCGCGTACGCCGGGCTCGAGCCGGCGCGCATGGGCCTGGGCCCGGTGTTCGCGACCGCGCGCGCGCTCGCCGAAGCGCGTTGCACGCTCTCGGACATCGGCTTGATCGAGCTCAACGAAGCCTTCGCGCACCAAGTCCTGGCCTGCGCGCGCGCCTTCGACAGCGCGGAGTTCGCGCGCCGCGAGCTCGGCCGCGACCAAGCGCTCGGCGCGCTCGATCCCGCGAAGCTCAACGTCAACGGCGGCGCGATCGCGCTCGGTCATCCCGTCGGCGCGAGCGGGGCGCGCCTGCTGCTCACGCTCGCGCACGAGATGGCGCTGCGCGACGTCGAGCTGGGCCTGGCGACCTTGTGCATCGGCGGTGGTCAGGGTGGCGCCGTGATCCTGGAGCGCGTGCGATGAAGATCCTCGAACGCATGCCCGGCCCGCCGAACGAGCCCGCGCCCCGCAGTTGCGTGCGCATCGAACGGCCCGAGAGCGGCCTGGCGCTGTTGGTGCTCGATCCACCGCATCGCAAGCTGGCCGTGTTCGATCGGCCCTTGATGCGCGACCTCGAGCTGGCGCTCGGAGAGCTCGAGAGCGACGGCGGGCTGCGCGGGCTGGTCGTCACCGGCAAGTCACCGACCTCGTTCGTCGCGGGCGCGGACATCGACGCCATCGAGGCCCTGGGCAGCGCCGAGCTGGCCAGCGAGCTCGCGCGCTTCGGCCAGAGTCTGTTCGAGCGCCTCGCGCGCCTGCGGGCCTTCAAGGTCGCCGCCGTCGGTGGTCCCGTGCCCGGCGGAGCCTTCGAGCTCTCGCTGGCGTGCGATCGCATCGTGCTCGCCGACCACAAGAGCACGCGCATCGGACTGCCGGAAACACGGCTCGGCATCCTGCCCGGCTGGGGCGGGTGCCAGCGCTTGCCGCGGCGCGTGGGAGTTCCGACAGCGCTGGCGGCGATCCTCGCGGGCAAGCTGTACGTGCCGCGCGAAGCGCTCAAGCTGGGCCTCGTCGATCGCTTGTGCGCGCCAGAGAACCTGCGGCGCATCGCCTGCGAGATCGCGCTCCGCCGCATGCCTTGCGCGCGCTTCGAGCGTGGCCCGTGGAGCGTCGTCGTCGATCGCAATCCACTCGCGCGAGCGCTGATCGGCTCCACCGCGCGCAAGAACCTGCGCGCGCAGACCAAAGGCCACTATCCGGCGCCGGAGCGCGCGCTCGAACTGGTGCTGGCCGCGCCCTCGACCGCCCTGGAGCGCGGCTTCGAGCGCGAGGCACGCGCCTTGGGCGAGCTCGCCGTCACGCCGGAGTGCAAGAGCCTGATCTCGATCTTCCGCGCCTCGGAGGACTCGAAGAAGCTCTCGAAGCTGGAGCACGGCGGCGAGGCGCGCGCGATCCAACGCGCGGGCGTGATCGGAGCGGGCGTGATGGGCGGAGCGATCGCCGGCCTGCTCGCCGAGAAGGGCGTGCGAGCGCGACTCGCCGACATCGCGCGACCGGCCTTGGACAAGGCGCTCGCGGAGCATGCGCGGCGCGTCGACAAGAGCTTCAAGAAGCGTCATCTCGAGCCGCACGAGGCGCGCGCCGCGCTCGACCGGCTGAGCGTTTCGAGCGAGCTCGCGGGACTGGCGCGTTGCGACTTGGTGCTCGAGGCCGTCGCCGAGAGGCTCGAAGTCAAGCGCGCCGTGTTCGGCAAGGTCGCCGAGCAAGTCGCGAGCGATGCGATCCTCGCCACCAACACATCGTCGCTCTCGGTCGACGCCATCGCTGCGTCGCTGCCGCATCCCGAGCGCGTCATCGGCCTGCACTTCTTCAATCCCGTGCACATGATGCCGCTGGTCGAGATCGTGCGCGGCTCGGCGACCAGCGCCGAGGTCGTCGCGCGCACGGCGAAGCTCGCGCTCGCGTTGGGCAAGACACCGGTCGTGGTGCGCGACGTCGCCGGATTCTTGGTCAATCGCGTGCTCGGGCCGTATCTCGACGAAGCGGTGCGCCTGTACGAGCTGGGCCTCGAGCCCGAGCGCATCGAGTGCGCCGCGCTCGACTTCGGCCTGCCGATGGGACCGCTGGAGCTGCTGGACGAGGTCGGACTGGACATCGCCGCCCACGCGGCCCAGTCGCTCGCGGCGGCCTACGGTGAGCGCATGCACTCCAGCGGCATGGTCGCGCGCATGCTCGCCGCCGAGCTCCGGGGCAAGAAGAGCGGCGCGGGCTTCTTCAGCTACGCCGCCGACCCCAAGACCGGCCGCCCCAAGAAAAGCGGCGTGAATCCGCGCCTGGCGGAGTTCGCGCAGCGCGCGGGCGCCGCGCCACAGCTCGACGACGCGACGCTGCGCGATCGGCTCGCGCTGGCGTTGGTCGGCGAGGCCGCGCTGTGCCTCCAAGAGCGCGTCGTCGACTCACCGGCCGAGCTCGACCTCGCGACCGTGTTCGGACTGGGCTTCCCGCCGTTCCACGGCGGCGCGCTGCGCTACGTGCGCTCGCGCGGCGCGGACGAAATCGTCGCGACCCTCGCGCGGCTCGCGGAGCTGCCCGACGTCCGCGCGCGCAGCGGCGCACGACAGCGCTTCGAGGCCTGCGAGCTCCTGCGGGAATTGGCGCGCGCTCCACGCGTCGCTGCGCCGCGCTGACGGCCCGGTGCGCGCGCCGCGCGCTACGGCACGATGTCGAAACCGTCCGGCGCGAGCGCCAGGCCGCCCAGTGGGTCGAACACGACGCCGGCGCAGTCGATGCGCGTGCCCACCAGTTGCAGCGCCAGGTTGGGATTGGGCGTGAAGCGTGCTTCGGCTCGGCCAACGCGGTCGAGCCGGCCGAAGGTGTCCGAGAACTCCGGCGTGTTGACGCCCAGGTACGACGCGGTCAGCAGATTCGACGAGTTGAGCTGCAGGGTCGTGCCCGCGAAGGGCAAGCCCGGCGCCGTGCCCGCATTCGACAGCAGCACGATGTAGTTGCGGAAGCGCTGCGGCGGGCCGGCGTGAACGACGATCGGCACGCTCACGCCCGCGCTCAGCGACGCCTCGTCGTGGCCGCAGTGCACCGGTTGCAAAGGGTCGACGCGCAGCGTGATGTCCGGCTGCAGCGCGATCGCACCTTGACCGTCGTCGACCATCACGCGCCACACGTCGGTCCCGACGCCTTGCTTGGCGCGCACGGAGAACGAGTACGAGCCGTCGCCGTGGTCGGACACCGGGCCAGCCGCTGTCACCGGCACGTTGGTCGAGAGATTGAGCAGGGTGACCGTCGCCCCACCGTGGGTCAGCGGCACGCCGTCGATGTCGCGCAGCACGAACGCGACGTTGGCGGAGGTGGTGCGATCCGCGACCAGGGCTCGAGCGTCGACGAAGAGCTCGCTGTGCACCTGGTCGGGACGTCCGATCTGCGCCGTGCGCCACACCGCGTAGTCCTGTTGGAGCGCGAGCACCGGCTCGGGCCCGCTGGTGCTCACGTTGAGCGCGCAATACAGCGCTCCCGACGCGCAGCCCGTGCCCGAATTGCACTGCGAGGCCCCGCTGTCGCCGATGCGTCCGATCAAGAAGAAGCCGACCAGCGAGCTCATGAACGGAGCCGGTGGCGGCAGCGGTTGACACGAAGTCGGCGCTACGTCGCTGCAGGAGCAGCGACCGTCGCCACCCCAAGCGCGCGCCGCCTCCATCGCCGCCATGACCTTTTGTCCGAGATCTCCCGGAGCGCTGAGGAAGGCCTGCTCGGCCTCGAGCACGACCTCGTCACCGGCCAGGATGTTGCCTTGGATCGCGTACTTGAAGTCGCCCACCACGCCGACCACGCCGGGGTTGGCCTCCGAGGTGAAGGCCCCGCTGAAGCTGACCGGCGCGTCGTCCATGTTGACGATGCCGTACTGGCGCGACTGGTGCAGCGGTTGCGCGGCGAGCTGCGCCAGGATCGCGGAAGGCGAGAGCCCGGCCCCGAGCCCGTTCCACATGATCAGCCGATTGGGCCCCGCGTCGACCATCGCTTGCGCCGCGCCGCCGCCGACTCCGATGCGCATCACCGCCAGGTTCTTGCGTAGATTGAAGTTCGAGAGGCAGGTTGCGCCGGCGACGCAGACTTCCTTGGTGCGCGTGTTGACCGCGATGATCGACCAGGTCGGGAAGGCCGGCCCAGCGAGCAAGGCCAGCGTGGCCGCGCCGGCGAGGATGCGCTGGAGACTCGAAGTGTTGTTGCGCGTGGCGCTCATTGCATCAGCATAGCGCGAGCGCGGCGCGGCGCCGGACGCGCTCAGGGCAGGCGCAACTCCACCAGCTTCGAACGGCCGAGCTCGAGCTCCAGCGCGCTCTCGATGCTCGCCACACCGCTGGCCAGATCGCGCAATCGCCCCACGCGCAGCCCGAAGCTGCCCACCGGAACCCGCGGCATCGAGAAGCGCCCGCGTGCATCGAGCTCGAGCATCGCGTTGGCCCGCTCGAAGCCCTGCGAGCGAGCGAGGGGAATGCGTGCGCCGTCGGACGCGACGAGCTCGACCGCCCAACGCTCGCCGCTCGAAATCCCGTGGACCGTGCCCTCGAGCCGCGTCGTCGCCACGGTCACGAACTCGACCAGGTAGTCGCCGCCCGCGTAGTAGAGCGGCTCGCTGGCTTGCAACGCGAGCGCCTGCTCGCCACAGCTCGCGGCGATCCCGAACGCATACACGCCGGCCGACATCGGCGGCAGATCGAGCTCGACGCCCTCGAACGCCTCGCACCCGAAAGACCAGCGGCCGAGCTGATCCTCGCCGCCGGAAATGCCCGCGAATCCCAGCGGCGCTTGGAGCGGCCAGCCCGCGAGCGAGTCGACGCGAGCACGCGCGTCCGCCGGGGTGAATGCTCGCTGCGGATCCCGCGGCACCAACGCTGCGCGCAGCGCGATGCCCGAGCACGAATCCGCCGCGCGGAAGCGCGGCTTGACGCGCACCTCGCGCCCGGCGTCGTAGCGCAGCTCGAGAGCGCTCGTTCCAGCGTCGATCCCGCGAAACGCGCGCGTGCCGTGCTCCCAGGAGTAGAAGCTGAAGTCGACGCGCGACAGGAACAGATCCCACTTGCCCGGCGACAGCCCGCGGATCTCGAAGCGGCCGTCGTCGAGCCACTCGACCGCCGGAGCAGCGCTCGAGGCGTCAGCCTCGAAGGCGCTCGCGCCCGAAGGTGCCGCGCGCAATCGATACGCGCCGGAGCGTCCGTCGAGCGCCGCGCCGCCGGTGTCGAGCGCGCGCCCGGTGATCGTCGAGGTGGGCGCCAAGCGCAAGTCGATCGCCAACTCGCCCGCGGCGAGCAAGTCCGCGTCGAACAGCAGCGCGCCTTGATACTCCGCTCCCGAGCAAGAGAGGTGCGCGGACGAGAGCGCTCCCGCGACGTGACTCCAGGCGTTGGTCGACTTGCCCGCGCCCAGGCGCAGTCGGCCCGAGAGCTCGCGCGCACGCACGTCGAGAGTGTAGTTCCCGAGCCCGTCGCTGACCGTCGCGGCGCGGGCCCGCGCGCCGAGCACGGCTCCCTCGACGCCGTCGAAGAGCTCGACCGTCGCACCCGACACCGTCTCGCCGGTCTCGGTGAGGGTTCGGCCACGCACAGTCGCGCGCGCGTTCCATGTCGCCGTGCAGGAGCGCGTCTCGCCGGCCACGAGCACCAACGGGGCGCCTTCGCGCGCGTCGTCGCCGAACACGAGTTGCTCGCCCAGCACCGCGTCCGCGCGCTCGCCCGCGACCACGACGCTCAGTCGATGACCAGCCCACACGCTCTCGAGCAGCACGCTCCCATCGTCCGCGGTCGTGCCCTCGCGCGCTTCTTCGCCCCACATGCCGACGGCCCGCGCCGTCCGGCGCTCGCTCTCGTGCAACACCACACGCACACTCAGGCCGGCCACGCCGCGACCTCGGCCATCGACCACCTGCAGCGCCAGGCGGGCGCTGTCGGCGAGCACCACCTCGAGTCCCGACGCACCGCCCCCTTCGTTCCAAGACGGTCGCTCGTAGGACAGGATCTTCCAGCGCGGGTCGAGCACGCGCACTGACTTCACCGAGCCGCGCAGCGGCGCCAACAACCGACCGTTGGCATCCGCTTCCACATCGAGGTCCGCCACACCCGCGCTCGTCGAGCTCAACGCGAAGCGCACGTGCGGAACGCCGTCGCCCAGCGCGTCGACCACGCGACCTTCGACGAAACCGTGCGCCGCGCGCACGAACTCGATGTCCGCGCGCCCGGCCGCGCCGACTCCCACGGGCTCCTCGAGCGCGACGCCGCGGAACACGTCGTTCTCCTCGACGCGCACGCGCAGCGACTCGGGCGCTCCCTGGGGACACTCGAGCTCGACGACGAAGGCTCCCGACGAGTCGGTGCGCGCCACCGCGCTAGCGATCGAGCTCGCCGACCAAGCCTGGCCGCGCATTCCGCTCACCACGACCTCGACGTCGACCGCCGCTCCACCGGCGATGCCGAGCGGAGCGTAGGGCAAGTCGAGCACCCGGCCGGAGACGCGGAAGGTGCGCTCGCCGATCGAGTTGGATGGAACCGCCGCGCGCTCGCCGTCCGGCTGGGTCGCGAGCACGGCGCTGGGCGCGCGCTCGGCATCCAGCGGCTCGCCAGCGTCGGCGCTCGCCGTGAGCGCGGCCGGCGGTGTCGGCTCGGTGCGCGTGACGCTCCACGCGAGCCACGCCGCGGCGACGAAGACCACGGCCAATGCGCATTTGGCGGCGCTGGCGGTCGTGACCGCGAGCGAAGCTCGCGTCGCGTCCGTGAGCGAGGCCAGCGCGAGGCTCCACGCGGAGCGCGAACCGTGCGTTTCGTCGAGTCGCTCGCGCAGCAGTGCGTGCGCACGCTGCAAGCGCGACTTCACGGTGGCCAGCGGTACGCCGCTCTCGCTGGCGATGCGCGCGGGCTCCCAGCCCTTGAAGTAGCGCGCGACCACCGTGCCGCGGTAGGGCTCGTCGAGCCCGAGCACGGCCTCGACCACGCCGCGCATCACGGCGGCCTGTGCGAGCTCGTCATCGACGCTGGGCAGCGCCTCGCTGCGCGCCGCGCGAGCCTCGCGGGTCGCGCGACGATCGCGGGCCCGGTGCGAGCTGCGCGCCAAGTTGGCCACGACCGTCGCGAACCAGCCGCGTGGATCGAGCGCGCCACGAGGTGGCGCCTCGAAATAGCGCACCCAGGCATCTTGCGCGAGGTCGTCGGCGTCGTGCTGGTCGCGCAACAGACGTTGGGCCAGCGCGCGCACGAATCCACCGTGTTGCGCGAGGACCTCCGAGCTGGGAAGTGCGGGCTCCATGGTCACTTGCGCGCCGCGAGCCAGCTCACCGCGTAGTAGGCCTCGTAGGTGCAAGGCGCCTCCTGCAGGAGCTTCTCGAGCTTGGCGTAAGCCTCGTCCTTCTTCTCTTGCTGGAACAGCGCGCGCGCTTCCTCGAACAAGCGCGCGCCATCGCCGCGCTGCTTGTCACGGCGCTCCAGGTACTTCTTGACCACGCTCTTCGCCGGCGCGCTAGCACCGTACACACGCCAGAACTCGAGCCACTTGGGCAACCACTCGCGCGCCGGCCCCTCGAGTGCCTCGCTGATCTCGGCCGTCGCCTGCTTCGCGGCGGCTTCCGCGTCCTTCTGCAACTTCGGCTGGCTGGCCTGCGCGCTCTCGAGCGCCTGGAGCACCCAACCCCACTCGCCGTCCTTGGCCCAGCGGCTGGCCAGCTCGAGCGCGCGCTTCTCGTCGATCCCGTTCATCGCGTCGAGCCAGTCGAGCGCTTCCTGGACCGGCGAGAGCATGAACTGGTGTCCGAGCTCCGCGGGTGCGAACAGGCGCAACTTGCTCCAACCCATCGCGCGGAAGCAATCGTAGCCGTGCTGTCCCTGGCTGAAGTCGACCACCGGATCGGCCTTGCCGTGGATCACCGCGAGCGCGACACGCCGCTGCTTCTCGAGCACCTCGGGCTGACCCTCCCACAGGTTCGGCTCGTTCTGCATCCAGCAGTCGCCGGCCATCGGAAGCGCGCCGCGGTACAGCTCGGGGAAGTGCGTGATCACGCTGTAGGTCAGGAAACCACCCTGCGAGTGACCGCCGACGTAGGTGACCTTGGTCTTGAAGGCCTTCTGCACTTCGCGCGTGACGTCCGCGACGAACGGCGCGCTCCCGAAGGTGAAGTTGTTCTGGCCGAAGGGATCGCTGCCCTGCTCGCCGTTGGGGCAGCACAGCAGCGCGTCATCGGCCCAGTTCATCGACTCGAACGAGCGCAGGTAGTCGAGTCCGTTCATGTTCGAGCCATGCAGGAACACGATCAGCCGCGCGCCGGACTTGGTGTCGAGCTTCTTGGGCACGCGCAGGAAGTAACCCATGCCCATGTCCTTCGACTTGAGCAGTCCGACCTGGCCGGGCTTGACCTTGGACGGCGCGTCGAATGCGCTCGGGCGCTCGTCGCCGGCGAAGGCGCTGGCGGCGCCCAGCACCCACGCCGCGGCGCAACGCAGGATCGATGTCGGGGAAGGCATGCCGATGTGTCTCCGAGAATGCGGACTGGCCAAGAGACGCCGCCGGCGCGCGCGCGGATGCACCGGAGGCGCGAAAGTCACGGACAGACGACGATCTCGAGCGCGTCGGAGAGCTGCGTGGTCTTGGGAGCCGGCGGATCGCGGTACCAAGCCTGCACCTGGAAGCGCGCCCCGGCGGCGAGCGGCTGGCCGAGCGCGCCCGGGTTGGCGGCGAGGAAGGCTCGCAAGTCGAGCGAGAAGGCTCCGTCGCACGCGCCCAGCGTCCCCTGCGAGCTGCGCGCGCTGGTGCGCTGCGTCGGCGGCTTCACGCACAGGAAGCTGGAGTTCCCGCTGCCCCAGGGCGTGGCCAGCGCACCGCTCGTGCCGTAGAAGAACAGCCCCACGCGCTGGCCTTCGAGGCCGCTGCAGGTGACGTCGAAGGAGCTCGCGGCCGAGGCGCTGAACGAGCCGCTGGCGCTCAGGATCGCGCTGCAGCCATGGGTGCTCGTGCCGGGCGTGCAGTAGCTCGCGGCCGCGCCGCAACTGGGGACGCTCGTGCCTTCGAGCACGAACGGGAAGTCCTGCTGCGCGCTCGAGGCCAAGTCGCGCACCTCGACCCAGCCGCCGCCCGCGCTGAAGAAGCGCGCGTTGTCGGTGAACGCGTGCGGCACCGTCGGAACCGCGAACGGACCCGAGGCGAGCGAGCCCGCGACTTGCACGTCGATCCACCACACGCCTTCGCCCAGCGGAGGAGCGCTCGACAGATCCGCGACGGCGTCGATGATCGCGCGCGACGAGTCGCCGGGCAGGGTCACGACGCGAAAGCAGTTGCTCCAGACTTGCGACTGCAGCACGTTGGCCGCGCTCGACCACAGGGGCGCGCCGCCGGTCGTCGGCGCGGAATTCCACAGGTTGACCTGGATGCCGCTGATGGTTCCGGAGGTCGGAGCGCCGGTCTGGAACACGAACCAGTGCAGCTCCGAAAGCGTCCACACCTCGCCCGCCGGAACGACGAACTCGTCGGCCAGCCGCGCACCCGAAGCGGCGGAGCACGAGTAGCCGCTGGTCGAGAAGCCGCTCTGCATCAAGCTCGTGTCGGCGCCGCCCGCACCGTTGCCCAGTCCGGTGACGAACGGGCCATTCGAGTGCACGAAGGGGCCGGAGAGTGCGTTGGCCGGAGCGCGAGCCGCGGTGCTCGCGAGCGCGACGGCCACGGCGAGACTCGCGCGGCGATGCGCGGGACGACGGTTCGAGCTCATGGTGGCAGTGCGCGGCGCCGCGCCTCGAAAGCCAGCGCACGGGAGCCTGGTTCCGGCGCGCGGCAGCGCAGCGGCGGCATTGTAGAGCGCAGCGCGCAACCCGCGACCGGACCGAACCCGAGTCAGGAGGCGGAAGCGTGAGCTCGGCGCGCGGCGCCTCCGAGCGAGTCCTTCGCAGAAGCCGTGCGCGGCGCGCGGAATCTCCGGGGGACTAGCTCAGCGCAGCGCTTCCTCGAGCGCCGTGGCGCGGTCGGTCTTCTCGTCGCGGTACTTCACGATCAAAGCACAGGCGATCTGCAAGCGGCGCAGGCCGGCCCAGGCGTGCGCGACGCCGTCGCGGGCGACGGGCCGCGTTCCCGGCACGACCACGGCGTTCTCGGGGATCTCCAGGGGCACCTCGCGCGAACCGCGCAGCTCGCGCTCGTGGACCAGGTCGTACACGACCGTGCCCGAAGAGAGCACGGTGCCCGCGGCCAGCACGGCGCCCGCGCGCAACAGGACACCCTCGTACACGCCGCAATTGCCGCCGACGAACACGTCGTCCTCGACGATCACCGGGCGTGCGTTGGCGGGCTCGAGCACCCCGCCGATCTGCGCACCCGCGGACAGGTGCACGCGAGCCCCGATCTGGGCGCAGGAACCGACCAAGACGTGGCTGTCGATCAGCGTGTCGACGTCGACGTAGGCGCCGACGTTGACGTAGCTCGGCGGCATCACGATCACCCCGTGGTCGAGGTGCGCTCCGCGCCGAATCGACGAGCCCCCGGGCACGATGCGCACGCGGTCGGCCACCTCGAACGCGCGCGGCTCGAGCGCGCCCTTGTCGATGAACGACGCCGGAGTGTGCGAGACGAACTTGTCGATCAACTCGCGCCGCCGCACGCTGGGCCACGGAATCGTCGCCGGGCTCGAGGCACGGAATACGGCGAGGATCTCCTCCTTGATCCAGGCGTGCACGACCCACGCGCCGTCCTCGAGCGGCTCCGCCACGCGCACGTCGCCGCGCTCCAGCGCATCGAGCAGCGCCTCACCCTTCAAGCGTTCTTCGGTCATCGCAGGGGCTCCTGGTGCGCGAGCAGTTCGCGCGCGGTCCGTGCATATTCGTGCACGGCGCGCTCGAACGAGCTCTTCGAAATGCACTCGTGATCGGTGTGCGCGTCGAGGATCCTCCCGGGACCGTAGAGCAGCGGCTTGCCCCAGCGTTTGAGGTGCGGGGCATCGGTGCCGAAGGCCACCGGGATCGGCGTGTGGCCATGCGGCACGTGGAATTCGGTCGGGCCGTAGCTCTTGTAGGGCTTCTGCAGCTCGACGCGCTCGCCGAGGCACGCGCGCAACTTGCGCTCGGTGACCGCGGGGTCCTCGACCGCACGCAAGAGCAGGCTCGCCACCGCGCGCTCGGCGACGACGTTGGCGGCGACTCCGCCCGCGAGCGTGCCGATGTTGAGCGTGCCCGGCCCGAGCAGCGCATGCCGGCCCCAGTCCTGCGCCAGCAAGCGCTCGATGGCGTGCACCAGCTCGTGGATCGCAGACGGCAGGTTGGCCTGGGAGCTGTGCCCCGCCACGCCGTGCGCGACGAGCTCGGCCTTGTAGACACCCTTGTGCGCGCCGACGAAGCGATTGTCGGTGGGCTCGCCGACGATGGTGAAGCGTGGACGCCACGGTTCGGCGAGGCGCTCGTTGGCCAGCGCGGCCCCGGCCGAATCGGTCTCCTCGCCGCAAGTGAACAGGAATCCGACGCGCTCCTCGCCTTGGTCGAGCAAGCTCCGGGTGGCCTCGAGCATCGCCAGCGCGGGTCCCTTGGCGTCGCACGCGCCGCGCCCGTGGACCGCGTCGCGTTCCTCGCGCGGGCCGATGTACGGGGGCACGGTGTCGAGGTGCGTGCAGAACACCACCTCGGGCGCGCGCGCACCGCGAGCGAGCACGTTGAAGCGGCCTGGAGCGAGCTCTTGGCGCTCGACGCCCAAGCCCAACCCACCCAGCTCGCGCGCAAGGGCGTCGGCGTAGTCGCGCTCGTCGCCGGTGATCGACGGGATCGCGATCCAATCGCACAACTTGGAAAACACGTTGCTCGAGGAGGTGCTCACGGCGCGCGCAGTGTAGGGACACTAGACTGGCGCCGCGATGAGCGACTTCGTCAAGGTCGTGCCCGCGGAATCGCGCCACTACGGCGAGTTCGTGAGGCTCTTCCCGGAGCTCGGTGTCGACGATCCGATCCCGGACTTCGCGTTGTGGTACGAGCGCATGGCGCCCGACTCGCTGTTCCTCGAAGAGCACGGGATGGTGCTGGCCTACGCCTGGTTCTACGCGCTCGACGACGAGGGCTTCGTGCGCCACGTGATCGTCGACCCGACCGCGCGCGGCCGCGGCCTCGGCGCGCGCCTGATGCACGAGATCGCGCAGCGCCTGCGCCAGCGCGGCTGCTCGAACTGGCAACTCAACGTCAAGCCCGACAACCGGCCGGCGGTCAGGCTGTACCGCGCCTACGGGATGGACACGGATTACCGCACGTGGGTCGTGCGCATCGCGCGCCAGAGCGTGGCCGCGTTCGCGAGCCCGGGCTCGCCGGCGGTCGAGCTCCCGGCCAACGAGGACCCGCACACCGAGGTCGAGTTCGACTTGCCCGGAGGCTTGCTGACCAAGCTGCGCTCGGGACCGGACATCCGCGTGCTCGGGGTTCGCGCGGGAGCCCGCCTGCGCGGCGTGGCGCGCTTCGACCCGTTGTTCCCCGGCGCTTTTCCGTTCCTGGCGCGCGACGACGACGCCGCGCGCGGATTGCTCGAGGCGATGCTGGCCTGCACACCGCCCGACAAGCCTTGGGTCCAACTCGTGCTCGAACGCGACGCGCGCCTGGCTCAGGCGCTACTCGACGGCGGAGCTTGGTTGATGTTCGAGATCCACCACATGACGGGCACGATTCCCTGAGCCTGTCGAGCAGCGCGGATCGGATTTCCCGAAGTGTCGGAAGCGCCGGCGCGCTCCAGGCGCGGGACGTCGAGACGGTGAGCTCCTCGCGGTCGTTTCATCTCCGAGCGCTGGCCCGTCGTCCCGCTCCGTGCCGCCACCGCTAGACTGCGCGCAGGCCTCCCGGCACCCGTTCCGCCCGTCGCCGCACCGCTCTCGATCCACCATGCAACACACCCAACGCGCTCTCGCGCGCCTGTGCGCCGTCCTCGTGCCCTGCGGCCTCGCGCTGGCACAGTCGAGCTTCGTCAACTACGAGAACCCGCACGTCCATCCGCTCGAGCGCACTCCCGACGGAACGCGCTTGATCGCGGTGAACACGCCCGACAACCGCATCGAGGTCTTCGACCTCACCGGCGTGCGCGTGTTCCCCCAGTTCTCGGTGCCGGTCGGGCTCGACCCGGTCTCGGTGCGCGCGCGCAGCGCCACCGAAGTCTGGGTCGTCAACCACGTCTCGGACTCGATCAGCATCGTCGACCTTTCGACCGGCAACGTGGTGCGCACGCTCGCCACCGACGACGAGCCGGCCGACGTGGTGTTCACCTCCAGCCCCGCGCGCGCGTTCGTCAGCTGCAGCCAGGCGAACAGCGTGCTCGTGTTCGATCTCGCGAATCTGGCGGCCGTTCCACAACGCATCGCGATCGTCGGTGAGGAACCGCGCGCGCTGGCCGTCGACGCCACGGGCTCCAAGGTGTACGCGGCGATCTTCGAGTCGGGCAATCGCTCGACGGTGCTCGGCGGCGGCTTGGCCGTGTCCGGCACGCTTTCGTTCCCGCCCAACGTGGTCAGCGATCCGAGCGGTCCCTATGGAGGCCTCAATCCGCCGCCGAACAATGGCGCCCAGTTCGATCCACCGCTCAACGGCGCCTCGGGCACTCCACCGCGCGTCAGCCTGATCGTGAAGCAAGACGGCGCCGGCCGCTGGCGCGACGACAACGGCACCGATTGGACCGACTTCGTCAGCGGATCGAGCGCGGCCCTCTCCGGCCGCCCGATCGGATGGAGCCTGGCCGACCACGACATCGCGGTGATCGACTCCGCCAGCCTGTCGGTCGGGTACGCGAGCGGCCTGATGAACATCTGCATGGCGCTGGCCGTGCACCCGACCAGCGGCGCGATCACCGTCGTCGGCACCGACGGCACCAACGAGGTGCGCTTCGAGCCCAAGGTCAACGGGACTTTCGTGCGCGTCGAGTTGGCGCGCGTCGACGCGACCACGCAGCTCTCGCTGGGCACGAGCGATCTCAACCCGCACCTGGGCTACGCGAGCGCGACCGTGCCGCAAAGCGAGCGCGACAAGTCCCTCGGCGATCCGCGCGCGATCCTGTGGCGCGCCGACGGCTCGCGCGGCTACGTCAGCGGCATGGGCTCGAACAACGTGATCGTGATCGACGCTCTGGGCCAGCGCGCCGGGCTCGCGCCGACGATCGAGGTCGGCGAGGGACCGACCGGGCTCGCGCTCGACGAGGCGCGCGGCAAGCTGTACGTGCTCGACAAGTTCGAGAGCGCGCTCTCGATCGTCGACTTGGCCCTCGAGCGCGAGGTGGCGCGCGTTCCGTTCCACGATCCGTCGCCGGCGGCGATCAAGCTCGGGCGCAAGCACCTCTACGACACGCACAAGAACTCCGGGCTCGGGCAAGCGGCCTGCGCGTCGTGCCACGTGGACGCGCGCCTGGACCGCCTGGCCTGGGACCTCGGCGACCCGTCGGGAGCGCTCAAGCAGACCACCGGGCAGAACCTCGGCGCCAACATCCCCGGGCTCAACACCGGCTTCCAGCCCTGGCACCCGATGAAGGGGCCGATGACCACGCAGACGCTGCAGGACATCGTCGCGCACGAGCCGCTGCACTGGCGCGGCGATCGCGCGGGCCTCGAGGAGTTCAACGGCGCGTTCGTTGGCCTGCAAGGCGACGACACCAACCTCACGCCCACGGAAATGCAGCAGTTCGAGGACTTCCTGGCGACGATCACCTACCCGCCCAACCCGTACCGCAACTTCGACAACACGCTGCCGACCAATCTGCCCTTGCCGGGCCACTTCACGACAGGTCGCTTCGCGCCCGCGGGCCAAGCGCTGCCCAACGGCAACGCCATCGCTGGACTGGCCGCCTACCGACCGCCGAGCTTCCTCGACGGCGGCAATCTGGCCTGCGTCACTTGCCACACCCTGCCCACGGGCATGGGCACCGACTATCGGCTGCAAGGCGCGGCGCTCGTGCCGATCGCACCCGGGCCGTCGGGCGAGCACCACCGCGCCTTGGTCTCGGTCGATGGCACGACCAACGTCAGCACCAAGATCCCGCAGCTGCGCAACATCTACGAGAAGACCGGCTTCAACACCACGCAACTGGTCAACACCGCGGGCTTCGGCTATCTGCACGACGGCAGCGTGGATTCGATCGAGCGCTTCCTGGCGGAACCGGCCTTCGACGTCACGAGCGACCAGATGGTCGCCAACTTGACGGCCTTCATGCTGGCCTTCTCGGGCAGCGAGCTCCCGGTGGGCTCGACCAATCCGCTCAACGCCGAGCCGCCGGGAGGCACGAGCAAGGACTCGCACGCCGCCGTCGGCGCGCAGCGCACGTTTTCCGCGCCCGCCAACGCCGCGGACCAGGCCTGGATCAACCAAGTGATCGGCTTCGCCAACGCGAACAAGACGGGCCTCGTGGTCAAGGGTCGCCAAGGCGGATTGACGCGCGGTTACGCCTGGGTCCCGGGCTCGAATCTGTTCCAGTCCGACCGCGCCGCGCAGAGCTCGAGCGCCAGCGCGCTGTGGGCCGCGGCCGGCGGCGGGAACGAGCTGACCTTCACCGTCGTTCCGCGCGGCAGCCAGACGCGCATCGGCATCGACCGCGACCTCGACGGCACCTTCGATCGCGATGAGCTCGACCTCGGCACCGATCCCGCGGACGCCGCGAGCCATCCCGGCGGCTGCCTCGAGCTCACGCCGCTGGTGCCCTCGGGCCTGGTGACCACGACGCTCGGAGCGAACGCGATCCACCTGGCCTGGACCGACAACGCCTCGAACGAGCAGGGCTTCACGGTCGAGCGCGCGCCGCTGGGCTCGGGCGCGTTCGCGGTCGTGGCCACGCTCGGCGCCGACGTGACGTCGTTCCGCGACAGCTCGATCGCCTGTGAGTCGGCCTACGACTACCGCGTCAGCGCGTTCAACTGCGCGGGCTCGTCGGGTTTCGCGATCTCACTCGGGCTCGGCGGCTCGTGCTGCTCGAATGCGGTCACCTACTGCACGGCGAAGACCAACAGCCTGGGCTGTGTCCCGTTCATCGGCGCCAGCGGACAAGCGAGCGCGAGCGCCACCAGCGGCTTCCTGGTCGTCGGTGCCCAAATGCGCAATCTCAAGCCGGGGCTCTTGTTCTACGGCTTCAGTGGACGCGCCGCGGCACCCTTCCAAGCCGGCACGATGTGCGTCGCCGCGCCGCGCTTCCGCGGCATCACCTCGAGCTCCAATGGCAACGCCGCGCCCGCCGACGATTGCTCGGGCCGCTTCGCGCTCGACTTGAACGCCTTCGCCTCCGGCGCGCTCGGCGGCAACCCGATGCCTGGACTGCGCGTCGTCGGCAGCGTGGTCAACTGCCAGTGGTGGGGCCGCGACACGGGCTTCGCGCCGCCGAACAACACCACCCTGAGCGACGCGCTCGAGTTCACGATTTGCCCGTGATATGGGCGGGCCGCGGGCCAAGAAAACGACCCGTCGCTCGGACCCGTGTGGGCTCCGAGCGACGGGACTTGGCGACTGGCGACCTCGCACGCGAAGCAGTCGAGCCGCGCGCTCGCGCGCACGCGCAGCTCCAGCGCGCGCCGAGCCCTCAGAGCGTGAGGCCGTCGCGGTCTCGACGGCCGGCGCCCGCGGGCGCCGGCGCATCCAACGTCTCGAGCGCGCGCAGCCTCATTTCTCCGCGAGCGCTCAGCGCAACGGAGCTCCGCTCTCGTCGAGCTCGATCGGGTCGCCGAGACCGAGCTCGGCCAAGCCGGCCGCGATCTTCTGCTTGTCGCCGACGACCAGCACCACCATCGAGTCGGGACGCACGTGGGTCGCCGCCAGGCGCTGCTGCTCCGCGAGCGTCATCGACGCCAACTGCTGCAGGCGTTGCTCGGCGAAGTCGTCGCTCCAGCCGAACTTGGCGATGGCCTCGAGCATGCCGCCCAGCGCGCGCGTCGACTCGTACTCGCGAGCGGCGCTCTGCGAGATCGCGTCCTTGGCGAAGGCCAGTTCCTTCTCGGTCACGCCCTCGCGGATCGCGCGCAGCTCCTTCATGAACTCGACCACCGACTCCTTGGTGACGTCGGTCTTGACCGCCGCGCTGGCGGTGAACGCGCCCGGCGAGCGTCCGCCGTCGAGCCCAGTGCGGGCACCGTAGGTGTAGCCCTTGTCCTCGCGCAGGTTGAGGTTGACGCGGCTCGAGAAGGCGCCGCCGAGCGAGTAGTTGAGGATCGTCAACGGGTAGTAGTCGGGGTCGGTCGAGGCCAGCGAGACGTTGCCGATGCGGATCTCGGACTGCGCGGCACCGGGCTTGTCGACCAGGTACACGCGCGTGGTCTCGATCGGCCGGGGTGCGGGCGGGGTCGGCTGAGCGAGCGCGGCGGCTCCGCGCCATTCGCGGGTGATCGGCGCGAAGAGCTGCTCGACCCGTCGCGCGTCGCCTCCGCCGACGTACACCAGCCGCGCTCCGTTCGGGATGCCGTGCGAGCGCCAGAACTCCACCAGATCCTCGAGGCGCAGGGCTTCGATCGTGGATTTGGTGCCGACGCTCGGCAGCCCCTGCACCGTGTCCCCCCACAAGATGCGCCGGTACGCGTCGCCCGCGACGGCGCGGATCTGGTCCTTGCGCGCCTCGAGCGCGACCAAGCGGTCCTTGCGGATGCGCTCGAAGTCCTCGGCGGCGAAGCGCGGGCGCAGCAGCACGTCCGCGAACAACTCGAGCGCCGCGTCCAGGTGCTTGTCGAGGCAAGTGAGCGAGAGCGTGATCTCGTCCTCTCCGGCGCCGACGTCGAGCGACGCTCCCAGTCGATCGAGCGCTTCGGTCAGTCCGCGCACGTCGAGCTCCCGAGTTCCTTGCTGCAGCAGCTCAGCGGTCATCGACGACAACCCGAGCGTCGCCGTGGTCTCGTGGACGCGGCCGGCGGGCACCGACAACGACAACGTGGTCATGGGCAGCTCGGTGTAGCGCGTTCCGAGCACGCTCAGGCCGCCGGCGAGCTCCGTGCGCCAGACCTTCGGCGCGTGGAACGTGATCGGCGCTCCGGGCGCGGGCTTGAGCGTGCGGTCGAACTCCGCGGCAACGCTCGCGCGCGGCTTGATCGCCGGCAGCGGGCTGGGGAAGCTGCGCTCGATCGGCGCCGAGGCTTCGACGGCCGCGGATGGCGCGCCCGCGCCCTTGGACGAGTTCGCAGCGGCGAGCTGCAGCTTGCCCTCGGGCACGACGGACAGGACCACCGCCGGTTGTCCGACCAGGTAGCGCGCCAGCACGCGCTGCACGTCCGCCGGCGTCACCGCCAAGTGGCGCCGGATGTCCTCGTCGAGATAGCCCGGCTCGTCGAGGAAGGTGTTGTAGTTGGCCAAGGTCGAGGTGCGCGATCCGACCGTTTCCTGGCGCCGCACGAGACCGGCTTCGTAGCGGCTCTTGACGCGCTCGAGATGGTCGGCGGAGACGCCTTCACGCGCGAGCTGCTCGAGCAGGGCCAGCGTCTTCGACTCGAGCGTGTCGAGCGTCACGCCCGGATGGGGCCGCAGTTGGATCGAGAACTCGCCGGCGAGCTCGCGCGACTCGTTGCGCGCGCGCACCATGCTCGCGAGTTGCTCGTCGATCGACAGGGCCGAGGTCAGCACCGACGAGTCGTTGGCCGCCAGGATGCTGCCCAGGAAGTCGAGCGCCGGCTCGTCGTCGGCCTGCGCCGGAACGGCGGGCCAGGTGAAGCTCAGCTGCGGGAGCTTGACGCGATCCTCCATCACCAGCCGCGCGCTGCTGCTCAGCGACACCGGCCGCGGCCGCGGCGGCGCGACTTCCGGTCCGCGCGGCAGCGAGCCGAAGTACTTCTGGACCAGGGCCACGACTTCATCGGTGCGCACGTCGCCGCCGATCGCGAGCGTCGCGTTGTTCGGCCCGTACCAGCGTTCGAAGAACGACTTGACGTCGTCGAGGCTGGCGGCGCTCAGGTCCTCCTGCGAGCCGATCGTCAGCCAGCTGTAGGGATGGCCCGGCGGATAGAGCGCCGCGGCGATCACACCGTCGGCCTGACCATAGGGCGTGTTCTCGTAGTTCTGGCGACGCTCGTTCTTCACCACGTCGCGCTGGTTGTCGAGCTTCTTCTGGGTCAGCGCGGGCAGCAGGAAGCCCATGCGATCGCTCTCGAGCCACAGCGCGAGCTCGAGCTGGTTGGCCGGCAAGACCTCGAAGTAGTTCGTGCGGTCGGTGTTGGTCGTGCCGTTGAGCGTTCCGCCCGCTTCCTGCACGAGCTTGAAGTGCTGGTCGTCACCGACGTGCTCCGAGCCCTGGAAGAGCATGTGCTCGAACAGGTGCGCGAAGCCCGAGCGACCGAGCTCCTCGCGCGCGCTGCCGACGTGGTAGTAGACGTAGACCGCGACCAACGGATCGGAGTGATCCTCGTGGACGATCAGCTCGAGCCCGTTGTCGAGCACGAACTTCTGGTAGGGAATCGAGGAGCGCGCGTTGGTCGTGGCGAAGTCGAGAGGCGCGGACCGCTGCGGCGCGTCCGTCGCACGCTCCGGAGCGGCGACGCACGAGGTCAACAGCACGAGCGGGAGAATGCGACGCATGGAGGAATCCTGTGTGGGGCACGAGGGGCGCACACGATGCGCGCGCGCCCGGCGTGGATCCGCAGGATAGCGCTACACGGCCGCGCGGGACGTCCGGCGCTCGCTCTGCTGCTGGCGCGTGCCTGGGCTGGGACAGCAGGCCGCGCGCTCGCGCATTGCCTCGGGAACCCGCGCGCGGCACCATCGCGCCTGCAGCCGCTCGCTCCAGTCCGCATTCGCCCACCGGAAGGTCCGTATGTCGCGTCTCCAATTCGCTGTGTGCGTCCTGTCGTTTTGCGCAGCGTGCGCCGGCCCGACGAGCGTGGACGCGGGCACGGCTCCCGCGGCCGTCGCGCGCGAAAGCGTCAAGCCCGGCATCAACAAGGACTACCTCGATCCCGATCTCGACGCCGAGAAGTTCGTGCAGCGCTTCGAGACCGAGAGCCGCGAGGTGTTCGTCGAGCGCGCCGCGATCCTCGCCGCAGCCGGACCGCAAGCGGGCCAACGCGTGGCCGACATCGGCGCGGGCACGGGCCTGTTCACCGTGATGTTCGCCGATGCGGTCGGTCCGCGCGGCAAGGTCTACGGCGTCGACATCGCGCCAGCCTTCGTCGATCGCTTGGCCAAGCTCGCGGCGGAGCGCGGGCTCTCCAACATCGAAGGCGTGGTGTGTGGCGAGGACGACGTGCGACTGCCTCCGGGCTCGATCGACCTGGCGTTCGTCTGCGACACCTACCACCACTTCGAGTATCCCTCGGCGAGCTTGGCCTCGATCCACCGCGCGCTGCGCGCCGGAGGAGAGCTCGTGGTGGTCGACTTCCAGCGCATCGAAGGTGTCTCGCGCGAGTGGACGCTGCAGCACGTACGCGCCGGCCTCGAGGTCGTCGTGCGCGAGATCGAGGACGCGGGCTTCGAGCGCGTCGAGCAGGCCGCGCCCGCGGGGCTGCGCGAGAACTACATGCTGCGCTTCCGCCGGCGCTAGGGAGCGGCGGTCGCGGAGCACTCCGGGCCGCGGCCAGGACGGAGCGTCGGGGAAGCGCTCGCGGGGCCCCCGACCAGTTCGGTCGTGCCGGGAGCGCTTCCAGAGCCGACGGCGGCCGCGCGTGTGGGGCATTCGCGGTCTCGGCGGCGCCCGCTTCGTGATTCACGGGATCGAGAGTTCCCCCGCTCCCGGGCCAACGCGCTAGATTATGAGGCATGTTGTCCCTGGCGCTCGCATTCGCCACAGCCCCTCTGCAATCGAGCTCGACGCCGCCCCAGGCGCGTCGACCGGTGCCCACCACGTTGCAGATCCTCCCGGTGCAGCCGCAGTCGTCCGCCGCGACCTTCGCCGGCGATCTCGACTGCGAGTCGCTCCCACCACCGAATTCCACGCTGGGCGGCGGCGTGCAATCCAACCCGGCCGCCGATGAGCTGGGATCGGCGCCGCTGTTCGCCGAGTACATCATCCAGGTGCCCAACCTCGGGCAAGAGCGCTTGCTCTTCCAGCGCTCCAAGATCCCGTCGCCGCGCCCGCTGTTGGTGCTGTTCCACAAGTACAGCACGAACCACTACGACCCGCTGCTCAACACGCACTACTTCCAGGAGGCCTGGCGCCGCGGCTGGAACTGCGTGGCGCCCTTCGGCGGCAATCAGACGCACTACTCGTCGATGCCGAGCCAACAGCGCCTGGACGCGGTGTTCGATTGGATCGATGCGAACTTCGCGGTCGACCGTGCACGCGTGTACGGCGTGGGCTTCTCGATGGGGGGCGGCGCAGCGACGAACTACGCGGCTCGCCACCTGGATCCGAACGACTACGTCTTCGCGGCGGTGGTCAACATCTCGGGGATGGTGTCGCACGAGTACACGTACCTGAACGAGCTCAGCGCGCAGCCGCGCTTCGACGACTTGTTCGGCGTGCCGCCCAATCCCGCCGACCCCTGGCGGATGCAGCGCTCATCGCTGTTCAGCTTCGATCCCTTCAGCTTCGTCACGCTGCCCGACACCGATCTCGCGCGCAATCTGTTGCACATCTCGACCGCGAGTTTCCGCGCCAGCGGCGACATTCCCTACCTGGCGACCGAGAACGATCTGTTGCAGCAGCACTTGCTGGCGCTGGGTGCCAATCCCGCGCAGCACTCGCTGACCGTCGTGCCCACGGCTCCCTTCTACCACTCGTGGAACGTCGTGGACGAAGGCGTCGTGTGCAACTGGCTCAAGACCAAGAGCGCGCAGTGGCCGAGCTCGGGCAACACGCTCGCCGACCGCAATGCGCGCTATTTCTACTTCGAGGTCGAGCAGGACGTCGCCGGCGCGTTCACGCCGTTCCAGTGGTCGATCCAGAGTGCGCCCAACACCCTGAGCCTCGGGGGCACGCGCAATCTCAAGCGCCTTGCGGTGCACACGCTCGACGCAGGTCTCGACCGCCAGCGCGACGTGCAGATCACGCTCTCGGCCGCGGACGGGATCGCCGACGAACTGACCTTGCTCGATTGGCCGACGGCGCCGCTCGACGTCCTGCGCGACGGTGTGTCGTCGCAAGACTGGTCGCACGACGCCAACGCCGGCAAGCTGAGCCTGCTCGAATTCGACGCCGCTGCCCACGTGTGGACGATCGTCCACTGACGCTCACGCGCGGCGCGCGGCCAGCGCCAGGCACGCGAGCGCACCGCCCAACCCCAGCGCCAAATCCGCGAGCAGGTCGGGCACGTCGTTCGACCAGCGCGTCAGGAACCAGCTGTCGGCGGCGAACTCCGCGATTTCCCAGGCGATCGCGACCACCGCGGTCAGGCCCAAGGCCAGCATTCCCAGCGCGAGCTCGTTGGGTGCGCCGAGGAGTTGCGCACGCGCCGCCGCGCGCACCCAAGCCAGCGAGAACCACGCGATCGCCGCGCCACCGGCGAGGTGCATCGGAATGTCGAACTCCGGGAAGCTGGCATAGACGTCGATCACGAACGCCGTCAGCAAATGCACCCCGAAGACCGCCAGCGGTGCCCAGCCCGCGCGGCGCACGGCGACCCACGAGCTGGCGGCGAGAAGCGCCGCGCGGCTCACGGCGCCGCGACCAGCGTCACGAGCTTCGCGCCGCTCGCGACCGCCTCGCGCTCGCGCACGTGCAGCGCCTTGACCACGCCCGCCGCCGGCGCGGCGATCTCGTTCTGCATCTTCATGGCCTCGAGGATCAAGAGCGGCTGCCCCTTCTCGACCGCCGCACCCTCCTGCACTAAGAGCTTGACGACGACGCCCGGCATCACGCTTTTGACTGTGCCGCCACCCTTGGTCGCTTCGCGCTCGGCGGCGTGCGCCGCGCGCTCGCGCTCGTCCTCGATTGCGACCGCATACAGGTGTCCGGCGATGTTGCACGACACCTCGTGCTCGTCGCCCTCGATCGAGACGCCCCACGAGCGCCCGCCGGAGATCAGCGCGACTTGGCCGAGATTGTCGACTTCCTCGTAGGACAGGTCGAGCTCGCGCCCGTCGACCTTGACGGCGAGCTCGCCCAAGCGCTCGACGACGTCGACCTCGTGCGCGATGCCGTTGACGGTGACGAAGTACTTCACTGTCCACCTCCGTTGCCCGCGACGTGCGCCGGGTAGGGCGAGAGCGACGCCCGGCTGCGAGTTCCCCACGCGGCGCGCGACGAGTCGCTGGTCCTCAAGGCCTTGCGCCGCATCAGCAGGTGACGGTGGATCGCCGAGGCCGCCGCGACGAGCACGTCCTCGCCCTTGCGCGGCGTCGCCAGGTCCATGTGATTGAGGAAGTGCGTGTCGAACTGGCCGCGGACGAAGCGCTCCTCCTCGAGCACGAGCAGCGCAGCCGGCGCGCTGGTGCGCACTCCGCCGACATTGAGCTCCGCCAGCGCGCGCTTCATGCGCTCGATCGCCGCGTCGCGGTCGGGGGCCCAGACGATCAGCTTGGCCAGCATCGGATCGTAGTTGAGGCTGACTTCCATGCCGCGGTACAGCGCGGCGTCGAGCCGCACCCACGGCCCGCCCGGGGCGCGCAGGTTGTGGATCGTGCCGATCGAGGGCACGAATCCGTTGAACGGATCCTCGGCGTTGATGCGCACCTCGATCGACCAACCGTGCTTCTTCGCCAGCACGTCGCCCTGCGTGTAGCCCAGCGGCTCGCCAGCCGCGACGCGCAGCTGCTCGCGCACCAGGTCGACGCCGTAGACCATCTCGGTCACCGGATGCTCGACCTGCAAGCGCGTGTTCATCTCGAGGAAGTAGAACTCGCCCTTGGAGTACAGGAACTCCACGGTGCCCGCGTTCTGGTAGCCCACGGCCGCGCCGGCGCGCACCGCGATCTCGCCCATCTTGGCGCGCAGCGCGTCGTCGACGACCACCGAGGGCGCCTCCTCGATCAACTTCTGGTGGCGGCGTTGGATCGAGCATTCGCGCTCGCCGAAGTGCACGCCCAGCCCGTGCTTGTCGAACAGGACCTGCACCTCGATGTGCCGCGGTTCGTCGACGTAGCGCTCCATGTACACGCGCCCGTCGCCGAAGCTCGCCAGCGCTTCGCCGGACGCCGTGCGGAAGGCCGTCGCCATTTCGTCCTTGGAGCGCACCAGGCGGATGCCCTTGCCGCCGCCTCCAGCCGCGGCCTTGATCGCGATCGGGTAGCCGATTTCCTCGGCGGCGGCGAGCGCGCGCTCGACGTCGTCGACTGGATCGACCAGCCCGGGCACGACCGGCACTCCGGCCTTCTTCATGTTGCGGCGCGAGGTGATCTTGTCACCCATGGCCTCGATCGCTTCCGGCGGCGGACCGATCCACACCAGGCCGGCCTCGGTGACCTTGCGCGCGAAGGCCGAGCGCTCGCTCAGGAAACCGTAGCCCGGATGGACCGCCTCGGAGCCGCTGGCCTTGGCCGCCGCGATCACCTTGTCCATGTCGAGGTAGCTCTCGCGCGGTGTCGAACCACCGAGCGCGACCGCGGAATGCGCCATGCGCACGTGCAGCGCCTTGCGATCGACGTCGGAGTAGATGGCGACGGGCTCGACGCCCATCTCGCGACAGGTGCGGATCACGCGCAGCGCGATCTCGCCGCGGTTGGCGACCAGGATGCGTTTGAACATGGGCGCGGGATCGTAGCCGCCCGCCGCGGCGAGCGGTACGGCGCAGAGCGGTCCGTGCGCCCACCCACTCGATCCGGCGCGCGCTACGCAGCTCGGCGTGCAGACCGCGGGCAGCGCGCGTGCTCTCTTGTCGAACAGCGGCCGGGCGATGGTCGCACCCTGGAGTCCGGCGCACGCCGGCCCTCCGCGACGGCCTCGGTCGCCCCCTTCTCAAGCAAGGAGGAAGCGCCATGAAAGTGGTTCGATGGCTGGCGGCGGTGTTGCTCCCCTGCGTGTTCGCCTTCACGGCCTTCGCGCAGAATCCGATCGGCGGAGACATCCAGGCGCGTTGGACGCGTGTCGACGCCTCGCGCACGCTGATCGAGGGCGTGTTCTTCAACTCCAGCGGCGCGCCGGTGTTCGTGTTCGACGCCGAGCTCCTCGGACGCGACCTGGGCGAGTTCCGCGGCGTCGCGGTGCCCGCTCCGTTGCCCGAGCCGAGCTGCGTGCCCATCCGCTATCTGCTCGCGGGCGCGTTCATCCTGCGCGGCGACGGTCGCGTGCAAGTCGACGCCTGCATCTCGCTCGATCTGCGCCCCTTCGGCTACGACAAGGAAATCGTCGTCGGCGATCTGCAGGGCGTGCTGGACCCGACGCCGGTCAAGAAGCCGCCCAGTGGAACGCTGCGCGCGAGCGCTCCTGGTGGTTGGTGCCCCGGCGGTCTGCGGCCGCTGGGAGTCGACGTGCCGACCCCGGTCGGCGGATCCAGCGGACTCGCGCCGCAGCCTGGTCCGAGCGCGCGCCCCAAGGGTCACTTCCATGGCCGCTGGCGCATGACCTGAAACCTCATCCTGTGCCCGCGGTCGACGGAGAGGAGTGGACCTCAACGCTCCTCTCCGCCTTTGCCGCGGACGCTCCGCGGGCCGTGGCACCTCAGGCCAACGCGCGCGCGGCGCGCACCAGCGCGAGCAGCAAGAACAGCGCGCCCAGAGGGACCAACGCGATCCCGAGCGAAGGGTCGCCGCCCTGTTCGAGCACGCCGCCGGCGAAGAAACCCAGCGGCAGCAAGATCGCTCCGACGCGCAGATCGCGTGAGACCGCGGCGCGCGAACGTTCGGCGACGTGGCGCTCCGCGAGCGCGGCGAAGACCAGCAACAGGATTCCGAGCAGCGTGCCGTGCGCGTGCGCGAGGCGCCACATCTCGCGGCGCACCTCGCTCTCCAGGTAGCCGCGCACCTTGAAGCCATGCAGCGCCTCGAGCGTGACGCCCAGCGGCAACGAGATGGCCAGCAGGATCCAGCCGGTGCGCAGAGCCTTGCGGGTCGAGGGGTCGCTCATTCGCCGATCGAGATCACGTGGTCGGATTGCAGGTTCAGGAGCTGTGTCACGCGCTCGAGGTCGAGCGCGAGGTTGGCGTCGAGCAAGGTCTCGGGCCGCGCGGCGTCGCTGCGCGAGCGCAGAGCTTGCTGCGCGCGCTTCAAGAGCGCCAGCAGTCGCGTGCGGCGCTCGTCGACGCTGGAGAACACGTCGAAACCCTCGAGCTCGGCTGCCAGGCCGAGGCCCAGCTCGGCATCGAGCGCCCGCAGCGAGCGCCGCGCGATGCCGCGGATCGAAGGATAGCCGTCGCCGAGCGCGACGATCAGGTTGGAGACCGCGAAGGCCTTCTGCCGCGCTCCGAGCGCCGCATCCGCGCGTCCCAGTTGCTTGGCGTACACCGCGCGCAGCACGGCGTCGCCGGAGTGCAGCGACGCGATCGAATCGGCGAGCTCCAACGGCGCGCCATCGGGCCGCGACGACGGCGCGGCGAACCGTTCGCCCCACCATGCGCGCATGCTCTCCGCGGCCCACGCCGCGCCGCGGTCGAGGTGGCAGCTGGTGCAGGCGTTCGGGCGTCCGGCCTCGATGTCGCGCTTGGGATCGGGCACCTCGATGCGATGGCTGCGGTGGATGTCGAGGATGCCGTAGACCATGCGCGGCATGTGGCACTCCAGGCAACGCGAGCCCGAGCGCGCCGGATCGTGATGCGTGTGCGCACGCGGGTCGCGCGCGATGTCCTCGTGGCACTGCGTGCAGGCCGCGTCGCCGCGCTTGTCCGGCTCGATGTTGCCGTGCACGTCGCCCGAGTGCATCACGTGGCAAGAACCGCAGGTGAACGCGCTCGACTGCATGCACGGCGACTGCGTCACGCCCAGGTACTCGTAGGCCGAGAGCCGCGCGCTGCCGTCGCGCCAGAAGCGATCGGAGAAGATGCGCCCGTTGTGCGCGTCGATCGGAGGCGTGTCGCGCGTGATCGGCCGGACGTGGCCGGCGAGCGCTGATCCGGGCCGGAAGCTCGCGCCCTGCTCGAGGAACTCCGTGATGCGCTCCAGCGGTTCGGGCAGACGCTGCGAATGGCACTGGCCACACACGGCGAGCGACTCCATCTGCCCGACCTTCGCCGGGTGCACGATGTCGCTCGAAGGCGCGTCGTCGAGGTGCGCGCGATAGCGCTCGACGGGCGACGCCATGCGCGCGACGTGTCGCTCTCCCGGCCCGTGACACGCCTCGCAGGCGATGCCCAGCTCGGCCACGGTGGTGTCGAAGCTCTTGCTCGGCACGGCCTCGCTCGAGAGCGCGAGCCGCGGCACCGGCGCGGTGTTGTGGCAGAACACACAGTTGTCGTTCCAGCTCGAGGCGTGCACCGACCAGTCGGGATTGTCGGGCTCGAGGAACACGCCGTTCAGGTGCATCCAACGCTGCTCGCCGACATGCCACAGGAGCGGCAAGCGCACGTAGGTGTCGCCTAGGGCCGCGCCTGCGAGCTCGAAGTACTGCTGGTAGCGATTGGATCCGACACACAGCGCCACGCGCGCCTCGCGCTCGCCCCTGGCGTCCGGGAGGCGCATCCAAAACTCCCCGTCGCGCTCGAAGGGTGTCGCGCTCCGTCCATAGAAGGCCACGGGTTGCCCATCGAACTTCCCGAGCACCGCGGCGCCGCGCGGCAGTTGCGTCATCGTCGCGTGGAAGGTCCGCGCCCAGCTGGCGTGTTGCGCTGGATGACACGCTTCGCACGAGGCCGAGCCCTCGTAGTCGCGCTCGAGCTCGCGCAGCGGTTGCGCGGCCTGGAGCGCGACCGGATCGGGCCCGAATGCCAAGGCCAGCCACGCGGCCAGCGGCGCGACGACGAACAGGGCGGCGGAGAGCAGCAGGGCGCGCACGGCGAGCATCGTAGTGTCGAGGCGCCGCTCCAGGGCCAAGGCGCGTGCACCGGCGTCGGCGTGGCCGCGAGTCCGAGCGTGGATTCCGGAGATTGGCTGATCTGCGCGCCGGCGCGCTTGCGTTGCCCTGGAGGACCGCGCTCCGCGGCCTGAAACGAACGGCCCTCGCCCCCACTTTCCAGCCATGCACAGCACCCAGCACCTCATGCCGACCCTCGCCGTGCTCAGCCTGACCGCCGCCGCCGGCGCCCAGGTCCTCGAGCGCTCCGGCGCCCCCGTCCCCGCCCCCCAGGCCGACGTCAAGACCGCGGCTCCGCTCGAGCAACTCGCGCTGCCCGCGCCGCCCGCGCGCCCGTCCGGCTCCGGCGCCCAGGCGCCCGCGGAAGCGGCGGAGAGCGCGGTGGTCGAGCTCACACCGGCGCCGGCCGGGATCGCCTTCGACCGCGTGCGCTACCAAGACGCTCCCGATGGAGCGCTGTGGGCGCGCGGAGCGAGCTACAAGATGCGTTTCGATGCGCACAGCGCATCCGTGCTGCCCTACTTCTCCCCGCGCGCGCCCAAGAACTTCGAGCTGGTCTTCGACCTGCGCGAGGTCTCGGTCGACGGCACGGCTCTCGAGCTCGCCGACGCGGCGGCGCTGCGCCACGGCGACGACCTGGTCACGCTGGACCACGGGCTGGTCGACGAACGCTATCAGCTCGGCCTCGAGCGCATCGAGCAGAGCTTCGTGATCGAGGCGCTACCCGCGAGCGGCGCGCTGCGCCTGCGCTTGGGCGCGACGACCGAGCTCACGGGCACGAGCGACGCCGACGGTTTCACGTTCCAGAACGACTGGGGACGCGTGAGCTACGGCCGCGCGACGGCGATCGATGCCCGCGGTCGTTCGCTCGCGCTCGAGAGCGAGCTCTCCGGAGGCGAGATCGTGATCACGGTCCCGGCCGCGTTCACCGCGACGGCCGCACTGCCGCTGGTGATCGATCCCGTGATCGCGATCTTCGGCGTCGAGACCAGCGCTTCGACCGCGTTCTCGGCCGACTGCTCGTTCGACTTCTCCGGCGGCGGCGTGCTGCACGTCTACAACGTGCCCTTCAGCGCCAACGACTGGGACGTCGGCGGCTACGCCACCGACCGCTACGGCAACGTGTGGGCGGGCTCGTTCTTCTGGAACGACTTCAGCGCGGCGCACTGGGTGCGCCCGCGCGTCGCGCACAACGGCGCCACCGATCGCTTCCTCGTCGCCGCGGAAGTCGGCCCCGTCGGCTCGCGAGCGATCTGGGGCCAGGTGCGCAGTGTGTTCAACAACTCGATCAACCCGCCGCAGCTCCTGAGCGGCCCCGAAGTCGGCGAGAAGTTCAACGTCGACGTCGGCGGCGATCCGTGGGGCGCGCTCCCGAGCTATTTCTGCATCGTGTACGAGCGCAACCTGAGCGCGACCGACCACGACATCCACGCGCAGCTCGTCGACACCCTCGGTGTGCGCCAAACGACGCCCGGGACGATCTTCGTCGACAACTCGGGCTCGACGCTCGACGCCTTCCCCACCGTCTCCAAGTCGAACCGCACGAGCACCTGGAACCTGGCCTGGCAGCGTGACGTGACGGGTCAGTCGACGCGCATCTTCGGTGCGCGCGTCTCGTGGGGCGGTGCGATCACCGCCGCGCCCTTCCAGATCTCGCTGTTCTCCCTGCCGCAGCGCCGCCCGAGCGTCTCGAGCCCGCTGGCCGACGCAACTCACTACCTCGTCGTGTGCGAGGCCGATTACAGCTCCGACAACGACATCTACGCCTACTCCGTCAACAACAACGTCGTCGAGCAGTCGATCAACATCAGCGAGGCCGACTTCGGCACACTCTTTCGCGACCAGCGCGAGCCGAGCGTCGACACCGATGGCGGTCACTACATGACGGCCTTCATGGAGCTCACTCCGGGAATCGCCAACAACTACGACGTGTTCGCCAGCGAAGTGCAGCTCTCCGGCACGAGCCCGAGCGTCCGCCAGCACCGCATGGCCTTGGCGACCACCGGCGCGCGCGAGGGTCAGCCGCAGATCGCCTCGCACGAGAGCAGCCACCCCAACCACGGCGGCTTCCGGGATTACGTCGCGATCTACGACCGCGGCATCGGCAGCGGCGCGGGCACCACGGACGACGTCTTCGCCGCGCTCGTCGAAGGCACCTACGGCGGTCAGATCGAGTCCTTCTGCACCCGCTCCCAAGTGAGCTGCCCGTGCGCGAGCGGTGCGGGTTCGACCGGCTGTCCGAACTCGGGCAACGCGGCCGGAGCGCTGATGAGCGCCTACGGCGTGGCGTCGACCGGTGCTGACACGCTCGGCTTCCAAATCACCGGGATGCGCCCGAACTCGACCTGCATGGTGTTCCAAGGCACCGGCCTGATCAACTCGGGCTTCGGCAACGTGCTGGGCGACGGCGTGCGCTGCGTCGGAGGCCTGATCGCGCGCTTCGCGCCCCATCAAAACGACGCGGGCGGCAACTCGTTCCACCCGCAGTCGGGCAATCTCCCGATCTCGTTGCAGGGCGCGGTGCCCTACATCGGCGGCACCTACTACTACCAGACCTGGTATCGCGACACGGCGGCCTTCTGCACCGGCGACACCACCAACCTCTCCAACGGCCTCAAGGTGACCTGGACCCCGTGAGCGTCGGCCCACGCGCCGCGCGGCCGCGAGTCTCCCGGTGGAGCTCGCGGCCGCGCGGTTTTTTTTGCGGGGCGCGCTCCGACCGCGCGCCGGCGAGCGGGATACGGTTCCTGGTCGGGCTCCGTCGGTGCTCGGCCCTCCCCATGCACCCCGCCCTCGTCCGCCGCGGCCTGGTCGCGGCCATGCTCGCACTGTGCGCCACGGCGCAACGTGAAGTTCCTGCGCGTCGACCGCGACCGGTCGTCGACTTCGATGGCTCGCGCTCGCTGGCCGCGCAAGTCGCCGACACGCCGCTCGCTCCGCGCCAAGCCCCGGGAGCCAGCGCGGTCATCGGAGATCCGGGCCCGCGCGGGAGCGCCGTGCGTTTCGAGCGCGACCGCGAGCGCGTGCTGTTCGACCAGCGGCCCGGCGAGTTGTGGGCGCGCGGAGCCAACTACAAGCTGTGCTGCGCGGACGGCCGTCTGCGCTACGTGCCGTTCCTGGCCAGTTTCGCCCCGCGCAACTACGAAATCGCTTTCTCGCTGCGCGAGGTGACCATCGACGCACGCAGCCTCGCGTTCGAGGGTTTGGCCACGGCGCACCTGGACGGCAACACCGTGGAGCTCGAGCGCGGCAGTCTGACCGAACGCTACGACTGCGCGCCGCGCACGGTCGAGCAGTCGTTCGTGTTCGACACCTTGCCGGAGCGCGGGACGCTCAGCTTGAAGCTCGATGTCGCGAGCGATCTCGGCGTGCGCGAGACCGAGGAGGGCTTCGAGTTCTCCAACGAGTACGGGCGCGCGCTCTACGGCCGCGCCACGGCGCTCGACGCCAACGGGCGCTCGCTCGAGCTGCACAGCTCGCTCGTCGACGGCGTGCTCGAGATCACGGTGCCGGCCGAGTTCGTGGCGCAGGCCGCGCTGCCGCTGGTGGTCGATCCGGTGCTCGCCTCCTTCGGCGTCGAGGCCTCGCCGGTGAACACCTTCGCGCCGGACGTGACCTTCGACGCGAACGGCGCGGCGGTCCTGTACTGCTGGGAGGAGGAGTTCAGCGCCAACGACCACGACATCTGGGCCGACGTCTACGACGCGAACGGCAATCCGCTGTACGCCGGCGACTGGCTGGACATGACCGCCACCTACTGGGGCCGGCCACGCAGCGCGAATCTGGCCTCGACCAACCGCTTCCTGGTCGTCGCCCACATCGTCAACTCGTCGACGGGCCGCGTGGAAGTCTGGGGCCGCACGCGCAGCGTCACGAGCGCGCTGCTCTCGCCGCAATTCAAGATCACCGGCTCGGCCAACTACGACGTGATGTTCCCCGATGTCGGAGGTGACCCCTACGGCACGAGCCCGAGCTTCTTCTGCGTGGCCTACGAGCGCGTCTACGCGATGAACGCGGACCACGACATCCACGCCAGGTTGGTCACCGACGCGGGCACGCTGGCCACCGGCGCATTCGGCATCGACACTTCGATCAACACGCTCGACACCGATCTGTCGATCTCCAAGAGCAACGGCTCGAACGCCTGGAACCTCGCCTGGCAACGTGCGAGCCCGGTCGGCGGCCACGACATCTTCGGAGCGCGCGTCGATTGGGACGGCGTGCTCTCGTCGCCGCCGTTTCCGATCGCGGTTTCTCCGGTGGACCACACGTTTCCCGCGGCCTCGTCGAGCGCCGAGAGCTCGAACCTGTGGGTGTGCGTCTACGAGGAGGACTTCGGCACCGACCACGACATCGTCGCCACCGGCCTCGACGCCGCGCAGATCGTGCGCACGCTGAACCTGAGCGCCTACGACGGCCCGTACGCCTACCAAGACCAGCGCTTCCCCGCGATCGACAGCGACGGCGTGCACTTCGCGTGCAGCTACAGCGAGCTGTACTCGACCAGCGCCAGCGACTACGACGTCTACATCAGCGAAGTGCTGTTCAACGGCGCCTCGATGTCGGTGATCGAGGCCCACCAGCCCGTGTTCCAGACCGACGGCGCCGAGCTCGAATCGCAGATCGCCTCGGTCGAGTCCTCCAAGCCCGCGCAGAGCTCGCACGACTACGTCGTCGCCTGGCACCGCGAGCCCGACTTCTACTTCTTCGGCAGCGACGACATCCTCGGCGCGAGCTACCGCGGCCACGCCGGCGGCCAAGTCGCGTCGTTCTGCAATGGCTCGAGCATCGTGTGCCCGTGCGGCAACGGCAGCTCGACCAGCGGCGGCTGTCCCAACTCGGCCAATGCCTCGGGCGCGGTGCTTTCGTGGAGCGGACAGCCCTCGACGACCACCGACACGTTGCAGTTCTTCGTCAGCGGCATGCCGAGCAACGTGGTGTGCCTGTTCTTCCAGGGCGGCCACGCGCTCAACGGAGTCCAGGGTCTGCCTTTCGGCGACGGCATCCGCTGCGCGGGCTCGCCGATGCGACGCTTGGGGACCAGCCCCGCGAGCGCGGCCGGCGCCGCCCTGTATCCCGCAGCCGGCGACCTGCCGATCTCGATCAAAGGCCAGATCGCGCCCAGCGGCGCGACCGTGGTCTACCAGGCCTGGTATCGCAACCCACAGAGCTTCTGCACCGCGAGCACCACCAACCTCTCCAACGCGTTGGTCGTCGCCTGGACGCCTTGAGCGCGCGCTACATCTCGAGCAGGCCTTTGACCTTCAAGCCGATCACCGCCACGCCCATCAAGCTCTCGCCGGCGATGAAACCCGAGGCGATCGGGGTCACGAAGCGCTCGGCCGCCTGACGCCAGAAACGCCGCACCAACTCGGCCAGCGCGCCGCCGAGGAACATGGCGATGCCGTTGGAGCCCGGGATGACCATCGCGATGCCCAGCCCCGACGGCGAGGGCACGAAGGGCTTGAGCGCCTTCGGAGCGAACTTCTCCACCAGCGCGAGCGCCAGGCCGAGCGCCAGACCGACCGCGATGCCGAGCTTGGCGCTGGAGTCGAGCGCTCCCAGTCCATGGGAGAATGCCTCCGACACGCCCTTCCACACCAGGCAACTCGGCGCGGGCCAGTCGTCGCCGCCGAGCACGCTGGGGTCGGGCATGATCATGTGGAAGGCGGGCACGATGATCGCCGCGCCGACCACCACGCCGATCAGCTGCGCGTAGAACTGCACGCGCGGATTGCCGCCGAGTAGCCAGCCGCTCTTGAGCGTCGTCAACAAGTCCGCGGCGTGCAGGCCGATCCCGCCGGTGACGTTGGCGCTCATGATGTTGCCCGCCATGTTGCCCGGCGTGAGCACGCCGAAGATCATTTGGGTCACCGGTCCGAGCGCCTTGGTCGGCGTGATGTCGGTCTCTCCGGTGACGCGCGCCGCGACGAAGCCCATCACCAACGCCAGTGGGACGGCGACGATGCAGGCCCAGATCGGGATCTGGAACAGCACGAACATCAACACCACCACGATGGGCGTCAAGACCGCGAAACCGAGCGGGAACCACCACGCGGGACACTCGATCTCG
Organism: Planctomycetota bacterium; assembly: GCA_020853575.1. Taxonomy (GTDB): domain Bacteria; phylum Planctomycetota; class UBA1135; order UBA1135; genus F1-120-MAGs118. Next base: position 157,105 of record JADYYP010000024.1, read on the forward strand.
TCCAGCGGATCGGCGCTCGCGCCGCGCTTGGCGCCGAACACGCGCCCCAGGCCACTGAACGAGCGCAACACGCTGCGCCAATCGAGCGCGAAGCTGGTCAGGCCCGAGGCGACCAGGATCGCCGCTCCCGGCCAGACCGTCCAACCGACGATCGCCTTGTAGCTGACATCCTTGACGATGCCCTGCTCGACCAGCGCTGGCGCGAGCACCGCGTAGGTCAGCACCGAGCCGAGCAACAGCGACCAGGCGGTGCGGAAGCTCATCAGCGCGCCGGCGCCGACCAGCACCACCTCGGCCTTGAGCTCGAGCGTCCAGGCCGCGGCCTTCTTGCCCGCGATCTCGAACGGCAACGGCAGCTTGGCCGGCACGTTGAACGGCATCCACGCGGCCTTGGCATCGCGCAGCCAGGTCAAGAGCGCCGCGCCGCCCGCGGCCCAGGCGAGCGACTTGGCCTTGAGCGAGCCCTCACCCACGGCCGCGCCGTGGATCGTCTCGAGCGTCTCCGCCGTCGCCGTTCCCGTCGGGAACGCCAGCGCCTCCTTGTTGATCAGTTGGCGCTTGATCGGAATCGCCGCGAACACGCCGAGCGCTGCGATCACCGCGAACCAGGCCACCATCGGCAGTGTGCCCGGAAGCGGCGCGGTGGCCGCCGTCGAGACCATCAGGAGCGCGCCGAAGGCCGCCATGTTGCCGCCGCCGGTCATGTAGCCCGCGCCGGAGGCCACGGTCGTCAGGGCGTTGTTCTCCAGCGCCGTCAGCGGTGCGCGCGCGAGGCCAGCCGACTGCAAGCCGCGGAACAGCGCGAAGGCCAGGATGCCGGCGGTGATCGTGACCCCCATCGACCAACCGGTCTTGAAGAACACGTAGAGGTTCGAGACGCACATCACCGCGCCGATCAGCATCCCCGCGATCACGGCGCGCGCGGTCAACTGCGGCACACCGCGCTTGTAGGTCTCGCGCAGCCAGCGGCGCTCGGCGTCCTCGGGTACTTGCGTGTTCGCGTCCATCGGCCTTCCTCGAACGGTTGTACGCGCTCTCGGAGCGCGGGCGGGAGGCGCAATCGAGCACCACATCCACGCACTGCCAAGCGTCGAGTCCCTACTTTTTGCGCGACCTCCCACGGGGTCCGGTACGGATTGCGTCCACCTTGACGATTCTGAGTCGGGCTCGGACAGTCGCGAGCACCGGCGTTCGACCCGCGCCGGTCTCGCGCTGGCTCGCACCACTGCTCGCGCGTGCTTTTCCGGGGGATTTCGAGGACACTCGCATGTCGTTGAGCTTGTCGAGTTCGCAGTTCGCAGTTCGCAGTTCGCGCGGGCGCGCTGACACTCGCGTGGGCACTGTCCGCTAGCGCCTCACAGGCACTCGCGGCGCCGCAGTTCTGGGACCAGCACACGGCGAGCAGCACGCTGTCGCCCAACATGTTCCCGCAGGATTGTGGAGCAACGACCGACCACCGACGCGCGGCCGTGCGCTACGCGGATCCAAGCTCCAATTCCGCGGTCGTGGGCGTGTGGGATCTGACCGGACCGTGGAGCGCGGGATCGGCCAGCCCGCTCGCGGTTTTCGGCGGCGGCGCGCTCAAGTCCGGCTTCCCGACGGCGCTCAGCGGCGGCTACCGCTACCGCCCCTCCGACCGCATCGAGCTGACCAATGAATGGGGCGTCTCGATCGGATCGGGAGCCTCCGCCGCCGGCGGCGGCGTGATCGACGAAACCTACATCGAGGTGTTCATGATCGGCACCACTCCTCCCTCCTTCGTGCAGCAGTTCACCGTTCCCGCCGCGAGCGGTCAGGACGTCGCTGGCTACGCCAACGATTTGGCGATCACGCGCGACGCCCAGTTCGCCGTGGTCAACAGCCGCAACTGGATCCAGGTGCTGCAGCTCTCCGTGCCTCCCGGAGCCGTGAGCAAGCTGGACTTCAACATCGGCTCGCTCGACTACTCCACGACGCCTCCCACGCCATGGACCCGTCCCTGCGATCCCGACGGCGCCGTGGACTCCGTGGCCGTGACCAACGAGCGCGCGGTGGTGACGACCAAGCGCTTCAGCGCGACGGCGAACACCTTCACCACCTGGGTCTACATCATCGACCTGGTGGCGAGCGGTGGGCCGACGATCGTGCTGCAGCACGAGATCTTGCCGCCGGCGGACTGGGAGCCCGAGTCGGAGAGCGACGTCGAGCATCCGCACGATGTCGCGATCACGCCTTCGCGCGATGGTGGCGGCACGCGTGCCGTCGTGACGACCAACCACAGTGTTGCGCTCTACGACCTGGTGACGAACACGTTCGTGGCGCGGCACTTCGACGAGAAAGACCGGCGCCAATACCAACAGCAAGTCGACTCGGTCGAGCTGACGGGCAAGGTGGCGGTCGTGATCGCGGACGTCGTGAGCGCCAGCGGACCGACGGTTTGGGGCGTCAAGCTGTTCGACGTGAGCGCGGCGAGCAGCTTGCCACTGGTCGCATCCGACGTGGACGCCAGTCCGCCGCAGGGTGGCAGTCGGGCCCACGACCTCGCCATCGACTGGGACTTCGACAAGGGTCTGGTGCGCACGACGGAGACGAACGTCTACCTGAGTTCGCTCGTCACACCGACCGCGCCGTTCCAAGAGCTCGTGGGCTCGACGGTGTCGGATGCGTATGCGTATGAGGGCTATCGTCTGCAGTACGCCGGTGTTTTCAGCTCGGACTCAGTCGTGATCGGCAGCGAGCAAGGTGGAGTTCTGATGGCGGCGTCGATTGGCGGCATTCGCTCGCTCTCGGGAGTCTACTCAGGCCAAGTCGACTTGATCGACCTCCTGGCCACGACTCCGGCGGTCACACCGGTCGCGATCGTGTCGCCCTCCGGCACCTTGGGCGGCTGCGTTCCGCTCGACCTCGCGACCGGCTTCAACCAGAACGAGGTCGTGGTGCGGAGCGCGGAACGCCCGACCCAGCTTCCGTCGACTCCCGGACCCGATTTGGCGCGCATCGCGTTGGCGAGCGGGGCCTTCGTTCAAACCTACGGTGGCGACGGGGTGTTGATGGGGTTGGACTCGCTGGCGACGCCTTCGCTGACGGGATTCGTCAACACGGCGCGCAAGCTCTTGAGCATCTCCGAGGACCCACTCACCGGTCTCGACTACGTGCACGTTGCGAGGTGATGGCAAGACACGTCGGCGTGCACGTCGCGAGATGTGCGCGCCGACTGCGCGGATGACTCGGAGTTGTCGTTCCAAGGAAAGTGAGCATGCAACGGACACGCGTGTCGCTCGTCGTTCTCGGCGTCTTGGGTTCGCTCGGACGCACATCTCTCGCGCAGGTGGGTTGCTCTTCGAGCTTCTCTGCCGAGATGTACCCCGTGGGCTCGACCCCAGGGATCTACCTCGGGCGGGACATGGTGCTTTCGCACGACGGAGAACGAGCCGCCGTGGTTCAGGTGTTCAACCCAAGCCTGAACACCGTCAACAAGGTCTGGGTGTTTGACGGCATCAGCGCCCAGACACAGAGTGCGGTTCCGATCGTGCCGACTCCCTCCCAAGATGTGAAGGGGTTCGGTATCTCCCTGGACATGAGTCGATCGAACGACGTGCTCGCAGTCGGAGCGGACGGAGCTGGAACGTCCTTGGGGCGCGCTTTCGTCTTTCGCTACGATGGGCTCAATTGGAGTCAGGAGTGGCAGGCGATCGGAATCGCCAATGACCTGCTCGGAAACGCCGTCGTCCTGAGCGCGGATGGCGAAACGCTGGTCTTGGGGGCGCCGTTGCGCGTCGTCGGCAGCGATTGGGGTAGCGTGTTCACCTACCGACGTATTGCGGGTGCTTGGACTCTGCAGTCTACGATCACGCCCCTCAACCTCCCGCTCAGTACGCGGATAGGAAACGTTCTGGCGCTCACGCCCGACGGCAACACACTCGCATTTCGCTCTTTCGGTTGGTGGTACGGGGAGTCCGGGGCCATTTTCGTGTTCGAACGAAATGGCAGCTCCTGGACCCCGGTCACGCGCCTGATCGAGCCGGTGTTCTACTCCAACGGCGGGTTCGCTGGTGCACTCGACATTTCTGCGGACGGGCGCACGATCGTCGCAGGAAACTACGCGGACAGCCGCCTGGCCTACAGCCAAGGGGCCGTGACGATCTTCCGCAAGGGCGCATCCGGATGGGCCTACGATTCTGTGCTGCTGCCCGCGGTCGCGACGGCTGGAGCGGGGTTCGGCTGGCGCCTGGCCCTCAACGACGCTGGCGATCGCCTGTGGGTCGGAGTGCCGGGACAAACGCTCAACGGCGTCATGGTCGGATCGGTCGAGGAGTTCGAGTTGTCGGGCGGCAGCTTCGTGCGCACGGCCGTACATTTCTCTCCGCAGCCGACACAGTATGCGTCGTTTGGCGACAACGTGTGCTCGAGCAGCACCGGTGCGCGCTGGCTCGCCAACGAGCCGCAGTGCGATATCTACGGCCCCAATGCCGGTCGCGTGTTGGTGTACGACGCGCCCTGCCTGAACCCGACCAGCTACTGCACTGCGCAGACCAACTCGCTGGGCTGCGCGGCGCAGATCAGCGCGCAGGGAACGCCCAGCGCCTCCGCTCCCTCGGGCTTCGTGATCCGCGCGGACAACCTGCGCAACCAGCAGAACGGTCTGTTGCTCTACGGCGCGAGCGGCCGCGCCGCGTTGCCTTGGTTGGGCGGCACGCTGTGCGTGCAGCCACCGCTGCGGCGCACGCCGCTCGCGAATTCCGGCGGCAGCGCGCAACCCGCGCTCGATTGCACGGGCTCACTGGCGCGCGACTTCAACGCCATGGCCTTCGCCACCCTCGACCCGCAGCTCTTTGCCGGCCAACACGTGCGCGCCCAGTTCCTCTCCCGCGACCCCGGCTCCCCCTCCAACCTCAACCTCAGCGACGCCCTCGAGTTCTACCTCGAACCGTGACGGCGTACTGCACGCGCGCGGTCCCGGCGGCCCCGGGCCGCCGGCCGGAACTCGGCGGCGTGTGGTAGTTTGGCGCGCTTCACGCGCGTTCTCCCGGTCGCACGACCGCGATCGGAGCGCGCTCCGTCCGCCCCCTCGCGCGCTCCATCCAGAGATCTCCATGTCCCAGCGCTCCGTCGTCGCTTCGCTGTTCGCTGCCTCGCTCCTCGCCGCTTCGGCCTTCGCGGGCCAGCGCTACGTCAACGTCAACCTCGCCGGTGGTGCCAACGACGGCTCGTCCTGGGCCAATGCCTACCGCACGGCCGACGGAGTGAGCCTGGCGCTGGCCGCCGCCGTCAGTGGCGACGAGGTGTGGGTCGCGGCCGGCACCTATCTGCCGACCACGCTGGGCACGCGCACGCTGGCCGTCCAACTCAAGAACGGCGTCGCGGTGTACGGAGGCTTCGCCGGCAACGAGACGCTGCTGTCGCAGCGCGACGTGGCGCTCAACGTCACCGTGCTCTCGGGTGACCTCGGCGGCAACGACGGAAGCTCGATCTTCACCGACAACTCCTACCACGTGGTCAACGCGGCCTCGACCAACGCCTCGGCGATCCTCGACGGCTTCGTCGTGCGCGGCGGCAATGCCAACGGCGCGGCCTCCAACCAAGATCGCGGCGGCGGCATCCTGTGTGTCGGCGGCGCCAGTCCGACCGTGCGGCGCTGCACGTTCACGTCCAATCGCTGCTCCTTCGGCGGGGGCGCGGGCTACATCAACGGCTCCAGCCCGAGCTTCAGCGACTGCGTGTTCGAGAGCAATCTCGGCGGGAGCTTCGGCGGCGCGTTCGACATGGCGAGCGGTGTCGGTGCGACCTTCGATCGCTGCGTGTTCCGCAACAACAGCGCGGCACGCGCCGGCGCGATCGAGATCTTCGGCTCGAGCCCGGTGCGCGTGCTCAACTCGCTGTTCTACGGCAACGTGTGCAACGGCAGCGGAGGCGGCGGAGCGATCTTCGTGTCGAGCTCGGCGGCGTTGATCCGCAACTGCACCGTGGTGCAGAACAGCTGCACGGTCAATGCGGCCGGCGGCGGCCTGCTGGTCAGCGGCGGATCGCCGACGGTGACCAATTGCATCTTCGATCAGAACACCGCGGCGGGCGGCGCGAGCGGCGCCTCGGCGCAGATCAGCCCGACCACGGGCGTGGCCGTGACGTACTCGATGATCCCCGCCGGCTACGCCGGCACGGGCAACATCGGCTCGACGCCGCTGTACGACAATTCGGGCGCGCTGCCCTTCCGCTTGACGGTCAGCTCGCCCGGCCTCGACGCCGGGAACAACGCCGGAGTCCCGGCGGGAGTGCTGCTCGATCTCGCCGGAGCGCCGCGCTTCCAGGAGGTGCTGTCGGTGCCCAACAGCGGCTCGGGCTCGGCGCCGATCGTCGACATCGGAGCCTTCGAGTTCTCTCCCGACTGCAATGGCAACAACGTGCCGGACTTCACCGACATCGCCAACGGCGCTTCGCCCGACGTCAACGGCAACAACGTCCCCGACGAGTGCGAGTGCTCGGGCGGCACGCCACCGGTCGTGTACTGCTCCTCGAAGCTCAACTCACAGTTCTGCCTGCCGGCCGTCTCGTTCCAGGGCAATCCGAGCGCATCGAACGCCACGAGCTTCACGATCCACGCAACGAACATCATCAACAACAAGAGTGGTCTGCTGTTCTACGGCTACACGACGCAGTCGACGCCGTTCCTCGGCGGCACGCTGTGCGTCGCGGCTCCGATCCGCCGCACGGCGGTGATGAGCTCGGGCGGCTCGGCGGCGGGCACCGATTGCAGCGGCACCTTCAGCTTCGACTTCAACGGCTACATCGCGTCGGGCGCGGACCCGCTCTTGATCGTCGGTCAGTCGATCGGCGCGCAGTTCTGGAGCCGCGACCCGCAGGATCCGTTCACCACCAGCCTGACCAACGCCGTGCGCTTCGGCATCTGCCAGTAGCCGAGCGCGATCCGCTCCCGATTGCCGGCTCGCGGCGCGCCGCGTAAGGTGCGCCGACCGTGGCCGAGTCCTCGACAAGTGCGGCGCTGCGCGTGGCGCTCCTGGATTCGATTCCGACTTGGGGCGGGGGCGAGAAGTGGTGCCTGGATGCGGCGACGGCACTGCGCGCGCGCGGTCACTTCGTTGCCATCGCGTGCGCCAGCGGCGGAGCGCTCGCCGAGCGCGCGAGCTCGGCCGGCATCGTCACCTGGCCGTTGCGCATCGGGGGTTGGCGCAATCTGGCCGCAGCGCTCGAGCTCGGCGCGCACCTCGAACGCGAGCACGTCGATGTCGTGGTGGCCAACATCGGACGCGACGTACGGCTGGGCGCGGTCGCCTGCGCCCGCTCCCGGGCCGAGCTGGTGCAGCGCCGCGGCATCGCGCGCAAGCTCAAGCGCGACCCGTTGACGCGCATGATCTACCGGCGCTCGGTGCGGCGCGTGATCGCCAACTGCGCCGCGATCCGTGACGAGATGCTCGGCGATGGCTCGGTGATCGGGCCGGAACGCTTCGTGGTCATCGAGAACGGCATCGAGCTGCGCGACGCCGGAGAGCGCGGGCGGGCGCGGACCCGGCACGCGATCGCCGCCGACGCGCCGCTGGCCTTGGTCGTCGGACGCCTGGCGCCGATGAAGGGCCACGAGCACCTGCTGCGCGCCTGGCCGCGCGTGCTCGAGCGCGTTCCCCGGGCGCGTTTGATGCTCGCCGGTGACGGCGAGAGCGGATCGCGGCTTCGGGCACTCGCGGGAGAGCTGGGCATCGACGCGTCGGTCGTGTTCACCGGATTCCTGCGCGACCTCGCCGACCCCTACGCCGCGGCGGACGTGTTCGTGCTGCCCTCGGTGCGCGACGAAGGCTGCAACAACGCCCTGCTCGAATCCATGGCGCGCGGCCTGCCCGCGGTGGTGACGGATTGCGGCGGGCTGCCCGAGAGTGTCGTGCACGGCGAGACCGGGCTGGTCGTGCCGCCCGCCGACGCGCCGGCGCTCGCCGACGCGCTCGCGCGCTTGCTCGCCGATCCCGCGCTGCGCTCCACGTTCGGCCGAGCGGCTCGCCGCCGCGCCGGCGAGCGCTACTCCATCGCGCGTGTCACCGCGGAGCTCGAGCGCGTGCTGCGCAGCGTGCGCGACGGCGCGCGCTGAGACGCGGGCTCAACGGCGCGCCAGGAAGCGCGGCTCGATGAAGGCCGCGAACAACTCGGCCTTGACTCGCGCGCCCTCGGCATTGACGTGCCGGCCGTCCTTCCAAAAGTGCCTCTCGGTCGGCATCACCGCGACGTAGTCGAAGAACGCGACGCCATTGCGGTCCGCGACGCGCTTGGAGACTTCGTTGGTCTCGCGGAACCCGCGCTGATAGTCGGGGTCGGAGGCGTAGTCGTCCTCGAACTCCGAGCACCAGGCCCAGTTCGCGATCAACACCTGGGCGCCGTGCTGGCGCGAGACCGCGATCATGTTCTCGAGGTTGTCCGCGTAGAAGCGCGGCGAATTGGCGTCCAGGCATGCGGCCTGGTCGAGCCCGTCATAGTCGATCTCGGTCATGCCGCTGACGCTGTTCTTGCGCGCGGCGCCGAAGAGCATGCCGGCGCGCCGCAGCACGACACTGCGCTCCCACCACGACCAGTCCTCGACCCAGCCGCGGCGAAAACCGGCGTTGTCGCGGCGGTAGCTCTCGGGCGGCACGAGCCGCGGATGGACCTCGTTGGTGCCGCAGTACACCACGACCAAGTCGGGCTCGAGCTCCAAGCCACGGAACTCGAGGTCGACCAAGCTCTCCCACGAATTCCACGACGGACATCCGGCGTTGATCACCTCCAGCGGCGGCGCGCCCGCGCGTTCGCGCAGGATGCGCTGCAGCTGCGCGGTGAAGGTCTGCGTGTGGTCGGAGACTCCCGTCTCGTAGGTGGTCGAGCCGCCGAGCACCAGGATGCGGTAGGTACCCGCGGGCTTCTCGAGCGCGAGCTCCTCGCCGCGGTAGCCCAGCGCATTGTGGCGGTTGCGACCGTCGCGACTGCGGTAGAGCGGATTGAGCGTGTAGGCCGTGTAGGGATGCGCGCGGTACATGCGCTGCTCCGGAGCGACCCAGGTCGGTGGCGCGTACTTCGAGAAGTCGCTCTCGCTCGCGAACCAGGCCAGCCAGACGCGGCCAGCGATCTCGGATGCGATCAGCGTCACGAGACACCCGAACAGGAGCGCACGGAGTTTCCGGGGCATGGGGCGGCGGCGCGCGAGCATAGCGTGGCCGAGGCGCTCGACCGTCCCGCGGCGGATGGGAACCGAGCGGAGCTTTCCGTACGATCGCCGCTCTCATGAGCAAGCCCTCGACCGTCGTGCGTCCCGTGCGCTCCAAGGAGCGCTTCCTGGTCTTCGGCCGGCCGACGATCGAGGACGCCGAGATCGCCGAGGTGGTCGACAGCCTGAAGAAGTGCTGGCTCGGCACGGGCCCGAAGGTGGCGCGTTTCGAGCGCGAGTTCGCCGCCTACGCCGGTGCGCCGCACTCGGTGGCGATGCACTCCTGCACCGCGGCACTGCACCTCTCGATCCTCGCCGCCGGCCTCAAGCCGGGCGACGAGGTGATCACGACGCCACTCACGTTCTGCGCCACGGTCAACGCGATCTTGCACGCCGGCGCGACGCCCGTGCTGGCCGACGTCGACCGCAAGACGATGAACCTCGACCCCGAGCGCGTCGAGGCCGCGCTCACGCCGCGCACGCGTGCCATCCTGCCGGTGCATTTCGCCGGACGGCCGTGCGACATGGACGCGCTGACCGACCTCGCGCGGCGCAAGCAGCTGGTGATGATCGAAGACTGCGCCCACGCCATCGAGACGCGCTACAAGGGCAAGCAGGCGGGCCTGTTCGGAGACTTCGGCTGCTTCTCGTTCTACGCCACCAAGAACATCACCACCGGCGAAGGCGGGATGGTGCTCACCAAGGACGAGTCCAAGGCCGCGCAGCTCAAGATGCTCGCGCTCCACGGCATGTCGAAGGACGCCTGGAAGCGCTTCAGCGACGACGGCTACAAGCACTACTCGGTGGTCGAGCTCGGCTTCAAGTACAACATGATGGACCTGCAAGCCGCGATCGGCTTGCACCAGCTGCCGCGCATCGAGCAGTGGCACGCGCGACGCGCCGAAGTCTGGCAGGCCTACGACCGCGCCTTCGCCTCCCTTCCCGTCGAGCGTCCGGCGCCGCCCGAGCCCGACACGCGCCACGCGCTGCACCTGTACACGCTGCTCGTCGACGAGGGTCGCGCGCGCCTCACGCGCGACGAATTCCTGTCGGCGATGACCGCCCACAACATCGGCGTCGGCGTCCACTACCTCTCGGTGCCCGAGCACCCCTTCTACCAGCGCACGTTCGGCTGGAAGCCCGAGCATTTCCCCAACGCGATGGAGATCGGCCGGCGCACGGTGAGCATTCCGCTCTCGGCCGGCCTGAGCGACGAGGACGTGGCCGACGTGATCACGGCCGTGAAGTCGGTGCTCTGATCCCGGCGCGGCTCACGCGCGACGTTCCAAAGCGAGCGCGAGCTCGCGCTCGAGCTGTGCGCGCCGCTCGGGCGCGAGTCGGCGCGCCTCGAAGCGCTCGCGCGGCGTGAACGCGGCGCGGCGGCGCAACCCGACGCCCAGCTGCGCGTAGCGCGCCTCGAGCCACTCGAGCAGTTGCGCCGGCCGCTCGCAGAAGCGCTCGTAATCGAGCTCGAGATGCCGCCCGGGGGCCACGCGTGGCAAGCGCTCGCGCAGGTACTCGTCGATGCCGCGCAGCGTGAACGCGACCTGCTCGATTTCGCTCGAGAAGGCGCGCGTGAGATGCTGCGGCGGGGCTGCGCTCCACCACTCGCCGAGCGCGACGCCGAAGCGACTGCGCGCCTCGAGCAGTGATGCCGCCGCCTCGGGATAGCTGCGCGTGACGTGCACGAAGAGCGCGCCGGGGAACAGCGCCGCGAGCGCTTCCACGCGCATCGAGTTCGCGTTGTTCTTGGTGAAGAACGGCGCATCGAAGGCGCGCTCGAAGCCGGCCACGATCCGCCGCAGTCCGCGCGCGCTCGCGGCGTGCTCCGCACGCGCCTCGGTGTAGGGCTCGAAGAAGCGGTCGAACACGTCCCAGCCGTCGCTCGGCGCGAGCTCGCCCTCGACCTTGCCATAGGCGTTGTCGTAGGACGGCTCCCAGCGCTGCGCGCGCAGCGCGCGCATGCAGCGCACCAGCGCCGTGCGCTTGTGCGCCTTCGAGACGTTCGGCACGTAGGCCAACTCGAACGCGGCCAGCGCGTGCAAACCCGCGACCGTGGTCCCCGCTCGCGGCGGCCCGACCATGAACGTCGGCGGGAAGCTCGGTTGCGCCGGTCCGGTCAGGAGCGTCCAGCGTTCCAGTGGACGCAGCGCGAGTTCTTCGAGGGAGGTGCGCGGCATGACGCGGTTGGGCGCGGCGTGGCGCTTGATACCATACGCGGCGCACGGGATCACCCACGGATGAGCACACCGCCCAGCACCGATCGTTCCGCTCGCGCGTGGCGTTGGGTCGAGGCGGCGGAGTGGGACGAGTTCGTCGCAGCGAGCCCGTGTGCGACGCCGTTTCACACGCGCTCCTGGATCGAGAGCTTCGCGGCCTACGATGGTCGTTTCGCCGCGCGCGCGCTGGCCATCGAGCTCGACCAGGCCAGCCTGCTCCTGCCGCTCTTCGCCCGGCGCGGAGTGCTGCGCCGCGGCCCGTTCGCGCGCGCCGTCGCCGCGCAGCCCGGAGTGTACGGCGGCCCCCTGTCGCGCACGGGCGCTCTCGATTCCGCCACCTGGATCGCGTTCGCGCGCGCGCTCCCGCAATTGCCCTTTGGACGGCTCGACTGCTTCGGCAACGTGTTGGACCCGCTGCCCGCGGAAGCAGCCAGCGCGTTGCGCGCGACGACGCGCACGACTCACGCGCTCGAGCTCGCGAGCTTGCCCGAAGACCCACGGTCGACCTACAGCAAGGGCTGCAAGCACTCGCTGACCAAGTCACGCCGCGCGGAAGTGCGCTGCGAGCGCACGCACGACATCGCCGGCTATTTCGAGGTCTACCGCGACAGTCTTCGGCGCTGGGGCAAGGCGCCAGAGCGCGCCTATGGCCTCGAGCTGTTCGAGCGCTTGCTGGCGACGCCGCTGGCCGAGCTGTGGGTCGTGCGCATGCCCAGCGGAGAGATCGCCGCGGGCGGGCTGTTCCTGTTCACCGCGCGCCACTGCGTGTGGTGGCACGGAGCGATGCGCGACGCCTTCTCCGACGCCTGCCCGAGCAACGCGTTGATCCACACGCTGATCGGCCGCGCGCGCGAACGCGGGTGCGCGTTGTTCGATTTCAATCCGAGCGGTGGCCACGAGGGTGTCGATTCGTTCAAGCGCTCCTTCGGGGCTCGCGGCCTCGAAGTCCCGGTCTTTTCCTGGCGTTCGGCGCTCGCGGCGCGCCTCGGCGGCGCGTCCAAGGAACTGCGATGACCCGCGCGCCGTGGAGCCGCGAGCCCGGCGAGGTCGGCGAGATCCCGACCATGGTCTCGCGGGAAGAGCGTCGCTACTTGCATTGGTTGGGGCGCACGCAGTGGCAGGACCACGGGCACGTGCTCGAGATCGGACCGTGGCTCGGTGGCAGCACGGTGTGCCTGGCGCAGGGGATGCGCGCCGGCCACGCGGCGCCGCGCCACGCGCTGCACGCCGTCGACAATTTCCGCTGGCGCGAGTTCATGGCGCGCTACGCGCGGCTCCCGCTCGCACCCGGAGACTCGTTCCGGCCCTACTTCGAGCGCAATGTCGCGCGCTTTGGCGAGCTCGTGCGGCCGCGCGCCGCGGTCCTGCCCGACGAAGCGATCGCGGTCGACGAATGGGCCGACGTGACGCGCGCCAAATCGAGCGAGAGCGATGCGCCGTTCGAATGGGACGACCGCGAACCGATCGAGATCCTGTTCATCGACGGCGCGAAGTCGTGGCGCGGCATGCGGCACTTGCTCGCTGGCGTCGTCGGCGCCCTGAAGCCGGGTGAGAGCCTGCTGGTGGCCCAGGACTACAAGCACTGGGGCGCGTTCTGGGTGCCCCTGTTCCTGCAGCACGTGGCCGACGTGCTCACGCTCGAGCACGACGTGCGGCGCGGATCGACCGTGACCTTTCGACTCGAACGCGAGCTGCCGCTCGAGCGCATCCTGGCGTTGCCCGATCACGTCGGCGCGCTCGACGTGCAACTCGCCGCGCACGCGCTAGCGCAGGCCGCGGACCGACTCGCCGCGCTCGGCGACGACCTCGGCGCCGCGCAGGTCGAGCTCGGCGCCGCCATGCTCGCCCTGCACCGCGGCGACCGCGCGCGCGCGTCCGAGGTCTATCGACGAGCCTGCGCGACATGGCCTCGAGGAGCCGACGACCACGCGCTGCGCAACGCGCACGAACGACTGTCGCTGAGCGGTGTCCCCGAACTGACGTCCCCGCCGCGCATCTCGCGCCTCGCGCGCCTCAAGCGCCGGCTGCTCGGCCGCGCGTGATGGCCTGCGGCTCGACGCGTCCAAGGTCCCGCCGCGCATGTCGCGACGCCGGACGACGACTCAGGAACTGCCCTTGCCTGGCTTGCGCGCGACCACCAGATACATCCAGGTGAAACGCTCGTCCTGCGGCAACACGCGATCGAGCGCGGGCGCGGCCAGATTCGCGCAGGCCACTGCGAGCCGCACGAAGGGCTTGAGCACGCCGCGGCGCACGCGCTGCAAGTAGTAGTTCCACTGCGTCAGCGCCATCAGCGGGTAGCTCGAGAGCGGCACCAGCTCGAGCACCTCGAAGCCGGCCTTCTCGAACAGGTAGCGCAGGCCGTGGCGCGTGTAGCGGTAGAAGTCGCGCGGCTCCTCGTGCAGCGGGAAGAACAGCGGCACGGTGTAGAGCGCGACGCCCTGCGGCTTGAGGATGCGGTGCGCCTCGCGCAGCGCGTCGAGCGGCTCCTCGAGATGCTCGAGCACGGCCGTGCACAACGCGCAATCGAACGAGTCGTCGGGCAGCGTGGTCGCGTAGGCGCTGGCGAGGATGTCGATGTTCGTGTGGTCGTGGATGCAGTCGGCGTGGTCGACCCCGATGTACTCGCTCACCAGGTCGCCCAGCAACAGCTGCTTGTTCTTGTCGCCGCAACCGAGCTCGACCAAGCGCCCCTTGAAGTAGCGCGCGCCGTACTCGCGCAGCGCGCGAGCCGAGCGCTTGGCGACCGCCTGCCCGGGATTGGTCAGCCCGCGGCGTGCGTAGAACTGCGTGAAATCCGGCTCGCGTCCGCTCGCGGGGCTCATCGCGACGCCGCTCCGCTGGGCGCGGCGCGTCTCAGCTCCGAGCTCGCGTCGTACAGCTCCTCGAGGCGCGCGAACTGCTTCGACAACGAGTACTCGCGCTCGACGTGCGCGCGCCCTGCGCGGCCCCACTCGCGCCAGCGTTGCGGAGCGCGCGCGACCTCGAGCAGCGCGCTGGCCGCGGCCGCTTCGTCGTTCTCGTCGAACAGCAGGCCCGCGACTCCGTCCGGGGCGACCTCCGGGATGTCGCAGTGCCGCGAGGCGACGATCGGCATGCCCGTGGCCGACATGTCGATGATCGAGACCGGCGCTCCGCCCTCCGCATCGCCGTCGCTGGCGTGCAGGCTGGGCGCGAAGAACACGTGGTAGTCGAACAGCGACGCGCGGTACTCCGCGTAGGGCCGCGGTGCCGGGAAGTCGACCAGCGCTTCCAGCGCGAGCTCGCGCACGAGTTGGCGCAGCCGCTCGAGGCGCGCCTTCTCGTCGTCGGACTTGGCCAAGATCATCAGCGACAGCCGCAACGCTGGGAACTCGCGCTGCGCGCGGGCGAAGGCACGCACAGCGAGCTCGTGGCCTTTCTTCTCGACCGCACGTCCCGAAGCCAGCACGCGCACGCTTCCATCGGCGCTCGGAACGCGTTCGGCGAAGCGCGTCGCGTCGACGTCGACGCCCAAGTGCTGGATCACGATCTTCTCGCGCGGGCAGCCGAGCTGCTCGACCTTGGCGCGCATGGCATTGCCCTCGACGAAGAAGCGCTGCCCGTGCGCGAACAGCTCCCGGTACCGCGCGCGCCACAGCTCGTGGCGCGAGTTTTTCCAGATGTCGGCGCCGTAGAAGCTCGTGACGTGAGCCAGTCCGGAAGCGCGCGCCAAGGCCAGGTCGAGCCAGCCCTGGTGCGCGAAGTGCGAGTGCAACACGCTCGCGCCGTGCTTCTCGATCGCCGCCAGCATGAACGGGAAGGCTCCGCGTCCCAGCCGCCGCCCGAGGCGCTCCTTCACCTGCGCCAACAGCCCGAGATCGGTGAGCGCGTACACGTCGTCGAGTGGGAACTGCTCGCGGTTCTGGCGCCGCTTGCAGAGCACGATGCCGCGCCAGCGGCGCAGCGAGACGATCTGCGTGTAGACCCAACTCCCCGTTCCGAACAGGAAGGGATTGACCGAGTGGGCGACGACCTTCATCGCCATCAAGCTACGAGTCGCGCGTGCGCCGATCCACAGTCGTCGCGCGCTCGAGAGCCACTCGCTCCAGCACCGCGATCATGCGCTGCATCGTGGTCTCGAAGCCGTGGAGCTCGGCGCGAGCGCGCGCGCGGCCGGTGCTGGCGCGGCGGCGCTCGGGGTCGCACCACACGCGCAGTGCAGCGGCCAGCTCCGCGGCCTCGGCGGCGCCGGAGACCACTGAGCCGTGGATCCCGGAGTCGACCAGCTCGGCGGCACCCGCGGACGTGGTCGTCACCACCGGAGTTCCGCAGGCCAAGGCCTCGAGCACGGTGAACGCGAAGCTGTCGTACCAGGTGGGCAGGAAGTGGACGTCGCAGGCCGCCAAGCACAGCTCGGGATCGCGGCGGAGCCCGAGGAACTGCACGCGTTCCGCGACACCTAGTTCGCGCGCCAACGCCTCGTACCACGGCTGGCCAGCGTCCTCGCCGGCGATCGCGAGCCGCGCCCGCGGCTCCATCGCGGCCAGCTCACGAAATGCACGCAGTCCACGCTCGAGCCCCTTGCGCGCGAACCCCTTGCCGAGGAACAGGAACACGATCTCGTCCGCGCTCCATCCGAGCCCGCGGCGCAGCTCGGCCCGCTCGCTCTCGGCGCGCGGACGGAAGCGCGCGAGATCGACCCCGTTGTAGATCACCTCGGTCTTGTCGAGTGGAAGCGCGTAGCGCGCTGCGAGGTCGTCCCGCACGAGATTCGAGTTGGTGATCACGCGGCGGTACGCGCCTGGAGCGTAGGCGCGACGCTCGATGCGCAGCGCGAGCCGGTTCTTGAGAGCGTGCAGCCACAACGCATCGCGCCACGAGCCGCCCTGGGCCTTGGAGAGTTGCTCGATCCAAGCGGCGTGCGATCCACCGCTCGCGCGCAGCACGTCCTGCGTCCAGGTTCGCCCCAGGCCGAAGACCAAGTCGTAGGTCGTGCGCGCCAGGTGCTTCTCGACCGCTTCGGCAAAGGCCCACATGCGCCACGCGCTGCCGATCACCGGGCTGCGCAACACGACGAAACGCTGCGACGGATGCGTGGCCTCGGCGTGGCTGCGGCACACGAGCGTGACCTCGTGCCCGCGCTCCGACAGCCGCCGTGAGACCTCGTTCAAGATGCGCTCGGTGCCGCCCACCTGGGCGTGGCGCATGTGGACGAGGGCGATTCGCATCTGGGCGGATCGTAGCGGTGGCCACGGAGAGCGTCGAGCGCGTCGGAACGCGCGCGGTCGCAGTACAGTGAGCGCGATGAGCCGCAGCGCGCGCCCCTACTCACTCGGACTCGGCCGTGGAATCGCGTTCGCCGAGCTCCCCGCCGAGATCGAGGCCGCGTTGCCGCAGTGGATGGCGAGCGCGACCGTCGCGGGCGCTGTCGAGCTCAAGCCTTCGACGGTGTGGCGTGTCGGGGCGTTCGCGGTCAAGCGTTTCCCGGCGCCGACGGCGTGGCTGCGGCTCACGCGCAGAGCTCCGGCGCTGCGCTGCGCCGAGGCCTGCGCGCGCATCGCTCCGGTCGCGACACCCGCGCCGCTCGTCGCGCTCGAAGTCTCGGCGGGACCGCGCGCTGGCGAGAGCTGGTTGATCGTCGATTTCATCGAGGGCGAGCATCTGACGCGCGCTCTGCGCGGCGATCCACGCGCCGTGAGCGAGCTGCCCGCGTTCTTCGCGACGATGCACGAGCACGGCGTGCTCCACGGCGATCTCAACGCGGCCAATTTGCTGTGGGACGGCACGCGCTGGCAGTTGATCGACCTCGAGGGCTTGCGCGGGTCGCTGCACCGATTGCGCATGCAAGCCATCGCCCGCGATCAGTGGTCGCGCGTCGTGGGAACACTGCGCGACCCCGAGTTCGTGCGGCCATTGCACGCGGAGTACTGCAAACTCCTCGGGCGCGGCGATGCCGAGCGCGAGTGGCCGCGCATCGAGCGCCGCGGACGGCGACTCGCCCAGCGCTACGATCGGCTGCTCGCCGAGCGCGCCGCCAAGGGTTGAACGGCATCGAGGAAGGTCGCGGCCGCTCCGCTCGCAAGGGCGAAACCCGTCAATCTTCGTGCAGCGCGCGGCGCGAAGGGCGTAGTGCGAACTCGACGCGTCTCGGCAGCGGTCCACCCCGCACGTTTGTCGCGCGAAGGGGCTGCGCTCCGCGAGCGCGCTCGTAGGATGCGAAGCATGTCGAGCGCACCCACACGCTGCCCAGGTTGTGGCTTCGAACACCCCGCCGGAACGGGAGTCTACGAGGGCTACTATCACGCTTCGCCCGAGTGCTGGAACGTCTTCCTCCAAGTGATGACGCGCGAGTACGAGGACGCCGTGTTGTTCGGTCAAGTGCACCAACTCTCGGTCGATGCCTACGCCGTGCAGCACGCCGGCGGTCCGCATCCCGACAAATCCGTGTGCATCCACCTCGTCGGTCTGTACTGGACCTTGGAGCGTGGAGTCGCACCGCCGGACGTCCCGCGGCGCCTGCAGGCACTGGCGGCGAATGTCGAGCGCTGGCCGCATCTCGAGCTTCCCGCGCAGCGCGCGGCGCTCACGGTCGCGCACGTCGCCGACGCCGACACGCCCAGCGAGCACGCACGAAACGTGCGCGCCTGGTCGAGCGAGGTGTGGGCCTCCTGGAAGGAGCACCACGCCGCGGTCGCACAGCTCGCGCAACGCACGTTCGAAGCCGTTAGCTCGGGGGCGTGAGCTCCGCTCAGCGCTCTCGCGTCAGCGGCCTCGACGCTCTTGGCGCGCCGCCGGGCAAGCGCCGCAGCCGTCGCGTAGTGTTCGCGCTCGCCACGGCGTGCGCCTTGGCCGCGGCCCTGGCGCTGAGCCGCGGCGCATTCGCGCCACCGTCGACGGAGCACGCCTTCGAGGGTCGCCCCCAGCCCACCGAACAGCTCTACACCACCGCCGCGGGGCGCTCGATCTTCGCCGCAGCGACGGGGCTCGATTCCGGACCGCTGATCGTATTCGTCCACGGCACGCCGGGGGCTTGGAACGACTTCGCGTTCGTGATGGCCACGCCGGAGCTCGCGGCGCGCGCGCGCCTGGTCGCGGTCGACCGCATCGGTTGGGGACACTCGGCCGAGGGCGGGATCGAGGCCTCGCTCGCGGAGCAGGCGCGCGCCGTCGCGAGCGTGATCGAAGCTCAGCCCGAGACGCGCACGGTCGTGCTCGTCGGGCATTCGCTGGGCGCTCCGATCGCCGCGCGCCTGGCGGCGGACCGCGCCGAATTGATCGACGCCCTGGTGCTCGTCGCCGGCGCGCTCGATCCGGCGCTCGAGGAGCCGACCTGGTACCAAGCGCTCGGACGCACGGCGTGGATCACCCCGCTCGTACCCGAGGTGCTGCGGCGCGCCGACCTCGAGCTCTTGTCGCTGCGCGCCGAGCTCGAGGCGTTGGCTCCGGCCCTGGGCGAGCTCACGCTGCCCGTGCGCGTGCTGCACGGGCTGGACGACGCGCTGGTCCCCGTCGAGAACGCCGACTACCTCGCGCGCTCGCTGCGCCGCGCGCCGTTCGAGATCGAGCGCATCCCCGACCAGGGGCATTTGATCCCTTGGCAGTGCCCCGAGCGCATCGTCGCGGTGCTGCTGGCGCTGCTGAGCGAGAGCGACTCTCGCTAGGGCGCGGAGCTCTCGGCCTGCGCACACTTTCCCGCGCGGCCGCGGCTGCGAGAACTTCCGAGCGGCGCGCCAGAAGTGCTAGCGTTGTTCCAGGAGGTCGCGATGAGCACATCCACGAACCATGGAGCGGGTGAGAGCGGCGCACACGACGCGAAACAGCGCGGGAAACCCGAGCGAGCGCCCGCGACTCCGCCCGAGAGCCAAGCGCAGCAGCCGCTCGAGGATCTGACCGGAAACGAGCCGCAGCGCACGCGCACCTTCGAGTTCCGCGCCCTGCGCCAGGAGCTCGACGAATCCGGCGGACACTGAACAGATCACTGGCGGGGCGCTGCGCCGCGCACCGGTTCTCCAAGGGGGTCGCTCCACGCATCCGGCGCGCCAGTGCCAGCCAACGGAGCTTCTGGTCAGTTCGAAGCGCGGGCGAGGTGCGTTTCGCGGACGGTTCGCGCACGCGCTCGCTAAACCGTTGGAGAAGGTACCGTGATCCCATGAGCACCAAGCCCGTAGCGCCTTGTCCCAACTGCGGCGGCAGCAACCTGTATCGGAGCCAACTACTGCGTGCTGGTGGCGGGTACGCGCCGAACTACTTGCCCGACCTCGGCTCGTTCTGGGCGGTGGCCAGGTTCAAGCTGGTCGTGTGCAGGGACTGCGGTCTCACGCGTTGGTTCGC
Organism: Planctomycetota bacterium; assembly: GCA_020853575.1. Classification (GTDB taxonomy): domain Bacteria; phylum Planctomycetota; class UBA1135; order UBA1135; genus F1-120-MAGs118. Next base: position 176,773 of record JADYYP010000024.1, read on the forward strand.
GCAGCCGCCGGCCTTGGAGAAGCTCGACACGTCCGATCATTGGGAGCCTGTGAATTAGCGCACAGCGGATCGCTGGCACGTTCGGCGATTCACTTCGCTCTCGTTGGCTTGCTCGCGGCCGCGGCACGCGCTTGCTCCAGCCACACCGCATCCATCGCCGCGATCGCTTCGGCGAAGAGCGCGCGCTGCTCGGGGTCGGCGATCTGGCGCAGTTCGAGCCAGGCGGCGACTTCGGTTGGCGCGATCCCGGACGCAGTGCCGGAGACCGCGTTGACGGCCCGTGAGATCAACAGCTCGAAGAACCCGCTCCAGATCCGGCGCAGATCGTCGAACACCTCGACGCGCCGCCGCCATGCCTTCGAGCGCTTGGCCTGGTGGTTCGCCGCGTCCCGGCCGTAGGCGAGTTTCCAGCGGAGCGCGGCTACGAGTTTCCCAGCGACCTCGCCTTGCGTTCCGCTCGGAGGTTCTCCCAGCGGCCGGCCTGCTCCGCGATCCGCTCACGCAGCGGCCGATGCTGACAGCTCAGCGTCGGGTCGCGGGCACTGGCTCGCGCTCGAATGTCGTGGACGCTCGAGGATGCGAGACCTCAGGATGTTGGATGCGCCGTCGCCCCGAGGGTGCCGGACGTCGAGACCGTGATGCCTTCTCGCACTCCGAGCGCACCATACCGCGCGCCGCCCGGGCCAAGAAACCGACAGAACTCACCATGCGCACCGTCGTTCTCTGCACGCAAGATCAGATGGGTCACGGCGACCGCGAGCTCGGCCGCAAGATCCTGGGCACGTTCCTGCGCAAGGCGATCGCGCTCGATGGCTTGGACGCGATCGTGTTCTACAACTTCGGCGTCAAGCTGCTGGCCGCCGACTCGCCGGTGCTGACCGAGCTCACACTGCTCGCCGAGCGCGGCATCGACTTGGTTCCCTGCGGTACGTGCGTCGAGAAGCTCGGGATCCAGCTCGCGCTCGGCAAGGTGTCCGACATGGACACGATCCTGCGCGAGCTCGCGCGCGCCGAGAAAGTGATCACGCTGTGAGCGCGCCGGCTCCGGCCGCCGGAGCGTCGGGCACGAACGCGTAGTCGTCGTCGAAGGCTCCGAGGAAGGTGTTGGCCGGCGAGAACAAGAGCAGCACCGGCTGCATGCGCTGGATGCGCGCGTAGAACGACGGCCCGACGTCGATCAACATGCGCTCGCACGGCACTCGAGCCGGCGAGGCTCGCCCCGCCAGCGTGAAGTGGTAGGCGGCCGTGATGCGCACGACGATCTGGTGCATCGGCTCGCCGCGCGCCTTCGAGTAGGGCGAGAGCTCCTTGCGCGCGATCACGGCCTGGAGCAGCAAAGGGCGCCGCAGCCGATCCAGAGACCCGCGCAGACCGAAGACCGCGGTCGTGAACAGCGCCAACCACGCCAGCGGGGCGCGCGCGGGCGGCGGGCTGAAGTAGGCGCCTGCGCCGAGCGCCGCGCCGATCGCGAGCCCGTACCACCAGTCGTGGCGACGGTCCTTGCGCAGCGCGGGCTGCGCGAGCGGCAGGATGCGGTCGAAGTCGGGCTCCACGGCGCGGAGCGCGAGCCTAGCCCGGCCGATCGGCGGGCTTCGCGCTGAAAGCACCAAAACAGCTCCGCCGCCGGTCGACGGGAGCAGCGCTCGCGCGAGCGGCACCGCGATGGAATCGCGGCCGGCGCGCGCCCGCTCTCGCTCGAGGATTCGCCGCACCGATCCTCCGGCCGTATCGTGGCCACGATCGGCGCGCCGCGGCGGGTGCGCGGGACCCGAGATGAGCCCTGACGAGAAGCACAAGCGCGTTCCTTGGTCGGTCAGTTGGCGCGAGCTGCGCGAATTGCTTTCCGCCCACAAGCACCGGCTCCTGCTGGGACTGTGCTTGATGCTCGTCAATCGGCTGGTCGGGCTGGTGCTGCCCGCGACGTCGAAGCTCCTGATCGACGACGTGATCGGCAAGCAACAGGTCCAGCTGCTGTGGCCGCTGGCGCTCGCGGGCGGCGCCGCGACACTCGTGCAAGCGGGGAGCGGCTTCGCCCTGGGCCAAATCCTGGGTGTGGCGGCCCAGCGTGCGATCAACGATATGCGCAAGGTCGTCCAGGAACACGTCGGCCGCCTGCCCGTGCGCTACTTCGACTCCACGCAAACCGGCGTGCTGATCTCGCGCATCATGAGCGACGCCGAGGGCATCCGGAATCTGGTGGGCACCGGCATCGTCGAGCTGGTCGGCGGAGTGGTCTCGGCCACGCTCGGCATCGGCGTGCTGTTCTACCTCAACTGGCGACTGACCTTGGGCATCTTGGTGGTGCTGGCCTTGTTCGGCGTGGCGATGGCCTGGGCCTTCAAGGTGCTGCGACCCCTGTTCCGCGAGCGCGGCAAGATCCAGGGCGAGATCAGTGGTCGCTTGAACCAGACCCTGGGCGGCGTGCGCGTGGTCAAGGCCTACACCGCTGAACCGCAGGAAGCGCGCGTGTTCGCCGACAACGTCGACCGCCTGTTCGACAACATCAAGCGCTCGATGACCGGAGTCTCGGCGACGACCGCGGTCTCGACCGCGATCGTGGGAGCGATCGGCGTGCTGCTCACGGTCTTCGGCGGGCGCGCGATCCTCGCGGGCGCGATGACGCTCGGTGAGTTCGTGATGTACCTGGTGTTCATCGGGCTGGTCGTCGGACCGGTGGTGCAGATCGCCTCCATCGGCACGCAGATCAGCGAGGCCTTCGCCGGATTGGACCGCATCCGCGAGCTGCGCGCGGTCGAGCCCGAGGACACCGGCGACGAGCGCCGCGCGAGCTTGGCCCAGGTCCGCGGCGAGATCGAGTTCGACGCCGTGGGCTTCGAGTACGATCCGGGCAAGCCGGTGCTGAAGGGCATCTCGTTCCGCGCGCCAGCGGGCTCGACCACCGCGCTGGTCGGCTCGAGCGGCTCGGGCAAGAGCACGTTGGTGAGCCTGGTGATGGCCTTCAATCGCCCCAACGCCGGTCGCGTGCTCGTCGACGGCCACGATCTCTCCACGCTGCGCCTGCGCGACTACCGCGCGCACTTGGGCGTGGTGCTCCAGGACAACTTCCTGTTCGACGGCACGATCGCCGAGAACGTCGCCTTCTCGCGCCCCGACGCCACGCGGGCCGAGATCGAAGCCGCCTGCGGCGCGGCGCACTGCGACGAGTTCGTGGCGCGCTTCGAGAAGGGCCTCGACAGCGTCGTCGGCGAGCGCGGCATCAAGCTCTCGGGCGGTCAGCGCCAGCGCGTGGCGATCGCCCGCGCGCTGCTGGCTCGACCGCGGATCCTGATCCTCGACGAGGCCACGTCGAGCCTCGATAGCGAGAGCGAAGCGCTGATCCAAGACGCGCTGGCAAAACTGCGCGCCAGTCGCACGACATTCGTGATCGCGCACCGGCTCTCGACCATCCGCTCGGCGGATCAGATCCTGGTGATCGAAGGCGGCGAGATCGTCGAGCGCGGCACGCACACACAGTTGCTGGCGCTCGGCGGGCGCTACAAGGAACTGCACGACCGCCAGTACGCCTTCGAGCGCGAGCGCTTCGTCAACCCCGGCGAGGAATTGGCGCCGTCGGGCCCGGCTTGAGCACGACCGCGCGCCGCGACCGGGTACGCACGCGCACCCCATGGCGGATTTCAAATGTGGACTCCTAGACTCGCGGGACCGTGACGATCGCCGTCACCTTCCCTCCCCCGAAACTCGGAAGCTCCCATGTCCCACGATCTCGGAACCCCCATCGAAGCCACCCCCGCACGCTCCGTTCTCACGCCGCTGGCGATCGCGCTGGCCCTCGCCGGTTGCAGCACGACGCCCGCGCGTCACGACGCGCTCGCCGCGCGGCCCATGCCCGCCACGGAATCCGGCCTCGAGCGCGCGAGCGACGCGGGCGCGCGCAACGAAGCCAATTTCCCCGAGCTGACGCCGAGCCCGCTCGCGCTCCAAGAGTCGGGCTTCGTGCCGGAGTGGTGCTTCGCGCTTTCCGTGGGCTACACCTGCGTCGACAGCTCGAGCGGTGATTTCTCGCAGAACGATGTCGACGAGACCGACACCGGCTTCGCGGGATCGGTGGCCTATCGCCCGCTGCGCTGGGTCTCGGCGGAGCTCTGCTACCAAGACCTCGGCCAGGAGACCTACATCGATCGCAGCACGCCGGGCTTCGTGTTCGATGGCAAGGTCGACACCACGGCCTACGGCCTGTCGGCGGTCGGCCACTACCCGCTGAGCGAGCTCGGGCTCGGTGGCTTCTGGGCGCGCGTCGAAGCGCTCGCACGCCTGGGCGTCCTCAAGTGGGAGGCCGAGGACAAGGGCGTCACCGTCGGCGCCGGCTCGTACTCCGAGAGCGACGACGGCACCGATCTGACCTACGGCCTGGGAGCGCGCGTCGTGCTGCTCGACCACCTCTCGGCGCGCCTGGAGTGGAACGCCATCGACGACATCGACTTCTCGAACTGGTGGCTCGGGTTCCTCTGGTCGCTGTGATCCGCGGCGAGCTCCACGGCGCGCACGCGCGCCGCGTCGTGGAGCCGCGCCCGCGTCAGGGCTGGTAGGTGAGCTCGAGCGCGGCGGAGAGGAACGTCGTCTTGCACGACTGCGGGTCGCGGAACCAACCCTGGACGTGCGCTTGCTGCCCGATGCTCCAAGGGTTTCCGAGCGCGCTCGGATTGGCCAGCTGGAAGGCGTTCCAATCGAGCACCAACGAGCCGTTGCACTGCCCCGCGGCCCCGCCGGAGATCTGCGCGAAGGTGCGTTGGGTCGGCGGCTTGACGCACAGGAAGCTCGAGCCGCCGCTGCACCAGGCCTGATTCTGCGTGCCGTTGACGCCGTAGAAGACGATGCCGGACTTCTGGCCTTCGACGGACGACACCGTCACCACGCAGATGTTGGAGTGGGCGACGTTGGGGTTGTTGACCGCCGCAATGCTCGGGATGCAGCCCGAGCTCGTGCCAGGCAAGGTCGGCGTGCAGAACGTCAGCGGGCCCGACCCCGAGCACGTCGAGAGCGTCAGATCCCAGCGGTTGAGCGTGCCCGTGTCGTTGCCGAAGTCGTCGAACACCTCGATCGTCCAGGTGCCGTTGGGGTTCTCGCCCACGAAGTTGTCGAACGAGCCTTCCGGGGCCAACGGCGTCGCGACCACCAGGTCGAGGTAGGGATAGTCCGAGGGTGCGACGGCGAGCGCCGGATCCCAGGTCGTGCCGTTGTAGACGTCGTCGAGGTTGCCGGCGTTGTCGCTGGCGACCACCACCGTGGTGCCCGCGGGTGAGGTGAGCTTGATGTCTATGTCGTCCGACCAGGTGTGCTGGATCTCGGTGTAGAGCACGAGCTTCGAGAGCGACGTGCTCAAGCCGCTGACGGCGATCGTGTCCGTCACCGAGCCGAGGTCGGGAATCGCCACCAAGGGCGAGCTCGAGAAGGTCGTCGCGCTCGTCACGGGAGCGATCGGGACCGTCGCCAGCGTCAGCGACCAGTTGGTCAAACTGCCCGCGACCGCCGTGGAGTCGTCGGTGATGCGCAGCGTCCACACGCCGTTGGGATTCTCGCCGCGGAACGCGCTCAAGCGTCCCTCGGGGCTCAGCGGCGTCGCCACCACGTTGAGCGTGTAGAAGTGGTCCGTCACCGGATCGTTGGCGTCGTCGTCGAACAGCGTGCCGTTGAACACTCCGCCGGTGAAGCCGTTGTCGGTCGTGACCGTGATCGTCTTGCCCGAAGGCGCGGAGAGCGTGATGTCGAGGTCGGCGCAGGCGCCGTGGGCGATGGTGGTGAGCAAGTCGACGTCCCACAGATACGAGCCCATCCCCGAAACGTTCGCGGTGAAGGCCGTCGTCGGTCCCGCGCCGAATTCCGGGATCGCTCCGCTCGTGCCGGAGAAGCTCGCGAGCGGGCTGGGGCTCAACGGCGCGCTGGCCGAGACCGTCAAGTCCCAGCGCACCAAGCTGCCAACGTTGGTCGCGGTGTCGTCGCTGACCGAGAGCGTCCAGTTGCCGTTGGGATTCTGGCCGAGGAAGTTGTCGAACGACCCCTCGGGCGAGAGCAGCGCCGCGACGACGTTGTCGGCGAACAGCTTGTCGGTCACCGGCGCGGTTGCATCCGGATCGAAGGTCGTGCCGTTGAACACGTTGTCGAAGCTCCCGCCCCCATCGGTGGTGACCACCACCGCTGTGCCCGCGGGCGAGATCAAGCGCACGTCGAGATCGGCGGAGAACGTGTGGGGCAGCTCGACGTAGAGCTTGACGGCGGTGGTGAACGAGCCGAGCCCGGAGACCGCGACCACGTCGTTGGTCGTGGCGTTGTCGGCCAGCGCCAGGTTCGGGGTGCGCGCGAAGGTGCTCGTCGTCTGGCTCGGCGCGCTCGGCAAGCTGGCCACCTCGATCGTCCACGAGCCGAGCGAGCCGGTGTTGGACAAGTTGTCGTCCTGGACGAACAGCGTCCACGTGCCGTTGGGGTTCTCGCCGCGGAAAGCCGCCAGTCGACCCTCGGCGCTCAGCGGCGTCGCGACCACCAGATTCGTGAACACGCGGTCGGTGACCGGATCGTTGACGTTGTCGTCCCACAGGGTGCCGTTGAAGCAGTCGTCGTTGATGCCCGCGTTGTCCGTGGTCAACACCACCGCGGTGCCCGCGGGCGAGATCAGGGTGACATCGAGGTCCTGGCAGGCCGTGTGTGCGAGGAAGGTGCGCACGTTGACGTCCCACAGGTAGGCGCCCAAGCCCGAGACCGTGGCCGTGAACTGCACCGAGGAGGTGCTCGGGATCGGACCCGCGCTGCCATTGAACACGGCCGAAGTGGTCGACGAGCCACAGGTCGGCGTGATCAGGGATTGGGCACTCGTGAGCGGGCTCGCCGCGAGCTCGCCCATCGTCCCGAAGGTCGCGTTCGCCGGATCGTCGCCACCCAAGTGCTCGGCGTGCCGCTGGTAGCTCTCGAGCAGCGCCGTCAACTCACGCTGCGGGGCCCCGCTGGTCCGTGCGCGCTCGATCTGGCGTGCGATCTCGAGCATGCGCTGGTGTTCCTGCGACTGCGCGAGCGCGCCGCCGCCGAGCACCCAACCGGCCAATGCGAACGAGAGCGAGAGACAACGAACCATCGAGCGCCTCCTGAGCAGGTCGTCACGCTTCGCCGCGCCGAGCGCCGAACGCTCGACCCACCCGCGGACGAAAGAGCACGCCATGGTACGCGCCGTCGCGCGGACTCGCAGCCGCCGCGGCGCCGTTGATCGAAGCTTGTCGGAGGCTCGGGCGCGTCTCGAGACGCTGGCCACACTCCACGGCGAGGCGCCGGCGCGCTATCGTCCCGGCATGAAGCGCGCACGCCCGTCCCCCAGCGAGTTGTTCCCCGAGATCGAGCCCTACGCGGAAGGCGAGTTGGCGGTCTCCAAGCTGCACACGATCCACTACGAGGAGTGCGGCAATCCGCGCGGGAAACCGCTGGTGTTCCTGCACGGCGGGCCGGGCGGCGGCATCGACCCGCTGTACCGCCGCTACTTCGACCCCAAGAAGTGGCGCATCGTGCTGTTCGACCAGCGCGGCTGCGGGCGCAGCACTCCGCACGCGGAGCTGCGCGAGAACTCGACCTGGGATCTGGTGCGCGACATCGAAGCGCTGCGCGAGAAGTTGGGCATCGAGCGTTGGGTGGTGTTCGGCGGCAGCTGGGGCAGCACGCTCTCGCTGGCCTATGCCCAAACGCATCCGCGGCGCGTGCTCGCCCTGGTGCTGCGCGGCATCTTCCTGTTGCGCCGCAGCGAGCTCCTGTGGTTCTACCAGGAGGGCGCGAGTCACCTGTTCCCCGATGCCTGGGAGGAGTACCTCGAGCCGATCCCGGTGCGCGAGCGCGGCGACATGATGAAGGCCTACTACAAGCGCCTGACGAGCCCCAACCGCGCCGTTCGCGCGCGCGCGGCGCGCGCTTGGTCGGTGTGGGAAGGCACGACCAGCAAGCTGCGCACGGATCCCGAGTTGGTCAAGCGCTTCGCCGGCGGCAAGTTCGCCGATGCCTTCGCGCGCATCGAGGCGCACTACTTCGTGAACCGCGGCTTCCTCGAGCGCGACGACCAGCTGCTGCGCGGCGCCAAGAAGCTCGCCAAGATCCCGGGCGTGATCGTGCAGGGACGCTACGACGTGGTGTGCCCGATGCGCTCGGCCTGGGACCTGCACCGCGCTTGGCCCCAGGCCAAGCTGATCGTCGTGCCCGACGCGGGCCACTCGATGACCGAACCCGGCATCCGCGCCGCGCTGGTCTCCGAGACCGACGCGTTCGCCTGAGCGCGGCCGACCAGCACCCGCAACGCCGCGGTGAAGAGCTACTCCACGCGCAACGACGTGCTGTCGAAGCCCACCACCTTGACGCTCGTCGCAGACGCGCTGCGGGTCGAGGTCGAGGGCTCGGCGACGCGCACGATCCCCCTGTCCACGGTCGAGGAACTGCGCCTTTCATTCGCGCCCACGGGTGCCGAGCACGCGCGCTTTCGCGCGAGCCTGAGGGCGGCGCGCGAGCGCGAGATCGTGTTCTTCAACCGGCGCTACCGCGGGCTCTACGACTTCGAGGACACGAGCGCGGAGTACGTCGCGTTCCTGCGCGAGCTCCACCTCGAGCTCGCCGCGCGCGCGCCGGCGTGTCGCTTCGTCGCCGGCTGCGGTGGCTTGCGCTATCTGGTCAACGTGCTCGCGCTGGCGATCGCGGCTCTCGCGGTGCTGGGCGCCGTGGTGTACTTCCTCATCGTCGGATTGGTGTGGTTGGTTCTGCTCAAGCTGGTGTTGATCGCATTCGCGCTCCCGACCGCGCTGCGCTGGCTCGCGCGCAACAAGCCTCGCGGCTACGCGCCGCGTGCCATTCCGAGCGACGTCCTGCCGGGCTAGCCGAGCGCGGACGGCCAGCGCGCGAGGAGCTCACGCTCTCGACGTCCGGCGACGGTGGGGTGACGGCGCCTCCCATTTCCCGAGAGCGCGCATGCGCGCTCAAGATCGAGCGCTCACAGTCCGAGCAGGCGCAGCGCCAACTGCGGCTGGAGATTGGCCTGGGACAAGACGCTCACCGACAGTTGCTGCAGGATCGAATTGCGCATCATGTCCGCGGTCTCGAGCGCGATGTCCACGTCGCGGATGCGCGACTCGGCCGCCGAGAGGTTCTCGCGCGAGTTGAGGATCGAACGGATCGCGCTCTCCAGTCGATTCTGAGTCGCGCCGAGCCCGCCGCGCACCTGATTGACGTCGTCCAGCGCGCCGTCGAGCGCGCTCAGCGCCGTGTTCGCGCCTCCGACGCTCGCCAGCGAGAGCGACCCGATGCCGAGCGTCGTCGCCGTGATGTCGCCCAGCGAGATGGCGATGGTCTCGCCGGCGTTCGTGCCGACTTGGATCGAGAGCGTGGACGCCAGACCGTCGAGTAGGCCGACTCCGTTGAAGCTGGTTTGGGAGGCCACGCGCGCGATCTCGACGATCAGCGACTGGAACTCGGTGTCGAGCGTGGCGCGATCGGACGTCGACAGCGTCCCGTTCGAGGCCTGCACCGCGAGCTCGCGCATGCGGATCAAGTTGTTGTCGACCTCGGCCAGCGCACCCTCGGCCGTCTGCACCAGAGACACGCCGTCCTGGGCGTTGCGGCTGGCTGCGGTCAGTGAACGAATCTGCGCGCGCATGCGCTCCGAGATGCCGAGCCCCGCGGCGTCGTCGGCCGCGGTCGCGATCCGCAGACCACTCGAGAGCCGCGCGAAGTTGCCCTGCAGACGCGCTGTCACGCTCGCCAGGTTGCGCTGAGCGGTGAGCGCGGAGACGTTCGTGTTGACGCGCAGTCCCATGGCCTCGCGGCGTCGAGCCGCACACGCGCAGTCGTCGACCCGCATCGACGATCTTCAGCTGCGCGCGCGAAACCGCGCGGGCCGACGAGGCCCGCGGATCGACTCGGAAAGTGCTTCCACGCACTCAACCCGGGAAGCGCCCGGCGCTGGCCCCCACACAGCTCGAGCGTGTTGCCCTCGGGGTCGACCACCCAGCCGAACTTGCCGCACTCGGAGACCTCGGTGCGCGTGTCGACCTGGCAGCCCGCGGCGCGCAGCTCGGCCAACACGCGCTCGAGCTCGCGGCGGCGCAGCGTCGCGCCACCCCAGGCCAGAGTCTCCAGTCCGAGGTGCGCGCGGCAGCACTCAGCCAGAGCTTTGGAACGCGGGCCTTCGCTTACACCCCACCGACGCCGGTCACGCGTTGCTTGCTCGTCGCCTCGCGTGCCACGCTGCATCGGTCGCTCGCGGACTGCACGCAAGACGGCGTACACTCCAACGTCCCATGGAAGTCGCCTCGACCGAGCGCCTCGTCTTGCGCGAGCTCACTGCCGACGACGCCGCCGAGATGTTCGCGCTCAACGCCGATCCCGAGGTCCTGCGCTACCTGAGCGATGTGCCCTACGCGTCGGTCGACGCGGCGCGCGCGTTCTTGGAGGCCTACCCCGAGTACCGCAGGCGCGGCTTCGGTCGCTGGGCAGTCATCGAGCGCGAGAGCAACTCCTTCGTCGGTTGGTGCGGACTCAAGGACATCGCCGGCGTGGTCGACCTGGGGTACCGCTTGCACCGTCGGTTTTGGAGCCGTGGATTCGCGACGGAGGCGGCGCGCGCCAGCCTGCGCCTGGGGTTCGAGCGCTTCGCGCTGGAGCGCGTCGTTGGACGCGCGTTGCCCGCGAACCTCGCGTCGCGCCGCGTGCTCGAGAAATGCGGCATGCGGCTGTGGAAGCGCGCGCCTCACGACGGGTTCGACGATGTCGTGCACTACGTCGTCGAGCGAGGTGCGCCGTGAACGTGCCGCACAGCTGGCGCGAGGCACTGTCCCGTGCCGTCGACAGCCCGTCGTTCGCCAGGCTCGCGAGTTTCGTCGAGGCCGAGCGCGCCGAGCACGAGGTGTTCCCGCCGCGCGAGGACGTCTTCGCGGCGCTCGAGCGCACTCCGCCGACGCACGTGCGTGCCGTGTTGCTCGGCCAGGATCCATACCACGACGTGGGGCAGGCCCACGGCTTGTGTTTCTCCGTGCGACGCGGCACGGCGCTCCCGCCCTCCCTGCGCAACGTGTTCAAGGAGCTGAAGAGCGACCTCGGCTGCGACGCGCCCGGACACGGGGACCTGGGAGCCTGGGCGGAACGCGGCGTGCTGTTGCTCAACAGCGTGCTGACCGTGCGAGCCCACGCGGCTGGATCGCACCGCGGTCGCGGCTGGGAGCAGTTCACCGATGCCGTGCTCGAGCACGTGTGCACGGCGCCGCACGTGGTGTTCCTGTTGTGGGGCAAGGACGCGCGCGACAAGGCCAAGCGCATCGACACGCGCCGGCACGGGATCGTCGAATGCGCGCACCCCTCGCCGCTCTCGGCGCGCAAGTTCCTCGGCAGTCGGCCGTTCTCGCGCGCCAACGCCGCACTTCGCGAGCAGGGTCAGGCCGAGATCGATTGGAGCTTGCCGTCGTGATGCTCGCCCCTTGGGCCTTCGTGCTCGCGACCTCGAGTGCGCACGCTCCGCAAGACGACGAGCGGCCGGCGTTGTCGATCCTGTGTCCCGCAGCGTGGATCGAGCTCGCCCGACCTTTGGCGGAAGCGCGCTCGAAACAGCTCGCGCTCGAGCTCACCGCGCTGGAGGACGTGCTCGCGAGCTCCAGCGAAGGCGACGCACCCGAACGCATCAAGCGCCATCTGTTCGAGGCCTGGCGCACGCGGCGCGTGCGCTATGCGTTGTTGGTCGGCGACTCCGACGTGTTCCCGGTGCGCTTCATGGCGCTCGATCGCTTCACGCCCGCAGCGGCCAACTTCGCTTTCTACGCCTGCGACCTGTACTACGCCGACGTGGCGCGCGCCGACGGCTCGTTCGACGATTGGAATGCGCACCGGGAAGGCCCGTTCGCGCGCTACTTCGGCGAAGTGCGCGGTGAGGCGCTCAAGTCCGATCCGATCAACATGGACGCGATTTCCTACGTGCCCGAGCTGGCCGTGGGCCGTTTTCCGGTCTCGACGCCCGAAGAGCTGCACGCCGTCGTCGCCAAGACTCTGACCTGGGTGCCGCGCGGCGAGCACGCCTCGCTGTGGATCCACGCCGGCGGCTGGATCGACGAGCGCGAGCGCGTCCAACGCATTCTCACGCAGCAAGGTGAGCTCGGAGCGCGCACCGCGGCGCAACTCTTCGGAGGAGCGGATGCTCTGCCGACGCGCGCCAGCGTGGTCGCCGCCTGGAGCGGTGCCGTCGACACGATTTACCACCTTGGCCACGGCTCGCCGGCCACTTGGGAAGGTTGCCTCGCGTTGGAGGACCTGGGACTGTTGCGCGAGCGACGCCCGCTGATCGCGCTGTCCGCGGGCTGCAATACCGCCGAGTTCTGCGTCGAGCCGCCCTACCACGCCTACCTCGACGAGCACGGCATCCAGCACCGCGGCACCAACGCCGGCGAGACCTTCGCGACTCCACCAGCGCCGCCCGCGAGCCTGCAGCCCGGGCCCTACGACCTGACCGGCATCGGCGAGGAGCTCGTGCGCGCGCCCAGTGGCGGCGCGGTCGTCTACATCGGCTGCGCCACGGGCGCACAGCCCTGTGCGGTGACACTGCTCGAGCAGTTCGCGCTCAGCGCCAGCCGCTCCGACTGCGCGCGCGCCGGAGACGCCTGGCGCACCGCGGTCGCGCGCTACCACGAGCTCGAGCACCTGGCGGAGCTGCGGCCCAACGAAGACTGGTATCCGCCGGCGGTCTACTTCCAGGCGATGAAGTTCCTCTACTTCGGTGACCCGAGCCTGCCGTTGCGCTGAACGACGCGCAGGGCCGGCGGCTCATCGAGAGCAACCGGCCCCACACGGGTTCACACGGCGTTCGAGCGCCCGAGCTCGCTTAGGGACACAGATCGAAGCGCAGTGCATTCGAGAGGATCGTGGTCTTGGTCGAGAGTGGATCGCGCATCCACAACTGCGCTTCGAAGCGCGCACCGGTCGTGCGCGGATTCCCGAACGCGCCGGGGTTGGTCGCCATGAAGGCGTTCCAATCGGACGCGAAGGCACCAGTGCATCCGGTGGTCCCGCCCGAGCTCTGCACGTTCATGCGTTGCGTTGGAGCCTTGACGCACAGGTAGCTCGTGTTGCCCATCCCCCACTGCACCGGAATGAACCCCGGGTTCGCGACGGCATAGAAGAACAGGCCCGTGCGTTGCGCGTCGACGTTCGCGCTCGTAAGCGTGAAGCCCGAGCTCGCCGAGGCGCTCGGCGAGCCCGCGAACGAAATCGCCGGCGAGCAACCCGAGACGGTCGTGCCGACGGTGCAATACGTCGTGGGCGTCGAGCACGACACAGGCCCGAGCCATGCTCCACCGCCGTTTTGCGAGGACGGGTAGGGATTGGTGAACGGCACGTAGACGCCACCCGCGCCCTGGCCCAGGTCGTAGGAATAGAACGAGTCGGTCGGATGGGTCGCGACCATGAAGGCCCGATTGCCGCCGACGGCCATCCCGCGGCACATGCCGTAGCTGTTGGGCGGGCTGCCCTGCAAGAAGGTCAGCGTTCCGGCATTGGGGTCGATGCGATAGAGCCCGGTCGGCGAGCCGTACTCGGTGAATCCGTAGAGCATCCCGTCGGCCTGATTGCCGTCGAGCGCGAAGAAGCGATAGCCCTGAGCGCTGGTGTCGACCTTCAGCGTGCCGGCGCCAGTCGATGGATCGATCTCGTAGATGCCCATCGGCGAGGCGTAGTTGGCGAAGCCGTAGAGCTTGCCGCCGGCGTAGCCCAGGCCGTAGACGCCGCCGGAGACCTGCACCTGCACGGTGGCGACCGGCGCGGAGACCTGATTCCAGGTGTAGAGCTGCGTGGTGAAGAAGCCACTGCACAGATACACCGTGTTGCCCGCTCCGCGCGCGGCGCCCTGCACGTCGAAGGGGAATTTGTCGGTGAACGAGACCGCGGGCAGAGCGCTGACGTCGGCCACCTTGGTCATCACGGACGAGTCACTCTGACCGACGAACAACTGCGCCCGCGTCGTGCCGCTCAGGGCGGCGACGAACGCACACATGGCTACGACACTCTTCATGGGCTGGTGCTCCTGTTGCGGCGCGCTTCTCGATCGCGCTCGGAAAGAGGAGCATGCCACGCACGTGCAATTCGTGCGATGGGACCAATGCAGTAGGAGCGCCGGGGGACGGCGCTCCTTTCGCATCACGCATCAAGCGTCGCGCGCGGAACTCAAGGCGCGAGCGTGAACCGCAGCGCCTGGCTCATGTGCGTCGTGGCCTTGCCGCAAGGCGGGTCGCGGAACCAGGCCTGCATCGAGAAGCTCTCGCCCGCGAACAGCGGTTGCCCGAGTGCGGTCGGGTGCGTCGTCATGTAGGCGACGAAGTTCAGCATCAACACACCGTCACAGGCGCCCGCCGTGCCGCCGGACATTTGCGCCGGCGTGCGCTGCGTCGGTGCCTTGACGCACAGGAAGCTCCCGCCGCATCCCCAAGGCCCGAGCGCCGGTCCGGTGATCCCGTAGAAGATGATGCCGGACTTCTGGCCTTCGACGTTGTTCACACCGACCACGAACGGGCAGGTGAGCGACGCGGTCGGTGTGCCCGCCCAGTTCATCGTCGGCGTGCAGCCGTTCGAGGTCACGCCGGTCGGGCAGTAAGCCGACACGTTCGACTCGCAGCCATCCGGCACTCCGTTGCCGTTGCAGTCCGGCGCGCCGCCGAGCGCGATGTCGAGCGCGTCCTCGCGACCGTTGCCGTTGCAATCGAACAGCGGCGCGCGCACGACGTCGAGCGCGTCCAAATCGTCGGGCACGACCGGCAGCATGCGCGCGGTCACCAGCCCCAGGTTCTCGGCCGCGACGAAGATGCCCGGGAACGGCGAGAGGCCTCCGGCGACCGGCGGCATCAGGATGTCGCCCGGTTGGATCGGCAAGCCGAACATGCTGTCCGGGGCGCCGACGACGACTGAGTTGGCGCTGACGGAGAACAACACCATGTCGGTGCCGCCTCCGAGCCACGCGTAGGGCACGGGCGAGGGTTGGAAGCCGGCGACGCCGTTCTCGAAGATCGCCAGCGCATCGAGGTTGTCGGTTCCGGCGCCGGCGAAGTCGAGACCGAGCGCCACCGGTGGAGCCCACACGAGCGGCACGAGCACGCCCGGGCCGCCCATCATGATCGCGCCCGGCAAGTACGGTCCACCCATGCTCGGCGTGCCACACACGTCGGGCACGGGCGAGTCGACCGAGAAGAACACCGGCGGGATCACCGGCATCGCCGGCGTGTCGAGGTCGAGCGCGTCGAGGTTGTCGCCGGGATCGAGGATCGCACCGATGCAGCCGCCGTGCGGCTCGACCACACCGAGGCCCGGATATCCGAGCACGCCCGGAGGCGGCAACCCATTGCCGTCGACGGTTTCGGTGTTGCCGCCGATCGCCGGCGGAACGGGACCGGCCGGCAAGCCGATGTCGATGAACAAGTCCGCGGCGCCTTCGGACACCGGTGCGGGCGTCTCCGAGTTCACGTTGGGCGCGGCCGGCGTCGGCATGCCCACCGACGTGCGCGTCACCGAGAACCAGAACGAGCCCGGCGGCATCGCCGGCAGCGCGGGGCCATCGAAACCGCGCGAGAGCGCGTCGAGGTCGGCAGGGCCAGGAATCCCGACGCCACCGGGACCGCCGGGCATCATCACGCGCGGCGGCGGCAGCGGGCCGGGCATCGGATTGAGCGTTCCGGTGCACGGCACGAGCAGGTCGTGCGGCGCGATCGGCGGACCGAAGGCGCACGAAGGCGAGCCCACGGTCGGGCCTCGGAAGTCGACGCTGAACAGGGTTTGCGCGCGCGCGCTCGCGCCGAGGGCGACCGCGAGGGCCGCGATGCGCAAGGCCCGACGACGCGACGAGAGTTGAATTCGATTCATGGGGAGGACTCGGGTTTCCGGGCTGTTGTTGGCTCGGCTCCGCGCGTGGCGTTCCACACGAGGCCGCACGTCGCGGCGAGCCGCTTGGAAGTGACGCGCCAGCCCGCGAGCTGGACAGCCAAGACGGAAAATCCGCGTCAGCGCCGCGCGGAGTCCGCTCGCGCCCGCAGTTGTCGGTTCCGGCCGGCCTCCGCCGGCTCTACGCTCCCCGGCCGTCGAATCCTCCGATGCAGCTCCCCCACCAAGCGCTCCTGGCCTGCAGCGTGCGCGACTGCGGCGCCGATCTCGAACGCGTTCAACGCCTGTGGCGCTGCAGCGCGGGGCACTGCTTCGACGTGGCGCGCAGCGGCTACGTGAACCTGCTGCAGCCGCAGGACCGGCGCTCGCTCGACGCGGGTGATTCGCGCCGGACGGTCGAGGCACGGCGCGCATTGCTCGACGCCGGCTTCGGCGCAGCGCTGCGCCAGTGCGTTCAAACGCTCGCGAGCACCGTGGCGCTCGAGCACGGCGCCGCGGTCGTCGACTTCGGCTGTGGCGACGGGCATTTTCTCGACGCCGTGTGCACCGCCCTGGGATGCGCCGGTGTCGGGCTCGACCTGTCACCGCACGCGATCGAAAGCGCCGCCAAGCGCCACGCGCATGGAATCTGGGTCGTCGCGAACGCGGACCGCCGGCTTCCGCTGCGCACGGGCGTGTTCGGGCTAGCGCTGTCGATCGATGGCCGGCGTCCTGGCGCGGAGGCCGCGCGCGTTCTGAGCGAGCGCGGCACGTGGCTGATCGCGATCCCGGCCGACGACGACCTGTGCGAGCTGCGCGAAACTGTGCTGGGCGAGAGCCGGCCGCGCGCTGGCATCGAGCGCGTGGAAGCCGAACTGCGCGGGCTCTTCCAGTTGCACGAGAAGCGCACGGCGCGCGCGACGCTGCGCCTCGATCGCAACGACCTCGAGCGACTCGCGCTTGCGACCTACCGCTGCGCGCGCCGCGCCGAGCGCGAGAAGCTCGAGAGTCTGACGCATCTCGACGTCACCACGAGCCACGACGTGCTGCTGTTCCGGCGCATGCCGGGCGCGTGACTCACGGTGCGCGTGCAGCGCGCCACGTCGCGGCCGCGAGCTGCAAATAGACGCTGTCCGACCAAACGCCACCGACCAGGAAGGTGCGCTCCGCACGCCCCACCCCGCGGAAGCCCAGCTTGGACAACAGTCGCAGACAGCGCTCGTTGCGCGGATCGACGTCGGCCGTCGCGTGCGAGAGTCGGCGGCGCTCGAAGGCGCGCTCGAGCAGCGCTTCGAGCACCTCGCGCGCGAATCCGCGGCCCTGCGCATCGGGATGCAGGATGAACCCGAGCTCGGGCTCGCGCCAGAATCCGAACTTGCCGATCACACGACCCTCGTGCTCGACGATGCAATCGTCCCGCGAAAGTCCGTCGCGCGCGGCCGCGATCATGGACTCGGTCCACGCCCGCGTCTGCGCCAGCTCGGTGTGCGGCGCCGTCGACCAATAGCGCATCGCCTCCGCGTTCGACAAGATCGCGTGCAGCGCGTCGACGTCGTCGAGCGTGGCGTCGCGCAGCACTAGCCGCGAGGTCCGAAAGGGCTCCATGCTCACTCCGCGCTCGGAGGTCGGCGCCTGTGGAAGTACCACCACTGCTCCGCGGGCGACCAACCGTGCTCGCGGGCCGCGCGCGCTCCCCAAAGACACTCGCCGACCGGCTCCAAGCGCGCCCGCACGCGCTGGTCGATGCGCCGCACGCGCGCGCGCACTCGCGCACGGAGCGGGGCGTCGAGCCGCGCCAGCACCTCGTGCAGGATCTGACGGCCGTCGACATCGTTGAGGTAGTCGTCGAAATCGCCGTGCCCCGACTCGAGTCCGCGCGCGGCGCGCCGCCATCGCTCGATCAGGCCTTCGAGGCCGCCTTCGACGACGTGGAGCGCGGCGCCGCGGCTCCGAAGGTAACTGCGCACGGGGTCGAGCTCGCTCAACGCGCACTGCCCCCGCGCTCGAGCTGGCGCTCGAAGTACGCGCGCCCGTCGTCGGGCTTGAAGAAGGTGCGGATCGTGCGGTCCGCGTTGAACGCGATGAATGCCCCGCTGCGCGTGTCGAAGCGCGTCGTCACTCCGTCGTCGCGCACGGCCTCGAGGATCTCGCCGCCCGCGCGGGCATCGCGCAACTCGCAAGCGAGCTCGAGGTAGCGCTGGCGCGTGATCTCGCCGAATTCGCGCCCGTGCTTGTCGAAGTGCTCGGCGAGCGCGTGCTCGCTGCGGAAGCCTGCGCTGTCGCGCGCCGCGTCGTGGCTGCGCTCGCTGGAGAGCGGCGCACGGGCGGGCTCGGTCGAGAAACTGCCGCGCAGCTCGGGGAAAAACGCGGCCAGCAGCGCGGCGACGAGCAGCGCGACCAACGAAACTCGACTGCGGGTGCGCATGGAGTGGAGCGCGCGCCGAGGGGTGAGCCACGTGCGCGCGCGCGAAACGACGTGTCAGTCCAGGCTCACCACAGCGGCGCCTTGGCGGCTTGGATGGCGCTCTCGAGCTCGCGAGCGATCCCCTGCGCGCGTTCGACGAGTTGCGCCTGGCCCAGCCCGTTCGGATTGGCGAGCGTGACGCCCGTGGCCCCGATCGGCTTGCCGTCCGCGCCGCGCAGCGGCAGCGTGACGTCGACGTTGGCGCCCTCTTGCAAGACCACGGGCTCGGCCGTCGCCATGGCCTTGAGATCCTCGGGATCGGAGGGCTTGCCGCGCTTTTCGGCCACCGTCGAGGCCACCGCGCGCGCTTCGGATCCGCCCGCGGGAACGGCGTGGATCGTCAGGCGCACCACATCGGAGTGGCGCGCGGCGACTTGTTCGACGAGCTCCTGCGCGCTGGTCGCGGTGCTCTCGCACGACGAGCAGCACATCGAGCAGCAGGACGAAACGACCGGGGACGTGCACAGCGCCAGCAAGGCGATCAAGCGAAACGACATGTTCTTGGAACCTCCGTGGGCCGCGATGCTAGCCGTGCACGGCAGACGGATCGAGCCTCGAGCGCGCGCGCGTCGCGCGTACGATGCACGCGTGCGAATCGCCGCCTACGTCTACCCTGGCTGGCACCCGACGCCGGAGCGTGACGCCAGCTTCCACCAGGGATTCACCGAGTGGGAGCTGGTGCGCGCCTGCAAGCCGCGCTTCCCGGGGCACGCGCAGCCCAGGGTGCCGCTGCTCGGCGAGTACGACGACCGCGATCCGCGCGAGGTCGGTCGGCGCGTGGCGCTCGCGCTCGAGCATGGCATCGAGGCCTTCGTCTATGGCTTCTTCTGGTGCCGCGGCAAGCGCGTGTTCCAGGATGCGCTCGACCAGGGATTTCTCGGCTCCGCCGAGGGTCGCAGCGCGCCCTTCGCGGTGATGTGGGCCAACCGCATGCCGCGCCGCGTGCTTCCGGTGGCGCGCCTCGACGCACCGGTGATCGAGGACGAACGCCTGGTGCCCGCCGACGTCGGCGACTTCGTGACCTTGGTCGAGTTCCTCGAAGCGCGCTACTTCTCGCGGCACAACTACGTGTGCATCGACGGGCGCTCGTACTTCTCGATCTTCGACTCGAGCTTTTTCGTGCGCGAGCTGGGCCGCGACGCCGCCACCGAGGCCCTGCGCCGAGCGCGCGCCGCGCTGCGCGCTCGAGGACGCCGCGACGTGCACTTCGCGGCCATCGAGCCCGCGCGCGACGTGATCGCGCACTTGCGCGAGATCGGATTCGACAGCGTCACGAACTACGTCCTGCTGCCCGATTGGAAGGGTCCGTTCCATCAGGACTACGCCACGGAGGCCGCGCGCCGCGCGGCGAGTTGGCCCGAGATCGCGCGAGCGGCGGGACTGCCCTACATGCCCTCGGTCAGTCCGGGTTGGGACGCGTCACCGCGCGGCGCGGACTTCGGCTCGGCGCGACCGACCAAGTACCCCTGGTCGCCCGTGGTGATCGGCGAGCACCCCGAGCTGTTCCGCGAGGCCCTCGAGCGCGCGCTGGCCTTCGCTCGCGACCACGGGCCGCGCGACGGGCTCGTGTTCATCGCATCACTGAACGAGTGGAGCGAGGGTCACACGCTGGAGCCGGACACGCGCTTCGGGTTGGGCTGGCTCGAGTCCGTGCGGGCGGCGCGGGACAAGCTCGCGGCGCAGCGCTGAACGGATGCGAGCGCACTCCGCGGCGTGCGCGACCCGTGGTACCGTTCCACGTGCGATGCAACTCGATTGCAGCTCTCGACCTCGCGCGGGCAGCGCCAAGTGGCCGCTCCTCGCCGTGTTGGTGCTGGGCAGCGTGGCGCTGGCGCTCGCGGGCACTCTGCCGCGCCCCTGGAGCTCGCCGCGCGCCGCTGCGGCCACCGAGGGCGCACTGGTGCGGCGCGGACCGCTGCGCTTCGCGGTCACTGTGGGCGGAAGCCTGCGCGCCACGGACACGCTGAGGCTCGCCTGCGGCGTCGAGGGGCGCACCACGATCCTCTCGATCGTGCCCGAGGGAACACAGGTCGCGAACGGCGACATCGTGTGCGAGCTCGATGCGACGGCACTGGTCGAGAAGCGCATCGAGCAGTCGATCCAGGTCGCCAATGCCGAGGCCGCGCTGGTCAAGGCGACGCAGTTGATCGAGATCCAAGAGAGCCAGAACAAGAGCGACAAGAAGGCCGCGCGCCAGAAAGTCGAGTTCGCCGAGCAGGACCTGCAGATGTTCCTCGAGGGCGAGCGCACACTCGAGCTCGAGAGCTCGCAGCAGGAGATCGACCTCGCGCGCGAGGAGGCCCAGCGCGCCGACGGACGCCTGTCGTGGTCGGAGAAGCTCAGCGAGAAGGGCTTCCTGACGGCGACCGAGCTCGAGGCCGACCGCATCTCGAGACACCGCGCGCAGGTCGAGCTGCACCAGGCCACGCAGCTCAAGGACATGCTCGAGCGTTTCCGCTTGCCGCGGCGCGAATCCGAGCTGCGCGCGGCGCTGGAAGAAGCGCACCAGGAGCTCGAGCGCGTCGACCTGCAGGCCAAGGCGCACTTGGTCGACCTCGAATCGAATCGGCGCTCGAGCCAAGCCGCGCTCGAGCTCGAGCGCGAGAAGTTGGCGCGGCTCGAGGCGCAGATCGACAAGGCCAAGCTGCGCGCGCCGTGCGCTGGATACGTGGTCTACGCGCGCCGCGACAACGACGAGCCGCCGATCGCCGCGGGCGCCGAGGTGCGCGAGCGCGAGGAAGTGCTCTCGATCCCGAGCAGCGCCGGCATGACGGCCGAGGTCAAGCTGCACGAGTCGGTGCTCAAGCAAGTCGTGCTCGGCCAGAGCTGTCGCATCACGGTCGATGCACTGCGCGGCCTGGAGCTCGTTGGACGCGTGGCGTACGTCGCCGTGCTGCCCGACCAGAACAGCCGTTGGTCGAACCCGAACATGCGGGTGTACCGTTGCGACGTGGTCCTCGAGACCGACCACGCAGCCCTGCGGCCGGGCATGTCGTGCTCGGTCGAGGTCGAGATCGAGGACCTCGCGGACGCACTGCACGTGCCCGTGCAGGCCGTGTTCCGCGAGGGCCGCTCCACCGTGGCCTTCGTGGTGACGCCAGACGGCTACGAGCGCCGCGCGGTGCGCGTCGGTCGCTTCGACGAGCTGTGGGTGCAGGTGCTCGACGGACTGCGCGAAGGCGAGCACGTGCGCCTCGATGCGCCGCTCGGTGCCCTGGCCCCGAGCACGGGCGAATCCGACGGGTAGCGCCGCGGCTCGAACTCGCCCGCGCGCCGCACACATTGCGCTTGGAGCCCGCCGAAACCGGAGCGAGACTGGGGCGCTTTCCACTCCCCTTCCAAACCGCCCGGTACACGGTCCATTCTCTTCGTCGCCGCACCCAAGAAGGCGCCCCCCCTTGCAGATCAAGAAGCACACCGTCGCAGCGATCCAGTACACGTTGAAGGACGACTCGGGCGAGGTCATCGACAGTTCGTCTGGAGGAGAGCCCCTGACCTACGTCCACGGCGTCGGCGGCCTGATCCCCGGGCTCGAGGCCGAGCTCGACGGCAAGCGCGCCGGCGACGCGCTCAAGGTGCGCATCGCGCCGGCGCAAGGCTACGGTGAGCGCGACGAGAACCTGGTGGCGCGCGTGCCGCGCTCGCAGATGCCCTCGGGCGCGCCGCTCGAAGTCGGCATGCAGTTCCAAGCGCGGGGTCCCGAGGGTGCGCAGGTGGTGACATTGGTGCGCCTCGAGGACGACGCCGTGTGGCTCGACGCCAACCACCCGCTCGCGGGCATGCACCTCAACTTCGAGGTCAGCGTGGTGTCCGTGCGAGCCGCGGCACCCGAGGAGATCGAGCACGGTCACGTCCACGGCGAGGGCGGGCATCACCACTGAGCGCTCGTCGCAATCTACGAACTGAGCCTATTCAGTCGTCCGCGCTCGGGGGTCGATAGCGCCGCGCATGTTGGTTCGACATTTCATGACGCGGCGCGTGGTGACGATCGAGGAGAC
This sequence comes from Planctomycetota bacterium, assembly GCA_020853575.1. Classification (GTDB taxonomy): domain Bacteria; phylum Planctomycetota; class UBA1135; order UBA1135; genus F1-120-MAGs118. Next base: position 199,087 of record JADYYP010000024.1, read on the forward strand.
CATGGTGTGCCGCAAGGCGCTCGAGTTCCTCCACGACAATCGCATCCGCCGCGCACCCGTGCTGCGCTATGGGAAGCTCTTCGGCATCGTGAGCGAGCGCGACCTGCTGCGCGTGCTCCCGGGCACGATCGCGCAGATCGACTCGCGCGCCGGCATCGAAGCCGAGCGCTTGCCGGTGAGCCGTGTGATGACCACCAAGCTGATCACGCTCGGTCCCGAGGAGCATCTCGAGGACGCCGGCCGCAAGATGCTGATGCACAAGATCGGCGGCATGCCCGTGATCGAGAAGCAGCAACTCGTGGGCTTCCTCACCGAATCCGACATCTTCCGCGCCTTCACCGCGATGTTCGCCACGCGCGGCGTGCTGCGCGTAAGCCTGGCCCGCATGCGCCGCGAGGGCCTCGAACCCGACCTCGTGCGCCTGGTCGCGGACAACGGCGCGCGGTTGCGCGGCATGATCACGCACGAGCGTCCGGGCGGTGAGGAGCTGACCGTGCTGCGCTTGTCGGGGGGGGATCGCGAGCGTCTGCTCGGCGCTCTGGCCGAGGCCGACTACAGCGTGCTCGAGTACGTCGACGAGCGCGAGAGCGACCGCGACGCGGCCTGACGCACACCGTCGAGACGAAAAAAGGCGAGGAGACGTCGCACGTCTCCTCGCCTTGTCTTTCGCGGCGCGCTGCTGCGAGTGCGCCGCGGCTCAGCGCGAACCGATCAGGGCTGGCAGGTCAGCTCGAGACCGTTCGACAGGTTGGTGGTCTTGACCGCGGCCGGGTCGCGATACCACGCTTGCACGTAGACCTTCTGGCCCGCGGCGAAGGGGTTGCCCAACGCGCCGGGGTTGCCGCCTTGGTAGGCATTCCAGTCTTCGCTCAGCGCGCCGTCGCACTGGCCGACGTTGCCGCCCGTCGACTGCGTCGACATGCGTTGCGTCGGAGCCTTCACGCACAGGAAGCTCGTGCCACCGACGCCCCACGCGTTCGGCGTGAAGCCGCTGTTGTTGACGCCGTAGAACAGCAGACCGTTCTTCTGGCCTTCGAGCGCCGAGACGCTGATCAGGCACGGGTTGGCCAGCGTGACGCTCGGTTGGGCCGAGGCGGTGATCGCCGGGACGCAGCCGTTCGTCGAAGTGCCCGCCGTGCAGTAGGTCACGATCGGCGGAACCGGCGGCGTGCAGTTGTAGCGCAGCGTGCCGTTGAACACGCGCGGAGTGAAGGGCGTGCCCGTCCAAGGAACGTTGAGCGCCTTGCCGGCCGTCAGCGTCACGTCGGCGTTCGAGTACACCTGGTTGGCGCCCGTGCCGTTGGTGTAGCGGAAGCTGATGCCGCTCGCGACCAGCGCGATGCCGTAGCTGCCCTGGGGCAAGAGGAAGTCGGGGAAGTCGCACAGCGAGTGCTGGTCGGTGCCCGCCGTCACTCCGTTGCCGGTCGCAGCCAATGTCCAAGCCGCCGAGTTGTTCTCGAAGCCAACCGAGGTGCCCGGGATGGTGTAGATCGAGACGCCGAAAGCCGTGCCGACAGCGATCGTCGAGTTGACGTCGATCTGCGACATGTTGATGCCGGCCGGGTTGGTGACGTTCAGGTCGAAGAACAACTGTCCGCCGACGGAACCGCCGTTCGTGCCGAGGTAGATCGTGTTCAGGTCGACACCGCTGCAGGGCGTCGGCGCGACACCGACGTCATTGAAGGTGCGCGAGGTCGCCCAGGGGCCCGCACCCGAGACGTTGATGCCGCGGGCCGTCCAGGTGTGCGATCCGAGCGAGGACGCGAAGGCGAAGCTCGTGGAGGGCGTGGAGTAGATCGTGCCGTCGACGTCGACTTCGTAGCTCGTCGCGCAGGCGACCGAGGCCCAAGTCAAATTGACCGAGGGGCCGAGCACGTTGGCCGCATTGGCCGGAGTCGCGAGCGCCGGAGCGACGCTGGGCGCACTCGGAATCAAGGGCGTGCCGAAGCACACTTCCCAAGTCGTCAGATTGCCGGAGTCGGTGGCGACCCAGTCATAGGCCGTCAGCGTCCACGTCCCTGTCTGCGCGGGGATCGCGTCGAGCGGCGTGTTGAAGATGCCGAGCGTGCCCGAAGCCCAGGTCCCGAAGTACTGGTCGTAGGTTCCGACGGGGATCGGCGTGGTGCAGGTCGTTCCCCAGGGAATGCCGCCCGTGCACGCGGGCACGATCACGTAGTCGCCCGAGAAGTCGCAGCTTCCGGTGGGACGGTGCAGCAGGTTGTGCGTCGCGCCCGAGGGATCGGTCAGCACGAAGTGCACGTCGTTGAGCCAGGTGTGGGTCAGTCCGAGCAGCTTGATCTCGGACACGTGCGTCGCGCCCGGCGGGAGCGAAGCCACGTTCAAGGTGTAGATCGACGGAGCCGTCGGCAGGCTGGTCGGGTAGGTGCCGCCGCCGCCGGTGCCGGTCGCGGGGAACACGCCACCGGTGCCACCCGTCGCGCAACCGATCGTCTGGGCTTCAGCCGCGATCGCGAGCGAGGTCGCCGCGAGGGCCACGGCCGCCAAGCGCAAGAAACGTGAACTCATCGAGAAGAACTCCTGGGAGAGTGTGTTGAGGAACTCGAAGGGCGGAACACGCGAGGGATTCGCGGGTGCGATCCGCCAGACTTCCCCAACCCTACACGTTTTTCTCGAAACCGGACGAGCTCCCGCGGGTAGCGCGCGGTTTTTTTGAGCTGGCGTCCCGTGTCGCGGGCCGGGATTGGACGCCCCGACAACGGCTCGCGGGTCCATGGGGCCTCCCGCCCGCGCGGACGCGCACTCGGTGGCCGGAAAAACAAAACGAACGACGCCCACGGGGAGCGTCGTTCGTGTTGGCGAGCCAGGGTGCGCGGTCGAGCGCCTGCCCTGGAACAGCGGAGAGCGCTAGCTCACGGAGCGAGGGTGAACTCGATGCCGTCCGACATGTTCGTCGTCTTCGGCGCCGGCGGGTCGCGGTACCAAGCCTGCGCGTTGAACACTTGACCGGCCGCGATCGGCTGACCGAGGGCACCGATGTGCGTGTTCATGAAGCCGAAGAAGTCGAGGCTCAGCGAGCCGTCGCAAGCGCCGACGTTGCCGCCGGTGCTGAGGAAGTCCGTGCGCTGCGTCGGAGCCTTGACGCACAGGAAGCTCGTGCCGGTGCCCCAGTTCGCGTTGCTGCGACCGGTGATGCCGTAGAAGATCAGGCCGTTCTTCTGGCCTTCGACGCCGCTCGCCGTCAGCACGAAGCTGCCCGCGCCGCCCGAGATGCTCGGGGTACCGGTCGCCGACATCGTCGCGTTGCAGCCGTTGGTCGAGGTGCCCGGCGTGCAGTAGCTCACCGTCGTCGACGCGCAGTCGCGGAAGATCAGGTCGAACTTGTTGACCGAGCCGATGTCACCACCCGCTTGGTCGGTGACGATCAGGTTCCAGGTGCCGTTGGCGTTCTCGCCCGCGAACAGACCGAGGTTGCCGTCCGGACGCAGATCCGGAGCCACGACGAGGTCCGCGAAGACGTAGGAGGCGATCGGGTTGGTCGACTGCTGGTCGAAGGTCGTGCCGTTGAACACGTCGTCGTTCGCGCCGCCCCAGTTGTCCGAGAGCATCACGGTCGTGAGCGCCGGCGACTGCAGCGAGATCTCGAGGTCCGAGTTCCAGGTGTGGACGATCTCGACGTAGGCGTTGACGTCGACGATGCTCGTCGAGCCGCCCGCGACGGTCAGCGGCACGGTGGTCGTCGAGTTGTCAGCGATCGCGTAGGCGACCGGGCCGGTCGTGAAGGTCGTCGGGGCGCCCAGGGGGCCGTCGGGGATCACGGTGATCGTGCCGTCGGTGACCGTCAGGGTCCAGTTGTGCAGGACACCGATGTCGCCACCGGCGTCATCGAAGATGCTCAACGTCCAGGTGCCGTTCGGGTTTTGGCCCGCGAAGGACGCGTTCATGCTGACTTCCGAACGCAGGTCGGGAGCCGCGACGAGGTCGGTGTAGACGTACGTGACCGGGTTGTTCGCCGACTGATCGTCGAACAACGTGCCGGCAAACGTGTTGTCGAAGGATCCGCCGTTGTCCGAGCACACATCGACGACCGTGCCGAGCGGCGAGGTCAGGGAGATGTCGAGGTCCGAGCCCCAGGTGTGCGTGATGTTGACGAACAGATCGACGTCGAAGGTCGACGTGCCGAGGCCCGAGACCGTGATCGAGTCGCTGACCGTCGCGTTGTCGACGATGGCCAGAGCGGGCGCGTTCGAGAACGACAGCGTCGTGCCCGGCGTGCCGGAGACCAGACCACCGCAGATGCCCGGCGTCGAGTAGGCCGGCGCGACGGCGAATTGCGGGGCGGGAACCGCTTGCGTGGATCCGAAGACCTGCGCGTGGAGCGCGTCGTACTTGGCTTGCAAGCGCGCGAGTTGCACGGAGTTCGAGGCAGCCTTCATCTGCATCTCGACTTGGTTCATCTCGCGGAAGGCGGCGTCCTTCGTTTGGGCGCTGGCCGAGAGGGCGGCGGTGAGGAAGGCCGCGGCCGTGAGGACATTCTTTTGGAGAGTCATCGGGAACGAGTTTTCCTGAAAAAGAGAGCTCCTGAATCGAAGCCCCGACGCCCGCGGTGAGGTCCGCGCGGTCCGGGCACGTCCTTTCATTGTGCCCCACCCTGGGAGTTCCGGCCACTGCCTCCGAACGACTTTGCGAACACCTAGCGCAGGGACGTGTGCGTGTTTTTCCGAGCTCGAGGGAACTCCGACCACGTTCGTCGACGTCGCCACGGTTGGCGGCCGCGCCGCGGGAGCTTGCACCCGTGCGCCTTGGAGGGCGCCGACTCGCGCCGGCACAGCCAAGCCCCCAAGAGCCCCGCGATCTGCCGCTGCAGCGCGGCGGCGCCGCTGCGATCGAGCTCGCGCGCGAGCGCTACGCTCCCGGAATGCAGATCGAAACCCGCGAGATCGAATTGCTCGTCGGCGGAGCCCCGCTGCGCGTCCGCGAGTGCGCACCGCGGCGGCCGGGCCGTGCTCCCGGCGTGCTGCTCTACTCCGAGATCTTCCAGCTCACCGGGCCGATTTGTCGCGCGATGGAACGCCTCGCCGGCCACGGCTTCGTCGTCGCCGCGCCGGAGATCTTCCACCGCGTCGAAGCGCGCGGAGCGGTGCTCCCCTACACCGACGAGGGACGCGAGCGCGGGCTGCAGGCGGCGGCGCGCACCTCGGTGGCCGAGCACGACGCCGTGCGCGACGCGCTGCTCGAGATGCTCTCGCGCTCGCCGCGAGTGCGCTCTGAAGCGCTTGGCGCCATGGGCTTTTGCATCGGTGGTCACCTGGCGCTGCGCGCGGCTCTCGACCCGCGCGTGCTCGGCACGTTCGCGTGCTATCCGACAGGGGTGCACTCGGGCAAGCTCGGGCGCGACGCCGACGCGGGCACGCTGCGCGAGTTGGCGCGAGCGCGCGGCGCGCTGCACATCGTGTTCGGCTCTTCCGATCCGCACGTTCCCCCCGACGGGCGCGCGGCAATCGCACGCGCGCTGGCACCGCTCGGCTCCCGCTTGCGCATCGACGAATACGACGCCGAGCATGCCTTCATGCGAGACGAAGGCGCGCGCTACGACGCCGAGGCGAGCGATTGCGTGTGGCGCGACGCGGTGGCCTTCTTCCGGCGCACCTTGGGCGCGGCGAGCGCCTGAACGGCCTGCGCACGATGGCGCGCCAGGCTCACCCTGTCGAGCCGGGGAGCAGCACGATCACTCCCATGGCGATGAGCACGATCCCCAGCACCGCGTAGAAGATCCGCGCGCCCTTGCGGCCGAGCAGGAGCACGACCAGCTTGGCCTTCGCGCTCAGGATGAACCAATCCCAGTCCTTGATCGCGCACAGGAGCGAGAACGCGCCGACGGCGATCACGATGAGTGCGAGCCAGATCTCTTCCATGGCGCAGCAGACTACCCCTGCCGCCGTCGCGGTCACCCGCTAGCATGCAGACCACTCGCGCCCCCACAGGAGGTCCGGCATGCTCGCGACAGCGCTCGTTTCCCTGGCTTTCCCGCAAACCCAGGCCGTTCCGCAGACCGCGCAAGAGCGCTACTCGTTGGTGCGCGTGGCGCCGGAGGAACTCGCCGGGCAGCCGCGCTTGCTGCGCGAACTGGGCATCGACCACGTCGCGTTCGACGGCGAAAGCGGCTCGCTCGAGTTCGCGGCCAGCGAGCGCGAGCGCGCGGCGTTGCGAACGGCCGGGCTCGAGTTCGAGATCGCGATCGAGGACCTCGCGAGCTATTACGCGACGCGCCTCACTCCCGCACCGGAGGGCACGACGCAGTTCGGAGCGTGGCTCTCACCGTCCTTCTCGTCGGGCTCGATGGGCGGCTACTACACGTACGCGGAGGTCGCCTCCGTGCTCGACCAGTTGCACGTCGCATTCCCCGCGCTGACCAGCGCGAAGCAGAGCATCGGCACCTCGCTCGAGGGGCGCGCGCTGTGGATGATCAAGCTCTCCGACAATCCGGGAGTCGACGAGAACGAGCCCGAGCTGCGCATCGACGCGCTGCACCATGCGCGCGAGCCCGAGGGCATGCAGGCCTCGCTATGGTTCGTGCTGTGGCTGCTCGAGAGCTACGCGACCGATCCGCTGGCGCGCTACCTCATCGACGAGCGCGAGCTCTACTACGTGCCGGTCGTCAACCCCGACGGCTATGCCTACAACCAAACCACCAATCCCGGCGGCGGCGGCATGTGGCGCAAGAACCGCCGCAACAACGGTGGAGGCTCGTTCGGCGTCGATCTGAACCGCAATTACTCCGACCATTGGGGCTGGGACAACACCGGCTCGAGCCCGACCGCGTCCAGCGAGACGTACCGCGGCACGGGGCCCGCGAGTGAACCGGAAGTCGCGGCGCTGGAAGGCTTCTTCGGTGCGCGCTCGTTCGCGACGTCGCTCTCGATCCACACCTACGGGAACCTGTGGCTCTACCCCTACGGCTACGCCCAGCTGTACCCGACGAACAACGCGCAGTACGTCGAGGTCTCCAACCTCGCGACCGCGCTCAACCACTACCTGGTCGGTCCACCGTCCTACACGCTGTACCTGGTCAACGGCGGCATCTTCGACCACGAGCACAACGCGCACGGCACGCTCGGCTGGAGCCCTGAAATCGGCTCGTCCAGCGACGGCTTCTGGCCTCCGACCAGCCGCATCGTGCCGCTGGCCGAAGAGAATCTGGTGGCCCTGCAGCGCACCGCGCTGGCCGCGGGCGCGTGGGCGCGCGTGGAGTCGCTGACGCTCGACGACGCCGGAGACGGCGACGGTTTCTACGAGCCCGGTGAGTCGCTCGAGATCGCGGTCGCCATCCGCAACAGCGGTCGAGCAACGACCGCCACGTCGGTCCTCGTGGCGCTCTCGACGAGCAGCCCCTACGCCAGCGTGGTCGCGGGCTCGCACGCCTTGGGCGCGCTCGCGAGTTTCTCGAGCACCACCAGCCCTCCGCTCACGCTCGCGATCGCGGCCAACGCTCCCGGCGGAGCGACGATCGCCGTCGACGTCACGTGCAGCTACGAAGGCTGGAGCCAAGTCGAAACGCGCACGTTCGTCGTGGGCGAGCCGATCCGCTTCGTGTTCGACGATGCCGAGAGCGATCGAGGCTGGACCATGACGCTCGCCACCGACAGCGCGACATCGGGGCGCTGGACGCGTGGCACACCGCTGGGCACGAGCTCGTCGGGACAACCCGCCAATCCGTCGAACGACACCACGCCGGCCCCGGGAGTGGCCTGCTTCGTCACCGGCAACGCGGGTGGGAACGCCGGGACCGACGACGTCGACGGCGGCACGACGACGCTGATCTCGCCGGTGTTCGACCTATCGAGCTGCGGGCCGGCGCGCCTGTCCTACTCGCGCTGGTTCGCCGACCTCACGGTGGCCGACGACGTCTTCGCGGTCTCGATCTCCAACAACGGCGGATCGACGTGGCTGCCGCTCGAGACGCTGGCGGGCAACGCCAACTCCTGGCAGGTGTCGAGCCACGAGGTCACCAACGTCTTGCCGCAAACCGCTCAAATGCGCCTGCGTTTCGTCGCCAGCGACGCGCCGAACAACTCGATCGTCGAGGCCGCCATCGACGACCTCGAGGTCACGATCTTCGACTCCACGCCCAAGCTCAATCTCTACGGGCGGCCGAGCGCGGGTGCGACCGTGCTCGCCAACCTCACGGGTCCGGCCGGCGCGAGCTTCGTGCTGCGCGCCACGCTCAGCGACCCGTCCGCGCCGCCGCCGAGCAGCACCCAGCGGGCGCGCGTGATCGCCACCGGCGTGATCCCCGCCTCGCGCCATGCGCAGGTCGCCGTCCAAGTGCCCGCGGGCGCCGCCTGGGTCGGCCAGACGATCTACTACCGCGCGATCACGCTGCAAGGCAGCGCGAAACAGCCCTCGAATTGGGCGTCGATCGTCGTGCAGTAGCGCGGCGCACGCTTCGCGCAATCGAGCGGCTCAAGCGCTATCCTCGCGCCATGGTTCGACTGCGACGAGTGCCGACGACGATGCGCTCGACCGCGCACCTGATCGAGGCACTCCGCGCTCGCGGGTTGCAGCAGGTCGAGCACTTCGCGAGCCCGCAACCACTGGTGTCGTGGCGCGGCCAACCGCTGGGCGAAGGCGCCGAAGTGATCGTGCGCCGGCGCGCGATCGGCGCGACCGCCGACGATCTGGGCTTCCAACGCAGCAGCGATGGCACGTTCGTCGCGTTGGTCAGCGAGATCCACCTCTCGCGCTTCGACCGGCGCTGGTTCGCCGAGTTGGAGAAGCACTACCAGGCGTTGTTCCAGGCGAGCGGTGGCCGCGAGCAGACGCCGACGCCGCGCGAGCCCGAGCCCAGTGCTCCCGTGCCCGAAGTGGCGAGCCCGCCGCGCAAGCGCCAGGAGCGCAAACCCGAGCGCCCGGCGGCTCCCTCCGCCCACGCTCCGATCTCGCCCGCACCGGCGACATGGACCGACTTGCCGGCGACGGCCGAGCGCGAGTTGCGCCAGGAGCTCTCCGAAAGCGAGCAGGCGGTGCGCGAGGGACTGGCAGCCGTCCTCTCGCGCATCGAGCGCGAAAGCAAGAGCGCGGGTATCGGCTGCGTCGCGCTGTTCACGGCCTGGGCCTTCGTGGTCGGGATCGCGCTCAGCAACGACATGGGCGTGGCCCTGCCCGCGATGGCGACGTTCGGCGCTTTCGCCGTCGCCGGCAAGCTGGCGACCAAGCGCATCCGTCGCACGTCCGAGGCCGCGGCGCTCGAGTTCCGCACGCGCTTCCAACATCGCGCCGCCGCCCGCGAGGAGGCGATCAAGCGCCTGCTCGCGCTGATCTCGAGCGCCAAGTCGGAGCGCAAGCAGATTCTCGAGGCGCTCTACGAGCGAGTCCGCGGCCGCAACTGAGCGAACCGCCGGTTCCCGCGCCGCGCGGGTGCGAGCGCTGGAACGCTGGCCCGCCCTCAAGCTCGCGTTCGCGCGCGACGAACTACGCGACGAACCATGATCGATCGCTTCGTGCTCGTGATCGGCGCGATGAAGGCTGGGACGACGACGCTCTTCCAGCTCCTGCGGCAACACCCGCGCATCGCCGCCTGCCGCGAGAAGGAACCGAATTTCCTCAGCGAGCCAGAGCGTTGGCGGCAAGGGCTGGCCGCGTACGAGCAGCTCTGGGACTGGCGGCCGGAGCAACACACCTGGGCGCTCGAGGCCTCGACCAGCTACACCAAGCTCCCGATGCGCCGCAGCGCCTCGAGCGCGACCTGGACGCTGCCCGCGGAGTTCCGCTTCGTGTACTTGGTGCGTCACCCGATCGCACGCCTGCGCTCGGAGTATTTGCACTCGCTGGCCAAGGGCTGGCTGGCGAAGCCGATCTACGAAGGCTTAGCGCCGCATTCGGTGTTGCACTCGAACTACCGCATGCAGCTCGCGCCCTACATCGCCGCGCACGGAACGCAGGCAGTGCTGGTGCTCTCCTATGCCGAACTGTGCCGCGACCCGCTCGCTGTGACGCGGCGCGTGTGGGGTTGGCTGGGTCTGGATGCGAGCGCGCCGGTGCGCGACCCGGGTCCACAGAACTCGAGCGACGGACATCGCGCCCAGTGGATGGAAAGATGCCTCGAGCGCTGCAACGGCGACGCGCGTGCGGCGGCGGCGGAGTTCGAGCGCAGCATCGCGCCGAGCCTGGAGCAGGTGCGGCGCATCCACGAGTTGCTCGACGTCGACCTCGCGCTGTTCCGCGACCAGTGGGGCATCGACCCCTGGGCCGAGACCGAGCGCTCGCGCAGCACCTCTGGGAGCAACAGCGCGGTCGAAGCGCTCATGGGCTGAGACTCGTCGGCGCTAGGATGCGCGCGGCCGCTCTTATGCGCGCCGCTGCCCCGTGAGACCCCAACGCAAGCACTCGGCTCCCTCCACGGGAACTTTCGTGGTCCTGCTGCGCGGCATCAACGTCGGTGGCAAGAACAAGTTCGCGATGACAGCCTTCGGCGCCGCGCTGGAGGCGCTCGGATGCAGCGCGGTGCGCACCTACATCCAGAGCGGCAATGCGGTGGTGAAGGCGCCGCGCGCCGTCGCCCAGAACCTGGCACGCGCTCTGTCGGCTCACCTGGAGGCCGAGCACGCGCTGCGCATTCCGGTCGTCGTGCGCAGCGCACTCGAGTGGCGCGCGGCGCTGCGCGCGAGCCCGTTCATCGCCGCCGGAGTCGATCCAGATCAGGTCCACGTGGCGTTTCTCGCGGACGAGCCCGGCCTGGCACGCGCCGCCCAGCTCGATCCCGCGCGCTCGCCCGGCGACGAGTTCGTGTTGCGTGGACGCGAGCTGCACCTGCGCCTGCCCAACGGCGTGGCGCGCTCCAAGCTCACCAACGCCTACTTCGACGCGACCCTCGCGACCACCAGCACGATGCGCAACTGGCGCACGGTGCAAGCGCTCGCAGCGATGCTCGACGAAGCCTGAGCGCGGAGCGCGGCTCCGGCTCTTCATAAAGATGACGGCACGCGAAACGTGCGCGAACCAGACGCGAGCGCTGCACGCACGCGCGGCAAATCCTCAACTCGCGGCGCGAGCGCACCGATAGCTCGTGCATGCGCCAGATCCTCGCTCCGTCCGTTCGTCATGCTCTCGTCAGCGTGCTCCTCGCGTCTGCGTTCGCCGCCTGCGCCTCGCCTGCGCGCCGCGGGTGGAGTGCCTACGAGCGCGGCGACTACTCGGCCGCGCTCGAGCACTGGCTTCCGCTCGCCGAGCGCGGTGACGCGAACGCGCAGTATCTCGTCGGACTGATGCTCGACACGGGCCAGGGCGTCGCGATCGACGACGCGGGGGCGGCGCGTTGGTATCGACTCGCCGCCGACCAGGGTCACGCCGCTGCTCAGAACAACCTGGGCCTCATGTGCTTCGCGGGCGAAGGCCTCGCGCGCGACCTCGAAGCCGCGGCCAGTTGGTACGAGCGTGCCGCGGCACAGGGCTTCGCTCCGGCCCAGGCCAACCTCGGGGTCCTGCACCTCCACGCCTTGACCATGGGCCACGATCTCGGCCGAGCGCGTGAGTTGCTCGACGCCGCGGCCAAGCAAGGTGAGCGCACGGCGCAACGCCTGCTCGGAGCGATGTTGCAGGAGGGACTCGGCGGTGACGTCGATCTCGACGGTGCCGCGCGTTGGACGCGCAAGGCCGCCGAGCAAGGCGACGCCGCGGCGTGCGCCAGCTTGGCCCGCATGTACCTCGATGGCGAGGGCGTGACGCAAAGCGACGAACACGCTGCACGTTGGGCACGACAGGCCGCGGAGCAGGGAGATGCCGACGCCCGCGCGCAGCTCGGGTTGATGTATCTCCACGGACGCGGAGTCGAGGTCGACGACGAGCGCGCCGCGCACTGGCTGGGACTCGCCGCGGAGCAGGGCCAACCGCTCGCGCAGCACAACCTGGCGCTGATGGCGCTGAAGGGTCGCGGAGTGGAGCGCGACGAGCGGCTCGCCGCCGCGTGGTTGCGTCGTGCATCCGACTCCGGCTTCGCGCCGTCGCAGACGAAGCTCGCGCAGATGTACGAGCTCGGCCGCGGCGTGGAGCGCGACGAATTCAGTGCATTGAAGTGGTATGGCGCGAGCGCGGCACAGGGGGACGAGGTCGCGCTCGCTCGCCAGGGAGTGTTGGAGAGCAAACTGAGACTGTCACTGCTCGAGATCGATCGACGACAGCCCCGCTGAGGATGCGAGCTACTCGAGCGCCACGTCGCTGAGCGTGATCGTCTCCGGCCCCCACCCCTTGCCGAAGACGTCGAGCATCTCGATCGAAGTCGGCACGAAGGTGTCGGCGCACTTCGAGAACTTGGCTCGCAGGTCCTCGGTACCGCTCTGCGTGCGCGTGACCAGCCAGGCCTCGCCGAACTTGGCCCAGGTGTAGCGCACGACTCCCAGGTTGCGCCTGGTGATCGCGACCACGCGTCCGTCGCGCACCTGCACGCTCGCCAGGTTCGACCCCTCGATCGCGAACGAGCCGTCGCCGTCGGCGGCCGCGATCGTCGCGCCGGCGAAGATGCGCTCGAACTCGCCGCGGCCGTTGAAGTCGCGTCCCGACCACAGTCGCAGGCGGTCGTCGACCGCGTTCGCGAGCACGCTGCGCGTCTCGTCGGGCAACTTGCCGTCGATTTCGATCTGGTACGAGGCCCACCCCGACGAGTCGCACAGGAAGCCCCGGTAGCCGCTCAGCTTCACGGTCCCGCGGACGAGCTCGTGACCCTGCCAGGTCAAATCCGTCGCTGGGTTGCGGGCCTCGAAGCGAGCGCGGAGCGTGCGCGGCTCGCGCTGCGTGCGGAAGCCGTTGTTCCAGGCCGTGCGCAGCGCGTCGACACCCGAGCCCTGCGGCGCTGGAAGTTCTTGTGCCCCGACTGCGACGCTCGCGCGGTGCAGATCGAACAGCTCGAGCGTTCGGTGGCTGGTCCCCGGCTTGTCGACGAAGCCCAGGCGCGTGCGCGCGACGAGCGGCACGACGACGCCATCGACCTCGCCGTACTCGTACGACTCGCACCACTGGTCGAGCGCATTGCGCCGCTCGGTCACGACCCACCCGCCGGGGACGAGCTGCGTGCGCCAGGTGTAATCCGCGAGCCCAGTGCGTGTCCCGCTGGCCACCCAGCGCCCGGAGTGCAGCGTGAAGTTCGCCAAGAGCTCGCCGTCCTTGCCCGAGCTCGATCCCGACCAGCCGCGCTTCTCGCCGCGCCACCAGCCAGGACCGTCCAGCTCGAGGGTCTCGTCGCACAGGAGCCGCACACGATTCGAAGCGAGCACCTCGTCCGCCGAAGGTCGTGTCACGTCCGCGAGCAAATGCTCGAACTGCGCCTGCACCAGCGGCTCGAGCCGCGAGTCGCCCGACGCGCGCTCGACGTCGGTCAGCTGCAGCCTGACGTGGCCTTCCAGGTCGAGCTCGAACGTGCCCTCGACCTTCAGCCGATGATCGTCGCCCCAGGCTCGATGGCGGAAGCGCCCGGTCCAGCTCGGAAAGGGCTTCTCCCAGCGGATCCAGCCGGCGTCCACCGCGCGGTAGAGCTGCTCGCCGGCCTGCGGATCGCTCGCGCCGACGGCGCACCAGTCGATGCACTCGAGCTTGGTGACCCGCGTGGGGCGGCCGCCGGCCTCGTCCACGAAGTCCAACGCCGCGGGGAGTCGCGAGAGGATCCAATCGCGCTCACTCTTCGCGCGCAAACGCACACCGAGGAGTGCGCGACCGTCCTGGGGTTCCTTGAACTCGGCCAGGAACACCAGGTCGAGATCGTGCTCGCTCTTGTTCTCGAGGTGCACGCTCGTGGCGCCGATCCGCGCGCCGGAGTTGCTCTGGATCGCACACGCCACCAGCTTGCCCACGACGAGCTCCGGGCGCTCACCCGCGCTGCCCTCGAACCAGTTGGCGCGTGTCACCCTGGCCTGGTAGCGCTCGCCTCCATCGGGCACGCCGATCTGCACCCAATAGCGTTCCTTGCCGTTCGGCGGGACCGCGCGCCCGTAGCGCCGCACCAAGGGGAGCTCGGCGCGCGAGACTTCGACCGACGTGACGTCCGCCGGCTTCTTCTTGGGCGTGATGGCGATGGTGAACGTCAGCGGCTCGGCGCTCGCCGCACCGGAGTTGCGCACCTCGATCAGCAGGCGCTGGCCCCATGGGCTCTCCTCGCGCCGCACGACCTCGCAGGCGAGCGTGTCGAGCGCTCCGCTCGTGAAGCGCGGCTCGCCGCCAAACGCCGAGCACCAAAGGACCAACCACCCGACCAGCAGGTTGACGAGCTTCATGAATGTGGGACGCGCTCCGCGTGGGCCAGGTGGAGGGAGCGGTGGCCGCCGCGGGCGCGCGCCCACCGGCAAGCATCGGGCCAATCGCTAACATCGCACGCATGGGAGCTTCCGCCGATCCCGAGCCGGCATTCGGCCACGTGTTTCTCGCGGAGCTAGAGCGCGAAGCGCGCAGCGTGCTCTTCGATTTCGCACAGCGCGAGCGCATCCAGCGCATGACGCAGCCCGAGCTCGTGACGCTGCTGCGCCAACACTCCTCGGCGAGCTACGCCGACGTGCAGAGGCTCAAGGACTGCACGGATCCCGCCGAGTTCGCGCGCTACCTGCTCGAGGAGCGCCGGCGGCAAGCGACGCTCCTGGCGCTGCGCATGTTCGGTCCACTGTGAGACCGCGAGCGGGACCGCGCAGCCGACGGAAGCGCGGCGAATCCGCGCTCGCTCCGCGTCGCGCACCGCGGCGCCCCGCTAAGATGCCCGACTTCGATCGCCAGCTCGGCGATCACCGCCATTCCCGCCGTGGCAGCGCTCGCCGCCGCGCAGTCCACCCCAACGAAGTCGTTCCCATGGGCCGTCAGTGGTTGCAGAAAAAGCGTGAGATCAACGCCGCCAAGCGCTCGAAGATGACCTCGAAGCTCGTGCGCGAGATCACGGTCGCCGCCAAGATGGGCGTGCCCGACCCGGCGATGAACGCGAGGCTCGAAGTGGCGGTTGAAGCCGCGCGCAAGGCCTCGGTTTCGAACGACGTGATCACGCGCGCCATCAAGAAGGCCTCCGGCAGCGGGGGCGAGGGCGGCCAGCTCGAATTGGTGACCTTCGAGGGCATGACGCCGCAGAAGGTGCCCGTGATCATCGAGTGCCTGACGGACAACCGCAACCGCACGGCGCCCGACATGCGCTCGCTGTTCCGAGACGGACAGTTCGGCGCGAAGGTGATGTTCTTCTTCGACCACGTGGGCATCGTCGAGGCCACTCACGAGACGCCCGAGCTCGACCGCGAAACGGTGGCGATCGAAGCGGGAGCGCAGGACGTCGAGCCTTTGGTCGACGCCAGCGACGACGTCACCGGCGCGCGCTTCTACACCTCCCCGAGCGATCTCGACTCCGTGACCCTCGCCCTGCGCAAGGCGGGATGGTCGGTGACGCAGTCGGAGATGGGCTACCGGCCCAAGGAGAAGATGCAGCTCGACGGCGAAGCCCAGGCGAGCTTCGAGAAGTTCGTCGAATCGATCGACGATCACGACGATTGCCACCGCATCTACACCGCGCTCGGCTGAGCTCGGAGAGCGCCGCGATCAGCGCGGCTCGCGGCGCAACACGTTGCGCGAGTACAGCAGCTCGAAGCCTTGGCGTTGCACGTTGTGCTGCGAGACCGATCCCGGCTGGGTCGTGACCACCGCGATGTCGCAACCTTGGCGTGCGGCATCGGCCAGTCGGCGCGCGAGCAGCGCGCCTTGCACTCCGCGGCGGCGCAGCCCGGGAAGTGTCGCGGCCCCGCACAGTTGAGCGACTCCCTCCCCCATGCGCAGAGCGGCGCCACCGGCTGCACGTCCGTCGAGCTCCGCCAAGTAGCGCACGACGCCGTCGGCGGCGGAGAAGTCGCGGATCACGCGCTCGAGCACCGAGCGCTCGAATTCCTCGTGCGCCGGCGCGCCTTGTGGGTCAGGCGTCGCGAATCCGGTGACGACCGTGTCGAGCCAGCGCTCGAGCTCGTCGGCGCTCGAGAGCGAGACGCGGATCACCGGTGAGGCTGGGGAGCGCGCCTCGGTTGCCAGCGACCGGCCGAGCACGTTCTCGACGCCGACGAGCTCGTAGCCGCGCCCGGTCAGCCAGCGTGCGATCGTCGGATCGGCCAGTGTCGCCAACTCGACCTGCAGCGCGGCACGGCGCGCGGCGTGAACCTCTTCGATGCGCTCGAACGCGCTGGCGTCGAATTCGGCGAAGCCCAGTCCCGCGACTTTGTTGAGCGGCGAGCCCGGCTCGGTGAACGCGGCCACGCCGCCACACACCGGTTGCACGAATACGTCGGCGACGCGCTGCGCGACATTGCGGCAGGCATCGACCACCAACCGCACCTCGGCGCGCTCGATGCGCGCGGCGAGCTCACTCCCACAGAAGATCATCGGCGCAGCGTAGCGCGAACTGCCGGCGATTGCAGAGCGCGGGGCCAGCTCCCCCTGACGAGGAACCGGCCCCGCGGACGAAGCTCGACGTCGCTCGGGCCGCACGCGCAGGGCGTGCGGCGAGCGACACGGCGATCACGGCGCGAGCGTGAAGTCCAGCGCGTCCGACAGCATCGTGTTCTTGGGGCTCGGCGGATCGCGGAACCAACCTTGCGCGTAGATGTGCTGCCCGGCGCTGAAGGGAGCGCCCAGGGCGCCGGGATTCGCGGCGCGGAAGGCATTCCAGTCGATCGAGAGCGAACCGTCGCAGAGATTGACCGTGCCACCCGAGCTCTGCGGCAACGTACGTTGCGTCGGAGGCTTGACGCACAGGAAGCTCGAGCTCGGGCCCCACGGCAGCGGGATGAACCCTGCGTTGTTGACGCCGTAGAACACGATCCCGGACTTCTGGCCTTCGACTCCCTGCACGAGGATCGTGAAGCCGGACGCGGCCGTCGCGCTCGCCGTGCCGCTACCGGAGATCGCCGGCAGGCAACCATGCGTGGTCGTCCCTGACGTGCAGAAGGAATTCACCGAGGGGCCACCGATGAACTCGGCGCCGAGCGTGTTGCTCGTGATCCCCGGCACGGTGACGATCTGCAGCAACGCACCGGCCTTCGAGTACTGGTGGAGCTGCGAAAAGGTGCCGAACGCGCCCGGCAGCCAGAGAGTCTGGTCGGCCGGATCGAGCGCGATGCCATACCCTCCGCCGCTCTGCAGTCCGACGGGGAATTCGCCGAGCAGCGTGCCGGTGAGCGTGTAGTGCTGCACGTTGTCGCACCCGCCCACGTTGTTCGCCACCCACAGCGTGTTGTCGGTCGCGTCGTAGGTGATTCCCGAGCTGCGGCGCGTCGGCACGAAGGCGACTTGCATGTTGCCCCAGTTCGAGTCTCCGACGAGCACCGCGAAATTGTTGCTGAAGTCGTTGTGTGAGATGGTCCAGTTGAGCGCGCCGTTCGTCGCGCCGTCGTAGCAATCGACGAAACCCCCGTTCGGGTACTGCCCGGCGAGCAGGTTGCCGTTCACGTCGTACTCACGACCGATCGCGTTCGCGAACTGCCCGAACATCTTGATCGACGTGTTGACGCAGAACGCCGGCCCGTCGTTCTGCGACGTGCGGGCGAACTGGCGGATCACTTGCCCGTTGCGGACGACGAAGGCGTCCGTCGAGGCGTAGCTCGTCAAGACGAGCTCGCTGGTCTGGGCGGCACAAACTCCGGCCAATAGGACGGTGCAAGCAATCGAAGCGCTGCGAATCATGGTCTTGGATCTCCTGGGGACTGCACGAGGCTCGCGGGACACGTCTCGAGCGCTCGCATGCTCCGGCGAGCACGTTCGCCAACCCATCCCGCTCTTGCAGCCTAACGCGGGATCGCGCGCTCGGGTCGACGGTCTCGAAGTTCGGGCGGAGTCCACGCGCCGGCCGCTCGGAATTTGCGCACCTCAGGCCCCGGATGGCGCGGCCGGCGGAAAGCGCGCGCGGCACTCGCGGCGCGACCGCGAGGAGACTGCGCCCGGCCAACCGCGGTCGGTCCCGAGGCCGAGCGCTCCTCTCGGGGTTCGCGACCGCGAGCGGAGCGCTCCGCGTGCCCGGCGCTACCATGCGCGCGACGCTCGGGCTGGACCCTGGTGGTCCGACGAACGCGGTTCCCGCGATGGACAAACGAGAGTTCCTGAAGACCTTGAGCACTTGCACGATCGGTGCGTTGTTGGGGCAAGCGGTTTGGGCGCGCTACGCGGAGCTGGCGCCGTCCGCATTGGCCGAGGACGAGCCGTTTTGGGCCCTGGTGCGCGCGAAGTACACGTTGAAGGACGAGTACATCAACTTCGAGAACGGCTACTACTCGATGCAGTCCAACGACGTGCTCGAGGCCTTCGTGGCGCACGTTCGCGCCGTGAACCGCGAGGCCGCGCACTACATGCGAACGCGCGCCGCCGCTGACAAGCTCGCGGTGCGCCGCGAGCTCGCCCAACTCGCGGGATGTTCCCCCGACGAGCTGATCATCACGCGCAACACGACCGAGTCGCTCGACAGCGTGATCGCGGGCCGCGACTGGAAGCCAGGCGACGAGGCGCTGATGGCCGAGCAAGACTACGGCGCGATGCTGGCGATGTTCGCGCAGGAAGCACGCCGTCACGGACTGGTGCAACGCATGGTGTCGCTGCCGCTCGATCCGCGCGACGACGACGAGTTGGTCGAGCTCTACGCCAATGCGATCACGCCCAAGACCAAGCTCCTGATGATCAGCCACATGGTCAACATCACGGGCCAGATCCTCCCGGTGCGTCGCATCTGCGACATGGCGCACTCCAAGGGCGTCGAAGTGCTCGTCGACGGCGCGCACGCGTTCGCGCACTTCGAGTTCTCGATCCCCCAACTCCAGTGCGACTACTACGGCGCGAGCCTGCACAAGTGGCTCGGCTGTCCGCTCGGCGCGGGGATCCTGTACGTCCGCAAGGAGCGCGTCCGCGGCCTGTGGCCGATGTTTGGAGAGTCCGACGTCGCCGACGACGACATCGCCAAGCTCAATCACACCGGGACGCACCCGGTCCACACGGACCTCGCCATCCGGGATGCACTGACGTTCCACAACAGCATCGGGATCCAGCGCAAGGAAGCACGGCTGCGCCACCTGCAACGCTCGTGGACCACGCGCGTGCGCGGTCGATCGGGGATCACGCTCAACACGCCCAGCGCTCCTCAGCGCGCGTGCGCGATCGCCAACGTCGCCGTCGGCTCGCTCACGCCGAGTGAGCTCGCCCGCGTCTTGCTCGAGCGCTATTCGATCTACACCGTCGCCATCGATCGCCCCGGCGTGCGCGGAGTGCGTGTCACTCCGCACATCTACACTTCGATGGACGAAGTCGACGCGCTCGTGCGCGCGCTGAACGAGCTCGCCGCCAGCTGATCGGGTGACGAATCGCACTCCGATCGCCGTGCGCTCGAACGTGCGTGCGTGTCGTCGATCTCGTTGGAACCCCCGGCTCGGTGCCGCTAGCATCCGCGCCCCGATGCCGTCGCCTGCGAACAGCAGCACTCCGCGCACCTCGCGCACCTCGCGCACCTCGCGCACGCTCCTCGTCGCCGCCGCGTGCGCCGGACTGGCGCTCGGCTTGGGCGCCTTCACCTTCCAATACGCGGAGGGACTGAGCTACTTCTCGACCAATCCGCGGGCCTGCGCCAACTGCCACATCATGAACGACGAGTACTCGTCGTGGTCCCACGGGCCGCACCATGTCGCGGCCGGTTGCGTCGACTGCCACTTGCCCCACGAGGTCGTGCCGAAGTACTTGGCGAAAGCCTCCAACGGCTACCACCACTCGAAGGGCTTCACGCTCGAGGACTTTCACGAGCCGATCCAGATCAAGGCCGGCAACGCGGCCATCCTCCAGGCCAACTGCCTGCGCTGCCACGGCGATTTCGTGCACGACATCGTCGAGCGCAACAAGAGCGCCGCAGACGCCGTGCAATGCGTGCACTGTCACCGCGGAGCCGGGCACGGCGCGCGCCCCTGAACTCCCCACCAGCTTCGAGCGAGCCCGATGTCGAACCCCAGAAATCCACGTGCCGGCCGTGCCGGCGTGATCGTCCTGCTGGTGCTGGCCGCGGTGGTCGGCTTCGCGACGGCCGCGTTGTTGACCAACATCTTCGAGCACAAGCAAGAAGCTAAGAGCACCTACGTGCGGCTGGTCGACGTCAACGAGGACACGACCGATCCCGAGCCCTGGGGGATGAACTGGCCGCGCCAATTCGACGCCTACAAGCGCACCTCGCAGTCGACGCGCACCGTTTTCGGCGGCTCCGAGGCGCTGCCCGAGGAGAAGCTCGAGCGCGACCCGTGGCTGAAGCGCCTGTTCGCGGGCTACGCCTTCGCCATCGACTACCGCGATCGCCGCGGCCATGCCTACATGCTCGCCGATCAGGAGCAGACCAAGCGTGTCACCGAGCGTCCGCAGACCGGAGCGTGCTTGCACTGCCACGCCTCGGTGATGCCGACCTATCGCCGCATGGGCGACGGAGACGTCCGCAAGGGCTTCGAGGCGCTGGGGAATCTCGACTACCCGAGCGCTCACGCGCAGCTCGTCGCCACCGGCTCGAGCAATCCAACGGGCGGTGGCACGAACGCGGAGAAGCACCACGCCGAAGGCGCTCATCCGGTGTCGTGCGTCGACTGCCACGACCCCAAGACCATGGAGCTGCGCGTGACGCGCCCGGGATTCGTCAGCGGCATCGCGGCGCTCGCGGAGAGCGCCGAGCCCGTCCCGCACCTGCCGAGCGTCGAGCTCTGGCGCTCCGGCCCGCGCTCGGAACCGTACGACGCCAATCGCGACGCCTCGCGCCAGGAGATGCGCTCGTTCGTCTGCGCGCAGTGCCACGTCGAGTACTACTGCGGTCCGAAGACCACGCTGTTCTTCCCCTGGAGCAAAGGCTTGAGGGTCGAGCAGCTGGAACAGCACTACGACCAGCTCACGTTCGCCGACGGGCAGCGCTTCTTCGATTGGAAGCACGCCGAGACCGGGGCCGAAGTGCTCAAGGCGCAGCATCCGGAGTTCGAGCTGTGGAGCCAGGGCATCCACGCGCGCTCGGGAGTTTCGTGCGCCGACTGCCACATGCCGTACATGCGCGAGGGAGCGCTCAAGGTCAGCGACCACTGGGTGCGCAGCCCGCTGCTGAACGTGTCGCGCGCATGCCAGGTGTGCCACCCCTACCCGGAGTCCGAGATCACCGGCCGCGTGACCGCGATCCAACAGCGGACGCACGATCTGATGCAACGCGCGGCGCAGGCCGCGACCGACATGCTCGACGCGCTCGCGACCGCCAAGAAGGGCGGGATCTCCGAGGCGGCGCTCGCGCCTGCACTCGAGCTGCAACGCAAGGCGCAGTGGAGGCTCGATTTCGTGGCCGCGGAGAATTCGATGGGCTTCCATGCACCTCAGGAGTCCGCCCGGATCCTGGGCGAGAGCATCGACTACTCGCGGCAAGCTCAGCTGGTGGTGCTGGCGCTCTCGAAAGACGAGTGAACGGCGAGCTCGGAGAGCCGCGCCGGTGCAGGGCGGGCAACGCGAGCGCGTTCTCGGCAGACCTTAGGGCATGAGCCCCCTAGACTCCCTCGTCGGAGACCCTCGATGCGCACCCTCGCCCTCGCCTGCGTGACTGGTTCGATCGTCTTCGGTGCCGTCGCCTCGTGCAGCGGCCCGGCGGCGCGAGAGCAGGCTCCCGAGCCCGCGCTCGAGGTCGTCGTCTTGCGCTTCGCGTCGGCGCAGGAGCTCGCGCAGACCCTGGGACACGCGCTGCAATCGACCGATTTGCGCATCACGGCCGACAGTCGCACGAATCGCATCGTGTTGATCGGTGCTCCGGCGGACGTCGAGCGCGCCGAGTCGCTGATCGGGCAGCTCGACGTCGAAGTGCACTGAGCGGCGGCTCCGGCGCGAAGCCTCGAATTCCCACGTGCAACGAGGGGCCGGAGCTTGGTAGGAACTGCGCAAGATGAGCACGCCCGCTGAACACGAGTTGCTGAAGTGCACCCGCGAACTGCTCGAGTGCATCGCCGCGCACGATTGGGCTTCGTACGAGCGCCTGTGCGATCCCTCGCTGACCGCCTTCGAGCCCGAAGCGCGCGGCCAGCTCGTCGAGGGCCTGGCGTTCCACAAGTTCTACTTCGACTTGCCCGCGTCGAGCGGCCCACGACACACGACGCTGTGCGCTCCACGGGTTCGCGTCGTCGGAGACGTCGGCATCGTCACCTACGTGCGCCTGACCCAGCGACTCGACGGCAATGCTCGGCCTGCGACCTCGGCGATCGAGGAGACTCGCATCTGGCAGCGAACAGAGGGCGGCTGGCGCCACGTGCACTTCCACCGTTCCGCTCCGCAGTGACGCAAGCGGCCCGCGGCGCGACGGTCGCAATCGCCGATCGTCCTGGACGAGCGATTCACGGCGGCGCGACGAAATCGAGAGCACGGCTCGGGGCGAAGCTCGTCGCGGACGACGGAGCACGACGCCCCACCTGGGCGTGAGGCCCGAGTTCGGACGCACAGCCGTGGCATGAACGCGAGCCTGTCGGTCGCGAGCGAGCCATCGCAGAGCTCCGCACCAGCCGCGTCACGGCGGCGCGCGAGAGCCGCCGGCGACCGTTGCATCGACACTGCGCACGATCGCTTCCGCTGCTGTCGAGAGCGGCGCCTCTCAACGCTCGAGCGCGGGCCCATGCGAGCGAGCTCGACTTCGTTCAGCCAGCCCTGGTTTCGTACCATCCGGCGGGACACGCGGCTCCAGCGCCAATCCAGGTCCACCTCGGAGGCAACATTGAACGTCACAGGCGAACCGGTGGTTCTCGAAGACCACGTCCAACGGCACAAGTTCGTCCTCGAGCGCTATCGCAGCACGATGCGTTACTACTGGGGCTCGAGCAACCACAACAAGCGAGCGTTCAAGTGGACGCGCTTGGCGACGATCGTGCTCGGCTCAGCGGTGACGCTGCTGGCGTCGATGTCCTCGACCGAGCTGATCGGAGCGGACTCGGCCTGGCGCACCGTGATCGCCGTCGGTACACCGGTGTTCGCTGCCGTGCTGACGATCCTGGGAGCGATCGCCCAGACGTTCCAATGGGAAGCAGCCTGGCGCGAGTCCGTGATGACCGCGGAAAGGCTGCAGAAGGAAGCGGACCGCATCCTCGTGACCAAGCCCAGCGACTTGGACGCGCGCGCCGAGCTCGATCGCCTCAACGACTTCGTGCTGCACGAGAGCGAAGGCTTCTTCGACCGCGTGCTGGGACGCAGCAAGCCCCCGGTCGAGTGAGCAACATCTCGACGGGCTCGATCGCGAGCCGACAGTAGCTCTCGCGACTGTCCGTGAACGTCTGGAGCGACTCCGAGCTCGTCATGCTGAAGTCCACCGATCGCCGGGCGCACGAGCCGCGGTGCGCTCATCGCCGGTGCGAAGTCGAGTTCCGAGAGTCTCGATCGAGAGCGCTCCGCCGCGAGTCGCACCACGATTCGATCGAACGCAGGCTCCGCGGTCCCTCGGCCCGGTGCTGTATTCGGGCGCATCGCGTCTCATCCATGTGCCTTCGGAGCGCCGTTCTCTGCCCGCGACTTCGTGCACGCGCAGGCCTGGTGCCGCGATGCGCTCGGCTTCACTCTGCTGCCGTGAGCCCCGCGCGTCAGCGCGCCTGGGCGCAGGCAACGCACGCGCCTCCCTCGCAGCCGAGACCGCGAGGGAGGCGCGCGCGAGTCGAGTGGTTCAGCGCCCCGCGAGATCGAAGCGATCGAGGTTCATCACCTTGGCCCAGGCGCGACTGAAGTCGCGGACGAACTTCTCCTGTCCGCCCGTGCTGGCGTAGACCTCGCTGATCGCGCGCAGCTGCGAGTTCGAGCCGAACACCAGGTCGACCGAGGTCGCGGTCCACTTGAGCTGGCCCGTCTTGCGGTCGCGGCCTTCGTAGAGGTCGTCACCGGCCTTCTTCCATTCCGTGTCGTTGTCGAGCAGGTTGACGAAGAAGTCGTTGGTGAGCGACGCGGGCCTGGCAGTGAACACGCCGTGAGTGGAGTCACCGTGATTGGCGCCCAGCACGCGCAAGCCGCCCACGAGCACGGTCAGCTCCGGCGCGCTGAGCTCGAGCAATTGCGCCCGATCGACCAGCAGTTCCGCGGTCGGACGGCCGTCGGCCGCGCGCGTGTAGTTGCGGAAGCCGTCGGCCTTGGGCTCGAGCACCGCGAACGACTCGACGTCGGTCTGCTCCTGCGTCGCATCGCTGCGGCCGGGCGCGAAGGACACGTCGAGCGTGAAACCGGCGCGCTTGGCCGCCTCTTCGACACCCGCGTTGCCCGCGATCACGATCAGGTCGGCCAGTGAGACCCGCTTGCCACCCGGCGCCTTGGCGTTGAAGTCCGCGGCGATCTGCTCGAGCTTCGCCAACGTGCCGCGCAGCTCCGCGGGCTCGTTCACCTCCCAGTCCCTCTGCGGCGCGAGCCGAATGCGCGCGCCGTTGGCTCCCCCGCGCATGTCGGAGCCGCGGTAGGTCGAGGCCGAAGCCCAGGCGATCGACACCAGCTGCGACACGCTTAAGCCCGTCGCGAGCACCTGCTGCTCGAGCGCCGCGACGTCGGCGGCGTCGACGAGTGCGTGATCGACCTTGGGCAGCGGATCCTGCCACAGCTGCACCTCGGGCACTTCGTTGCCGAGGAAGCGCGCGCGCGGCCCCATGTCGCGGTGGGTCAGCTTGTACCAAGCGCGCGCGAAAGCCGCGTCGAACTCGGCGGGGTGCTCGTGGAAGCGTTGGGAGATCTTGCGGTACTCGGGGTCCGTGATCAGCGCCAGGTCGGTGGTCAGCATCATCGGTTGATGGAACTTGCCCTCGATGTGCGCGTCGGGCACGTTGCGGCCGACATCGCCCTTGGGCTTCCACTGCTGCGCGCCGGCGGGGCTGCGCGTCAGCTCCCACTCGTAGCGGAACAGATTCGCGAAGTACTGCTGCGACCATGCCACCGGCGTCGACGTCCAGGCGCCTTCGAGTCCGCTGGTGATCGTGTCGGCGCCGTGACCGCTGCCGTAGCTGTTCCTCCAGCCCAGGCCCAGCTCCTCGAGCGGCGCGCCTTCGGGCTCGCGCCCGACGTACTTGCGCGGATCGGCGGCGCCGTGGACCTTGCCGAGCGTGTGGCCGCCCGCGATCAGCGCCACGGTCTCCTCGTCGTTCATCGCCATGCGACCGAACGTCGTGCGGATGTCGCGCGCCGCGAGCAACGGATCGGGATTGCCGCCAGGACCTTCGGGGTTGACATAGATCAGCCCCATCTGCGACGCCGCGAGCGGATTGGAGAGCACGCGCTGGTCCGCGTGGCGCTTGTCGCCGAGCCATTCGCTCTCCGGGCCCCAGAACACGTCTTCCTGCGGCTCCCACACGTCCGTGCGGCCGCCGGCGAAGCCCAGCGTCTTGAAGCCCATGCTCTCGAGCGCGACGTTGCCGGTCAGGATCATCAGGTCGGCCCAGGAGATCTGCTCGCCGTACTTCTGCTTGATCGGCCACAGAAGGCGCCGCGCCTTGTCGAGGTTGGCGTTGTCGGGCCAGCTGTTCAGCGGCGCGAAGCGGATCGTGCCGTCCGCGGAGCCTCCGCGGCCGTCGTTGACGCGATACGTGCCCGCGCTGTGCCACGCGAGCCGGATGAACAGCGGCCCGTAGTTGCCGTAGTCGGCGGGCCACCACGCTTGCGACGTGGTCAGCATGGCCGCGATGTCCGACTTCAAGGCGGCCAGGTCGAGCTTCGCGAACTGCGCCGCGTAGTCGAACTCCGCGCCCAGCGGGTTGGCCGCGGGCGCATTCTGGTGCAGCACCTTCAAGTTGAGCTGGTTGGGCCACCAGTCCCCGTTTCCGAGCGCGCCCGCCGCGGTCGGGTGCTGCGCCGAGCTCGCACCCATCACGGGGCACTTCTCGAGCGCGCTCACGGGGTCGACAGCCGCCGTTTGCGGCGCCGCGCAAGCGCCGAGTCCTGCGGTGAGCGCGAGCCACGCACGCGCGGTACCGCGCACGCTTCCGGATCCGTTGGTCGCGGCGCGATCGCCGAGCTCTGAATCGTCGTTCATGGGAGTTCTCCTGATCTCGGGGGACAGAGGGCTGCGGAACTGAGGCGCACCGCGGTCGCGGGCGCGATTGGAAGGGCTTCGGGGAGGCACGGAGGCGCCGACTCCGACGCCGGGCCATGCTAGGCGTTGTTTAGACTTCTTCTAGCTCTAGATTCTATCTATTTTCGGCCCGGCGCACCCTCCCGCTCGCGGCGCTACGCTCCCCGGGCTTTGCCCCGAGTCCCTCACGAGCGCTGCCCCATGCGGAATTTCCTGAGCTTCGTCGCGACTATGTGCCTGGCCCTGTGCGCCTGCCTGCCCGCCCGAGCCGAGATCCGCGCGCAGGCCTTCGAGTACCGCCACGGCGAGGTCGTGCTCGAGGGCTACCTGGCGTTCGACGACGCGCTCGCGAGCCCGGAGAGCCCGCGCCCGGGCGTGCTCGTGTGTCCCGAGTGGTGGGGCGTCACCGACTACGTGCGCATGCGCGCCCGCAAGTTGGCCGAGCTGGGCTACGTGGCGTTCGTGCTCGACCCCTATGGCCGCGGCCGCGTGACCACCGATCCCAAGCAGGCCGGCGAATGGGCCGGGGCGCTGTATTCCGACGCGAACGCGATGCGTGAACGAGCGAAGGTCGGGCTCGAGCAGCTGCTCGCGCAACCGCGCGTCGACAAGCAACGCATCGCGGTCATCGGCTACTGCTTCGGAGGGACGCTGGCGTTGGAGCTCGCGCGCACGGGAGCCGAGCTCGACGCCGTGGTCGCGTTCCATGCCGGCAAGTTGCGCTCGCTGGGGACCGCGGCCGACGACAAGCGCATCAAGGGCCTGATCACGGTGTGCCACGGACTCGCGGACAAGTTCGTCAGCGACGAGGAGCTCGCGGGCTTCCACGCGGACATGGCCGCCGCGGGCCTCACCTACCAGTTCCTCGCCTACTCGGGAGCGGTGCACGCCTTCACCAACCCCGATGCGGGCAAGGTCGGGCTAGCGGGCGTCGCCTACGAGCCGACGGCGGACGCGCGCAGTTGGGAGCACATGAAGCTGGCGCTTTCGGAGGCCTTCGCGCGCGCCGGGAAGCGCTGACGGCCTGGCGAGCACCGGCGGCGCACGGCGAGTCTGGCGCTACGCTCGGAGCGCATGAGCCTGGCCGGTCCGTTGCTCGGCATGCTGCTGGCGATCGCGACCGGCGCGCCGCTGCCGTGCGCGGCATGGGTGCTCGCGCGGCGCGCGCGCGGTCGCCGCTGGGTTCGCACCGCAGTGCTGTGCACGGCCGCGGCCGCGAGTTGGATCTCGTGGAGCGCTGGCACGCTCGCGTTGCGGCCTTCGCAGCCGCCGACGCAACATTCGATGTTCGAGGGTTTGGACCAGCTCGCGATCTGGGTCATGTACGGTTTCGGCCACGCGTTGTGGCTGTGCGTGCTGCTCGTGCTGGACGCACGCCGAGCGCTCCCCGAGCAGCCGCGAATGCGAAAGTGAGCGAAAACACCGCGCGAGCACGTGCCGCACGCACGTGCGTTGCGCGTGGATCCGGAACTGGTGCAGCTCGAGCTCGCGAGCGAACGCGAAGTCTCCACAGTCGACGCGCGCGTCTCGCTGACACCGGTCCGCGGCCTGCCAAGCGGAACGGTCTGGATCGAGGCCGGACGCTGGACGGAGCTAGCCTGACTTGAAAGGTTTGGATTCTCGTTAAGGGACTTACGGCGGCCGATGGCGCGTGGGCCCTCATTCTCGGACCCGTCGTCGCCGGTCGGCGCGCGAAGGTCGATGTAGTGGGAATGGCTGCCGGTTGATCTGGGCGGCGCGCTGCGCGAGACCTTGGCCCGCGCCATGTATCTCCGCCACGCGACCAAGCGCACGAAAGACGGACCCGCGACCTACTGGACGTTGGTCCGGTCGGTGCGTCGTGGCTCGAAGGTCGTGCAGGAGACCGTGGCCCAGCTCGGCCGGCTCGATGCGGAGAAGCTGAGGGAGGCGGCCTCGATTTCGCGCCACTTTCTCGGTGCCCGCACTGACCAGCGCGAGCTTTTCGAGGACGTCACCGAGCTCTCGCCCAAGACCGTCGAGGTTTCGAAGGTGCGCGTGGAGCGCGCGCGGGCTTTTGGTGACGTTTGGCTTGGGTGGACGCTGTGGCGCACGCTCGAGCTCGACCGCTTCTGCGAGCATCACATGGATGCCGGACGTGAGTCCGTGCCTTGGCCTCAGATCGCGTCGATCCTCGCGATCGCCCGCTTGTGCGAGCCCTCGAGCGAGCTGCACATCGCCGAGGACTGGTACCGCAAGACCGCGCTCGAGGACATCCTCGGCGTGGCCGCAGAGCGCGTGCACCACACGCGCCTCTACCAAGGTCTCGACGAGTTGCTCAAGCACAAGGAGAAGCTTCAGAAGCACCTGAAGGAGCGCTTTTCCTCGCTGTTTTCGCCCGACTACGAGCTCTTGCTCTACGACGTCACCTCGACGTACTTCGAAGGCGAGGCAGCTCGCAATCCGATGGCCAAGCGCGGCTACAGCCGCGACGGGCGCTCCGACTGCAAGCAGGTCACGATCGGGCTGGTCGTCAGTCGCGAGGGATTCCCCGTCGGCTACGAGGTGTTCGACGGGAACCGGGTCGACGTGACGACCGTCGAGTCCGTGATCGGCGCGATGGAAGTGCGCTACGGCAAGGCCTCCCGCGTTTGGGTGATGGACCGCGGAATGGTGAGCGAGGACAACCTGCAGTGGCTGCGCGCGGGCAAGCGGCGCTACCTCGTCGGCACGCCGCGCACGGAGATGAAGCGCTGGGCGAAGGAACTCGCCGCGCACGATGGCTGGAAGGAGGTCCGCGACGGGCTCGAGGTGAAACAGTGCGGCGGACCCGACGGCAAGGAGACTTTCCTGCTGTGCCGGTCCCGCGATCGCCATTCGAAGGAGCACGCGATGCACGAGCGCGCGGCCGAGCACATCCGCTCCGAACTCGGCAGCCTCGGACGACGGCTCAAGCGCTCGAGCAGCCGGATCGAACGCGGCTCCGTCGACCGGCAGGTCGGTCGCATCCTCGAGCGCCACAGCCGTGCAGCGCGGCGCTTCGAGGTCGAAGTCGTCTACGACCTCAAGCGCAAGAGCGAAGTGCGCCTGCAATGGATCGAGCGGAAGGATTGGCGACAGTGGGCAGAGCTCACCGAAGGGACCTACATCCTGCGCACCAACGTCTCGGACTGGAGCGACGAGGATCTATGGCGAACCTACGTCCAGCTCTGGCAGGCCGAGGCGGCCTTTCGAATCTCGAAGAGCGATCTTTCGCTGCGCCCGATCTGGCACCAGCGCAGCGATCGCGTGCAAGCGCACATCCTCGTGTGCTTCCTCGCGCTGTGCCTGTGGAAGACGCTCGAAGGCTGGCAATCAAGCGCCGGGCTGGGCAACAGCCCCCGGACCCTGCTCGAGGAACTCAAGCGCATCCAGTGCGTCGACGTGGTGCTGCCCATCGTCGCTGGTCCCGAGCTGCGACTGCGCTGCGTCGTCGAGCCCGACCCGGACCTCGCGAGCCTCCTCGAGCGCCTCGGCCTGAGGCTCCCCAAGCGCCTGCGAACGCCGCTCAAGATGCCACCGATGTAGTGGGAACGGACAGCAACAAAACGGCCCTGGCACACGCCCCAGGGCCGATCTTGACCGACAACCTTTCAAGTCAGGCTAG